>DASUMA010000001.1:0-20326 GCA_036277915.1 Solirubrobacterales bacterium
GGGGGAGACGGCGAAGGGGCAGACCGAAGTCCAGGAGCTCTCGAAGCTGCAGCAGGTAGTTGCGAGACGGATGGCGGAGTCCAAGGCGACCGCTCCTCACTTCTACCTCTCGGCGGAGATCGACATGAGTGAGGCCGTGGCCGCAAGGTCTGCGATCAAATCCTCATCTAGAGAGGGAGATGTCGTCCCCTCCTTCAACGACATGGTGGTGAAGGCATGTGCGATCGCGCTGCGGGAGTTCCCGAAAGCAAACGGCGCCTACAGGGACGGCAAGTTCGAGCTCTACTCACGGGTCAACGTGGGAGTCGCCGTAGCCGCCCACGAAGCACTGGTCGTGCCCACGGTCTTCGATGCCGACAAGAAGGGCCTGCGGCAGATCTCAACCGACACCAGAGCCCTCGCTTCCAAAGTCCGCGACCAGAAGATCACCCCACCGGAGCTCTCTGGCGGCACCTTCACCGTCTCCAACCTCGGCATGTTCGGGATCGATGACTTCTCTGCGGTGATCAACGCCCCCCAGGCGGGGATCCTGGCCGTAGGCGCGATCAAGGAGCGCCCCGCAGTGCGGGACGGCCAGATCGTCCCCGCCCACCTGATGAACGTCACCTTGGCCTGCGACCACCGCATCCTCTACGGCGCCGAGGGCGCCGAGTTCCTGGCGCGGATCAGGACGCTGCTGGAGGAGCCAGTCTCGCTGGCGCTTTAGCGATCGAGTGATGCTTTTCCGCCCCTATGGGGTCGGTAATGCATCACTCGATGAGTAGGGCTAGGTCGTGGCGGTGGTTTCGGCGGGCTCTGCGGTGCAGTCGGCCTCGCGGCCGGGGCGGAGGGGTGGGCCGTTGATGGCGCAGGTGTGGTCCTCGGCTAGGCGGTCGGGGGTGTCGCCGCCGGGCTCGGGTTCGGTGTGGAGGACGTTGGGTTCGATCGTGAGCCAGGCGAGGAGGCCGCCGGCGGCTGAGAGGGCGGCGCAGGCCATCATTGCCATCTGGAAGCCGTCGGTCATCTTCTCGGGGTCGTAGAAGCTGTCGCCGGTGAGGCCGGCGATCACCGGGAGGACGGCGACGGCGAGGAGGCCGGCGACGCGGGCGACGGCGTTGTTAACGCCGGAGGCGATGCCGGAGTGGCGGCTGTCGGCGGCGGCGAGGACGGTGGCGGTGACCGGGGCGACGACCAGGGTGAGGCCGAGGCCGAAGACGACGATCGGCGGCAGGATCGCCGAGACGTAGCTGTCGCCTGGCTCGACCTGGCTCAGCCAGAGCAGGCCGAGGGCGATCACGATCGGGCCGATGGTGAGTGGGAGCCGCGGGCCGATGCGCTGCGCCAGCATCCCGGCCCGGGCCGAGAACAGGAGCATCAGGAAGGTCACCGGGAGGGAGGCGGAGCCGGCGGCGATCGGGCTGTAGCCGAGGGAGATCTGGAGGAAGGCGACGAGCAGGAAGAAGACGCCGCCGAGAGCGGCGTAGACGACGAAGGTGACCGCGTTGGCGGCGCTGAACTGGCGCGAGCGGAAGATCTCCAGCGGCAGCATCGGGTTGGCGGTGCGGCGCTCGTGGACGAAGAAGGCAGCGAGGGCGAGCAGGCCGCCGAGGCCGGTGACGAGGATCGCCGCCGAGGCGCCCTGGCCGGGGGCCTCGATCAGCGCGTAGGTGGTTCCCGCAAGCCCGAGCGCTGCCAGCGCCGCGCCCTGCAGGTCGACCTTCCCGCCCGCGGCCATCGGGTCGCTCGACTCCGGCACGTGGCGCCCTGCCGCCCAGCCGACGAAGAGTCCCAGCGGCAGGTTGATGAGGAAGATCGCGCGCCAGGAGACGGCCTCGATCAGGTAGCCGCCGAGCAGCGGCCCGAAAGCGGTGGCGACGCCGCCGAGTCCGGACCAAGCGCCGATCGCGCGGGCGCGGTCGGTGGGGCGGAAGCTGGCCTCGATCAGGGCCAGGCTGCCCGGGGTGAGGAGCGCACCGCCGATCCCCTGCAGCAGCCGGGCGCCGATCAGCAGCTCAACGCTCGGAGCTATCGCGCAGAGCAGCGAGGCCAGGGTGAACAGCGCGACCCCGAGCACGAAGACCCGCCGCCGCCCGTAGCGGTCGCCGAGCGAGCCGCCGAGCAGGATCAGCGAGGCGAGGGTCAGCAGGTACCCGTTGAGGATCCACTGCAGAGCGCTGGTGCTGGCGTCGAAGTCACGGCCGATGTCCGGCAGGGCGACGTTGACGACGGTGCCGTCGAGGAAGGCCATCCCCGAGCCGAGCACGGCGACCGCCAGCAGCCAGCGCCCGGCGCCGCTCTCGTAGGCGACACCGGCAGCCGGCTGGGCGTACGCCTCGGTGGCGATGCCTACCCGCCCTCCAGCTCCGGCGGCAGCGCTTTCGGCCCGTCGGGGTAGAGGTCCGCCAGCCGCTCCTCGCTCATCTCCAGCGTGTTCGCCGCTTCCTGCGGGGCGCCGACGACGAGCCAGAGCTGGTCCGCATCGGTGTCGTTGAAGAGCTGGCGCAGCGAGCGCGGATCGACCGCAAGCGTGTCCATTGGCTCCAGGGTCAGCACCTCATCGTCGACCCGGACCCGGCCGCGGCCCTCGAGCAGCAGGTAGAGCTCCTGCTCGCGCTGGTGGCGGTGCCGGGTCGAGGCTTGCCCGGGCGCCAGGCGCCAGAGCCGCGTCCCGAACTCGGTCACCTCGAGCTGACGGGCGAGGTCGGTGTTCTCGACCTTCATCTGGTTCGACGGCCGCCAGAACGCCTCAGAGGCCGGGAGCAGGCGGTATGCCATCGCCGAATTATCCCGGGGCGGTGTCTTCGGCATGGAAACGCTCGAGCAGCGCCTTTTCCTCGCCGTGCCGGGGGAAGAGGAAGAAGACGACGGCGATGCCGAGAGCGACGGCGATCATCCCCGCCGCGTAGGTCCAGTCGCCGCCGTCGAGGAAGGAGCTGCGGGCGGCGGCGACGATCTGCGGCGCGTATTCGGGGTACTGCTGGGCGGTGTTGGCGGCGCTGGAGAAGGACTTGGTGAGCTCGTTCTGGACCTTCTCGCTGACGTTTTCGGCCTGCGGTGAGGCGGCGATCTGTTCGCTGAAGCTGGCCGCGTAGCCGGCGGTCAGCAGGGCACCGAAGATCGACTGCAGGATCGCGCCGCCGAGGTCGCGCTGCAGGTCGGCGGTGCCCGAGGCCATGCCCGCCCGCTTCACCGGCACCGATCCGGTCAGCGAGCGCGAGGCGGGGGTGCCGGCGAAACCGACTCCGAGCCCGATCATCAGGTAGCCGAGGCCGACCACCCAGTAGTCGACGCCCTCGTCCCAGAACAGGAACATCTCGAGGAAGGCGAGCAGGCAGAAGACGAACCCGACCAAGAGCGTGAAGCGGGATCCGTGCGACTCGACCAGGCGGGCGGAGCGGGGAGCGACGATGATCATCCCGATCGCCCCGGGCAGGATCGCCAGGCCGGCCTGCAGGGTCGTGTACTCGAGCACGTTCTGGACGAACTGCTGGCCGATGAACATCGCCCCCATCAGCGAGCCGAAGACGATGATCCCGGCCAGCGCTGCGACCCAGAAGGTGCGCCGGGCGGCGACGTGGAGGTCATAGAGCGGGTTGGCGACGCGGCGCTGGCGCAGGACGAAGGCGCCGGCCATCGCCACGGCGACGATGCCGAGCACGATCGCGGTCGTGCCCTTGCCGGGTTCGGGCGCGAGGTTGATCGAGAGCACCAGCGCCCCAACCAAGCCGATCGAGAGGATGCCGCCGAGGTGGTCGACCCGCTCGGTCGTCTCGTTCACATGGGCCGGGATCAGACGCCAGGCGAAGAACAGGGCGATCGCCGCCAGCGGCGCGCTGATGATGAAGACCGACCACCAGTCGAACCCTTCGAGCAGCGCGCCGGCGATCAGCGGGCCGAGTGCCGACATGCCGCCGCCGAGCGCCGACCAGAGCGCGATCGCTTTGGTCCGCTGCGGCCCCGACCACAGCGCCGTGATCAGCGCCAGGGTCGTCGGGTAGGCCATGCCGGCGGCGACGCCGCCGAAGACGCGGGCGATGAAGAGGACCGTGGCAGAGGGCGCGAAGGCGGCGAGGATCGAGGCCGGGATCGAGAGCGTCATGCCCAGAAGCAGCATGCCCTTGCGGCCGTAGCGGTCGCCGACCGCGCCGAGGTAGAGGACCGAGGCGGCGAGCCCGAGCGAGTAGCCGACCGCGATCAGGTCGACCGCGGTCTGGCCGGCGTCGAAGTCCTGGCCGATGTCCGGCAGGGCGACATTGGCGACCGAGAGGTTGAGGTTGGCGACCCCGGCGACGAGGATCAGGGTCGCGAGGACGGCTCCGGCGCGTTTGGGGCCGCCGTTGCCCATCTGCGGCTAGAGCTCGATCCAGGTGCCGGTCGGGCCGAGGTTGCGGACCGGCGTGCCGCCGACCTCGCTCTCGCATCCCCAGGACTCGTGGATGTGGCCGCAGACGGCCAGCCGCGGCCGCTTCGCTTCGATCGCCGCCAGCAGCGCCGGGCTGCCGAAGTGGGTGCCGTCGCCGCCGGAGTCGCAGTGGCCGTGGGGCGGCGAGTGGAGGATCAGCGCCGCACCCTCCGGACAGGACGCGAGCAGCGCCGCCGCCTCGTCGTCGGTCAGGTCGAAGCTCCATTCCCAGGGGGTGGTGGGCACACCGGCACCGAGGCCGAAGAACTCGACCCCGTCGATCGCCGTCCCCTCGCCGTGCAGAACCGTCGCTGCCGGCCAGGATTGGGTCGCCGCGGCTCGCAGCGCATCCGCCGTCTCATTGTTGCCGGGAACGAGCACGGTCGGGACCTCGATCGCCGCCAGCGCGTCGATCGTTTCCTCCAGGCCCTCGTGCACGGAGGCGAAGTCGCCGGCGCCGATCACGACGTCGGCGTCGGCAGACATCTCGACCAGCTTCTCCGCCTGCCCGAGATCGCGGTGCAGGTCGCTGAAAGCGAGCAGTTTCACGCCGCCAAACCTAACCGCTCGGGGCGACGCCGGGGGCCGCCTCGGGCGCCGGCGAGGTGGCGCGCGGCCGCCACCACTGCCAGCGCGCAGTGCGCGGCTTCACCGGCTCGGTCTCCGCCCGGGCCTCCAGGTCGAAGTAGAGCAGCGTCTCTCCCAGCGCCACGTAGGGGATCAGCAGGGCGAAGATCAGTGAGCCGATCAGGTTGATCCAGATCAGCGGCAGGGCGGTGAAGATCAGCGCGAAGGTGAGGACCGGGCCGACTACGAGCGAGACCAGGAGGAGGAAGCCGGCGACGCGGACGGTGTGCCACCAGCGGCCGCGGACCAGGTCGGAGCTGGCGTGGAAGGCCTCGCGGATGCCGCGGTCCTCGAACACGATCTCCTGCTTGACGAAGCTCCAGGCGACGTACTTGTAGGCGGCGACCGGGATCCCGATGATCGTGATCGCGAGCCCGACGGTGGCGAGGACGAACAGCATCTGGCCGCCGACGACGCGCCAGAAGCAGTGACGCATCCCAGCCCAGGCGCTGCGGAAGCCCGGCTCCTTCGCGTCGACCAGGAGCCGCACGAAGAGGACGACGACCGAGGCGACGACCGCCATTGCCGCCGGCCGTGCGAAGCCTTCGACCAGGTCGCCGAGGGCGAGGTTGAAGCCACCGCGCCCGGCGGCGTCGTCAACGCCCTTGTTGTTTGAGAGCAGGCCGGCGAGCAGGTTGGCGCCGCCGACGATCGGGAACGCGGTCAGCCCGATCGCGGCCAGCGGCAGCCAGTGGCGGCCGTAGAGCTGGCGCGCAGTGCGGACCAGCTGCCCGAAGCTGCGCTTCGCCCGCAGCCGCTCGAGGTCGACCGGGCCCCAGCGGGTGAGCCCGACGAAGAGGGCGATGAGGATGAGGATGCCGGCGATCGTCGCGATCGCCGCCGGCCGCGACTTCGCGTCGAGGTTGATCAGGTCGGAGACGGAGGCGACGGCGCCGCAGAAGGCGCCGACGACCTGGCTGCCGACGAGCGAGCCGCCGGGCAGGCGCGGGCTGGTCGAGCGCTGTTCGCCCATCCAGGTGAACGGTTCGCTCCAGACCGTCTTCGTCTGCGGCCCGGTCGGGCCGTTGTTGTAGCCCTGTTCGCGTTCGCCCCAGCGGCCTTCGTAGCTGAGCCACTGAAATTCGCCGGTGAGCGGCGGCTGTTCGGGCATCAGCACCGGACGGGGCCGCAGCTCCCGCAGCGGTTCGGAGGTGTTGTCGCAGCCGACGCCGGACCCGTTCTGGCCGTTCTGGACGTAGACGGCGGAGTCGTAGAAGGTTGCGTGCGAGCCGGCCGCCGGATAGACGACCGGGTGCTTGCCTTCCTTCTGTACCTTCGCGTCGTCCCAGCTTGCGCGCTCGCCGCCAGCGTGCTGGAAGACGATGATCTCGCTCGGTTCTTCGCCGCTTTCGAGCGCTTCTTCGGGCGTGTCGGATTCGAAGGTGACCTGCATCCCCTCCCAGTCGCCCTCGTGCAGGTCGTTGAACTGGTTGAAGTACCAGAAGAACCAGTACTGCAGGGCGAATCCGGAGTGGCCGGACTCGTGGGCGATGTGGGCGTAGGTGAGGGGCGGCGCTTTGCCGTCCTTCTCCAGCTTGCGGAAGTCACGCGAGTAGACGCAGGTGTCCTCCAGCACCTCGCCGCGCAGGTTCAGGTAGTAGCCGTCGGCGAGGCCGGCGATGTCTGCGGCGGTCGGCGCTTTCTTCACGTCCTGCAGCCCCTGCTCATCCTCCTTCGCCAGCGGCCCCTCCTCTTCGACGTAGCGCTGCAGGGTCACCGTGGGGTTGCCGAGGACGGTGTCGACGCTGGTCGGCTCGTACTGCTCGGCGCTGGTTTCGCAGGGCGGGTCCTGCTGTTCGCGCAGCATCAGGACCGGCGCGTAGGCCTCGGCCAGGCGCTGCGCCGCGTCGCCGCCGGGAGCGGCCCCGGCCGTGGCCGGGAGGGTGAAGAGGACGATCGCGAGCGCCGCTGGGACGAGACGCAGCCGGGCCATCACCCGGATGAACGTACCAGCGTCAGACAGAACTCGCCGGAGGGGCGGGCGGCTCCTCTGGGGTTTCCTCGACTTTGCCGGCCGGCATTTTCGCCAGTGCGATCACGAAAGCCAGCGCCATCACGCCGGCGAAGGCGTAGAAGACGGTCTGGGTGGCAAGGGCGAAGTCGTGGGGGACGGTGGAGAAGAGCTCGCCGGCCTTGCTGCCGGCGCTCTGGGCGACGCTTTCGCAGCTGCTGGCGCCCTGGCTGACGCAGTCGGCGACTTCGTTCGCCTGCTCCTTGGAGACCCCCTTGGCGCCGAGCGAGTCCTCGATGTTGGCCCGGTTCTGGATGATCAGGACCGAGCCGAGTACGGCGAGCCCGATGCTGGAGCCGAAGTTGCGCACCGTCTGGGTGATCCCGGTCGCCTCCCCGTAGTGCTCTTTGGAGACCCGGTTGAGGGCGTCGGTGTTGGCGGGGGAGAGGACCAGCCCGACCCCGATTCCGGCCAGGACGATGTAGTACCACTGGTCTGAGACCGAGAGCTCGGTCAGCGATTCGCCCCAGAGGTAGAAGCCGACGGCGGCGATCGCGCAGCCGAGGACGACGGTCGATCGCGCCCCCGCTTTATCGAGCACGCGCCCGCCGCGCTGCGTGGCGACGGCGAAGCCGGCGAAGAAGATCAGAAGGTAGAGCCCGGTTTCCGAAGCGCTTTCGCCGAGCGAGATCTGCGCGTACATGCTGGCGAAGAAGAACAGCGGCACGAACGGGATCATCAGCAGGAAGAGGATGATGTTGTCCACCGCGAAGGCGCGGTCTTCGAAGATCCGCAGCCGCAGCAGCGGGTTCTCGACCCGCAGCTCGTAGACGACGAAGGCGGCGAGCAGGGCGATGCCGGCGGCGATGCAGATCCAGGTCATGGCGCTGCCCCAGCCCCAGACGGCCGCCTGCTGCAGTCCCAGAACCGCCAGGCCCATGCCGCCGGAGACGAGCACGGTGCCGCGGTAGTCGAGTCGGCCCGGGGTCTTCTGGTTGGCCGGCTTCGATTTCCAGGTGAGGAAGAGGGCGATCAGCGCGACCGGGATGTTGACCCAGAAGATCGCCCGCCAGGTCCACTCGGTCAGGTAGCCGCCGGCGATCGGGCCGATCGCGGTGAGGCCACCGGCGATGCCGAAGAAGATCGCCATCGCGCGGCCGCGCTCGCGCACCGGGAAGGCGTTGAGGACGATCGCCAGGGCCGCCGGGAACATGATCGCCGCGCCGGCGCCCTGGATCACGCGGAAGGTGATCAGCCAGGGCTCGTCGAGGCTGCCGGTCGGGGTGGCGCCGCAGAGGGCGGAGGCGGTGGCGAAGACGATCACGCCGAGCACGACCATCTTGCGGTGGCCGGCGATATCGGCGAGGCGGCCGCCGAAGGCGAACAGCGCCGAGAGCGAGAGCAGGTACCCGTTGATGATCCACTGCGCCCCGGTGGTGGAGAGCGAGAGGTCTTCCTGTAGGGAGGGGATCGCGATCGCGACGATCGTCTGGTCGATGAAGGTCATCGAGACGGCGAAGATCATCGCCGCGAGGATCAGCTTGCTGTTCTTGGTGCCGGCCGAGGTATCCATGTCATGGCGTTTGATGCGGCAGGGCGGATTCCTCCCCGGTCGTTCCGGTAATCTGCCCGCCTTCATGCCTCCCGTTTTCTGGATCGGCCTCGGTATCGCGGCCTTCATATTTCTCGTCGGCGTCATCTCCGGCGCCCGCTCGCGTACCGCCAGTCTCGGCACCGGCGCCGCGATGGGGGCTTACCTCGGCGTCATGTGCGCCTTCCCGTTGCTGGCCATCGGGCTCGCGACCAGCTAGCTGCCGCGCGATGGCACCGGTTCCGAACCTCTCGCTCCACGACGGAGTCGAGATCCCACAGCTTGGCTTTGGCGTCTTCCAGGTGCCGCCGGATGAGACCCAGGCCGCCGTCGAGATGGCGCTGGAGGTCGGCTACCGCCACATCGACACCGCCGCGGCCTACCGCAACGAGGCCGGGGTCGGAGCGGCGCTCGCCGCCGCCGGGCTGCCGCGCGAGGAGGTCTTCGTCACCACCAAGCTATGGAACGCGCACCAGGGCTTCGACTCGGCCCTCGCGGCTTTCGAGAAAAGCCGCGGCCGGCTCGGTCTTGACCAGGTCGACCTCTACCTGATCCACTGGCCGCTGCCGGGTGAGGCCCGCTACCTCGACACCTGGCGCGCCTTCGAACAGATCCGCGAGCAGGGCGGCACCCGCTCGATCGGCGTCTCCAACTTCCGGGTCGAGGAGCTGGAGGCGCTGAAGGCCGAGGCCGGGCAGCTGCCGACCGTGAACCAGATCGAGCTGCACCCGAGTCTGCAACAGGCCGAGCTGCGCGCCTGGCACGCCGAACACGGCGTCGCCACCGAGGCCTGGAGCCCGCTCGCTCAGGGAGCCCTGCTGGGCGAGGAGGCGATCGTCGCGATCGCCGACCGCCTCGACCGCACCCCGGCCCAGGTGATCCTCCGCTGGCACCTGCAGACCGGCAACGTCGTGATCCCGAAGACGGTGACCCCAGGGCGGGCGCGGGAGAACTTCGCCCTCTTCGACTTCGAGCTCTCCGCCGACGACCTCGCCGCAATCGCCCCGCTTGAGACCGGCGAGCGCATCGGCCCGGACCCGGCCGAGTTCGAACTGCAGTAGTAGCCTCGCGCCGCGATGGCCGCGATCGATCGGCGTACGTTGCGCAAGCGCGGGGCGCTGGCCGTCGCCGGCGAGAGCGCGCACGCGCGGGCCGACGCGCCGACCGAGCGGCGGCTGCGGCTGATCAACACGGTGGCGGCGACCGCGTTCATCGTCGGCGGCACGCTGTTCGCGGTCGGGGCGCTGCTCGCGCAGGGCGACGTCGGCGGGCCGCGGCTTCCCGCGGCCGTCTTCCTCCTCGGCGGCGTCTTCTTCAGCACCGGCGGCTACGCCTCGGTCCTACAGGTGATCGACGCGCCCCGCGAGGCCGGCACGGACGGCGTCGTCCGCGCCGCTCCCTGGCGTTGGTGGGCGTACGAGCCGGGGCGGCTCGACTGGTGGAGCGCCGTCTCCCTCTTCGTCGGCACCCTCTACTTCGGCATCAGCCTGCTGGCGGCGCTGATCGGCGACCTCACCACGGCGCAGATCCACCGCCTGGTCTGGTCCCCGGAAGTGATCGGGTGCGTGCTCTTCCTCGTCTCCGGCCACCTCGCCCTGACCGAGATGCACCGCGACCGCCCGCGCGGCCGCCGCGCCGACCTCGGCTGGTGGATCGTCGTCGTCAACCAGGCCGGCTCGGCCCTCTTCATGCTCGCCGCAATCGCCGCCTTCGTCCGCCCCGAAACCGGCGACGAGCTCGCCGTCGGCATCGCCAACTGGGGCACCTTCTCCGGCGCCGTCTGCTTCGCGGTGGCGGGCCTGATGCAGGAGTTTGAGCGTCCCTAGACGTTGGGCAGTATTCGGTCACAAGATTCGCGCTGGCGGATTGACCAGATATGGACCTTCTCGAACACTGCACCGACGCAGGGCTGCTGGCGCGAACCGAGCGCGATCCGCTCGCGTTCGCCGCCTTCTATCGGCGCCACGAGCGTCTTGTGTTCCGCTACCTGATGTCCCGTTGCCGCGACCCGGAGCTGGCTGCGGACCTGGCCGCGGAGGTCTTCGCCAGCGCGCTCGAAGCGGCTGGGCGCTTCAAGCCGGAGCCGTCGTCTGGCTCCAGCGGGGTGCCGTGGCTGCTGACGATCGCTCGTAACACGCTGCTCGCGAGCGTCCGCCACGGAGTGGTCGTCGACTACGCCCGCCGCCGCCTGCATTGCGAGCCGCTGGTGCTCGACGACGACGCCCTGACTCGAGTCGAGGATCTCGCCAGCCTCGATCTGCCGATCGAGCAGTTGCTGGCCTACCTCCCAGACGACCTGCGCGACGCGGTCGTCGCCCGCGTCCTCGAGGAACGCGACTACGAGGAGATCGCAACCCAGCTGGGCTGCTCCCAGCAGGTGGTGCGCAAGCGGGTCAGCCGTGGTCTCGGCCGCTTGCGTTCAGCTCTGTTGCCGGCCAGTCAGTGGACCCAATCATGAGAAAGGGATCGTCATGAGACGCAGAGAAAGGGAAGCGGGGCTGCCGGAGCTGGAGAAGATCCTGATTACCGCTGCCTCGCGCATGGGCGAGTCGAAGCCGAGCCTGCGGCGCCGTCTGCCGGGCGGGCGGGGATCCCGGATCGTCGCGATCGGCCTTTGCGCCGTGGCCTTCGGGGGGACCGCGATGGCGGCTACCGGTGTCTGGAACCCGCTGGTCGGCAGCAGCGAGCACCCAGCCGAACTCTCGGACACGCCGGTTCCAGCTGGGCTGGTCGCCAAGCTCGGCGTCCTGCGCCGTGAGCAGACCCCCCAGGATCGCTCGCCCGAAGTCGAGGCGACGCTGAAGGTCGGCCACACCGGCTTCAAGTACAAGCCGAACTTCGCTGTGCGACTCGGCTCGGTTCGCTACCTCCGTCCGGGCGCAAACCACGAACCGACGATCCTGCTCTCCGGCGTGACGACGGTGAGGCCGGAAATCGAACCGAAGAAGGAGCGCTGGATCGCGGAGGTCGAGGAAGTCTGTGTCGCCCGGCCGGTGCCGGGTACCGAGGAAGCCGCGTTTATCTGCTTCGACCGCTCCGAACTGATGAGCGGTCACGCGGTGATGGGAGTCTCCAACCCGGCGGATGGCTTCGCCGTCGCCCTCGGCGTCGTCCCGGACGGCGTTGCGACCGTCACCGCCAAGTTCGACGCGGCCCCTCCGGTGAACGTCCCGGTTGAGGACAACTACTGGGAGCTACCCCTGAGTGGCCGTCAGCTCGTCAACCAGAATCGGGGTACCGGCTACTTCCCGGCCAGCGATCCTCTCCCTGGAGTTCGTCGAACCGTCTGGCGCGACGCGGAGGGCAATTTCATCCCCCGCCAGGACCCATACACCCCTTGGTGGGTCACGCGCGGCCGCGAGGAAGCGAAGACCGGCGAGCCCTATCGGTGAAAGGATGCCGACGTGGCCGCGAAATCTCGACCGGAGGCGCCCCGCACGGAGCGCATCGTTCCGGGGGTCTGGCGGCTGCGGCTGGCGCTGCCCTGGCCGGGGGTGCCGCACGGCAATGCCTGGGCGGTGGCGGCTGACGGCGGCATCGTCCTCTTCGACACCGGGATCGGCGGCAAGGGGCGGCTGCGGCAGCTGGATCTTGCGCTCGGGCAGGTCGACTTCGGGCTCGAGGACGTGCGGCTGGTCGTCTGCACGCACTCCCACACCGACCACTACGGGCTGGCGGCGCCGATCTGCGAGGCGGCCAGCTGCGAGCTCTGGATGCACCCGCGCTGGGAGCACGTGCGGCTGCTCGCCGACGACCCGGCGGCGGCCTTGGAGCAGCGGATCGAGGTGGCGCGCCAGAGCGGCGTGCCGCCGGCCTCGCTGGAGCGATACCGGCAGGCCCGCAGCGACGACAGCGACACCGGGATCGACGCGATCAAGGTCCCCGACCGCGAGCTCGTCCCCGGGGTCGAGGTCGAGACCGACCTCGGCACCTGGCAGGTGCACGAGACGCCTGGGCACGCGCCGTCCCACGTCGTCCTGCACCAGCCCGAGCGCAAGCTGCTGATCTCCGGCGACCACCTGCTCGGCCGCACCGTCCTCTTTTTCGACCACGGTCACTCGCCCGACCCGGTCGGCGAATTCCTCTCCAGCCTCGACGAGGTCGAGCCGCTCGACGTCGAACTCGTCCTGCCCGGCCACGGCCGCCCCTTCCGCGACCCGGAGGCGAAGATCGCCGAGGCGCGCCGCCAGGTCTCCGAGCTCGACGCCAAGGTCCGCGAGGCGATGGCCGAGGGGGAGATGACCGCCTTCGACATCGTCGCCGCGATCATCGGCGCCGAGAACACGAAAACCCCGGCCAGCGCCTGGGTCCTGCAGATCGTGCTCTCCTTCCTCGACCACATGGCCCTGGCCGGCGAGGTGGTCACCGTCGAGGGCACCGATCCGCAGCGCTGGACGCTCGTCTAGCCTTCCCCGATGGCCAGCTTTACCTTCGAGCGCCAGGTGTCCGCGTCGCCTGACACCGTCTTCCGGGTGCTAACCGAACACCACCTCTACGCCGAGATCACGCCGATGCGCAAGTCGGTGCTGGAGCGGGAGGGCGAGCCGGCGCCGAACGGCGTCGGCGCGATCCGGGTCCTTACCTCGGCCGGCCCGCCGCTGCGGGAGGAAGTGCTCGCCTACGAGCCGCCGGAGCGCTTCTCCTACAAGCTGCTCTCCGGGGCGCCGGTCCGCGACCACGTTGGCACCGTGCAGCTGACCGCTCGTGACGGCGGCACGCGGATGGTCTATGCGGTGCGCACGACCCCGACCCTTCCCCTGGTCGGCCCCCTCGTCGTCGCCGTCGTCAAGCAGGCGATCAAAGCGCTGATCAAGGGGATCGCGACCGAGTCCGAGCGACAGACCGCGGCGAATGGCTGAGGGCGGGCCGAAGGCCCGCCTGCGCGACGCGGTGACGCTGCTGCGCCACCCGAAGCGGCTCTGGCGCGAGCACCGGCCCTGGGCGATCGGGCTGATCGCCGGCGTCGTCGCGCTGGTGATCGGCGGGATCGTCGCCTACAACGCGCTGAAGCGCCCCGGCGACGTGCACAACCAGGAGGCGATCGAACGCTTCCAGCCGGAGGAGCCGAAGAAGGTGCCGAAAGCGAAGACGGTCAACTGGCCGATCTTCGGCTATGACCTGGCCCGCACCCGCTACCTGCCCGCGAAAGGCATCAAGCCGCCCTTCGACAAACTCTGGCGCTACACCAACCGGCCGCTGCTGGAGTTCCCGCCGGTCTACGTCGCCGGCCGCCTCTACGCCGTCGACAACAACGGCAACGCCTTCTCGCTCGACGCCGACACCGGCAAAGTGCTCTGGGAGCGCAGCATCGGCCGCCTCAACGCCTCCTCGCCGGCCTACGCCAGGCACCGCCTCTACATCGTCAACCTCGTCCCCGGTCACATCGTCAAGCTCGACGCGAAGACCGGGAAAGTGATCTGGAAACGCTCGCTGCCGGGCCGGGCCGAGTCCTCGCCGCTGGTGATCGGGCGCACCATCTACTTCGGGTGCGAGAACGGGGAGCTGTTCGCGATGAGCACCGTCAACGGCAACGTGCGCTGGTCGACCTCGCTTGGGGGCCCGATCAAGGCCGCCCCCGCCTACTACGGCGGCAAGCTCTTCGTCGGCGACTACGGCGGCTACATGAACGCGGTCGACGCGAAGAGCGGCAAGGTGGTCTGGCAGAGCGGATCGCTGGGCCCGGGGTTCGGGGCTGCCGGGCAGTTCTACTCGACCCCCGCAGTCGCCTTCGGCCGCGTCTACGCCGGCAACAACGACGGCCGCATCTATAGCTACGACAGCGGCGACGGCACCCTCGCCTGGAGCTACTCGACCGGCGGCTACGCCTACTCGGGCCCGACCGTCGCCAACACCCGCCACAGCCCGCCGACCGTGTTCATCGGCTCCTTCGACGGCAACGTCTACGCGCTCGACGCGAAGGACGGCAGCCTGCGCTGGAGCCGCGGCGCCGGCGGCCAGGTGATCGGCTCGCTCTCGGCCGTTGGAGACATCGTCTACGTCGCCGAGTTCACCCACAAGTCGACCTCCGGCTTCATGATGCGCAGTGGGCGCCGCGTCTTCCGCTACCCGAAGGGCACCTACACGCCGGTGATCTCCGACGGCCGGCGGATCTACCTGACCGGGTACTCGAGCATCACTGCGCTCCAACCCCACCGGGCGGTGGTGGCGGTAGCTGAGGCGCGCCCGGTGCGTAAGAGGGGAAAATCGGCGAGTGGAGCCGGTCCTTGAGGACTTCGAGGCTGGCCGAGTAGTTCTGGATCCGGTAGCTGCTGGTGCTGCCGAAGTCCTGGTAGTAGACGAGCATCTTGGCTCGTGGGTGGCTTTCCACCCAGTTGAAGAGCTTGGTGACGAAGGCGGGATCGTCGCCGCTTTCGATCCCCCACTCGGTGATCGCGAAAGGCTTGCCGGAGAAGCGCTTGTAGAGGCCGTTGAGGGCCTTCCATTCGGGGTAGCCGGCGTAGAAGTCGGTGCCGGCCCAGTCGACCCAGCGCGAGCCCGGGTAGTAGTGGCGGGGCCGGTTGTGGGGGACGGTCGGCGAGCCGGCCGGCAGCGGGCTCCAGACGACCGCGACCGGCGCTTTCGGCAGGCCGCCGATCTCCAGCTGCAGCGGCGGCAGGCCGGCTTCGCCGAGGCGGCGGTTGATGGTGCGCGCCTTGCCGCCGCCGTGGACGATCACGTAGATCCGGCGGAAGGCGCGTTTGTAGGCGCGGGGGCTGTGGGCGGCGTCGCGGCCCTTGCCCTCGCAGTCGTAGGCCGCGTAGACGTTGAGGCACCGGTTCGGCTCGCCCAGCGGCCGGATGTAGGCCGGCATTTCCTTCTCGAAGAAGAGCCGGTTGAGCCGGACCAGGTACTCGTCGCCGGCCCCGGAGGCGATCCCGGCCGGGGTGATCAGCTCGTGCCCGTCGCCGGAGTCGGCGGTGGTGATGTGGATCATCGGCCGGGCGTTGGCGGTTTGCCAGCGCTGGATCGACTCGGGGAAGTCGCTGCCCCAGGTGCGGAAGGACTCGATCACCGCCGGATGTTTGTCGAGCGCGTCGGAGAAGGCGCCGAAGTCGGCCATGTCGCCGGTGTCGGAGATCCCGAACCAGACCCGGTCGCCGCGCGGTTCGAGCAGGCCGGCGCCGGCTCCGGCGGGCAGGGCGAGCCCGGCCAGCAGCAGGCTGGCGAGCACGGCCGCGACGGCGGCTTTGGCTTTGGGCAGGAAGGTCAACAAACGCCGGGAGCGACCCATGCTTGCTCAGGCACGCTGGGATGGCCTCGCCGGGGCCGCTTCTGCAACGGCGGTTTCACGATCGGGGAGCCGGGAACCATGGTGGTGCACCAGGGAACCGACGAAAGGAGAGGCAATGTCGACGCTTGCAGTCATCGCAATCATCGTGGGTGTGCTGATCGTCGTGGCGATCCTCGTCGCGGCTTCCAGGCGCGCCGGGCAGCGCCGCGAACTTGGGCGCGAGCAGGTGGCCGCGCAGCACGACGACGCTCGGCATCACCGCGAGCGGGCGGATGAGCGCCGCACCGAGGCGGCGATCGCGGAGGAGAAAGCGAAACGGGCCAAAGTCGAGGCCGATCTCGACGAGGAGCGGGCCCGCAGTCGCGAGCAGGAGCTCGAACAGCGCTGAGGCCGGAGTTCCTCTCGGTATGCGGGAGGAACTCCGCTCAGGCGGCCAGCGCCGTGGGGTGCTCGGCGACTATCGCCAGCACCTCCGGCGCGAACTTGGAGATGAAGCTGGGGCCGACGCCGCTGATCGCGATCAGCGCCTCGGGGTCAGTGGGTCGCACGGCGGCGATCGCGCTCAGGGTGCGGTTGTTGGCGACCGTGTAGGCGGGCTTGCCGGCGGCGGCCCGCAACCGCCACGCTTTCAGGGCCTCGAACAGCGGCGCGTCGGTGGGGGAGAGGTCGGGCGGCGGCGCGGCGCTGGAGCGCGAGCCGGCCGGCCGGCGGACCGCGATCGTCTCCGGGTCCGGCAGCCAGCTCTGCGGGTCGCAGACGTCGCAGCAGCGCTCCAGCGGGGCGCCGGCGGCGCTGTCGGAGAAGTGGTCGAGCAGGGAGCGACGCCGGCAGCGGTCGGAGTAGATGAAGTCTTTGATCGCGTGGTAGGCCTGCCAGCCACGCTCGTGGGCGATCGCCAGCTCGGGGTCGCCGGCCCGCTGTTCGTTGAAGCGGACGAGCCGGCCTAGGTCCATCTTCATCGCCAGGAGCACCGCCCGCGCCGGCAGGCCGTCGCGGCCACCGCGTCCCGCCTCCTGGTAGTAGGCCTCGACGCTGGTCGGGATCGCCATGTGCCAGACCGAGCGCACGTCGGCTTTGTCGACGCCCATGCCGAAGGCATTGGTGGCGACGATCACGTCGGTCTCGCCACCCATGAAGCGCTGCTGAACCCGGCTGCGTTCCGGCCCGTCCATCCCGGCGTGGTAGGCGAGGGCGCCGAGCCCGGCTTCGCGCAGGGTGGCGGCGACCTCGTCGGTGTCCTTGCGGGTCCCGCAGTAGACGATCGCCGGCCGGTTCGCCGGGTCGCCGAGCCCCGCCTCCAGCAGCGCCTGGCGGCGCGCCTTGGAGCCCTTGCCTTCGAGCGGGACGACGTCGAAGGAAAGATTGGGACGGTCGAACCCGGCGCGCACCTGCAGCGGGTCGCGCATCCCGAAGCGGGAGGCGATCTCCGCCGCCACCGGCTTCGTCGCCGTCGCCGTGCAGGCCATCACCGTCGGCCGCCCGAGCCGGTCGGCGATCTGCGGCAGCCGCAGGTAGTCGGGGCGGAAGTCGTGCCCCCACTCGGAGACGCAGTGCGCCTCGTCGACCGCGATCAGGTCGATCCGCCGCTCTGAGAGGGCGTCGAGGAAGACGCCGGAGGCGAAGCGCTCGGGCGCGCAGTAGACGATCCGGGCGTCGCCGCGGACCCGGGCCAGCGCTTCGCGCATGGCGCCGTCCTCCATCCCCGAGGAGATCATCGCCACCGGCTGCCCGGCCGCGGTCAGGCGCGTCCACTGGTCCCGCATCAGCGCGATCAGCGGGCTGACCACGATCGTCAGGTCCTCGCCCGCCAGCCCCGGCAGCTGGTAGCAGAGGCTCTTGCCGCCGCCGGTCGGCATCACGATCAGCGAGTCGCGCCCGTCCAGCGCCGCTTCCACGGCCTCCTTCTGGCCGGGGCGCCAGTGCTCGTACCCGAGCTGGGCCAGCAGCTCGTCGGCTTTGCGGGAGGTCTCGATCATCGCCGCCAGGCTAAGGGCAGAGGCGGCGGCTCTCGCCCCCCTCCTGGTCTGGGAGGGCTAAAAGCCGAGCACGTTGCCGGAAGCTGGTTCCGGTAGCCAGGGCTCCGCCCACTGGGCGATCCCGCGGGTCAGCTTGTCGGCCTCGGGCGGCCCCCAGGTCCCGGGCGCGTAGGGATGAACCGGGCCGGGATCGTCGAGCAGCGGCTGCACGACGCGCCAGGTCTCTTCGATCGCGTCCTGGCGGGTGAAGAGCTCATGGCGGCCGGCGAGCGCGTCCCCGAGCAGCCGCTCGTAGGGCTCTGGCTCCTGCCCCGGCTCCTTCTCGAACAGCACCTCGAGGTCAGCCGGCTCGAAGGACTCCTCCCCGGCTTTCTTGGCGAAGAGCCGCATTCGCGAGCCGGGCGTCGGCTCGATCCGTACCGTCATCCGGTTCGGTTCCGGCGTCTTGCCGCGGCCGATCCCCAGGTTCGGCGGCCGCTTGAAGAAGATGCTGACCTCGCTCGACTTGGCCGGCATGCACTTGCCGGCGCGGACGAAGAAGGGGACCCCGCTCCAGCGCCAGTTGTCGACCTCGAGCTCGATCGCGGCGAAGGTCTCGGTGGTCGAGTCGGGGGAGACGTCCTTGACGTCGAGGAAGCCTTCGTACTGGCCGCGCACGTAGCGCTTCGGGTCGGCGGCGCGCATGGCTTTGAAGAATTCGAGCTTCTTGTCGCGGATCGAGTCGGCGTGGGTCCCGTTCGGCGAGCCCATCCCGACCAGGGCCAGGACCTGCATGGCGTGGTTCTGGATCACGTCGCGCATCGCCCCGACCGCGTCGTAGAAGCGGCCGCGGTCGTCGACGCCGAAGTTCTCGGCGATCGTCATCTGCACGTGGGAGACGTGCTCGCGGTTCCAGACCGGCTCCAGGATCGAGTTGACGAAGCGCAGGTAGGTGATGTCCATCACCGGCTCCTTGCCGAGGTAATGGTCGATGCGGAGGATCTGGTCCTCCTCCAGCACCGCGCAGAGCTCGGCGTTCAGCGCTCGCGCCGATTCGAGGTCGCGCCCGAACGGCTTCTCGATCACGACGTGGGCGTTCTCAGTCAGGCCGGCGGCGGCCAGGCCCTTGACCACGGTGGCGAAGAGTGAGGGCGGGACCTCGAGGTAGAAGACGGGGCGCTTGCGCTTGCCGAGCGCCTTGCCGACCCGCTCGAAGGTGGTGGCATCGGCGTAGTCGCCCTGGACGTAGGAGAGGCGGGCGGCGAGCCGGTCGAGGACCGCAGCGTCGGGTTCGGAGACGGTGCTGGTGACGGCTTCGCGGGCGTGGCTGCGCAGTGCTTCGTCGTCCCACTCGTCGATTGCCACCCCGACGATCGGGCACTGGAGCTTGCCCGCCTTCTCCAGCCGGTACAGCGCCCGGAAGGTCATTTTCTTCGCCAGGTCGCCGCTGATCCCGAAGATCGCCAGCACGTCGGCGCCTTCGGTGTGCGTCTGCGCGTGCGTCCCCATCGGCCGTTCAGGCTATCCGAGCCGCCAGCCGACCCACGCGTCTGCACTTACGCGTCCTATAGACGTGCAAGTGCAGACGCGTGGCTTGACTGACGAAAGTACGATGGGCCGGCTCAGTCCCGTGGCGCTACCCCGGAGGTGGTTGATGCAGCTCGGAATCGTCGGACTCGGCCGGATGGGGGCGAACATGGCTCGTCGCCTGATGCGCGACGGGCACGAGATCGTCGCCTACGACGTCAACCCGGAGGCGGTCGCGGCGCTGGCCGGTGAGGGCGCCCAGGGTGCCTCCTCGGTCCAGGACTTGGTCTCCTCGATGACCGCCCCGCGCTCGGTCTGGGTGATGGTGCCGGCGGGGGAGATCACCGAGCAGACGGTGAACGAGGTCGCGGAAGCGCTGGAAGAGGGCGACGCGATCATCGACGGCGGCAACTCCTACTACCGCGACGACATCCGCCGCGCCGCCGAGGTCGGCAAACGCGGGATCGACTACGTCGACTGCGGGACTAGCGGCGGCGTCTTCGGCCTCGAGCGCGGCTACTGCCTGATGATCGGCGGCCCCGACCGCGCGGTTGAGCGCCTCGACCCGATCTTCGCCTCGCTGGCCCCGGGGGTCGAGTCGGCCGAGCGCACCCCCGGCCGCGAGGGCGATCCCTCCCCCTCCGAGAACGGCTACCTGCACTGCGGCCCGAACGGGGCCGGGCACTTCGTGAAGATGGTCCACAACGGGATCGAGTACGGGATGATGGCCGCCATCGCCGAAGGGCTCAACATCATCGCCCACGCAGACGCGGGCAACCAGGACCGTCCGATCGACGCCGAGACCACCCCGCTCCGCGACCCCTGGGCCTACCGCTTCGAGATCGACGTGGCGGAGGTGGCCGAGGTCTGGCGGCGGGGCTCCGTCGTCGGCTCCTGGCTGGTCGACCTCACCGCTGATGCGCTGGCGCGCTCACCCAAGCTCGACAACTTCGCGGGCCGGGTGTCGGACTCCGGAGAGGGGCGCTGGACCGTGGCCGCCGCAGTCGATACCAGCGTGCCCGCCGGCGTCATCACCACCGCGCTCTACGAGCGCTTCGAGTCC
>DASUMA010000002.1:0-32601 GCA_036277915.1 Solirubrobacterales bacterium
GGGACGGGAGGGGGTTACGGAAGCTTCAAAAGCGCAGGCGTTTGCGGCTGTCCAATCCACGCGCTCGACCAACTCGAGTTTCAAGCTGGCGGGGGATGGGGGGCGTTGGTAGGGCCTCCGAACGTTTTGCGGAGGAGGAGATCAGTGCTTCTGGCGACAGCCGGCAGCGGCTTCAGCGACGAGGTACCGAGTGAGGAGGCCCTACCAACGCCCCCCATCCCTGGTCCGACTTAAAGCGCGCTTTGGCGAAGCCCGCAGTACGGGCAGTCACTGACGTCCAACTCGATCAGTTGGTCGCAGCGGCGGCACGCGCGGAGGTTCGCTGGGGTGCGCGGGAGGGCTGAGGCGGAGGGGGCGAGGGGGAGGATCATTGCCACTGGCTCCATCTCCTCACCGGTCTCGCGATCGACGTAGATCGAGCCGGGCTCGGCCTCGGCGATTGCCTCGCGGCCCGAGGCCTTGGAGCGCATCCGATATAGCTGACGGTCGTGCATCGCCGGAGAGATTATTAGGTTGGGCGGCAGCGATGCGCGTCCTCCTCTTCCACGGCTACATGCTGCGCGGCACCGGCAGCAACATCTACAACGCCAATCTGGCGCCGGCACTGGCCCGGCTCGGCCACGAGGTGCACCTGCTCTGCCAGGACCGCGAGGTCCAGCTGCCGGGGGTCCAGATCCACAACCCCGACATCGGGGGGCTGCTGCCCGTATATGTGAAGGACCCATATGAGGGGTTCGAGGTCAAGGCCTTCCCCGAGATGACCGAGGACGAGCTCGACCGCTACATCGACGCCAACGTCGCCGCTGTCCGCCAGGTGTCCGATCAAGCGGGGGGCATCGACTTCGCCCTCGCCAACCACCTGGTCATGGGCCCCGCGATCCTCGCCCGCGCCGGAGTCGCCCCCTTCGCCGCCAAGATCCACGGCTCGGCGCTCGAGTACACGGTCAAACCGCACGCGCGATTTCTCCCCTACGCCGAAGAAGGCATGCGGGCCGCCTCCGGCGTGCTCGTCGGCTCCGGCCACACCGCTCGCTCCCTCTGGGCGGCGCTCCCCGAACTCCCCGACCTCGAGTCGAAGACCCGCCTGGGACCGCCAGGGGTCGATATAGACGCCTTCCGCCCGGCGGGCGCTCGCGACCCCCTGGTCGTCTACGTAGGCAAGCTGATCGTCTCCAAGGGGGTCGACCTGCTGCTGGCCGCGTGGCCGCTGGTCCGTGCGGCGCACCCCGAGGCGCGGCTGCAGATCGTCGGGTTCGGCGAGTTCGAGGATGGGCTGCGGCGGCTGCTGGCGGCGCTCGAGCGGGGGGACCTGGACGACGCCAAGGAGGTCGCGAGGCTGGGTCGCGGGCTCGAGGGGGGAGAGGCGGAGCCGCTGCCGATTCTCTCCGCGTTCCTCGCCGCCCCGCCGGACGGGTACATGGAAGCCGCCCAGGCTGCTGCCGGATCGGTGGAATGGCTCGGGCGCCTGGAGCACGACGCGGTAGCCGACCTGCTGCCTGGGGCGGAGGCCCTGGTCATGCCCAGCACCTTTCCCGAGGCTTTCGGGATGGTCGCGGCTGAGGCCGCCGCTTGCGGGGTGCTGCCGGTCTCGGCCGGGCACTCGGGGATGCTCGAGGTCTCGCGGCAGCTTGCGGCTGACCTCCCGGGTGAGGTCGCCGGCCTCACCTCGTTCCCGGTCGAGCTCGGGGCGGTGGAGGCGATCGCGGCGCGGTTGGACAGCTGGCTGGCGATGCCCGAGGCCGAGCGCGAGGGCGCTCGCGCGGCGCTCGTCGAGACCGTGCAACGGCTGTGGAGCTGGGAGGGCGTGGCGCGCGGAGTGCTTGCCGCCGCGGCCGCTGAGCTGGGCGATCTGCCGCGCCCCGTTTAGCTCGTGCCGAGCGTCACCTGAGGCGGGAAAACCTCCCGCCGCCGTATCAATAGAATCCCCGCCGCCTGATGATCGGACGCCTGCCGATAGCGAAGATGTTCGCCGCCACGATTGCGTTGACCGTCGCCATTTCTGCGGTGATGGTGCCGATCAACTGGAACGGCCAGGAGGCCTCTACCGCGGCCCCGAAGATCGACGATCTGCTCACGGTGATGATCGTCCTCTCCGCCTTCGTCTTCTCGCTGGTCATCGTGATGCTCTTCTACGCGCTGTGGAAATTCAAAGCCAAGCCCGGCGACGAGTCCGATGGCGAGCCGATCCACGGCAACACCCGGCTCGAGGTCGCCTGGACTGTGATCCCGACGATCATCGTCCTCTTCGGCGGCATCTACAGCTGGCTCGTGCTCAACGACATCGAAGCCAAGGCCGACAACCCGATGACGGTCGATGTCTTCTCGCAGCAGTACGCCTGGAGCTTCGGCTACCCGGGCAAAGACATGGCCTTCTCGGAGGGCGAGCTGCACGTCGCGGTCGATCGCCAGGTCCAGTTCAAAATGCACGCGCTGGACGTGATCCACTCCTTCTGGGTGCCGGAGTGGCGGATCAAGAAAGACAATGTCCCCGGCATCACCACGACTGCGACGGTGACGCCCGACAAGGTCGGCACCTACCAGCTGATCTGCACCGAGCTCTGCGGCTTCGGCCACGCTGCGATGCGGGCCAAAGTGGTCGTCGAGTCGCCTCAGGACTTCGAGAAATGGGTCGACGGGCTGAAGACCGAGATCCCGGATCCGCTGCTGGAGACGATCAAGCAGGACACCGAGACCGACCCCGTGCCGCTGGACGCGGGCGGGGCATAATGGGGGGCATCTGATGCTGGCTGCGATCAAGCAACCGGGGTGGATTCGAGGTGCGCTGGGCGCCCTCGCCGCCGGCGCATTCGGCTTCGGCCTCGTCATCGCCCTGCGGGCGATCTCCGACCTGCCGCTCTACCAGACCGAGCAGACCGGCTACCCGCATGTCGTCGTGCCGCTGATCCTCGCCCCGCTCGGCTTCCTCGCCGGCTTCGGCTGCTTCGACTACTGGCTGCGTTGGGCGGCCGGGATGCCGACGATCCCGGACGACCACTCCCAGCACGGCGCCACCAGCTGGAAGGACTACTTCCGCTTCAACACCGACCACAAGGTGATCGGCATCCAGTACGTCGTCACCACCTTCTTCTTCTTCTTCATCGGCGGCCTGATGGCGATGCTGATCCGGGCCGAGCTGGCCCAGCCGGGCACCCAGATCGTCGACGCCGCGACCTTCAACAGCCTCTTCTCCACCCACGCGGTGCTGATGATCTTCGTCTTCGTGATCCCGGTCTTCGCCGGGCTCGCGAACTACGTCCTGCCGCTGATGATCGGCGCGCCGGACATGGCCTTCCCGCGTCTCAACGCGCTCAGCTTCTGGATGCTGCCGCTCGCGGGCCTGCTCTTCATCGGCAGCTTCCTCGCCCCAGGCGGCGCCTTCGACGCCGGCTGGACCGGCTACGCGCCGCTCTCCACCGGGGCGCCGCTGGGGCAGTCGTTCTTCAACCTCGGCGTCCAGTTCGCCGGCGCCTCCTCGATCGCCACCGCGCTCAACTTCCTGGTCACGATCATCACCATGCGTGCGCCCGGGATGACCTTCTGGCGGATGCCGCTGCTGGTCTGGGCCAACCTCTCGACCTCGCTGCTGGTCGTAGCCGCGACGCCGTTCATCGCCGGCGCCCAGTTCATGGTCCTCTTCGACCGCATCCTCGGCACCCACTTCTTCGACTTCGCCGGCGGCGGCGACGTCATCAGCTACCAGCACATCTTCTGGTTCTACTCGCACCCAGCCGTCTACATCATGATGCTGCCCGGCTTCGGGATCATCTCCGAGGTCATCTCGACCCACGCCCGCAAGCCGATCTTCGGCTACCGCCTGATGGCGTTGGCGCTGATTGGGATCGTCGTCCTCAGCTACTCGGTCTGGGCCCACCACATGTTCGTCGCCGGCATGTTCAGCTGGCTGCGGGTGCCGATGATGCTGACCACGCTGCTGATCGCGGTCCCGACCGGGATCAAGATCTTCTCCTGGCTGGGCACGCTCTACTTCGGCAAGATCCACACCTACTCGACGGCGATGCTGTTCGCGCTCGCCTTCATCGTCACCTTCACGATCGGCGGCATCAGCGGCGTCATGCTCGGCATGGTGCCGATCGACATCCACGTCTCCGACACCTACTTCATCGTCGCCCACATCCATTTCGTGCTCTTCGGCGGCTCCGTGTTCACGATCTTCGCCGGGGTCTACCACTGGTTCCCGAAGATGACGGGGCGGATGTACGACGAGAAACTCGGCCGCGTCCACTTCTGGGGCACCCTGCTCGGGACCTGGGGCACCTTCATCCCGATGCACTGGATCGGGATGGACGGGATGCCGCGACGCGTCGCCGACTACGCCGAGCAGTTCGGCAACTGGAACCTGCTGATCAGCTGCTTTGCCTTCATGCTTGGCGCCGCCCAGCTGGTCTTCCTCTACAACATGATCGTCAGCTGGCGCTTCGGCCCACGCGCCGAGGGCAACCCGTGGCGCGCTAACTCGATCGAGTGGCAGGTCTCCTCACCGCCGCCGATCTTCAACTTCGACGAGATCCCGCGGGTCGTCGGCGGCCCGTACGAGTTCGGTGTGCCCGGCGCCAAACACGCGATCATGGCCGGCGAAGGGGCCGAGGTCCCGGAGGCCGAGCCGAGCGTGGTGGGCTCGCGGTGAGCGCCGCAGCCGAGGGCCGTCCGCTGCTGGTCTTCCTCAACGAGGTGGCCGGCGGCCGCAAGCTGCTCGAGGCCGTGCGCGAGCGCCAGGAGAGCTCCTCCGGCGTCGTCGTCGCGGCGCCGCAGAACCAGCCCTCGGTCGGCCAGCTGACCGACGCCGGCGACCTGCGCGAGGCTGCCCGCGCTCGGGTCGAGGTGACGATGGCGGTGCTGCGCGAGTTCGGCATCGATTCGGTCGGCGAGGTGATGGACCCGCAGTCCTCGCTCGCGGTCTGGGATGCGGTCCGTGCCCACGAACCGGGCGAGCTGCTGCTCTCCTGCCTCTACGACACCCGCTTCGGCCTCACCCGCAAGGACCTAGTCGAGTGGACCCGCGACCGGGTCGAGCCCGAGACCAAGCTGACTCACATCCCGGTGCGGATCGAAGACGACGCGATCCGCTGGGACCTGATCCACACGCTCGTGGTCGCGACCCAGACCGTCGCCGCCCCGGACCTGGTCAACCGGCTCAAGGAGCGGGCTGCCGCCAGCCCGCACCGGTACACGATCGTCTGCCCAAGCAGCGATGACGTCAGCGAGGCGGAGATCGTCAACGACCTCGCCTCGACCTTGGCCGAGCTCTACCGCGCCGACATCGACGCCACCGGCCAGCCGATGAGCCCGGATCCCTTCCAGGCGGTCAAGAACGCGATCGAGCACTACAGGATCGACGAGGTGCTGATCTCGACCTTCGCCGGCGAGCGCTCGCAGTGGCTGGAGGATGACCTGATCGGCCGCGTGCGCGAGATCACCGAGAAGCAGGTCGAGCACATCGAGGTCGGCCGGCCCGCCGCGGCGGTCGCCGCTGCCGTTGCCGAGGGGGAGGAGTCCTGATGGAGAGCGCGACCGTAACCGTCGGCCACGCCGAGGAGCACCACCACCACGGCCCGCCCGAGGCGAACCAGAGCTCCCGCATCGACAAACAGGTGCTGGGAATCCTCCTCTTCATCGTCTCCGAGGTGATGTTGTTCGGCGCCTTCTTCGCCGCTTACTTCTTCCTCCGCGTCGTCGTCGACCCGCCGAGCTGGCCGCCGGAAGGCCTAGAGCTCCCGGTCGGCGTCGCCGGCATCAACACGGCGATCCTGGTCTCTTCAAGCTTCACGATCCACTACGCCCTCGAGTCGATCCGCCGTGGCAACAAGACCGGTCTGAAACTGGGCCTGCTGCTGACCTGGATGCTCGGCGCGACCTTCCTCTTCATCCAGATCAACGAGTACGCGCACATCGGCTTCAGCGCCCGTGACCTCGCCTTCGGCTCGATCTTCTACAGCCTCACCGGCCTCCACGGTGCCCACGTCTTCGTCGGCCTGCTGCTGCTCAGCTTCGCCACGATCCGCGCCTTCCGCGGCCACTTCGGCCCCAAGGCCGAGGACCACCTTGGCGTTGAGGTGCCAGGCATCTACTGGCACTTCGTCGACATCATGTGGATCATCGTCTACGTGACGGTCTACATCCTTTAGCGCGGGCACAGCAAGTCGTTTTCTCGGGCCAGACTGGGAAAACCGAGCGTTTGAAACCTTTTTGAGTTTCTCCCGGTCATTCTCAGCATGGCTTGGCTGATCTACGCCTGGGACGAACCCTCTTCCGCCTACGTCGAAGTGCTCGCCGGCGAGCCCGCCTACTACTACCCCAGCGGCGAAGCCTTTGGGCTCAACGCGTTCGGGCCGCCCTCTCCCCCGGGGCTGGTCAGAGACGGCGGCTACGGGTTCATGATCCAGGGCAACCCGGAAGAATTTCCGACCGGATGCACGTTCATCGGCGTCCAGGGCGGCGTCCACCACTTCCTCGTCCCCTCGGCGGTCGGCACGGGCACGGGGACCGGTGGGGGCGAAGGCACGGGCACGGGCACGGGCGGTGGCGAGGGCACGGGTGGCGGTGAGACCACGATCCCGCCGTTTCCCGAATTCCTGATGGCGGACGAGTCCGGGGGGCTGGCTCGGATCCCCGAGGAGACGCGGGAGCCGGTCGCGGAGGCGCGCCGGCGGGTTGCCGCGAAGTGGGCGCGTCAGCGCTACGAGCGCGACGAGCCCGACCCGACCGCGGCCTAGACCGTTCTCTCTCGCACTGCGCTGGGCTCCCTCCTCCAGCGCCGACATCTAGGGTCTGGCGGATGAGGATCTCCGAGGAGGCGGTGTTTCGCTGGGTTCTGATCGTCGGCCTCGCGGCGGCTTCGGTGATCGCTTTGACCCTGCTGACGCGGCCCCTGGTGGGGGCTCTTTGGGGCTTGCTGCTGGTGATCGCCGGCGGCGTGCACTTGCATCGCTGGGTTGCGCGCAAGCGGCGCGAGAGCTGACACGCAACTTTTTGTTTGTGCGGACAACACGTTACGCCGCGCTCGATAATGTGGCACCATGTACCGAATGAGAGAGGCCTGGACCGACGAGCGACTCGACGACCTCAGCTCGAAGGTCGATGACGGCTTCCGCCGTATGGAGGACCGTTTCGCTCACGTCGACGCTCGGTTCGACGCCGCGCAGCGCGAGATGAATGCGCGCTTCGAAGCCATGCACCGGCTGGTCGTTCAGGTTTCCGGTGGCATGATCGGGACCTTCGTCATAGCAGCTGCGGCCGTGGTTGCGACTCAGATCTGATCTCGGGCTTACTCCGCCATCCCCTCAGCTCCAGGATCGCCAAGGTGAGGGCGATCGGGACCGTTGCTGGCAGCTGGTCGAGGGCGAAGAAGAGGAAGTCAAAGGAGACGCAGACGACCGCGGCGACGGCGGCGCCGGTTAGCTGCAGGCCGCGGTCGGAGGCGAGCAGGGCTCCCAGAGTGGCCGCGACGAAGAGATCGCCGAAGCCCATCACCGCGGAGCCGAAGTGGGCGAGCTGCAGCTTCGGCAGGCCGGCGGTGGGGGCGGCGGCGTTGAGCACGGCGTTCGGCTCGGCCAGGAGGTTGGAGCCGACCAGGTAGGCGTCGATCGATGCGAGGGCGTAGATCCCGAGCTTGATCCAGCGGGCCTCGACCACGCAGACGAGCAGCCAGCCAAGGCTGACGCAGGCCAGGGCCGAGAGCACCAGCGCCGCCGTGTGGCCGCCCAGGGAGCCCTCCCAGGCCCAGGCGATCGCGAACAGGGGCACGGCCAGCAGCGCCAGGGCCGGGCGGGCGCCGCGGACGATTGCCGCCAGGGCGAGGGCCGCCAGCGGCGGCACCGCGAACAGGGCCAGGTAGGTGAGGATGCGGGCGCTGTCGGAGCTGAGTTCGATCGCGACGACGACAAGCGCGATCGGCAGCGGCAGGGCCAGTGCCCACCAGCTGCTGCGCAGGCGGTTGAGCAGCGGCAGCTCGGCCGCTTTCGGCGCCGCGACCAGCGCCGCCTGGACGAGGCTGAGGGCGCCGATCGAGAGCCAGAAGGGGAGCATCGCGGCGGCCCGGCTCCGTCGGCTTGGCTAGACCGCGCCGGCGGCCGGGGCGGGGGAGTGGTCGCGGCGCTCGCCCTCGTCGGCGACCGCCTGCCCGCGCGGCTCCAGGCGACCCGCCGCTGCAACCGTCCACAGCATCGCCAGCCAGTTGCCGGTGGCCAGGGCGACGTGGACCCAGACGATCTCGCTCGGCAGCTCCAGAGCCCACTGGAGCCCGCCTATCGCCCCTTGCAGGGCGAGGAGGCCCAGGACCACCGTCAGGGGCGTTTGCGCCCTCCTGTCGCCTCCAGGGCGCCGCAGCAGGAACCAGACCGCGATTGCAGCGAGGCCGTAGGCGGTGGCGAGCACGGCGTGGCGCTGGACGACCCACTCCAGGGTCTCGCCGCCCCTGAAGTCGAAGCGGTGAACCAGCTGCCCTTCGTGGGCGCCGGCATGGGGCCCAGAGGCGGTCGCGATCGTGCCGGCGAGGATCGTCAGCTGGCCCAGCGGGACCAGCGCCCGCACCGACCAGATGCCGAGCCGGTCGCTCGAGCGCCGCCGCTCCCAGGGCTCATAGCGCGAGCACCAGGCGAGCGCGAAGGCTGCGTCCAGCAGCATCATCGAGAGGATGAAGTGCGACATCACCAGCCCCGGGGCGAGGTGATACTTGACAACCAACGCTCCGAGGATCGCCTGGCCGATCACCCCCAGCGGCAGCAGGGCCCCGAACAGCGCCAGGTGCCAGCGGTAGGGCCGGCGGAAGAAGGCGAGCACGCAGGCGGCGATCACGGCGAAGCCGACGAACCCGGTCAGCAGCCGGTTGCCGTACTCGATCACCGCGTGCGATTCCAGCGGCGGCGTCGTGCCGCCGTAGCATTTGGGCCAGTCCGGGCAGCCGAGACCGGACCCGGTCAGCCGCACTGCAGCGCCGGTCAGCACGATGAGCGCTAGGGCGGCGAGGGCGACCGCGGTCACCTGGGCGTAGCGCCTGGGGGAGATCTCGAGGCGGTTCTGGAGGCGTTCCCGCATCGTCACGAAGATGATCGCAGCGGCCGCTGACCGCCCGTTTCAGCTGCTCCGGATCAGCCGCCCGCCTGGCCTTTGCCAGCGGGGGAGTTTTCGATCAGGAATTCGACCAGCTGTTCGATTTCTTTTTTCGAGATCGTCTGGCCGAAGGTGGAGGGCATCACGCCCGACGGGTAGCCCTGGACGATCTCGGCCTCCGGGTCGACGATCATCTCTTCGATCATCGCCGCGGTGTCCGCGGGCGTCAGCGCTTCGTCGAGGTTGGGGCCGACGGTGCCGCCCGAGTTGGCGGCGGCGAAGGTGTGGCAGCCGCCGCAGCCGTTGTTGGCGAAGACCTGGGCGCCGGGGCCGCCGGGCACCTTGGGCGGCGCCGCGCCGGGCACGCCGGCGTAGAGGCCGACGTAGGCGGCGACGTCGTCGAGGTCCTGGCCGGTGACGATGTCAGCCGGCATCGAGGCGGCCGGGTTGCCGTTCTCGGGCCGCGGGAACTCGACCTGGTTCTTGACGATGCCTTCGACCGTTTCGCTGTCCTCGCCGATTTCGCGGGCGGCGGCGAAGGCGTGGTCGAGGTTGGGCCCGATCGTGGCCGAGGTCCCGGCCTGCGCCAAGGTGTGGCAGGTGCCGCACTTCTGGACGAAGAGGACGCGGCCGCGGTCGGTGTCGGCGCTGGTCGTGCCGCAGCCGGAAGCGGTCACGGCGACGGCCGCCAGGGCGACGAGCGCGAGCAGCAGGTTGGTGGGTTTGCGGTGGCGGGCCATAGGGCAGGAAGCGGGCGGGAGTCTATATGTCGACGCCTACCGAAAGCGTCCTGTGGCGGGCGTGGATTCGGGTAGTCTTGAGGCGATTCGCACTAAGTCCACGAACACCGGAGGAGGACGGCGATGCAGGTGAGGGACGGGATGTCGGAGGTGACGGTGAGCGTGGGTCCCTCGCACAGCCTGCGGGAGGCGGCGGCGATGATGGTCGAGCGCAAGACCGGGGCCGCTCTGGTCAGCGACGCCGACTCGCCGATGCCCGGGATCGTCACCGAGCGCGACCTGCTGATCTCCGTCGCTGCCGGCGAGGATCCCGACGCCGAGCGGGTGGGCGATCACATGAGCGAGGGCGTGATCGCGGCGGCGCCGGACTGGAGCCTGGAGCGCGCCGCGGCCGAGATGTCCCGCCGCGGCGTCCGTCACCTGGTCGTCTTCGAAGGCCCTGACGCGGTCGGCGTCCTCTCGATGCGAGACATCGTCCGCGTCTGGACGTCGGATGGGGCGACGTCAGGGATGACGCCCGGCTAGAACGCTCGGAAGCCCGGTTAGGGCTTCGGGGGGACCGAGATGGTCTCGACGGGCAGCGCGGCGCCGCGGACGTGCTGGCGGCGAGGGAGACGGTAGTACTCGCGGATCGCGCCGCGAACGACGCTGCGGAAGGCTGCGAGGGCGATCACGGCGCCGATGACTCCGTAGACGTACGGGGCGAAGATGAAGCCGGAGGCGAAGGTGCCGCAGATCAGGCCAAGTGCCCCGAGCGCGAGGAAGACCGGCGCCCAGGAGGGCTTCGGCACGTAGACCATCTCGCCCGGCTCAGTGATCTGACGCTCCTCGCTCATCTCACTGGGCGATGTAGAGGAAGGCGGCTACGAAGCAGAGGGCGAAGACTGCAGCGGCGAGGCCCCCGGCCATCAGGCCGGCGCCCATGTTCTTGCGTGCGGTCTCGCGATCCACGGGCGGATTTCTATCAGGCTGGGGGGAGGGGGAGTTGGTCAGGCCGGGCCAGGTGGCCCTCCTCACTCGGTACCTCGTCGATTGGGAGAGCAACGGCTGGCGCCCGGTCGAGCTCCTCTCCTCCTCCGCAAAACGTTCGGAGGGTCACCTGGCCCGGCCTCACGAACTGCCGCTCCCGGCTTGATGGCTATCGCCGCGAAGCGGGCGTCCCTGGAGGCTTGAGCAGGGTGCTCAGACGTTGGCGGCGATCGCGATCGAGAGGAAGAGCAGGGCCAGGTAGGCCAGCGAGAAGAGGTAGGTGCGGAGGGCCCAGCGGCGTTCTTTGGTGCGGAGGAGGCGGACGGAGAAGTAGATGAAGACGGCGCCGAGCAGCATCGAGGGGACCAGGTAGGCGACGCCGAGGCCGCCGGCGCAGAAGGGCAGTTGGGTGACGGCGTAGAGGAGGACGGTGTAGAGGACGATCTGGCGGCGGGTCTCGTCCTCGCCGCGGACCACCGGCAGCATCGGGATCCCGGCCTTGGCGTAGTCGTCCTTCATCAGCAGCGAGAGGGCCCAGAAGTGGGGTGGGGTCCAGAAGAAGACGATCGCGAAGAGGTAGAAGGCCATGCCGCTGAGCTCGCTGGTGACCGCCGCCCAGGCGACCAGGGGCGGCACGGCGCCGGCTGCCCCGCCGATGACGATGTTCTGGGGCGTGGAGCGCTTCAGCCAGAGCGTGTAGACGAAGACGTAGCCGAGCAGGCCGGAGAGCGAGAGGGCGGCCGCCAGGGGGTTGACGGTGAGCGCTAGGAGCGCGAAGGAGGCGCAGCCGAGCAGCGTCCCGAAGGTGAGCGCGGCGCGCACGGAGACGCGGCCGGAGGCGACCGGGCGGTCGGCGGTGCGGCTCATCATCTGGTCGATGTCGCGGTCGACCGCATGGTTGATCGCGCCGGCGCCGCCGGCGGAGAGGGCGCCGCCGAGGCAGGTGAGGAAGATCAGCCCGGCCGAGGGGTCGCCGGCGACGTACATCGTCGTCACCGTCGTGAACAGCAGCAGCGACTGCACCTTCGGCTTGGTCAGCGTCAGGTAGTCGCGAACGACCGTGGCGAAGGCGGAGCGGGGCGCCGCCCCGGTCGCCGACGGGTTGGGCGCGGTCTGCGCGCCGGCGCCGGGTTCCATGTGGCTCAGGCTACCGGCTGCGACTCGCGAGCAGGCTGCTCGGAGCCGGCGGTGCGGTGCGCGATCGCGTCGCGGATGTCGCGCATCGGGCGGGTGCTGCGGACGTCGGGCAGGACGTCGAAGTTGTGCGGGTCCGGGGGCGAGAGCGCGAACCACTCGAGCGAGTCGCCGCCCCAGGGGTCGTGCCCGGCCTCGGGGCCGTTGACGCGGCTGCCGATCGCGTTGGCGAGGGTCAGCACGATCCCGATCGCCAGCACCAGGGCGCCGATCGAGGCGATCAGGTTGTAGGTGCTGACGCCGGTGCCGCCGAAGAACTTGTAGGCGTCGATCACCTGATTCTCGGTCGAGCCGGCGAGGAAGAGCGGCACGAAGGCGAGCAGGATGCCGGCGATCATCGTCCAGAAGGAGATCCGGGCCAGGCTCTCGCCCATCGTCCGCCCGGTCATCTTCGGGAACCAGTAGTAGAGCGCCGCGAAGCCGCCGAAGACGGCGCCCCCGACCAGCGCGAAGTGGGTCGCGGCGGTGGCGTCGGTGGTGTTCTTCAGCTGCCAGGAGATGGCGACCATCGAGTGGGTCATCTCCGCGCCGAGCCCGATCGAGATCGAGGAGATCGCGCCGGCGGCGAAGAGCAGCGGTGCCCGCACGTGCAGCGCCCCGCCGATCAGGGTCGAGATCAGGTTGAAGAGGATCAGGCCGATCGGCACGATCAGCGCTAGCGACATCACCATCGCGAAGTACATCCACCCGATCCCGATCGGCGCCGTCAGCATGTTCTGCATCCAGGCCAGGGTGCCGACGACGGCGATCACGACCATCGAGCCCATCACCACGCTGCGGTTGAGCAGCGCCCGACCGGAGAAGGCGGAGACGATTTCGGCGATCGCGCCGAAGGCGAAGATCAGGACCAGCATGTAGGTGCCGGTGTAGAAGATCCAGCTGAGGTGCTGCCAGAGCAGCGGCGCGCCGCCGGAGCCATCGGCGAAGAAGACGCCGTCGAAGTTGCGGTCGATCATCAGCATCGTCACCGCTGCCAGGAGCACCGGGCCGATCACCAGCAGCAGCCAGCAGCTGACCGTTGCGCCCCAGGCGAAGACCGGGACCCGGCGCCAGGCCATGCCGGGCGTGCGCATCCGCCGCAGCGTGGTCAGCAGGTCGATCGCGATCAGGACGAAGCCGAGCGTCGCCAAGCCGACCGCCGCGGCCCAGGCGTCAACCCCGTTGTTGGAGAGGAAGGCGACCTCGCTGAGCGGCGCCAGCGGGTTGACCCCGGCCTCGGAGGGGGTGAAGAGGAAGGCGGCGTAGAGCACCGTCGCGCCCATCGCGAAGAGGGCGACGCCGATCTGGCCGAGCCGCGGCAGGGCGGTGCCGCGGGCGCCGATCTGCAGCGGCGCCACGTAGTAGAAGAAGCCCAGCACCAGCGGGATCGCGAAGAGGAAGATCGCGGTGGCGCCGTAGGTGGAGAGCATCCGGTTGAAGGCGACGGGGGAGAGGAAGCTGTTCTCCGGGATCGCCAGCTGCAGCCGCATCAGCAGCATCTCGACGATCGCGATGAAGAGGAAGCCGAGGGCGCCGCAGATCAGGATCCGGCCGAGGTCCTTGTGGTCGGCGCTGGTCGCCAGCTCGACCCAGCGCGGGCGGCGCTTCGGGTAGCCGTCGATTACCAGCTCAGGCTGCGGCTTGGGCTTCACGGCGTTTCCCCGCTTTCGATCAGGTCGACGACCCGTTCCTGGGCGGACTCGATGTCGGACTTCTGCTGCTTGACGAAGGCTTCGTACTCCTCCGGCGAGACGACCTCGACCGCGGTCCGCATCGCCGCGTAGGCCTGGCCGGAGAGGGTCGCGGAGTCGCCGTCGTAGGTCCCTTCCTCGTCGGCGAGGAAGACCACGTCGTTGACCTTGCCGGGCACTGCGTCGCGCTTGCCGGCGAGCTCGGGCACGCTCCAGGTGTGGACGACGTCGGTGGAGAGGAGCTCCAGCTTCACCGCGGTGTCGACTGGGACCACCAGCTTGTAATAGGAGAAGGAGCCGTTGGGGTAGTCGTAGCGCCACAGCCACTGCTGGCCGGTCGCCTTGATCGTCAGCGGCTCGGTCTTGGCCGCGGCGAGGCCAGCGTCGCCGGTGCTGGGCGTCTCCCGGGCCTTGCTGGTGTAGACGACGCTGACGATGAAGAGCAGGGCGGCGAAGACGGTGAGGGCGCCGCCGACACGAAATTGGAGGCGGCGGCTGTCGCTGGCCGGGCGCGGCTCGGCGCCGCGGGCGGCGCGGAAGCGGCGGATCGCGTATATCAGCGCGACGTTGATCGCGAGCACGACAATCGTGGCGGCGACGAAGCCGATCCAGAGCAGGGTGTCGATCTGGTCAGTGCCAGGGGAATGAGGCGCCAAAGCGCGGCCATCCTATACTCGCCGACCTGATGACGAGGCGCCGCCGGTCCTCAAGCGCGCTCCGGCTAGTCGTGCGTGCCGGGGCGGCCTCCGCGATAGGCGCCGCGGTGGCGGTTCCGCTGCTGCGCCGGCGACTCCGCATCCCCGCTCCGGTGACGATCGCCGCCACCGCTGCCGGGCCGCTTGCGCTGGCCGTGCTGCAGCCGCGCTCGAAGAAGCGCGACGTCGCCCTCTTCGCGATGCAGATGTGGGCCTTCACCGTCGTCCACGAGCTCCCCTACGACGACCCCGAGCGCCTGCGCGCCCGCCTCCGCACCCGCTACCCGATCGCCGTCGACCGCGTGATCGGCGGCGGCACCCTGCCCAACGTCCGCCTGCAGCGGGCGCTCTCGCGGCTGCCACGCGGCGGCGCCGTCGACCGCTTCCTCACCTGGACCCACTGGCTCTGGTTCATCGAGCCCTATCTCGCCCTGACCCTGATCCTGGTCCGCGACAACGACCGCTTCCCCCGCGCCGCCCGCCAGATGGCGGCCGTCTTCGACCTCGGCTGCGCCGTCTACTTCGCGGTGCCGACGGCGCCGCCCTGGTGGTCCTCCGAGCAGGGCCTGACCGGGGAGGAGGTGCGCCGGATCATGGTCGAGGTCGGCGAACCGACCTGGGGCGAGGCCTGGGAGAAGATGTACGACACGCTCGGTGGCAACCCCTGGGCGGCGATGCCCTCGCTGCACTTCGCGACCTCGGTCGCCGCCGCGCTCTCCCTCTCCGAAGCCGGCAAGGTCGAGGGGGCGCTGGGCTGGAGCTACGCGCTCACGCTCGGCTTCGGGCTCGTCTACCTGGGCGAGCATTACGTCACCGATCTGGCCGCCGGAGCCCTGCTCGTCGCCGCCGTGCGACGCGGCGAGCCTTTGGCGGAACCTCTAGTTACCGGGGTAAATCGCGCCCTGCAGCGTCTGGAGAGGATCGCGAGCGGGTAGCGTTCTAGGGAGTGTCTGACGGAGATTCGGCTAACGGCAACCGGATCGTCGAGATGCCGCAATTCACCACGCGGCGCGTGATCCAAATGCTTGTCGTCGTCCTGGTGCTGCTGGGCAGCATCTACTTCCTGTTCCCGAAGCTGGTCGGGCTGGGCGACGCGATGAGCAAGCTCGACGAGGCCGACCCCCTCTGGATCGGGATCGCGATCGGCTTCAACGTGCTCGCCTACGCGACCTACATCGCCCTCTTCAAGGCGGTGGTCGGAGGGGACGCGCTGCGGCTGCGCTGGGTCGAGACCTACGAGATCAACATGGCCGGGGTCGCGGCGACGCTGCTCTTCTCCGCCGGCGGCGCCGGCGGCATCGCCCTCACCTACTGGGCTCTGCGCAAGGCCGGGATGGCTCGCCGCGACGTCGCCCGCCGCATGGTCGCCTTCATCTCCCTCCACTACGCCTTCTACCCGTTGGCGCTGATCCTCTTCGGGGTGCTGCTGCGGACCGGGGTGCTGAACGGCGAGGACTCGGTCGAGCTGACGATCATCCCCGCCGCCGTCGCCGGCGTGCTGATCGTGATCGGGATCCTGGTCGCGCTGATCCCGACCGACGTCGAGCGCCGCCTCGCCCCCTTCGCCCACGGCGAGAAAGCCAAGGCCTTCCTGCACACGGCGGCGAAATTCCCGGCGACGCTGGGCGAAGGCTTCCGCTTCGCGCTCGGGCTCTTCGCCCACCCCTCGCGCGGCGGCCTCGCGGTGCTCGGCGCCGCCGGCTACTGGGCTTTCAGCATCGGCGTGCTCTGGGCTTCTTTCCACGCCTTCGGCGTCCACGTCCCGCTCGCGGTCGTCGTCCAGGGCTTCTTCCTCGGCATGGTCGCCAACCTCTTCCCGCTGGCCCCGGCCGGGGTGGGGGCGGTCGACGCCGGGATGATCGGCGCCTTCGTCCTCTTCGGGATCCCCGAGGAGACCGTCTTCCCGGCGGTCCTGATCTTCCGCCTGGTCGCTTTCTGGATGCCGATCCCGCCTGGCGTTGTCGCTTTCTTCCAGCTGCGCAACACGGTCCACCGCTGGGAACAGGAGGGGCTGCCGATCGATCGCGGCGGCGACGCCGAACGCGACCTCGAGCTGGCCGTGGGGACGGTTGCCCCGACGCCCACGGAGAGCTACTATAAAAAGTAAAGTATTAGACTCAACGAGCCTGAAAACCACCCGTTGCGAAGAGAAAACGAGAGTTGAGAATGACTGAGGAGAAGAAGGTCGAGAACGTGATCATCGTCGGCGGCGGCCCCGCCGGCTACACGGCTGCGCTGTACACCGCGCGGGCCAATCTCGAGCCGCTCGTCTTCGAGGGCTTCCAGTGGGGCGGGCAGCTGCAGAACACGACCGACGTCGAGAACTACCCGGGCTACCCGGAGGGGATCATGGGCCCGGAGATGATGGGCCAGTTCCGCGCCCAGGCCGAGCGCTTCGGGACCCGCTTCGTCACCGATGACGTCGACCGCGTCGAGCTCTCCGACGGCGGCGTGCAGAAGGTCTTCCTCGGCGACGAGGAGCACCGCGCCAAGACCGTGATCCTCGCCATGGGGGCAGAGCCGCGGCGGCTCGGGATCCCCGGCGAGATGGAGCTTGGCGGCCGCGGCGTCTCCACCTGCGGCGTCTGCGACGGCGCCTTCTTCAAAGGCCACGAGGTGATCGTGATCGGCGGCGGCGACTCGGCGATGGAGGACTCGATCTTCATCTCCAAGTTCGCCGAGCACCTGACGATCGTCAACCGCCGCGACGAGTTCCGCGCCTCGAAGATCATGTTCGACCGCGCCCGTGAGCAGGAGAACATCAGCCTCAAGACCCCCTTCGTGCCGGAGGAGTTCGTCGCCGGCGAGGACGGCAAACTGGAGAAGATCCGGCTGCGCCACGCCGAGACCGGCGAGCAGGAGGAGATCGAGGCGACGGGCGCCTTCATCGCGATCGGGCACATCCCGCGCTCGGAGGTAGTCACCGGCCAGGTCGAGACCGACGAGGACGGCTACATCGTCACCCAGCCCGGCTCGACCCGAACCAACCTCGGCGGCGTCTTCGCCGTCGGCGACGTCGTCGACCACACCTACCGCCAGGCGGTCACCGCGGCCGGCACCGGCTGCATGGGCGCGCTCGACGCCGAGTGGTACCTGCGCGACAGCCCGCCCCCGGTCGAGGCGCACTGGATGCCCGGCGGCGAGCCGGTCGAGCTCGCCCCTTAAGCCGCGGCTTCGCTCAGCGCCGCGGCTTCGTCTTCTTCAGGACGACGCGGGTCGAGAGGCTGCGGGACTCGCCGTCGGCGCTGAAGTTCACGTTCGCGGTCGTCTTCAGGACGCCCCTCCGCGCCAGCAGGCGCAGCGCCGCCTTGCCGCGGGGGCGGAGGGTGACTGCGACGACGGAGTCGTTACCGGTCGTGGTGCGGTTGACCGGCGCGAGCTTGCGCCCGCGGACCTCGAGCTTGCCGGCACCGCTGACCATCAGCTTCAGGGTCGCGGTTCCCTTGCGGCGGTTTGACGTCACCTTGACCAGCTCCAGCCTCGGTTTCGCCTTCGGCGGAGTGGGCCCCGGCGTCGCCGTGAACCCGACCCCGGTCTGGGTCGTCGAGCCGGCGAAGTTCGTCGCCGTGACGCTGCAGGTGTAGGTACCGGGCTCGGTGACTAGAACCGCCTGCTCCGTCGCCCCGGGGATCGGCACGCCGTTGCGCAGCCACTCGTAGGCGAAGGTCTGCGGAGCTCGCATCAGGTTCGCCTCGACTGCATCAGCCGCCCAGGAGGCGAAACAGGCGGCACGGTCCCCCGGATGCACCGTGCGGGGTGGAGATACCGGTACGGGCAGGCCGAACGTGGTCGGCTTTTTAAGCAGGATCGGGTTGAAGGCTCCGTCCGGCGCGCTGGTGCTGGTGAAGAGCGGGGCGCTGGGCCCGCCGGCCGGAAAAGGGATCGAGCCGATCATGCTGGGCGCTTTGTCCGCGCTCCAGTAGAGACGGCTGGCTTCGGGGTCTATTGCGACGCCGAGCGGCCGCTGGGCGGTGCCGAGGAGCGGGAGTTCCTCCCCGTCACCCCCGGCGAGGCTGGCCGACCCGAATGCGCGGGCGGGCCGGCTCGACCAGTAAATCCGCTGACTCGCGGCATCGATCGCGAGGCCGGCGGGTTCGGCGATCGGCGCCCCGGTGGTATCGAGGTCGCCGCCGCCGCTGCCGTCGAGTTTGGCGAACGAGATCCTGTTGTTTGCCAGGTCTGCCCAGTAGATCCGCCCACGATCGGGGTCGACGAGCAGGCTGAGCGGAGCGGTGGGGCGGGTGGCTCCAACGATCTCGAGGTTGCCGCTGCCGCTGCCGCTGCCGCCAAGGCTCGCGAACCCGATCGTGGGGGCGATGGGATTTGAGTTCGCCCAGTAGAGGCGCCGCTGCGCGGTGTCGATGGCCAGCGAGACCGCATTGCTGAGCACTGCGCCCGCGGTGCTCAGTGTGCCCCGGCCGCTGCCGTCGAGGTTGGCGAATTCGATCGTGTTGCCCAGGTTCCAGTAGATCCGCCCGGTCACGGCATCGATCGCGATGCCGTGGACGTTGCTTGGGATGCCGCCCGGTATGGCGAGGTCGCCCGTCTGGGTTTTATCCAGGCCCGCCCGGCTGATCGTCGGCCGTTCGAACGCGTAGAAGTAGATGGCGTCGCTAGCCGCCGCCGGCGCTGCTGAGATCGCCAGGACGACCAGCGCCGTCGCCGCGCTCGCCAGCGCACCGATCCGTCGTTTCCATTCGCGGGGCATCTGGTCACCGCCTACGCAGCGACCTACATCGAGGTTCAGGTGCGGACGAAACTCCTACCCCGGTATCGTCGGCGCACGGCCTCGCACTGCTCACATCTCGACTCGGTCAACTACCTCGACCTGCCCGACGAGGTCGAGGGCTGCGAGGAGTGCCTCGCCACCGGCGGGCGCTGGGTGCACCTGCGGATGTGCCAGGTCTGCGGCCACGTCGGCTGCTGCGACGACTCGCCAAGCAAGCACGCGACCGCGCACCACAAGGAGACCGGCCACCAGATCATCCGCTCGGCCGAGCCGGGAGAAGATTGGAGCTGGTGCTACGCCGACGAAGTGATGATGCGGCTGAGCAGCTGAGCGCGGGCCGGCGGCGCCGCTAGCGGCGCTTGAGGACGATCGGCCGGCGTTGCATCTGCGCCTTGCCGCCGCTGGGGGTGAAGGCAAGCTTGGCCGTGATGCGGGCGGAGCCGGTGGCGAAGAGCTTGCGCTTCGTTTTGCCTTTGGCGCGGATCGTCAGCTTCAGGGTCCGCGCCGCCCTGGCGATCCGCTTGGCGGGCGCCATCCCCTTGCCGGCGAGCTTGACCCGGCCCGGCCCCTCGACGCTGAGCGAGAGGGTGGCGGTGCCCTTCTTCCGGTTCAGCTTCAGCTTGCCGAGCTTCAGTTTTGAGACGACGGTGAACGAGGCGCCGGAGAGGGTGGTTGATCCAGCGAAGTTGGTCGCGGTCGACTGGCAGGAGTACTGGCCGACCTCGATCGGGGAGAGCATGGTGGTGGTCGCGCCGGGAACCGGGATGCCGTTGCGCAGCCAGCGGTAGGCGACGGCCTGCGGCGCTTGCATCAAGTTCGCCTCGACCAGGTCGCCGGCCCAGGCGATGCCGCAGGTGAAGTGAGCGCCAGGTTTGTAGGCGGGCAGGACGGTGACGGGGGACGCCACGGCGCCCGTCCGGGCGCGGGCCGGGGCCTTCAACAGGATCGGGTTGGCTGCGGCCAGTAGAGGGGCGCTCGCGCCGGCGATGTCGAGCGAGCCGCCGCCGCTGCCGTTGGCGAGACTGGCAAAGCCGATCGGACTTGGCCCTCCGCGAGACCAGTAGAGCCTGTCGGCGGCCGGGTCGATGGCGATGCCCGCCGGGAAGCCGATCCCCGTGCCATTCGGCTGGAAGGAGCCACCCCCGCCGCCGCTGAGGCTGGCGAACCCGATCGTGCCGGATTCCGAATTACTCCAGTAGACCCGCTGCGTGGCGGCGTCGACCGCCAGCCCGAACGGTTCATCGATCTGGGCGCTGCCGGTGTCGAGCTCGCCGCCGCCGCTGCCGTCGAGGTTGGCGTAGCCGATCTTGCTTCGGTTCGAGTCGGTCCAGTAGAGCTTTCCGCCGGCCGGATGGACGACGAGGCCGCTGGGAAACTCGATCGTGGCGCCGGTGGCTCTCAGATGCCCGCCGCCGCTGCCGTCGAGGTTGGCGTAGGCGATCGCCGGCTCGGTGTCATCGCTGCCCTCCTGCTCGTCTTCGGTTTTCTCGTCGAACCAGTAGAGCTTGCCGGCCGTCGTGTCGATCGCGAGCCAGGCCGGCGACTCGATCCGCACTCCCGCCGGGTTCAGCTGCTGCCTGCCGCTGCCGTCGAGGTTGGAGAAGTTGATCCTGTCGCCTTCGATCCAGTAGATCCGGCCCGCGGCGGCGTCGATCGCGATGCCGAGGAAGGCCCCCACGGATGGGTTCGCCCTGAGGATGTCGGTGCCACCTCCGCCGCTGAGATTCGTGCGGGAGATCAGCGGATCGGGCTGCTCGATGTCGAACCAGTAGACGCTGTCGGCGGCGAGCGCGGAGGTCGCGGCGCCGAGGGCGAGCAGGGTCGCGGCGGTCGCCAGCGCGGCGGCGCGGCGGGCGAGTCTCCTCATCCGGGAAGTCATCGCGGCGTCCTACGCGGGCGCCGCCGGCCGAGTTCAGTCAGCGGACGAAACTCTCAGCGGCCCTTGAACTTCGGCTCGCGCTTCTCGAGGAAGGCGGTGGTGCCCTCGACCCGGTCCTCGGTCGCCATCGCCTGGTCGAAGAGCTCGCGCTCGGCCCGCAAGCCCTCGCTGACGCCCTTCTCCTCGGCTTCCAGCACCGCGCGCTTGGCGAGGCGGATCGCGATCGGGGGGCGGGCGGCGATCGTGCGGGCCAGCTCGACCGCCTCGGTCAGCCAGGCGCCCTTGCCGACGGCCTGGTTGACCAGACCCCAGCGGACCGCGGTCGGGGCGTCGAAGAGGCGGCCGGTGAGGACGTACTCCATCGCCCGCTGCTTGCCGATCGCCCGGGTCAGGCGCTGGGTGCCGCCGCCGCCGGGGATGATGCCGAGCGTCACCTCGGGCTGGCCGAAGCGGGCCTTCTCGTCGGCGACGATCATGTCGCAGGCCATCGCCAGCTCGCAGCCGCCGCCGAGCGCAAAGCCGGAGACGGCCGCGACCAGCGGCGTCTCAAGCGTTGCGATCCGGGTCCAGAAGGCGGCGCCCTCGGGGTCGGAGGCGACGTCGAGCGGGCGCTCGGCGAGGGCGCGGATGTCGGCGCCGGCGGCGAAGACCTTCTCGGAGCCGGCGATCACCATGCACCCGACCCCGGGGTCGGCGTCGAGCCGCTCCAGCTCGGCGATCAGCAGCGCCCGCATCTCCGGCGAGAGGGCGTTGCGGGTCTCGGGGCTGTTCAGCTGCAGCAGGGCGACGCGGAACTCGTCGACGGTGGTCTCGACGAGCGCCACGGGCTCAGCCTTCCTCGAAGGGGAGCATCGCGTTGACACCCGTCGCGGCGCGGCCGATGATCAGCTTCTGAATCTGCGAGGTGCCCTCGTAGAGAGTGGTGACGCGGGCGTCGCGCAGGTAGCGCTCGACCGGGTAGTCGTCGACGTAGCCGGAGCCGCCGTGGACCTGGATCGCCAGGTTGGCGCACTCGACCGCGGACTCGGTCGCATACAGCTTCGCCACCGAGGTCTCCATCAGGTTCGGCTTGCCTTCGTCCTTGAGCACGCCGGCGCGGTAGACCAGCATCCGGCTCGCGTCCCGTTTGAGGATCATTTCGGCGATCATCTCCTGGACCAGCTGGAAGCGGGCGAGGGGGACGCCGAACTGCTTGCGCTCGGTCGAGTAGGCGACTGAGGCCTCGACGCACCCTTCCATGATCCCGACGCAGCCCGCGGCGACGCTGTAGCGGCCTTTCTCCAGGGCGCTCATCGCCACCTTGAAGCCGTCGCCGATCTCGCCGAGCATCGCGTCCTCGCCGACCTCGACCTCGTCGAGCGAGAGCTCGGCCGTGTCGGAGGAGCGCAGCCCGAGCTTGCCGTGGATCTCCTGCGCGGTGAAGCCGGGGGTGTCGGTGGGGACGAGGAAGCAGGCCAGTCCGCGGTGCTTCTTCGAGGGGTCGGTCTGGGCGAAGATCAGGACCACGTCGGCGACGTTGCCGAGTGAGATCCACATCTTCTGGCCGCTGATCGACCAGCCGGACTCGGTCTTGGTCGCGCGGGTGCGGATGTTGGCGGCGTCGGAGCCGGTGTCGGGCTCGGTCAGGCCGAAGGCGCCGAAGCCCTTGCCGCTGCAGAGCAGGGGCAGCCACTTCTGCTTCTGCTCCTCCGTGCCCCAGTGCTCGATCGAGCTGCCGACCAGGGACGTCTGGACCGAGACGACGGTGCGGGCGGAGGAGTCGGCGCGGCCGATCTGCTCGACGATCAGCCCGTAGCCGATGTAGTCGAGGCCGCGGCCGCCGTACTCTTCGGCCACCGGGGCGCCGAGGAACCCGACTTCGCCGAGTTTTTCCGCCAGCTCGCGGTCGAAGCGTTCGGCCCGGTCGTTCTCGCGGATCCGCGGGAGGATCTCGCGCTCGGAGAACTCTCGCGCCGCCTCCGAGATCAGCTTCTGCTCGTCGGTCAACTGGAAGTCCATCTGTCCCTGTCCCTCTCTCTTAGGTGTTCAAAGCTCGCGCAGCTCGCGGCCCAGGGTCTGCGCGAAAGCCTCCTGGGCCTCGAGCGTGCGGGGGCCGGGGGCGGCGGGAAGCGCGGCGCCGTCGATCGCGGCGACGGCCTGGATCTCCCGCGTGGTCGAGGCGAGGAAGGCCTCGCTGGCCGCGCGCAGGTCCTCGACGTCCCAGCTGCCCTCCGCGACGTCGAGCGCCTTGACCAGGCGGTCGCGGGTGATCGACTCGAGCACGCCGTCGTCGAGCGCGGGCGTGCGCAGCTCGCCGTCGGCGGAGACCCAGAAGATGGCGGAGGTGGGCGGCTCCAGGACCGTCCCCTCGGGCCGGATCAGCACCGCCTCGTCGGCGCCGCGGCCCTTGGCGATGCGGCTGGCCTGCATGTTGGCCGCGTAGGAGAGGGACTTGACCCCGTTGAGGATCACCGTCGGCGTGTAGGTGACGGTGGCCAGGGTCAGCGTCTCGCCGTGGTTCGGGATCGGCTCGGTGGCGGCGATCCGGCGCCCGCCTCGGGTCACGATGAGCCGCATCTGCCCGTCGACCGGGCCGGCCTCGGCGAGCAGGGCGTCGATCTCGCGCTCGAGTGCGGGGCGGTCGAAGCTGAGCTCGATCGCGCTGGCGGAGCGGACGAGGCGGTCGAGGTGGTCGCCGATCGCGAACGGCTTGCCGCCGTAGAGGCGGATCACCTCGAAGGCGCCGTCGCCGCGGTAGACGCCGTCGTCCTTGAGGCCGATCGTCGCCTCCGCCGTCGGCGTCACCTTGCCATCGACGCTGGCCAGCTCTTGGAAGTCGCCGCTCACGGCTCGCGAGGCTACTCTGTCTCCGTGCTCTTCGTTCTAGGCACTTTGGCTGTCCTCGCCTTCATCGTTGGCGTGATCGTGCTCGTCGGCCACTTCTACCCGGGCACGTCAGCCGACCTGATCGACTGGAAGCCGACTCGCTCCCCCGAAGTCGAGGCGCAGAACGAGATCGACGATGTTCGGCAGATGTTGGAGGCGCAGAACGAAATGCGGCGGCGGCGTGGCGTCCCGGAGATGACCGAAGAGGAGCTGCACGCCGGCGTCGCCGAGGACGAGCGCCTGCGCCTGCAGGGCCGCGGGCCGTTCGAGGCGACGTAGCGTGTCGACTTTTCCACCCTATAGGGGGTAAAAGTCGACATAGACTCGGCTCGTGGCGCGCGCGTTGATAGTCGGCTGCGGCTGCCGGGGCCGCGGCCTCGGGGAGCTCCTGCTGGCCGACGGCTGGGCGGTGCGGGGGACGAGCCGGCGCGAGTTCGGCGTCGAGGCGATCGAAGCGGTCGGGATCGAGCCGGCGCTGGCCGACCCGGACCGGCCGGGGACGCTGCTGGAGCTGGTCGGCGACGTTGCCGTCGTCTTCTACCTGCTCGGCTCGGCGGTGGGAGAGCCGGACGAGCTGGCGGCGATCCACGGGCCCCGCCTGGAGCGGTTGCTGGAGAAGCTGGTCGACACGCCGGTGCGGGGCTTCGTCTACGAGGCGGCGGGGAGTACCGACTCCGAGCTGCTGGCGGGCGGGGCGGAGATCGTCCGCGCCTCCGGGCGGACCTGGCGGATCCCGGTCGCCGTGGTCGGCGCCGAGCCGGGCGACGTCCGCACCTGGTCGGAGGAGCTCGGGGCGGCGGCGCGGGCGCTGCTGTCGCCGGCCGCCAGGGAGTAGAGCCGGGCGCCTCAGCCGAGGCGCTTCAGCAGGTCTCCCAGGATGCGCGCGGTGGCGCCCCAGATCAGGTGGCCTTCGACCTCGTAGGTGGGGGTATGGATCGGCACTCCGCGCCGGGTCAGGCGGCGCATCGCGTAGCCGCCGCGCAGCAGCTCCAGGGAGAAGGGGAGCACGGTCTCGACCTCGGTCGGGTTCGGGACCAGGCCGAGCTCGGCGGGGTGGGCGACGAGACCGACGAAGGGGTAGACGCGGTAGTTGGTGACGAAGGTCGAGACCGGCGCCAGCGCGCCCATCAGCTCGACCCGGGCCGGCTCCAGAGCGATCTCCTCCTGCGCCTCGCGCAGCGCCGTCGTCATCAGGTCGGCGTCGACCGGGTCCTGGCGGCCGCCGGGGAAGGAGATCTCGCCGGCGTGGCGCCGCATGTCGGCGCGGCGCTCGGTGAAGATCAGGCCCGGATCGTCCGGCCACCCGTAGAGCGGCAGCAGCACCGCCGCGGCGACTCCGCGGCGTCCCTTCATCGCCGCCGCGTCGGCCGGGCTGAGCAGGAGGTCGGCGAGTGTCGAGTTAGTCGTCATATAGCCGACAAACTCGACAATTCGGGCCTCAGATGATCACTTGCACGGTGCCGCCGTCGACCGACCAGGCGGCGCCGCTGACGTAGGAGGCGCGCTCGGAGCAGAGGAAGACGATCGCGCTGGCGATCTCGGCGGCGGCGGCGAGGCGGCCGATCGGGCGCTTGGACCCGGCTTCGGCCAGCGCCTCCTCGCGGCTATCGGCGCCGGAGAGGGCCTGGGACTGGTCGAGCAGCCCGCCGGGCGCCATCCACATCTCCGATTCGGCCGGGCCGGGGCAGACCGCGTTGACGAGGACGCCGCTCTTCGCGTAGCGGTCGGCGAAGAGGCGGGAGAGCGAGAGCTCGGCCGCCTTGGCGACCGAGTACTCCGGCATTGCCGAGGAGGGGCGCTTGCCGGCGGTCGAGCAGACGTTGACGATCCGGCCCCAGCCGCGCGCGGCCATCGGCGGCGCGGCGGCGCGCATCGCCCGCAGCGGCGCCATCACGTTGACCTCGTACTGGGCGCGCCAGTCCTCGTCGGGAACGTCGTCGAGGTCGCGCCAGCTGGCGAAGCCGGCGTTGTTGACGAGCACGTCGAGGGCGCCGAAGCGCTCGGTCGCGGTGGCGAGCATCCGCGCGCCGGCGTCCTCGTCGGTGACGTCGAGGGCCAGCGGGGCAGCCTCGCCGCCGCTCCGGGCACCGGCTGCGCTGGCTGCTGCGACCGCCTCGGCCAGGCGCGCCTCGTCGCGGCCGATCAGCAGCACCCGCGCGCCCTCGGCGCACAGCTGCAGCGCCGTCTCGCGGCCGATCCCGCGGCTGGCGCCGGTGACGACGCAGGCGCGGTCGCTCAGTCCCAGGTCCATCCGCGCGGCCCGGCCTCAGCCCTTGCCGCGGCCCTCGAACAGGGCCGGGTCGTCGACGTCGGCGAAGCGGGCCATCGCGTAGACGAGGTCGGAGGCGCGGTTGACGAAGTGGATCACGGTCTCGCCCGGCAGGTCTCCAGCCTCCTTCAGGGCGGAGATCGCGCGCTCGGCGCGGCGCACGATGGTGCGGGCGACGTCGAGCTGGGCGGAGAGCTGGTTGCCACCGGGGATCACGAACTTTGGCGGCAGCTCGACCTCGGCCATGTAGCGGTCGATCAGCGCCTCCAACTCGGCGACCATTGCCTCGGTGGTGCGGCTGACGCCGTCTTCCAGGCGCTCCGCCGCCTCCGGCGCGGTCGCCAGCTCGGCCCCGGCGACGAACAGGTAGTCCTGCAGGTGGAGGATGTCCCTCGCCAGCTCCGCCTCGTCGGGGCCGCAGAGGGCGCGGGCGACGCCGAGCTGGGAGCAGGCTTCGTCGAGCGTGCCGTAGGCCTCGGTGCGGCCGTGGTGCTTGGGGATGCGCCCGCCGTACCAGAGCGAGGTGGTCCCGTCGTCGCCCTTCTTGGTGTAGATCTTGACCACTGGGTGGTCATCCTACGCCGCGCTCCCGGCGGCGCCGCTTGGTTCAGCCGACGGGGCTGAAGACCATCCCGGTCATCACCTTGGGGAAGAAGTACGTCGACTTCGGCGGCATGTTCGCGTCGGTTTCGGCGACGGCGCGGACCTGCTCGACCGGGACCGGGCGCTGGATGAAGGCGACGTCGTATGGGCCGTCCTCGACCATCTCCAGCGCGGCCGGGACGCTCTTTGCGTATTCGAGCCCGCGGCGCTCGTCGATGTCGTGGTCGCTCATCCCCGCCAGGCCCTTCAGGACCAGGGTCTCGAGGATCGCCGAGTCGAGCCGGCGGTAGGCCTCCGGCTTGCCGTCGAGCAGGCGGTCGAGCTCGGCCGTGTCCTTGAGCCGGAGGCGGTAGGCCTGGCGGTGGAAGCTGTCGTAGAGGCCGAAGACGCCGACTCCATCCTCGCCGGCCGGGTCGAGCCCGTCGCGGTCGATCTCGGTCACCTCGAAGATCTCCCGCAGGCCGTTGCCCAGCGCGCGCTGGCGCTCGGGGTCAGCGGCGAAGCCGGAGAGCAAGCGGTGGGTGGGGAAGACGGTGAGGCCGGGGTCGTCAAGCCCGGTCAGCGACATCAGCGTGTAGTTGTGGTCACCCTCGCCGCCGATCTCGTCGCGGTAGGCGCGGGCGGTCTCGTAGCGGTGGTGGCCGTCGGCGATCAGCAGCTGGGCGCCGGCGAGGCGCTCGGTGACGGCGGCGACGATGGCCGGGTCAGCGACCCTCCAGACGCGGTTGACGGTCCCGTCCTCGTCGGTCGCTTCGCCCCAGGGCGCGCCCTGCACGGCGGGCTCGACTAGCGGCCAGGCGTCCTCGGTGCTGAGCGAGAAGATCGGCGAGAGGTTCAGCTTGGTCGCCCGGGTCAGCTCCAGGCGGTCGAGCAGGGGGCCGGGGTGGGTGCGCTCGTGCGGGCGCACGGTGCCAGTCTCGTAGTCCTCGACCCGGACCCGGGCGAGGATCCCGTGGCGGCTGTAGGTGTTGCCATCCGGCGCCGTGTAGTCCTGGGTCAGCGCCCAGACCGCGTCCTCGGAGTCGGCGACCAGCGCCCCCTCGGCCCGCCAGGCGTCGATCCGCCGCGCCGCCTCCTCATAAGGATCGCCACCGGGATCGCTGTCCGGGTCAGCCGGATCGAACGGTTTCGGCAGGTCGATCGCGACCGCGTTGAACGGCGAGCGCTCCAGCAGCCGCGCCCGCCCCGCCGCGTCGATCACGTCATAAGGAGGCGCCGCCACCGCATCCAGCGAGCCGACCTTGCCGAGGTCGTAGTGCAGCGCCTTCAGGGGACGTACGTCGGCCATGGCCGGAGAACCTACACTTGACCCCAGCGGGGCGTGGCGCAGCCTGGTAGCGCGCGGCCTTTGGGTGGCCGAGGTCCCCGGTTCGAATCCGGGCGCCCCGATTTGTAGCTGGACGACAGCTCGGCATCCGCCCTGCGGATGTCCGCGGAGGCTCAATGACCGATTCCGAGGCGGTCCGCGTCGCGTTGCTGGAGTCGGCGGCCAGGCGTCGGGCGCGTTCTTCGATCGCCGCGGAGGTCGAGCGGCTGGCCGCGGATGAAGCCGATCGCGCCGAGATGCGGATTGTTCGCGAGCAGATGGCCGAGCTCGCACCGGATTCAGTCGACTAGGTGGTCCGCGGCGAGATCTTCCGGCTGCCATCTCCCCGGGGTGCCGGGGCAGGGAGCAGCGGGGCGCGCGCTACGCCGTCGTCGTCCAGACCGATGAGCTCATGGCGCTGAGCACGACCCTGGTCGCTCCGACGTCCACGATCGCTCGTCCGGCGACCTTCCGACCGACGATCTCGCTGGATGAGACCGAGACCCGAGTCCTGGTCGAGCAGACTACGGCCGTCGATCCCGAGTGCTTGGGGCGGTCCGCCGGACGTCTCGACGCCAACGAGCTCCAGGCGGTCGACGAGGCGCTCGCGCTGGTCTCTGGGCTCTAGGGTCTCTCTCAGCGAGCCTTGCACCCGTGGGCCAGGCTGCCTCGGCTCGAGCCGCCGTTCGCGAAGAACGCCGTGACCTCGAACCGAATCTGGCGGTGGCCGCAACTGGCTGAGATGACGCTTCTGCGCTCGCCCCTGAATGAGTACTTCTTGCTGATCTTCACGTCGAAGGAGGTCAGGAAGCCAGCGCCGCCGGCGATTCTCGGCACGGCGGCGATTGCCGAGAGCCCGTTGCGGCTGACGCGCCTTATCCGCACGGGGGTGACGATCGCGGTGGGCGATGGCGACTGCGCGTACATGTGAGCGAGAAGCAGGGGTGGGCGGTGCTTGCGAGCTCCGTTGAAGATAAGGAGCCTGCCCTGCACCGAGATCGGGGCGGCACCGGGGAACGCGACCGTGGTTGCCATCGTGCCGCGGCCGAGAAGCGACCTGCGACAGGCCTTTGCGGCTTCCCTGCTGTTCGTTGACTGGATTCGAGTCAGCTTGCACGCCGGCAGTCCTTCCGTTTCCAGCGAGACGTCTTGATCGGACCTGACCAGGATCTTCGTCAGGGCGGCGGGCGTGCTGCCGTCGGTGGTGGAAACCCGCCCGGAGACTCTGATCGCGGCAGGCTGCGTCGTGGTCTTCGTCAGCGTCTTGGGAGTGACACGCGCGTCGAAGTTGAGAACCGTGCTGCCAACTTGGAGGTGGAGGGCGGCGGCGACACCGGTGAAGGCGAGGACGAGCAGGGCGGCGAGGACGACAAGGAGGGCTTGGGGTCGCATAACGGCCTAAGCGAAGACTTCGCGGTCGCGGCGCTTTTGCGGATCGGTCCAGTACTTGTCCCACCACGGTTTCTCGCCGGCTTTGGGGGGTTTGGCGAGAGTGAGGGTGTCGTCGGCGTCTTTGGCTTCCTGCTCGGCGACGCGGAAGCGGTAGTGGTCGAAGATGCGGAGGGCCTCGACGGTGTAGGCGGCGACGACGCCGGGGTCTTTGATCAGCAGCAGGTTCTCGCCGTTCTTGGTGTCGGCGGCGTCGGAGAAGTTGTAGGAGCCGAGGTAGACGCGGGCGGTCGGCTTGTCGAAGTCGATCACGGCGAACTTGTGGTGCATGCGGATGCCGCTGCCGCCGACCGGCTCGGATTTAAACGGCTCCGGGACGTCCTCGCCCAGGGCGGAGGAGAAGACCGGGGCGACGTTGCCGGCGGGCGTCTGCAGGTCGAACCCGTCGACCTCGCGGTCGGCGATGCCGTAGACGAAGATCTCCGGGTCTTCGGTGACCTTCTTGATCGCGTCTTTGATTGGCCCCTCGGTCTGGGAGAGGAAGGCCATCGAGTAGAGGAGCGAGGACTTGGTGCTGGTGCCGATGTCCTCGGCGATCGTCGCCAGCAGCGCGTTGCTGGCGACGTGGGGGGAGAAGGCGACGCTGGCGTCGATTCCGTCCAGCCCCAGCGACCCCATCTGCGCCGGCTCGGTGGCGCCGAAGGCTGCCGCTCCGCTGTTGTCCCAGTAGGAGTCGAAGGCGGCGGTGAATGCCTTCACCGGGCCCTCGCCGTGCAGGATCACGGCGTTGTTCGACTGCACGTAGAGGCCGCGCCAGCTCATGTTCGTGGAGCCGCCGACCGCAGCCTTCACCTTCGGCCCGTCGACGACGATCGACTTGTTGTGCTGGAGGTCGCCCATGTGCTGGCGCTTGACGTGGTCAGCCCCGGCGCTGGCGGCCAGGCGCTTGGCCGCCGCGGTCTCAGCCGAGTCGTGCTCGCCGTGGGCGTCGGAGTCGTCGACGATCACCTTCAGGCGGTCGCCGAGCTGCTCGAGCCGGGTGACGATCTCCGGCGTGTTGAGGTCGTAGGCGACGACCCTGACCTGGGCGTCCTTGTCGGCGATCGCCTCGTCTAGCAGCGCCAGAATCGCCCGCCGCGCCTCGAACCCCATCCAATTCAGCGCTTCGTCCGCGTCTGGGTGGGTGGGCTTGAAGTCGAGTCCCGCGTCCGCCTTCGACGGGACCAGGGTGGAGATCTTCCCGTCCTTCTCGAAGCGGTCCACGAAGGCCTGGGAGGAGACGAAGCCGCGGGTGAAGGTGACGTTCAGCTTGCCGGGGTAGGTCTCGCCGCCGAGGACGATGTCGACTTCCTGGGCCGCCCCGTAAGTGAGCGCGTCCGCGGCGTCCATGAAGACCGGGGTCACCTTGTAGGTGAACTTGCCGTCGACTTCGGCATCGCGCGGGAAGTGCACCCAACGGAACTTCTGCAGGGGGGAGAGCCGGGTCGACTTGCTGGTCTCGTCCACGCTGCCGTCCGCAGCTGCGAACGAGAGGCGGTTTTCCAGCGCGAAGGGCTGTTTGCTGTCAGGTGCCTTGCACTCGATCGCGAAACCTACGAACTCATCCGTAGGTTTCCCACCCTTCCAGTCCATCGTCAGGAGAGCCATTCCCTCACCACGACGAACTCTCAGGGTGAAAAGCGCCTCGTCGTTTTCACCAGTTACCTCGAACTCCCTGCTCATACCTGACTCATCCTAGACGTACTATGCAGAGCGTGGCTGACCTCGGTGAAAAGCTCCTGCCGCTGGCCCAGCCGCTGCTTGCCCCGGGCGAAGAGATGCGGGGCTGCTGTGTGGCAACGGAATCGGGTGTGTTCAAGGGGCGGGTGGTGGTGATCGTCGTCAGTGCCGAGCGACTGATCCTGCAGGGGGTGAATCGCAAGTTCGAGCCCGACGGCGAGCCGCTGTCGCTGCCGCCGGAGAGGATCGCTGCGGCAAGCGCCGACGGGGGCGGTGGCGGCTGGCCGGAAGTCGGCGCCGCGATCATGGACCGGGTCAGCGTCACTCTGAAGCTCCGCACCACCGAGGGCACCAAGCTGAAGCTGATGATGATGCGCGGTGACGGGGCGCTGGGCGGGCTCGGGGGAGGAGAGACCCAGCGTCAGGGTGTGCAGGCGCTGGGCGAGTGGTTTGCCGTGATCGACCGCTGAGCCGCCGCGGCGCCCTCAGTCGCGCGCGGTGCGGAAGCGGCCGCGGCTGGCGTAGGAGCCGAGGTCGATGAGGAAGGCGAGGATGACGATGAACCACTCGAAGCCGGAGACCCGGTCCGAGCTGCTCCACATCGCTGCGTAGGCGAGCGTCGTCCAGGGCAGGAGGAAGAAGCCGAGAAAGGGGACGAACCAGCTGTCGAACGCTTGGCTGAGCAGGTCGGAGAAGAGCCACAGCGCGAACAGCGCCAAGCGCGGCGAGAGGAAGGCGAGAAGTACAACGAGGCAGCCGATCGCGTGACCGTATCCGCTCCCGCGGCGGCCGGCAAACGCAGTTCACCGGCTCGTTATCTCGCTGGCGTAACGTTGACAGCAGAGAAACGGCGAGGAACGGAACGCAGATGAACAGACTTGGCAAGCTGATGACGATGCTGAACCCCGAGAAGACGCAGATGCCGACCCCGGAGCAGGCTCTGCCCGGCCGCAGCGAGCCGGCCTTCGCCGTCCCCGACACTCACGCGGTGCTGGGGACCCCGATCAAGCCGCCGTTCCCTGAGGGGATCGAGGTCGCCTACTTCGCGCTCGGCTGCTTCTGGGGCGCGGAGCGGCTGTTCTGGGACCTCGACGGCGTCTACTCGACGGCCGTCGGCTACATGAACGGGACCACGCCGAACCCGACCTACGAGGAGGTGTGCACGGCCAAGACCGGGCACGCCGAGGCGGTTCTGGTCGCCTTCGACCCGCAGAAGATCTCCTACGCCGACCTGCTCAAGGTCTTCTTCGAGGAGCACGACCCGACGCAGGGGAACCGGCAGGGCACCGACGTCGGCACCCAGTATCGGTCGGGGGTCTTCTACGCCGACGAGGAGCAGAGGAAGGTCGCCGAGATGGCCCGGGACGCCTACGAAGAGGATCTGCGTGCCGCCGGCCGCGGCCCGATCACGACCGAGATCGAGCCCGCCGGCCCCTTCTACTTCGCCGAGGACTACCACCAGCAGTACCTCCACAAGGTCCCGAACGGCTACTGCGGCCTGGGCGGGA
>DASUMA010000003.1:0-69924 GCA_036277915.1 Solirubrobacterales bacterium
GCAGTGGCGATCCATCCGGACGCCGAGGGTCTTGAGGCCGCGCAGCACCAGCCAGGCGTCGAAGGGCCCGGCCACGGCGCCCATCGCGTTCTGGTGGAAGGCCACCTGCTCGGCGATCTCCAGGTCGCGCACCACGACGGCACCGCCGACGACGTCGGAGTGCCCGCCTGCGTACTTGGTCGTCGAGTGCAGCACCACGTCCGCGCCGAGGGTGAGCGGCGTCTGGAGGTACGGCGTCGCGAACGTGTTGTCGACCACCAGCAGGGCGCCGGCGTCGTGGGCCACCGACGCGATCGCCTCGATGTCGCCGATGTTGAGCAGCGGGTTCGTGGGGGTCTCCACCCAGACCAGCCGGGTCTCGCCGGGCCGGATGGCGGCGCGGACGGCGTCCAGGTCGGAGGCCGGCGCGGGGTCGTGCCGCAGCCCCCACTGGGTCGCGACCTTGTCGAAGAGCCGGAACGTGCCGCCGTACGCGTCGTCGGGCAGCACCACGTGGTCGCCCGGCCGGCAGAGGGCGCGGATGACGGTGTCCTCGGCGGCGAGCCCGCTGGCGAACGCGAACCCACGCTCGCCCTCCTCCAGGGCCGCGATGTTGCCCTCGAGCGCGGTACGCGTGGGGTTGGCGGACCGGCTGTACTCGTAGCCGCCGCGCAGGCCGCCCACGCCGTCCTGCTTGTAGGTCGAGGTCGCGTAGATCGGCGGGATCACCGACCCGGTCGCCGCGTCGGGCTCGTAGCCGGCATGGATGGCCCGGGTCTCGAAGCCGCCCTTGGACCGGTGTGCCCCTGATGTGTTCTGCTCACTCACCCACAGCACGCTATCGCCGGTGCGTAAGACTTCCGTCAGGTGTGGTGCGGAACGTCTGGAGGGCCACGGTGGTTATCCAGTCGACACCCGAGGAGGCAGCATGTTCTTCAGCCGCAGCAAGTCCACGATCCCCACGCCCGAGGAGGCCCTGGCCGGCCGTCCGGAGCGCCCGTTCCACCTCTCGCCGCAGCACCTCGTGCTCGACGCGCCGCTGGTCACCGACCCGCAGGACGGCGGCGTCCCCGAGGGCCACGAGGCGGCCATCTTCGGCCTGGGCTGCTTCTGGGGCGCCGAGGAGCTCTACTGGCAGATGCCGGGCGTCTACTCCACGTCGGTCGGCTACGCCGGCGGCTTCACCGCCCACCCGTCGTACGAGGAGGTGTGCTCGGGACGGACCGGCCACACCGAGGCCGTGCGCGTCGTCTTCGACCCGGCGGTCGTGTCCTACGCCGACCTGGTCAAGCGGTTCTTCGAGGTGCACGACCCGACCCAGGGCATGCGCCAGGGCAACGACGTCGGCACCCAGTACCGCTCCGGCATCTACTTCGCCAACGACGCGCAGAAGGCGACGGCGGAGATGGCGAAGCAGGCCTACGACGAGGCGCTCCGGAGCGCCGGCCATGAGCCGATCACGACTGAGATCGAGCCCGCGGCGCCCTTCTATTACGCCGAGGACTACCACCAGCAGTACCTGCACAAGGTCCCCAACGGCTACTGCGGCCTGGCCGGAACGGGTGTCTCCTGCCGCATCCCAACCGCCGCGTCCTGACCGCCGCCGGGCGCGGCGAATAGCATCCCGCGCCCGTGGCGCCCTCCTTCGGTTCTTACATAGGCGGCTGCCTGGCCGTGATCGGCATCGTCGCCGCTCTTGGGCTCGGCGGCTACTGGCTGCGACGCTGGATCGTGCCGGAATTCTCCGGCGCCCTGGCGCGGCTCGCCGACGCCACGATCGCGGTCGCCCTGCTGGTCGTCTCGCTGGAGATCCTGGGGACGCTGAGCCTGCTGCGGACCGGGTGGATCGTCGTCTTCTGCATCGCGGTCGGTCTCGGCGCGGCCTGGCTCGGACGCTCGCAGGCACCGCGCGGGGCAGAGGAAGTGAAGGCACCGCGGGTGGAGACGCTGGCGCTGCTGCTGGCGGTCGGCGTCGCCTCCTTCACCGTCGCCGAGTGGACCTTCCCGTCCCAGCTGAGCCTTGACCAGGGGATGTTCGGCGGCGACACCACCTGGTACCACATGCCCTTCGCGGCGACGATCGCCCAGGAACACTCGACCGTCCACCTCCACTTCACCGACCCGCTGCGGCTCGCGGCCTGGTTCTACCCGCAGAGCACCGAGCTCATCAACGGCGCCGCGATCGTCCTCTTCAAGAGCGACTGGCTGGCGCCGCTGCAGAACCTCTTCTGGCTGGCGATCGCGCTGCTGGCCGCCTGGTGCGTCGGTCGCCCCTACAAGGTCGGCCCGGCGACGCTGGTCGCCGGCGCGATCGTGCTCGACGCGGGGGTGATGATCGAGACCCAGCCTGGCGAGGCGCGCAACGACATCATGGGACTCGCCTTCCTGCTCGCCTTCGCGGCGTTCCTGATCAACGGCCACCAGCGGCGCGCGCCGGCCGCCGGGGCGGTCCAGGACGCGCCGGAGCGCGACGCGCCGCTGCTCGACAAGGGACCGCTGGTGATGGCCGGGATCGCGGCCGGGCTCGCTGCATCGGTCAAGTTCACCTTCCTCGTGCCGGTGGTGGCGATCACGATCGGCGTCGTCATCTTCAGCGGCCGCGGCCGGCGCTGGACCACCGCCTGGGTGATGGCGCTGCCGATGGTGCTGGTCGGCGGCTACTGGTACCTGCGGGCGGCGATCAAGACCGGCGGCAACCCGATCCCGATCACCAAGTTCGGGCCGCTCAACCTGCCGACCCCGGACCAGATGCCGCTCGACCCGCGGCCACGCTTCGCCGTCGCCCACTACCTGACCGACCCGAGCATCTACCGCCGCTGGTTCTTCCCCGAACTCGACAACGCCTTCGGCCCGCTCTGGCCGCTGATCCTGATCATCGCTGTTGCTGCTGCGGTCTACATCGCCTGGCGCTCGCGCAACGTGATCCTGCGGGTGATCGCGGTCGGCGCCCTCGCGACCGCTTTCGTCTACATCTTCACGCCGCTGACCGCGGCGGGCCAGGAGGGCTCGCCGACCGGGTTCTTCACCAACACGCGGTACCTCGTGCCGGGCCTGGTACTGGCGCTGACGCTGCTGCCGATCGCGCGACCCTTGCGCGCACCCGACCGCCGGGCCCGCCTCACCCTCTACTTCTTAGTCGGCGTATACGCGGTCACTGTGCTGACGACGCCACGTTGGTATCCGGGCTTCATCGTCGGCACCGTCTTCCTCACCCTGGCCCTGGTTTGGGCGCCGGCGGCTCTGGGTTTGGGACGGGTGCGCGGCGAGGTCAGCCGCGGCATGGTCGCCCTGATCGGCGCCGCGGTGCTGCTGCTTGCGGTCGTGCTCGGGCGTGCGCAGGAGGTCCAGTACGCCGATCACCACTACACCCGGTCGACCCTCTTCCTCGGCGAAGGCGGGCCGCAGAAAGCGTATGACTTCGCCCGCGAGCTGGAGGACCAGAAGATCGGGATCGTCGGCTCCAGCGAGATCATCTTCGGCCAGTACGGGTTCTACGGCGGGCATCTCTCCAACGAGGTCACCTACGTCGGCGTCCCGGGCCCGAACGGGACCTACCGCCTGGCGACCACCTGCCACGCGCTGCGCCGCCAGATCAACGAGGGCGAATACGACTACCTGATCATCAGCCAGTACACCCAGGACGTCGGCCCCTACAACTCGGAAATCGAAAACCCGTACCAGTTCCCTGTCTACGCCTGGCTGACCGACGACCCGGCGCTGAAGCTGGTGGTAGAAGAGCCCGACATCGTGCCCCAGCCCGACTACGTCTACAAAGTCGAAGGCAAGCTCGACCCCGACGGCTGCGGCGGCAAGTCGAAGGGCGGCTGAGCCGGGCTCAGCTGGAGGCGGCGGCGAGCGCGTGCTCGCGGATCAGCCCGGCCGAGCGCTCGGGCTGCTCCCACCAGAAGAGGTGGCCGGTGCCGTCGTAGATCTCGAGGCGCGAGCCCGGGATCAGGCCGGCGACCAGGTGGCCGTTGGCGACCGGGATGACCTTGTCCTCGGTGCCGTGGATGACCAGGGTCGGTAGCGCCACATCGCCGAGACGGTCGCTGGTGTTGTGCCCGAAGATCGCCTGCAGCTGCAGCTGGATCGTCTCCTGTGCCACCGGCAGGGCGCTGGCCATCTCCTGGAAGGTCGCGTAGCGGCCCTCCTCGGCGCGGAAGCCGGGGGAGACGTTGAGCTCCCAGCCGGCGCGGTAGACGCGCTCGCGATCGCCGGAGGCCATCGCTTCCAGCAGCGGGGTGGAGTCGGCCGGGTCGGTCAGGCTCGAGCCCTCGCCGCCGCAGTAGGTGCAGCCGAGGGTGAGGGTGCGGATCCGCTCGGGGTGGGCGAGCGCCAGCTCCTGGGCGATCATTCCGCCCATCGAGATCCCGAGCACGTGCGTGGTCTCGACCTCCAGCGCGTCGAGCAGCCCGGCCGCGTCGGCGGCCATCTCGGCGATCGTGAACGGCTCAGTGACCGGGCCCGAGCGGCCGACGCCACGGTTGTCGAAGGCGATCGTGTCGAACGAGGACTCGAGCTCGGCTTTGAACGGCTCACCCCAGGCCAGGTGCGTCCCGCTCAGCCCCTGGATCAGGAGCAGCGGCTCGCCGGCGCCAGCGCGCTCGTAATTGATCTCCCTGCCTGCAACCCCCGCGGTTGGCATGGGGCGATGGTAGGGCACGCTGCTCCGGTGGGATTCGCCGACGGAATTGACGGAATGTGATCGATCTGGAAGGGTGCATCGGAATGTCTCGCTGCATCGGAATGTCTCGCCTGCTTCTCCTGCTCGTCGCGGCCCTTCTGGTCTGCGCTGTGTGCGCCGCGAGCGCCGGGGCGAAGATCGTCACGGTCGGCAGCTCGCTGAAACAGCCGTTCTCGTCCAGTGCTTGTGACGCACCCTGCACGGTCGTCCCGACCAGGTTCGAAGACACTTCGGCGCTCACCACCTCCCCTGTCGATGGGACCGTTATTCGGTGGCGCTTCCTCCAGGGCTCGCCCGGCTCCCAATATCGGCTGCGGCTGGTGAGCCGACTCGCTCCCGCCACGTTCTTTGGCGCCACCGCGAGCGCCCCGGTAACCCCCGCTGGCCCCGGGCTCGAAACCTTCCCGGCTCAGATCCCGATCCAGGCCGGCCAGTACCTCGGGATCGACCTCCCAGCTGGCGGGCTGATCGGCTATTACGAGAGTGCGGCGACGGCGAGCAACTACGCCTTCATTCAGGGACCGCCGCTCGGCGACGGGGAAACCCGGACCCTGGGCCCTAGCGAACTCGATGACGAAGGCGAGCTGGCCTTCAACGCCGACATCCAGCCGGCGCCGACGGTGAGTGGGTACTCGCCGCTCGGCGGTCCGATCAACGGCGGCACCGCGGTGACGATCCAGGGCACGGACCTGACCGGGGCCACCTCCGTGACCTTCGGCGGCATCCCCGCCGTCTCCTACAGCGTCGGCTCCGAAAACCAGATCACCGCGATCACGCCGCCCTTCCCGAACCCGGGCACCTATGCGATCCGGGTCACGACCCTGGCCGGCGCCGCCAGCCCGGTCGCGGCCTTCGCGGTCGAAGCCTGCACGGTGCCAAACGTCAAGGGCAAGAGCCTCAAAGCCGCGAAGAAACGGATTCGCAAAGCCGGCTGCAAGATCGGCAAGCTGAAGAAGCTCAATGGCGCCACCGCGAAATCGGGCGAAGTCCGCAAGACGAACCCGAAAGCCGGCAAGAACGTCCCGCCCGGCACCAAGGTCCGCATCACCCTCGCGCCGTAGCGTCCCCCAGTGCGCCTGGACATTTGTGCGGACTCAATTGACGGTGCCTGAGCGGCCTGCGAGGGTGCCCGCCGCATGGGGGTGCTTCGCCGACTTCTCGTTCTCTTCGCCGCCGCGCTGGCCTGTGGGGTGCTCGCCGCCAGCGCCAGCGCGAAAGTCGTCACGGTCGGCAGCCCGCTGACCAACACGTTCGTCGAGCTGGCCTGCTCTGGCTGCACCGTGATCCCGACCGAGTTCGAGGGCAGCGCGGCGCTTGTCAGCTCGCCCGTCACCGGGGCCGTGATCCGGTGGCGCATCTTGCAGGCGGCGCCTCCCTTTCAGTACCGGCTGCGGGTCGCGAACCGGCTGGGCTTAGCGACCTTCGCCGGCGCCGGCGCTAGCTCTCTGGCGACCCCGCTCGGGTCCGGCCTCGAAGCCTTTCCCGCCCAGATCCCGATCCAGGCTGGGCAGTACATCGGCCTCGACCTCCAGTCGGGAGCGCCGATCGGGTTCGTCGCCGGTGCGCCCCTGCTGACCGCCGGCGCAGGGACGACGAGCACCTTCGCCGCCTTCGAAGAGCCGATCCTCGGCGAAGGTGAGGCGCGGACGACCGCCTTCGGTGAGCTCGAAGGGGGTGAGATCGCCTTCAACGCCGACATCCAGCCGGCGCCGACCGTGACCGGATTCTTTCCATTCGCCGGCCCGATTAGCGGCGGCACCGCGGTGACGATTCAGGGCACTGACCTCACGGGTGCCACCTCGGTCACCTTCGGCGGGACCCCCGCGGCGAGCTACCGGGTCGACTCCGAAAGCCAAATCACCGCCATCACCCCGCCACTCCCAAACCCCGGCACGGGTGCGATTCGGGTGACGACTGTGGCCGGCAGCGCCGCCGCGCCCGCCGCCTTCGCGGTCGTGGCCTGCACCGTCCCGACTCTGAAGGGCAAACACCTCAAAGCCGCCAAGAAACGGATCCGGAGAGCGGGCTGCAGCGTCGGCAAAGTGACGAAGACCAAGGGCGCGACCTCGAAAACGGGCAAGGTTCGCAAGCAGAGCCCGAAACCGGGCACGAAGGTCCCGCTCGGCGTCAAGGTACGCGTCGTCCTCGGCCCTTAGGCCGGCCCCCGGGCGGGGACCGCCGTCCCGGAGCCATAATCACGGGTTGAGCCCCCGTAGCTCAGTGGACAGAGCACCGGACTTCTAATCCGACGGTCGCTGGTTCGAATCCAGCCGGGGGCGCTTCACTGAGAAAGAGCGCCGTGAGTCCCAGGAGTGCTGCGCGCACGCTGCCATTGGCCTAACGGGCGCGGCCGCCTTTGCGAGCCTGACCGCCGCGACTGCCTCGCTGCCGCATTGATCACTTAGGCGAGCGAGTCGGGTGGTTCTGGTTCTTCGCTCGGACCTTGATCGGAAGCTTCGGGAGGAACGGCGACTTGTGGTGGAAATGGGATGCCTAGGTGAGCCGAAAAGACTGCTTCGATCAGCCAGCGGATCATCATCAACGCGACTTGGAGGATGAGCTGTCGAGAGAAGGAGTCATTGCCTTTGCCTTCTTCTCCGGCTGTCTCAGCGCTGTCTTCCCTGTTAGCCGTTTCCTTAGCCAGTTGGTTTGACTCTTCAAGCTGCTGGGTTAGCCGTTCGATGGCTTCCCGCATCGCGTCGAGATCAACTCCCGGCCCCTCCTCTTCGGCCTTCGTGGCAGTGATCTCGACCGCCTCAACGGCCTCCGCGACCTCAGGCGCGTCGGCCTCGCGGGCAATCTCAGCTACTCGCTCGAACGCGGGCCGCCAGTCCTGTTCGAGGAAGGGGTTGTTGATTCTGGCCAGGGCCGCAGCGGTAGTGGCGCCGGGGAGGTTTAATCCGAGCATCTGGCGGACTTTGGATTGCGTAAGCCCGAACGCCTCAAGGGTGATGGCTGGCCGCAGGAACCTCTGCATCTGTTCGATTTGTTGCTGCTGCCGCTTGAACAGTGATTGCTGCTGCCGGAGCGGTTCGACCATTTCTCGGATCTGCTTCATTTGCTTCTGGTGGGTCACGAGACCGAGGTCAGCGGCCCGGAACCCCTTCAAGTAGCTCGCACTAAGGGGCGCGGCGTATTTCTGGATCTGTTCGGAGAGTCGTTTCTTGGCTGCCAGTTCGTCCGCGTGGACTCGCTCCAGTTCCGCGATCAACTCCTCGGGCGTCCGAGCTTTCAAGTCAGGTTCGCGCACCACGGCGGCCACGCGGGGTAGAAGCTTGTTGAGCTTGACCACCTCCCAGTCGAAAGTCGGGGAGTGGCTGATCGTCTGCTCGTACAGGAAGCGCCAAGCCACTTCCTCGGCGCTGATGGCTTTGCGCTGATGGGCTTTTAGAGCTTCACCAAGGGGGGCGCCCAAGATCACTACTGAGCGCCGCACGGTTAGCGTTGCGCGCCCGTATCGCACCTTGATCCGCGTGCCTTCGATCAGTCGCTTGCGGATCTCGCGGAGGGATTGCTCTGGACCTTTTTTCTCTGCCGACACTGCGAAGTTCCCTCAAGCCAAAGCGGCCAGGTTTGTCTAGATCTCGTGCCTCATCCGGCGGCTCGCTCGTGCGAGAGCGAGTCCTGGAAGCCCCTGCGACGCTGCGCCTTCACGGTCGTGGTCAGCTTGTGCGGCTTGCAGAGTAGGCAGCCGCTTCGGCGATGCTTCGGCCGCTTGCGCTTGTGATGGGCCATGAGGGCCAGGTTAATGACCCCGCCGAGGGGTCTGCCATGATTTCTCGCGATGGAGCAGCCTGCGCACATCAAGGTCAGCGGCGCTCTGGAGGGTGAGTTCATCATCACCGAGGAGCGCAGCGCCAACGAGTTCGTGATCACCCGTGATACCTCTTGGCAGACCATGCTCGGCAGGGACGAGCGAGAGGCCACCGAGGAGGAGATCGCGGCCCTTGAGGCAGAGCACGGGCCGTTCCGGCCCGCAGACGGCGAGGGGTAAACCTTGCCCATCCAGCGGGGTCATGCCCGCGTCCTCTTCAACGAGGGTGCCTTTGCCGAGGACACGATGCGCAGTGGCCGCGCCGGAGCCGAGACGCTGCGGGAGACTCGCGGCCAGTTCGAGCGAGATGGCGTCGAGATCAAGGCTCTGCGCCGGTGCGATCCCGAAGGTCGCGACGGCTCGGAACTACCAGCCTGCTTCAAGGTCTATCTGCCGGCCCCGCACGGCAAGTTCGGGATGGTCTTCCGCTTCATCCGCGACAGCGACGGCCTCGCGCTCCGGTACCTCGCTTTCGGCGTGCGGCATCACCCTCGCGACTCCCACGCGCAGACGGTCTACGAGATCGCGCACCGGCGGCTCCACGGCCAGTTGCCATAGGAATTCGGCTGGATCGAGACCGGCGCAAAAACTTGGTCCCGAAGTTGATCCCCAACTCCAGCTAACTCAGCCGAACTCCCTGGACGGAATTGGCCCCGTCAGACAGGATTGGTCTCCCTGGACACTTTCCGGCTGAACTTCTAATCCGACGGTCGCTGGTTCGAATCCAGTCGGGGGCGCTAGTCTTTACTTATGTCCAAAAAGGTAAAGAACCAGACGACGGTCTCGAGCAAGCATCAGGTGACGATTCCGGCGGGCGCATTTCGGACGGCTGGTCTCGCTCCCGGCGACACCCTCCGGGTCGAGTCCGAGGGGGCTGGTCGGGTGGTTCTGACGCGAGTCGACGAGCTGATCGATCGCTTTTCTGGCTGCTTGGACAGCGGCGGCGATCTGCGGGACAGCGTGGAAGGGCTGCGCGGAGAGTGGGAATAGTCCTCGATTCCGGCGTCGTCGTCGGCTTTCTCGACAGAGGCGATGCTCTGCACGAGGCAGCTGATCGGGCGATTCGGGACCTCGTCGGGCAGCGGCTGTTGGCTTCGGTCGTCACCTACGCCGAGGTCTTGACCGGCGCGCGCATGGGCCATCACGACGAGGATTCCGTTGCGGGCTTCTTCAGCTCCCTGTTGTCAGGAGTTCTTCCCGTCGACATCCCCGTCGCCGATAGGGCGGCCAGCTTGCGCTCTCGATTCAAATCGCTGCGTATGCCGGATGCCCTGATCCTCGCGACGGCAGAGACTGCTCCAGACGTTGATGTGATCGTGACGGGGGATCGGCGGCTGGCCAAGGTCTCCCTGGTCGGATGCAGGGTCTGGCTGGTGGGCTGACCCCAGGGCTTAGAGCCCAGGCGGGTGCCGCACTGCGAAGCCGTCCGGCGCTGCGGTGGCCAGGTGCCAGCGGGGGCCGGTGCCGTTCTCGTCGCCGACCGTGTCCCAGCGGAGGCCGGCGATCTCTACGTAGGTGTGGCTGGGGCTGGCGTAGACGGTGATCCAGTGCCCGGGGCCGGGGGCGCCCCAGCGCATCAGGTCGCCGGAGGTGAGGGGGCGGGGGATGAGGCCGCCGCCGAAGAGGGCGAAGCTGACCGACCCGGAGCAGTCGTAGCCGGAGGAGTACCAGGACTGGTGACCACCGCCCCAGATGTAGGGGCGGCCGACGATGGTGTTGGCGGCGTTGATCGCGCCCTTGACCGCTTCGGGGGCGTCGGGGGGCGGCAGGGCGATGCCGGTGAGCAGGATCGCGGTCGAGTCGTCGGTGGTGCGGGAGCGGGCGAAGAGCGGCTCGTCGCGCAGGGAGGAGGCGCGGGGGGTGTGGGATCCGTTGGTCCCGGCCGAGGCGGGTGGGAGCTCGCTTGGGTCGTCGACCGGCTCGTCCGGTGCGGGAGCGACGGGCGGTTCCTCAGCGTAGGCTTCGGCGGCGATCGCCTCGACCCGGTAGCGGGCGCCGAGCAGGGCGAGGCTGTTCTGGAGCGAGTCGAAGGCGTCACCGGCGCTGCTGGCTTCGATCGCGGCGAGGACGGTGTTGCCGAGCATCTCGAGGCCACTGGCTTCTGGGCTTCGCGGGGTGTCGGCGGTGGCGCCTGCCGGGGCGGCGAGCGCAAGCATTAGAACGGCCGTTGCCGCCATCGCCGCCCTGCGCCGGAAGGCTGTAAAAGGAAGCTTCATGGCAAGCGACGAGGGTACCGGCGCGTGAAATTCCTTCTCGTTCCGCTTGCGATATTCGCCTTCGTCCTGCTGCTGATCGTGCTCGGGGCGATCGGCCTCGGCATCGCCTTCACGGTGATCTACGTGGTCGGCCGGGTCTGGCGGCTGGTGGTCTACGGCGGCCGCGCCCCCGTGCGCCTGGGGCGCCGGATTCGCGGCCGCCGTGACCGGTCCTGATCGCCTGGCCTAGCGTCGGGAAGTGAGTCCGTCGAGCACGACCTCGACCGGGGAGCGGCGGTGGCCGTTGCCGCTGCCATGGGCCGCTTCGCGGTTGCGTTGCAGCTCGGCCGCCAGCTCTCCGACCTGGGCGCCGAAGCTGCCGACCTCCTTAGCCGCCCTGGTCACGTCGTCCGAGCTCAGCTTGATCCGCGGCTTGTTGCTGCGCATCGCCGCGGCCAGCCGGCTGTGGCGGTCCTGGCGACTCGCGGCGAGGGCGAGGCCGCCGGCCGCCCCGGCGAGGGCGGCGCCTCCGGCGATCAGCGGCACCTTCGCTTTGCTGGCCGCCTTGCCGACCGTGCGGCCGGCGTCTTTGGCGGTCTCGCCAGCACTCTTGGCTTTGTCCTCGACCGCGTGCCGCGCCGAGTCCAGCTGGGCGGTGGCGCCGTTGGACGAACGCGATTTGGTCGTGGCCGAGCGGCGTTTGCTCGCGGGCCGGGCTTTACTCGAAGCCGAGCGCGATTTGCTCGAGCTCGATCGCGATTTGGTGGTTGAGCCGCGCGATTTGGCCTGCGTTTTGCTCGACCGTCTCGGGGCTCGTTTTTTGGTTTGAGCCATGGGTGAGTCTCTCCTCCTGGGGGGTGTTCGTTTGCGCCAGATACCCGCTGTAATGCGGGCAAATCAGGAGAATGCTCAGCAGGCGTGGACGCCGGCGGCGCTCTTGACCACCTCGAAGGCGCTGCCGGGGATCGCCTTCAGCTGACTGAGGTTGTCGTCGTCCCAGCGGCGGTCACTGGAGCCGGAGAAATACCAGTTGGAGCCGTTGTCGGCGACGATCAGGCCGTAGCGCTTCATCGCCAGCGCGATCGTCTTCGCGGCGCCGCTGAAGCGGCCGAGGCCGTAGCCCGCCTTCAGCCGCAGCCGCAGGCCCATCGGCGGCGCATCGCCGCTGTCGGTATCGCCGGCGCAGTGCGAGGCGGGGTGGATCCAGGCATTGCGGGTGCTCTCGACGGTGACCCGGATCGCGTGGTCGAGGTGGCCGGCGGCGACTTCGTCGTAGCGGACGAGGCCGGCGAAGACCGGCAGCCCGGCGGCGTCGGTCGAGGTCCAGCCGTCGGGGCGCAGCGCGGTCGAGCGCAGATCCCAGGCGACGCCCGCATCGGCGTTCCAGTGCGGCTTCGGCCTGGCCTCGTAGAAGCCGCGGTAGAGCTCGTAGAGCTTGCACTCGTCGCGGTCGACGACCAGCACGTGGCGGTCGCCGTCGCTGCCGTTGCCGCCCTCGACCGGAGCGTTCGCTGGGACCGGGAACGGCCCGGGGTCGCTCTCGTCGCCGTAGGCGGTGTAGTTGACCGGCAGCTTGCGCTGCCCGGCGCCGACCACCGAGTAGGGGAAGCCGTAGAGGCGGGGCGAGCCGAAGTCGGGGTGCAGCGAGTCGCCGCCGCTGGAGTTGATGTAGCCGATGATCGCCGCCGAGCGCGGGTCGCGCGGCGCCTTGGAGATGTCCTGATTCCAGGCGGCCTGGTTGGGGAGGGACGGCGCCCGCGGCGAGAGCGAGGCCGGCGGGTCGGGGAAGACCTGGCATGCGCCGAGGTCGGGGTAGGGGCCGACGGCGCCTGCGGGGGCACCGAGGAGCAACACGACGGCTGCGACGACGAGCGCAACCAAAGCCAGAGAGCGGGAGTGCATCGGCGCGAACCGTAGCGGCGTTTGCGGCGCCGATCTTCGGGGAGACTGTGCGCGTGGACGTTTGCCTGATGATCGAGGGGCAGGAGGATGTGACCTGGCCCGACTGGCTCGCGCTGGCCGCCGCCTGCGAAGAGCACGGGGTGGGGACGATGTTCCGCTCAGACCACTACCTCTCGGTCGACGATCGCCGCGAGCGCGGCTCGCTCGACGCCTGGGGGACGATCGCCGCGCTTGCCGCCGTGACCGAGCGGCTGCGGCTGGGAACGATGGTCTCGCCGGCGACCTTCCGCCACCCGGCGGTGCTGGCGAAGGCGGCGGTCACCGCCGACCACGTCTCCGGCGGCCGGGTCGAGGTCGGGATCGGCGCCGGCTGGTGGGAGCGCGAGCACGAGCTCTACGGCTTCGACCTGCCGCCGACCGGGCCGCGACTGGACGCGCTGGAGGAGCAGATGCAGATCGTCCGCGGCCACTGGGACCCGGGTCCCTTCAGCTTCGAGGGCGAGCACTACCGGGCGCACGAGCTCGACGCGCTGCCGAAGCCGGTGCAGCAGCCGCGCCCGCCGTTGATCCTCGGCGGCCGCGGCGGGCCGCGCAGCCTGCGCCTCGCCGCCCGCTACGCGGACGAGTACAACACGGTGATGTCGACGGCGGCGCAGATCGCCGAGCTGCGCGAGCGCTTGGACCGCGCCTGCGAGGCCGAGGGCCGCGACCCCGCCAGCCTGCCGCTCTCGATGATGACCGGGTGGCTGGTCGGCGCCGACGCGGCCGAACTGCGCGACCGCGCCTCGCGGCTCTCCCAGTGGAAAGGGGAGGACGGCGACGGTGAGGCGTTCATGGCGGGACTGCGCGAGAGCACGATCCTCGGCACCGTGCCCGAGGCGGTCGAGCAGCTGCGCGACCTGGCGGAGGCTGGGCTGACCCGGATCATGGGACAGCACCTGCTGCACCGCGACCTCGACGCGGTCGCGCTGATGGGGCTCGAGATCGCGCCGCAGCTGCGCGGCTGAGGGACAGGACGTGGGCGAGCGAGCCGGGACTCAGCCGGGCGCGACGTCGCCGTAGATCGCCCGCAGCCAGATCTCGACCAGGACGTCGAGCATCCGCTCGTCGGCGATCGCGGGCTCCTCGCCGGCGAAGCTGGCGTACTGGGCGCGCTCGTTCATCTGCACCAGCGCGATCGCCAGGTCGCGCGCCGGCTGGCCGGGGGGCGCGGCGCCGCGGGCGCGCTCGGCCTCGATGATCGCGGCGACGTCGGCGACCCAGCCCTCCATCACCTGGCTCCAGAGCTGGCGCGCTTCGGCGTTGCTGGCGCGCAGCTCGGCGGCGGCGAGGGCGACGGCGCGGCGCGAGCGGAAGGCGGCGTAGAAGCCCTCGAGGCCTTGGCGCAGCCCCGCCCGCGGGTCGCTCGCCAGCCGCGCCAGCGTCTCCTCGCGGCCGGCGTCGGCCTCGGCGACGAGGCGGTCGACGATCGTCAGCACGACCGCGTCCTTGGAGGGGAAGTAGAAGTAGAAGGTGGGGCGGGAGATGCCGGCGCCGCGGGCGAGGTCGTCGACCGAGATCTCGTTTAGCGGCCGCTCCTCGAGCAGCCGTTCCGCCGTCTCCAGGATCGCCCGCTCGCGGTCGTCGCCGCTGGCCCGAGCAGGGCGGCGGCCGCGGGCCGTGGCGGGTGCGTCACCTGATGCTCGTGAGCCGGCTTTCTGCGCGGGATTCATCGCATCCACCTTACATCCCGTCGAGTTTCCCGACAAGTTGTTGACACTCTCGACACAGTGTTGATAAGGTCCGTGCCGTGAGCAAGCGAGTGATCGTCACGGGAGCCGCGAGCGGCATCGGCGCCGCCACGGTCAAGGCCCTGCGCGAGCGCGGGGCGGAGGTCGTCGGCCTCGACGTGCAGGCCAGCGAAGGCGTTGTCTCCTGCGACGTCACCGACCAGGGCTCCGTCGATACAGCTGTCGCGCACGCGATCGAGCGCCTCGGCGGCGGACTCGACGCTCTCGTCAACTGCGCCGGGATCGGGATCCCCCAGAGCGCGGCCCAGCGGCCGGACGAGGACGCCTTGCGCGTGATCGACGTCAACCTGCTCGGGACCTGGCGGGTCTGCGGCGCGGCGCTGCCGGCGCTGCAGGAATCCCACGGCCGAGTCGTCAACGTCGCCTCCGGCCTCGCCCACATCGCCTTCCCCTTCGCCTCCGCCTACGGGGCCAGCAAGCGCGGCGTCGTCGGCTACTCCGACCAGCTGCGCGCGGAGGTCGGCCCCGAGGTGACGGTCACGACCGTGTATCCCGGCTACATCCGCACCCCGATCCACGACGCCAGCAAGGACGCCGGCATCGCCCTGGAGGGGATGGTCCCGCCCGAGCCGCTCGGAGCCGCGGTGGGGACGATCGTGCGGGCGCTCTACGGCAAGCCGGCGCGCGACCTGGCGACCTCGCGGCGCGGGGCCATCACTTACAAGGTGATCGGGGTGCTGCCGAAAGGCGTGATCGAGAACGGGATCCGCCGCCAGATGCGGACTGCTGCCCGCAAGGGCCGGTTCGCCTCCAACCAGATGACGAGCGACCTGCTCGCTCGCCTGACCAGATGAGCGAGGAGAGCCAGATGCAGAGCGAGCACGTGGACGTGCTGATCGTCGGCGCCGGCCTCTCGGGGATCGGCGCTGCCTGTCATCTGCAGGAGCGCTGCCCGGGGAAGAGCTACGCGATCCTCGAGTCGCGCGACTCAATCGGCGGCACCTGGGACCTCTTCCGCTACCCGGGGATCCGCTCGGACTCCGACATGTACACGCTCGGCTACTCGTTCCGGCCTTGGCGCGACGAGAAATCGATCGCCGACGGGGGCACGATCCTCGAGTACATCCGCGACACCGCGCGCGAGCGCGGGGTGGAGGCGAACATCCGCTTCGGCCACCGCGTGCTCGGGGCCGAGTGGTCGAGCGCGGAGGCGCGGTGGACTGTGCGGGCGGAGCGGGACGGTGAGCCGGTTGTCCTCACCTGCGACTTCCTCTACGGCTGCACCGGCTACTACCGCTACGACCAGGGCTACTCGCCCGAGTTCCCGGGGCTCGAGAGCTTCGGCGGCGAGGTGGTCCATCCCCAGCACTGGCCCGAGGACCTCGACTGCGAGGGCCAGCGGGTGCTGGTGGTCGGCAGCGGGGCGACCGCGGTGACGCTGGTCCCGGCGCTGGCCGAGAAGGCGGCGCACGTGACGATGCTGCAGCGCTCCCCGACCTACATCCTCAGCTTGCCGGCGCGCGACAAGATCGCAAACGCGCTGCGGCGCTGGCTGCCGGAGAAGACCGCTTACGCGCTGGCCCGCTGGAAGAACGTCGCGATCGCGACCCTGACCTACCAGGTGGCGCGCCGGGCGCCGAAGTTCGCCCGCAAGACGATCCGCGCCGGGGTCGAGCGGCAGCTGCCCGAGGGCTACGACGTCGACCGCCACTTCAACCCCAGCTACGACCCCTGGGACCAGCGCCTCTGCCTGGTGCCGGGCGGGGATCTCTTCCGCTCGCTGCGCAAGGGGCAGGCATCCGTCGTCACCGACGGGATCGAGACCTTCACCGAGAAGGGCGTGCGCCTAAAGTCCGGCGAGGAGTTGGAGGCCGACATCGTGATCACCGCCACCGGCCTCAACCTGCTGATCCTGGGCGGCATGTCGCTCGCGGTCGACGGCGAGCCCGTCGACATCTCCAAGACCGTCGCCTACAAGGGCATGATGTTCAGCGGCATCCCCAACGCGGCGATCGCGATCGGCTACACCAACGCCTCCTGGACCCTCAAGTGCGACCTCGTCGCCGAATACATCTGCCGCCTGCTCAACCACATGGACGAGCACGGCTACCGAGTTGCGACCCCCCGCGCCCCCGACCCCAGCCAGCCGACCGAGCCCTTCATCGACCTCCAATCCGGCTACGTCCTGCGCTCGATCGAGCAGCTCCCCAAGCAGGGCGCCGCCCAGCCCTGGCGCCTGCACCAGAACTGGGTCAAAGACATCAAGCTCCTCCGTCACGGCCCGGTCGACGACCAAATGGACTTTGCCAAGGGCGCCGCATCCAGCAGCGACAGCCCCTCAGAGCCGGCCGAGCCGGACCTGGCCCTGGCCCGCTAGATTTCAACGCTGCGCGGTGGCAGTAGCTCAGTTGGTAGAGCTCCGGCTTGTGGTGCCGGCGGTCGCGGGTTCGAATCCCGTCTGCCACCCCTTTTGAGTGCTCGGATTGGGCCTGCTCTTCGTCAGGCGAGCGCGCGGCGGAGCGGTTGGGAGAGGTCACCTTTGCGGGCCACCGAGACGCCGCCGAGATCGAGCCAGCTGCTGAGCAGGCGCAGCTCCGCGGCCAGCTCCTCGGCGACGAGGGCGGTGTCGCATCCGGGCTCGGCGAAGGCGCTGCGCACGTGCAGGACGCCGGCCTGCCGGTCGCTCTTGAGGTCGACTCGCGCGACCAGGCGGTCGCCGAGCAGGAAGGGGAGGACGTAGTAGCCATAGACGCGTTTCGGCGCCGGCACGTAGATCTCGATCCGGTAGCGGAAGCCGAAGAGGCGCTCGGTTCGCTCGCGCGCCCAGACGAGGGAGTCGAAGGGGGTCAGCAGTGCTCGCGCCGCCGCGACCCGGCGCAGGCCCCCGGGTCGCTCGGTCGCGAGGTAGGCGGGGTGCCGCCAGCTCTCGACCCGGACCGGGACCAGATCGCCGTTCTCGGCTAGCTCGGCGACGCGGGCCTTCGACTCGGCGCGGGGGAGGCGGAAGTAGTCGCCGAGGTCGGCCTCGGTCGCCACCCCGAGGCGCTTCGCGGCGATCAGGAGCAGCCGGCGCTGGGCCTCCTCCTGCGAGGGCGTCGGCGCTTCGAGCACGTGCCGCGGCAGCACCCGCTCGGGCAGGTCGTAGAGGCGCTCGAAGTTGACCCGTCGCGCCGCGCAGACCTGCCCCGAGAAGAACAGGTACTCGAGCGCGGTCTTCTCTTCGCTCCAGCTCCACATCTCTCCCGGCTCGCGGCGCCGCCCCTTCGCTGCCAGCTCCGACGCCCGGATCGGCCCGCGCTCCCGCACCATGTCGAGCACGAACTCGAGCAGCTGCGGCTGCTCCACCGCGATCCGCGCCACGCCTTTCCACGCCAGCTTGTCCACTCGCGCCATCCGCCAGCGCAGCAGCGGCTGCAGTTCGACCGGCAGCAGCGATGCCTCGTGGCCCCAGTACTCGATCAGGTCCCGCCGCCGCGCCGGCCTGGTCATCCCCTTTCCGTTCTCGTGCCAGGCAATGCGGTCCAGGGCCTGCCGCGGATACGCACCGAGCCGCGAGTAGACCGGCATGTAGTGGGAGCGGCAGAAGACGTTCACCGAGTCGAGCTGGAGCATGCCGACATCGTCGATCGCCCGCCGCAGGTGCCTGGCGTCGACCCGACCGGTCGGTCGTGGGCGGCCGAATCCCTGGGCGGCAAGGGCGAGGCGCCGCGCCTGCTCGGCGCTGAGGTCGAACTCGGGGTCGGGCACCATCGAGCGATTCTTCCGCAGGAGAGGATTTTGCGACCCGGGACAGCCACAGCCAAGCGGATTACGCTGAGGCTGTGCCCGGTCGCCCGCAGTTGAACATCGGTGCCAGACCCCCGGCCGCGGGGCGGGGGTGGGTGGCGATGCTGGGCGTCGTTGCTGCGGCGACCTTGTTGATCTATGCCTTGAAGTCGGTGGCCCCGGCTGTATCGCTGGGGGTCGTCTACATCCCGGGGGTCTTCTTGATCTCGACCTGGTGGGGGTGGCGGCTTGGGCTGGTGTCGGCCGTGGCCAGCGCGCTGGCCTTCAACTGGTTCCACCTTCCGCCGACTGGGGAGTTCGGGATCGGTGCCGACAAGGACGTGGTCGCTCTGGTCGCCTTCGTGATCGTTGCCCTTGCCAGCAGCTCGTTGGCCGCGGTCGCAAGAGCTCGGGCCGCTGAGGCGGAGGGGCGCCGGGAGGAGACGGAGGAGGTGCTGGCGCGGTTGCGGGATCTGACGGCGGAGCGCGACCGGATGGAGGGGGAGGCGATCGAGGCGGGTGCTTTGCGTCGCAGCGACGAGCTGAAGACCGCACTGCTGCGCTCGGTATCGCATGACCTGCGGACGCCCCTGACCTCGATCATCGCCGCTGGCACGGCCCTAAGCTCTCCGACCTTGACCGAGGAGGAGCGCCACGAGCTGAGCAAGGGCGTGGTCGAGGAAGGGGAGAGGCTCTCGCGCTTGGTTGAGAACCTGCTCGACGTCTCACGTCTGGAGTCCGGCTCGGCGGAGCCACGGCTGGAGCCCGTCGACCTGGCGGGGGTGCTGGAGGCGGCGCGGGAGTCGCTCGGTGGGGAGGCCGCCGCTGTGAAGCTGGGGATCGACGCCGAGATCCCGGCGCTGACCGCCGACGCGGCCCAGCTCGAGCGCGCCTTCGCCAACCTCTTCGCCAACGCCGTTCGCCACGGCGACGCCCAGCCGGTCCTGGTGCGCTCGCGCAGGGTCGGTGGTCGCCTGGTCGTGCGGGTCGTCGACCAGGGAGCGGGCATCCCGGAGCCGCAGCGGGAGCGGATCTTTGAACCGTTCTACCGGCGCGAAGGCGGCGAGGGGTCCGGTCTCGGCCTCTCGATCGCGAGGGGCTTCGTCGAGGCCAACGGCGGCGAGCTGGCGGTCGAGAGCGTGCCCGGCCAGGGCAGCACCTTCGTCGTCTCGTTTCCGCTCGAGGGGGCGGGATGAACGACCGGCGCCGCATCCTCGTCTGCGACGATGAGCCTCAGATCGTCAGGGCGCTGCAGGTGATTCTCCGCGACGCGGGCTTCGAGGCGGTGCCGGCGAGCAGCGGCGAGGAGGCACTCGACCTGGTCGCGGTGCGCCCGCCGGAGGCGGCGGTCCTTGACCTGATGCTGCCCGACCTCGAAGGGGTCGAGGTGACGCGGCGAATTCGCGAGTGGAGCGAGATGCCGATCGTCGTCCTCTCGGCGATCGGCGACGAGCACAAGAAGGTCGAGGCGCTGGCCGCCGGCGCGGATGACTACGTCACCAAGCCGTTCGGACCGCGCGAGCTGGTTGCGCGGCTGGAAGCGGCGCTGCGGCGCGCCCGCCCGGAGATGGAGGAGCCGGCGATCGAGGTGGAGGGGCTGGAAATCGACCTCGCTGGCCGCCGCGTGCGCCGCGACGACGAGGAGATCCACCTGACCCCGACCGAGTTCGAGCTCCTCCGCGTCCTCGTCCGCAACCGGGGTCGCCTGATGACTCACCGGGCGCTGCTGGTGGAGGTGTGGGGAGTCGAGTACGAAGAAGATCTGCAGGTGCTCCGCGCCCACATCGCCAACCTGCGTCGCAAGATCGAGCCTCCGGATGAGCACGTCTATATCCGCACGGACCCAGGCGTCGGCTACCGCTTTGCCGCCTGAGCCGGGATCTTCACGAAATCTGTATACGCGGAGGGCTGGTCTTCACGCGGACTTGACGGGCGCGGGCGGATGATCGGGATGTGTCCGTCGCCGTCAAGGAGCGTCCCGGCCCCGAAGGCCTGCTGAGCAACCGCTCGGCGCGGCGCACGCCCGGCCACGCCAAGGCGCAGGCCGCGCTCGCGCTCGGCGCCGCCGGCGTCGTCTTCGGCGACATCGGGACGAGCCCGCTGTACGCGGTGCAGACGGTCTTCAACCCCGCCGATCCTCATCCGGTGGCGGAGACGCGCGCCAGCGTCTACGGCGTCATCTCGCTGATCTTCTGGGCGGTGACGATCGTCGTCACGCTCAAGTACGTGCTGCTGGTGATGCGGGCCGACAACGAGGGCGAGGGCGGGATCATGGCCCTGATCACGCTGATTCAGCGGGGCGGGCTGCCGGGCGGGCGGCGGGCCAAGGTTGTCCTCGCAGCGCTCGGCGTCTTCGGCGCCTCCCTCTTCTTCGGCGACAGCATGATCACCCCGGCCATCTCGGTGCTCTCCGCGGTCGAAGGGCTGAAGGTGGTCGAGCCCTCGCTGGGACACCTGGTCGTGCCGCTCACGGCGGCGATCGTGGTCGTCCTTTTCGCTTCCCAGCGCTACGGGACGGCGGCGGTCGGCCGCCTATTCGGCCCGGTGATGGCCCTCTGGTTCCTCGTCATCGCTGCCTGTGGGATATCGGGCATCGCCGCCCACCCGCAGATCCTCGCCGCGCTCTCGCCTGGATACGCGCTCGAGTTCATGTTCGGGAACTTCGGCACTGCGTTCTTCGCGCTCGCCGCGGTCGTGCTCGTGATCACCGGTGCCGAGGCGCTCTATGCCGACATGGGTCACTTCGGCCGGCTGCCGATCACCGCCGCCTGGCTGCTGCTGGTCTTCCCGGCGCTGATCCTCAACTACATGGGCCAGGGGGCGCTCCTCCTCGACCACCCGGGCGCCGACGCCAGCGGCATCTTCTTCCGGCTGGTCCCGGAATGGGGCCTGGTGCCGATGGTCTTCTTCGCGACCATCGCCACGGTGATTGCCTCCCAGGCGGTGATCACCGGCGCATTCTCGGTCGCCCACCAGGCGGTGCAGCTCGGCTACCTGCCACGCCTGCGGGTCGTCTACACCTCGGCGAAGACGATGGGCCAGATCTACGTCCCATGGATCAACTGGCTGCTGATGGCGGCGGTGCTGGCCCTGGTCTTCGCCTTCCGCACCTCAGGGGCGCTCGCGTTCGCCTATGGCATGGCGGTGACTGGGACGATCACGATCACGACCCTGCTGTTCTTCTACGTCGTCCGCCACCGGTGGGGAAAGCCGCTCTGGCTGGTGGTCGCCGGGGCGGCCGCCTTCCTCTCCGTCGACCTGCTCTTCCTCGCCGCGAATCTGACCAAGCTCGTCCATGGCGCCTGGTTTCCGCTCCTGGCAGGGCTGCTGATCTTCACGGTCCTGACCACGTGGCGGCGGGGGCGCCGGCTGGTGTCCGAGCGCCGCGAGCGCAAGGAAGGCTGCCTGCGGACCTTTGTCGACGAGATCCACCGGCGCCGGCCGCCGCTGCGGCGCACCCCCGGGACCGCGGTTTTCCTCAACCGCGGCAAGACGACGACGCCGTTGGCAATGCGCGCCAACGTCGAGCACAACCAGATCCTCCACGAGCACGTCGTGATCCTCCTCATAGAGACGCTGCCGATCCCCAACGTCGCCAGAGCGGAGCGCTTCTCGGTCGACGACCTTGGCTATGACGACGACGGAATCAGCCACCTCACCGCCCGCTTCGGCTACATGGAGCAGCCCGACGTCCCCGCCGCGCTGCGCCAGGCCGCCGAGGGCGCTCTCGCATTCCCGATCGACGTCGAGGAGACCACCTACTTCCTCTCGACGATCGAGCTGCGTCCCGGCGACGCTCCCGGGATGAGGAGATGGCGCAAGCGCCTCTTCCTCGCCAGCTCCCACCTCAGCACCGATGCCGCCGACTACTTCGCCCTGCCCCGCGAACGCACCGTGATCATGGGCTCCCTGGTCGAGGTATGAGCAGGCCCTACCGCTCGAAGTGTGATCCATAGAGCAGAACGCCGGAAACGAGCCCTTTTGGGTGCGACACATTGGTGCAGGTGGGCCCCCGCGCCCCTGGCAGAGTCTTCCCGGAACCGCACTGCTTAGCGACAAGGGGGGACCGGAGCGCTGCTCCGCCGACGATGAACGATCGCCCAATCATGTTCGAGGATTCGACCCTTCGTGAGGGTGAGCAGTCACCAGGGGTGGCTTTCGCGCCGGAGGAGAAGGTGGAGATCGCTCGCCGGCTTGCCGCGGTCGGGGTCGATGCGCTGGAGGTCGGGACCCCGGCGATGGGAGGGCCCGAGGAGGAGGCGATCAAGCTCTTGCTCGACGCCGGCTTGGAGATCCGTCTGATCGGCTGGAATCGCGGCCGGCTGTCGGACCTGGAAGCCTCGTTTGCCTGCGGGCTCAGCGCCGTTCACATCGGCCTCCCGGCGTCCGATCACCACCTCGAGGGGAAGTTCGGCAAGTCGCGCGAGTGGGTCGTCGAGACGATGCAGGAGATGGTCGCCTTCGCGAAGGGGCAGGGCAGCTGGGTGTCGGTCAGCGCCGAGGACGTCGCCCGAGCGGATGCCGAGTTCCTGGTCGAATACGCGCAGGCGGTCAGCGACGCCGGCGCCGACAGGCTGCGTCTCTCCGACACGATCGGGATCCTCCGCCCGCAGACCGCGCGCGAGATCTTCGCCAGCGTGTCCGCGGTCGGCCTGCCTCTGCAGGCGCATATGCACAACGACTACGGCCTGGCTACCGCCAACACGCTGGCCGCGGTCGAAGGCGGAGCCCAGCATGTGCATGCCACCGTGAACGGATTGGGCGAGCGCGCCGGCATCGCCCCGATCGACGAGCTGCTGATGGGTCTGCGCCATCACCTCGAGATCGACCAGGGGTGGCGGATGGAGCTCCTGGTTCCCCTCTGCCGCTACGTCGAAGAGGTCTCTGGGCGCCCGGTCGCCGGCAACAAGCCGGTCACCGGCGAGTCGATATTTACCCATGAGTCGGGGATCCACGTGGACGGGGTGCTGGACACTCCGGACTACTTCGAGCCGTTTCCGCCGGAGCTGGTCGGTGCCGACCGGTCGATCGTGATCGGCAAGCACAGCGGCCGCTCGGCGATCCAGCACGTGCTCGCGAGCCGGGGCGTGGAGGCCGAGCGCGACAACCTCGAGCAGGTGACGGAGGCGGTGCGGTACGAGGCGGTTCGGCTCAAGCGCGAGCTGACCCCCGAGGAGACGGTGGAGATCCACCGCGTCGTCATGGAGCGGGGAAATGGCGCAAGCCGCGCGTACGACGGCTGAGAAGATCATCGCCGCCCACGCCGGCGCGGACGTTAGCGCCGGCGCAGCGGTTCGGGTCGACGTCGACCTGGTGATGGCGACCGACGGCAATGCCCCGCTTGCGATCGAGCTCCTCAAGCGTGAGCTCGGGGCGGAGGAAGCTGAGATCGACGGCAGCCGCATCGTCCTCGTGATCGACCACTGCGCCCCGGCCCCGAATGCGGGGGCGGCGAACATGCAGGTCGCGATGCGCCGCTTCGCCGCTGCCTGCGGGGCCCGGATCTACGACGCCGGCAGCGGCATCTCGCATGTGGTCCTCCCGGAGCAGGGGGATGTGCTGCCCGGCATGCTCGTCCTCGGCTCGGACTCTCACACCGTCACCTACGGGGCCCTCAACTGTCTCGGCATCGGTATGGGATCAACCGACATCGCAGTCGCGATGCGCACCGGCCGAACCTGGCTGCGCGTGCCAGAGACGATCAAGGTCTGGCTTTCCGGGCAGCTTCAGGAGACGGCGAGCGCGAAGGATGCGGTGCTTGCCCTGGTGCGCGAGATCGGGGTCGACGGCGCCACCTATGCCTGTCTCGAGTTCGACGGCGACGGGCTTGAGTCGCTCTCGATGGAGGAGCGGCTGACTTTCGCGAACATGTCGATCGAGATGGGCGCGAAGTGCGCGCTGATGCCCGTCGACGGGGTCTGCAGGGAGTGGCTCGGCCAACGCGTAAAGGAGCCGCCGGCCGGCGAGTGGTCGGACCCCGGCTGCAGCTTTGCAGCTGAGCTCGAGCTCGACCTCGGAGCGGTGCGGCCGATGGTCGCCCGCCCTCATGACCTCACCGAGATCACCGAGCTCGACGGCGCGGAAGGCACTCCGATCGACATCGCCTTCATCGGCACCTGCACCAACGGACGGCTCTCCGACTTGCGCCGCGCCGCCAAAGTCCTGGCCGGCAGGCAGGTGGCCCCAGGGGTGCAGCTGATCGTCAGCCCCGGATCCCGCCAGGTGCTGGCGGGGGCGCTCAGCGAGGGGCTGATCGAGTCGCTGGTCGCTGCTGGGGCTCTGATCACCACCCCGGGGTGCGGGCCCTGCGTCGGTACCCACCAGGGCGTGCCGGGCGACGGGCACACGCTGATCACCACCGCGAACCGCAACTTCCGTGGCCGGATGGGCAACCGCGAGGCATCGATCTTCGTCGCCTCGCCGGAGGTGGTCGCGCGGTCGGCTCTGGCTGGGGTGGTTACCGGCGCTGTGCCGACCGGCCAGGCGAGCGAGCGATGACGCCCACGTCGATTCGCGGGCAAGTCCGGCGCTTCGGGGACAACGTCACCACCGACGACGTGATCGCCGGCAAGTACAAGCACGAGACGATCAGCCTCGACCAGCTGGCGCCGCATGTGATGGAGAACATCCGGCCCGGCTTCTACGAGGAGATCGACCCCGGGGACATCATCGTCGGCGGCCGCAACTTCGGCTGCGGATCCTCCCGCGAGCAGGCTCCTGCCCTGATCAAACACGTCGGGATCCCGGTCGTGATCGCCGAATCCTTCGCCAGGATCTTCTACCGGAACGCGATCAACATCGGTCTCGCACTCCTCGAGTGCCCGACGCTCGGAATCGAGGAGGGGGATCTCCTCGAGTACGACCCGGCGCGGGATCGGCTCACGGTGGCGCAGCGGGGAATCGAGCTGACCTCGACTCCGCTGCCGGAGGAGATCCGCGCGATAGTCGATGCCGGGGGCCTGCTCGCCTACGTCAAGCAGGAGGGCTCGCTGTGAGCCGGTTCGACTTCGGCACGATCATCTGCGGCGGGGGGCCGGCCGGGCTAGGGCCGGTCGTCGCCGCGGGCGTCACCGCGCAGCTGCGCGGGCTGCTGGCCGAAGGGGTTCGCGTCATCGAGCGGACCCGCCGCCTCGGCGCTGGGGCGCTGGGGCGCTACGAGATCGGCTCGAACTCGCTCGGCCGGGCATTCCTCGAGTGCCTCGACGGAGACGACGTCGGCTTCCTCGACGCGGCTCGGCGCTCGGAGGCGGCGGCGGAGCTGCGCCGCCAGCAGGATCGCTATCCGCCTCTGGCCACGATCGCGGCCTTCATGGAGCAGATCGGCGAGGCGGTGCGCTGCCTGCTCGATGCTGAGCCGGGCTGTGAGGTCTCTCTCGGTGCCGAGGTCGACGAGGTCCGGCTGCTCCCCGGCGGCGGGGCGGTGGTGACCAGCTCCCACCCGGCGCCCGGCGGTCGTCGCCGCGAGCGCTCGACGGCGCGGAACGTCGTCGTCGCCTGTGGCGGGGCCCGCAGGCGCGACCCGGCGAGTCTTCGGCTCAGCCCGCAGATCGGTCTGCGCCGCTGGAGCGGGAAGACGGTGCACGCCGCCGCCTTGATCGATCGCGATGCGCCAATCCGCGACGACCTCTGCGAGGCGGTCCAGCGGCAAGGGCTGGCGGTGATCGTCGGCAGCAGCCACAGCGCCTGGTCTTGCGCCAGCCGGATCGTCAGCGATCCGGGGCTGCAGGCGCGGATCGGCCGGCCTCGGGTGTGCATGGTCGAGCGCCGGCCCCCGCGCCTTGCCTACATGAGCGTGGAGGAGGCACGCGCCGACGACTACGGCTTCGATCCCGAGGCTGACGTCTGCCCGTTGAGCGGTCGCGTCTATCGCTTCTCGGGCTTGAGGGGGGACGCCTTCCAGCTGGCGCGGCGGACCCGGTTTGCGACCGGTCCCGTGGAAGGCCTGAGCCACCTGCGCGTGGACGAGACCGCGGCGGTCGGGGAGGCGCTGGCGTCGGCCGGCCTGGTCATCTCCGCCGTCGGCTTCGATGCCTGCCTGCCGCGCCTGCTCGATGTGGATGGCAAGCCGCTGAGGCTGCTGCGCTCGGGGGGCGGTCCAGTCGTCTCGGACCGCGCCGAGCTGCTCGACATCGAGCGGCGGCCGGTCCCGTCCCTGATCGCCTACGGGCTCGGCAGTGGCCTCAGGCCGTCGCCGCAGATTGGCGGAGAGCCAAGCTTCCGCGGCCGGCTCGACGGGGTCTGGCTCTACCAGCACGACCTCGGGCGCATCGTCCTCGACCGGATGCTGGCGCCGGCCGCCGTGCCGGGAGGGTCCTTCGATGGGGGCTGAGCCCGATCGTCTCGCCACCCGCGCCGTGATCCTCGCGGCTGGCCTCGGCAGTCGCCTCGGGCCGTTCACGGAGCGGCTGCCGAAGCCCCTGCTTACGGTGGGCGGTACGCCGATCCTGGAAAGCACCGTGCGCACCCTTGCCGCAGCGGGCGTCGAGCGGACGATGATCGTCGTCGGCCACCTCGGCGGCGAGATCGCCGCGGCGATCGGGCCGCGGCAGGCGGGGATGGAGATCGAGTACGCCGAGTCGGACCGCTTCGAGTCGACCAATGACATCTACTCGCTATGGCGAGGGCGTGGGGGCCTGCAGGGAGACACGCTGGTGATCGAGGGGGACGTCCTCTTCGACCCGGCTGTGCTCAAGGCGATGCGGGCGCCGGGCTCGGAGAACGTCGCCGCGGTCGCGCGCTTCGAGCCGTCGATGGACGGCACCGTAGTCGCGGTCGATCCGCAAGGGCTGGTCGAGGAGATCTTCTACGCCGACGACCAGGGGCCGGGCTTCGAGTACGAGGGCAAGTACAAGACGATCAACGTCTGGCTCTTCCGCGGCGAGTACCTGGAGCGGGAGCTCCTGCCTGAGCTGGAGCGGATGGTCAAGGCCGACGAGGGCATGGACAGGTGCTTCGAGGTCATCCTCGCCAGCGCCATCCGCGAGCGCTCGTCGCGGTTCCGCGCCGCCGACTGCAGCGAGATCCCCTGGTATGAGGTCGACACTCATGAGGATCGCCGCGCGGCCGAGTACATGTTCAGCACCCCGCCTGAGCGGCTGCAGACGATTGCCGGTCAGCACGGCGGCTACTGGCGCCACGATCTGGTCGACCACCGGCTGCTCACCAACGCCCATTTCCCTTCGGCCGAGCTGATGGCGGAGATCGCAGCCGAGCTCGACCACCTGGTCCGCGAGTACCCAGTCGGCCAGGCGGCGCTGGCGGAGATCGCCGGGACCGCGTTCGGGCACCGGCCCGACCGGATCGTCGTCGGCAACGGCAGCTCGGAACTGATGAAGCACCTGGTTGGAGCGGCGAGGCGAGCGGTCGTGGTGCCGGTGCCGAGCTTCAACGAGTACGAGAGCCTTGCCGCCGACCGGGTCGTCCGGGTCCCCCTTGCGGAGGGCAGCTTCAGACTCGACGTCGAGGCTGTCCTGGATGGGGTGCGAGAGCATCGTGCCGATCTGGCTGTCGTGATCTCGCCCAACAACCCGACCGCCGTCGCCGAGCCCGCGGCCGTGCTGGGCGGCCTCGCTCGGCAGCTGCACGAGCTGGACTGCCGCCTGCTGCTCGACGAGTCGTTCGTCGACTTCTGCGCCGATCCGGCCGAGCACAGCCTGGAGTGGTCCCTCGACGCGCACCCGAACCTGGTTGTGATGAAGAGCGTCAGCAAGGTCTTCGGCGTCGGCGGCCTGCGCCTCGGCTACCTCGCGACGGCCGACACGGGGCTGGCGGCGGAGATCGCGGCGAAGCTCCCGATCTGGCACGTGAACGGCCCCGCCGAAGCGTTCCTGCGGACCCTGCCGGGGCACCTCCGCGCATTCCGCGAGAGCTGCGCCCTGACTCGCCGGGAGACCGACGAGCTCAGCGCCGGCCTCGAATCCCTTGCCGAGCTCTCCGTCCTGCCCAGCGACGCCAACTACGTGCTCGTTCAGCTGCCGCTGCGGCACAGCGCCGAGGCTCTCGTCGAGCGACTCTTCGCCGGCCACGGGATCCTGGTCAAGGACTGCGCCGGAAAGTCGATGCCCGAAGGCGATCGCTACCTCCGCATCGCCAGTCGCGGCGAGGCCCGCAACGAGCGGTTCCTCGAGGTCTTCGCGAGCCTGCTGGGGGGACCAGATACGCGTGCCTGGGCTGGCGTCGCGGAGGTTGGGGGATGAGCGGCGGCGCCGCCCTGCGGGCGGCCCTCTCGCTCGGCCGTCCCTTGCGGGTGGCGGGAGTCCACGACGCGCTCTCGGCGCTGGTCGCCCAGCGCTGCGGCTTCGATGCCGCTTGGGCGAGCGGTCTCGGCGTCGCGGCGGTGAACGGGATGCCGGACGCGAACGTGCTGACGATGAGCGAGGTCTGCGACGCGACCCGGGTCATCTCCCAGGCGACCCCGATGCCGGTGATCAGCGATTGCGACACGGGCTTCGGCGAGGTTCGCAACCTCCGCCGCAGCGTCGCCGAGTTCGAGCGCGGTGGCGCCGCGGCGGTCTGCATCGAGGACAAGCTCTACCCGAAGCGCAACAGCTTCCGGCCTGGGCAGGAGCTGCTCGACCCCTACGAGTTCGCGATGAAGGTGCGGGTCGCGAAGGAGACGCAGCTGGACCCAGACTTCATGGTCTTCGCGCGGGTCGAGTCGCTGATCGCCGGAGTGGGCATGGAGGATGCGCTGCTCAGGGCCGGTCTCTACGCCGAAGCCGGGGCGGACGCGATCGTGATCCACTCGAAGGCCGAGACCGCGACCGAGGTGACCGAGTTCTCGCGGCACTGGCAGGAGCGCTCTCCGCAGGTCCCCCTGGTGGCGATCCCGACCACCTACCACCGGACGACGATCGAGGAGCTGACCGCGTCCGGGATCGCGATCGTGATCTACGCGAACCAGGCAATTCGCGCTTCGGTGCGGGCGATGGAATCGGCCCTGCGGGGGATCGTCGACGCCGGCACCAGCTCTGAGATTGAGGACGAGCTGGTCCCAGTCGGGGCGCTGTTCGAGCTCACCGGGGAGGATCTGATCGACCGCCTCGACCAACGTTTCCTCGCCGATACCGAGGACGCCCGGGCACGGCAGCCCGGCGAGTGAGCCCTAGCCGGTGCTGAGCCGGGCGCCGACGTCGCTGGCCACGGCCTTCGTGACCTCTTGGAGCGTCGCGCTCCCGCCGAGGTCCGGGGTGAGGCACCCGGCGGCCCGCGTCGCTGCGATCGCCTCCCAGATCGCACCTGCCTCGCGGCCGCACCCGCGCGCGGCGAGCAGCATGGCCGCGCCCCCGAGCAGGCCCAGGGGGTTCGCGAGGCCGCGGCCCGCGAGCGCCGGCGCGCTGCCGTGGCCGGCCTCGGCGACAATCAGGTCCGCCGCTCCGTAGTTCGCGGTCGAGACGGCCGCCGGCCCGCCCGCAGCCGCCGCCGCGACACTCGAGAGCAGGTCGCCGTAGGTGTTCGTCGCCAGCAGCACGTCCGCCGCGGCCGGTTCGCCGGCAAGCAGGGCTGCGGCGCTGTCCGCGAGCAGCTCGTCGCAGGCGATCTCCGGGTACGCCGAGGCCACCTCCAGGGCGGTCTCCCGGAAGAGGCCCTCGGTGAGCTTGAGGTTGTTTGCCTTGTGGACGATCGTCACTCGCTCGCGATCGTGCTCCCGCGCCAGTCTGAAGGCGAGGTGCGCGACCCGGCGGGCCCCGGCGGCGGTGCTGACCTTGATTGCCTGGGTTACGCCGGGCGCACTGGTCCACTCGATCGCTCCATACAGATCCTCGAGGTTCTCGCGCACGAGCAGGACGTCGATTGCCCGGCGGCGGTCGACGAATCGTCGCACGCCGCCGAACAGCTGCAGCTCCTGGCGCATGTAGAAGTTCGCGCTGCGGCTGCCGGTTCCGGCTGGGGTGCTGGTCGGGCCCTTGATCGCGCTGCCGGCGCGGGCGACCGCTGTGAGGGTCTCCGCCGGGGAGATGGAACCGCAGCACTCCACTGCCCGGGATCCCGCGAGGGCCTCCTTCCAGGTGATCTTCAGGCCCGTCGCGTCGACCACTTCGCGGGTTGCACCGACTATTTCCGGCCCGATTCCATCGCCCTCGATGAACACCACCTGCAGCTCCGCGGACATGACTTGGCACGGTAGTTACTCCAGCTCTTAACCCACAAAAAAAACCTGAGTTTCCGAGTTGATTTTCCAGTCTGCCCGAGGTTTGCAAAGAGACTCTTGACTTAGCTACCCTCGATTCGCCAGCTACTGGCGGGGAGGCGGGGATTGTGCTGAAGGCGGTGGGATGCGGGGTAAGAGATTGTCGATGAGATGCTCGGGCCAGGTCCCGGCTTCGATCTTGACGATGCCCCTGCGTGTTGTACTTCTGTGACCCGAGTCGGGAACAGCTGGGGCAAATCTTCTCCTGCGATTCGAGTTGAGCTCGCGGCTCGCCTGCGGAGGCGTCGCGATGCGATTGAGAGGGCGATCCTGGCTCAGATACAGCAGCTCTCCGAGCCGGCTGGGGACGAGGACCCCGTGTACGCCGCCGGGCTGCGGGATGCCGTGGCCGCCGCGGTCGACTATGGCCTCGACGGGATCGAGAAGGGAGGTGACTTGCCGGCGGCGATCCCTCCGGAGGCGGTGCTGCAGGCTCGCCGAGCCGCTCGCGGCGGAATCCGGTTGGACACGGTCCTGCGGCGCTACGCGGCCGGTAACAAGGCGCTGGAGGGATTCATCGTCATGGCGGCCGAGGGGATGCCGAGCAGTGTGCTCGGTCAGATCCTCAGTGACCAGGGCCCGCGGCTTGACCGGCTGATGGTTCTGGTCTCGGCGGCATACCGGGCGGAGCTCGAGCGGACCCGGCGCTCGTCCGCGCAGAAGCGCGCCGACCAGGTGGCCCACCTGCTGAAGAGCAGCAGCCTCGTCGGCCCCGCCGACCTCGGCTACGACTTCGACCTCTGGCACGTCGGCATGATCGTCGTCGGTGACAGGGCTGAGCGGACGGCGCGCGCGATCGGGGAGCGTTGCGGCCAGCGGTCGCTGCCAGTGGTGCAGGACCAGGACATCACCTGGATCTGGATCGGCAGCACGCAGCAGCCGGTCTTCGCGAAGCTCGAGCGCTACCTGACCGAGTCCACCCCAGCGCAGATCTCGATCGCGATCGGCGAGCCGCGCCGGGGGCTCGAGGGATGGCGCCAGACTCACCATGAAGCCCAGGTGGCACTGCAGGTGATGCTCTGCAGGCCCCAGCGGGTGACTCGGTGCCGCGACGTCATCTTGATCTCAGCCGTGATGCGGGACCAGTCTCTGGCGATGTCCTTAATAGAGACCTACCTGGCCCCGCTTGACGGCCGCGGCGACTCCGGTCAGGTGCTGCGCAGGACGCTGCGCGAATACTTCAACGCAGACCAGAATGCCGTCAGCGCCGCTGCTGCCCTCGGGGTCGCCCGTCACACAGTGGAACGACGCCTGCGCAGCGTCGAGGAGAGGCTAGGCCAGACCCTCGATACCTGCGGTCCCCAGATGCAGGTCGCGCTCGGCGCCGAGGAGCTGGTCGCCTTCGGTCAGACACAACATGTCTCCAGGCCGTAGACGGGGCAACATGCAACAAGAAGCTCGCAATGGTTGGAGCACATTGGCACACTTCGGGTTGTTAGACCCGTGGCAGGATCCCCGGAATGACGGGGGCGACCGGAGGAGCAGCAACGCTGGCGGTTGCGCGTGCTGGCTCAGCCGCCGCCGGCACCAGGTCGTCGGTGGCCTGGACGCCCGGGGAGGCGATCGACGTGCACGCGTGGGTGCGGGCCGGGCAGCGCCTCGGCGCGATGACCCGCTGCAGTCAGTGGTGGCTTGGGGACTGGATCCGCTACGGGACCGCACGCTGGGGGGAGAAGTACAAGGAGGCGTCCCGGATCACCGGCTACGACGTCCAGAGCCTTCGCAACATCGCCTATGTCGCCGGGAGCATCGACGTATCCCGACGTCGGGATGATCTGACCTGGAGCCACCACGCTGAGGTCAGCTCCCTGGAGCCAGGCGAGCAGAGCCGGTGGCTTGACCTGGCGGCGGCGGAGAAGATGTCGGTGTCGGACCTGCGGATCGAGCTGCGGGCGGTGCGGCGGGCCGAAAACCGCTCACCTTCGCGCTCGGGCGCCGCGAAGAAGACGGTGGGTACGGTCACCTGCCCGCAGTGCGAGCACAAATTCGACGTGTCTCCTCCGTCGCCGTAGGTGAGCTCCCACGGTACTGACACTCGTCGCGCGCAGACGGTGCGTAACTTGACCGCGGAGGCCATGGCCCGTGGCGAGCTGCGGCGGACGGTGCGTTTCCAGGAGCGCTGCGTGACTTACTGTGGCAATCACACTCCGGCCCTCGCCTGGATTGCCGAGTACCTCGGCGCGTACTTCGCAATCGAGGAGGGAGTGGTGGACGCCCCGATCGTCGCCGGCTTAGTTGCCCCGGATCTACACGCCGCACTGCTGGAGATCCTCCACGGCGCCGAGTGGGAGCCGTCGCGCACCCACACCAGCTCCGTCGCCGGTTCCGGGCCGCGCTGGACATGGCGCGGCAGCCGGCGTTTCCGCTTGACCCCCGAGCTGACCGTGCACGTCCTGGCGGAGACCAGCGGCCTGACCATCTCCGATCGCGCCTCCGGGGCCTACGTCTTCCTCAGCGCCAGCCCGGACGACGACTCCCGGTTCGAGCCGGTCCGGATGGTCCGCGAGCTGTTCACGCGGGAGCTCGAGCGCGAAGGCTACGTCGGGTTTCACGCGGGGGCGGTGGCGCTCGAGGACGGCTCCGGGGTGGTCATCTGCGGGCCGCGTGGTGCGGGCAAGACGACGCTGATCTGCGGCTTGCTGGAGCACCAGGGCGCTCGCTTCGTCACCAACGTCCGCAGCTACGTGCGAGTCGACGACGGCATCGTGGACGTCGTCGCCTGGCCGTGGTCGGTGCGAATCGGGTTTGGCACCTGCTCGGCTTCGCCGGCGCTGCGGCACTGGCTCGAGTCGGAGCGCGAGCTCGCGCACCCCCAGAAGGACTGGAACGTCGCCGGCAGCGTCGAGAGCGCGATCGCGCTGCATGGGGGCAGGCCCCCGGCAGGCGGGGTGATCGAAACCAAGGTCGAGCTGACTGCCGCCGAGCTGGCGGCCGCGATGGGCACCCAGGTCGACGCCGGCGCTCCCGTCGTCTCCCTGGTGTTTCCCGAGCTCGCGGCGGGCACCGGCTCGACCGAGGTCGAGGACGTCAGCCCGGGCGAGGCGGCGGAGCGGCTGAAGCGCCAGCGCGCCAAGATCGCCACGGACGTCCACACCGACTGGCTTGACCTCGGCCTCGAATCTCGCCGGGTCGAGGTGCGCAGCATCGATCGCCGCCTCGACCAGCTCGCCGAGAGCCGCCCAGCGGTGCGGCTGCGGGTGCGGGACGGCCGCGAGGCCGCCGCGGCGGTTGCGGGCCTGGCGGTGCGGCGGTGAGCGCCGCCCGCAGTGCCGAAGTGCGCTCCAGCGTGCGCGCCAGGATCGGTCAGATGGTGAGGCTGCCGGAGGCGCGGATCTCCGCTGAGCTGACCCTTCGCGGGGACCTCCCCTTCGACTCGCTGCAGCTGTACGAGCTCGCGGCTGAGCTGGAGGACGAGTTCGGGCTGCCCGAGCTCACCGAGGAGGACGTCGCCGGCATTGAGACGGTGGGCGACGTCGAGCGGCGCGTGCTGGAGCTTCTCCCGCCGGTCGCCGGAGCCGACGGCTAGGGGGCGGGGAGGTGCGGGTGCTGGTGACCGGTGCGACCGGGCTGGTCGGCTTCGAGACCCTCGACGTCCTCCGGCGCGCAGGCGCCGAAGAGGTGGTCGGGACCAGTCGCGCCCACTCCGCAGCCGCCGCTGGGCTCACCGCCTGGGATCTCGCGGCGGAGCCACCCCCGCGGGAGCTGCGCGGGTCCTGGGACGTGATCGTGCACGCGGCGGCCGACACGCGCTGGACGATGACCCCGGCGGAGGCGGTCGCGGCCAACGTCGACACCGTGCGCGCCCTGGAGCCGCTGGTCGGGCCCGGCACCCACATGGTGCACGTCTCCACGGCCTACAGCACCGGTCTGCGGGGCAGCGTCGAGTCGGAGTCCCTCGACGACTACCGCAACAGCTATGAGTGGTCGAAGGCGCACGCGGAGCGACTGGCCCGCGACGTCTTTCCCCAGCTGACGATTGTCAGGCCACCGCTGATCGTCGGGCGCAGCAGCGACGGCTACGCCGCTCGCTTCACCGGCATGTACACGATGCTGCGGGCGATCACCGCCAGCATGGTGCCAGTCATAGTCGCCGACGCCGACGCCTATTTCGAGGTGGTCCCGGTCGACGCCGTGGCCGCGGTGATCTCCGAGGCGTCCCAGCGCGCCGGGGCGGGGGAGACGCTGATCGTCGCCGGCGGCGCCGAAGCGCTGCGGGTGGGACCCGCGGTTGAGCTGATGACCGAGGCGCTCAACGCCTGGCGCCAGGCCCGCGGCCTCGAGCCCTTCGAAGTCCCGCGCCTGATCTCGCGCGAGCGCTGGGAGCGCTTCTTCTATCCCTTCGTCCGCGACGAGCTCTCGGCCCGCCAGCGACGGATCCTCTCCCTCCTCTCCAACTTCGAGCCCTACCTGGAAGTCCACGAGCCGCTGGAGCCGACGCACCAGGTCGGCGACCTCGCCGAGGCCATCTTTGCCGTCGCGCGGTACTGGGCCGATACTGAGCCGCGCCGAGCCTCGATGGCGCCGCGTCCCTGGACCGCCGCCGCGGGCAACGACCAGACCGTCCCGTGGCACGGTTCACCGGGACAGCTAACGAGGGAGGGGAGCTCATGACCACGGCGGAAGCCGGCCGGATCCAGACGCTGGAGCAGAGGGTGAAGGACTTTCACGGCGTCGACCTCGCCGAAGTGCTCGACGTCATCGAGTACCTGCGCGACGGCGAAGACTCGATCCTGGTCGGCGGCTCGCTCGCCTACGGGCTGGGGAACCACGAGAGCGACCTCGACGTCGTCGTCGCCGGCCCGGCCACCGGCGAATCGTCCTCGCGGATGCCGCTCGAGCACTTCATCGAGTCGCTGCGGGTCGACGTCTGGAGGCTGCACCAGGACGAGATCGACGAGCTCTTCGAGCGGGCCGAGCGGGGGCTGGCCAGCGATGCGCCGCTGCTCGGTGCCTTCGGGCACGTCCACGAGCAGGCCGACCTCAAGCTCCTGCACCGGGTTGCCTACGGCGTCGTCATCGACGGGCCGGCCCTGATGCCGACCGCGACCGGCGACTACGGCGACGTCGCCCGCCGGCTGCTCGTCCGCGAGTACGCCGAGCGGATGCGCCACGCGCTCTACGTCGCCCAGCTGGCGCTCGCCGCCCGCCGGCCGCAGGCCGCGGCGATGAACGCCCGTTTCGGGGTCGAAGACGCGCTGCAGGCCCTGATTGCCGGCCGCGGGCTGCCCTTCAGCGACAACAAGTGGCTGCAGCTGCGGCTCGAACGGGACGTGCCGGATCTGCGCGACGTCTACCGGCCCTTCGCGGTCCTGCCCGACGGGCTGAAGCTGACCGCTGAGTTCGTCGCCGCGGCGATCGCTGCGGTCGAGGCCTTGACCGGGCTTGAGCTCGGCCTCGATGCGCTCGCGGCCGACGCCAGCTGGGAGCGTGGTGACCTCCGGCTCCACCGAGCCGGAGCCTTGCGGGTGCTGCTCTCGGAGGGGCAGGACGTGGCCTTTGAGCTCGATGCCGCCGAGGCGGATGCGTGGGAGTCCCTCGGCGAGGAGGAGAGATGGGCCTGCGCCGGGCGCACCGACGCGGAGTCCAGGCTCCTCTTCGGGCTCTACGCGCAGGGTGTGGCCGGGCTGGTCTGGCTGCGCGGGCTGCCCGCGTGTGAGTTCGAGTCGAACGAGGAGGGCTGAAAGATGGAGGCGATCGACCGCGGTGCACGTAGGTTCATCTGGTGTCGTGGCCAGGCCGCCTGGCTGCTGGGACCGCCGGCCGGGCAGTGGCTGGAGGATCTGCGCGGAGCGGTGGCCGCCGGCCAGCGCGGGCTTGCACGCCACGTCAGCCGCCAGCTTGCCGAGGACTGCGCGGTAATGCTGGCGCTCACCCTCTGCTACCGCCGGCCGGTCCCGGAGGCCAACATGCGGGGAGCCTGGGCGCTGGAACAGGTGGCGGACCACCCGGTCGGCCGGGAATGCTGGGAGCTGATCCGGGCCCCCCAGGAGCTGGTCGCCGACGAGGCTCTGGTCGAGCGCTGCGCCGAGCTGCAGCGACGCGCGAGCGAGGTCGTCGGCACGGTGCCCAACGCCCTCACTCCCGAGGGCTACTTCCCTGCCATGGGCCTGGCCCGCGAATGGCTTGCGCTGGTCAACGCCGTTGGTGAGGAAAAGGGCTTCCTGCCCGACGAGTGGTCGCGGGGCAGCGATGCCAACGGTTGACATCTCGATCGACATCGACGCTCCCGCCGGTCCGGTCTGGGAGGCGGTTCTCGACATCGAGCGATACCCGAGCTCGATGGAGAACGTCCGCTGGGTCGAGATCCGCGAGGCGATCGGCCCGGCGGAGCGGCGCACCGCCTGGTCGATCGTGGTCAAGGGCTCGATCCTCGAGTGGGAGGACATGGAGACCATCGACCACGAGGCGATGGTCGTCAGCTTCCACCAGCTGAGCGGCGACCTCTCCGAGTTCGACGGGCGCTGGGAGGTGACCCGGCGCGGGCCGGGGCTCTCGACGGCTCGCTTCGCGGTCGACTTCGAGATCGGGATCCCGCTGCTGGCGGAAATGCTGAACCCGATGGCGACGCGGTCGCTGCGCGAGAACTGCACCGAGATGCTGAAGGGGGTTGAGCGCAAGGTGCTGGCGACGTGACCCTGCCCTCCGCCGTGTTCGAGGCGCAGCGGCGGCGGATGGCGCCCGGGCTGGCGCTCGCGGCCAAGCACGTCGGCGCCGGAGCGGTCGAGCAAAGCGCCGACGGCGCCGTCGTCCGGCTCAGCGACGGCCGCGAGCTGATCGACTTCGGCTCCTACGGGGTGACGCTGCTCGGCCACCGTCACCCGGCGGTGACGGCGGCGGTTCGGGAGCAGCTGGGGCGGATGCCGACCGCCACCCGCACCCTGGCGAACCCGACGACGGCCGCCTTCGCCGACGAGCTGGCGGAGCTGATCCTCGGCCGCCTGCACCGCTTCTGGCTCGGCAGCGACGGCGCCGACGTGGTCGAGGTGGCCGTCAAGCTCGCCCGTCTGGCGAGCAGCAGGAGGCGCGTGCTCGCGGTCGAGCACGGTTTCCACGGCAAGACGCTGGGCGCTCTGGCGCTGACCTGGAACCCGGCTTTCCGGGAGGGCCTGGCGCCGCTGCTGCAGAACGTCACCCACCTCCGCCGCGACGACCTCGAGGGGGTCGCCCGCGAGACGGCGGGCGGTGACGTGGCGGCGCTGATCTTCGAGCCGGTCCAGGGCGAGGCCGGGGCCCGCTGCCTCGACCGCGAGGTGCTGCGCCGCTGGACCCGCGATGCCCACGCGGCGGGCGCGTTCGTGATCAGCGACGAGGTGCAGGCGGGCCTGCGCCGCTGCGGCCCCTGGTCGGTCGCCCTCGACGCCGGCCTCGACGTCGATGCCGTGCTGTTCGGCAAGGCCCTGGGCGGGGGGGTGATGCCGCTCGCCGCGCTGGCCGCGAGCGCCGAGCTCTACGAGCCGCTGCGCGTCGATCCCAACCTCCACTCGGCGACCTTCGGCGGGCACCCGCTGGCCTGCGCCGCGGGCCGCGCGGCGCTGCCGGCGATCGAGGGTCTGGCGGAGCCGGCCGCGGCGATCGCAGCGCGCCTCGACCTCGGCCTGCGCCGCCTCGCGGACGCTCACCCCGGCGCCGTCGTCGCCGTCCACGGGGAAGGGCTGATGCGAGGGCTGGAGCTGGCCACGCCGGGTGCGGCCGGCAGCGTCTTCGTCGACCTCGCCCATGCCGGCCTGCTCGTCTCCCCCTGCCTGGGCGCGCCTGGCACGATCAGGCTGCTGCCGTCGATGGTCACCACCGACACGCAGCTTGAATGCGCCCTGGAGCTGCTCGACGAAGCGCTGGCGCAGGTCCCTCCCGAGCTGGTCGAAGCGACCCGCGAGTGAGGTTCGTCGCTCGCATCGCCGGCGGTTACCCACGGACGGTGATCGCGGTCTGGCTGCTCGCGGCGGTTGCCGCAGCGATCCCCGCGTCGCAGCTGACCAAGCGGATCGGCAACGGCGGGTACTCCGTCCCCGGCTCGCAGACCCAGCGGGTCGAGGAGCTGACCGGGGACAACTTCCCGGGCGCAGCCGGGGAGCCCCTCGCCGCCGTCTTCGTCAGCCCTGAGCCGGCGGCGAAGCGCCTGCGGGCGCGGGCGCGGGCGCTGGCTGCACAGCTGAACCGGCGCCCGGGTGCCGAGGCGCGGGGAACGGTCTACATCAGCCCCGCCCGGACCATGGCCGTGCTGCCCTTCGTCGTCCGTGAAAGCCTCGCCGACGCCCAGAAGAACGTGGCCTCGCTGCGTGACTGGATTGAGGCCAGGGCGGGGCCCGACGTGACCGTTGCCGGCCGGGCGGCGGTCTGGCACGAGTCGACGGAGATCTCCAAGCAGGACCTCGAGCGCTCCGAGCGCATCTCGGTTCCGCTCTCGCTGATCGTCCTCGTCGCCGCCTTCCTCTCGGTGGTCGCCGCCCTGGTCCCGATCGGGCTCGCGCTGATCACGCTCACTGTCACCTTTGCGGTGCTCGGCCTCCTCTCCTACGCGATCGGGATGACCGTCTACGTGACCAACACGGCGCAGGTGCTCGGCCTCGGGCTGGCGATCGACTACTCGCTCTTCATCGTCACCCGCTACCGCGAGCACCGTGGCGACGGCCTCGAGACGAGCGACGCGATCGCCGCCGCGGTCACGACCACTGGCCGCGCCGTCGTCGTCTCCGGGATCACGATCGCCGTCGGCCTCTCCAGCCTCACCGTGCTCGGGATCGGCGTCTTCAGCTCGATGGCGCTGGGCGCCAGCGCCGCGGCGGCAATCGCAGCCCTGGGTGCGATCACCCTCGTCCCCGCAGTGCTCCAGCTGCTCGGCCCGCGGATCGACCGGCTCTCCTTCAAGGCGGCGGTGCGGGCGGCCGACCGCGGCCGGCTCTGGCGGGCTCTGTCCCGGCTGGTCGTGCGCCACCGCTGGCCGGTCCTGATCAGCAGCGTGCTGATCCTGCTCGTCTGCGCCGTTCCCCTGCTCGGCTCCAGGCTGATGTTCTCCGGCACCGACGGGATCCTCCCCGCGGGAAACCCCCTGCGCGAGACCGACGACGCGGTGATGCGCGAATTCGGGAAAGGCCTTTTCGAGCCCCTCGAGATCGTCACTCGCCAGGATCGGGTGCGCAGCGTCCGCAGGGCTGTGGCGGGAAGCCCGGCGGTCGCTGAGGTGCTGCCGCCGGAAGCGGGCAGGCGCGGCTGGGCGCGGATGTACGCGATGCTCGAAGTCGCGGGCGGGACCACGGCGGCGGACGAAGCCGTGCGCCGGGTCCGGCGCGTCGCCGCCGGTGCTGCGGGAGAGGGGGCCGCCTTCGTTGGCGGCCAGCCGGCGCTCGGGGTCGACCTGATCGATCGGGTCCAGTCGCGCTTCCCGCTGATGGTCGCGGTCGTCTGCGTGCTCGCCTTCCTGCTGCTGATGCTGGCGCTGCGCTCGATCGTGGTCCCGCTCAAGGCGGTGCTGACGAACCTGCTCTCGGTGGCGGCGACGGTCGGTCTCGTCACCCTGATCTTCCAGGACCTCGGAGGAGCTCAGGGCCTGGCCTGGTTCGTGACCCCGTTCCTCTTCGCGATCGTCTTCGGCCTCTCCATGGACTACGAGATCTTCCTGCTCTCGCGGGTCCGCGAGGAGTACGACCGCGGCGCCGGCAGTGACGGCGCGGTGGCGCGGGCGCTGCAGCAGAGCGGCCGCTCGATCACCCTGGCGGCGCTGGTGATGATGCTGGTCTTCCTCGCCTCCTCATTCACCACCCTGGAGAGCTTCCGGCAGCTTGGGGTGGGCATGGCGATCGCCGTCTTCCTCGATGCGACCCTGGTCCGCTGCGCCCTCGTGCCGGCGGCGCTCGCCGTCCTCGGCGATCGCAACTGGTGGCTCCCGGGCTTCCTCGCGCGGCACCTGCCGGGGAGGTAGCGGGTGGCGGCGGGAATTGAGATCGAGCGCAAGTTCCTCCTCCGCGACCTCCCGGCCGAGCTGCGGGAAGGGCCTGGTCAGGCGATCGAGCAGGGGTACCTCGCGATCCATGCCGACGGCACCGAGGTTCGGGTCCGCAGTGCGGGCGGGCGCTGCACGCTCACCGTGAAGGCGCCCGGGGGGCTGAGCCGGGCCGAGGTGGAGCTGGAGATCGGCCGCGACCGCTTTTGCTCGCTCTGGCCGCTGACCGCGGGGCGGCGGCTGCGCAAGCGCCGGTCGACCGCCGAGCTCAGCGGCGGCGTGATCTTGGAGGTGGATCGCTATCAAGGTGCGCTCAGCGGCCTGGTGATCGCCGAGGCCGAGTTCGGGAGTGAGGACGAGAGCGCTGCGTTCGAGCCGCCGCCGTGGCTTGGCCGCGAGGTGACCGCCTGCCTCGAGTACCGAAATCAGTCGCTCGCCGTGAACGGTCTCCCTGTCTGAATTGTGTGCGTACACGTCCCGTTGATAGTCATAGGGACACGATGAGCGAGGTGGGAGAAACGTCTTCGGCTGCATTGCGCGAGAGCTTCGGCGCTGCCCTTGCCCGGCGCGCCGCGCTGCAGCCCGAGGAGCCGGTTTTCACCTACCTCGAGGACGACGGAAAGGAGGGGGAGACCCTCACCTTCGCCGACCTGCATCGCCGCGCCCAGGCGATTGCCGCGCGCCTCGTCGAGGAGGTGCCGGCTGGCGGCCGGGCGCTGCTGCTCTTCCCACCCGGGCTCGACTACGTCGCCGCCGTCTACGCCTGCTTCCAGGCCGGGGTGGTCGGGGTCTCCGCACCGCCGCCGCAGCCCAACCGCCTGCACCGCACCCTGCCGCGACTGACCGCGATCGCGGCGAATGCCGAAATCGACGCGGTGCTGACCGCGGAGTTCATCCGCGACGCGGCGAAGCCGCTCTTCGAGGAGGGCCCGCTCGCCGAAGCTCTCTGGATCGCCACCGACTCCGCGCCGGAGGCGGGCGAGGTCGAGATCGCCCGGCGGCCGCTGACGGAGATGGCGTTCCTGCAGTACACCTCCGGCTCGACCCAGGCGCCGCGCGGGGTGATGCTCACCCACGAGAACCTGCTCGACAACTCGGAGCTGATCACCGGGACCTTCGACCACTTTCCCAACGGCATCCGCAAGGGCCTTATCTGGCTGCCGCCGTACCACGACATGGGTTTGATCGGCGGTGTCCTGCAGCCCGTCCACGCCGGCGGCCTCTGCATCCTGATGTCGCCCCTGGCGGTGATCAAGCGTCCTGCCCGCTGGCTGGAAGCGATGTCGCGCTACCGGGTCACGACCAGCGGCGGTCCCAACTTTGCCTACGACCTCTGCGTCCGCCGGGTTGACGAGGAGATCTGCGAACGGCTCGATCTCTCCGACTGGGAGGTTGCCTTCAACGGGGCCGAGCCGGTCCGCGCCGAGACGATCAGGGCGTTCAGCGAGAAGTTCGGCCGCTGTGGATTTCGGTCCAGCGCCTTCTTCACCTGCTACGGCCTCGCCGAGGCAACGCTGCTGGTCACCGGCCCCGACAAGGACGCGGAGCCGATCCTGCTGGAGATCGATGCCCGGGCGCTCGAGGATGGGGTCGTCCGGCCCCCGGCCGGGGACGGCCCCAGGGCCACCCTGGCCGGCTGCGGCACGCCCTACGAGGGCAGCAAGCTGGCGATCGTCGGCCCGGAGGGGGAGATCTGCGAGGAGGGGGAGGTCGGCGAGATCTGGTTCGCGGGGCCCGGCGTCGCACTCGGCTACTGGCGCCAAGACGAGGAGACGGAGGCCTGCTTCGGAGCCGAGCTGGCCTCTGATCCCGGCACCCGCTACCTGCGCTCCGGTGATCTCGGCACCTTGATCGACGGCGAGCTCTTCGTCGTCGGCCGGATCAAGGAGCTGATCATCCTCAACGGCCGCAACATCCATCCGCACGACGTCGAGTTCAGCGCCGAGGAAGCCCACCCGAGCCTGCGCTCCCATTGCAGCGCTGCCTTCGAGCAGCAGGTCGACGGTGAGGCGCGAATCGGGATCGTGCTCGAGGTCAACGCCGCCGAGCATGACGGTCTCGACGACGTGATCGCCGCAGTGGGGAGGCGGGTCGCCGAGGACCTCGATCTGTCCCCGGGCTGGATTGGCCTCTGTGCTCCCGGATCGGTCCCGAAGACGACGAGCGGCAAGATTCAGCGCCGCCTCTCCCGCACGATGCTCGCCGAAGGCGAGATTGAGCTTCTCGCCGAGTCGCGGCCGGGCTAAGCCGTCCGCTCGACCGTCCCGGCGGTGCCGTCGAGGCGGACGGTCTCACCGTTCTGCAGCAGCTTCGTCACCTCGGGCACGCCGACCACGGTTGGGATCCCGAACTCACGGGCCACGACCGCGGAGTGGGAGAGGGCCGATCCGCGTTCGACGATCAGGCCGCTGATCGTCGGGAACAGCGCTGCCCAGCCGGGATCGGTGCGAACGGTGCAGAGGATGTCGCCGTTCTCGATCGGTTCCCCGCGCGGGTCGAAGATGACCCGCACTGGGCCCTTGACGACGCCGGCGCAGCAGCCGAGCCCCCGCAGCGCACCGTCAGCCGCCGGGGGTCGCTCGGCCTCCTCAGCCGGCATCTCGGTCAGGTCGTTGCCGACGTAGGGCGACCCGGTGGTGCGGAAGCGATTCGCCACCTCGATCTCGGCGTAGCGCTCGAACTCGGCCTTGCGCGCGGCCGCGATCGGCGCCAGGTCGACCGAGACGGCCCGGCCCTCGACAAAGGCGTCGAGCTCGTCGACGGTCAGGTAGACGACGTCGTTCTCGTCGTCGAGGAAGCCCGCCTCCGCCAGGCGCAGCCCCGCTGCCCGGTAGATGTCCCGCGCGAGGCCGAAGGCGAGGGTGCGGCGCAGCCGCGTCGCCTCCCGTCCCTTCACGGCCCGGCGCGCGACCCCCAGCTCCCAGCTGAGCAGCGGCCGGCGCCAGACGGGCAGCCGGCCGGAGAGGTCGGCGAGCTTCGCCTCGAAGCGCTCGCGCTCGGCGGCGGCGAGGCCCTCGGGGTCGAGATCGGGGACGTCGAAGTAGCTGGCCAGCACTGAAATCAGGAAGCTTGGGTCGTCGCGGTAGGTGACGGTCTCGAGCTTGAGTTCGCCCATCGTCCGATCCCCATAGCGCTCGATGAACGCGTCGAGGCGGGCGGCGATCTCCGGCGCATCCCGGTGCAGATCGGCGATCGCCGCGTCGCCCTCGCCGCCGCGGATCGCGGCCACGGCCGCCGGCTCCTCGCGGGCGTCGCGGGCGAGCTCGAGCAGCAGGCGGGTCGGCTCCACGGACTCGATCCCCTCGATCCCGCCGAGCAGGTCGGCGAGGTGCCCATCCACCTCCTCTGGCGGGTAGTGCCGCTCGAGCAGCCGGCGCAGGTGCCCGGAGGTCATCAGCACGCGGAAGTCGTTGATGTTGGGGATCTCCCAGCGATCGAGGAGCTCGGACTGGAGGACCTGGCCGACCTCGAACAGCTGCGGCAGGCTGGCCTCCCGCAGGGCACGGCGATCGACCGCGTCATAGACCGAGTGGAAGTGGTCGAGAAACTGCTCGATCTCACGCTCCATGCGGGCGAAGCGGAAGAGCAGGCGGCCGCCGACGCCGACCAGCTCGACCGCTCGCAGGGCCCTGCGCGCCGGCGAGCGCCGCTCCGCTGCCGCCCCCTCGATGGTGGTCCGCCACATCACCACTTCGAGGTCTTTCCTTTTCTGCTCGCCGCCGGGCAGCAGCGCCAGCAGCTCCAGCCAGCTGCCGAGGTTGTAGAAGACGCGGCCTCTGACCAGCCCGATCAGCGTCCGCGCCGCCGGCTCGAAATCGGCGAGCGAGCCCCGCGACGCCCCGAGGGTCCGAGCGAATTGCCTGAACACGGTGGAGTAGGCGCGCGACGCGAAGGAGAAGGTCAGCGGCGTGGTGACGCCGTTGTAGCTCTCCTGGATGTTCGAGTTGTCGTAGACCCGCACCGGTCCCTCTGCGGCGGGGAGGGGCAGGGAGGTGATTGGGCGCGCCTGGAGGACGTGCAGCTGCCCCTCGGCGTAGGAGAACTCGACGTCCATCGGCTTGCCGGAGCCAGCCGCGATCGCGCGGGCCGTCTTCACCACCTCGGCCACCTGGGCGGGGGACAGCGCACGCTCATCGCGCATCGTCTTCGGCACCGCCGCCTCGGTCGTGCCGATTCCGGACTCAGCCCGGATGACCTGCACGTCCTTGTTCGCGATCGTCGCCTGCTCGTCGCCCGCCGCCGGCCAGAGGTACTCGTCGGCGTTGGCGACGCCGGAGACGACGCCCTCGCCGAGGCCGTAGGTCGCGGTGACCATGCACTCGTCGCGGCTGCCGGTGAGCGGGTTGGCGGTGAAGGCCACGCCGGAGGCCTCTGCGTCGACCATCTGCTGGACGATCACGGCGGTGCGGACCGCGGTCGGGGGGAGCCCGAGCCGGGCCGCGTAGGCGAGCGCGCGGGCGCCGAAAGAAGAGGCCCAGCAGCGCCGCACGCTGCCGAGGACGTCGTCCTCCCGCTGGTAGAGCTCCGAGTCGAGCTGGCCCGCGAACGAGTGCCGGGCGGAGTCCTCGCCGACCATCGAGCTGCGCACCGCGTAGGGGCCGGCGCCGAGCTGCGCGAGGCTTGCGGCTAGCTCACCGGCGATCGCCTCGTCGAGTGGCGCCGCCTCGACCGCTGCGCGGAGGCTGGCCGCGATCCGCTCGAAGGCGCCGAGCGCGGCTGGGTCGCCCACCTCGACCTCGGAGAGCGCCAGCATCGCCTCGCCGAGCGCCGCCGGGATCTCGGCGCGGAGCAGGTGAGCGCGAAACGCCGCGGCGGAGACGACCAGGAACGGCGGCACCACCGCTCCGCTCCCGGCTAGCTGCAGGAGACCGCGCGCCTTGCCTCCGATCTCGCGCTCGTCGCAATTGGCGAGGAGCGCATCGCCCAGCAGAACTCCAGAGTGTGCATCCGTTGCGGCGATCATCAGTCCCCCTGTGAAGCGTCGACGGCTCGAGTTTCACCATCTTGGTTTTGCCGGCAGGGAAACTCAAAGTGCGATTTGCAGGGGATCGGGGCCGTGCCGATACTCGCTGACCGATGAGGCTGCGCACCGCGCTCACCGACAGCTTGCGCACCGTGGTGCGGCCCGAGGACGAGCTTGTCGTTCTCCACTCCTCCCTGTTTCACGTGGCGAGCAGCGCCGACTCGGTGAAGTGGGAGGCGCTGGCGGCGGTCCGCGCCATGGCCGAAGCGGGACACACCCTGGCGCTGCCCGCGTTCACCTTCTCCTTCATCCGCGATGGCCGCTACCACCACCGCCGCACCCGCTCGGGCTCGGGTCAGCTGGCCGACTGGGTGTATGAGCTGCCGGAGGCACGCCGGACCCCGCACCCCGTCTACTCCTATGTCGTTCTCGGGCCGCGCCGCGACGACCTGCTCGCCTGCCGCCAGGACGCCGCGTTCGGCGCTGGGACGGTCTTCGAGCTGTTCGAATCCGAGAACGCCCGGATCGTGATGGTCGGCTCCGACTGGCAGGAGCTGACGCAGGTACACCGCTGCGAAGAGCTCCTCGACGTGCCCTATCGCACCGAGATGCGCGTCGAGGGGGTCGCCGACTTCGGCGCCGGGGAGGTGCGCTCGGCGATCGACCTGTTCGTCCGGGACACCGGGCTCGAGAGCGTCCGGGATTTCACCCCGGTGATCGAGGAGCTGCAGCGGCGCGGGGCGTTCGAGCGCACCGAGCTTGGGCGCGGGGCGGTCGAGGCGACCAGCTGCGATGACGTCGGGGCCGCGACCCGGCAGCTGCTCGAAGCGGATCCCTACGCACTGCTGCGGAGCCCCCGCGTGGTCGAACGCCGGGTCCAGCGCAAGGGCCTGGCGCCGGTGCGGCTGGCGCTGGTCGGCGCCCAGAACGTCGACCTGCTCGCCGACGCGGTGCGCGGGGCTGGTGAGGAGCTGCTCGACTGCCGGCCGCTGGAGGTGCAGGTCCCGCCGTACGGGCAGCACGTCCGGGAGATCCTGGATTCGCGCTCGGCCCTGCGGCAAGCGGACCTCGACTGCAGCTTCTTCGCCGACCGCCTCGAGGACGTCTACGGGTGTGTCGACCTCGACTCTCTGGGCGACCTGGACACCGGCCCGCTCGACGCCCACCTCGGGTTGCTCGCCGAGTACGCCGCGCGCGTGAGCAGCCCGATCGCGGTCCTCACGTTCGCCGACCTGCGCCCCCGGCCGGTTCTCGCCGGCGGCTCCCCGCCCTCGCCGACCCGCCGCGCCGCCGACCATGGCAATCGCCGGCTGGCCGAGCTAGCGGCCGAGCACGACAACGTCCACCTGCTCGACTGCGGCGCGCTCGCCGCCTCCTACCCGGGCCCGGTGTTCGACGATCGCCTCTGGCACGTCGGGCGCCTGCCGTTCACGCAGGGCTTCGGGCGCCGTCTCGCCGAGCGCCTCTGGGGATTGGTGATCGCGACGCGCGGAGAAGGTGCTCGGCTGGTTGCCCTCGACCTCGACGGGACGCTCTGGGGCGGGGTGCTGGGAGAGGAGGACGTCGCTGGGGTCGCGATCGGGGGCGACTACCCCGGCAACGCCTTCGCGCACTTCCAGCGGGCCCTGCTGAGCCTCCAGCGCGCTGGCGTCGCCCTCGCGCTGTGCAGCAAGAACGACGAGCAGCATGCGCTGCGGGTGCTGCAGGAGCGACCCGAGATGGTGCTCAACGAGGAGGACCTGGTCGGGTGGAAGATCGACTGGGAGGCGAAGAGCAAGAACCTCGCGGATCTCGCCGCGGAGCTCGGCATCGACCTCGAGCACGTGCTCTTCGTCGACGACAACCCGGTCGAGCGCGAGGGGATGCGACAGCGCCTCCCCGCAGTCAAGGTCCTGGACCTGCCGCCCGATCCGGCTCTGTACGCCGACGCGCTCGCGAGCTCTCCTTACCTGACCAGGATCGGCGTCACCGACGAGGACCGGCAGCGAACCCAGCGCTACCGAGCGCGGCGGCTGGTCGAGTCCGAGCGCCGTGCCTTCGACGACCCCGAGTCCTTCTACTCCTCCTTGGAGATGACGGTCTCCTTTTCGCCGCTCTCAGAGGCCAATGCCGCGCGCGCCGAGCAGCTGTCGCAGAAGACGAACCAGTTCAACACGACCACGCGGCGCTACCGGCGTGGTGACCTGCAGGCCCTCGCCGAGTCCGACGGCGCCGAGGTGGTCGTGATTGGGCTGAGCGACCGCTTCAGCGAGCGTGAGCACGTCGGCCTCGTGGTCCTCCGCTACGGCAGCGGCGAGGGCGCGGCTGCGGAGGTCGATTCCCTTCTCCTCTCCTGTCGGGTGCTCGGACGAGGCGTCGAGCAGGGCGTGGTGGCGTGGGTTGCCGCGCGGGCGCGGGCGCGGGGGATGGCGAGTGTGCTCGGCGCCGTCGTGCCCACTCCTCGCAACGGTCCCTGCCGCGACGTCTTCCGCCAGGCGGGATTCGACCGCGGTGAGGGGGAGGGGGAGTGGATCCTTGACCTGACCCGGACCGAGCTCCCCCTGCCTCGCTGGCTCCAGATCGAGACCGAGGTCGGCGCCGGATGATCGATCGCGATCCCATGGTCGGCGACGTCGTCGTCGCGCGGCACGTATTCGGGGCCGAGGACTTCAAGGCCTTCGCGGCGCTGAGCGGGGACCGCAACCCCCTGCATCACGACCCGGTCTATGCGGCGCGGACGGCGATCGGCACCCCGATCGTGCCCGCGCTGCTGGCCGCCTCGCCGCTCTCGGCGGCGGCCGGGATGGCGCTGCCGGGACACCGCTCGCTCGTGCTGGGGGTCGAGGTTCGCGCCCTGGAGCCGGTCTTCTACGAGCAGGAGGTCGTGTACTCGTGCCGGGTGATGGCGGTCAGCGAGGCGACCGGGGTGCTCGACCTGCGCGCGATCGCGTTGCAGGCGGGGAGGGTGGTGATTGAGGGGCGCCTGCGCGTGCGGGTTCGCGACGACGTCGCGAAGGGCGACGGTCCGGCGCCAAGCTGGGGCGCTCTCCGCTCGGCAGCGGATCCACGGCGGGCGCTCATCACCGGTGCGGGAGGGTCAGTCGGCGCGGCCTGCGCTCGGGCCCTCGCCGGGCGCGGCTGGCAGCTGACTCTTCAGCATCGCCGTGGGGATTCGAGGGCGGCGGCGCTCGCGGCCGAGCTCGGCGCGGCGCCGCAGGTCGAGCACCTGCCGGGCGATCTCGCTGACCCCGAGGATCGCGCGGCGCTCGCCGCCGGGCTCGCCCGAGCGCCTGTAGACGCGGTGGTGCACGCTGCCTCGCCGCCGGTCGAGGCGCCGAGCGCTGATCTCCACGCGGTCAGCTACGCCGCCCTGCGAGCTCTCGTCGACGCCGTTCTCCCGCACATGCTCGAGGGCCAGGAGGGCGCTGTGGTGACGATCGGCTCGGAGGCCGTTAGGACGACGCCACCGGGCTGGGAGGACTACGTCGCCGCCAAGGTTGCGGCGGCCAAGCTCACCGAGACGATCGGCCGCCGCCACGGAGCCCACGGCATCTCCGCCGCGGTCGTGAACCCGACCTACGTCACCGGCGAGTTCTCCGCCGCCTACCGATCGGACGCTGATGCTGCGCTGATGCCGGAGGAGGTCGCCGAGGTGGTGGCCGAGCTGCTCGCCGATCCCGGCGGCGGCCCGTCGGAGCTGTGGCTGCGGCCCGGCGTCACCGAGCGGACGCCGTCGGTGACCCCCGTTGCGGAGTCAATGGCCCCTGTGGCCGCAGCCGGGGAGCCAGAGGCAGCGGCGAGCCAGGCGATGCAGGTGCCAGCCGGGGAGGGCGAGGTCGAGCGCATCGTCCGCGCCGTGCTGGGGCTGGAGCCGTCGGTCGGACTGGCGGACGCGGGGCTGGGTCGCACGGAGAATTGGACCTCGCTGGCCCAGATCGAGATTCTCCTGGCGCTCGAGCAGGAGCTCGGGATCACCTTCTCCTCCGCCGAGCTCTCCGCGGCGCCGTCGCTCTCGGACCTGAAGGACCTGGTCGCCCGCAAGCGGGCTTGAGCGCCCGTTTGAAGCTCAGTCGCCGGCGGCGATGCCGGCCATCTGCCGTGCGGCTTCCGCCGGGTCGTCCGCCTGAAACACGGCCGTGGCCGCCGCAAGCACCGTCGCCCCCGCGGCGATGCAGCGCTGTCCCGTCTCCGCGTTGACGCCGCCGTCGACTTCGACGTCGACCGGGAGGCCGCGCGCGTCGATCAGCGCGCGGGTCTCTTCGATACGGCGCAGCGCGTCCTCCTCGAACGGCTGCCCCGACCAGCCGGGGACGATGCTCATGATCAGCACCGCGTCGATCTGGTCGAGCCGCTCCTCGATCGCAGCCACCGGGGTCTCGAGTTTGAGCGCGAGGCCCGTTTTCACGCCGCGCTCACGGCTGCTCACCAGGGCGCGATCCGCCGACTCGCCGCACTCGTGATGGACGGTGATGAGGTCGGCGCCGAAGTCGGCGAGGGTGTCGACGAACTGGTCCGGCGCGGAGACCATCAGGTGGCATCGCAGCGGCAGGGCGGTGACGTTCTTGAGCGCCCGCACTACTTCCGGTGAGAAGCCGAGCGTCGGCACGAAGTGACCGTCCATGAAGTCGACGTGGAGCGCCTCGGCGTGCTCTTCGACGAGGCCGACCTGGTCGGCGAGGCGAGCCTGGTCGGCGCTCAGCACTGACGGCGCCAGGTAGGTCCGAAGACCGGAACCGGCTGAGCTCCCGCTGCCTGCAGTGGTACTCACGCGGGCGAGTATTTCACAGGCGCTCTCGACTTTGACAGTGCCGATCGAGCCCGTTGCAATGCCCGCGCAAGCCGTGTGTCGGATGGTGTCGAAAGGGGGTGAGGCTGTGACGGTCGCAACCAGCGACGTGCCCGAGGACGTGTTGCAGTCGCTGACCAGGAGTGGGGCGAAGATGGCGGCCTACCGCGTGGATCCCTACTTCCGCCACGGTGTTCACCGTATCTCGGTGGAAACCGTACTGTCCACGACCTTCTTGGTACTGAAGCCGGACGCCATCGCCGGGCGGCGCGTGAGCAAGATCCTCGACGCGCTTGCCGCGGCCGACTTCGAGCCGGTCGATGCCTGGGCCTTCACCTTCACGCCGAGCCTGATCCGCGAGCTCTGGTGGTACCAGTACAACGTCGCCAGCCTGGCGCGGGTCGAGCTCGTCGACCTGCTCCTGCCCTCGAGCGAGAGCCTCTTCCTGCTGCTGCGCGACCGCAGATGGGACCCCGGGGAGCTCCCCGCCGCTTGCCGCCTCACCGCCCTCAAGGGCCCGGCCGACCCGCGCCGCCGCCGCCCGGGAGATCTCCGCGCGATCCTCGACGCCCCGACCCGGCAGTTCAACTTCTTTCACACCGCCGATGAGCCGGCCGACGTGGTGCGGGAGCTGGCAGCGCTGGAGATGGCCTGTGGGCAGGAGATCCTCGGTCGCCCGATGCACCTGAGCGCGCTCGCACGCCGCCCCGTCGAGGAGATCGTCGCCCGGCTCTACGCCGGGGTCGACGAGCATGACCTCGACTGCGAGGCGAGCTGGCGGCGCCTGGCGGCCTGCGAAGACGAGCAGGTCAGCGCTTTGGCGCGGCGGGCCTTGGAGGGCGAGCGCGGTGGCTGGGGCCCGCTGCTCGCGCTCTTTCGCGACGGCGGGGAAGCGGGGGAGATGCTCTGGGACGTGCTCTCGATCGCGACGGCCGAACTGCCCCACAACCTGCCCGACCCGCAGCCGCTGATCCCCACCTTCGGATCCGATGCCGCGGCCTGGCTCGCCACTTCGGGTTCCCCGCCCGAGTAGGAGCCAGGGTGATGCCGGCAGTCAGCGCCGGTGCAACAAGGTGCTGTGGCGGGGAGGTCCCCGCGCCAGCAGGATCGGGCCTATTGGCTGGGGATCCCCGTCTCACTGGGTGATTCCCCACACATCACCGAACAAGGGGGACGCACCATGGCACTGAGAAGGCCCGCGGGACTGCGGGCGAAAGGGTGGTTGCTGGCGATCGTCGCGACCGCGATCTGGCTGGTGGCCGCGCAATCGGCATCGGCGGTGCAGTCGGATATCTACGACAACCACACGAAATGCCCCACCGGGTCGGCGGCGATGAACGATCCGGGCATCACCGGTGCGTCGTGCGCCTCTGCCTTGGTCAAGGAGGGCTTCCTCAAGGTCGGCAACTTTGCGGTGCCGATCACCACCCCGATGCATCTCCAGTTTGCCTTCCTGATTGTCGAGCCAAAACAGGAAGGTGAATCCGAACACCAGGTGGTTGCCGGCAGCACGACCATCGACACGGCGCCATTCGTGGTCCCGAATCCCTTCTACAGGCCGCCGTCGCCGCCCGCTGCGCAGGCACCCCCGGCGAAGAAGAAGGGGAAAAGCCATCGGAAGCACCGCAAGCACGGGAAGAAGAAGGGCAAGGGCGGCAAGCACAAGAAGCACCGGAAGAAGCGCAAGAAGAAAGCCCCGCCTCCGGTGCCGGTCGTGGTGGCGCCGACGCCCCCGCCGAGCGACCCGTTCGTCAAGGCCACGGTGGAGCCCGCTGGCGACCTCCGGGACCTCAACCTGGGTGCGCTGTTCGGTGATCCGCGGCCGTTGTTCCGGCTGCCGATCAAGCTCCACCTCGAGAGCGCCGGCCTGGGACCGGCCTGCTACGTCGGCACCGACAGCAACCCGATCGTCCTTGCCGCGGGGCAGTCGCAGCCGCCGACTTCAGGGGACTTCGTCTTCGACCCGAACGGGTTCGCGGTCGAAAACCTCTTCACCGAAGGCGGCGGCCTCGAGGACAAGACGTTCGCGGTGCCGGCAGCCAGCGGCTGCGGGCCGATCGATCCGGCAACCCAGCAGGGGTCGATGGACTCCGCGATCAACGGCTTCCTCGGCCTGCCGACTGCTCCTGGGGCCTCCAGGGCGGTCTTCGACAGCATCCGCCTGGATCTGGCGGGGGCGCTCAATGACGGCGCCGAGCTGCCGGCCGGCGAAGAGCTGCAGGCGGCGTTCGACGCAGCTAGGTAGGGAGACGCTCGGGCGCCGGGGCCCTGGCTCCGGCGCCCGAGCGGCTCAGATCCCGCGGAGCTCCTCGAGGTCAAGGGCGACCTTCAGCTCGGCGTGCCAGCGCTGTAGTGGTCCGCCGAGTGAATCCTCGATCCGCCGCAGCCGCCGTTGCACCGTGTGCCTGTTCACCCGCAGGGCCGCTGCCGCCGCGACCGCGTTGCACCCGGACGCCAGGTAGGCGCGCAGGGTGTCGCGGAGGACTGGGCCGAGCTTGTCCCCACCGTCGAATGGGGCCAGGTAGGTCTCGCGCAGGGCGTCGGCGAGGGTCTCGTCCTTCAGCGCAGCGGCCAGCAGCAGCACGTCTTTGCCGCGCAGGAGTCGCTCGGGTCGCAGCCGCATGACCAGGGCCGCGGCTCCGGCTTCACGGTGGGTGAGGCGCCAGCCCTCGAGGCCTTGGTGGGCCTGGCCGAGCGCGAAGCAGACGTCGGGAGGGGCATCTGCGATCAGCGGCTCAAGGTGCGGGAGCGCCAGCTCCGAGCGTCCGCCGAGCCAGGCCCAGACGCTGCCGTCGGCAGCGGGCACAGCCAGCAGCTGGCGATCCATGCCGCGGGCGATCGAGGCGACCGCCTCGCTCCCGGTCGAGCCGGTGACCACCAGTCCCAAGTGCCACCCGTCGAGGTGGTAGCCGAGCTCGTCGCGGTCGGTGCTGTCATCGCCGGCCAGCAGGCCGAGGACGAGATCAGAGATGCGCTGGGTCGGCGAGCGGCGCAGTCGTTCGCGCTCGACCATATAGGCGGTCGAGATCGAGTCCATCAGCCGATCCGTCGCTTCTCCTTGGGCTCGCGCGAGGTCGCGCTGCAGGGTTTCGCTGAGATGGCTTGCCTCGGCGCTGATCAGCTCGCCGAGCAACCGCTCCCCGGCCGTGCAGCAGCGCATGATCGTCCCCAGCCCGACCCCCAGCCTTGCCGCGCGCCGCGCCTGGGTGGCGGCGCTGGACGGAACCGGCGGTGGCCTCCCGTCCTCCTGCTCGACGCAGGCGATCGCGTAGGCGAGGGTTTCGGGGACCGCGACGCGCAACGCCTCGAGCAGCTGCCATTCCTCCTCGGCGGGCCCCGCTATTGCCCAGAAATGCGAGCAGATCGCCGCTTCGAGCTTGGGGATCCGGAGGCGGATGCGCTGTGCAAGGTCGCTGCGCATGGCCGGATCGGTCGTGGTGTCGAGGACGGGGGCAGGCACTGGGTCCTTATCGCTCGGGGCGTGACGAGCGCAGCGCCAGCCAGTAGCTCTCGGTGTACTCGCCGCCCCCCGGCACCGCCACGTTGGTGCTGACCTCGACCCGTTTGCGCAGCAGCAGGCCGTCGCTGCTGCGCCGCCATTCCTCGCTGCGCCCGGCGCCGCTGGTTTCCCCGCTGAGCACGATCGCGGAGCGGATGTGGCGGGCGACGAAGGTGCGCCCACCGACCTCAACAGGTTCGGTGCCGAGACTCTGCGTCGAGTAGGAGATGCCACTGCCGCCCGCCCGGCACTCGGTCACCCGGGGCCTTGCGGATGGCGCGCACGCGTAGGCGTAGGTCCGGGCTTCGCCGAAGAAGTCGTGGTAGTCATCGAGACGTCGCAGGCGGAGCTCGCCCCCGACCTGGCAGAGCGCGGAGACCGACCAGCGCTCGCGCAGGACGCGCCAGCTCTCCTCGACTCCGCAGGGCACACGAGTGACGACGATCGTCGCCGTGCCGCCGTATGGATGGTCAGCGTCGAGCAGCGCATCGAGGCTCTCGCCGCCTTGGATTGCGTACCGGTAGACCCCGGGTGCGGGCAGCCCGGCAGCCGCCTCGGTCCGGGCCGGATCTTGCTCGGCCAGCTTCCGGAACCTCGCCAGCTCATCGCTGAGAGCGACGCTGCTGGTCTCGTCGCGGGGGACCAGCTGCCAGACGAGGGCGATGGCGACCGCGAGCAGGCCGAGCAGGAGCAGGACGCGTGCCCGGGTCAGCGCCCACGACCTCTCCTTCTTAGCCATACCCCTCCTTTGCTCGATACCGATCCAGCAATCTCAAGCTGCTGATTACTCGTCACCGCCGCACCCTTGGAGGTATAACGCTCGAGGTTCGGATCGACCAACTCGCGGTGAGGATCAAGGGGCCGGCCGTCGAGAAGACCCCCTTAAGGCCCGGTGCCCCAGGCGGATCGCCGTCGCTGGCCCCGGCCTGGAAGGTCTGCTGCAGGGGATCGAGGACAACCTCGATCCCGAGCAGGCCCAACGCCCCGGGCCGCTGGGGATCGCGGGCCTTGAAGCTCGCCTCCTTGGCGCTGAAGGCGACGGCCTCCCAGTGGATGCCGGGCTGCCTGGCCGGCAGGGTCCCTTCCGCCACGCGCTTGCCGACCCTGGGGGGCAGGCGGCGATTGAGCTCGGCGTCGATGCCGAGGGCGGGATAGACGGCGCTGGGGGCTACGGCTGCCGCCCAGAAGCCGTTGCGGTGGGTGATCGAGCCAGCAATGCCACTCGGCCACACCGGCTCGCCGCGAGGGCCGCTCGGGATTGCACAGGGGCCGATGCCGAGCGCCCCCAGGGCCTGCCGGGCGCAGGCGCGGCCGAGCGCAAACGAGCGCCGCCGCTCGGCTGATGCGCTGAGCACCGCCTCGGCCTCGCTGTCCAGGAGCGGCGCCTCCTGGCCTTCCTCACCGGCCGTGGCGAGGACGATGCCCGGAGGCACCAGCTGCCGGAACGGCCGCATCGGTACTGCTCCTTTCGTAATGCCCCTGGCAAGCACATGAGTGTGTGAAATTTGGCACTCGGTCTCTCCATTGTTCAGCCTCCACACACTGTGTTCAACCCAGACAGGAGGAGGAACATGAGTGTGATGTCCAGGTCCGTGGTGGGTGCCATGGTGGTGCTCATCCTCGGCTTTGCGGCTCTGCTGGGCCCGGGAGCAGCGGTGGCTAAGAAGTCCGACGTGTATGACAATTTCAAACGCTGCCCGACTAGCGCCCCGGAGATGAACGACCCGGCGAAAAGAGGGGTGGTGTGTGCGTCTAACACCGTGCGCGAAGGCTCGTTCCAGGTCGGCAACCTACGGGCCACGCTCAGCTCCCCGGCGAACATCCAGTTCGCTTTCACCGTGGAAGAAGGGGCCGAAGAAGAAGACCCGCAGACGATCGCCCTGGTGTCAGGCAGCACCAGCATGGAGGGCCCACCCCTGATCCTCCCGAACCCCTTTTACACGCCCCCGGCCGCAGCCCCAGGCGTCCCACCGCAGCCGCTGCCGGCCGCTCGCAAGAAGAAGAGAAAGAAGGCACACCACAAGCGTCACCGGAAGTGCAAGAAGCACCAGCGCAAGTGCAAGCGGGCGAAGCACAAGAAGCACAAGAAGAAGCCAAAGCGCCCGGTTGCTCCCGCGCCTGTTGTCACGGTGCCACCGGTCGCGGCGGACCCGTTCATCAAGATCGCGGTCGAGACGGTGGGCGACCTGCGCAAATTCGACATCCAGTCGATCTTTGGGGAAGCCGGCCCGCTCTACGAGCTGCCGGTCAAGTTCCACCTCGAGGGCACGGGCCTCGGCCCGAGCTGCTTCATCGGCAGCGAGAGCGCCCCGATCGTGTTGGCGCCGGAACCGGTGAGTCCTTTCACCTCGTTCCAGATTGGCAGCGATCCGAACGGGCTCGGGGTCGAACTCCTCTCGCTCGGGGGGAGTGACACGGAAGACGACGCGTTCACGGTTCCAGCCGCTCGTGGCTGTGGGACTCTCGATTCGAGTGGAGGTGGCTCGCTGGACGCGACGGTCAACGGCCTGATCGGACTGCCGGCACCGGAGGGCGCCTCGAAAGCGCTCTTCGGCAACCTGCTGATCGAGATGGCGGCAGCGATCATCGACGGTACGCCCCCAGATGGCGGGGCGGCTCTGCAGCAGGCGTTCGAAGCGGCCGGCTAGGGCTCAGCGCGCGCTGGGGGACGGTCCCCCAGCGCGCCGCCGTTACCTACCGCCGGACTGACCACTTCTCGATCTGGATTCCTTCCCATCCTTCGCCATCCGCGAGGGAGCGGAGGGCGGCGTCGGTTTCTTCGTACTTTTCTGGTGGGATGTGAAGGTGCATATGGATGTCGCAGATCGGCCAGTTTTCGCCAACGGTGGGCTCGCGGACCCGGCTGACGAACCAGGTGATGTTCACTTTGGCTTCGGCTAGCAGTCGGGCGACCTTCATCACCACTCGGGATTGCTCTGGCACTTCCAGGCTCAACTCGTGGGTCGCCCTGTGAATGTCCTCCTGGGAATCGCGCTTCTTCCCCTTCTTGGTCTTTGACGGCTCGATTGCCGCCAGCTGAATCGGAGTGAGGGGGACGCCGCGATCGCTGGTCCGCAGGCTGTGCGCCACTTGTTTCTTGATCTGGCTCTTGACTTCCTTCACCGTGGTCTTCTTGGCCCGTCCGAAGACGATCGTGAGCACGGTCATGCCGTCGAGAATCGCCATCGAGGAGCCGCGGATGTCCACCACGCCGTCGACATTCTCCATCAAGGTGTTCAGCACGGTGTGCACGAATCCTGGCTCCGCGTGGCCCACGACGGTCATCACCATGTCGCGGTCCTGGGTGTGGCCGACTTCCCCCTCGGAGCGGTGTTGGGTCTGCCATCTCGCCGGCAGCATGTCGATCTGGGCGTCCCCGACTTCTTCCTTGATCTCGGCTTCGATTTCCCGGCGGGTGAGGACGTCGTTGCGGCTCAGGGCTCGCCCGATCGCGAAGTTGAGGTCGACGATTTCCACCTCTGGCTGGCCGTGCGACCCGGGTTCGTGCCAGGACGACATCCTGATCAGGGGGAAGTCCCGCTTGGCAAGCGCTCCCGGGAGGCTGAGCAGGAGGGAGGCGTCGGGCCTTCCCCTGGCCCGGGCGTGCCACCAAGTCGAGCCCGGCAGCGGCCAATCGGCATCAGAGGGCTCCATCAGGGTGGACTTGACGATCAGGTTTGGACAGCCCTCAATCGTGAGCTCCGGGTCCCTAAGGTCGGCGGCGGCGACGAAGAAGACGGTGACCAGGTGTCCCGCCACGATCGACATCACCGCCCCCTCGATATTTCCCCCCTCGGCGGCCACCATCTCCGCCAGCGAGGCAAGCACGCCCGGTTGGTCTGGTCCGATCAAGGTCAGCATCCAGCGGTTCCCTGGCTCGCGACGGGCGTGCGCGCTCGCCTTTGCGCCGAACAGCTCCACCTGCTGGGTCAGGTTCGCGGTCAGCTCCGGGTTGGAGGCCGAGCCGGGGCCTTTCCTGTAAGCGTTGCGGGCCTTGCGGTACTCCTCCAGGAACTGCTTCGGGGTGAGCTTCTCTCCCAGGTTCTTCTGGATCTCCTCCTGCTCGTGGAGCAGCGCGAGGGTGTTGATCTCCTGGCGCGGCGCGACGATGTCGTCGGCCCAGCCAAACTTCCTCGGGCTCATTGGGATCCTCCGTTGCTGGGTTTCGGCCGCGGGGCATGCCGGGCGTGGTCCCAGGCGCGCGACCGCAGCCGCAGGGCGATTGCGGCGAGGCAGACGATGAAGGTGACCGCGCTCCAGAGGACGATGCTCGCCGTTCCGCTGAGGTGGAATGCGGTCGCGACTGCCAGCACGAAGCTGGCGAGGGACATCGCCCAGAGGGTGATGCGCATCGGGAACTGGAGGGTTGCGGTCAGCTTGTTGGCCGCCGCCCCCGCCACCGCTGAGGCCGCGATGCCGGGGAAGAGAAGGAGGATGCTGGCGGCGGAGTCGGTTTCGCTGGTGATCAGCTGGTGGCTCGGCTCGAGGATGACCCGCACGAGGCCGGCGATCGCGCAGAGGGCGAGGAAGGCGGTGGCGTAGACGCTGGCGCGCGCGACCCCGGTGTAGACGGTCCGCAGCTGCACCTTCAGCACTCCCGGCCAGGGCGTCGGCGAGGAGGTCTCCGTGTAGCTGAGACGGAAGCCCTGGCTGGTGTCGACGCTCTCGTAGCTGGAGTCAGACTCCTCGTCGGCGTCGCCGGCCCGGACGATCCTGGCGCTGGAGAACCAGGTGTCGAACGGAGCCTCGGCGGTGAGGTGGTAGCGGTCGCAGCCGCCCATCGCTCCCAGGTCGATCCGCAGTTTGGTCGTCCCGGAGCGCAGCCAGTAACGGGTCACCGGCCTCCACCATCTGCGCAAGAGCCCGGAGTCTCGCGGCTTCGGGGTGATCGGCCGCATGTAGGAGTAGGTGAGGACCCGAGTCGGGCCCGCGGCCGGGTCGACGTCGACGACCAGGTGCACGGCGGAGGTGATCGCCGCCAGGGCCAGCCTGAACTCGAGCGTCATCAGCAGCTTCATCGCCTCAGGGCCGAATTCGACCAGGAGGTCCTCGCAGGCTTTGTCGAAGGCGCTCTCCGCAGCCTCCTCGGGGCCGAGGTCGGCCGACTGCAGGTCGGCGCTGGCGGTCAGCGGGATCTGGCGCAGGTACTGGGTGAGTTCTGGTGACAGCTCGTCGCGCAGGATCTGCTTGGCGTAGGCGACGAGCCCGCCGCCGAGCAGCTCGTTGAGCTTGCTGGCGGTGAACAGCGGCACGATCTCCCCGGCCTCGTCGGTGATGTGGGTGGTCGCCCGGCTGTGGCGGTCGAGGTCGCCCAGCGGCACCACCGTCCGGCCTTTTTCGGTCTGCAGGATGCGGCGCCCGGAGGGAGGCCCCGTCGCCCCCCGTCTGTGCTCGGAGATCGGGGACGACGGCAGGCCGTCCACCGAGACAACCAGCCTCACCGTGTGGCGGATGTAGATGTGGTTGAGGAACTCAAGAGTGTCGTGCCGTTCGTTGACGATCGTCGGCAACGTCAGCACGGTGGTGAGGAACTGAGCCCCAACGGCGTCCTCGAAGACAGGCCCCGACTCCATCATCGGCGCCTCGATTCGTCCCGATTACCCCTGTGCCCCTCCCTGCTCAACAGGCATGAGGGTACCAGTAACAGTGAAAGGGCTTAAGTACTCAGATGTTTGTGCCGATATAGATGAGTTGGGCGTCTCAAGGGGTCAGCTGGGACTTCGCTGGCCCGGCTGATCCCTGTGGGGACGCGATGACGACGGGCGGCCGCACTATGTTGCGAGCGCCTTGAGCTCGCCGCCGCAAGCCAAGCAGCGCAACGCCGTCGCCTCGGCCGTGCTGGCGGTCGTCTCGGTGGTCGCTGCTGTGCTGGGGGCGGGGATCGTTGGGCCGGTGATCGCGGTGATCGGGCTGGTCTGGCTCGTCACCTACACGCTGCGCCGGGTTGGGGCGAACTCGCCGGAGCCGCCGCGGCCGCGGCTCTCGGTCGAGTGGCTGGGGGAGGTCTTCGACTACCTCGGGCGGCTGGTGGCTTGGGCGGCGCCGAGCGTGCCGTTCGTCGCGCCGGCGCTGACCTTCGTCCTCGTCACCTGGCTGCTGGCGCCGGAATCGGAGGGGCTGCTGTTCCAGGAACAGGCTTCGCAGATCCTCCTGGTGCTGACGATTGGGTACGTGATCGAGGCCGGGGCGCTGCGCTGGCGGCGCCAGCCGGTCGACTGGCTGCTGAGCCTGGTCACGGTGCTGATCCTGCTGGTCGGCGAGACCTACTGCCTGGTCGCCCTGGCCACCGCCGACCCGACCCACGCTGACGTGATCGCCGGCGCCCTCGCGGCTGGTGTCGTGGCGATGATCACGGCGGCGGTTCAGGGATCGGCCGCGCGCCAGGATGCCGCGCCCGGCGACGGCTCTTAGTCCTCGACTCCCGTAAGCCAGGCCTCGCGCGTCGCCTCGTCGCTCGGGAAGAAGGCCTCGACGCGGAGCTCCTGGGCCGTGACCTCGCTTGGGACGCCGATCGTCGAGACGACGGAGAAGAAGCGGAGCTCGGTGCCGTCGAGGGCGAAGGCGACGTCGATCACCGGAGCGCTGGGCGCGACGCCGGCGGTGTCGTCGAGCACGGCGGTGACGTCCTGGCGGGCGCGCAGTCGCTCCAGCCGCTCTGCGGTCTCGGCGTCGACCATGCCGCCGACCGCCTCGCGGCGGCAGCGTTCGAACAGGCCGGCGACGACCTCGGGCCAGTTGCGGACGGCGTCGCGGACCCGGCCGGGCGCGATCATCAGCTCCAGCACGTTGGCCGGCTCGGGCATCGGCTCCGGCGCCAGCAGGCCGCCGAAGAGGCGCGCGGCGCCGGCGTTGGCCTCGACCACGTTCCAGCCGCGGTCCATCACCACCGCCGGGAAGGGCTCGTGCTGGCCCAGCATCGAGCCGAGCGCGAGCCGCGCCCGGTCGCGCTCCGGGCCGTCCACGGGCGGCGCCGCGTAGAGCGGGGCGTAGCCGGCCGCCAGCAGCAGCTCGTTGCGCTCGCGCAGCGGCACGTCGAGCGCCCGCGCCAGCCGCACCACCATCGGCCGGCTCGGCTGCGAGCGGCCGGTCTCGACGAAGCTGAGGTGGCGCTGGGTCGTGCGGGCGTCGAGCGCGAGGTCGAGCTGGCTCTTGCCGCGGAGCCGGCGCCAGCGGCGCAGCAGCTCGCCGAGGTCCGTCGGGGTAGCGGTCGCGGCAACGGCCATCGGCCCACCTTAGCCCCGCCGGCGCCGCTCGTCCCTTCCCTGCGAGGGAATTGTCGCGCCGCGCCCGCTGGCCGAGCATCGCCGCTCCGAAACCCACCAAAGGAGCAACGATGGAGCTCACCGTCCACACCCCCGAAACCGCCCCCGCCGGCTCGAAGCCGATCCTCGAGGGAATCTCCGCCGACCTCGGCCTCGTCCCCAACCTGGCCGGTGCCGCCGCCACCTCGCCGACCCTGTTGAGCGCCTTCGACGGCCTCCGCCGCGCCGTCGGCTCCGGCCGGCTCGACCCGGTCCTGCGCGAGACCGCCGGCCTCGCCGTCGGCGTCGCGGTCGACAACCGCTACGGCGTCGCCTTCCACTCGACCGTGCTCGGCCAGCTTGGCGTCGCCGAGGACGAGATCAATTGCATGCGCGACGGCCGCGCCCCGTCCGACCCCCGCCAGGCGGCGGTCTACGCGCTCGCCCAGGCGGTCGTCGTCGGCCGCGGCAAGGTCGAGGACGAGGTGCTGGAGGCAGCCGAGCGGGCCGGGCTCGACACCGAGGAGGTGCTCGAGGTCGTCACCGAGTGCACCTTCGCCGGTCTGGTCGGCACCCTCGACAACCTCGCCGGCCGGGTCGAGCTCGACGAGTTCCTCGCCCCTCGGGCCTGGAGCTGACCCCCCTCCCGGGTGGCTCTCCAGGCGCCCGGTTGATCCGATGGCGCCGACCTTGCGCATAGGTCGGCAAACCACTTCCCCGCAAAGGAGCAGAGATGGACCCCGATACGAAATTTGGCGAGACGAACGTGGATGGCGTCGTCCGCGAGGCGGCCTACAACGCCGCTGAAACCCTCGAGGAGGGCGATACCCGGCTCGGCTTCCTGAAGAAGGCCGGTCTGGCCGGCGGCGCGGTCGTCGGCGGCGGTGCGCTGCTCGGCGCGCTGACCGCGGCGCCGGGGATGGCCGCCGGCAAGGGCAAGGGACGCCCGCCCGCGAGCTTCGGCAAGGGCGACGTCGGCATCCTCAACTTCGCCCTCACGCTGGAGTATCTGGAGGCCGCCTTCTACAACGAGGCGACCGCCAACCAGGCGAAGAGCTCGTTCATCAAGGACAAGCAGACGCAGGTCTTCCTGAAGACGACGACCCGGGACGAGAACTCCCACGTCGCCTACCTGAAGAAGGCGCTGGGCAGCAAAGCCGTCGCCGCTCCCAAAGTCGACTTCGGCGGCACCACGTCCTCCGAGTCGGCCTTCGTCACCACCGCGGTGGCGCTGGAGAACACCGGCGTCCACGCCTACTCGGGGCAGGCGCTGAACATCGCCAGCCCGGCCAACGTCGCCGCCGCTCTCTCGATCCTTACGATCGAGGCCCGGCACGCCTCGGTGATCGGCCTGATCGCCAAGAACAGCCCGAAGGGGATCTCCCCTGACGGCCCGTTCGACACGCCGTTCACCGCGGCCGAAGTGCTGAAGGCGGTCGAAGGGACCGGCTTCCTCAAATAAGAGCAGCCTGACCGCAACTAGGAGGTCTCACCCATGCCCAACATCGGACCGATGGAGATAGGAATCGTCCTCGTCATCGCCCTCGTCGTCTTCGGACCCAAACGCCTGCCCGAGCTCGGCAAGTCGCTCGGCAAAGGCATTCGGGAGTTCCGCGGATCGATCGGCGGCGAGAAGGACGAGCCCGCAATCGAGGCGCCGGCCAAGCCGGCCCCCGTCGCCAAGCCGCAGGCCTGAGGTGAAGCGAGTGCGGCGCCTGAAAGCGATCTCACACGAGGACCAGCTCAGCCTCGTCGATCACCTCGACGAGCTGAGAGCCCGGATCGTCGTCTCGATCGCCGTCTTCGGCGTCGCACTCGCCCTCTGCTTCTGGCAGAACCAGCTGCTGCTGGAGCTGGCCAGCGGGCCGCTTCCCTCCGGCCACGACAAGCTGATCACCTTCGGCGTCACTGAGCCGTTCACGACGACGCTGACGGTCTCCACCTACGGGGCGCTGATCCTGGCCCTGCCGATCATCCTCTACCAGGCCTACGCCTACCTGCTGCCGGCCTTCAGCCGCCAGGAGCAGCGGGCGATCCTGCCGCTCCTGCTGCTGATCCCGGTGCTGTTCGTCGGCGGCGTCGCCTTCGGTTACTTCGTCGTGCTGCCGGCAGCGACCCAGTTCCTGCTCAACTTCAACGACGCCCAGTTCAACATCCAGGTCCGGGCGCGCGAGTACTACGGCTTCTTCGCCCAGACCCTGCTCGCTTGCGGCCTCGTCTTCCAGGTGCCGGTGGGCATCCTCGCGGTCACCCGGCTCGGCATCGTCAAGGTCGAGCAGCTGACCAGGAACCGCCGCTACGCGTACCTCGGTTGCGCCGTGCTCGCGGCGGCCCTGCCCGGGGTGGACCCGGTCTCGATGCTGCTGGAGACCGGGCCGCTGATCCTGCTCTACGAGCTCAGCATCGTCCTCGCCCGCGCCTTCGGCCAGCCGAAGGTGGCGGCCCAGGTCAGCGAATCCGCAGCCTGATCGCCTCTAATGGTGGGAGCGCGTGCCCACTTTGGCGGTGTGGGCCTTGTTTCCGCGCGTCCCCTTCTTGCTCTTCTTCTGCTTCTTGGCGTTGAGCTGGATCGTGCCCGGCTCTTCGAGGCACCAGCGGTCGCTCGCGTTGACTTCGGCGTCGGTGTAGTAGGACTGGTTCTCGGCGGTGGCGAGGGCGCAGACGCTGACGAACCCTTCGACCTGCATCCCGTCCGGCATTTCGTAGTTGAAACGCAGGATCTCCGGCACCACGAGCGGCCCGGTCGGAGATTGCACCGTGTGGTAGCGCTGTTCCGGCAGCTCTTCTACCGGGACGAAGACGGTGGCTCCCGCGCTGGCGGCGAACGCCCAGCTCAGCGCCATCGCCGCAATCGCCGCGGCGAGGATGTGTCTCGTCTGTTGCATCTGTCCTTCTCCTTTTTCGGGTTGGTCGAGCTGCCCGTGCGGACGGGCTGGGATGAAGTGGGGTGGAGCGGCGCGGGCTAGGGACTGCGGACGTCGTCGAGCTTCACGACGATCCCCTGGCCCTGCTTGACGATCGTCGGCGGCAGGGCGTCGAGCCAGGCCTCGTACTCGATCTCTCGCATGGAGGCGAGGATCCGGCGCAGGCCGGCGACGCCGGGGGTGTTGGTGCGGAGCTGGAAGGTGTGCTCTCGGAGCCTCCAGATGGCCCACCCGCTGAGGCTGTGGTTGAACTCACGGTGGGTGAAGATGCGAGCCTGGGCTCCGAGCACCTGTACCGGCGCCAGCTCCTTGACCACATAGGGCGCCATCTTGACCCCCGTCTTTTCTTCGCTCCGCTTGATTACCTGAGGCAGCGTGGCAATCGCCCGGACCCGGCGGCGCATCGGTTCCAGCAGCCACTGCAGTTCGGCGTAGTCGGTCTCGGGCCCGCTCTCGGTCTCGTAGTCATGGGAGAACTGGGTGGTGCCCTCGCTCTCAAATGGCTCGCTCAGGGCTTCGACCTTCCAGCCGGGCGCATCGATGACGATCGGCGGCGAGGCTTTGAGCAGGCGCTCGATGTCGTCGCCGACCGCCTTGTCCAGGCCCACCGTCGAGCCGTCGCCGGCGCCACCGGCGATCAGGATCGCGAGCGCGACCGCACAGACCGCTCCGGCCAGCGCAAGCTGGCGGCCGCCGCGGCGGAAGCGCCGGGGCTTCAGGTTGGGCATTCGCACCTCCGCCGGCTCGGCGGTGATCTCCCGGACCAGGTCGCCCTCGACCTCGGCTAGCGGCAGCGCCTCGACCGCGGCGAAGCTCACCGGGTTCGTGCCGGCGACGATCGTGTCGATCTCGCGCTTGTTCATCGCGCCTCCTCCAGCTCGAGTTCACAGTGCGGGGCTCGCTGCGCTTCGGCCCGCTCCAGCTCCTTGCGGAAGCGACGCCGGGCGCGGTGCAGGCGGTTGCGCGCCGCCGGTCCGGAGATGCCGAGGACCGTGGCGATCTGCGCCGGCCCGAGTCCCTCCCAGCCGGCCAGCAGCAGGACCTCCCGGTCGCGTGCCTCCATGCGGTTGAGGATGCGCGTCGGGACGTCCTCGACATCCGGCGCGGGGTCGGTCGAAGCCAGCCGCGGCAGCTCCTGCCGCAGCCGCTCGCCGAGGCGGGCGCGGCGCACCTCGCCGCGGCGCTGGTTGGCGAGGACGCGACGGGCGACGCCGTAGAGCCAGGGCTGGATCTCCTCCTCGGGAGGGAGATCCTCGACCCGACGCCAGGCGACGAGAAAGGTCTCGGAGACAACGTCGGCGGCGTCCTCAGGCCGTCCCGCCCGCCGCAGCGCGTAGGCCATCACATGGCGGCCGTTCTCCGCATACAGGCGGGCGAACCTCCTCTCGGCGCCCTCGCGGGGCGTGGTCTCCTCGCCGTTGAAGCTCATACCGATCCCATGTCCACGGATCTCGATGTGTCCCAGCCCCCGTTATTCCTGGACGAACGTCGGAGTGGTCATCGAGGGCACAGAAATGTCTTGTCTGCCTGCTAGAACCTTTCACACACTGGTGAAGGGGCGGAGTCGAAAATCGCAGTTGAGAGGTGGCCGGGAGGTCGCTGGGAAGGCAACCCCAGTCCAGTGGGAGGTCAAATGGCACCCGAGAGCTCCGGCCTCGCCGTGGCCGTGGCCGGTGGCGTCCGATCTATCGCAGGATCGACGGTGGGTTGTTCGCGATTCTGTCGATCGGGCCCGAGGCCGGCATTGACAAGTCTGGCTACGACCGCGCTGTGCGGGTGGCAAAGCAGCGACTTGGGCGGTTGAAGCTCGGAAACGAGAAAATGGGCAGCTAAGCGTCAATTACAAGCTTGTTATTGTGAAGGACAGAACGATGATGACCGATCAGCTCATATCTCACGACGATGTACTCAAGGAGCACCTCCGCGACCCCGAGTTCCGCGCGGAGTGGGAGAGGACGGCGTTGGCGCGGTGGCTTGCGGTTGAGGTAGTCCACTACCGCGCCGAGCACGATCTCTCACAGAGTGAGCTCGCGGATCGCCTTGGTGTGCACCAGTCGGATGTCGCTCGCATGGAGACTGGGGAGCACACCCCGACCCTCGATCGGCTGATCCGCGTTGCGGCGGGGCTGGACATCGAGCTGATGATCGATATCCGCCCGCGCGAGAAGGCGGCGAAGCTGCCGAAGAAGCGGGCGCTGGAAGCTGGATCGATGACGCTAGGCGGCTGCGAGGTTATTTTCGCCGCCGCGTGACTGCGATCGGCCCTGGACCGTGGCGCCGGTTGCGTAGTCTTGGTGAAACCGATGAAAGGAGCGAGATGACGCTGCAACTGGGCCAGACGGCACCCGACTTCGAGGCGGAGACGACCGAGGGGCCGATTTCCTTTCATGACTGGATCGGCGACTCCTGGGCGATCCTCTTTTCGCACCCCAAGGACTTCACCCCGGTCTGCACCACCGAGCTCGGCTACATGGCCAAGATCGAGCCTGACTTCAAGAGCCGGAACGTGAAGGTGATCGGGCTCTCGGTCGACCCGCTCGACAAGCACGAGGACTGGGCGAAGGACATCGAGGAGACCCAGGGCACGGCGCCGAACTACCCGATCATCAGCGACGCCGACTTCAAGGTCTCGAAGCTCTACGAGATGCTGCCGGCCGACGTCTCCGGCGACCCCGGCGACCGCACCCCGGCCGACAACCAGACGGTCCGCAACGTCTTCGTGATCGGGCCCGACAAGAAAATCAAGCTCATCCTCGTCTACCCGATGACCACCGGGCGCAACTTCGACGAGGTGCTGCGGGTGATCGACTCGCTGCAGCTGACCGCCGAACACAAAGTCGCGACCCCGGCGCAGTGGCAGCAGGGCGACGACGTGATCATCGCCGGCTCGGTCTCCAACGACCAGGCGAAAGAGATCTACCCGGATGGCTGGGAGGAGCCCCGTCCCTACATCCGGATCGTGCCGCAGCCGACCAAGTAGCTGGGCGCCGCGCGGCGGGTCACTCGCCGCGCGGCTGCTTCTCCTTGACGATGACCGTCCGGCCGTCCTCGAGCCGATAGAGGGTGCCGAGCGGCTCGCCGCGGCCGACCACGCGCTGGCCGGGGCGCAGCTGAATCTGCTTGACGCGCTGGTCGCGGTTGGCGACGACGGCGTCGGCGGGCTGGCCTTTCTGCGGCCGCTCCTCGGCCTTGCCGGTCAGCGTCGAGGTGAGGTTGAGCGAGGAGAGGGCGGCGAGCAGGAAGGCGACCGAGAGCACGATCCCGAGGTCGAAGAGGTTGACGAGCCCGTCGAGCGGGTCGCCGGCGCGGTCGTCGCGGCTGCGGGCGCGCGGCGTCACCTTCACGGCGCCACCGCCCAGTGGGCGTGGGGGACGGGGGCGCTCTCGGCGCTGGGGCCGGTGAGGCTGGCGGCGACGTACTCGACGTCGGAGTAGTCCTGGGCGTAGAGGCGGTCGCGGACCAGCGAGATCGCAAAGGCGAAGGCGCCGATCATCAGCCCGGCGACGGTGACGCTGAAGGCGACGCGGAGGTTCTCGGTCAGGGCGGCGACGTCGCCGTCGGCGAGCCCGGCGAGGGCGGGGGAGAGCGGGATCAGCGTCCCCATCAGGCCCAGCGCGGGTCCCATGCGGACGAGGATGCGGGTGCGCTCGAGCCGGCGCAGCGAGAGGTAGTCGTACTCGGCCAGCCGCTTGGCGATCCGGGTCTCGCTCTGCGTCGCGCCGCACTGCTCGACGATCCCGGCGAAGGCGTCCTCCATCTGCCGGTTCCAGGCAAACGGGAGCAGCGCCGCCAGCGCCTCGGCCGGCGCCCCCATGGCGAGGCGGCCGCGGCACTCCTCGACCGCGCGCTCGAGCCCCGGCAGGCTGCGGTAGCGCCGCCGCCGCAGCTCCACCAGCAGCGCTCCGGCTTCGACCAGAACGATTGCCAGGGCAAGGACCGCGAGGACGAGGACCGGGACCCGCAGCGCTTCGGAGACGTCGTAGAGGATTTGCTCGATCATGCGGCGCGCCCCCGTGGCCAGAGCCGGGCGAGGCCGCCAGCCTCGGCTAGGGCGCCGGTCCCGAGCAGTCCGAGCGTGGCGAGGATCCCCCAGGCGGCGTCGGGGATGCCGCCACCGCTGTCGTCATCCAGCTGGCCGCGGCGGGCGGCCGCCGGCTTCGGCGCCGGGGCGGGGGTTGCGCTGGCGTTGACCAGGCGGCCGGTGACGCGCTGTCCCTCTGGTTCCGGTGCTGGTGCGGGTGGGTCATTGCGCTGGGGCTGAGGTGCGGGAGTGGCGGGCGGGCTCGCGGGGGTGGGGGCGGGAGCAGGCATCGGGGGGACGGAGCCGCCACCGCTGCCGGCTTCCGTCGGAGGGCCCGCGGCGCTGCCGTGATCCGGCGCCCCCGCGGTCTCGTTGCGGCCGCCGCCCTTGCGGTCGGGGCCGGCGGGCGCGGCGCCGACCTGGATCGTCACCACCGCCGAGGCGCCGGCATCGTCGCCCCCACCGGTGACGCCGAGGACGACGTCGTAGCTGCCCGGCTTGGCGAACGCGTGGCGCGCCTCTGGGCTCGCCGCGGAGTGGCCGTCGTCGAAGTACCAGGAGTAGGAGAGCCGCTCGCCGGAGCCGGCGCGCTCGACCACGGCGCTGAACTCGACCGGCTCCCCGGGCTCGGTCCGCCGCGTCGACGCCTGCGCCCGCACCTGCAGCCGCGACCCTTTGCGCAGCACCACCGAGATCCCCTGCGGCGCCTCGAACGAGTCGTCGGCGTTGAGGTCCCCGGCACCGGCGCTCGGCCGCAGGAACCCGGTCCCGGCGGCGGTCGCGTAGACCAGCGGCGGGCCGTCGGCGAAGGCGCCGGCGTCGAGCGCCTGGTCGCGGCCGAGCAGGACGGCGCCGCCGGCCGGGCGCTGGACTTCGAGGTAGGAGAAGCCGTAGGGGTCGGCACCCGCGGCGGCGAGCAGCGCCGCCAGCGAGAACCCGGTCAGGGTCTGCGTGCTCGCGCCCGCAGCGGAGCGCAGCTCGTAGGCGCGCGCGACCACGTCCTCGCTGCCGGCGAGGGCGCCGAGCGCGAGCGTCTGCTGGGCGCCACCGGGGGAGACGACGGTCACCTGGGCGACGTCGGCCCGCGCGCCGACCGCCCAGGGGGAGGCCAGCGCGAGGGTCGCGGACAGCGCCACGATCAGCCCGTTGCGAAGGAGACCGTGGCGCATCCGAAGTCGGTTCCGGGGGCGTAGAAGCCGGCGAAGGTGGTGCCGGCGGTGCCGGCCGGGATCGCTCCCGGCACCCGTTCGTAGGTGTAGGTGCTGCCGCTGACGGAGATCGCGGCGGCGCGGGAGAGGTCGAGGTTGACCAGTACCTGCCGCTGTGCCGCTCCGCCGGACTCCGAGATCGAGAAGATCATCCGCGAGTTCGGTCCGGCGATCTCGATTTCCGGTTCCGCCGTGGTCAGGTCGATCCCGTGGCCGCTGTAGAGGAAGCGGACGGCGCCGCCGAAGCGCAGCAGGGCGCTGTCGTCGGCAGGGTCGGCGGGGTTGGCGCCGGAGTCGTGCCAGCCGCTGGCGAAGGGGAGCTGGAAGCCGTAGCTGAGCGCCGCCGAGGCACCGGGCAGGAGCTCCGGCGGGTCCGCCGTGGCGCCGCCGGAGACGCTGGTGCCCTCGCCGGTGTTGATGTAGCGGATGAAGGATTCGCGCACACGCCAGTCGAGCGTGGCGCTGGTGATCGCGGTCGCGCTGGGAGGTGGGGATGCCACCGGCAGCGGATCCTGGGGAGCCGGGCCGGCGCCGCTGGGCAGCGGGCAGCCGCGCGCGGCCTGGGAGGACGGCGCTTTAGCGCCGGGCCCGGCAGCGGCGAGGCCGGCGGCGCTGGAGGAGAGCGTCGCGAAGCGGCCCGGGTGCAGCTGGTCGAGGCCGAGGCGCAGACGGATGGCTCGCGCCGCTCCGGCGGTCAGCTTCAGCGGCAGGCCGCCGAGGGCGACGCGGCCGCTGAGGGGGTCGACGTCGCGGCGGCCGCCGCGGAGGACGCGGAAGAGGTCGGTGTCGGTGCCGCCGAGCACCGCGGTCATTCGCGGCTGGCGGCCGAGGACGAGGCTCAGCTTCTTCAGGCGCAGGCTGCGGCCGCCGTTGGCTCGCAGCGAGATCGCGCCGCGGTGGCGCAGCAGGGTCGTGGTGTCGCCGGCGAGGCCGGCGGCGATCGGCAGGGCCACCCGCTCGGCGCCTCCCTTGGCGGGCTTGACGGCGACGATCCGCACGCCCTGGGCGCGCAGCTCCTTCGCCGCGGCGCCGTCCAGCTTCAGCGTCGTCGTGTCGGCGGCGCCGAGCGCGGCGGCGGGGAGGAGGGCCGCGACGACGGCGGCAGCT
>DASUMA010000004.1:0-101259 GCA_036277915.1 Solirubrobacterales bacterium
GAAGCCACCGAGCCCGGGCATAGCGCCCCTGCTCACCCGAGGCCCACGCTGATCGTGGCTGGGTCGAGCTCCTGCCCGGCTTTGTACTGCGGCGCGAATGGCGTCGCCGCGGCGCCGGTCAGCGTCGCCGGCACGCCGGTCCAGGTGACCGTGTTGCCGCCGGCCGAGGTCACGGCCGCGACCGAGCCGAGCGTCGCGATCGTCGTCCCCGGGGCCGAGACGGGCGGCTGGTCGGTGCAGCCCATGCCGTTGAATTTGTCGATGTCGTAGCTGAGGTCGGCGACGATCGAGCCGCCGGCGCCGAGGTTGACGACGACGTTGCTGAACTTGATTTCGATGATGCAGTGGCCGGGCTTGGCGAACTTGACGCTGCCCTGCGTGTTCAGCGCCAGCTGGTCGCCGGCCCCGTAGAGGCCCTTCACGAAGCTGCCGCCGGAGGCCGGGAAGGCGAAGAAGGAGCCCGGCTGGGCGGGGTTACCGCTGGTCGTGGCGCCGCCTTCGGTCGTGATCGAGCCGATCGAGCCCGGGCCGAGTTCTTTGTAGACGTATTCGCGCCAGGAGGTGAGGAAGCCCCACTCGAGGCTGCCGGAGACGATCGGCCGCCGGGCGGCGTGGGTCGGGGCGGCCTGCGCCGCGAGCCAGACCGAGCCGACGCCTTTGCGCACCAGCGGCTGCTCCAGGCCGAGCTTCTGCTTCAGCGCGGTCGCCGCCTCGGCGGTCAGCCGCAGCTTGCCGCCGCTGAGCGCGATCGAGCCGGCGACGCTGTCGACGCTGGGCGCTGCCCCGAGTTGGAAGACGGCGATCTCTTTGCCGCCGAGCTTGCCGGCCAGGGTGCCGGCGCCGAGGTCGAAGCGGATGCCGGTGAGCGCGACCTTCTTCTTGCCGCGCTTGAAGGCGAGGCTGGCGCTGCTGGTCGCCGAGGGCTGGGCGCCGGGGTTGAGCTCACCGATCGGCAGGGTCAGCTTGCGTCCGGCGCTGCCGGCGCCAGCGCCGGCGATCAGCTTCACGCTCTGGCCGCTGAGGGTGCGCCCTTTGCCCTGGCCGACAACGATCGTTGCCTCGCCGCTGCCGCTGGCTGCGACCGCGGGCGCCGCCATTGCCACGGTGGTTGCGGCCGCTGCGCCGAGCGCTAGCAGGCCGGTGACCAGCCTCTTCCTTCTCGATTCCTGGGGACTCATATCTCGAAAGGTCTCCTTGCTCATCTCGCGGCTCCCTGGAATTAGGGTGCCCTAATAAATCCACACTAACAAAGTAGGAATTAAGAGGACCCACCGGTACCGATCGCCACTCCGGCGTCGAGCCAGGCCACATGCAGCGCCGTCCGCCCCTCGTGCTCGCTGAGCCGGGCGTTGGCTCCCCAGACCTCGGCCAGCCGCTCCGGGGTGAGGACGTCGGCGGGAGGACCGGTGGCCACGGTGCGCCCGCCCGAGACGACGACCACCGTGTCGGCGACCGCCAGCGCCAGCGCCAGGTCGTGCACCACGAGCAGGACGGTCAGCCCGTCGGCGACGAGCCCGCGCAGCAGCCCCGCGACCCCGACCGTCGCCCCTAGGTCTAACTGCGAGGTCGGCTCGTCGGCGATCAGCACCGGCGCCTCCTGCGCCAGCCCAATCGCGATCTGCACCCTCTGAAGCTCGCCCCCGGAAAGCGTCACCAACGCCCGCTCCCCAAACCTCTCGACTCCGGCCCGAGCCATCGCCGCCTCGACAGCCTCCCGATCCACCCGCGTCATCCGCCCCAAAGCCCGCAAATGTGAAGACCGCCCAATCGTCACCGCTTCGCGCACGGTCACTCCGGCAGGCACTGGCATCCGCTGAGGCACGAATGCCCTCATCCGCGAGAGCTGCCGCCCCCGTAGTGAACTCAGCTCCTGCCCCGACCAGAGAACGCTCCCGCCACTGATCCGCTGCATCCCAGAAACAGCCCGCACCAGAGTCGACTTCCCCGCCCCGTTCGGTCCCACCACCGCCACCAGCTCACCGGCTCGCAGCTGGAGATCGGCCCCGCGCAGGATCTGGGTGCCTCCAATCTCAACCGTCACCTGGCGCGCGTCGAGCGGGTCCATCAGACCGCCTTCCGCAATAGCCAGAGGAAGAGCGGTACTCCCAGGATCACCATGAACGGGCCGACCGGCATTTCGATGGGGGCACGTAGGGTGCGCGCCAGGGTGTCCCCGGCCGCCAGCAGGGCGGCCCCGCCGAGCGCCGATGCCGGCACGACGAAGGTGTTGGAGGAGCTGCCCCCGGCCATCCGCACCACGTGCGGCACGACAAGCCCGAGGAAGCCGAGCAGCCCGGCGATCGCCGCGGATGCCGCCGCCAACAGCGCCGCCGCGACCCCGGCCCCGAGCCTGATCAGCTGCGGCCGCGACCCCAATGACGCGGCCACGTCGTCCCCCAGCGCCAGCCGGTCCAGCGGCCGGATCAGCACCGCGGCGAAGACGAACCCGACCGCGAAGTAGGGCCAGATCGTCTCCATCTCCTCCCACCCGCTGGAGGTCAGCCCCCCGGCGATGAAGAAGATCGCCGACGGCGCCCGTTCCGGGTAGGCGGCCAGTAGCCCGGTCGTCCCCGCGGTGAACAGCGAGAGCATCGCGATCCCGGCCAGAATCACCTTGCCGGCGCTGCCGCGGTTGCGCCCCGACCAGGCGAAGAGGAAGGCGAGCGTCGCCGCCAGCAGGCCAAAGAAGAGCGCCCCGATCGGCAGCAGCGCGATCGAGCCGGGGAAGAGGATGATGATCAGGATTGCGCCGAAGCCGGCGCCGCCGGTGACCCCGATCACGTCAGGCGAGGCGAGCGGGTTGGCCAGCGCCCCCTGCAGGATCGCCCCGGCGATGCCGAGCGCGGCGCCAATCACCAGCGCCTCGACCGTGCGCGGCAGCCGCAGGCTCTCGACGATCTGCTGGTTCGGCCCGCCGCCGCCCTTTCCGAGCAGGATGTCGATCACCTCCGCCGCCGGGATCCGCACCGCGCCCAGCGCCAGCGAGGCGATCGTGGCGAGGGCAACGGCGACCAGTAGCGCGGCGAAGACCAGGGAGCGACGGGCCAACGGTCAGTTCTCTAGGTAGAGCCGCCGGACCTTGCGGATCGTGCGCGCGATGTCGGTCCCGGCCTGCAGCAGCGAGTTGTCAACCGAGACGTAGACGTGGCCGGTTTGCGCCGCCGTCGTGCCGGCCCAGGCCGGGTTGTTGCGCAGGTACTCGGTCAGGCTGGGGATGTCGTCGGCGTTGGCGTGGGGGACGGCGATGATCACGTCCGGGTCTTCGGCGACGACGACTTCGTCGGAGATCCGCTCGAAGCCGGAGCTGGAGCTGACGCCCGCGGTGAGCAGATCGCCGCCGGCCTTGGTGACGATGTCCCCGCCCCAGCTGTTGGGCAGGAAGGTGAACGGGGTGCGGCCGACACCGAGGATCAGCATCACCTTCGGGTGCTTGGTGATCCCGGCGCTCGCCGCGGTCGCCTGCTTGCGCATCGAGCGCACCAGGTCCCGCGAGTACTGGCGTCGGCCGACGAGCGTCCCGATTTCGAAGGTGTCGGCGAGCGCTTCCCGGATCGAGCGCGGGTCGAGCAGGACGACGTCGATGCCGAGTCGCTGCATCGCCTGGTTGCCCTTGGCCCAGGTCCGCGAGGAGAAGACGAGGTCCGGGTCCAGCGAGGCCAGCTGCTCGAGATTGGGCCCGTTGGGGTGGGAGAGGGGCAGGGTCGGGACGCCCTTCAGCTTCGGCGAGAAGCGTTCGTTGCCGCCCAGCGTTTCGCCGATCCCGATCGGGGTGACGCTGAGTTTGGCCAGGGTGTTGGCGGCGAAGGGGGTGAGGGCGACGATCCGCTCCGGCGCCGCGGCCTGGCTCGTCGCCGGCAGGCAGAGCGCCGCCAGCGCCAGGGCCAGGCCGAGCAGCCTCCTCACGCGGGTACCCGGGTGTCGATCACGTCGTAGCTGCGCAGCTCCGAGCCGTGGGCGAGCTCGCCGTCGGCGTGGCGGTGGCTGCGTTTGAAGCTCTCGCTGTTGACCCAGGCCTTGAAGGCGTCGTCGCTCTCCCAGCGGGTGAGGACGATGTACTCGCCGTTGCCGCGGCGCAGCAGCTCGAAGCCGGCGAAGCCCTCGGCCTCGTGGACGTGGCTCTCACGCTCGAGGAAGGCTCGCTCGAACGCCTCCTTGCGCTCCTCGTGCACCTGGACGACGTTCATCACGATCTTCAAAGCCCGCTCCTTCCGGTTGCGGGCGCCCTGATCGTAGAGACTTAGGGCACCCTAATTCGTGGACGAATTAGGGTAGCCTAAGACGCGCGAGCTTGGCGGGCGAGCTGCACGGTGGCCTTGCGCAGGCCCTCCGGTCCCTCGATCGGCTCCGCGTAGGCGACGCGGACGTGAGCCTCTCCAGCGGGCGTCTCGACGACCAGGTCGAGTCCGGTCCGGTCTGCGTCGACGCAGCGCGCGGCGGTCGCCTCGGGAGCGCCGCCGAGCGCCCGCGCCATATCCAGCAGAGCGTCGGCGTGGTCCTCGTTGAGGTGAGCGATGGCGCCCTCGGCGCCGCGGCTGACGGGATCATCCTGCTTCACAGTTAGGGCACCCTAACAAGTACCAATGGGCGACCGCCGATCGCCTGGGAAGGGAATCAGCCCGGCGGGGTCTGGACGGGAGACCTCTACACGAGCCTCAGCGATGCGCCGGGGCATAAGGAGAACTTGATGAACCACAGTCGTTTCGCGGCGCTGCTGGCTGCCGCGGCACTTGCAATCTTCCTCACCGCCTGCGGCGGCGGCTCCGACGACGGCGGCGACGCCGCGGCGGAGACGAGCACCCCGGCCGCCGCAGAGGGCGCCGCTCCGACCGGGGGCGGGGCAGAGGCCGGCGACGCCGTCGCCGCGCCCGGCTCCATGTACAAGGTCGGCGACACTGTGCACGTGGGTTGGGTGCTTACCGACGAACTCGCGCCGACCCTGGAGAGCGGCGAACCGCAGGCGATCGCCGGCAAAGACCTCGCTGTCACCGTCGAGTCGATCGAGGAAGGCTCGATCGACGACTGGGCTGACCTCGGGCTCTCCGCCGCCGAGGAAGAGAACACCCCCGTCTACGTCACCACCAAGTTCGAAGCGCTGGAGGAGCTGGGTAGCAGTGGAACCGACAGTCCCGCCTCCGAGCTCGCGGCCTACGCCGGGGAGGAACTGCTGACCCCGCAGATCTTCGTCGGCACCTTCGAGCCGTGCGCCACTGAACCGACCCCGCCGAGCAAGTTCGGCGCCGGTGACAGCTACGAGTCCTGCCAGGCCTACCTGCTGCCGGACGGCGTCTCGATCACCGACCTGCGCTGGTCGAGCGGGCCGAGCAAGGAGGGCGAATTCTCGCCCTACGACGAAAAGCCGGTCGTCTGGGAAGCAGGCTGACCACGACTCCCCGGGATCTCACGTCTCGACCGGGGCGGTCGTTTACCTACTGGTATGCGAACCGCCGCCTGGACGACCTGCGAGAGCCCGATCGGGGAGCTGACCCTCGTCGCGGGGCCGCGGGGCGTGACGGCGATTCACTTCGCCGGGCACGCCCCGCGGCTCGCCGCGGAGCAGCAGCAGCCGCTGGAGGACGCCGCTGGGCAGCTGGCGAGCTACTTCGCCGGCGAGCGCCAGAGCTTTCAGCTGGAGCTCGACCCGCACGGCACGCCGCTGCAGCTCGCGGTCTGGCGTCAGCTGTGGGAGATCCCCTACGGGGAGACGACGACCTACGGAGAGATCGCCGCGGCGATCGATCCCTCCTTGTATGGAGCGGGCGTGGAGGAGTACGAGCGGCCGCGGGTAGTCGGCACGGCGATCGGCAGCAACCCGCTGCCCGTCGTCGTCCCCTGTCACCGGGTGATTGGCGCCGACGGCTCGCTGACCGGGTACTTCGGCGGGCTCGAGCGCAAGCGCATCCTGCTCGACCTCGAGAGCGGCAGCGAGGCGGGCTGGACGCCGCCGTCGAAACGCGCGGGCGGGCAGACGACGCTGCTCTGAGGTCCGCGTGACCCGGCTCGCGGGCGATGGCACCCGCGTCGCCGTGGCGATGACGATCGGGTCGATTGTCTCGGTCCAGTGCGGGGCTGCGCTCTCGACCACGATCTTCGACTCGGTCGGCCCCTTCGGCACCGTCCTCCTGCGCACCGCCTTCGGGGCGCTGCTGCTGCTCCTGTTTGTCCGCGGTGACCTGGCGGCGATGCGGGGGCGGCCGATCGGGGACGTGATCCTGTTCGGGGTCGCCCTGGCCGGAGTCACCCTCTGCTTCTTCGCCGCCCTCGACCGGCTGCCGCTCGGCGTCGCGGTCACGCTCGAGTTCGTCGGCCCGCTCGGGGTCGCCGTGCTCGGCTCGCGCCGCCGTCGCGACCTGCTCTGGGTGGCGCTGGCCGCGGCCGGGATCGTCCTGCTCTCCGGTGGCGCCGGTGGCGAGGCGATCGACGGGGTGGGGGTCGCCCTGGCTCTGGCCGCCGGCGGTTTCTGGGGGCTCTACATCATCCAGAGCGCGCGGGTCGGCAGCAACCACCCGGGCCTCGGCGGCGTCGCCCTGGCCGGCGCGATCTCGACCCTGATCGTCGCCCCATTCGGCATCGCCCAGGGCGGGGTGGAGCTGCTGGCGCCGCACAATCTCGCGGTCGGCCTCGCGGTCGGCTTTCTCGCCTCCTCGGTCCCCTTCGTGCTGGAGCTGGAAGCCCTGCGCCGCCTGCCCCGGGCGGTCTTCGGCGTCCTCATGAGCCTCGAGCCCGCGGTCGCAGCGACGATCGGCTTCATCGCCCTCTCCCAGGACCTCTCCGCGACCGAGGTGATCGCGATCGGCCTCGTCGTCTGCGCCTCGGCCGGCGCCCTGCGCTCCGCCGGGACCCCGGCCCCGCGCGACGCCGAGCCCTAGCCGGCGCCGGAGTCGATCTGGACCGGGTAGCCGGCGGCGAGCGTCGCGAGTGACGACGGGGGAGTGATGATCTCGGCGTCGCCGCGAGTCGGGCGCGCCCGAAAGCTGCCGTAGCCGGTGGTCGTCCACTCGGTGAGGCGGTCGCCGCGGACCAGCGCGGGCGTGTCATCGAGCAGGACGAAGGCGCCGTCCGGTAGCTCGCGCCAAGGCAGCCGGTGCAGGCGCCGCTGGTGAGTGCCGCGATGGATTCGCTCGCCGTGCAGCTGCCGGTTGAGCTCCTTCGCCGATGGCGCGGCGACCCCGAGCCCCTCAGCCCAGGCGGCCCGGTAGGCGTTGTAGCTCGCGCGCCGGCACTCTGCGCAGGGCCGGTGCCCGGCGGCCAGCGCCACCGCCTCGTCGTGGAAGTAGAGCCAGGTGAACTGGTGCGGCTGCCACTGCTCGCTCCAGCGGCCGCGGAACTCCAGCGCGCAGACGATCCAGAGGTCGCTGGCGTGGAAGCGGGCGATCTCCCTGCCGCGGTGGAGCCGGCCCCGGTTCCCGGTCCAGGCGCCTCGCAGCGGAACCGCCACGATCTCGCCCATCGGCGTCACGCGGTTGCGGGCCGGCGTCACATCGACAAGTTAGACGGCCCGTGCCAGCATGAACTCGCGGGCGCGGTCGACGAAGAGCTCGTGCAGCTGGGGAGCGAGTCCGGGGGTGGCGCTGGGGGCACGGCGCTGGATCGCGAGGAGGACCGTGGTCTCGAGGCCCTCGAGCGGGCGGTAGGTGATCGCGCCGCGCTGCTCGAGCGGGTCGCCGGCGACGCTGTAGTCGGGGAGCACGGCGGCGCCGAGACCCTCGGCGACCATCAGCTTGCCCATCTCGGCGCCGTCGGCTGAGTAGGAGTAGGAGGGGCCCTCGCCGCCGAACAGGCGCTCGACGTAGCGGTGCATGACGTAGCCGGAGCGCATCCCGATCAGCGATTCGCCGGCGAGGTCGGCGGCGCAGACGGACTCCAGCGCGGCCAGGGGGCTGTCGACTCCGATGCAGACGACTGGTCGCCCGCGCAGCAACTCGGTCGACTCGAGGTCGTCGGGCAACTTCTCGTCGTCCAGGTAGTTGACGAGGCCGAGGTCGAGACCGCCGCTGCGAAGCTCACGGTGGATCTCCTCCTGCTGGGCGGTGACGACCTCGACCTGGGCGCCGGCGTTGGCGTCGCGGAAGGCGCGGATCGTCGGTGAGAGCAGCGGCGCGGTGGCCGCGGTGACGGTGCCGACGCTGACCACGCGGCTGCGCGGGTGGCGGGCGCCGGCGGCCCGGCGCAGGCGGTCGACCGCCTCCAGCACCTCGAGCATGTGGGGGAGGAGCTGGTGGCCGTCCTCGGTGGTCGTCGTCCCGGAGCGGTTGCGGTCGAGGACACGGACGCCGAGCTCGCCTTCGAGCTTGCGCACGGACTCGCTCAGCGCCGGCTGCGAGATATGGAGCTCCTCCGCCGCCCGCCGGAACGAGCCCAGGCGGGCGACTGTGGCCATGTATTCGAGCTGCTCAGTACGCATTTCCCCAGCCGATCGAGCGTGAGGTCGCACTTAGTCCCGCTATGCGGGATGAACTGCGACCTCACCCTTCTAGATATTGTTGACCAAGTAAGTCGTAAAACCTATCAGGGGGTCGGCGATCCCTATTTGACGCCTGGAGGGCGCGCCCCGATCATGCCCGTCGCATTCATGACCAACTCGATCAACTTTGGCCAGGGAGTTCGCCGCGTCGCCGTCATCGGCGGTGGTGCCGCCGGCACCCTCACCGCCGCCCACCTGCTGCGCGAGGCGGGGGAGGCGGGGCTCGAGGTCGTGCTCGTCGACCGCCGCGGCGAGTTCGGGCCGGGAGTCGCCTACGCGACCCAGGACCCGCTGCACCTGCTGAACGTGCCGGCGATCCGGATGGGCGGGATCGCCGGCGATCCCGAGCACTTCCACCGCTGGCTCAGCGAGCGCCGCCACCAGGCCGCGCCCGAGGACTTCGTCCCCCGCGGACTCTTCGGTGAGTACCTGCGCGATCTGCTCGACCGGGCCGAGGACGGCTGCCGCCCCGGCGCTCGCCTCGAGCGCGTCAGCGGCGAGGCCGTCTCCCTGAGTGAGCTCGACGGCGCCGGGGTCGAGGTTGAGCTGGCTGGGGAGGGGCGCATCCGCGCCGACCACGCCGTGCTCGCGGTCGGGCCGCTGCCGGCCGCCGACCCGGTTCCGGTGGACGCCGGCCTGCGCGCCTCGGGCGCCTACGTCGACGATCCCTGGGCGCCGGGCCTGCTCCAGGCGGCCGCGGCCGACGACGACTCGGTCCTGATTATCGGCACCGGCCTGACCATGGTCGACGTCGCCCTCAGCCTCAGCGCCGGCGAGCGCGGGCCGGCGATCCGGGCGATCTCCCGCAACGGCCTCGTCCCCCGTCGCCACCGTCCCGGCCTCACCCGGCTTGCGCCCTTCGCGCCGCCTGCCGGGGCCGATCGGCTGGAGCCGGTGATGATGGCGCTGCTGGCGCAGTCCGCCCGCGCCACGGTCGACGGCGGCGACTGGCGCGACGCGATCGACTCGATGCGGCCGGCGACGCCGGAGATCTGGCGCGGCCTCCGCCTTGCCGAGAAGCGCCGCTTCCTCGCCGAGTGGCAGCGGCTCTGGGACGTCCACCGCTTCCGCATGGCCCCGCGCGTCGCCGACCGCTTCGAGCGGCTGCGCGCCGGCGGCCGGCTCAGCGTCGAGGCCGCCTCGATCCTCGCGATCGAGCCCGCCGGCCAGGCCGTGCGGGTCACCGTCCAGCACGCTGCCGGCAATGGCGTCGAGGCGATCGAGGTCGACCGCGTGATCAACTGCAGCGGCGCCGGCGCCAGCATCGCCCGCTCGGCCCCGCCGCTCCTCGCCAGCCTGCTCGCGGTCGGCGCCGCCCGCGCCGACGACCTCGGCCTCGGGCTCGACGCCGACCGCGACGGCGCCCTGCTCGACGCCTCCTGGCGCCCCTCTTCCCGCCTCCACCTGGTCGGCTGCCTGCGCAAGGGCGTCGAGTGGGAGGCGATCGGCATCACCGAGATCCGCGACCACGCGGCGGCGGTCGCCCGCGCCGTGCTCTCGCGGCGGCTGACCCCGGCGCCGAGCCCGAGTTGAACACCCGAGAGGAGAAGAGATGACGACCGAGACCGAGACCTCGCGCGGACCGCGCTTCATCGACGCCGACGTGCACGAGCGGGCGGGGCTCGAGGACCTGCTGCCCCACCTCGACCCGCTCTGGCATCGCTACATCACCGACTACGGCTGGCAGCCCGAGCGCCTGCTCCCCTATAGCCAGCCGACCGCCGGCGGCCTCGACCGGCTCGACTCCAAGCCCGACGGCGTCCGCCCCGGCGGCAGCGACCTCGGCTTCCTGCGCGAGCAGCTGCTCGACGAGTACGACGTCGCCGCCGCGGTCCTCACCGGCTGGCTCAACACCTCCTCGCTGGAGGAAGGCTGGCCCGAGTTCAAGACCGCGCTGATGTCCGCCTACAACGACTGGCAAGTGGAGGAGTGGATCGAGCGCGACGACCGCCTCTTCGGCTCAATCCACGTCAACACCTGGGACGTCGAGGGCGCGGTGCGCGAGATCGACCGCATGGCCGCGCACCCGAAGATGGTCCAGGTGATGCTCTACAGCGGCTCCGAGCCGTTCGGGGCGCCGCGCTTCCACCCAATCTTCGAGGCCGCCCACCGCCACGAGCTTGCGGTAGCGATCCACCACAGCGAGAACTCGCCAACCGCGCTCGGCCGCCACCGCTACTTCATCGAGTGGCACACCCTGGTCTCCCAGGTCTTCATGTCGCAGGCGGTCAGCATCGTCTTCAACGGCGTGCTCGACCGCTTCGACGGGCTGAAGGTGATCCTCGTCGAGGGCGGCTTCTCCTACGTCCCGCACCTGATGTGGCGGGCCGACCAGCAGTATCGGGAGCTGCGCCACGAGGTGCCGTGGCTGACGCGGATGCCGAGTGAGGCGATGCGGGCGCAGATGCGGTTTGCGACCCAGCCGATCGAGGAATTCACCGCCCCGCAGCTAACCACGCTGATCGAGCAGATGGGGTCGGAGGACCTGGTCTGCTTCTCCACCGACTACCCGCACTGGGATTTCGACTCGCCGCTGCGGGCGCTGCCGGCGGCACTCCCCGAGGGCCTGAAGCGGAAGATCTTCTTCGACAGCTCCTACGACCTCTTCCCGCGGATTGCCGCCCAGGTGCCGCGCGAGGCGGCGGCGCAGGGGGTGCCGGCGTGAGGCACGACGTCTGCGCGGTCGAGGAGCTCGGCGAGGGGGGGCTGGCGCACGTGCGCGTCGGCGAGCGCGACGTGGTCGTGGTCCGCTCCGCCGATGGAGGGCTGCACGCGGTCGCCGGCCGCTGCCTGCACCAGGGGGCGCTGCTCTCCGGCGGCCGGGTGTTGAGCGACGTCGAGGGCGAGCGGCCGGGCGAGTACCGCCTCGCCGCGGGCCGCGAGGTCCTCAAGTGCCCCTGGCACGGCTACGAGTACGACCTCGCCAGCGGCTGCGCCCTGTTCGATCGGCGTCGGCGGCTGCGCCGCTACGAGGTCGCCGAGCGCGACGGCCGGGTCGTGGTGGAGGCGTAGCGATGCGGCGGCTGATCCTCGGCATCCTCGGCTGCGGCCTCCTGCTCGGCGTCTGGTACCTGGCGGTCGACGTGCTCGCCCTCGGGCGCTTCGGCTCGCTGCCGCCGCTGGCCGAAGTCCTGACCGAATGGACCAGCCACGAGCCGGCCTACGGCACCTCGCTCTTCACCCACAACTACTACGCCGACATCTGGATCAGCGTGCGCCGGGTGCTGGAGGCGTTCGTGCTCGCGGTCGTGCTCGGCGTGCCGCTGGGCCTGGCGATCGGATGGTCGCGGCGCTTCCGCGAGCTCACCTTCCCGGTGCTGGAGCTGATCCGCCCGATCCCGATCCTCGCCTGGGTGCCGCTGGCGATCCTGATGTTCCCCCGCGGCGAGCAGCCGGTGATCTTCCTCACCTTCCTCTCCGCCTTCTTCGTGATGACCCTGAACACGCTGCTCGGGGTGCAGTCGGTCGACCGCGACCTGGTCCGCGCCGCCCGCTCGCTCGGCGCCTCGCCGCGCGACGTCCTGCGCACGGTGATCATGCCCGGGGCGCTGCCCTACGTGACGACGGGGATGAAGATCGCAATCGGCGTCTCCTGGTTCTCCCTGGTCGCCGGTGAGATGGTCGCCGGGCAGAGCGGGCTCGGCTACCTGATCAACTCCTCCTACGCGACCGTGCGCTACCCGACGATCGTGATCGGGATGCTGACGCTCGGCATCGTCGGCTTCGCGACCAGCGCCGCAATCGGCGCCCTCACCGGCCGGCTCGCCCCGCACCGGACCCGGGCGGCGGCGGCATGAACGCCGCCTCGCTGCAGATCGAGGACGTCGCCAAGTCCTACCGCAACCAGAGCGGTGAGCTGGTGGCGCTGTCCTCCTGCTCGATCGAGATCGCGCCGGAGGAGCTGCACGTGATCGTCGGCCCCTCCGGCTGCGGCAAGACGACGCTGCTGAACGCGGTCGCCGGCTTCCAGGGCATCGACGGCGGCCTGATCCGGCTCGGCGGCGAGACGCTCTGCACGGCGGAGCGCCCGGCCGAGCCCGGCGCCGACCGCGTCGTCGTCTTCCAGCACTCGACCCTCTTCCCCTGGCGCACCGTGCTCGACAACGTCACCTATGGGCCGGTGATCCAGGGCCGCCGCTCCCGGGCCGAGGCCCGCTCCCTGGCCCGGGAGCGACTCTCCCAGGCGGGCCTCGCCGGGCTCGAGGATCGCTACCCGGCGGAGCTCTCCTCCGGGGCGCAGCGGCGGGTGGAGATCGTCCGGGCGCTGGTCAATGAGCCGCGGGTGCTGCTGCTCGACGAGCCGTTCCGCGGCATGGACCAGATCACCCGCGACCTCATGCACGAGGCGCTGTTGGAGCTGTACGACCGCGCCCGCCCGACCGTCCTCTTCATCACCCACGACATCGAGGAGGCGGTCTTCCTCGGCAGCCGGGTGACCGCGATGAGCGCCCGCCCCGGGCGGGTCAAGGCGACGATCGAGATCGACCTGCCGCGCCCGCGCGAGGCCGGGCTGCGGGCCAGCGCCCGCTTCAACGAGCTGCTCGCCGACGTCCTCTCCCTGGTTCACGACGAGGCCAGCCGCGCCTTCGTCGCCGGCGACAGGGAGGCCGCATGAGCCGCGGCGCGATCCTCCGCGGGGCACTCGGCATCCTCGCCTTCCTCGCGCTCTGGGAGCTGGGCGCGCGGCTCGACGCGCCGATCGTCGGTGTGCTCCCGGGCCCGGCCGACGTGGCGAGCTCGTTCGCTGGCTTGGTCGGCTCCGGCGGCTACTGGGAAAGCTGGCTGGCGAGCGGCGAGCGCGTCCTCTGGGGCTTCGTCGCGGCGATGTCGGTCGGCGTCCCCTTCGGCCTGCTGCTGGCGATCAACCAGCGCGCAAAGGCGCTGCTCTTCCCGCCGTTCGAGATCCTGCGGCCGATCCCGCCGCTGGCCTGGGTGCCGCTCTCGATCCTCTTCTGGCCGACCCAGAACCTCTCGATCGAGTTCGTGATCTTCCTCGGCGCCTTCTACACGGTCGTCCTCAACGTGGTCGGCGGCGCCGAGCAGATCGACCGTCGCCACGTGCTGGTCGCGCGCTCGCTCGGGGCCGGGACCTGGACCGTCTACCGGCGGGTGATCCTGCCGGCGACGCTGCCCTCGATCGCGACCGGCGCCGTCGTCGGGATGGGGATCACCTGGGAGGTCGTGGTCGCGGCCGAGCTGATCTCCGGCGGCGGCGGCGCCAACGACGGCGGCGGGCTCGGCTTCCTGCTCTGGAACGCCTACCAGGGCGGCGCGATCGCCCAGGTGATCGTCTGCATGATCAGCCTCGGCGTCGCCGGCTATGCCTCCAGCGTCGTCGTCCGCGTGCTCAGCGAGCGGCTGATGCCCTGGAAGGAGGCACGGTGAACACGACGCTGAGAATGCCGCGGCGCTGGGAGCGGAACGGCTCTCGCCCGGCTGTGCCGGCCGGCCCCGGCAACCTCGTCTTCGAGGACGTGACCACGAGCCTCGGCGGGCGCGAGGTCGTCTCCCACTGCTCCTTCGCGCTGGAGCCGGGGCGGGTGACGGCGATGGTCGGGCCCTCCGGCTGCGGCAAGAGCACGATCGCCTTCCTCGCCGCCGGCTATCAGCGGCCGAGCGCCGGCCAGGTGTGGCTGGGGGAGAAGCTCGTCCGCGGCCCCGGCCCGGAGCGGCTGATGGTCTTCCAGGAGTCGGCCCTGATGCCGTGGATGACGGTGGCGGAGAACGTGATGCTGGGCCCGCGCTCGCGCGGGGCCGGCGGCCGCGAGTCGCGCCGGGTCGCCGAGGCGATGCTGCGCCGGGTCGGGCTCGAGGAGTTCGGCGGCGCCTACCCGACCCAGCTCTCCGGTGGGATGCAGCGCCGGGCGGAGCTCGCCCGGGCGCTGGTCAACGAGCCCGAGGCGATGATCCTCGACGAGCCCTTCCGCGGGCTCGACGCGATGACCCGCGGCCTGATGCAGGAGTACCTGGCCGAGCTCTGCGAAGAGAGCAGCGCCGCGACCCTCTTCATCACCACCGACATCGACGAGGCGATCCTGCTCGCCGACCGACTTCTGATCATGACTGCCGCCCCCACCCGGGTCGGCCAGGTCATCGACGTGCCGCTGCCGCGCCCGCGCCAGCGCACCGCCGTGCTGCGCGACCCGCGCACGCACGAGATCAAGCAAACGGCTCTGGAGGCGCTTCGTGTCGAGGCGACGCGCCAATTCACCGATCAACAAGAACAGGAGATACGCAAATGAAGAAGTTGGCCTCTTTCGCCGCACTGCTGGTGGTTGCCGCCCTGGCGGCCGCCGGGTGCGGTGCCTCGGCAGAGGGCGATGACCTCGCCGAGACGGGTAAGCCCGTGCACCTCACCGTCGGCTACCAGCCCTACTACTCGGAGGCCTGGTCGGCTCTGGTCCTGAGCGAGAAAGAGCTGTGGAAGGACTACCTGCCGGAGGGCTCGACCGTCGATTTCGAGGTCGGCCTGCAGGGCTCGATCATCGTCAGCCAGATGCTGGCCGGCAAGGAGCAGATCGGGTACCTCGGCGACATGCCGGCGATCGTCGGCGTCAGCAAACGCGACGTCGGCGACCTGCGGATCGTCGCCAACGTCGGCACCTCGAGCGACCAGTGCGGCGTGCTCCTGGTCAAGAACGACGCGCCCGAGTTCAAGTCCTCCGAGGAGGCCGTGCAGTGGCTCGACGGCAAGACCGTCGCCACCCCGCAGGGCAGCTGCGCTGACCGCGTGGCCCAGGGCGTCTTCCAGCAGGCCGGGGTCGAGCCGGGCACCTACCTGAACCAGACGAACGACCTGATCACCTCCGATTTCGAGAGCGGCAGCATCGACGCCGCCTCGGTCTGGGAGCCGAATGCCTCGAAGCTGATTGAGGACGGGCTGGCGCGCCGCGTCGCCAGCGGCGAGGTCGCCGGCCTCACCACCTCAGCCTTCCTGGCGATGTCGAAAGACCTGATCGACCAGCGGCCCGACATCGTCGAGGGCTGGCTCAAAGCCGAGCTCGCAGCCGAGCAGTGGCTTTCGGACCCGGCGAACGCGGAGGAGATGTCGAAAATCGCCGTCAGCCTGACCGAGGGCTTCACCGAGCAGTCGATGCACGACGCCCTCTACAAGAAGTGGCCGGCCACGGTCGGCGGCGACCCGGCGGGCGTGAAGCTCAGCTTCCCGTTCGTGATCGACGCGGAGACCGAGCAGTTGGTCGACTCCGCCTCCCAGTTCCTCTACGACGTGAAGTCCCTCTCGTCCCCGGATCTGCCGCCCGGCGCCCTCGACCCCGCCCCGACCAAACAGGTCCTCGGCACCGACCCGACCCCGGTCGGCCAGATCACGGCCACCGGCTGACGCCCTCGCCGATTCGCAGTTCCTCCCGCATAGCGGGAGGAACTGCGTTCTCGGCGCTAGGTCTGGCGCGGGAAGGCGGCCGAGCGCATGACGATGCGGGTCTCGGTTGAGGAGGCGCCGCCGTCGCGGCGGATCGCGCGGACGGTCTGGTCGAGGTCTTCGGCGTCGCGGCAGGCGACGCGGAGCTGGTAGTCGAAGCGGCCGGTGAGGAAGGCCATGTCACGGACCGCGGGCAGCTTCTCGACCAGGCGCTCGAAGGCCTCGGGGTCCGTGCTGGGGAGGAGGCGGACGTCGATGAAGGCATCGAGGCCGCGGCCGACGGCACCGGGGTGGACCCGGGCGGCGTATCCATCGATCACCCCATCGCGCTCGAGCCGGCGCACGCGGTCGGCGGCGCCGTGCGGGCTGAGCCCGACGGCTTCGCCGATGCTGGCGAAGGAGGCCCTTCCGTTTCGGACGAGCAGGCTGAGGATTTCTTCGTCTATTGCGTCCATCGCTGTGGATTCGAGGAGATCCGCGCGTTCCCCTTGGACTTTAGGGGATCAGAGCGAACAATCACCCCACAAACTTCTGGGAAAGGTGGCTGTTCATGCGCGTTGGTGTTCCGACCGAGATCAAGGTGGACGAGTACCGGGTCGCGATGACCCCCGCCGGCGTGCGTGAGCTGACCGCGCGCGGGCACGAGGTGCTGGTGCAGGCCGGGGCCGGGGACGGCTCCGCCTTCGCCGACGCCGAGTACGAGGCGCAGGGAGCGCGGATCCTGCCCGACGCCGCCGCCGTCTTCGCCGAGGCGGAGATGATCGTCAAGGTGAAGGAGCCGCAGGCGCCGGAGGTGGCGATGCTGCGCCCCGACCACCTGCTCTTCACCTACCTGCACCTGGCGCCCGACGCCGAGCTGACCCAGGGCCTCGTCGACTCCGGCGCGACCTGCATCGCCTACGAGACGGTCACAGACCCTGCCGGCCGGCTGCCGCTGCTGGCGCCGATGAGCGAGGTTGCCGGCAAGATCGCCAGTCAGGCGGGCGCCTTCATGCTGGAGCGGCCGCTCGGGGGCCGCGGCCTGCTGCTCGGCGGTGTGCCCGGCGTCGCCGCCGGCAACGTGATGGTGATCGGCGGCGGCGTGGTCGGCGAGAACGCCGCCCGGGTCGCGGTCGGGCTAGGTGCCGACGTCTTCGTCTACGACCGCTCGATCGACCGCCTGCGCGAGCTCGAGACCTCCTTCGACGGCCGTATCTCCACCTGCTACGCCTCGACCCTGGAGATCGAGCAGCGCTTGCCGGAGATGGACCTGGTGATCGGCGCCGTCCTGGTCAAGGGCGCGAAGGCCCCGCACGTGGTCACCCGCGAGCAGCTGGGCCTGATGAAGGAGCGCGCGGTCCTCGTCGATGTCTCGATCGACCAGGGCGGCTGCTTCGAGACCTCGCGGGCGACGACCCACTCCGACCCCACCTACGAGGTGGATGGCATCACCCACTACTGCGTCGCCAACATGCCCGGCGCGGTCCCGATCACCTCGACCAACGCCCTCACCAACGCGACCATGCCCTACGCGCTGCGCCTCGCCGACCAGGGCGCCGAGGCGGCCCTCGCGGCGGACCCGGGCCTCGCCGCCGGCCTCAACGTCGCCGGCGGCAAGGTCACCAACGAGGCCGTCGCCCGCGACCAGGGTCTCGTGTACACGCCGCCGAGCGAGGCGCTCGGCCGCGAGCCGGTCGCCGCGTAGCGCCAACGCGGCGCCAGGCGCGGTCGTTTGTGGGTCCGAACCGCCGGTATAAGGTCCGCGCAACTGTGCGGGCATGGCGGTCAAACCTGGAACTCCGTTCGATCGTCGCCGGCACGGCCGCCGCGCTGGCGATCGCGGCGCTGCTGCCGGCGATGGCGCTGGGCGCTGTCCCCTCCAAGCCGAGCAAAGGCCCGGGGGACTCGCCGGGAACGCTGCGCCAGCTCGCGGGAGAGCGGGGCTGCCTGGTCGACCGCGCCAAGCCGGCCGGGACCTGCGGGCCCGCCCGGGCGATGCAAGGCCCGGGCCCTTTCATGGGCTCCCGCGCGATCGCGGTCAGCGGCGACGGCCGCAACGTCTACGTCGCCGCCTCGAAAAGCGACGCGATCGCCGTCTTCGCCCGCGATCGCAAGACCGGCGCGCTGACCCAGCCCGAAGGCGCCGCCGGCTGCGTCGCCGCCAAAGGGGCGGGCGGCTGCGGCAGGGCGATCGGGCTCGACGGGCCGAACTCGGTCGCGCTCAGCCCCGACGGCCGCTTCCTCTACGCCAGCTCCCGCGCCGCCAACTCGGTCACCACCTTCCACCGCGACCGCTCGACCGGGGCGCTGCAGCAGCTTCCGCCAGGGTCCGGCTGCATCGCCGGCGTGCCGATCCCCGGCTGCGCCGCCGGCCGGGCGCTGGTCGCCCCCGACGTGCTCGTCGTCAGCCCCGACGGCAACAACCTCTACGCCGGCTCCTTCTTCGGCAACGCGGTGGCGATTTTCCAGCGGGCGAAAAACGGCGTCCTCTTCCAGGCCGCCGACAGCGGCGGCTGTATCGCCGAAGCGATCGCCGGGTGCGCCCCCGCGGTCGCCCTCGGCGCCCCGGAGGGCATGGCGATCAGCCCCGACGGCTCCAGCGTCTACGTCGCCGCCGCCCTCTCCAACGCGGTGGTCGAGCTGGTCCGCGAACCCGCCACCGGCGCCCTCGCCCAGCCTGCCGGCGGCAGCGGCTGCATCGTCGACGCCGCTCTCGGCGGCTGCACTGTCGGCGTGCAGCTGAGCGGCGCCAACGCGGTCGAGATCAGCCCCGCCGGCCGTGACCTCTACGTCACCTCGCTCTTCTCCAACAGCATCACCTCGTTCAGCCGCTCGGCTGCCGGCCTGCTCACCCAGAAGCCCGGCACCGCCGCCTGCCTGATCAACCTGGTCGCGGTCGGCTGCTCGTTCGGGCGGGCGATGACGGCGCCCGAGGGCATTGCCGTCTCGCCCGACGGCTCCAGCGTCTACGTCGCCTCCTTCACCGCCGGCGCGATCGACGTGCTCGACCGCGAACGCGAATCTGGCGTCGTCGTCCAGAAGCCCGGCGCCGCCGGCTGCCTCGCCCGCCGCGCGGTCCCGGGCTGCACCCGCGGGCGGGCGCTACGCGGGGTCAGCTCGGTCGCCGTCAGCCCCGACGGCCGCAACGTCTACGCGACCTCCTTCGCCAGCAACGCCGTCGACGTCTTCAGGAGGAGTAAATGAGCGAGTCGGATCAGCGCCGCGACGGGCTGACGCGCAAACAGCTGCTCGGCACCGGTGCCAGCGCAGCCGCCGCGGCGCTCCTGGCGCAGGGCGCCGGGGTCGAGCGGGCGCTCGGGGCCGGCAAGTCGAAGCGCAGCGTCGCCGGGATGAACGTGATCCTCTTCCTCACCGACCAGGAACGGGCGATCCAGCACTTCCCGCCCAACTGGCTGCGCCAGAACCTGCCGGGGATGCGGCGGCTGCGGCGCCACGGGCTCAGCTTTGAGCGCGCCTTCACCAACGCCTGCATGTGCTCGCCGGCGCGCTCGACCCTGATGAGCGGCTTCTTCCCGGCCCAGCACGGGGTCAAGTACACGCTCGAGGAAGACATGCCCTACCCCGAATACCCGGCGCAGGCCGAACTGCCGCTGCCCTCGCAGCTGCCGAACCTGGCCACGGTGATGAGGGCCGCCGGCTACAACGTCGTCTACAAGGGCAAGTGGCACTGCTCGAAGCCGGCGCAGAAAGAACACGCGGTGCCGGCCGACCTCGAAAAGTACGGATTCCTGCGCTGGAACCCGCCGGATGCCGGCGCCAACCAGAGCGTGCCCGAGGCTGGCGGCGGCTACGTCGACAACGACGGCCGCTTCGTCGACTCGGTCGGGGACGTCGCCGCCGGCACCGAGGGGGTGCTGCAGTACCTCGGATCGACCGCGGCCCAGCAGCAGCCGTTCTTCATGGTGATCTCCCTGGTCAACCCACATGACGTGCTCTTCTACCCGAGCCGGACCTTCGAAGAAGCCGGCTACGACCGCACCTGGCTCGAGGGCGATATCGGCGTGCCGGCGACCAACGGCGAGGATCTCTCGACCAAGCCATCGGTCCAGAAGGAATTCCTGCGGATCTTCAACCTCACCGGCAAACCCAGGACGAAAGCCGAAAAACGGCACTACCTGAACTACTACGGCAACCTGATGCGCTCCTCCGACGCCTACCTGGTCAACGTGCTCGACAAGCTCGAACAGACGGGGCTGCTGGACGACACGCTGATCGTCCGCACCGCCGACCACGGCGAGATGGGGCTGACCCACGGCGGCCTGCGGCAGAAGAACTTCAACTTCTACGAGGAGGCGATCCGGGTCCCGCTCGTCTACTCGAACCCGAGGCTCTACCCGCGGCCCTTGAGCACCGACGCGCTGGTCTCCCACGTCGATTTCCTGCCGACCCTGGCCAGCCTCGCCGCGGCGCCGCAGGAAGCGCGGGCCGACTGGCAGGGCGTCGACTACTCCAAGCTCGTGCTCGACCCGGCGGCCGGAGGCTCCGCCCAGGACTACGTCGTCTTCACCTACGACGACTTCCAGTCGGGGCAGGCGAACGGGCCCTATCCCAAAGCCCCGAACCACATTGTCAGCATCCGCGAAGGGCGCTGGAAGTTGGCCAAGTACTACGGGGTCGGCGAAGACGCCGATACGCCGCCGCAGTGGGAGATGTACGACCTGGAGAACGACCCCGAAGAGACGGAAAACATCGCCAACCCCGACTACGAGCGCTCCGCCAACCAGGAGCGGCAACTGCAGCGGCTGAAACGTAAGCTGGCGCGAGTGGAAAAGACGCGACTGCAGCAGCCGTGAGCGGGGCCGGGGGCGGGGACGCCGCCGCGGTTCGCGCCGTCGTGCGTGGGGCGGTGCAGGGTGTCGGGTTTCGCGACGCGGCGGTGCGCCGGGCGGAGGAGCTCGGGGTGCTGGGCTGGGTGCGGAACGAAGGGGACGGAACCCTGCGGGTGCACGCCGAGGGGCCGGAGGACGCGGTCGAGGCGCTGGTCGGGTTCCTCGGCGAGGGACCGCGCGGCGCCCGGGTGGAGGACGTCGAGACCGAGAGCGTCAAGGTCGAGGGGCATGAGCAGTTCGCGGTCCGCGGGGTCAGCGCCGGTGTCTTCGTCGTCCAGGAGCACCAGGCGCGGGCGCACCACTTCGACCTGCGGCTGGAGGTGGACGGGGCGATGCGGTCGTGGGCGGTCCCGAAGGGACCCTCGCTCGACCCGGCGGTGAAACGGATGGCGATCCAGGTCGAGGACCACTCGCTCTCCCACAACGATTTCGAGGGCGAGCTCGACGGCGGCCGGGTGATCGTCTGGGACCGCGGCACTTACGAGCAGGGCGGGCGCGTGCCCTGGCCGGAGGCGCTGGAGCGCGGCCACGCCGTCTTCGTCCTCCACGGCGAGAAGCTGCGCGGCGGCTTCGCGCTGCAACGGACCCGTCCGGGTGAGAAGCCGCAGTGGCTGCTGATCAAGCGCCGCGATGAGGAGGCCAAGCCTGGTACCGACGTCGTCGCCGAGCAGCCGAACTCGGTGATCAGCGGCGAGCCGCTGGGCTGAGCCGTACGGTTGGCGCGATGGCGGTGACGATCGACGAGCTGCGGGTGGCGGACGCGCCGGAGGCTTGGTCGGCGCTGGGGTTCGCGGTCGAGGACGACACCTGCGTCGTCGGCACGGTGCGGATCCGGCTGGTCGGGAGGGAGGCCGGCCGCGGCCTGGTCGGGTGGTCGCTGCGCGGGGCCGGCGGGACCGAGCTCGACGGGCTGGCGACCGAGCGCACGGAGCGGCCGGTGCCCGAGGCGGGGCCGGCGCATCCCAACGCCCTCACCGGGCTCGACCACGTGGTCGTGATCACGCCGGCGCTGGAGCGGACCGTGGTGGCGCTGGAGGCGGCCGGGCTCGACCTGCGGCGGATCCGCGAGGAGCCGACCCCGGCCGGGGCGCCGCGCCAGGCCTTCTTCCGCCTCGGCGCCGTGATCCTCGAGGTCGTGCAGGAGCCACCAGAGGCGATCGAGCGCGGGGGTGGGGCCGATCGTCCCGCCTTCTTCTGGGGCCTCGCCTTCAGCGCGCCGGAGATTGAGCAGACGGTCGCCGTCATCGGCGAGGGCGCCAGCGAGATCCGCGACGCCGTCCAGCCCGGCCGCCGCATCGCCACCCTCAGCCGCTCCGCCGGCCTCGCCCTCCCCGTCGCCCTGATCACTCCGCCCTAGTGGTCCACCAGGTGCAGTCGATGCCGATCTCGGCGGGGGCTTCGGGCTCGTCGGGGGTCTCGCCGCCGAAGGTGTAGCCGAGCTTGCGGGGGACGGCGGCGCTGCGCTCGTTGGCACGGTCGTGGTGGATCTCGACCCGGTCGATCCCGGGGACCGCGAGTGCCGTCTCGGTCAGCGTCGCCGCGACTCGGGTCGCGATCCCCTGGCGGAGGAAATCGACGCGGATCCAGTACCCGATGTCCAGCGTGCTCGGCCCGTGCCGCCGGTGCAGGCCGCAGCTGCCGAGGACCGCGCCCTCGCGGAAGACGCCGATGATGCTGTCGCCGCCGGCTTCCCATTCCCGCTCCCACTCGGCGATCAGGTCGCGGCGCGCCGCGACCTGGAGCGGCTCCTGCGCGATCCATCCCATCCACGGCCGCAGGTGCTCGAGGTTCTCCTCGATCGCCCGGCCCAGCGCCTCGGCGTCCTCCACCCGCCAGCGGCGCAGCAGCAGTCCGTCCGCATCGATCGTCTCCGGCAGGCGCTCCACGCGCCGATGCTAGTCAGGACTTGACATGTGACTACTTGGTCACCTATAGTCTCGCCCATGGATGAGGTGTTCAAGGCGCTGGCCGACCCGACCCGGAGGGAGCTGCTCGATGAGCTGTTCCGCCAGGACGGGCAGAGCCTCAGCGCCCTGGAGGAGCGGCTGCCGATGTCGCGCTTCGGCGTGATGAAGCACCTGAAGGTGCTGGAGCAGGCCGGCCTGGTCACTACCCAGCGACGGGGGAGGGAAAAGCTCCACTTCCTCAACCCCGTCCCGATCCGGATGGTCCACGACCGCTGGGTCGGCAAGTACGCGGAGCCCTGGGCCTCGGCGCTCAGCGAGCTCAAACGAGAGATCGAGGAGGAAGACGATGAGTGAGAACGCCTACGCCGTGGTCGGCGACCGCGGCAGCATGACCGTGTTCGAGGTCTACATCAAGACGACGCCGGAGCGCCTCTGGGAGGCGATCACCAGCGAGGAGATGCGGGCCAAGTACAGCTTCGGGGTCGGGACCAAATCGGAGTGGACCCAGGGCTCGGGCTACGAGTCCGCGGTCCCCGGGGTGATCGACATCGCCAAGGGCGAGAACCTCGAGGTCGACCCGCCGCGGCGCCTGGTGCAGAGCTTCACGGCGCTCTGGAGCGATGAGGTCGAGCGCGAAGGAACCTCGCGGGTGACCTGGGAGATCGAGCCGGTCGGCAGCTCCTGCTGCCTGCGCGTCACCCACGACCAGCTCGGGGCCGACGCCAACAGCGAACTCTACGGCGGCTGGCCGATGATCCTCTCCGGGCTGAAGACGCTGCTGGAGACGGGCGAGCAGCTGGACACGCCGGGGTCCCTACGCTACTCGGGGTGAGCGCCTTCGTCGCCGTCGTCACCGCCACCCTGCTCGCCGCCTCGGCCCTGGCTCCGTCGCACTGCCCACCGGGGCACCCGGCCTGCCGGACCGCCGAGGGACGGATCGTCTACGTCGAGCGGGTGGACCCGGATGGCGACGGCGATGCCCATTTCGTGATCGCCGACGAGCAGGGGATCACGCTGCCGGGGCTGACCGCGATCGACGTCCGCGCCGGCCTGCGGCCGCGGCCCTTGCCGGGCCCCGGCGACCTGATCAGCGCTGCTGGCCCAGTCCAGGAGGGCTCCTACGGGCAACGTCAGATTCACGCGCTGGAGCTGCACGTAGCGGGGGAACCCGCTGATTAAACTGGCGCCCGTGTTCGCCGCTCGGCCACCCGCGGCGAGGCTGGTGCTCGCCGCTTCGCTGGCCCTGATCGCCCTCGCCCTGCTGGCGCCCGCGGCGCTCGCCCGCGAGGTCTACGTGGCGAACACGGAGGCCAACTCGGTTTCGGTGATCGACACCGCGACCAACCGGGTGACGGCGACGATCCCCACCGGGCCCTTCAGCGGCCCGTACACCCTGGCGATCTCCCCCGACGGGCGGACCGTGTACGCGGTCAACCTCGACGGCAACAGCGTGATCGAGATCAGCACCCAGACCAAGAGCGTGGTCGGGGCGCCGATCCCGGTCGGGAAAGACCCGATCGGGATCGCGATCACCCCCGACGGCGGGCGCGCCTACGTCAACAACACCGGCAACGGCAGCGTCAGCGTCATCGACCTGCAGTCGCGGCAGGTCGTCGGGCTGCCGATCCCGCTCCCCGAGGGGGCGGGGGCCGAACCGCTTGGCGTCGCGATCAGCCCCGACGGCGCGCGCGCCTACGTGACCGACAGCCGCAGCGACACGGTCTCGGTGATCGACACGGCGACGAACCAGATTGTGGGAGCGCCGATCGAGGTCGGCGTGCGGCCCTACGGCATCGCGGTGACCCCGGACGGCAGGCGCCTCTACGTGGCCGACAACGACTCGGAAACGGTTTCCGTCGTCGACACCACGACGCTCCTGGCGGGCGCCCCGATCAGGGTCGGCAAAGACCCCAGCGGCGTCGCGGTCGCGCCCGACGGCTCCCGCGTCTACGTCCCCAACTTCGGCTCGGACTCGGTCTCGCTGATCGACACCGGGGCGAACGTCGAGGTGGCGACGATGCCGGGGGTCGAGGAGGCCGAATTCATCGGCCTCACCCCAGACGGAGACCAGGGCTACGTCTCCGAGAGTGGGGAGGGAGCGGTTGCGCCGTTCTCGGCCCCAGCCAGCCTGCTCGCGCTGATCCCGACCCCGGGGGAAAGCACCGGCCAACCCGCCGTCGTCCCCAACCAACCGCCTGTTGCGACCTTCGGCCCGGTCCTGAAGCGGATCCGCCCCGACGTCCCCGGCGAGCTGACCGCTGCCGCCTCGGCCGACCCGGACGGGACCGTCTCCACCTACGCCTGGGAATTCGGCGACGGCCAGACCGCGACCGTGCCGGCGCCGGTCGTCAAACACGTCTTCCGCCATCCCGGGAAATTCGAGGTGACCCTGACCGCGACCGACGCCGAAGGCTGCTCGACCAACCTCGACTTCACCGGCCAGACGGTGTCCTGCAACGGCTCGGCGGTCGCCGCGGTGACCGCGACGGTCGCTGTCGCCTACCCAGGGCTCCGGCTCAAGTGCCCGAAGAGCGCGATCCCGGGCGGGTGCAGCTTCAAGCTGCGGGCCGTTGGGGTGAAGGGCCGCGACAAGAAACGGATCAAGGCGCAGAGCGACTTCGTCCGCACCCGAGTGCGGCCGGGCAGGACCAAGATCGTCTCGATCAAACCGCGCAAGTCGTTCGCCAAGCGCCTCGCCAGGGCGAAACGGATCCTGGTCCAGGAAACCCGCAAGATCGCCGGCGAGAAGCGCAAGCGGATCCGCAAACTCAGCGTCGTTCGCTAGCTCCCACCGGTTAAAGCCGCGCTACCGGTTTACGCCGCGATACCGGTTAGGCTGCCCCAGCTTTTGGCAGACGAAATGCGTGCGAGCTGAGGGGGTCGGTTTGAAGCGGAGTGGAGCGGTTCTGGTCGGTGTGGTGGTCGCGGTTGCCCTGGCGGTGATGGCGCCGGCGGCGATGGCGCGCGATGCCTACGTCACGAACTACGACTCGGACACCGTCTCGGTCATCGACACCGCGACGGGCGCGATCACCGCAAACATCCCGATCGGCACCGACACCGGCCCCTACACGATCGCGATCGCGCCCAACGGCGGCACCGCCTACTCGGTCAACTACGACTCCAACACCGTCACCGCGATCAACACCCAGACGAAGAGCGTCATCGGGGCGCCGATCCCGGTCGGCAAAAACCCGCTTGGGATCGCGATCGCGCCCAACGCGCTGCGCGCCTACGTCGCCAACAGCAACGGCGAAAGCCTCTCGGTGATCGACCTGCAGACCGGGCAGCCGGTGGGGTTGCCAGTCCCGCTCCCGGGTACCCGCCCGCAAGGCGTCGCCGTCTCCCTCGACGGCAGCCGCGTCTTCATCGCCGACAACACCGGCAGCGAGGTATACGTGCTCGACACCGCGACGAACCAGCTCGTCGGCACGCCGATCGTGGTCGGCGAGGGCCCCTACGGGCTCGCCATCACCCCGGACGGCAAGAAGCTCTACACCGCCAACAACGACGACGAATCGGTCTCCGTGGTCGATGTCGCCACCGGCCAGGTCCAGGGCGGCCCGATCAAAGTCGGGAAAGACGCCAGCGGCGTCGCCATCACCCCCGATGGCACCCGCGCCTACGTCGCCAACTACACCACCGGAAGCGTCTCGGTGATCGACACCGCGACGAACGCGGTGGTCGGGACGATCGGGGGCATCGAAGAAGCTGAATTCGTGGCGATCACCCCGAACGGGCAGCGCGCCTTCGTCTCCCAGTACGACCCCGGCGGCGTCACCCCGCTTGCCCTGCCCGCCAACGTCCCGCTCGGGCCGACGATCAAAACCGGGGAAGGCACCGGGCAGGTCGCGATCGTCCCCGACCAGCCGCCGATCGCCTCGTTCGGAACGGTCGCGAAACGGGTCCGCCCCGGTGTTGCCTCCGAGCTCAGCACCGCCGGCTCGATCGACCCGGACGGCACCGTCGCCAGCTATGCCTGGACCTTCGGCGACGGCAGCGCGGCGACCGTGACGACGCCCACCGTCAAACACACCTTCGCCAAACCGGGCAAATACGCCGTCAGCGTGAAGCTGACCGACAACGAGGGCTGCTCGACTGCCTTCGTCTTCACCGGCCAGACGGCGTATTGCAACGGCTCGGCGGGCGCGGTGCTGACGAAGACGATCGTCGTCGCCTACCCCGGGCTGAAAGTCAAATGCCCGGCCAGCGCCAAGCCGGGCGGCTGCAAGCTCGCCGTCCGCGCCGTCTCCGTCAAAGGCGGGAAGAAAAAGAAGATCAAGGCGCAGAGTGGGTACGCGCGGGCCAAGGTCAAGGGCGGCAAGTCGGCGACCCTGAGGCTGAAGCCGCGCAAGGCGTTCGCCAAGAAGCTGGCGAAGGCGAAGAAGATCCTGGTCGAAGAAACGCGCACGATCGACGGCGAGAAGACGACCCGGATCCGCAAGCTCCCCGTCGTCGGCTAGAAGGGCTCGGCGCTGCCCCCGCGCTCAGGCGCGGGGGCGCCTTGCCCGGCTACGGCAGGCCGCCGTGGTGCGGCACCTCGACGCGGGTCGTGTAGAGGGACGCGCGGCGCTCGCCGGTGTCCATGCCGAGGCGCCAGTCCGGGGCGACGCAGAGCAGCAGGGTGCAGCCGTCCTCGCCGCCGAGCATCGTCGCGTAGATCACCGAGTCCGGCTCCGGGGCGGGGATCGTCTCGAGGATCTCGCCGCCGGGGGCGACGCGGGCGATCTCGGGGCCGAGCGAGTTGCCGGCCCAGATGCACCCCTCGGCGTCGAGCGTGCAGCCATCGGGGCCGTAGCCGACCTTCGTGTACTCCGCATCGATCTCCGCCAAGGGCGGGGTCGGGGCGATCTGGGCGTAGACGCGGCGGTCGCTGAGGGCGCCGTCGGCGCCGATCGTGAAGGCGGAGAGGCGGGCGGCGATCGTCTCGGCGACGATCAGCGTGTCGCCGGGCGGCGGCACCATCATCGAGTTGGGGAAGTGGAGGCCCTCGGCGGCGGCGTGGACGCTGCCGTCGGGATCGACCCGCATCAGGGTCGCGCCGCGCGCCTGCTCGCCGGCGTAGAGGTCGTACCCGAAGCTGCCGACCCAGGCTCGTCCCTCGGCGTCGACGCACATGTCGTTGGCCTCGCCGCGGGAGAGCGCGGAGATGTCGGCGTGCAGGGCCGGCTCGCCGTCGTCCCCGATCCGCCAGATCTTGTGGCCGCTCATCGAGACCGCGAGCAGGTCGCCGCCGGGAAGCCAACCGAGGCCGGAGGGCTGCTCGAGCGCTATCTCCCGCTCGATCGCGCCCTCCGGGTGGATCGCGAGGATCCGTCCTCCGTCGGCGTAGAAGTCGGAGACCCACCAGCGCCCCCGATGCCAGCGCGGCGACTCGAAGAAGGTGCCGCCGCCGAGGAGCCTGGTGACCTCTCGCATCTGGGGACGAGCGTACGTCTGACCCTGCGGGCCCGCAGGGCCCCCGGCGCAGCGCGCTTGGGGAATCCCCAGGCTCAGTCGCTCTGGCGGTCGCGGTCGATTTCGGCTTGGAAGCGCTGCATGCCGCCGAGCCAGCGGGCGTGGTCGCCGGCGCGGCGCTGCATGTAGGTCTCGACCTCGGGGTGGGGGAGGATCAGGAAGCGGCCGGCGCGGATGCCGTCGACCAGCGCGTCGGCGGCCTCGTCGGCGCTAATCGTGCCGGCGTCGGTGGCGATCCGCGCGGTCGGGTCCTCGGTCCATTTTTCGAGCATCGGCGTGGCCACGCCCTGCGGGCAGAGGCAGGAGAAGGTGACGCCGGAGGAGGCGCCGTAGGTGATCTCCAGCCACTCGGCGACTGCGACCGCGGCGTGCTTGGTGACCGAGTAGGTCATCAGGCCGGGGTTGGCGAGCAGGCCGGCGGCGGATGCGGTGGAGCTGAGGTGGCCGTGGCCGCGGTCGAGCATCCCCGGCAGCAGCAGGCGGGCAGCGCGGATATGGGCCATCACGTTGACCTCCCAGATCCGCTGCCACTCGGCGTCGAGCACCTCGGGGCCGCCGTACTCGCCGGCGATGCCGGCGTTGGAGCAGAAGACGTCGACCGGGCCGAAGCGCTCCTCGGCCTCGCCGATCAGGCGCGAGAGCTCCTGCTCGCTGCCGACGTCGACGCCGATCCCGATCGCGTCGGTCCCCGCGGTTGCCGCCTCGGCTGCGCTCGCCGCAGCGGCCTCGCCATCGAGGTCGGCGGCGACGATGCCGCGCGCGCCGGCGGCGGCGAAGCGCCGCACCGCGGCGGCCCCGATCCCGTTCGTGGCACCGGCCCCGGTGACGACTACATGGGCGTCCTTCAGATTCATCCGTCCTCCTCGTTCCCGGCTACAAAGCCGTCGCGGCCGTTTCTCGGCCCTACGGGGTCGTTGCGCCTACGCTAGCCGCGAGGACTGGAAGCGGCAGATGGAACTCGATCTCTACCGGGAAATCTCACGAATCCGCGCCCTCGAGCTGCTGCTCAACCGCCAGATCGAGGAGCACGGGTTCGGCGGCTTCTGGCACCCCGGGCTCGGCCAGGAGGCGATCCAGGCCGGCGCCGTCTCCGCCCTGCGGCGCGACGACTACCTCTTCTACGCCCACCGCGGCCTCGGCTACGCGCTCGCCAAGGGCATGTCCCCGGTCACCCTGCTCGCCGATCTCTTCGGTCGCGCCGGGGGAAGCGTCGGCGGCAAGGGCGGCGGGACGGTCCACTTCGTCGATCCCGAGCTCGGCGTGCTCGGCCAGGGCGGCACGGTCGGCTCCAGCTTCGTGCTCGGTGCCGGGGCAGGGATCTCGGCCCAGATGCTCGGCACCGACCAGGTGGTGGCGATCTTCTTCGGCGACGGCGCCGCCGCCCGCGGCACCTGGCACGAGGCCGCCCTCACCGCCTCGGTCTGGAAGCTGCCGCTGGTCTGGATCTGCGAGAACAACGGCTGGGCGATCTCGGTCCCAATCACCGAGCAGAGCCCGACCGAGAACATCGCCGACCGCGCCGCCGCCTACGGCGTGCCGGGGGTGGTGGTCGACGGGCAGGACGCGGTCGCGGTGCGCGAGGCGACCGAGGAGGCGGTCGCGCGGGCGCGCGCCGGCGAGGGCCCGACCCTGATCGAGGCCAAGACGCTGCGCATCCGCGGCCACTTCGAGGGCGACAAACAGGCGTACCGCGAGGACCTGGTCGACGGCCTCGACGTCCCTCGCGACCCGCTGAAGATCCTCCGCGAGCGGATCCCGGCCGAGGACGCTGACCGCCTCGACGCCGAGGCGAAGGCCGAGGCCGAGGCGGCGCTGGCCGAGGTCCTGGCGATGCCGCCCGGAGACGAGAGCGTCATCACCCATGGAGTCTGGGCATGAACGGGGAGCGCGTGGTTCCTTTTTCGCCTGTGGAGTCCAAAAGGAACCACGCGATGGAGGGGCCCCCGCAGCTTGGCTACGCGCGGGCGATCAACCAGGCGCTGGGGGAGGAGATGAGGCGCGACGAGCGGGTCTGGATGCTCGGTCAGGACGTCGGCAAGATGGGCGGCGTCTTCGGCGTCACCCGCGGCCTCTTCGACGAGTTCGGCGCCGCCCGGGTCCGCGACACGACCCTGAACGAGACCTTCATCGTCGGCGCCGCCGCCGGCGCGGCGATGACCGGGACGATCCCCGTGGCCGAGCTCCAGTTCGCCGACTTCATGCTGATCGCCGGCGACGAGGTCTTCCACAAGATGGCGAAGTGGCGCTACATGCACGGTGGCAAGCTCTCGGTGCCGATGGTGCTGCGCTTGCCGACTGGCGTCCTCGGTGGCGTCGGCGCCGAACACTCGCAGTCTCTGGAGGCGCTGGGCATGCACTTCCCCGGCCTCAAAGTCGCGCTGCCGGCGACCCCGGCTGATGCCAAGGGCTTGCTGAAGACGGCGATCCGCGACCCCAACCCGGTCCTCTTCTTCGAGCACAAGGGCATGTACCGGACCAAGGGCCCGGTGCCCGAGGATCCGGAGCTCCTCGTCCCCTTCGGCCAGGCGGCGGTGCGCCGCGAGGGCGGCGACGCGACCGTGGTCGCGACCGGCCTGATGGTCCCGCGCGCCCTGGAAGCGGCCGAGAAGCTCGCCGCCGACGGCATCCAGCTGGAGGTGATCGACCCCCGCACCCTCGTCCCCCTCGACATGGAGACGATCGTCGCCTCGGTCGAGCGCACCGGCCGCGCCCTCGTCGTCCACGAGGCCGTCCGCACCGCCGGCCCCGGCGCCGAGATCGCCGCCCGCATCCAAGAAGCCGCCTTCTTCGCCCTCGACGCCCCCGTCTGGCGCCTCGGCGCCCTCGACACCTCGATCCCCCAAAGCCCCGACCTGGAGCAGCTCGTCATCCCCAGCGCCGATCAGATCGAGTCAGCGGTGCGGGAGCTGGTGGCGCTCTAGCCGCCCTCGGGAACCGCCGCCGCGAGCATCTCGCGGGCGATTCGCTCGAACTCCGGCCGGGTGAGGCTGCAATGCCCCTGCACTGACATCCCGGACTTCCCGATGACGTCGAGATCCACCCCCGGGAAGGCGGGAATCTCAGCTACGAAGGAGGTCTCGGTCACGAAAGGCCATTGCTCGGCAGCCTCCTCGTCGCGGTGGTCGATCACCCACTGACGATCCTTGCGACATGCGGTGGTGGCCTGGACAGCCGCGGCGCAGGCTCCGGGCCCACCGGACCTCTTGGTCAAGTAGATGAAGATCAGGTCTCCGACCTGGTAGCTGGCCCGCCGCGGGCCGCTGATCCAGTTGCGCCGCCACCAGGATTCGTCGGCAGGGTTGTGGTAATTGGCGTCCACCCAGTAGCTGCGGGACGCTGCCGTCGTCGCGTCCTCGGCGAGAATCTGCGCGAGGCCGGTCACCTCGGGGACTGGGAGTGAGGGGCCGAAATCGCCGATCGGGCTGCGGGCGAGTTTCGGCAGCCCCGCATATCTCTCGATCTCCTCAGGCCCGACCGTTTTCGCCTTTCTCCACCATCTAGCCATGACCGAGTAGGCGGCAGCGGCCTGTGCCTCGTCGAGCAGGACACCGAGCTCGTGGTTTCCGCCCCTAGAGCCACCGAGCCCCGCGCCGGTCAAGTTGCCCGAGCCGATCAGCCCCCAGCTCGAGTCGACCAGACTGACCTTCGCGTGCAGGTTTGCGATGCTCGAGATCTCGAAGTCGGCATCGTGCAGGTGTTCGAGTGCCTCCGTATCGAGCACACCGACCTGGACGCTTCTTGCGACCAGCGCCGTCAGCAGCTTCCTCTCTGAGACCCCGGAGCGTTCGGCCGCCTCGGCGATACGCTGGGCTATGGGCAGCGTCAGGAACGGGCCCGCCAGCCAGACGCGCTCCTTGGCGCTGCCGATGCGCTCCAGCAGCAGGTCACGCCCGAACGTCACCAACTCCCCGCTGGCCTCTGCCGCCACGGGTCAAATGTAGCCACGCCTGCGAACTCCGCTGTGTTTCGCTCGTCGACCGCTGACGGCGGGGCTGGCGAGCTCGGCGGCGAGGGTGCGGACGGCGGTGGCGGCGCGGCGAGTGAGGGCGGGGGAGACGATGGCGGGGAGCTCGGCGACGAAGGCGGTCGCGTCGGGGAAGGCGTGGTTCTGCCAGCGCGACGCGCTTCCCGGGTACGGTCCGCGCAGGTGGTCGAGCGGGAGACCGGCGAGATCGGCGAAGCGGCGTTCGACTTCGGGCTGGTTACCGGATGCGTCGACGAGGCCAAAGGGCTGGTGGAACCAGATCGTCAGGTCAGGCTGGATGCGGCGGATCAGTCGGAGGCCGGCGCGTGACTCCGGCTCCGAGAGCGCCTGCGGCCCGGAGTATTCACCACCCCCGAGCGGCCGCCAGTCGAAGGGGAAGTTGCGGTTGAGGTCGACGCCATGGGCGTTGCCGCGAGTGCCGGCGGCGACGCCGTCGGGGTTCAGGGTGGGGACGACCCAGAGCTCCGCGCCCCGCGGCGCCCCCGCCGCGACCAGCCGCCGCGCGATCGGCATCCCCGCCGCCTCGTTCCCATGGATCGCGCCGACCACGAGCACCGTCACGGCCGGGTCTGCCGCGCCGCTGTGGACCGCGACCAGCTGCCGTCCCTCCACAGAGTGCCCGAACACAGTCCGCTCCGACGCTGCGGCCCCCGCCGTGCCGACGAGCGCCGCCGCGCAGACGACGATCACCCCGACCCCCATGCACTTTGTAACCCACAGGGAGACAAAGTGCATGGGGGCACGGCGCAGCATTCGCTCTTTGTAGCCCTCTGGGCGACAAATAGCGAGCTCTGGCTAGTAAAGACCGGTGCGGAAGGTCTGGCTGCGGGTGCGGACTCGGCAGCCGGGGCCGCCGACGCGGTCGCATTCCTCGTCGATCCAGTGGACCGTCGACTCGACCTTCAGGAAAGCGAGGCCGTTCTCGACCCCGAGCCGAAAGCTGGCCCGGCCGTAGTAGCGGTGGCCACCCTGGTGCCAGCGGTTGCGGCATTTCGCCACTTCCCAGGCCACCTTGTGGCACCCGACCTGCTTTTGCAGTCCCCTTCGGAAGTGCCTGTCGAAAAGAAACCACAGCAGCGTCCGATTGAGTTCGGCTGCGCCTTCCAAGTACAGGTAGGGAGGACTAGGGGTCGGCATTGGGGGCGGTACTGCTCCCTGTTCGACGGTGGCGATCCAGCCGAGGATCCAGTCGGAGATCGCGTCGACCCGCGTGTAGGTGTTCGGCACATGGAGGCTGCAGTAAGCGCCGCCGCTGCTGACAATCCCGACCTCTACCGGCGTGCCGTCGGGGCGCAGTGCGAAGGCAGGGCCGCCGCTGTCGCCGAAGCAGGCCGTGGTCCCGTGGTCCGGTTTGTCGACGGCGCAAAGTTGAAGTCCCGGTGAGTACGGGGCGAGTTCGAAGGGAGGTCGCTCGCCGTCGTGGGCGCGGCAGTACTTGTCCGTCTGCACTTCCACCGTGCCCGTCCGGGCGGTGGATGGAGACGTTCTCCCTCTGTGGCTGGTCAGACCCCAGCCGGCGATGGCAACCTCGGCTCCCGGTGCAGCCAGCGCCGCATCCGCCGCAGTGGCGATCGACAGCACCGGCGTAGTCACCGGCTTGGAGAGGATCAGCAGGCCGGCATCGGTCTGCTTCTTCGCGAGCTCGAAGCTTGGGTAGGCGATGGCGCGGTCGACCGTGGAGACCACCCGCCGCTCCTTGTCCTTCAGGTTGGTGACTCCGGTGGCCACTTTGAAGTACCTGCCGTCGATCACGGTGTTGAGGCCTTCCCGCACACAGTGACCGGCGGTGAGCACCACCCGGGGGGCCACGACCGTCCCAGTGCAAGAGAAGGCACTCGGGAAGCCGTCGTAGCCGGCGTAGGCGACGATCGACGCCAGCCACGGTGCTTCCACCGCGGTGGCGGCCTGCCCGCCGATCACCGATGAGTGAGCGGAGTCCGCGGCACCGGCCGCTGGTGCAATGGCAAGTGCCACGCAAGCGGCACCAATCGCCACGAAGCCCCTCGCCGTCCTCCCAAACATGCCCGAAATCTATTTGAGCGGGCGGCTATGTGTACTCCTCGGGTCTCCAAGACTCGAGGCGGTCCTTTACGGCAACGGCGAAGCGGGTGGCGTTGGCGCCGTCGACGGCGCGGTGGTCGAAGGTGACGGCGAGGCGGAGGATGGGGCGGATCGCGATCGACTCGCCGCCTTGGTCGTCGGCGATGGCCCAGGGGCGGCGCTGGATGGTGGGGACGCCGAGGATTGCTACCTGGGGCTGGTTGATGATCGCCGGGGCGGAGACGGCGCCGACGGAGCCGGGGTTGGAGAGGGTGAAGGTGCCGCCGGCGAGGTCGTCGGGCATCAGGCCCCTGTTGCGGGCGCGATCGGCGAGGAGGGCGATCGCGTCGCCGATCGCCGGGGCTGTGAGCCGGTCGCAGTCGCGGACCACCGGCACCAGCAGGCCCTCGGGGGTGTCGACGGCGATGCCGAGGTTGACCGTTTGCCACCGGATCATCTGCTCGCCGAGGAAGGTGGCGTTGAGGTCGGGATGCTCGCCGAGGGCCTCGCAGGTGGCTCGGGCGATGAACGGGAGGTAGGAGAGCTTCGACGCGCCGGCCGCCGCCCGCGACTCGTTCAGCTTCGCCCGCGCCCGCACGACGGCGGAGAGATCGACGTCCACCTCCGTGGTCATGTGCGCAGCGGTCTGCCGCGACCGCACCATGTGCTCCGCGATCGCTTTCCGCACCCGCGAGGTCGGCACCACCTCATGCGGAATCCCCTCATACCCGCGCGGCAGCTCATTCGCGCCGAGCGGCGCCGCGGCCGCTGAGGGGGCGGGAGAGGAGACGACCGCGGCGCTGCTCGACGTTGAAATGGCCTGCTCGACGTCCGCTTTGCGAACGCGCCCACCGCGGCCGCTGCCCTTGACGGCAGCAAGATCGACTCCGTGCTGCGCCGCCATCCGCCTCGCCACTGGCGATGCCAGCTTTTGGGCGCCGGAGGAGCCTCGGGCGCGCACCGGACCCGCAACGAAGCTCAGCACTGCCTTCGCGGCGGCCTTCGGGTCGAATCGACCATGCTCGTCCCGACCTGCTGCCGCCCGCTCTGCGAGCCCGGCCTGTCCCTCGCGAGCTTTCGAATCGACCGGACCCGTTGGGGTCGGCTCGCCGGACACTCCGCGCGGAGCGCCGGCGTCGTCGGCGGAGACTGCTGCGGAACCTCGCGGAGTCGCGTCCGGCGAGTTGACCCCAACGGGTCCGGTCCCTTCAGCCCCTCGCGGAGTCGCGTCCGGGGAGTCGACCCCGACGGCCCGGTCCTCCCCAGTCGTCAACTCAGCCACTGGTGCGCCGACCGCGACCGTTTCTCCCTCGGCTGCAACCTGCCTCGACAGCACTCCATCGGCAGGAGCGACGACCTCCGTGTCCACCTTGTCCGTGGCGATTGCGCAGATCGGTTCGTCGGCCTGGACCTCATCTCCCACTTGCTTCAGCCACTCGATCACCGTGCCCTCGTCGACCGAGACGCCCATGTGGGGCATGGGGACGGAGATCACGGTGGCCTCGGTCACGCTGCTGCCCTACCCAGCTTGTTGTTCGTCACGTTGCCACCTCGACGAGGACCTTTACGTCGTCACCCGGGTCTTCCGCCAAGCGGGCGATCTCCGACGGGGTTTGGGCGAGCGGCACGCGGCGGGTGATCATGGGCTCCGGTTTCAGCGCGCCGGAGGCGATCATTGCTGCTATTCGGGGCAGGTCGTTGTGGTAGCCGAGAGCCGCGATCAGGGAGCGCTCGTAGAGGACCATGCGGCCGGCGTCTACTGGGACCGGTTGCTTGGGGATGCCGGCGCAGACGATGCGGCCTCCTCGCTTGGTCATCTCCAGGGCGGCTTCTAGGGCGGGGACGGCTCCGCTGCAGTCGACGACTACGTCCGCTCCGCCTCCGGTGCGGTCGCGGACGGTGCGGGATACATCTCGCGCTTCGCCACCAGAGTCGAAGGCTTCGAAGTCGTGGTCGGTCGCCCGCGCGCGCCGGCCCGGGTGGGGCTCGCCCACCGTGATTCGCATCCCCAGCGACCGTCCGACCATCGCCGTGCAGGCGCCGATCGGGCCATAGCCAAGCACCACCACGTCGTCAGCCGCGCGCGCCGCGCCGCGGTCGAGCGCGTGCAGTCCCACCGCCAGCGGCTCCAGCAGCGCCCCGGCTTCGTCGCTCACCTCGTTCGGCAGCGGCACCGCGCAATACGCCGGAAAGCGGACCAGCGGGGCGAAGGCTCCGTCGGAGGAGAGGCCGATCGAGCCGCTCAGACGGCAGAGGTTGTACTCGCCGGAGACGCAGGCCTCGCAGGTGCCGCAGCGCCAGCAGGAGTCGGCGGCGACGCGGTCGCCGGGGGCCACCTCGGTCACGCCCTCGCCGACCTCGGTGACGACGGCGGAGAACTCGTGGCCGAGGGTCAGCGGCGGTTCCTGGCCGGTCAGCGGGTGGGGGCGGCCGGGGCGGATCGCGAAGGGCTTGCGGTACTCGCCGACGTCGGAGCCGCAGATCCCCGTCCAGCGCACCTCGGCCTCGACCATGCCCGGCCCCAGCGGCAGCCGCAACTCGACCTCGTCGAGCCGGAGATCACCAGCAGCGTGCCAGCGCACGGCCTCCACTGGCCGAACGTAACACCGCCGGCCGGTCGGTCGGTGGGGCCGCTGCGGCCCGTCTTGGAAGACCCATAAAGCCGCGCGGCGAGCCCCTCTCGCCAGTCCAAAACCAGAACTAGTGTGGCCTCAGATCCACTCCACCGAGGAGGAGCAGCGTTGGCCGGACTTGTCTGCGGCGTCGACATCGGCGGCACCTTCACCGACTGTGTGCTGGTCGGGGAGGACGGCCGCGTCGCTTACGGCAAGGCGCTCTCCTCGCCCGCCGACTCCTTCCAGTCGGGCTTCTTCGGCTCGATCGAGTCGGCCGGGGAGCAGCTGGGGATGTCCGCCAGCGACCTCTACGCGCGCATGGACCGGCTGATCTCCCACGGCTCCACCGTCGCCACCAACATCGTCGTCGAGCGCAAGGGGGCGGCGATCGGGCTGATCACCACCCGCGGCTTTGAGGACACGGTCCGCACCATGCGCGGGCTCGGGCGCCCCACCGGTGAGCCGCCGGAGAACCTCCTGCGCTTCGCCGAAACGCGCAAGCCGGAGCCGCTGGCACCGATCGAGCGCACCCACGGGGTCGATGAGCGGATCGACTCCGAGGGCGATGTCGTCGTCGCCCTCGACGAGGACGCCGTCGCCGCCGCGGCTGATTCCCTGGTCGTGGCCGGAGTCGACACGATCGCGATCGCCTTCCTCTGGTCGGTACGCAACCCCGCCCACGAGCAGCGCGCCCGCGAGATCGTCGAAGAGCGCGCGCCCGGCGTCTTCGTGACCATCTCCTCCGACATCTCTAAGGCGGTTGGCGAGTACGAGCGCTTCGTCGCCACCCTGATCAACTCGTATGTGGGACCTGTGACCAGCACCTACCTGCACGGGGTTCAGGACCGGCTCGCCGACGTCGGCTTCGCCGGCGAGCTCCACATCATGCAGTGCCACGGCGGCATGGTCCCGCTCGGGCTCGGCGCCGACCGGCCGATCTTCACGATCGGGTCGGGGCCTGTGGGCGGACTGATCGGGTGCGCCCGCGTCGCCGACGACCTCGGCCGCCGCGACATCATCGCCTCCGACATGGGCGGCACCTCCTTCGACGTCGGCATCGTCAAGGACGGCGAGCCGCTGGCCGCCGACGACACGCTGCTCGGCAAGTGGCGCTACCGCGTGCCGGCGGTCGAGGTGATCTCGATCGGCGCCGGCGGTGGCTCGATCGCCTGGATCGACGAGCTCGGCGGCGGCCTCCGGGTCGGCCCGCAGAGCGCCTCGTCCCTGCCCGGCCCCGCCTGTTATGACCGCGGCGGCGAGGAGCCAACCGTCACCGACGCCGACTTGATCCTCGGCTACATCGCCCCCGAGGCGACCTTCGGCTCTAAGGGTGAGCGCGGCGGCTTCAAGCCGCGCCGCGACCTCGCCGAGCAGGCGATCCGGGAGAAGGTCGCCGAGCCGCTCGGCCTCTCGGTCACCGACGCCGCGCTCGGCATCGTCGAGGTCGCCAACGCGAAGATGGCGAACGCGCTAGAGAACGAGATCATCGGCCGCGGCTTCGACCCGCGTGACTTCGTGCTCATGTCCTACGGCGGTGCCGGCCCCTTCCACGCCGCCGGCTACGCCTCCTCGCTCGGCGTCGACACGATCGTCGTCCCCGGCGAGGCAGCCTCGGTCTGGTCGGCCTTCGGGATCTCCCAGGCGGACATCCGCTACCAGTACGAATCCTCGGTCGTCCTGATCGAGCCCTTCGACACTGGGGCCGTCGCCGCCGCCTTCGAGCAGCTCGACGGCCAGGCCCGGACGGCGCTCTCCGTCCGCGGCGACGCCGACGCCTTCGAGTTCCGCCGCTTCGCGCGGATGCGCTTCCAATGGCAGCGCCACGAGCTCGAGATGCGCTTCCCCGACGGCCCGATCGACGCCGCGCACCTGCAGGAGGTCAAAGACCGCTTCGTCGCCCTCTACACCGAACGCTACGGCGAGGTGGCGCTGCTGCCCGGGGCGCGGGTGGAGATCGTCTCGATCCGGCTGGAGCCGGCGATCGCGATGGGCTCTGGCAAGCTCGACCGGCTCGAGGTCGCCGAGCGCGAGTTCCGCAAGGGGACGCGGGACGTCTACTTCGAGCGCGGCCAGGGTGCGGTCGACGCCGCGGTATACGACGGCGACGCGATGCCGCTGGGCGAGACGGTCACCGGCCCCGCCGTGATCGACCTAGCGATCACCGGCATCGTCGTCCCACCCGGCACCAGCTGCGAGCGCCGCCAGACCGGCGACTTCGTCATGACCCTCGGCACAGAGCCCAGTGGCGACTTTGTCAACCATAGGTTGACTAACTCGCCACGCGAGGAGGCCGCGCGATGAACCCGGAGACCGCCGCGCCCGCGACGCCGCAGACCGAGCGCCCCCAGCGACCACCCGAGTTCTGGGACGGGGTCGACCACGCCTTCAACCCCAGCGGCCCCGTCACCCCGCCGCCGGGCCTCAAGCTCTCGACCGAGGCGGAGACGGAGATCGACCCGATCACGTACGAGGTCGTCCGCCACGGTCTCTGGAACGCCAACGCCGAGCACGTGCGGGAGATCGAGAACCTCGCGGTCTCCCAGATCACGGTCGAGATCCGCGACTTCCAGCCCTGCATCCTCACCGAGGACGCCGAGCTCCTCTACTTCGGCCCCTGCCTCCAGTACATGTCGGGGATGCTCGACATGATGACCCGGTACATCCTCGAACACCGCGGGGAACGGGTCGCCGACGGGGATATGTGGCTCTGCAACGACCCGATCATCGGCACCGCCCACCAGCCCGACGTCGGCCTGATGTGCCCGGTCTTCGTCGATGGCGAGGTCTTCTGCTGGGTCGCCAATATCTCCCACCAGAACGACATCGGCGGCACCGTCCCCGGCTCCTTCTGCCCCAATGCCGAGGACGCCTTCTGGGACCCGCCCAGCTTCCCGCCCTTCAAGATCGTCGAGGACAGCCAGATCGTCCCCGACATGGAGGCGCTCTACCGGCGCTGCTCGCGCACCCCTGAGAACCTCTCGCTCGACCTGCGGGCGACGATCGCCGGCAACAACGCGGCGCGAGCGCGCATCCTCGGCCTGGTCGAGAAGTACGGCAAGGGAGTGGTGAAGGGGACGATGCGGCGCGCGCTCGACGCCAGCCAGCGCGCCTTCGAGCAGGCGCTGGACACGATCCCCGACGGTGTCTACAGCGAGCGGCTGATCCAGGAGGTCTCCCGCAACGGCGACCGCGGCACCTACCCGGTGCAGACGACCGTGACCAAGCGCGGCCGCGAGCTCGTCTGGGACAACGTCGGCACCCATGACCAGGTCGGCGCGATCAACGTCGGCTTCGCCGCCTGGCGCGGGGCGATCCTCGGCTCGATCAACGTCCTCATGCTGCCGGGGCAGATGGGCTGCATCGGCGGCGCCGCCCGGCTCTGCCGCTTCGACCCCGAACCGGGGACGATCACGGCGCCGGACTGGGGGGCGGCGGTGAGCCCGGCCGGGGTCTACGCGACCGAGACCGCGATCTCGCTCGGCAACGCCCTGGTCTCGAAGATGATGCTCGCCTCCAGCGACGAGACGCTGCGCGCCAACGCAGTCACCCCCGACGGCGCCCAGTGGCCCTGCCACTTCGTCGCCGGCGACAACCAGCGCGGCGATTACTACGTCGGCGGCATGGGCGACAACATGCTGGGAGGGGGCGGCGCCACCGGCCAGCGGGACGGCGAATTCGCCAACGGCCACTACTGGATCCCGGAGGGACGCGGCCCCAACGTTGAGGCCTACGAGGCCGACTGGCCGATCCTCTACCTGTTCCGCCGCGAGCATCCCGACTCCGGCGGCGCCGGCCGCTTCCGCGCCGGCAACGGCGGTGAGATCGCCTACGTCCCGCACAAGGGCGAGTCCTTCCTCGGCCTCTTCTGCAACGAGGCGATCCCGAAGACGACTGGCCTGCTCGGCGGCGGCCCCGGCTCGATCATGCGCACGCGGGTGATCCAGGGCTCCGACGTCCGCGCCCGCTTCGCCGCCGGCGAGTTCGTCCAGGACCTCGACTCCCTGCAGGGGACCGAGCTTGAGCTCGGCGGCAAGGGCGACGGCTTCCCGGTCGGCGACGACGACGTCCTCTACTGGAACTGGCTCGGCCCGGGCGGCTACGGCGACCCGCTGACCCGCGACCCCGAAGCGGTGCTGGCCGACGTCGCCGCCGGCGCCGTCAGCCCCGAGGCCGCCGATGCCGTCTACGCGGTGAAGCTGCGCGAGGACGGCGGCGTCGACGCCGAGGCAACGGCGAAGCTGCGCGACCGCCGCTTCCTCGAACGGCTGCGCGAGGGCGGAGCGGAGCGGGACGAGCGCGTGCCCGTGTCCCCGCCGCCGCCCGGCACCGAGACGATCGGCGACGTCTACGCGATCGACCGCGGCGCCGGCATCCTCCGCTGCCACGGCTGCGCCACCGAGCTCGGCCCGCTCGCGGCCAACCACCGCGGCCGCATGGCGATGCTGGAGCGGCCGACCACCGCGCTCGGCCCCGACCACCCGGAGCTCGCCCGCTTCGTCGACGACGAGGTCGTCTGGCGCGAGTACCTCTGCCCCGGCTGCGGCATCCGCCTCGCGACCGAAGTCGCCTACCCGGGCGCGCCGCCGCTGCACGAGCTCCGCATCAAGTGATGGCGCTCGCCCGTCCCGGCATCTCCCACTGGGTCCCGGACCTGACGGCGGAGCCGCCGCTGCTCGACCTCACCGTCGGCGACCTGCTCGACCGCGCGGTCGAGCGCTGGCCCGACCAGGAAGCGATCGTCTTCTCCGCCTATGAGGACCTCGGGATTGGCGCCCGCTGGACCTACGCCGAGCTCGGCGCCCGGGCGCGGCGCGCCGGCCGGGCGCTGATCGCCACGGGGATCGAGCCCGGGGAGCGGATCGGGATCTGGGCGACCAACATCCCCGAGTGGCTGGAGCTGCAGCTCGGCGCCGCCTACGCGGGCGCGATCGTCGTCCCGATGAACCCCTTATATAGAGAGAGCGAGGTCGAGTTCGTCCTCGCCAAGGCGAAGGCGGCGGCCTGCTTCGTGCTGCCGGAGAACCGCGGCGCCAGCCTTTGGGAGATGGCGACGGCGGCGACGGCCGGGCTCGACCACGTGCGGGCGCTGGTCCCGATCGGCGCGGTCGACGGCGCCCCCAGCTGGGAGGAGTGGCTGACCGGCGGCGACGCCGTCGACGAGGACCGGCTGGAGCAGCGCCGCCGCGGCGTCGCCCCGGGCGACACCTCCCAGATCCAGTTCACCTCCGGCACCACCGGCTTCCCCAAGGGGGCGGAGCTCTCCCACGGCGGCATCGTCAACAACGCCCGCCTCTTCGCCCACCGCGGCGCCCTGCCCCAGCATGGCCGCCACTGCAACCCGATGCCCTACTTCCACTGCGGCGGCTGCGTGATGTCGACTCTCGGCAGCGTCGCCACCGGCTCGGCGCAGATGCCGGCGGTGACCTTCGACCCGGCGCGGATCTCCCGCACGATTGAGCAGGAGCGCTGCACCTCCGCCTCGATGGTGCCGACGATGATGATCGGGCTGGAAGAGCAAGTGGCGAAGGACGGCCGCGACCTCAGCTCGCTCGAGGTCGTCGTCACCGGCGGCTCGCCGGTCCCGCCCGAGGTGCTGCGGCGCTGGCGCGAGCGCTGGGGTGTCGGCATCAACAACACCTACGGCTTGACCGAGTGCTCGCCGGTGATCTGCGCCACCCTGCCCGACGACAGCGAGGAGCTGCAGACGACGACCGTCGGCCCGCCGCTCCCGCACATCGAGGTCGACGTCGTCGCGCCCGGCACCGACGAGCCGGTTCCGACTGGGGAGGAGGGGGAGCTGCGCTCCCGCAGCGCGATGGTGATGAAGGGCTACTGGGACAACCCGGAGGCGACCGACGAGACGATTGGCCGCGACGGGTTCCTGCGCTCCGGCGACTTGGTGCGGATGGACGAGAACGGCTACGTCTCGATCACCGGGCGGGCCAAGGAGGTGATCATCCGCGGCGGCGAGAACATCTACCCGGCCGAGGTCGAGAACGCGGTCCGCGAGCTGCCGGCGGTCGCCGACGTCGCCATCGTCGGGGTCCCGGACGAGCGCTACGGCGAGGTCTGCGCCGCCTACGTGCGGCTGGCCGAGGGAGCGGCGCTGGACGAGGCGCAGATGCGCGAGCAGCTGCAGGGCCGCGTCGCCCGCTACAAGATCCCGGCCCACCTGCGCACCATCGACGAGCTTCCCCTAACGCCCTCCGGCAAGGTGCAGAAGTTCAAGCTCCGCGAGCGCTTCCTTCGCGAGAACGCAGTTCCTCCCGCATAGCGGGACAAAGTGCGAACTCAGCAGCTGGCGAGAAAGCGGGCGATCGTTTCTTCGATCCCGTCGCGGTCCAGCGCGGTGGGGTCGGCTTGGAGCTGGTCGGAGGTGATGCCGTCCATCACGGCGATCAGCTGGGCGGCGTGCTGGCTCGGGTTCTGGCAGCCGCTGGCCCGCAGCAAGAGCTCGGTGAGGCCGACGAAGTGAGCGCGGGAGCCCTCCATCACCCGGCGCAGGGAGGGACGGCGGGTCGACTCCATGATCAGCTCGTAGCGCGCAGTCAGCATCGGCCGGGCCTCGGGGGCGAGCACGCGGTCGAGCGCCGCCATCACCAGCGCCTGCGCCTGCTCGCGGGTCAGGTCCGGGATCGGCGCGGCGACGGCGTCGAGGTCCTCGGGCGGCGGGTTGTCGAGCTCGGCGTGGCGCAGCGCCGCCGCCTCTAGGAGCGCCTCTCGGGTGCGGAAGTGGTTCGAGGTCGAGCCCGCCGGCAGCCCCGCCGCCTCGTCGACGGCACGGTGGGTCAGGCCCCGCGAGCCCTCGGCGGCCAGAACCTCCAGCGCCGCGTCGGCGATCTCTGTGCGCCGCTCGGTCCCCGGCGCGTCTCGTCTCTTGCTCTCAGCACGGGCCGCCACAAACGCGCAGGTTAGCCCTCCCAACAAACCCGCCAGGGCGACTTTGTTCGCCATAGGTGAACAAAGTCGCCCCTGGGCGGGCGGGCCGCTAGCCGAGCTCGACCGCCTCGCGCGGCGGTTTGACGACCATCTCGCCCACGGCGACGTCTTCGCCGCGCTGGTTGCGCCAGGTGATCGCCATCGTCGCGCGGTTGCGCTCGGGGTCGAGGGCGGCGACCTCGACTCGGACCGCGATCGTGTCGCCGAGGAAGACCGGGGCCAGGTAATCGATCCGGTTGCTGACTGCGACCGTCCCCAGCCCCGGCAATTCGGTCCCGAGCGGGCCGGCGCAGAGCGCCAGGGTCAGCGGGCCGTGGGCGACCCGGGCCCCGAACGGGGTCGTCTTCGCGTACTCCTCGTCCACGTGCAGCGGGTTGAAGTCGCCGCTGATCCCGGCGAACAGGTAGACGTCGGTCTCGGAGACGGTCTTGCGGCTTTCGACCGCGTCGCCGACGCTGAGCTGGTCGATCGGTATGGAGCGCATCTGTCCTCCTCGGGTCGCCGCGGGCTTGCGGCGACCCTAGCCGTCCGCCCGGCTCAGGCCGGGAACGAGCGCGAAGTGCAGCCGCCGTCGGCGAGCAGCGCCGTGCCGGTGCAGTAGCTGGCCTCGTCGGAGCCGAGGAAGAGGATCGCGTTCGCCATCTCCTCCGGCCGCCCCGCCCGCCCCATCGGCACCATCGCGTATTTGGTGTCCTCGCTCTTGAACAGGTCAATCGCCGGTTCGATCATCGGCGTGTCGATGAACCCCGGGCAGACACAGTTGGCGCGCACACCCTGTTTGGCGTAGGTGATCGCCATCGAGCGGGTGAGGTTGATGATCGCCCCCTTGGCCGCGGTGTAGGCGTGGGCGTCGTAGAGCCCGGTCAGCCCGGCCATGCTGGCAACGCTGACGATCGAGCCGCTTTCCTGCTCCAGCATCGTCGGCAGCGCGGCGTGGATCATCGTGAAGTAGCCCTCGAGGTCGACGCCGCCGATCACGTCGCGCCAGTTCTGCACGTTGGCCTCGTGCACGCCGGCCATCGTCCCCGGATTTTCTTCGCCGTACTTCCACCCGACCCCCGCGTTGCAGACGAGGATGTCGATGCGCCCGTACTCGTCGAGCGCGGCCTTGATCACCTTGTCCGGCGTCGAGTCGTCCTCGAGATCGGCGGGGACGACGATCCCCTCGCCGCCGGCGGCCTTGACCGCGTCGAGCCCTTCCTGCAGCTTCGACTCGGTGCGCGCGGTGGCGACGACCTTGGCGCCCTCGCGCCCGAAGAGCTCGAAGGAGGCGCGGCCGATGCCGCTGCTTGCTCCCGTGATGACCGCGACCTTGCCGGCGACGCGGCCGCCGTTGTCCTGGCTCATGTCTCTCCTCTTTCCTCGCAGTTGGCGACGATTCGATACTCCCGTCTGCGCCCGCCGCCGATGCCACGGCCTGCTCCCGCGCTTGTGGAACCCGACAGCAACGCCCGTCCACCCGCGCCGGCGCCGCGCTGGGGCAGAGGTATGACTTGTCCCGTGCCCGCCCCGCGCTCAATCCCGCAGGTGCGCCGTCTCGTTGAATCCGACCAGGATCCAGCGCTTGTCCGGCATGCGGAAGAGGCGGGTCAGGGACCCGTTGGCGTTGTGGAGGAAGGCGAAGGGCTCGCTGCCGGTCACCTGGCGGCAGAGCTCGGCGATCACCGCCGAGTGGGTGACAGCGAGCGCCACCGTGCCGTCGCCCGCCGCGTCGGCGACCTGCTCGATCCCTCGCCGCACCCGCGCCGCGAAGACCTCGCCGGCCTCGGCGCCCGGGATCAGGTCCCAGCGCTGCTCGGTCAGGACGCGGACCAGCTCCGGATCGCCGCGCGAGCCGCGGTCGTGGATCCCGTGCCCCTCCCACTCGCCGAGGTAGACCTCGACCAGGTCGGGGAGGACGACCGCGTCGACCTCGTGGCCGGCGAGGATCGCCGCCGCCGTCTCGGTCGTGCGCCGCAGCGGCGTCGCGAAGGCCGCTGCGATCGGCGTCTCGCGCAGGCGCTCCGCCGCGGCGGCCGCCTCCGCCATCCCGCGCTCGTTCAGCGAGGGATCGCTGCGCCCGTCGATCAGCCCGTCGGGCGGTGGCGGATCGCAAGCCCCGTGCCGCACCAGCACGACCTCGTGGGCGCCGGGCGGAGCGGTCAGCGCCCGCTGGAAGTCGACCTTCACCGCTGCATCTTCCCGACCAACCCAACCGCTCGCCATGGAGGAGACTTGAGCCTATGGAGATGACCCCAGAGACCATCAAGGCTCTCCTTGACGCCTTCGACCGCAGTGACTGGCGCGAGATGGTGGTCACCGTCGGCGAGGACCGGTTGCACGTCTCGCGGGATCCGCTGTCTGAGTCTTCGCTGCAGGCGCATTCCGCGCCGCCGGCCGCTCCGGCCGCGGGGTCGAGTGACTCCGCCGCGGCGGTCCCGGTCGCCGCAGGAGATCCACCGCCGGCACCCGCTGCAGCGCCACCCGCAGGGGAGCCGGTTACGGGAACGAAGATCGAGTCGCCGTCCGTTGGGCTGTTCTGGCGCGCGCCCGCACCCGGCGCCGCGCCGTTCGTTGAGGTGGGTCAGAGCGTCAAGGCCGGGGAGACCGTTGCCATCGTCGAGGTGATGAAGCTGATGAATCACGTCGCCAGCCCGGTCGACGGCGTCGTCACCGCGATCCTGGTCGAGAACGGCGCCGCGGTGGAGTTCGGGCAGACGATCGTCGTCGTCGATCCCGAGGGCTGAGCGATGCCGCTGCGCCGCGTCCTCATCGCCAACCGCGGCGAGATCGCCGTGCGGGTGATCAAAGCCTGCTTTGACGAGGGGATCGAGTCGGTGCTGGCAGTGTCCGAGGCGGACCGGGGGAGTCTGGGAGCGCAGCTGGCGGATGAGGTCGTGGTGATCGGCCCCGCCGCCGCCGCGGAGAGCTATCTCGACGTCAACCGCGTGGTCGCCGCCGCCCAGGTGACCGGGTGCGACGCGCTGCACCCCGGCTACGGCTTCCTCTCCGAGCGGGTCGAGCTCTCGGCCGAGTGCGAGGAGGCCGGGATCGCCTTCGTCGGTCCCTCGCCCGAGGCGATGCGCCGCAGCGGCGACAAGGCGACCGCGCGCGCCCTCGCCAAAGAGCTCGACGTCCCGATCAACGAGGGCTCCGACGTGATCGCCAGCGAGGAGGAGGCGCGCGGCGTCGCCGCCGAGGTCGGGTACCCGGTGCTGCTGAAGGCGTCAGCGGGCGGCGGCGGGCGCGGCATGCGGCTGGTCGAGTCCGAGGCCGAGCTGGCCTCCGCCTACGCGCAGGCCCACGGCGAGGCCCAAGCCGCCTTCGGCGACGGCCGCCTCTTCGTCGAGCGCTACGTCCGCCACGCTCGCCACGTCGAGGTCCAGGTGCTGGGCGACGGCGAAGGCGGCGCGATCCACGTCGGCCACCGCGACTGCACCCTGCAGCGCCGCTATCAGAAGCTGGTCGAGGAGGCGCCCGCCTACGGGCTCTCGGAGGCGCTCGAGGACGAGATCCTCGGCGCCGCGCGCCGCCTGATCGGCGCTCTCGACTACGCCGGCGCCGCCACCTGCGAGTTCCTCGTCGACCCCGACCGCGGCAGCGCCGGCTTCCTCGAGATCAACGCCCGGCTCCAGGTCGAGCACCCGGTCTCGGAGATGGTCACCGGCGTCGACGTCGTCCGCGAGCAGCTGCGGATCGCCGGCGGCGAGGGCCTCTCGGTCTCCCAAGACGACGTCGAGATCCGCGGCCACGCGATCGAGGTGCGGATCAACGCCGAGTCCCCCCAGCGCGACTTCGCCCCGACCCCCGGCACGGTCACCGAGTGGGCCGCCCCGGCCGGCACCGACGTCCGCGTCGACACCGCATGCTTCCCCGGCTGGACGATCGCCCCGTACTACGACTCGCTGCTGGCGAAGCTGATCGCCCACGGGCCTGACCGCGAGGCGGCGCTGGCGCGGACCCGGCAGGCGCTGCGCCACCTGCGCGTCGCCGGGGTCGAGACGACCGCGGGCTTCGCCCTCGACGTGCTCGAGCATCCCGACGTCGTCGCCGGCCGCGTCCACACCCGCTGGGTCGAGGAGGAGTTCATCCCCGACTGGAGTGCCGCGCACGCCGCCGCCGTGGGGGAGGGGGTGGCCTGATGGCGCGGATCGAGATCGTCGATCAGTCGCTGCGCGACGGCCAGCAGAGCTACTGGGGGATGCGGATGCAGGCCGGCCAGGTCCTGCCGGTGGCCGAGGCGATCGACAGCGCCGGGTACCGGATCGTCGACCTCACCGGCAGCTCGATCTTCGAGGTGATGGTCCGCTACCGCCAGGAGAACCCGTGGAAGGGGTTGGACGCGATCCGCGCTGCCCTGCCCAGCTCCACCCTGCGCGCCGGCACCCGCACCAACGGCATCGTCGGGATGAACGTCACCCCGGACTCGATCGTCGAGCTCTGGATCCGCACCCTCGCCAAGCACGGGATCGAAAGCCTCTGGATCTTCGACTGCCTGCACGATGTCGAGAACATGATCCGGGTGGCGCGCCTCGCCCGCGACGCGGGCCTCAAGCCCTCACCTCAGATCAACTTCTCCGAGTCCCCGGTCCACACCGACGAGTACTACGGCGACGTGGTCGAGCGCATGGTCGCCGGTGGCGCCGCGGAGACGATCCTGCTCGGCGACGAGGCCGGCGTGCTCGGCCCCGAGCGGGCGCGGCGCTGGATCCGGCTGATGCGCGAGCACGCACACGAGACCCCGCTCGAGCTCCACTTCCACAACCGCACCGCGATGGCCAACCTCAACCACATCATCGGGGTCGAGGAGGGAGTGAGCATCGTCCACTCCGCGGTGTCCACCCTTGCCAACGGGGTCTCGATGCCCTCGACCGAGGTCACGGTGGACAACATGCGCCGGCTCGGCCACGAGGTGGCGATCGACGACAGCCGCCTGGCCGAGGTGGCAGCGCACTTCGGCGCCCTCGCCGACGAAGAGGGGTTCGCCCGCGGTGCCCCGGTCGAGTACCAGGTGGCGAACATCCAGCAGCAGTTCCCCGGCGGGATGATGGGCACGCTGCGCGAACAGCTGAAGCAGGTGGGGATGTCCGAGCGCCTGCCCGAGGTGCTGGAGGAGGCGATCCGCGTCCGCGCCGAGATGGGCTGGCCGATCATGGCGACGCCGTTCTCCCAGCTGGTTGGGATCCAGGCGCTGCTCAACGTGGTCCAGGGCGAGCGCTACGCGACGATCCCGGACGAGAACCTGATGTACGTCGCCGGCTGGTACGGAACGCCGCCAGGCGAGGTCGACGCCGAGCTGACCGAACGCGCCGCGGCGACCGCCCGCGGCAAGGAGATGATGGCGGTGGGACACGCGCCGCAGCCCACCCTGAAGGAGATCCGCGCCGAGTACGGCGAGAGCCTCTCCGACGAGGAGCTGCTGCTGCGCTACCTGATCCCCGGCAACGACGTTGAGGCGATGTACGCGGCCGACAACCCGATCGCGCCGATCCGGCCGATCGGCGGGCCGGAGGGCATGCCCTGGCTGCGCGACCTGCTCGCCAGCTCCGACGCCCGCGGGCTCAGCGCCACCCGCGGCGGCATCAGCGTAACCCTGAGGCGCTGAGAGCGAGGGACGCGATGGAGCTCCAGCACGAGTTCACCTTCAACGCCCACCTGGCGCCCGCCGTCCCGGTCGGTGAGGGCCCATTTGGCAACCGCCGGATCCGCGAGGTGATCGGGGGAGAGGTGACGGGCGAGCGGATCAGCGGGAAGGTGGGGACTGGCGGCGCCGACTGGGTCCTGGTCGGGCCCGACGGGTGGGGCAGGCTCGACGTGCGGCTGACGATCCTGACCGACGACGGAGCCTCGATCTACGTCCAGTACTTCGGAGTGGTCGAGTACAACGACGCCGTTCACGCGGCCAACGCGGGCGAGCGCTCGACCGACTACTCGGACCAGTACTTCCGCACCGCGCCGCGCCTGGAGACGGGCGACGAGCGCTACGCCTGGGTGAACCGCACGCTGTTCGTCGGCGAAGGCAGGTTGCACCCCGGCCCGGTGGTCGAATACCGCGTGCATCGCCTGCTCTGAAGCCGTTTCCGGCTCCGCTCCGGAGCCGCTGAGTAACGCCCTTGGTGTTTCTCCAAGCAGCTCCCGGCCTGCCTTCCCGCCGCCTCCGTGGCGCTCGTACGCTAGCCCTCAAGTCCGGCTTGTTAACCGAGGAGGAGAGTCGATGAAGCAACACGCCCGTCGCGCCTTGGCGAGCACGAGGTGGCCCTTGATGGTCATGTTCGCGCTCGTAGCGTGCGTTCTGGTGTTCGCGGCCTGTGGAGGCGGCGACGACGATACGTCCGGCACTGAAGCCACCAGCTCTGAAACCTCAGGCGGCGGCGAAGAAGCAACGGGCGAACCGATCGTCACCTGGACCTACACCGACGTGAACACGGAAGGCCCGCAGTACAAAAACATCGAAGAAACCGCTCGCGTCTACCAGGAATGGATCAACGCGAACGGGGGCATCGACGGGCGTCCGCTCGAGGCGCACTTCTGCGATGCGCGCGGCACCCCGACCGGTGTGGCCGCATGTGGTCGTGAAGCGGTCGCAGGTGGCGCGGTTGCCGTGGTCGGCAACTTCACCTTCACCGGTGACGCGATCATCCCGATCCTCGAAAAAGGCAAAACCGCCCAGTGGGGCAACTGCTGCGCGATCGCTCCTTCGGAACTGGTCTCCCCGATCAGCTTCCCGATGGGCAACCAGCCCCTCTACTCGGTCGGCCTGGTGAAAAAAGCGGTCGAAGACGGCTGCAAGAACATCAACGGCGTGATCATCGAAGGCGCCGAAGCGTTCATCCCGCTGATGGAAAACGCGGCCAAAGCCGAAGGCACCAAGATCGGCAAATTCGTCACCTTGCCGGCTACCGCGCAGGACTACGCCCCGCAGGTCGCGGAAGCGACGTCCGGCGACGCCGACTGCCTGGTGATGATCGTCTCCGAAACGCCGTACATCGCCTGGATGCCGGCATTCGCACAGTCCGGCTCTGAAGCCGTCATGTACGGGCCTCAGGGCAACTTCAACGAAAACGCCGTCAAAGGCTTCGAGGAAGTCGTCGAGGGCGACGTCAACGCCGGCATGTACCCGGACATCTCCACCGAAGCGTGGGCTGACTACCGGGCGGCGCTGGACGAATACGAAGCCGATTCCGCACAGGACTACAACAGTCTCGGCGGGATGGGCACCTGGGCCGCTTACGAAGGGTTCAAACAGGTTGTCGAATCGATGGGTGGCAAAAAAGTCGACAACGAATCGTTCCTGAAAGCAGCCGAAAGCGCGGTGATCGATCTGCCGGGCATGGTCCCGCCGGAGGACTTCGCGCTGACCTGGGACAAAGACGGTGGGCCGGAAGGCTACGACCGCCTGGTCAACCGCTGTGTTGTGTTCAGTGAATTCAAGGACGGCAAGCTCGTCCCCGCCTCCGAAGAATTCACCGACGTCTCCGAAATCGCGGGTGGTACCAAACCGCAGGACTGCGGACCGCCGTTCGGTTGATCCACGAGTAACCGGCCGCCAGGCCCTGGGCGCGCGTCGCCCGGGGCCGCCGGCGGCTCCACGTGTCTAGTACCGAAAGAGAGCTCAGGTGGAGGAAGTAATTCGTTTCGCGTTGTTGGGTCTCGGCATCGGAGCCACCTACGCGCTCGCTTCGCAGGGCCTGATCATCATCTACCGCGGCTCCGGGGTGCTGAACTTCGCCCTCGGCGCGATCGGGATGGCCGGTGCCTACGCCTGGTGGGAGCTGACCGCCAACCAGGAATGGGCCTTCCTGCCGGCGCTCGTCGTCGGGGTCGCCTTCTCCGCGGCGATCGGCGCCTTAGTTCACCTCTTGATCATGCGGCCGCTGCGCCACTCGGCGCCGCTGGTCAGGGTGATCGCCACGCTCGGGGTGCTGATCACGATCCAGGCGATCGCCGTGCTCCGCTACACCGCGACCTCGAAGTTCGTCCCCTCCGACCTGCCCACCGACATCGTCCACATCCATAACTCGATCGTGATCTCGGCCGATCGCCTCATCCTCCTCGGGATCGCCGCCGCGCTCACCCTCGGGCTCTGGCTCTTCTACCGCTACACCCGCTTCGGGCTCGCCACCGCTGCGGTGGCGGAGTCGGAGCGCTCGGCCTCGGCCCTCGGCCTCTCGCCCGACCGCGTCGCCACCCTCAACTGGGCCTTCGGCTGCGGCCTCGCCGGCCTCGCCGCGATCCTCATCGTCCCGATCGTCACCCTACAGCCGGCGGTCCTCACCAATCTCGTGCTCGCCGCCACCGCGGCGGCCCTGGTCGCGGGCTTCCGCTCCTTCCCGATCGCCCTGCTTGCCGGCCTCGTCGTCGGCATCGCCCAGACCGAGGTGACCCGCTACGTCGACCAGCCCGGGCTCGGGACCGCGGTCCCGTTCATCCTCATCGTGCTCTGGCTGGTGATCCGCGGCCAGGCGCTGCCGCTGCGCGACTACCTCCTGCAGCGCCTGCCGACGATCGGCACCGGCCACATCCACCGCGTCGGGCTGGCGATCGGCGCCGTGGTCGGCGTCGTCCTGCTCTCGATCATGTCGCCGATCTGGATCGACGCCCTCACGGTGACGATCTGCGTCGCCGTCATCGCGTTATCGATCGTCGTCCTCACCGGCTACACCGGGCAGCTGTCCTTGGCCCAGTTCGCCTTCGCCGGGTTCGGCGCCTGGGTGGGGGGACGATTGCTGGCGACGACCGACATCCCCTTCCTGGTCGGCTGCCTGGCCGGGATCGCGGCGACGATCCCGCTCGGCGTCCTCTTCGGCCTGCCGGCGGTGCGCACGCGCGGCATCAACCTCGCGATCGTCACCCTCGGGCTCGGCAGCGCCGTCGAGCTCGTCCTCTTCTCCAACACCGACTTCACCGGCGGCTTCGGCGGCACCCAGATCGGCGACCCCAGCATCTTCGGGATGGACATCAACGCCGCCTCGCACCCGACCCGGTACGGGCTGCTGGCGCTGGCCTGCCTGATCGTGGCGACGCTGATCGTCGGCAACGTCCGCCGCGGCCGCACCGGCCGCCGGCTGATCGCCGTCCGCACCAACGAGCGCGCCGCCGCCGCGCTCGGGATCAGCGTGCCCGGGGCGAAGCTCTACGCCTTCGCGGTCGCCGCCGCGATCGCCGGGCTCGGCGGCCTCCTGCTCGCCTTCCGCACCCCCTCGATCAGCTTCGCCCAGTTCGACTCCTTCACCTCGATCACGATGGTCGCCTACGCGATGATCGGCGGCATCGGCTACCTGTTCGGACCGGTGATCGGCGCCACCCTGGCCCCGGGCGCCTTCTCCGAACGGCTGCTGAACCAGATCGACAGCGGCATCGGCAAGTACATCCCGCTGATCGGCGGCGTCTCCCTGATCGTGCTCCTCCTGGTCAACCAGAACGGGATCGTCAAGGAGCAGATCGCCCAGCTCGCCTTCCTGCGCACGAAGCTCGCCGGGCTCGTCCCCTTCCTGGCGATGAAGGAGCCGGAGCCGCGAGTCCTGCCGGCGCCCAGCGCCGATGGGCAGGTGAAGGTGACGAGCCGCACGCTCGAGGTCGAGAACGTGACCGTCAAATACGGGGGCACGGTCGCCGTCGACAGCGTCTCCCTAACCGTGAAGCCGGGCCAGGTGCTGGGGCTGATCGGCCCCAACGGCGCCGGCAAGACCTCGCTGATCGACGCCGTCACCGGCTTCACCAAAGCCTCGCCGGGGTCGGTCCTGCGGCTCGACGGCGAGGACATCAGCCACTGGTCGGCGACCAAGCGGGCGCGGGCGGGGATGGGCCGCTCGTTCCAGTCGCTGGAGCTGTTCGAGGACTCGACCGTGCTGGAAAATTTGCGCGCGGCGAGCGACCCGCGCGACCTCGGCTCCTACCTGCGCGACCTGGTCTGGCCGGTTGACGTGGCGCTGCCCGACACCGTGCTCTCGACGATCCGCGAGTTCGAGCTCGAGGACGACCTCGACCGCATGGTCGAGGACCTGCCCTACGGCCGCCGCCGCCTGCTGGCGATGGCGCGGGCGGTCGCGACCGAGTCCAGCGTGCTGCTGCTGGACGAGCCGGCCGCCGGCCTCGGCGACGCCGAGTCGGCCGAGCTGGCGCACCTGGTCGGGCGCCTGGCTAAGGAGTGGGGGATCGCCGTGCTCCTGGTCGAGCACGACATGAACTTCGTGATGTCGGTCTGCGACGAGCTGGTGGTGTTGGACTTCGGCCGCACGATCGCCTCCGGCCCGCCGTCCCAGGTCCGCAACGACCCGGCCGTGATCGCCGCCTACCTCGGCGAGGAAGAGGCCGACCACCCGCCGGTCGGGGACGAGGCCCCGCCGGCCAAGAACGGCCCACCGGCCGCGATCTCAGGACAGGAGGGCAGCTGATGGCCGACCCGGTGATCTCGGTCCGCGACCTCAGCACCGGCTACGCCGGTCAGCCGGTCGTCCACGACCTCAGCTTCGAGGTCAACCCCGGCGAAGTGCTCTGCCTGCTCGGCCCCAACGGCGCCGGCAAGACGACGACGATGCTGGCCCTGGCGGGCGAACTCCCCCTGCTCGGCGGCGAGGTCGAGTTCGCCGAGATGAAGCCCAAGGCGCCGCTCTTCAAGCGCGCCCGCAGTGGCCTCTCCTACGTGACCGAGGAGCGCTCCGTCTTCAAGGGCATGACCTTGCGCGACAACCTCCGCGTCGGCGGAGTCAACCCGAAGGAGGTCGTCGGCCTCTTCCCCGAGCTCGAGCAGCGCATGACCACCCGCGGCGGCCTCCTCTCCGGCGGCGAGCAGCAGATGCTCACTCTGGGACGAGCCCTCGCCCGCAAGCCCCGCCTCCTCCTCGCCGACGAGCTCTCCCTCGGCCTCGCCCCACTGGTCGTCGACCGCCTCCTGCAGGCGGTCCGCCAGGCCGCCGACGAGCAGGGCACCGCCGTCGTCATGGTCGAGCAACACGCCCACAAGGCCCTCCGCTACACCGACCACGCCATCGTCATGCGCCGCGGCCGCGTCGGCCTCGACCTCACCGGCGAGCAAGCCCGCACCCGCATCGGCGAGGTCGAGCAGGCCTACCTCACCGCCTCCGGCAACGACGCGGGGTCGAGTGATGCATTGCCGACCCCATAGGGTCTGAAAAGCATCACTCGACGTCAGGGCGCGAGGAGACGGACGGTCCAGCTGCTGTCGTCGCGGGTGAAGAGGCGGCGCTCGTGCAGGCGGTCGGGGGCTTCGTCAAGAAACTCGATCGCGTCAGGCCGGACGCGCAGCGCGCCCCAGTCCTCTGGACATGCGGGCGAGGTCTCCTGGACCCGGGCCAGGTGGTTGAGCCGGTCCCGCAGCGGCTCGATCTCGTCGATCTCCTCACCCTGCCGCGAGACCACCGTCTGCAGCTGGTTGACGAGGTCCCGCTCCGCGAACAGCTCCTCCGCCAGCGCCCGCTCGGCCAGCGCCGCCTCGCCGGTTGCATGCACTTGGCGCCCCAGCTGCGGCCAGTGGAAGAGCAGCGCCACCCGCGGGTTCGCCTCGATCTCCCGCGCCTTCCGCGTCCACAGCGCCGACGTGAACACCAGCGCGCCCTCCTCCAGCCGCTTCAGCGTCACCGTCCGCGCCGACGGCGCCGAATCCACCCCCACGGTCACGAACGTCACCGAAGCCGGCTTCGCCACCCCAGCCTCCCGCGCCTCCTCGATCCACCGCCCCAGCTCCGCAATCGGATCGTCCATCTCCAAAACATATGCGCCCAGCTTTTCCGATCGAGTGATGCATTTCCGCTCCTATAGCGTCAGTAATGCATCACTCGATCTCGAAACTGCTTAGGCGACGGGGACCACCGCGGCCGACTCGGTGTCGAGTGCGCTCCAGTCGTCGTGGCGGCCGTGGTGGTAGGGGAGGAAGACGTCGGCCGGGGTGGTGGCGACGGCCTCGCAGGCGCCGATCAGGTCGCACTCGGTGTAGGTCGCGCGCGTCACTGAGCGCACCGGGATCTCGTCCAGCGGGTCGTGCACCGTCCCCCGCAGGACGACGCTGCCGGCGCCCTCCTGGGAGGCGGTGGCGTGGACGTCGAAGTGGGCGCGGGTGAGTATCGCGTCCTCCTCCAGGCCGGCCCCGTTCGCCGCCGGGCGCGCCTTGAAGTTGAAGTTGTAGCCCTCGGCATCGAAGCCGCCGGTGTCCTTGCTCATCTCGCCCTGCAGCTCCATGATCCGCACGCCGCCGCGCTCGACCCAGCCGCGGAAGGCGTCGCCGCGCCGCATCAGGGCGCTGTCGGCCAGCTTCTTCGGCTCGCCGAAGAGGTCGCGGCCGTAGATCATCGGCACGTCGTTGTCCATGTACATCGCCAGCACGTACTCGCCCTCGACTCCGTCGTGCTTCGCCGCCACATATATAGAGGCGCCGCGGAAGTCACCCACGCAGTTGGACTGCCAGCGGCCGACCATCGCCCGCACGGCCGGCGTCGCGGTCGGTTCCAGCGGCGGCGGCAGCACCTCCGCGACGACGCTCTCGTCGGTGAGGAACTCCACCGACAGCATTTGGCCACCTACGAATCGGGGGTAGGTGAGGGCGCGCTCGATACGGGCGATCTCCTCGGGACGCTTGACGAAGCCCATTTCTCATCCTCCTGGTGGGGTGAGACCACCGTATTCGGCTCCGCTGCGCCCGTATAAGAGAGGTCGAGGATCTCTTGGTGAAGGTCCAAACCGCGCTTCTCCCAGGCCGTCCGCCAGTCGTTGATGTGCCTGCGCATGACCGAGGCGGCGGTGTCGGCGTCGTGGACGTCGATCTCCTCGAGGATGCGCCGGTGGTAGGTCGTCGCGTGTTCGGCCATTTCGCGCGTGTCCATGAACCGCAGCAGCGCCGGCAGCAGCAGCTGGCTGATCGGCTCGCGGGCGACGATCAGCGCCGGGTTGGCGCTCATCTCGGCGATCGCCGCGTGGAACTCGACGTCGAGCCGGCTCCACTCGCCGAGGTGGTCGAGGTGGCGGTCCTGCTCGTCGACGATGTCGTGCAGCGCTTTCAGGTCGCTCTTGTCGGCACGGATCGCGGCGAACCGGGTGAGCTCGGGGTCGAGCGTCATCATCGCCTCGTGCAGGTGGTGGAAGGTGACGTTGTGGCGGCGCAGCTCCCGCCGCAGCTCACGGAAGGCGGGGACGTCGGAGCGGTCGGCGACGACCATGATCCGCGGGCTCGCCCGTTCGACCAGGCCGCCCTGCTCGAGGATGCGCAGCGCCTCGCGCACGGTCGAGCGGCTCACCCCGGCCTGTTTCGCCAGCGCCGTCTCCGAGGGCAGCCGGTCGCCGACCCGCAGGTCACCGGAGGTGATCCGCTCACGCAGCAGCCCCGCGAGCTGCTCGTAGGCACGCGCGATCTTTATCGGTTGAACGAGGTGTCCGTCAGTCATGGCCTGGTTCCCGCCTGCCACTGCATTTAACGAAGACACGGACAAGCCTATCCCTCAGCTTTGAGCCTCTGAGCGGCGGTTGCGACGGCTTTGGGAGTAGGCAACAAAGACCTCTCGAGCTCCGGGCTGAAGGGCATCGGGACGGCCGGCGCGCCCAGCCGTCGCACCGGCGTCCGCAGCTGGTCGAAGAGCTCGTTGGCGGCCTGGGCGGCGATCTCGGCCCCGGCGCCGAAGTCCTGGACCGCCTCGTGGACGATCAGCAGCCGGCCGGTGCGCCGGGCCGACTCCAGCACCGTCTCCATGTCGAGCGGCCGCAGCGAGCGCAGGTCGATCACCTCCAGCGAGGCCTCGCTCTCCTCGGCCGCGGCGAGGCAGACCCGCAGCATCTGCCCCCAGGTGACGACGGTGACGTCCTCGCCGGCGCGGGCGACCCGCGCCTTGCCGAGCGGTAGCGGCTCCGCCTCGACCTCGCCCTTGCTCGAGTACAGCCTCCGGTTCTCGACAAACACGACGGGGTTGGGATCCCGGACCGAGGCCAGCAGCAGGTCGCGGGCATCACCGACGGTAGCCGGCAGCACGACCTTCAGCCCGGGGACGTGGGCGAACCAGGCCTCGAGGCTCTGCGAGTGCTGAGCCCCGGCCGATTTGCCGGCGCCGGTCTGCATGCGGAAGACGATCGGGATCTCCAGTGCCCCGGCGGTCATGTAACGCAGCTTCGCGGCCTGGTTGAGGATCGGGTCGAGGCAGACCCCAACGAAGTCCATGAACATGATCTCGACGATCGGCCGCAGCCCGGTCATCGCCGCCCCGACCGCGGCCCCGACGAAACCCATCTCGCTGATCGGGGTGTCGAGCACCCGCTCGGAGCCGAAGCGCTCGTGCAGTCCCTTGGTGACGCGGAAGATTCCGCCGCCGGCGCCGACGTCGATCCCGATCAGGAGGACCCGCTCGTCCTCTTCGATCGCCGTCGCCATGCCCTCGTTGAGGGCGTCGATGTAGCGCAGCTGGGTGCCGGGGGCGGTCGCGCTCATCCCGCCTCCGCCTCGCCGTAGACGTCGGCGAACGCCACCTCGGGCTCGGGCGCCGGCAGCTCCCGCGCCCGCTCGATTGCCCGGTCGACCTCGGCCAGCGCCTCGTCGCCGATCCGCTCCAGCTCCTCCGGGGCGGCCTCGCTGCGCTCGCGCAGCCGCGCCGCCAGCACCTCCAGCGGGTCGCGCTCACGCCAGGCGGTCGCCTCGTGCTCGGGCTTGTAGGGCTGGGCGTCGCCCTCGTAGTGGCCGTGCCAGCGGTAGGTCTCGGCCTCGATCAGGAAGGGACCGTGCCCGTCGCGGCAGCGCTCGGCCGCTTCGGCGGTCAGCCGCAGCACCGCCTCGGCGTCGTTGCCGTCGACCAGCGCCGCCTCGATCCCGTAGGAGCCGGCGCGGGCGGCGACGCTCGGCTCCTTCGCCATCAGACGGCTGTCGGAGAACTCGGCGTAGACGTTGTTCTCGCAGACGAGGATCGCCGGCAAGCTCCAGATCGCCGCCAGGTTCGCCGCCTCGTGGAAGGCGCCCTGGTTGACCGCGCCCTCGCCGAAGAAGGCGACGGCGACCCGGCCCTGCTGCAGGTGCTTGCTCGACATCGCTGCGCCGACCGCGAGTGGGAGGGAGGCGCCGACGATCGCGTTGGCGCCCAGTACCCCCTTCGCCGGGTCGGCGATGTGCATCGAGCCGCCCTTGCCGTGGCAGATGCCCTCGCCGCGGGCGAACAGCTCGGCCATCATCCCGTCGACCTCCATGCCGCGGGCGAGGCAGTGGCCGTGGCCGCGGTGGGTGGTGGCGACGTAGTCGTGGTCCTCGAGCGCCGCACCGACGCCCGCCGCGACCCCCTCCTGGCCGAGCGAGGTGTGGACGAAGCCGGGGATCTCGCCGTCGCGGTAGAGCTCGGCGACGCGCGTCTCGAAAGCCCGGATCAGCGCCATCGTGCGGAAGAGATCGAGTCCCGTGGACCCCTCTCCCGGTGAGGTCTTTGTGCTCATTGTCGCGGGCAGTGTGCCAGATTGTCCGATCGTCAGGCGCCGAAAATTGGCATTTGACTGTGCTTCTTACGAGCGGTAGTGTCGATAGTCAGACGTTAGGGAGCGCCTGGGAACGTTTTTGGGGAAGAGAGGACCCAGATTCGGTGGTTACCGACGTGCTGTTGCCGCAAATGGGACTTGAGGTATCCGAGGGCACCGTCACCTCGGTGCTGGTGCGTGCCGGCCAGGCCGTCTCCGAGGGGGAGACGGTGCTCGAGGTAGAGACCGACAAGGCGATCGCCGAGGTGGCTGCGCCGCGGGATGGGTTCATGGTCTCGATCGACGTCGAGGAGGGCGACACCGTTCCGGTCGGGGCCGTGCTGGCCCGGATCGGGGATACGGCTGACGAGGACGCTCCGGCCGGAGGTTCTGTCGACGAGGCCGCTCCGGCCGTCGCCGCAGTGGCGTCGCCTCCTGAGGAAGTGGCTCCAACCGCGCCTGCGACCGCGGAGACCCTGAACGGGACCGGCCGCCGCCGGGCTGCGCCAATCGCTCGCCGGGCTGCCAGCGAGATTGGCATCCCGCTGGAGCAGATAGCTGGGACGGGCCCCGCTGGCCGCATCACTCTTGGCGACGTTGAACAGGCGGCAGCGCGGCGAGATGTGACTTCAACCGGCAATGGCGACAGCGCTGACGGTGCCCGGCTCGAGCCCCTCAGCGCCACCCGCCAGTCCATCGCCCGCCGCCTCACCGAGAGCCAGCTGGTGCCGGCCTACACGCTCTCCCGCGACATCGACGTCGAGTGGATGCTGGCGGAGAAGGTCCGGCTCTCGGCTGAGGGGCCGGCGAAGGTCGGGGTGCTCGACCTGCTGTTGCAGGCGCTGGCTGAGACCTTGGTCCGCCACCCCATCCTCGCTGCGTGCTTCGTGCCGCCGAGCGGCGACACTCCGGCGCAGCTTCGCCACCCCAGCGGGATCGACCTCGGGCTCGCGGTCGCCACCGACCGCGGGCTCCTGGTCCCCGCGATCCGCCGGGTCCACGAGCTGACCCTGGCCGAGCTGGCGCTGGAGCGGGCGCGCCTGGTCGAGCTGACCCGCGCCGGCCGCCTCGGCCTGGCCGAGATGGGCGGGGCCGCGGCGACGCTCTCCAGCCTCGGCACCTTCGGCGTCGACGGCTTCACCGCGATGCTGAACCCAGGGGAGAGCTCGATCCTCGCCGTCGGCCGCACCGTCGAGCGCGCCGTGCCGCACGAGCGCGGCATCGCCGTCGTCCCCACGATCACCGCGACCTTCACCTTCGACCACCGCGTCGTCGACGGCGCCGCCGGCGCCCTCGCCCTGACCGAGCTCGCCGAGCTCTTGGAAGGGGGGATGGCATGGCGGACCTGAGCGACGGCGCCGCCGGCGCCCTCCGAGCTGGCTCCGCGCTGGTCGTCGGCGGCTCCTCCGGGATCGGCGCCGCCTGCGCCGAGGCCCTGCGCGCCGCCGGCTGGCCGACCGTGGTCGCCGACCTCAAGCCCGCCCCGGGCGAAGAGGCGATCGCCCTCGACGTCCGCGACGCCGACGCGGTCGCCGCCGCCGTCGCCGGGATCGTCGACGCGCACCAGGCCCTCGGCGCCGTCGTCTACGCCGCCGGCACCGCCCGCGTCACCCCGGTCCGCGAGATCGACCCAGCCGAGTGGGACCTCGTCCTCGGCGTCAACCTCTCCGGCGCCTTCAACGTCCTCCGCGCCACCGCCTCACACATCGCCCCCGGCGGCTCCTTCACCGCGATCTCCTCAATCGACTCCGCCGCCCCCGTCCCCGGCCTCGCCCACTACTGCGCCAGCAAGGCGGGGCTCGAGGCCCTGGTCCGCTCCGCCGCCCTGGAGCTCGGCCCGGACGGCATCCGCTGCAACGCCGTCCTGCCCGGCCTGGTGCGCACGCCGCTGATGGAGCCGGTGCTGGAGCGCCCCGGCGTCACGGACGCCTTCCTCGAGCAGACCCCGCTGCGCGGCATCGCCGACCCAGCCGAGGTCGCCGACGTCGTCGCCTTTCTCGCCTCCGACCAAGCCCGCTGGGTGACCGGCGCCTCACTCCCGGTCGACGGCGGCATGTCCCTCACCGAGCACCCCCGACTTGACAGCCAGGAAAGGAAGCAACCCCACCATGCCCACTGAGCAACAGACCCGTCCTCCCGGCATCACCGCGGAGCGCGCGGAGCAGCTACTCCGGGAAATCGTCGGCATCCGCAGCGTCGTCGGCGAGGACACCACCGCCCACCTCTGGCTGACCCGGCAGCTGGAGGAGATCGGGATGACCGTCGAGCACTACCCAGTGGAGGGGCGGACGATGCCCTTCGTACTCGGGGTGATCGAGGGCGAGGGCGACGGGCCCGGCGTCCTCTTCGACGCCCACTTCGACACCGTTCACGCCGTTCCCGGCGACTGGTCCCACGACCCCTGGGACCCTTATATAGAGGACGGCGTCCTCTACGGGCGCGGCGCGGTTGACTCCAAGGGCTCGCTGGTCTCGATGCTGATGGCGGCGAAAGCGGTGGTCGACTCCGGCCAGGCCCGCAGCGGCCCGATCTACTTCATGTCGGACTCCGACGGCGAGGACGGGTTCCGCGGCGCGGCGCTGATGCGGGACATCGGCGTGATCGACCGGATCGGGACCATGTGGTCGGCCGAGGCCACCTCCAACCAGCGCGTCGAGATCGCCTACCCGGGCATCTCCACCTGGAAAATCACCGCGATCGGCAAGACCGCGCACCCGACCGAGCCCGAGCAGGGCATCAACGCGGTGACGAAGATGGCGAAGCTGGTCACGGCCGTTGACGAAGGCCGGCTCTCCCTCCCCGAGGGCAAGTCGAAGTGGTTCAAGCCGCGGGTGACGACGAACGCGATCCGCACCCGCCCCGGCGGCGGCTGGGCGATCCCGGCTCGCTGCGACGCGGTGCTCTCGATCCTCTCGCCCGCCGGCGCCAGCCTGACCGAAGTCCGCGAGGCGATCGACGCCTTCCTCCGCATGCTCGAGCAGGAGGACGGCGAGGTTCGCTTCGAGCGCAAGATCCTGCCGATGGGAGCCGGCCGCCTCTGGCTGCGCCCGGGCGAGTCGGACCCTGGCCATCCCGGCGTCAAGGCGCTCGAGGCGGCGGTCCGCGAGATCGGCAAGGCCGAACCGGTCGTCGGCAAGTTCAACGGCGGCTGGGTCGACGCGGTCGAGCTGATGCACCCCGCCGGCAACGGCTTCGACGAGCCGGCGGCGATCACCTTCGGTCCCGGCGACTTCGAACTCGCCCACACCGTCGACGAGCACATCCCGATCGCCGAAGTGGCCGAAGCGGCCGAGATCTACACGGCGGCAACCCTGGAGCTACTCCGATGAGGAAGGAGAGTCCGATGTCCGACAGCCACATGAGGCGCGCGTTCGCGGCGCTGACCGAGGTCACCCCGGCGATCGCCAAGGTGACCTGCATCGACGACCTCCTGCACCTGATGGCGCGCCAGGTGACGGCGCTGGTGGGAGTGGAGCGGTGCAGCGTCTATATGCGGGAGGAGCGCCAGAACCTGTTCCGCGGCTGCGTCGGGTGCAGCCGGGGGGCGCCACTGTCCGACGACATCAAGCGCTGGCTGGCCGGGATCCCCGCCGACGGGGTCACCCGCGAGGTGCTGCGGACCCGTGAGCCGGTGATCGTCGCCAACGCTCGCCAGGACCCGCGGATGGTGAAAGCGACGGTCCGCCACTGGAAGATCAAGGCGATCATGGAGGTGCCGATGATCTTCAACGGGGAGATCGTCGGCCTGATGCTGCTCGACGACGTCGACCGCCAGCACGAGTTCGGCCCCGAGGAGGCCGAGCTGGCGCGCGCCTTCGCCGACCTGGCGGCGGTCGCCGTGGTCCAGACCCGGGAACGGCTGGAGCTGCACTCGCGGCTCGACGTCGCGACCCGGCAGCTGGGCGCGCTGCGGCGGGCGACCGCGGTCGACGAGCAGCTCTGCGACCTGGTCCTGGAAGGGCGCTCGCTGCAGGACCTCACCGCCAGCCTCGCGCACCTGCTGGCCAAGCCCTGCGCGGTCTTCGGCCCCGAGGGCGAACGCCACACCGTGGCCCTGCCCGAGGGCGCCAGCGACAGCGCCATCCCGCGCCTGCTCGAGCCCGAGGTCGCGAGCCAGCCGGATGTGCGCAAGGCGCTCGCCGACAACGACACCAACCGCGCCTTCGTGATCGGCCCAATCCCCAGCGCCGGCGTCCTCCACCGCCACGTGGTCGCGCCGGTCATGCTCGGCGAGGAGGTCTGGGGACGGCTGGTGGTGATGGAGCACAAGGCCCGCTTCTCCGGCGGCGACGTCGTCGCCGTGCGCCGCGCCGCGACCCTGATCGCGCTGCAGGTCAGCGCCGAGCGCAAGGCGGTCGAGGCCGACTGGAACGCCGGCTCCTCGCTGGCGGCGGAGCTGCTCAGCGGCTCCTCCGACACGAAGATCGCCCGCCGCCGCGCCGACCGGCTCGGGGTCAAGCTCGACGCCCCGCGGGTGGTGATGCTGATCGGGTCCCGCTCGGGCAGCGAGGAGGACGCGCCGGACTTCCGCGCCGTCGCCAAGTCCTTCCGCGAGCAGGCGCCGGAGCTGAACGTCCACGTCACCGCGGTCTCCGGCGCGGTCGCGGCGCTGATCGAGGTCCCCGCCGGTGTCGACGCCGACGCCTTCGTCGCCGAGCGGCGCGAGGCGCTGGAGGCGGTGCGCGGCTCCCTGCGCCCGTCCGAGTTCCTGATCGCCGGCGTCTCCGGCGTGCGCAGCGGCCGCGCCGGCTACCGCGCCGCCTACCGCGAGGCGCGCCAGGTGGTGGAGTGCATCCGCCGCTTCTCGCCGCCGAACGGCCCAACCCTGTTCGCCGCCGCCGAACTGGGGATCGGCAGCCTGCTGCTCTCCAGCTCCGACAGCGAGGCGGTCTCGACCTTCGCCGAGGAGACGGTCGGCGAGCTCGTCCGCGAGCACTCCAAGGCGGACCTGCTGACGACCCTGGTGTCGTTCTTCGACAACATGGGCTCGATCCGCGGCAGCGCCACCGCCCTCGACGTCCACGAGAACACCATCCGCTACCGCCTCTCGAGGATCGAGGAGCTAACCGGCCTAGCCGTCATGCACGACCCCGACGCCCAGCTCCGAGCCAGGCTCTCGCTCCTCGTACTCCTCCTCCAAGGCCGCCTCCCCCAAGGCATCCCCGCTCCCGCACCCATGGCCGCCCACCCAGAACTGGAGGTAGTCGACGCCGCCTAAACGCGACCCGGGGCGATCCCGGTAGGGGTGAAGCGTCTTGTACTTTTTCGCCGCTCCGAAACTCGGACGGGGCGGAGCACGATCCGCGAAAAAGTTAAGCGAAACCCCTACCGGGATCGCCCCGGGTCCCTTTGGGGGATTCCCGAGAACCCCTCACTGATCTCGGGCGCGGCCCAGTGCGTCTTGGGATAGTCGCCTGGTGTCCGGGGTGCACCTCCTGGGAGTCGGGGCTACCGCGCTTTCACAGAGCAGGCGCGAGCCCCGGACGCTGGCGCGAGAGGCGATCGCGGCGGCGCTGGCCGACGCCGGCGTCGCCCCCAAAGAGGTCGACGGCCTCGCGATCGCCGCCGCCAACATCGAGTTCGACCTCGGCTGCTACGACGTGCTCGGGCGCCGCAGCCGCCCCTTCCGCTGCCGCTGCGGCCTCGGTGCCGTCGCCTTGCACTCGGGCTGGAACGCGGTCGCGTCCGGGGCCAGCGACGTCGTCGTCTGCGTCGGCGGTGACGGGATGCCGGCGCCGAACGGCCACGACGCCGCGGTCGAGGCACAGGCCGCCGCCGCCCGCCTCTACCTGCGCGACTCCGGCGCCACCGAGGAGCACCTTGCTCGGATCGCCGCCAAGAACCGCAGCCACGGCGTCGCCAACCCACGTGCCCTTACAAGGACCGAGGTCGCGGCGGACGAAGTCATGCGCAGCGAGGTCCTCGCCTGGCCGCTGCGCCGGCTGATGGTCGCCGAGCCGGTCCAGGCCGCGGCCGCCGTCGTCCTCGGCTCCCACGAGGCCCGCCGCCGCGGCCCGCGCGCCCCCCGGGTCCGCGCCTCGGTCCTGCTCGACGCCGGCTCCGCCGACGGCGCCGCGACCGTCCGCGCCGCCCGCCTCGGCTACTTCTCCGCCGAGCTCGGCCCCGAGGACGTCGACGTCGCCGAGATCGATGACCCGACCCCGGTCGACGAGCTCGCCGCCTACGAGGCGCTCGAGTTCGCCCCACCCGGCCGCGGCCCCGAACTGGTCGAGTCCGGCTTCACCGCCCTCGGCGGCGTCCTCCCGGTCAATCCCAGCGGCGGCTCCCTCGCCCAAGGCGCGGTCAGCGCCGCCGGCGGCCTCCTGCAGATGGTCGAGCTCTCCCAACAGCTCAGCGCCCGCGCCGGCCGCCGCCAAGTCCCCGGCGCCCGTACCGCCCTAGCCCTCACCGGCTCCTGGATGCCGGCAGCCAGCGTCACCTCCCTCACCATCCTCAGCACCTGAGGAGCGCGAGTTCGCATTTCCTCCCGCATACCGGGAGTAAGTCCGGTTTCGCGTGCGCTGAAACCGCGCGCGCGCCGATTTCGCCGATTGACTCGGCACTTACATTGGAACAATGAGTTTGAGCAAACGCACCCTCGGCCTTCTGGCGCTCTGCGCTTTCGCCCTGAGCGCGTTCGCGGCGCAGGCTTCCGCCGCCACCAACGGCACAACAGCGTTCACATGCAAAGAAACCGGCGCCGGCGGCAAATTCACCAAAGCTCACTGCAAGGCGGCTGACGCCGGTGAAGGCAAATTCAGCCACGTTGAAATTCCGCAGGGCACGACGACAGAAGCCAACTGGACGAACGAAAAAACCGGCTCCGAAACAACGGCCACCACCCCCGCCATCATCAAAACGGCCGCGACAGGTATCGGCAGCGTCTTCGAATTCCAGGCGTCGGGAGTCTCGGGCACCGGAACCCTGACGAACAAACTCGCTGGCAACGGCGAACACTTTGTCGACGGCACTGTCTCCCTCGCATTCACCGGCGTGACCGTCACCGCCCCGGCCGGGAAAGGCTGCAAAGTCAAAGGCGGGAAAATCGAAACGGCGCCGCTGAAAATCACCACCGCGGGCCAGGGGATGAAACTCAACTTCACCCCCGTCGAAGGCACGAAATTCCTCACCTTCACGACCGAAGGCTGCTCGATCGGGTCGCTGAACACAGAATTCGGCGTCGACGGCAGCCTCAACGGGACGCTCGACGGGGCGACACTGAACACCACGGAGGCCGAAACGACAACGGAAGCAACGCTCACCGTGGGCACCATGGTGGTCGGCATCGGCACCTCGATCACACTCTCCGCCCGCACGTTTGGCGGCGGCGGCGCGTACACCCCCCTCAGCTACACAACAATCCAGACATAGGGGGTCGCCCGCTCCTCTGTGGTCTGCACAAAGGCCGTGCGTCCAGATCCGTCCGCAGGCGCTTGACCGGTGCGAAGCTGAGCGGGGATGAAGGGGACGCTGACGACCGAGGTCGAGAACCTGCCGCAGCTGCTGCGCGCCCGCGCCGCCGAGATCGGCGAGGAGCGGTTCGTGCGCGACGCGCACCAGGAATGGACCTACGCCGAGTTCGCGGGCCGCGTCGCCGAGGTCGCCGCCGGGCTGCGTGAGCTCGGGGTGGGGGAGGGGGACGTCGTCGGCGTCATCCTCCCGAACAGCCCGCACTACCTCGAGGTCTGGTGGGGGATCCTCTGGCTCGGCGCGGTCTTCAACCCGGTCAACCCGGCGCTGACCTCGCGTGAGGCGGTCGGGATCCTCGCCGACTCCGGCGCCTCGGTCGTCGTCTGCACCCCCGAGGCCGCCGCCGGTCTGGAGGAGGCCCGCGACGAGCTCCCGGCGCTGCGCGAGATCGTCGTCGCCGCCGAGGGCACCGACCCCGCCGCGCCTCTGCGCGGCCGCGGCAGCGTCGCCGACCCGGCCGCGATCGCCCCCGACGCGATCTCCTCCTTCGTCTACACCTCCGGCACCACCGGCCGCCCCAAGGGCGCAATGCAGACCCACCGCAACCTGCTCACCAACGCCTGGCAGCTGGGCGAGCCGCTGCCGGTCGGCCGCCAGGACACGCTCGGCATGGTGCTGCCGCTGTTCCACGTCAACGCCCAGCTGGTGACGACGATCATCCCGCTCTTCCTCGGCGCCCAGGTGGCGATGTGGGAGCGCTTCTCCGCCTCGCAGTTCTGGGCCGAGGTCGAGCGCTTCGAGCCGGTCACCTTCTCCAGCGTCCCGACGATGCTCGCGGCGCTCCTGCACGCCCCCGGCGCCGATGCGGCCGAGACCAACACCCTGCGCTTCGTCATCTGCGGCGCCGCGCCGCTCTCCCCGGCCCTCTTCCGCCGCTTCGAGGACAAGTTCGGGCTCAAGATCATGGAGGGATACGGCCTCACCGAGGGCACCTGCTGCTCCACCATCAACCCCTTCTTCGGCCCCCGCAAGATCGGCTCGATCGGGCTCCCGACCCGCGGCCAGGAGGTCGAGATCAAGAATGACGACGGCGCCATCGTCCCCGACGGCACCCCCGGCGAAGTCTGCATCCGCGGCGAGAACGTGATGGCCGGCTACCACCAGCGCCCCGACGCCAACGCCGAGACCCTGCGCGAGGGCTGGCTGCACACCGGCGACGTCGGCTACCGCGACGAGGACGGCTACTTCTTCCTCGTCGACCGGACCAAGGACATGATCATCCGCGGCGGCGAGAACATCTACCCGCGGGAGATCGAGGACGCCCTGCTCGAGCACGACAACGTCAAGGAGGCCGCCGTGGTCGGCCGCCCCGACGAAGTCCGCGGCGAGGAGGTGCACGCCGTCGTCGCCCTGGTCGAGGGGGACGACGTCACCGTGCTCGAGGCCCACTGCCGCGAGCGCCTCGCCGCGTTCAAGGTCCCGACCACCTGGGAGCTGGTCGAGGAGCTGCCGAAGACCTCGACCGGAAAGATCGACAAGAAGCCATTGCGGGCGAAGCTCGCCGAGGCGAGGAGCTGAGAGGAGCGCCCGATGGGAATCCTGGATGAGAAGGCGATCATGATCACCGGCGCCGCCAGCGGCATCGGCCGCGCCACCGCCGAGGACGCGGTCGCCGAGGGGGCGCGCCTGGCCCTCGCCGACGTCAACGACGAGGCCGGCGAGGCGCTCGCGGCCGAGCTCGGCGACGCCGCCACCTACGTCCACTGCGACGTCACCGACGAGGCCTCGGTCGAGGCCGCCGTCAAGGCCGCGGTCGCCGCTCTCGGCCGGCTCGACGGCAGCTTCAACTGCGCCGGCATCCTCGCCGCGCTCGGCAACGCCGGCGACGTCCCCCTCGCCGAATGGCAGCAGGTGATCGACGTCGACCTCAACGGCGTCTTCCTCTGCACCAAGCACCAGCTGGCGCCGATGGTCGAGCAGGGCTCGGGCTCGATCCTCAACATGGCCTCCGCCGCCGGCCTGATCGGGTGGCCCGGCGCATCCGCCTACGTCGCCGCCAAGCACGGCGTCGTCGGCCTCTCCAAGTCGGCCGCGCTCGAGTACGCCGAGGCCGGCATCCGCGTCAACTCGATCTGCCCCTCCTATGTACTGACCCCGATGGTCGAGAAAGACCTCTTCGAGGACGCGCTCGGCGGCGACGAGGAGCTGATCGGCGCCGCCCGCGCCAACCACCCGATCGGTCGCTTCGCCGAGCCGCCGGAGATCGCGGCCGCCGCCTGCTGGCTGCTCTCCGACAAGGCCTCCTTCGTCACCGGCAGCGCGATGAGCGTCGACGGCGGCTACACCACGCCCTAGCCTGGGGACGATCCAGCCATGGCCGACCGCGACAGCTTCGAGCAGAGCCCCTACGAGCTTCCGCCAGGCTCGACCGAGATCGTCCTCGTCCGCCACGGCGCCTCCGAGGCGGCGGTGGTCGGCTCCCGCTTCCCGCTGGTCGATGGCCACTCCGACCCGGCCCTCGGCGAGCCCGGCAAGGCGCAGGCGGAGATGGTCGCCGCCCGCCTCGCCAAGGAGGAGATGACCGGGATCTTCGTCTCCACCCTGCGGCGCACGCAGGAAACCGCGGCGCCGCTGGCGCGGGCGGTGGGGATCGAGCCCGAGGTGATTCCGGAGCTGCGCGAGGTCTTCCTTGGCGACTTCGAGGGCGGCGAGTACCGGATCCGCGCCGGCCGCGGCGACCCGGCGATCCAGCGCGTCTTCGCCAACGAAAGCTGGGCCGAGATCCCCAACGGCGAGCCGGCCGAGGACTTCGCCGCCCGCACCCGCGCCGGGGTCGAGCAGATCGTCGAGCGGGTCGGCCCGAACACGACCGCGGTTGCCGTCGTCCACGGCGCCGTGATCGGCGAGCTATGCCGCCAGGCCGCCGCCAGCCGCCCCTTCGCCTTCGTCCACGCCGACAACTGTTCCGTCAGCCGCATCGTCGTCCACGACGACGGCCCCTGGCTGCTGCGCACCTTCAACGACATCTCCCACCTGACCGTCAGAACCGGCCCCGCCGGCTAGAGACCGACCCGCCCGGAGGAACGCCCATGCCCGCACTGCTGATCCACGGCAACCCCGACTCCTCCCGGCTCTGGGACCGGGTCGTGCCCCACCTCGGCGAGTACGACGGCGAGGTCCGCGCCGCCGACCTGCCCGGCTTCGCCGAGCCCGCCCCCGAGGGCTTCCCCTGCACCAAGGAGGCCTATGTCGAATGGATCGCCCAGCAGGCGCGGGACCTCGGCGGCAACGTCGACCTGGTCGGCCATGACTGGGGATCCCTGCTGGTCCAGCGCGTCGCCTCCGTCCACGGCGACCTGCTCAACACCGTCGCCTGCGGCGGCGCCACCGTCGACCCCGACTACGAATGGCACCCCCTGGCCCAGGTCTGGCAGACCCCAGGGGAGGGCGAGCGCTACATGGCCGAGGAGCTGACCCCCGAGTTCGGCATCGACCACCTGCTCGAAAACGGCGTCCCCCGTGAGTTCGCCGAGCAAAACATCTGGCTCACCGACTACGGCAAGGACACGATCCTCAAGCTCTACCGCTCAGCGATCGAGATCGGCCCCGAATGGGGCCCCGAGGTCGAGCGCCAGCAGGTCCCAGCAATGGTGATCTGGGGACGCACCGACCCCTACGTCCCCTTCGAGTTCGGCGAGGCCCTCGCCCGCCGCATGCACGGCGAGCTCGTCGCCCTCGACTGCGGCCACTGGTGGCCCTACGAGCGCCCCGAGGAGACCGCCGAGGCGCTGCTCCGCCACTGGTCCGCCTGACCGGCGCAGAATCCGCCTTGTGGCTTCCACAATCTGAGGGGCCTCTGCCGACGAAAACGGCTGGTCAGAGGCGAGATCGCGTGAGATTCTGGGCCGATGAGCGAGACCGACCTCGACCTGCTCGCCCTGCACGGGCTGGCGGTCAAGAAGGCAGGGGGAGCAGCCGACGTCGCGGCGATCCTCGGGACTGAGGAGAGCGGCGTGGCCGCGGCCCTGGAGAGCGCCGTCGAGACCGGCCGCGCGGCCGGCGCCAAAGGCACCTTCATGGTCGCCCCGGCCGGGCGCGAGTGGCTGGATGAGCGCTATCCCGAGGCCTATGCCGAGTTCCGCGCCGACCCTGAGGCGACCGAGGCCTACGAGCGCTTCGAGCGGATCAACCGCGAGCTTCTCTCCCTCTTCACCGACTGGCAGATGATGCCCGCGGCCGGCGGCGAACGGCATCCCAACGACCACTCCGACGCCGATTACGACAACGGCGTGATCGACCGGCTCGGCGACCAGCACGAGCGGGCGGAGAAGGTGCTGGACCGCTTCGCCGCGCTGGAGCAGCGGCTCGGCGTCTACAAAGCCCGCCTCGACGACGCCTACGACAAGGTGCTCGCCGGCGACAAGGACTACGTCTCCGGCGCCCGCATCGACAGCTACCACACGGTCTGGTTCGAGCTGCACGAGGACCTGCTCCGCATGCTCGGGCGCGAACGCGAGGAGGCGCCTTGACCGCGGTCGCCGACCGCGTCGTCGTCCTCGATGGCACCAGCGTGCCCGACCGCGAGGTGGTCGGCAACAAGGGACGCAGCATCGCCGACATGCTCAGCCTCGGGCTGCCGGTCCCGCCCGCCTTCTGCCTGCCGATCGAGGAGTGCCGCCGCTTCCACGCCGCGGGCGGCGAGCTGGAGGAGGAGGCCTGGCGCTCGGTCCTCGCCGGCCTCGCCGGGATCGAGGAAAAGCTCGACCGCCGGCTCGGCGACCCGGAGCGCCCGCTGCTGGTCTCGGTCCGCTCGGGCGCCGCGGTGAGCATGCCCGGGATGATGGACACGGTCCTCAACCTCGGCATCACCAAGCAGGTCGAGGCCGCGCTGGGCCGGCTCTCCGGCGACCCCGGCTTCGCCCGCTCCACCCACGTCCGCTTCGTCCACGAGTTCGGCCGCACCGTGCTCGGCGCCGACCTCGAGGAGCCGGCGGCGGGCGCGACCCCCGACGAGGTCCGCGAGGCGGTCCGCCGCGACACCGGGGCGGAGGTCCCGACCCACCCGCACGAGCAGCTGAAAGCCGTGATCGCCACCGTCTTCGGCTCCTGGTCCTCGCGCCGCGCCAAGGCCTACCGCCGCCACTGGAACATCTCCGAGGACGGCGGCACCGCGGTGATCGTGCAGGCGATGGTCTTCGGCAACCTCGGCGAGGGCTCCGGCACCGGCGTCCTCTTCAGCCGCAACCCGCTCAGCGGCGACCCCGCGCCCTACGGCGAGTGGCTGGCCGGCGGCCAAGGGGAGGACGTCGTGAGCGGCACCCACGACCCGCAGCCGCTCGACGCGCTCGCCGCCGCGCTGCCCGAGGTCCACACCCGTCTGCTGGAGGCGAGCGAGCTGCTCGAGCGTGAGCATGGCGACGTCCAAGACGTCGAGTTCACGGTCGAGCGCGGCGAGCTCTACTTGCTGCAGACGCGCTCCGCCAAGCGCTCGCCGCTGGCCGCGGTCCGGACCGCCGTCGACCTCGCCTCCGAGGGCGCGATCGACTCCCGCGAGGCGGTCCGCCGGGTCAGCGTCGAGCAGCTGGCGAGCGTGCTGGCCCCGCGCCTGGCCGACGACATCGCCGCCGCGGCCGAGGTCGTCGCCCGCGGCGTCGCCGCCTGCCCCGGGGTCGCCGGCGGCCGCGCCGTCGCCGACTCCGACGCCGCCTGCGAGGCGACCGAGGAGACCGTGCTGGTGCGCCCGACGACCAGCCCCGAGGACGTCAGCGGCATGATCGCCGCCCGCGCCGTCGTCACCGAGCGCGGCGGCTCCACCTCCCACGCGGCCGTAGTCACCCGCGCTCTCGGCCGCCCCAGCGTGGTCGGGGTGGGGGAGGGAGTGAGCGCGGCGCTGGCCGGGACCGAGCTGACCGTCGACGGCTCCGCCGGCGTCGTCTACGCCGGCCGGCTGCCGACCGAGGAGGTCGACCCGGCCACGGTGCCGGGGCTCACCGAGCTTTTGGGATGGGCGCAGGAGCTCTCCCCGGTCGAGGTCGTCGACGAGGCCGCGGACGCGCTCGACCTCGACGCCGAGGGCGCCGCGCTCGACGAGGGCGCGCCCGACCCGGCCGAGCTGGCGGAGCGCCTGCGGGGCGCCGCCGCGGCCCGCGGATCAGTACTCGCGAGCGCCGAGGGCGCCCGCGCAGTTTTGCTCGCGGGGGTGCCGCGGGTAGTGAAGCTTCCGGGACAACCGGCCGCGGCGCTGCAGCTGCGGCTGGCACAGGAGAGGGTGCAACACGAGGAGGAGAGTGAGACGTGAGCGTTAGCGAGACTGAGGCGGCCGCGAGGCCATATCCCGATCAGTGGCCGCGCGAGTCGGCGACGCCGGTCGTCGAGCGGTACCACTCGGCGCTGCGGGCGCTGGCCGCGGAGAAGTTCGCCCAGAGCGGCAAGTCCTGGGAGGAGGCGGTCGAAGCCGGCGTGCTGATGCCGACCCGCGAGGAGCTGCAGCAGATCGAGGCCGACCTGCTGGCCGAGGGCTACAAGTTCGACGTCTCGGCGACGATCTCCCTCAAGGAGGAGCCGGACAAATACAAACCGCTGGCCGGGATCGCCGACAGCGGCGAACAGGACAAAGACGACGAGGGACGCCCGATCGTCGGCAGCGGCGACAACGTCTTCAAAGCGCCCGCCGACGTCACCGGCACCGCCCGCTACATCTCCGACGTCGACAAGGTGATGGAGATGCTGACCGGGGGCGTGCCGGAGAACACGGTGGCGATCATCGACGACTCCGGCGGCACCCTGACGGCGCCGATCCTCGGCGACTTCACCGCCGTCGTCTGCATGGGGGGGACGGTGCGCTCGCACCTCGGGATCCTCACCCGCGAGTACAACGTGCCCTGCCTGATGAACGCTGAGCTGGACGGGCTCGCCGACGGCGACGAGGTCACCGTCGAGTACTCGAAGCCAGCCGCCGATGCCTACGCCGACGCCGAGGCCGCGAGCGAGCATCGCGCCCGGATCATCAAGGTCTCCTAGGAGGACATGCCATGCCCGTGAAACGCAGCTACGTAGACCTGCTGGAGGCCAACAACTTCATCCAGAAGTGGGCCGACTCTTTCTACTTCCAGTGCACGACCCGGACGGTCCAGGAGTCGAAACTGTTCCCGGTCAACCCGTACATCACGATGTCGTACTACAACGCCTGGTACCGCTACCCGGAAATCCTACGCAAGGTCGATGCGGCGATGCCGGCGGAGGAGATCGGCGACCGCGCCCGCCAGGTCGGGACGTACGTGAACACGATCTCGATGGGCGTCGGGCCGCAGTTCTACCTCGGCGGCCGCCAGTGGCACATCGACATGGGCCTGCTGAAGCCGACCGACGCGGTCGAAGACATGATGGACGTGCTCGACTTCAGCCGGCGGCTGAACATGGCCTACCACCGCTCGGAGAACCACATCATGCCGAGCGATGGCAACCACAAAGACCAGATCCACACCGCCCGCCAGACCCAGTTCTTCGAAGAGCACGCGATCGGCGTGACCCCGGGAGACAAGCTCCACACCGCCTTCTCCCACTTCATGGCGGCGATCTCGGCCTACGGGTTCCTCAGCCACTGCGAGTGCCGGCTCAGCTTCTGCAACCACGGTCCCTACCGGACCAAGGACGGCAACCAGATGCTGGTCCGCGACGCGGTCGATCTCTCCGAGTGCGACTACCCGTGGATGGACGGCGTCAGCAGCGGGATCGAGTTCAACAACCTGACGATCCCGGTGATCATGAAGGACACCGACTTCTACATGGTCGATGACTGGGGCTCCTTCGAGGCCAAACCCTCCTACGACAACCAGAACCTCGTAGCCATCGGCCTCTTCACCTCCGACTGGCTCTCCGACGGCTACATCCCCGTCCACATGGACAGCGCCTCCGAGCTCGCCGACTACCTCGACGACCAGCGCGAGAAGATGGAAGAGGCGACCGCGGAGATGTGGAAGATGATGGCCGGCTGGACCCGAGAGCAGATGATCGATGCCGGCCTCCTCGTCTACTTCGGCATTCTCAAGGACGTCGCCCATTTCGCCGGCGTCTACGACCAGGACGACTGGTTCCAAGTCGACGAGCGCACCCAGCTGTTCCGCCCCCTGATGAACGACGAGTACGGCAACTCGGCGATCGCCGAGCTCGTCGGCCTCGTCTCGCTCAGCTCCCAGGATCGCGGCCCGCACCGGCTCGAGCGCTACTCGCGCGAGAACACGGAGATGTGGACCACGATCCCCTACTCGGTGCTAGATGACGACAACTGGACCGCCGGGGTCGGCCCGATCGGGCCGGGCAGCACCTCGCTGCCGGCGAAAACGGCGAAGTGGACGACGACCCAGGGCAAGCTGACCCAGGACGAGGTCAACGCCGCCGCGAAAGCCTTCCACTCCGCCAAGTTCGACCTGCGCAACTACGACGACGACGTCTGGGCCAAGCACAACCCCGACGCCGAGCAGACCGCGACGCTCCTCCGCTGAAATGGGGCGCGGTGGCGGCCCTAGGCTGCCGCCACCGCGCAGTTGTCCCGTCCAGGGGTGGCTAGGAAACCTTGATCCAGGAAGCTCGTAGTGGATTAGGTAACAGCTTGCCTTCGGGGACTAGACTCACTTTCACCAGGTGAGTGTGCACTCTGGGGGTAACGGTCGCCACAGGGTGGACCCCTAAGATCGACCCTAAGATTTAGTTCGGGTTTGCGGTGGTAGGGAGTAGATGTGACGGTGCTGCAGGAACGGGAGCGTGAGCTGGCGGAGCTCGCCGCCGCCCTCGAGGGGGCCGGCGCTGGCAAGGGCTGCGCAGTTGCAATCGAGGGCGGCGCCGGGCTGGGCAAGACTCGTCTGCTTGGCGAGGTGCGCAAATCCGCCGCCGAGGCGGGCTTCGACGTACTGACCGCGCGCGCCACCGACCTCGAGCGCGACTTCCCCTTTGCCTTGGTACGACAACTTTTCGAGCCCCGGCTTGCGGCGCTCCCCGAGGCCGAGCAGGAGTCACTGTTCGAAGGCGCTGACGCAGCCCGCAGCGCGCTGGGCCTCGACCGGGGCCAAGAAGTCACGCACGACACCTTCGCGGTTTTGCACGGCCTCTACTGGGTGACTGCCGCGCTGGCCGAGCGAAAGCCGCTGCTGCTCGCAATTGACGACGCCCACACCGCTGACGCGGCGTCACTCGGCTACCTCGGCTTCCTGATGCCACGTCTGGAGGACCTGCCGGTTCTCGTCGTGGTGGCCGCTCGGTCGGAGGAGCCGGATACGCCGGACGCGCTTGGGCCGCTGCTCGCCGACCCCTCCGTCCAGAATCTCACGCTGGCTCCGCTGAGCCCCGAGGCGACCACCGCGTTGCTGGCTCAAGAGCTGGATCGAGAGCCAGAGCGTCAATTTGCCGCCGCCTGTCATGACCTAAGCGGTGGTAACCCATTCTTTCTATGTGAGCTGGCTCGTACGGTCATAGAGCAGGACATCGAGCCGTCTGGGGGCCGAGTCGAGGATGTACAGAAGCTGGCGCCGAAGCGAGTCGCGCGGATGGTTCTAACCCGGCTCGGCCGTCTTTCCGAGGAGGCCAACGCGGTCGCCCGATCTCTCGCCGTTCTCGGAGATGACAGTGATCTGCGGGTTGTGGCCGAGCTCTCAGGCATTGACGCGGCGGGGGCCCAGCGTGCGGCCGACGAGCTCCGCGCGAGCGCCATCCTGGATGGAGGGGCGGCCCCGCGTTTCATCCACCCGCTGGTCCGCAACGCGATCTACACCGACATGCCAGTCGGCCAGCGGGCCGAGTCCCATGCACGGGCCGCGAATCTCTTGCGCGCCCACACCGCTCTGCCTGAGCAGATCGCCACGCAGCTGCTGGCCTGTGAACCGAGGGGAGAAGAGGAGGCTGCTGAAGCGCTCGCCGAAGCGGGGGAGCGGGCGCTCGCGACGGGGGCGCCACGCTCGGCGATCGCGTACCTGACTCGAGCTTTGCAGGAGACTCCGCCACACGACCTGCGCATCCAGGTCCTGGACCTTCTCCTGTCTGCCGCCGTCCTGGCCGGCGACTACACGGTGGTGGCCGCCATCGAGCCTGAAGTCCAGCTGGAGATGGAGCGAGACCGCTCGCTTCGAAAGGGATGGGCCAGCACCCTGACGATGGGCTTGGCGCTCGGGGGTCGCTTCGAAGACGGCGCAGCATTGCTGAAGGCTGCCGCCGAGATTGCGGTGGCGGACGGTGACCTCGAGCGTGCATTTCAGCTGGAGTCCCAGCTGAACACCATGGCGATGACGGTGCCGTCCGTGCAGACGGTGGACCTTGAGCGCTATCTGGATGCGGTCGATCCGGAAAGCCCAGGGGGTCGTCTTGCCGCTGCGATGGAAGTCCGCTCGGCTGCTGTCAACGGGACTGGGGACGAGGCGGCGGACGCAGCGGAACGGGCCTTGGGGAACGGCGGAATCATCTTCGCCGAGAATCAGGATCCCATCGCGCCGATGATGGCCATACCGGCACTTGTTGCTGCCGATCGAATGGATGAGGCCCGGCTTGGAGCGGAGCAAGCTCTCGCGGTCGCCCGCGAGCGTGGCGCGACGACGAGCCTCGTGACCGGACTGTGTCTGAAGGGGCACGTCGCCTGGGCCTACGGGGATCTTCTCGCCGCAGAGGCGGATCTGAATCAGGCAGCTGAGATCTCCCAGCTCGCCGGGGTCGCGCTCGCCTCGTTGCTGTACACGACCATGCTGGTGGAGGTCCAAACGGAGCGCGACGAGCTCGATGCCGCAGAGGCGCTGCTGGCGGACATCGGCCTGGCCACGGGGCCGATTCCCGAAGGCGCGATATTCGGGACGTTGGCTTATGTGCGTGGGCATCTGCGCTACGAGCGAGGCGAACTCGAGCGGGCCGTTGAGGACTGCACCAGTCTTTCGGTCGCTCGCTCCGCAGCGCAGGGATACGGGCTCAACTCGATCATCTCGGCAAGTCCCTTTGCTGCACGTGCCCTAGTCGCGCTCGGGGAGCAGGCAAGGGCGCGCGAGCTCGTCGACCGCTTGATGGCCCCGGCCCAGCGCTGGGGGGCGCCTTCGACCGTCGCGACCGCTCTGCGGGCAGCCGCTGCCGCGGAGGGTGGGGAAGAGGGCATCGCCATGCTGGAGGAGGCGGTCGCGATGCAGGCACATCTGCCGAAGCGTCTGTTCCGGGTGCACGCGCTACTGGAGCTCGGTGAAGCCCTGCGTCGTGAGGGACACCGCGCCCGAGCCCGCGAGCCCCTGCGCGAGGCGTTCACGCTCGCACGCCAGTGCGGAGCCACCCGCATGGCAAGGCAAGCCCACGCCGAGCTTGAGGCAACCGGCGAGACCCTGCGCCGCTACACCCCGATCGGCGTCGAGTCCCTCACCCCAAGCGAGCGCCGCGTCGCCGAGCTCGCAGCCTCAGGCATGACGAACCGCCAGATCGCCCAGTCCCTCTTCGTCACCGTCAAGACCGTCGAGGCCCACCTCAGCGCCGCCTACGACAAGCTCGACATCAGCTCACGCGGTCAGCTGCCGGGCGTGCTCGGTGGTGGAGAGTGACTGTGACGGTGCTGCAGGAGCGAGAGCGGGAGCTGGCGAAGCTCGCCGCCGCTCTCGACGGGGCCGGCGCTGGCAAAGGCTGCGCGGTGGCGATCGAGGCCGGGGCGGGACTGGGCAAGACCCGACTGCTCAATGAGGTCCGCGAGTCCGCCGCCGAGGCTGGATTCGAAGTCCTCACGGCACGCGCCACCGACCTCGAGCGCGAGTTTCCCTTCGCCTTGGTGCGCCAGCTTTTCGGGTCGCCGCTTGCCACCCTTGCCGAGGCTGAGAGGGAGGCGCTGTTCGAAGGCGCGGATGGGGCTCGCAGCGCGTTGGGACTGGGCGGCGACCAGGAGTCGACGCTGGACTCCTTCGCCGTGCTGCACGGTCTGTACTGGGTCACGGCGGCGCTGGCGGAGAGAAAGCCGCTCCTGCTCGCGATCGATGACGCGCACACCGCGGACCCGACGTCCCTCGACTACCTCACCTTTCTGCTGCCGCGGCTGGAGGAGCTGCCGGTGCTGGTGGTGGTGACCGCTCGACCGGAAGAGCCGGACGCGCCAGACGCATTGGACCGGGTGCTTGGTGACTCCACGGTCCAGAGCCTCACGCTGGCTCCGCTGAGCGCCAAGGCGTCCACTGCGCTCCTGGCCCAGGAACTCGATCGCCAGCCAGACCAGGCCTTTGCCGACGCCTGTTACGAGGCGAGCGGCGGCAATCCCTTCCTCCTCCGCGAGGTAGCGCTCACGGCCGTGGAGCAGGGCATCGACCCCACGATCGAGCGGGCGCACGAGGTGCGAGACCTGGCGCCGAAGCGGGTCGGGCGGATGGTCCTGACGCGGCTCGCTCGCCTCTCTGCGGAGGCCACTGCTTTAGCCAGGTCACTCGCCGTTCTCGGAGATGACTCCGATCCCCGCTTGCTGGCTGACCTCACGGGCCTGGAGATGGCCGCTGTGCAGCGCGCCGCCGATGAGCTGCGCACCAGTGCCATTGCGGAGAGGGGACCCTCCCTGCGCTTCATCCACCCCCTGGTGCGCAACGCGATCTACGCCGACATGACCGTCGGTGAGCGCGCCGATTCTCACGCGCGGGCGGCATCCCTCCTGCGCACCCGCAACGCTTCACCGGAGCGAATTGCCACCCATCTGCTGGCCTGTGAAGCACGCGGGGAGGAGGCGGCCGCGGAAACGCTGGTCGCGGCAGCGGAGTGGGCACTTGCGACGGGTGCGCCCCGCTCGGCGATCGCGTACTTGACCCGAGCCCTGGCGGAGCCCCCGCCGCCCGACTTGCGACTCAAGGTGCTGGAGCTGCTTCTGGCCTCGGGCTTCCGCGCCGGCGACTACACGGTGGGGGCGGCTATCGAGCCTGAAGTCAGGTCGGAGATGGAGCGGGACCGGTCGCTCCTCAAGAGATGGGCGCTCCCCCTGACGCAGTGCCTGGCACTGGGGGGACGCTTCGAGGACGCCGCATCGGTGCTGAAGGATGCCGCCGAGGTTGCGCTGGCGGACGGCGACCTCGAGCGAGCATTCCAACTGGAGGCCCAGCTGAGCACCATGGCCCTGCTAGTGCCGTCCGTGCAGACGGTCGACCTCGAGCCCTACCTGGATCAAGTCGATCCGGACAGCCCAAGTGGGCGCCTTGCGGCGGCGATGGAAGTTCGCTCGGCGGGTGTGAGCGGAGTCGGGGACGATGCAGCCGACGCAGCGGAACGGGCACTGGGCCGCGAAGGAATCATCTTCGCCGAGGAACCTGACCCGATCGCGTCGATGTTGACCGTCCCGATTCTTGTCGCTGCCGACCGCATGGATGAGGCTCGGTTGGGAGCCGAGAGAGCACTCGCAATCGCCCGTGAACGTGGCGCTTTACCTGGCATCACCGTCGGGCTGTGCCTCAACGGATACGTCGCCTGGGGCTTCGGCGATCTGCTCGCCGCGGAGGCGGACCTGAATCAGGCCGTCGAGGTATCCCGGCTTGCTGGAGTCGCACCAACCACCCTGCTGTACACGACGATGCTGGTGGAGATCCGAACGGAACGGGACGAACTCGACGCCGCAGAGGCACTGCTTCAAAGCATCGGCATGGCCACCGGCCCTATCCCTGACAGTGCGCTGTTCGCGATGATGGGATACACGCGCGGGCATCTCCGCTTCGAGCGAGGCGAATTCGAGCAGGCAATCGAGGATTTCCGCAGCGTCTCGCCCTCGGTGGGCCTGGGCTACGGTCCCACCACCCTCATCGGGGCAGGTTCATTCACCGCTCGCGCGCTCCTCTCGCTTGGCGAGCAAGCAAGGGCGCGCGAGCTCGTCGACGGCTTGATGGCGCCAGCCCAGCGCTGGGGGTCGCCTACGGTTGTCGCGACGGCTCTGCGGACCAAAGCTGCAGTGCAAGGCGGTGCAGAGGGCATCGCGCTGTTGGAAGAAGCGGTCGCGAAGCAAGCTGAGGTCCCGAAACGACTTTTCCAGGCGAGGACGCTTCTCGACCTCGGCGAAGCCCTGCGCCGCGAGGGCCACAGAGCCCAAGCCCGTGAGCCATTGCGGGAAGCCTTCGCCCTCACCCGCCAGTGCGGAGCCACCCGCTTGGCGAAGCGAGCCCACGCCGAGCTTGAGGCAACCGGCGAGACCCTGCGCCGCTACACCCCGATCGGCGTCGAGTCCCTCACCCCAAGCGAGCGCCGCGTCGCCGAGCTCGCAGCCTCAGGCATGACCAACCGCCAGATCGCTCAGTCCCTCTTCGTCACCGTCAAGACCGTCGAGGCCCACCTCAGCGCCGCCTACGACAAGCTCGACATCAGCTCCCGCGGGCAGCTGCCGGGCGTGCTTGGCGGGGACGAAGCGCCCGCGGGGGGCGCTTCGTCTCCAAGCCCGAATTAGGGTGTTTCGACGGTTGTAACGCTGAGCGGCTTGAAGGTGTCTCCTTCGATTTTGGAGTCCCGGCCTTCGAGCGCGACAACGCCTTCGATCCCGACTTTCGCCCCGGTGCCCAGTTTCAGGGTTCCCTGCGCTGTGGATTCCGCGTGGGTCATCCTCGCTGTTGCCCCGTCCGGGACGCCTTTGATGCTGCCGGTGATCGTGTATGTCGAGCCGATCGGGCATTCGCCCCCTTCGGCGGAGGTTTTTTTGTTCGCGTCGAGGACCCAGAACCTGGCGAAGATTTCGCCCGTGGCAGGCGTGAGTTTCAGCGCGCCGCCCTGGCCTTTCGTGGTCACTGTCAGTTTTTCGGTGTCAACCGTCCCTTTGGCGCCCTTCGCGCCGCCTTCGTCTGTGTAGGCGAAGCATTTCGGGGTGCTGACGGTGATTTCGTTGAAGACGATCGTGCCTTCGCCGTGGGCGTAATGTTCGCCGCTGACGTCGACTTTGTTTTCCATCGTCCCGCTGCCCGTCGCGCTGGACGACGTGAAGGTCACCGCTGCTCCGGCGATCGTCGCTTTCAGTTTCGCCACTTCGCCGTTGCTGTTCCCAGCTAGTTCTGTGCTTGTTCCTTCGGTGATTTTGTAGTGCCCAAATTCACCGGCCGCCTCCGACGGTTTGCAGTGGTCGGTCGTATAGGTTTTTCCGCCAACGTCCCCTGCGCCTGCTTTGCATGTGAAGGCTGTTGTGCCGCTGACAGCGCTCGCGCCCTGCGCTGCAATCGCGCTGCCCAGCAGCGCGCAGAGCATGCAGAGGCTGATCGCGGCTTTGCGTCCATTCATCTCGGAAGACCCCCGTCTATTCGCTTGATTTCTTGCTGCGGTCGGCTTTGCCGGCTGCCCTTCGAGAGTTGCCAGTGGGCGCGGAGTTGTCAATTGACCAAAGCGCGCACCGACCGGTTCCGCGCGCGCGAGGACCTAGCGGTCAGACTGAGCGAATGCTGAACCACGCATTCCGCCTGCGCCGCCGCCCCGAGGGGCCGCTGGCCGCGGGAGACCTGGAGCTCGTCGAGGAGGAGATCGGTGGGCTGGGGGAGGGGCAGGCGCTGGTCCGGAACCAGCTGCTCTCGCTCGACCCCACCAACCGGATCTGGATGAGCGACATCCGCGGCTACATGCCGCCCGTCCCGATCGACGCCGTGATGAGGGGCCTGGGCATCGGCGAAGTGGTCGAGTCAAAGCGGGACGACATGCCGGTGGGCGCGCTCGTCAACGGCTTCGTCGGCTGGCAGGAGTACTGCCTGGCCGACGACTCACTCCTCGAGGCCCCGCTCGCAGTCCTGCCCGACCCGCTCCCCGGCCCGAAGCCCGCCTTCCTCGGTGTCCTCGGCCACACCGGCGTGACCGCCTACCTTGGCATCGACTTCGCCGAGGTCAAGGAGGGGGAGACGGTCGTGATCTCCGCCGCCTGCGGTGCGGTCGGCTCGGTCGCCGGCCAGCTCGCCAAGTCCCGCGGCGCTCGCACTGTCGGGATAGCCGGGGGAGAGGAGAAGTGCCGCCACGCCACTGAGACCCTCGGCTTCGACGCTTGCATCGACCACCGCGCCGACGACTGGCAAGCCCAGCTTGACGCCGCCACCCCCGATGGCATCGACGTCGACTTCGAGAATGTCGGCGGCCCGATCATGGACCACATCCTCATGCGCCTCAACATCGGCGCCCGCATCTCCCTCTGCGGCATGATCGCCGAGTACAACACCTACGCCCACGGCACCGGCGGCGCCGGCCTCCAGAACATCGGCCAGCTGATCATGCAGCGCGCCACCATCCAGGGCTTCCTAGTCCTAGACCACGCCGACCGCTTCGAAGAGGCCATCGGCGCCCTAGCCACCCTCCTCAGCGAAGACAAGCTCCACTACGACGAGACGATCGTCGAGGGCGGCCTCCAAGCCGCCCCCGACGCCCTAAATCAACTCTTCACCGGCGCCAACATGGGCAAGCTGCTGGTGCGTATCTCCGGAAACTGAGCATCTAGGAGGTTTCAACTGTTGTGACGCTTAGTGGCTTATAGGTGTCTTCAAAGGAGGGGTCCTTACCTTTGAATGTTGTCGACACATCGACACCAGCTTTGATTGCACCATTCAGTTTTAGCGTGTTTTGACTTGTGGTGTTTTCGTGGGTGCATACAACTGTTGCGCCTTCGGCTGGGCATTTTACACTGCCAGTGATCGTGTATGTTCCGTTGAGTCCGGAATTGACACAGCCTTCAAGGAAGAATCTCAGGAATACCGATCCTTCTTTCGGTTCTAGTTTTCCGAAGTCGCCTTGTGCTGCCGTGGTGGCTGTAAGCGTTTCCGTGTGGAGCGATCCTTCTTCGCCTTTGGAGCCGTTGTCTGTGTAAGCTTTGCAGCCGCCGCCCGCCGGTTTTGCAACCGTTACGCCAGTGTATGTGGTAGTTGCTTCACCATGAACGAAATGCCCAACGTGATGAAAGTAATTGTCTTCTCCTTCGGTTTTAACTTTGATTGTTTCGAGGCTTTTTCCGTTTTTCATCCACGCCTGGCCGGTGGTGGTCGTCGCAACGAGTTCGAATTTAACTCCCGCAATGGTGCTGAGTAGTCTTGCGGCCGAGGTTTTCCCTTCTGTAGTTTCGTTGGTCACTGTGACCGTTGTTGTTTTTCCCTGTTCAATGAGTACGTGACGATATCCTGAGCCGGTCCCAGCGGTCTTGCAGTGTTCGTCGGAAAATTCCGCCCCGCTAGCGGTTTGTGTGCATGTGAATGCTGTTGTCCCGAATGAAGGTGTTGTGATGTCTTTTCCGAATGCGGGCGCGGCACAAACGGCCGCTAGGCAGAGTGCGCACGCGCCGGAAATGATCGCTCGTCGAGTCATCTGATCGCCTCCCGATGGTTAGATTTCTAGCCACGGTCGTCGCCCCGGGAAGCGCTGTCAACTGGCGGAACTGCGAGCTCGCGGATCTGCACCGCGTGAAGGCGAGGGGGCCAGCTGATCATGCAGCGCGCCACCATCCAGGGATTCCTAGTCCTAGACCACGCCGACCGCTTCGAAGAGGCCATCGGCACCTGCCACCCTCCTAGCCGAAGGCAAGCTCCACTACGACGAGACGATCGTCGAGGGCGGCCTCCAAGCCGCCCCCGACGCCCTAAATCAGCTCTTCACCGGCGCCAACATGGGCAAGCTGCTTGTCCAGGTCAGTGCCGACTGAGCCATCTATGTGGTGATTGTTGTTGGGCTGATGGGCTTGAATTCGTCCCCGCCGATTTTTGGGTCCTTGGCTTTGACTGTCAGGGAGCCTTCGACGCCTGCTTTCGTCGATGTCCCCAGTGCTCCCTCGAGCGAGTTTTCAGCTGTACTGGCCGCGTGGGTGAACTGCACTGTGGATCCGCTTGGAACGCCCTTGACGCTGCCGCGGACGGAGTCTGTGCCGTTCAGAGCGGAGTTCGTGCACCCCGTCAGATGGAAGGTCGCAACCAGGAGCGGGTTTTTTGCTTCGACCTTGAGAGCATCTCCCTGTCCCTTCGTCGTCATGACCAAGGGCTCGGTGTGGATCACGCCCAATTCCCCGATTCCACCTTCACTCGTGTCTGTAGCGACTTTGCAGCCCGGGAGTGAGGTGGTTACGCCGGTGAATGTGAGCGTGCCTTCGCCGCGTGAATAGTGTTCACCGGTTTCCGCGTCAATCGCATTTTCCATCGTCCCGGAGCCGGTCACTCCGGTGGCGGTAAAGGGAACGGCAACACCGCCCATCGAGTATTTGAGCAGGAAGGGGACCGTCGAGCCCCCTGTGCTTTCGTTTGAGATCGAGATTTCTGTCGATGTTCCTTTTGCGATTTCAACGTGCTCGAATTTGGCCCCGCTTTCCACCGAATCGGCTTTGGTGCAGTGCGCTTTCGAGAATCCGGCGCCTCCCGCTTCTTTCTTTTCCTTGCATGTGAAGGCTGTTGTGCCGTTCGTGGCCGCAGCAGCGCCTTGGGCGGCGACCGCGCCGACTAGCAGCGCGCAAAACATGCAGAGGCCAACAGCGACTCTACGTCCGTGCATCAGGATCACTCCCCTGTTCAGAGTTTCGGATCAGCCTGTGCCTATGTTTCGACTGTTGTCGGGCTGATCGGCTTGTAGGTGTCTTCGGCGATGCTGGGATCCCGGCCCTTGATTGTCAGAGAACCTTCGATCCCGACGGCCCCGCCGCCACCACTTGTTCCGGCGGTCCCACCCAGGAAGCCACCGACTGTGACTTCGTTGTGCGTGAATTTGATTGTGGAGCCGTCCGTCGTGCTCGTGAGGCCGAAGCCACGCACTGTGTCTGTCCCGTCTAGGGCCGACACTTTGCATTCTTTCTGCCAGAAGCGCGCGATGACTTCTCCGCCCCCTTTGGGCACGAATAGGAGATGGTCGCCTTGACCTTTCGTCGTTACGGTCAGCGGTTCGGTGTGTATGACTCCCACTTCTTTCGCTTCTCCGCCGGCGTCTGTATAGACTTTGCACCCGGTGTTCGACGAGGTGACGCCAGTGAATGTGAGCGTCGCTTCTCCTTCGACGTAGTGTTCGCCGGATGCGTCTAGCCGGTTTTCAAGCGATCCGGCCATCTGCACGCCGGTCGCGGTGAACGTAAAGGCCACTCCGGCCATCGTGTATTTGAGTTTGAAGGTTTGCGTGGTGCCTTCTGTCGTTTCGTTGGAGCCCAGGACTTCTGTTGTTGTGTTCTGGGCTACCGATACGTGTTCGAATTTGGCTCCCGAACCGACGGCATCGGCAGGCGTGCAGTGGGCTTTCGAAAACCCGGCACCGCCCCCTTCTTTCTTTTCCTTGCATGTGAAGGCTGTTGTGCCTTTCGTTGCCGCGCCAGCGCTCGGCGCGCTGAAGGCGCTGGCCACAAGCGCGAAGAGCACGCAAAGGCCAATGGCTGCTTTACGTCCATCCATTTCCGGTCATCTCCCCTTTTGATCAGAGATTGCTGAGCAAAGGAGAGTGCCGAAAGTCTCGATTGCTGTCAATGGGCCAGTTCCGCGCGTGCGCGGAGTCGCGCACGCGGCGATCCACCGCTCGTTCAGGGGTCAGACCCGGGGCCGGGCTGGGGCGGGCTATGTCGCGACTGTTGTCGGGCTGATCGGGGTGTAGGGGTCTTCGGCGATTTCGGGGTCTTTTGCCTTTATCGCCAGGGCGCCTTCCAGAGCGGCTTTGCCCGTTGTGATCGACGTGCCGATCATCGTCCCTTCTTCTGTGCCTTTCACGTGGGTGAAGGTCACTGTGGCGCCATTCGGGACGCCCCCGATGCTGCCGCGGAATGTATCTGTGCCGTTGAGACCTGCGTTGTTGCAGCCGAGCAGCTGGAATTTCGCGAGGACTTCCCCTGATTTGGGCGAGATTTTCAGCTTGTCGCCCTGCCCCTGCGTTGAGATGGACAGCAGCTCGGTGTGCAGCACGCCTTGTTCGCCTTTTTCCCCTTCAGGGCCGTCTGTGTAGACCTGGCAGCCCGGGAGATTCGTGGTGACTCCGGTGAATGTGATCACGGCTTCGCCGTACGCATAGTGTTCGCCGGATTCGCTTACAGCGTTTTTCATCCAGCCAGCCCCAGTCACGCCGGTCGCTTTGAGCGTAATCGCGACCCCACTCATCGTGTATTTGACGGTCATGGTCTGAGGGGCGCCGCCTGTCGCTTCGTTCGATAGTGCGACTTCTGTTGTTGTGTCGCTGGCTACTGCCACGTGCTCGTATTTCGCGCCCGATTCGACGGCGTCGTTGCCGGTGCAGTGCGCTTTCGAGAACCCGGCGCCGCCCGCTTCTTTTCGTTCCTTGCATGTGAAGGCTGTTGTGCCGTTCGTCGCGGCGAGGGCGCCCTGCGTGGCAACAGCGCTAGCTACAAGTGCGCAGAGGATGCAGAGGCCGGCGATTGCTCTACGTCTATGCATCGGCGGAATGCGCGTTCCGCGAGGGCCGCTATTCGACGATTTCGCCTTTGGGGTTGATCGTGTACCAGGTGCCGCCGAAGGACTTGACGCCTTGGCCCGTGACGCGGGCAGCGCCTTCGTCGGGTTTGTACATGTACACCGGATATCCGCCGTAGGTGAGCTGGGTCAAGCCATCCGTGCGTTCGATCGTGCCGAGCTCGGATGGTTTGGCTTTCTGCATGATCGTGGGGGGAGTTGCGACGGTCGTGTAGGGGATCCAGACTTTCGCGCACTTGCCGTAGCAAGAGGTTTCGCCGCTGTCTTTCTGGTCCTTGGAGGTGGTGTAGAGCGTGAAGCCAACCTGGTTCACGACGACCCTGCCGACCCCGCCCGGGGTCCCGGTGGAGACAGCCGAGCCTTTTTCTTCGGGTTCTTCTTCCGCGACGTTTTTCGGCTGTTCTTCCGTGTTCGCGTTGCTCGCCGCGGTGCTGTCAGAGCTATCGCTGCTGCCGCAGCTGCTGATGAGCAGCATTGAAGTGAGTGCGATCAGCAGGACAATGCCGATACGCCGCCAGTCGTTATTGAGCGCCTCCCTCGTTCCCATGGAGGGAATCAATACATCAAGATGCCCGAGTAATCAACCCCTTACGTCGAAATTGGCTTTGCTGTGCCGTGCTTGGGAGGTGTTGAACGCCTCAGGACGCGCCAGTCCAGCCAGTCGAAGCGCCACCCGCAGCTCGATCTGGCGCTCGCTGGCTGAGTGGCCCAGGAGCTCCTCGGCTCGATGCACCCGGTAGGTCACGGTGTTCGTGTGGACGCCGAGGCGGCGGGCGGCGCGGGTGAAGCTGGCGCCCTCGTCGAGGAAGATCGCGAGGGTGGAGGCGAGGCGCCGGGTGGCGTCGTCTTCGGCGGTCAAGGGGCCTAGCTCGCGCTTGGCGAAGCGGCGGGCTGCTTCGGGGTCATCGATCATCAGGGCCTCTAGGGAGACGTCGGGGAAGGTGACGCGCGCCGCGCTGTCGCCGCGCAGCTGGGCAACACGGCGGGCGAGCAGGGCCTCGCTATGGCTGAGAACGAAGCCATCGACGCCGTGCGCCGGCGTGCCTGCCGCCACCGACAGCCCCTTGCCGGCGCCGCGTGGCACCCGCAGATCGCCGAGGTGCTGAAGCTCGTGCCGTCCCGCCCAGCAGGCGAGGTGCCGGCCTTGGGCGACGGTCAGGGCGGAGCGCGAACCGAGCGACTCCGCAACGGCTGCGGCGACCTGCTCCATCTCGCCGAATAGCGCTCCGGCAGCCCCCGGCGAATCCTCCGCGGTCTCCTTCCAGACCACGAAACCGACGTGGTGGCGGTCTAGGTCGTAGCCGAGCCGGCCGCTGACCTCGGTCACGTCCACCTCGGCTCCGCCGAGGATCGCGCGCACCTCGGCCGCCCGCATCGCCGCTGCCCCGCGCACCCACTGCTCGCGCTCCGCCATGTACACGTCGGTCAGCTGGCGCTCGATCGCCTCGATCCAGGCGAAGATCCAGGCGTTGAAGAAGCCCATCGCGTCGGCGAGGTGGTCGGCGTCGTCGGTGGCCTGGCGCAGGCGCTCGAGGATCATCCCGGCGAACACGCCCTGGGCGGTCCGGTAGGCGCGCTGCAGCAGGACGAAGTCGAGGCCGCGCACCACGTACTCCTTCGCGTACCCGATCGCCTCCGGCGGCGCCATCACTGAGCGCGGGTCGGCGCCCTCGCGCATCAGCGTCACCATCACCCCGAGGTTCGCCCGGGTGCTCTGCAGCGTCCAGACCCGCATGTCGTCGTCGAGCTCGTCGAGGTGCTCGTGGATCGTGTCGGCGAGCGCCGCCGCCACGTCGTCGAGCTCGGCGCTCAGCTCCTCGACCAGCGCGGCGATCTCGCCGCGGCTATCGCGGGGCACGGAAATGGCGCGGCCCTGGGCCATCGATCCAAGCTAGCCCGCTTGTGGTGAGACCACAAACGCCCCCGCGGCGATCGTTTGGGGAGAACGACGACAGCACCGCCGTCCCGACCTACAGTCGCCCCATGGGAGCAGAGGAGCACGACCCACGCGTACTTGCAATCGACGCTGGCGGGACTATGACGGACACCTTCATCGTCGACGACACCGGCGCCTTCGTCGTCGGCAAGGCACAAACGACGCCGCAGGACGAGTCAGTCGGGCTGATGGCCTCGGCCGAGGACGCGATGCGCCAGTGGGACTCCATCCCAGAGGAGGCCTTCCCCCGCATCCAGTCCGCCGTCTTCAGCGGCACGGCGATGCTGAACCGCCTGCTCACCCGCAAGGGCCGCCGCGTCGGCGCCCTCGTCACCGCCGGCCAGGAGGACTCCCTGCAGATGGAGCGGGGGATCCAGACCTACCTCGGCTTCTCCTACGCCGATCGCCTCCACATCGCCACCCACCACCACAACGACCCGCTGATCCCGCGCGACCGGGTCCACGGCGTCCGCGGCCGCATCGACCTCTTCGGCAACGAGGTGCTGCCGCTGCGGGAGCAGGACGCGCGCGAGGCGGTCGCCGCCCTGCTCGACGACGGCGTCGAGGGCATCGTGATCTCGCTGATCTTCAGCTACCGCAACCCCGCCCACGAGCAGCGGGTGTGGGAGATCGTCGAGGAGGAGAAGGCGAAGCGCAGCCTCAACGGCGATTGCCCCGTCTTCGTCTCCTCTGAGCTCTACCCGTCGCGCCGCGACTTCCCGCGCCTCAATACCACCGTAATCGAGGCCTACGCCGCCGAGCCCTCGCGCGGCACCCTGCGCGCCGTCCGCGACCGCACCAAGGAGCGCGGCGCCGCCTTCGAGCTCCGGGTCATGGCTTCGCACGGCGGCACGATCTCGATCGACGCCGACCAGCTGGCGACGACCCTGGTCTCCGGTCCGATCGGCGGCGTCGTCGGCGCCCGCTGGCTGGCCGACCGGATCGGCCTCAACAACGTGCTCTGCACCGACATCGGCGGCACCTCCTTCGACATCGCCCTGCTCACCGGTCGCCGCTACGAGGTCACCACGACCCCCGACATGGCGAAATTCCTGCTCAACATGCCGTTGGTGCAGATCGACTCGGTCGGCGCTGGCTGCGGCTCCTTCGTCCGCATCGACCCCAACGCCCGCCGCCCCGAGGTTGGGCCCGACTCCGCCGGAGCGATGATCGGCACCGCCTGGCCCGAGGGCGGGGTGGAGACGGTCTCTATAACGGACCTCAACCTGGTGCTGGGACGACTCAACCCCGAGTACTTCCTCGGCGGCCAGGTCCAGCTCGACGTCGACCGCGCCCGCCACGAGGTCGAGCGCCAGGTCGCGGCGCCGCTCGGGCTCGGGGTCGAGCAGGCGGCAGCAGGGGTGATCGAGCTCTTCGAGACCTCGCTGCGCAACGAGGCCGTCGGCCGCATCCTCGGCAAGGGATACAGCCCCGCCGACTACACCCTGCTCTGTTACGGCGGTGGCGGCCCGCTGCACGTCGCCGGCTACACCGCAGGCGTCCCCTACCAGCAGGTGCTCGTCCCCGAGTGGGCCGCCGGCTTCTCCGCCTTCGGCTGCGCCTGCGCCGAGTTCGAGTACCGCTTCGACCGCCAGGTCGACCTGCCGCTGCTCCCCACTCAGAGTGAGGAGGAGAAGGTGCAGATGGGCGGCCTGTTGACCCAGGCCTGGCGCTCGCTGGAGGACCGCGTCCGCGACGAGTTCGCCAAGTCCGGCTACTCCGCTGACCAGGTCTCCTTCACCCACATGGTCCGCATGCAGTATTACGGCCAGCTGGTCGACATCGAGGTCGACGCGCCGCGCCCGGAGATCGCCGGCGCCGAGGACGTCGCCGCCCTGACCGAGTCCTTCGAGGCCACCTACACCCGGATGTACGCGCGGGCGGCGTCCTCGCCGGAGCTCGGGTACCTGGTCGCGCAGGCGATCGTCAAGGGCTCGGTCCCGATCGAGCAGCCGACCCTGCCGACGATGCCGCGCGAGTCCGGCTCGCCGCGGGTGAAGGAGACGCGCGAGGTCTGGTGGCACGACGGCTACGCCACCACCGACGTCTACGAGATGGACGACGTCCGCAACGGCCACGTCATCTCCGGCCCCGCCGTGCTCGAGGCCGAGTCGACCACCTTCCCGATCCCGCCCGACCGCCGCGCCTGGCTCGACGAGCACGGCATCTTCCACCTGGAGAACAAGGACCCGAAGGAGGCCTGACCCGATGGCCACGATCGACAAGACCCGCGTGCTCGAGCCGGAGCGCCCGGCGCCGCTGGGCTGGGACGGCCAGACCCTGGCCGAGATGCTCGCTGCCTCCGAGCAGCGCTTCGAGGAAACGGGTCACTACCACGGGCTCGCCAGCCTGGAGATGAAGGACTCCGACCCGCTCCACTTCGAGAAGCTCTTCTCGCGGGTGCGTGGCGGCATGGTCACCGCGCGCGAGACTGCACTCAACATCTCCGCCTCGCCGATCGTCCGTGAGCTCGGAGAGATCTGCTTCGCCCTCTACACCCCCGAGGGCGACAACGTCGCGCTCTCGACCGGGATCATCGTCCACGTCCACACCATGAGCGAGGCGATCAAGTTCATGGTGCGGAATGGGTGGGAGGACAACCCGGGGATCAAGCCGGGTGACATCTTCGCCAACAACCAGCCGACGATCGGCGACGTACACAACGCCGACGTCCAGACCTTCGTCCCGATCTTCAACCCCGACCACCCGGGTGAGCTGCTCGGCTGGGCCGGTGGTGTCATCCACGTGATGGACATCGGCGCCTACACCCCCGGCGGTGTCCCGGTCGCCCCGACCACCCGGTTCGACGACGGCATCGACCTGCACTGTATGAAGATCGGCGAGAACGACACCCTCGCCCAGTGGCACACCAAGCGGGTCTCGATGCAGAGCCGCGCGCCCGGCCTCTACCTGCTGGACGAGCGCACCCGCCTCGCCGGCTGCCACATGATCCGCGACGCGGTCGAGCGGCTGGTGCTGGAAGAAGGCGAGGAGCCGTTCAAGCAGTTCATGCGCGAGGCGATCGAGGACGGCCGCCGGGACTTCAAGTCCCGCGTTCGCAGCCTGCTCGTCCCCGGCCGCTACCGCTCCGCCGGCTTCACCGAGGCCCGGTACGCCAACAAGGCGAATCTCCCGAAACGGGCCCAGCGCGACCTCATCATCCACGGCGCCTACGAGGCCGTGGTCGACCGCGACGGCCGCTGGACCACCGATCTGCGCGGCTCCTCCGCCTGGGGGTGGCACTCCTTCAACGCCACTCCGGCGGCCCAGCAGGGCATGCAGTGGATCCTCTTCACCCAGACGCTGATCTGCAACGACAAGGTCAACGACGGCGCCTACTACGCGACCGAGCTGCTGCTGACCGAGGGCAGCTGGGCGAACCTCGGCGAGGCGCCCTGCTCCTCGTCCTTCCCCTGGATGCCGATGTTCACCACCTCCGTCGGCTACCTGCGCGCGGTCTCCCGCGCCCTGCAGTCGCGCGGCTACATCGAGGAGATCGTCTCCACCTACACCGTGCCCGGCAACGTCGCCCAGGGCGGCGGGCTCGACCAGTACGGGCAGATCTCCGGCTTCATGAACTTCGAGATTGGCGCCCAGGGCCAGGGCGCCAAGTACATTCTCGACGGGCTCGACTACGGCGCCGCCGTCTTCAACCCCGAGGGCGACATGGGCGACGTCGAGATGTGGGAGCTCGTCAAGCCGATGGTCTACCTGGGCCGGCGAATCAAGCCCAACACCGGAGGTTGGGGACGCCACCGCGGCGGCTCCTCCTTCGAGACGCTGCTGCTGGTCAACGGCACCCAGGACTTCGAGATCGAGAACATCGGGGCGGGGGGGATGCTGACCTCGCCCGGGCTGTTCGGCGGCTACCCGGCGCCGAGCGCCTATATCCACAACGTCTTCGGCTCCGACGTCTTCGAGCAGGCGGCGGCCGGCGAGGCCTACCCGGTCGGCGACGTCAGCGGCGAGGAGGCGCTGCTGAACCAGTTCGCCGGCGAGCACCAGCTGCTGCAGGACCCCTACACGATGATGATCGCGGTCAAGACCGGGGACCTCTACCTCTCCAGCGGTCGCGGCGGCGGCGGGCTCGGCGACCCGCTGCTGCGCGCGGAGGAGCGAGTCGAGGACGACGTCGCAGGCGGCCACCTGCAGACGCACTGGGCCGAGCGCGCCTACGGGCTGGCGGACCGCGACGCGGTGCGCCGCCAGCGCCTCGACCGCGCCCGCCCGGCCGAGGAGTGGTGGGCCGAGCAGCGCCAGCGCATCTTCGACCAGGACCTGATCGAGACCGTGAAGGTGATGTACGCGGAGTCGATGCGCCTGGAACCGCGTTGGGCGGCAGAGTTCCGTGGCTTCTGGGACCTGCCCGAGGACTTTGACTTCGACATCGTCACCCCGACGGTCCCCGTCCAGCGCGCCGCCCCCGGCAAGCTGCTGCCCGCCGACTCGGTCCGCGAGTTCCTCGCCGCCTCCGAGGTCTTCCCGCCCGAGGACCAGGTCGAGGTCCCGGTCACCACCACGGTGACCAAGGAGACCCTCGCCGACCTGCTCGACGAGAAGCTCAGCCGCCGCGCCGTCAAGGAAATCCAGTCAGGAATCAAGGATCCCGACCGCTTCGACAAGTGGCTGGCGCTCCTCCAGGAGCGAGTCGAGTACGACGACCCGATCGTCCTTCCCTACGGCGAAGGCATGAACGTCGTCCGCCGCGCCTCAGACGGCGAGCTCGTGATCCGCACCGACGCCGGCGCCGACCTCTGCCGCTGGGACGAGAACTGGAAGCTCCACGTCCCGATGTTCGTCCGCGACACCGACGAGCTCTACGAGGAGATCTACCCCAGGTTGGGCCACCCGGAGGGCGAGTGGCAAGAGCTCCGCGAGTACTACTGCCCGATCTCTGGCCGGCTGCTCGAGACCGAAGCCGTCCCACCCGGCTACCCGGTGATGCACGAGTACCTGCCGGACATCGATGGCTTCTACAAGGGCTGGCTAGGGCGTGACCTGCCGGCCTGAGTGCCGTCGCGCTTAATTCACCTTTTCGACGCTGACGGCTTTCGCGCCTTCAAGCGCGTACCAGGTCTGGCCGGCGCTGAGCAGGGCCAAGCCCTTAGATTCCCGTGGACCCTCGCGGCTGTAGCTGTAGAGCGGCCAGCCGTCGTAGGTGGCCTGCAGGGTTCCGTCCTTGCGCTTGAGCGTGCCCAGTTTGAACGCTTCGATGCCCGGGCCCGGGTCAGGTTTCGTGGCCGTCAGCTCCGGCTTCCAGATCTTGGTGCAGCCGCCGTTGCAGTGGGTGACGGTGTCCCACTTCAGGTCGTAGGTCGAGCGATACAGGGTCTTGCCATCGGCGTTGACCAGAACCTTGCCGACCCCCGGAACGGGTTCGAGCTGGATCACCGCGACGTTCGAGTCGGACGTCTCGTCCGAACTGTCCCCGCCGCATCCCGCCAGCGCCATCGCCGCAACTGCGATTCCTATTGCAAAGAGAAGCTTGATTTATAGAGAGTACTCGGTCCGTTCCTGTCGTGTCACCCCTCGTGGGCTTCTACAAGCGTGGCCTGGGCCTCGACCCGCCCGCTTGGAAGTCCCGGGGTACGTTCGCTGTGGATGGACGAGATGAGCGGAAACGCGCTGGTCACCGGTGGCTCGCGCGGCATCGGACGTGCCTGCGCCCTGGCCCTGGCCAAGCGCGGCGCCGACGTAGCGATCACCTATATAGAGAACGCCGACGCGGCCGAGGCGACCGTGGAGGAGATCCGCGCCCTCGGGCGCCGCTCGGTCGCGCTGCGAGGCGACGTCGGAGTCGCCGACAACAACGTCGCCGCGGTCGAGGCCGCGATCGCCGAGCTCGGCCCGCTGCGCTACGTCGTCGCCAACGCCGCCGCCGGCACCTTCGGACTCACCGATGAGCTGACGGTCGAGCAGTGGGATCACACGATGACCTCGCACGTGCGCTCGCTCCTGGTCCTCGCCCAGGCGGCCGAGCCATCGATGCGCGACAACGGCGGCGGCTCGATCGTCGCCATCTCGAGTCTCGGCGCCCACCGCGTCTACGACGCCTACGCGGCATTCGGCACCGCCAAGGCCGCGATCGAGACCCTGGTCCGCTACCTCGCGGTCGAGGGCGGCCCGAAAGGGATTCGCGCCAACTGCGTCCGTGGCGGCGTCGTCCTCACCGACCTCTTCAAGGCGATTCCCGAGTGGGAGTCGATCGCCGCCGCGGCGGCTGAGCGCTCGCCGCTCGGCAGCGCCCTCGACGCCGCCGACATCGCAGACCCCGTCGTGTTCCTGCTCTCCGACGAGGCCCGCATGGTCACCGGCCAGACGCTCTGCGTCGACGCCGGCTTCACCTTGCCGGGCTGAGACCCGAACCAGAAAGAAGAAGCCAGTGGACTTCACCGCCCCCAAGACCGCCCCGACCAATGGGATCACGATGGAGTACTTCGAGCAGGGGGAGGGGCCGGTCGTCCTCCTGCTGCACGGCTTCCCGGAGCTCCCGTTCTCCTGGCGCCACCAGGCCGACCCGATCGCCGAGGCCGGCTTCCGCGTCGTCGCTCCCAGCCAGCGCGGCTTCGGCGGCACCGACGCCCCGGCGGACCCCCAGACCTACAGCGTCAAGAACCTGGTCGCCGACCTGACCGGGCTGCTCGACGTGCTGGGGGAGGAGCAGGCGATCTGGATCGGCCATGACTGGGGCTCGATGCCGGCCTGGTACTCGGGGGTCTTCGCCCCTGACCGCGTCCGCGCCCTCGGCAGCCTCTGCACTCCTTACTTCACCTGGGAATCGCCGAAAGACATGATCGAAACCTACGACGAGGTGCGCGGTCCCAACCACTACATGCGGACCTTCCAGGAGCCCGGAGTGGGGGAGGCGATCCTCGAGAAGGACATCGAGCACACCTTCGACTGCTGGCTCCGCGGCCACGGCTACACGATGGACGAGTTCGAGGCCGCCCCGAAAGAGATCCAGGAAGTCCCGGCCGGCGTCTTCGTCGGCGACCCGCAGCTGTTCGGCGAGCCCTTCGTCACCAACGAGGAGCGCCAGCACTACGTCGACGCCTACTCCCGCACCGGCTTCACCGGAGGCCTCAACTGGTACCGCGCCCTGCGCAAGGACTTCGAAGAGGCCCAAGGCTCCAACTACCTGATCGACAAGCCCGCCCTGATGATCTCCTCCGCCGACGACTGGTTCTTCATGCGCGGCTCCACCGAGGGGCTTGAGGAGCTCCTGCCCCAGGTCGAGATCCACGAGATCCAGGACGCCGCCCACTCGATCCAGCAGGAGAAGCCGGGTGAGGTCAACGCCATCCTCCTCTCCTGGTTGAACAAGCTCCCTTAATTGCTCGCATCTCCTTGAGCATTCTGGTATAAGGAAGTTCGTCTATAGGAACGCCCTGATCTTCGTCAGGGTCGGGTTCCGAACACCAGTCGGAGGGAGAGGCGAACGTTGTTCTGGGTGGCCGAGGGAGCGAGGTGATTTGACGCCCAGGCCGCCCGACCGTCGCGCTCCCTTCACGCGACCGCGGAAACTGCGCTACTCCAAGCTCAAGCCTGGACCTGGCCAGTCGTCCGAGGAAGTCCGCGCCGATCAGCGCGCGCGCCTGCGCAGCGCCACCATCGAGCTCACCGCCGAGCACGGCTATTCCAGCCTCACGGTCCGCGGAATCTCCCGAACAGCCGGCGTCTCCACCCGGACTCTCTACGCCCACTTCGAGAACGTCGAGGAGTGCTTCGCCTCCACCTACCGCTGGATCATGCGCCGCGCGGCCGACCAGCTCCCCGAGGGAGGCACAGAGGGCGAGGAGTGGGAGGCCGACATCCGGGCATGGATCCGGACCTTGATGGCGTCGATGGCCGCGAACCCGGACGCCGGCAGGCTGGTCCTGGTCGACGCCTACGACGGCGGCCCGGCAATGCTGAGGGAAATAGAGGCTGCGACCGCAAACCTCGAGCAGAAACTCGCCGAAGGCCCGATCTCGATGCAAATCGCCCAGGCGATCCTCGCCGGAGTCGAACGCGTGCTTAGGACGAAGATCCTCGAAGGTCAGTCGAGCGAGCTGCGACGAATCGAGGGAGAGCTCGCGGACTGGATCCTGAGGGTCGGTGCCATGGAGCCAGGCCAGGCTCGGGCATCTGGAGCCGCACCAGCCGGGCAGCAGCCATTGCCACCGACGCAAAGCCGAAAAGACCCAGCCTTCGCCGTCTTCGAAGCAATAGGAGGAAACCGCGGCCGCATCCTCGCCGCCGTAGCCAGGCTGAGCGTCGACAAGGGCTACTGGAACCTGACGGCGACCAGCCTCCGTCGTGAGGCGGGCGTCTCAAGACGAGAGTTCGACGCTCTCTTCGACGACGTCGGAAGCTGCTACGCCGAGGCAGGCAAAGTCCTGCTGACCGCCGCAGCGCGTGTAGCTATTGCCAAGTCGGACGGATCAGCCAGCTGGCCCGACCGGGTCGAGCAGATCGTCAACGACCTCTGCACCGCAGTGGCCCGCAGCCCCCTCCTCGCCCGCCTCGGCTTCCTCGACGTCTTCAGTCCAGGCGGAGCCGGCCTCCTCCGCCGCGAACGTTTGATCAAGCGATCAACGGGGTGGGTGCGAGCCTCAACTCCAAACGGCGAGCCCCTAACGCAGCTCCCGACCGAAGCTTCGATGGCCGCAAGCTGGCGCCTCATCCAGGTCGAGCTCGCTTCCGGAACTGGAGTGGGCCGTCTCGTTGAAGCACCCCAACTCGTCACGAGCCTGCTCTTGGACTCGTCGGCCAGGTCAACCAATAGGGAGGGTCAACGAAATGAACGGACGTAAAACCATAGGCGGACTCTGCATGGTTTGTGTGCTTTTTGTCATCGGACTCCCGACCCAGGGAGCTACTGCATCCGGCACAACAGCCTTCACATGCAAGTCAGGCAGCGGAGCTGGCTTCAGCGACGCACACTGCAAAACGGCAGTCGGCAGCGGGGCGAGCTTCAGGCACGAATCAATCGCCCAAGACTCCTCGACAGAACTGACGAGCAGCAACGAAACGACAGGCGGGGCAAGCGAAAGCACGAAGCTCAAAGCGACCCTCGCCGGGACGTCCTTCACCTTCACGGCGACGACCGCGACCGGCTCGGGGTCGATGACAAACGGCAAAGAAGGCGAAGAGCACTTCGCCCACGGTGAAGGCTCAATCACATACACCGGCGTGACCTCCACCGGCGGCTGCAAAGTCTTCACAGACAGCGGAGCCGGCAAAGGCGAAGAAGGCGTGATCCACACCGAACCGCTGAAAGCCAGCACCAAAGGCCAGGGCGACGCTCTGAAATTCGAACCGGCATCGGGCACCGTCTTCGCGCGCTTCCTGCTCGAAGGCTGCACCAACACCGGCATCAACGGCACATACACCGTGACCGGCAGCATCAAGACCACGTCGATCGAAGGGACGACAGGCAGCGTCACCCACGCCGACACGACAACGCAGAACACCCTGAAACTCAACGGCACGATCAAAGCTGGCCTGGAAGGCACGCTGACATTCAAGGGGCGAGCCAACAGCGGGCAGAGCTACTCGCCGCTGGGGGCGACAACAGGCTTCGCCTAGCTGAAGGCTTGCCACGCGAATCGGTGCATGCACCGATTCGCGTGGTCTCGAAATCGGCGAGCAGGCGGAATCGGCGCATAGATAGAAGACATTGCGCTCAAAAACTTGACCGGTCAGATACCCACATGCCAGGGTGGGTGAGCGGGGCAGATCTGCCTCGCTGGGAAGAAATCCAACCTAGGAGAGTCAAGAATGAACGGACGTAGAGCCGTCGTTGGCCTCTGCATGCTTTGTGCGCTGCTCGTCAGTGCCTTTGCTGCCCAGAGCGCCAGCGCAGTAGGCACAACAGCGTACACATGCGCGACCACGGGTACCGCAACGGGGACCAAATTCTCCGATGCGCACTGCAAAACGAGTAACGCCGCCGGTGAATTTCGTCACGTCGCAATTGCGAACGGGACCTCTACAGAACTGACCGGCAGCAACGAAACCACAGGCGGAGCGAAATCCAACACGCTCCTGAAAGCAACCATCGCGGGGTCGGCATTCACCCTGACGAGTACCACCACCAGCGGTTCCGGCACGATGACCAACAGTGAATCAGGTGGCGAAATGATCGCCAGCGGCACGGGCACGATCACATACACCGGAGTCACCGCCAGCGGAGGCTGCAAAGTCTTCACAGACGATCCGGTTACCGGGACCAAAGGCGAAGAAGGCGTGATCCACACCGAAACGCTGAAAGCCAGCACCGCAGGTCAGGGCGACGCTCTGAAATTTGAACCGAACACGGGCACCGTCTTCGCGCGCTTCATCCTCGAAGGCTGCACCAACACCGGCATCAACGGCACATACACCGTGACCGGCAGCGTGAAAACCACCTCGATCGAAGGTGCGACAAGCAACTTCACGCATGCTGGCACCACAGAACAGAACACGCTGAAACTGAACGGCACGATCAAAGCCGGGATCGAAGGCGTGCTCACACTGAAATCACGCGCGAACAGCGGTCAGAGCTTTACCGCACTCAGCGCCACAACATAAGGACCGCGTAGCCATAGCCCGACTCGGGCCATGGAGAAGCAGATCGCAAATGAGCCGGCCATCTGGTCGGCTCATTTGCATTCCGGTGGCGTCCCGCTGCGGAACCCGCTAGTATCGATTTGGGAACACTGGCGGCTGTCCGATTCACGGCAGTGCCAACAGGGAGATTAAAGGGGGAGGGAAGCCTCGAATGGAACGTCAGGGGAACTTCATCAGCAGCAAGACCCTGCCGCATGCGCTTGCCCAAGCCCTCAACGGGAAAGGACTCAGATGAAACGCTTCAGGCACCCGGTTCGGGCAATCCGCGAACCGTTCGGCACCGCGGGACTGATCATCGCCGTGGTGGCGCTGATCGCCGCTGTCAGCGGCGTCGCTTACGCCGCAACCGGCCTTAACGGCAAGCAGAAAAAGGAAGTCAAGAAGATCGCGAAGGAAGTCGCCGGTCAGCCGGGTGCTCCGGGCACGCCGGGCGGGCCAGGCCCGGCGGGAGCCGCGGGGCCAAAGGGCGACACCGGCACCGCGGGGACGAATGGCAGCCCCGGCGAACCAGGGAAACCAGGCGCCTCTGTGACGGGAACTCCTATCGCGGCCAACGGTGTCTGCGGCAAAGCAACCGGAGTCAAATACACGCTCTCAGCTACCCCGACCAACGTCTGCAGTGGCGAAGACGGTGAAACGGGCTTCGTCGAAGACCTTCCGTCGGGCAAATCATTGACGGGGACCTGGAGTTTCGTTCTTCCTCCGACTAAATCTGTCGTCGAAGGCATCATTCCTATTTCTTTCCCGATTTCGGCTGGCACCGGAAAAGCATTCTTCTTCAACTCCGAAAAAGTCGAAAACCAGGAATTCGGGACTACGGGCTGTCATTGGGAACTTGAAGAACCCGATGCAGAGCCAGAATCCACGATCCCCGGAACCCTTTGCGTCTTCATGCACTACGGGGAAATCTTTTCTATAGAAAATCTCACCTTCCAAACTCCAGGTGAAGCCGGAGTGCCGGGCTATGGGCCGAGCGGGTCCTACCTGTTCTTTAGAAAGAAAGAAACGGCCGAACCAGAATTGCTGAACCCGGTTGGCGTTTGGGCGGTGACTGCGGAATAGCAAAGGTCTTTCCCCACTGGGTCGGCGCGCCGACCCAGTGGGACACCTCGACACAGGACACAGATGAGCCCTACTGATCACAGCCCCAGCCCCACCACCCGCTCAGCAAGGCTGGGCCTCCTAGCAGCAGCCCTCTTCTGCCTCGGGCTGCTGCTTGCCGCCTCGGCCTCTGCCGCCACCTACGAACAGGTGGGCTGCTTCGCGGGGAAGGAAACGCCAACCCCGCCACCGGCAACCCCGAAACCAGCAGAGGAAGCCTGCGAACCGGTGACCGGAGGGGAATTCGGCGAAGAAGTGCAGCTGGGCGGCATCGGCGGCATGGCCGTCAACTACACCGGCGCCGGCGGGGTGGACAACGGGACGGTCTATACGGCGACCAAAACCAATGGGGGCTCGACCCGAATCGCGATGTATGTGCCGCGGGGGCCGGGGGAAGGGCTGGAATTCAGCCTGGGCTGGGAAGTGACGGAACTGGAAGGGCCGTATGAACGCTGCGGGCCGGCGATCGCGACGGAATGCCCGAACCGGGTGGAAGCGGGGCCGCGCGAAGTCGACGTCGACGTCGACCAGGAGACGGGCAACGTCTATGTGCTGAACGGGACGAGCGTTGCGGGCAGACGCGCCCTAGTCGCCTACGACGCCGACGGCTCAGAAGTGATCAGCCGCTTCGGGGAACTCGCCGAAGGAGGCAAAACGATCGCAGAAACGCCCGGGCAGATCCACAACTCGTTCAAACCCGGCGGCATCGCCGTGAACGGCGACGGCGAGGTCTTCGTCTACGACGTCGGCCCGGGCAACTTCCACCGCCTGATGAAGTTCGAGCCGGAAACCCCCGGCGACTTCAGCGAATACGTCTACGCCGGCCAGGCGAGCGACCTGGCGAGCGGGAGCGCG
>DASUMA010000005.1:0-79736 GCA_036277915.1 Solirubrobacterales bacterium
CAGCCGCTCGACCGCGCCGCAGAAGGCCTCCATCTGGAAGAAGTAGGAGACGTAGTCCATCCGCTCGACGAAGGGGATGACCTTCCAGTAGCTCTTGTCCTCGCAGGACTTTTCGATCCCGGTGTGGACGTAGCCGATCACCGGCGTCACCTCTTTGACGATCTCGCCTTCGAGGTCGACGACCAGCCGCAGCACCCCGTGGGTCGCCGGGTGGTGCGGGCCGATGTTGACCGTCATCACCTCTTTGGTGCGGTCGGCGGTCAGCTCAGCCATAACGGCGCTCGTTGTAGGTGAAGGTGACGGGCTCGCCGCCGAGCGGGAAGTCGCGCCGCTGCGGCCAGCCGACGTAGTCGTCGGGCATCAGGATCCGGGTCAGGTTCGGGTGATCGCGGAAGACGACCCCGAAGAAGTCGAAGGCTTCGCGCTCCTGCGCCTCGGCGGTGGGGAAGAGGGATACGCATGAGTCGATCTCCGGCAGCTGCTCGGCGCCGGGGTCGGCCAGCATCGCTTTGACGCGGAGGCGCTCGACGCGATCGCGGTTGAGGAGCTCGTAGTGGACGCCGAAGCGCGGCTCCGCCGGCAGGTAGTCGGCGACGTGGAGGCTGGAGAGGAAGCGGTAGCCCTGGCCCGGCTCGTCGCGCAGCCAGCCGAGCACGGCGAGCACCTGCTCGGGGTCGACAAGCAGCGCCGCCTGGCCGCGGTCGAAGGAGGTGGCAAGGACGGACCCGGGGTGGTCGCGTTCGATTTCCCCCCGGATCAGCTCCAGTCCGGGGGCGTCAGGCAAGGCTCAGCTCCCGCGCCTGCTCGTAGGCGGCAGCCGCCTCCGGGCTCGGTTCTGAGCGGGGGCCGCCGCGCGCCCACTCCTCGGTGCCGGCGGCGTTGTAGCGCTGGCGCCAGCCCTGGTCGGGTTCGCCCATGATCTTGCGCTGCAGCTTCGAGAAGCCGTACATCACTGCCTCCGGTCGCGGCGGGCAGCCGGGGATGTGCATGTCGATCGGCATGAACTTGTCGGCGCCTTGGACCACTGCGTAGTTGGCGAACATGCCGCCGGAGGAGGAGCAGGCGCCCATCGAGATCGCCCACTTCGGCTCCAGCATCTGGTCGTAGAGACGGCGGACGACCGGCGCCATTTTCGTCGAGACGCGGCCCGAGAGGATGATCAGGTCCGCCTGGCGCGGCGAGGCGCGCAGAGCCTCGGCGCCGAAGCGGGCGAGGTCGTAGCGGGCGGTGACGATCGAGATCGGCGCCTCGATCGCGCAGCAGGCGAGGCCGAAGGTGAGCGGGAAGATCGAGTTGGCCCGCGCCAGGTTCAGCATTTTCTCGAAGGTCGTGGTGACGACCCGCTCTTCGACGTAGCGCTCGAGGTCCTCGCCCTCGAGGTCGCCGCGGAGCATGTCGCGGGCGCTGCGCTGCCGGGCAGCCATCGTGCGGCGCTCTATTTCCAATCCAGGGCTCCCTTGCGCCAGACGTAGACGAAGGCGACCATCAGCAGGACCACGAAGGTGATGAGCTCGCCGAGGACGAAGACGCTGTCGGCGCCATTGAGGATCACCCCGACGGGGTAGAGGAAGACGACCTCGATGTCGAAGAGGATGAAGAGCATCGCGATCAGGTAGAAGCCGACGCCGAAGCGCAGGCCCTTGGTCGGCTCGACCGGGATCCCCGACTCGTACGCCTCTCCCTGACGGCGGCTGGCAGCGGTCGCCAGCCGCGGCTTCTTCGGGCCGATCAGGTGGTTGAGCATCGCGAAGACCCCCCCGACGGTGATGCCGAGGAAGGCGAAGACGAGAATCGGGAGGTAGGTCTTGAGCACTGGGTGGGGGTGTTTTCTGCCGAGCTGGGCGCGGGTGACGGCGAGCCGTCGGTTGACGCCCGTAGCCGCTGTTATACACCCACCTTGTGACAACTTGCTACATAGTGATTTTCCGCATCAGCAAGCGGAATCCCGACCCCTTTGGGCGGATTTAGGATGGTTGCCGTCCATATCGCGGTGGGCTGCGGAGTTATTGCTCTGAACGGTCTTGCGGGGGCGCTTGGAGGCATCGCCTGGTACCGAGACGTTCCCTCCGTCCGTTTTTGGTACCTGCTGCGTATCGCCCAGGTATCGGTCTTCCTCCAGGCCCTCCTGGGGGGGCTCCTGGTGGTCACCAACCACGAACCCGCCGACGACCTGCACTACCTCTACGGGATCCTTCCCCTGTTCGTCTCCTTCATCGCCGAAGGCGCCCGCGCCGGCTCCGCGCAGCGCGAGCTCGGGGAGACCGACTTCGAATCGCTCGACGCCGACACCCAGCAGTCGGTCGCTCTGCAGATAGTCCGCCGCGAGATGGGCATCATGGCCGTCTCCTGCGGCGTCATCTTCTTCCTCGCCCTCCGCGCCGGCTTCACCAGCGGCCTCTAGCTCAGCGGCGGTCCTGGGCGATCTGGACGATCGCGACGAGCCCGAAGAGGACGCCGTTGACGATGTGGAAGACCGCGTCGGCGTAGTTGTCGGGGAAGGTGAATACCCACGCCGGCGTTTCGTCCCAGATCGCCCAGAGCCCGCTGACGATCAGCGCCACGGCGACGTAGATCGCGTAGTAGAGGGCCCACTTGGGCCGCAGCGCGAAGTAGAAGGCGGGCGCGAAGAGCAGCAGCCCGGCCAGCGCGTGATAGCCGTTGAAGTCGACCCCCAGCACCTTCTCGGTCGGCGCGTCGGCCCCGAGGTGGAAGCTCGGTTCGGCGACGAACCCGGCCAGCGCCCAGACCAGCTGGATCACCGCCAGCACGACGATCCCCTTCTGCGCGAAGGTCCACTGCTCCTTCGGTACCGCGGCCGCCTCCATCCGGGGAGGGAGCGTACCGGGGTTCAGTCGTTCGGCAGGTTTTCCAGGTCGGCCTGGTCCTGCGGCCGGTCCTGCGCTTCCTTCATCTCGCGCAGGCGATCGAGCGAGCAGATGCGCACCGGGACGCCCAGCAGGTCGCTCTCGATCGCATCCTGGTCGAGAGTCGAATAGGACGGGACACCGCGAGCCCGCTGAATGACGTCGAGGCCGCCGAAGCGGGTGTCGGCGGTGACGTTGCCGCCGCGGCGGATCGCGCCCGCGTCGCCGTTCGGGTCGAACGACCTGCCCCCGACCGTGGGCAGGGTCGCGTCAAGTGCATTCAACGCGGCGACAACCCGATCGAGATTCTCGGGGTCTGGATCGGGGACGACGTCCAGGTCCGCGGTCGCCCGCGGGTAGCCGTGGGCTCCAACGGCAACACCGCCGATGACGACGAACTTGACGCCTCGCTCGTTCAGCGCCTCGAGCAGTGAGCGGAGGTCGAACTGGCTCAATGGGACCTGGCGACGCCCTTGACCGCATTTATCTGCCGACAGAGCTCATGGACCTGCGCCAGGCGCTCACTCATCGAGAGCCGCCAGGCGGCCTGCCGGCGCACCGTCGCGGCACGATCCAGATCCCCGATATCGCTGCAATTGGGAGTGTTTGCTACCCACGAGTCTGTTGACTTGGCCATCGGCCCATGGTAGCCGCGGCTCTCCCGTCTGGCCAAATTTCGCCTATTTCGCTGTGATCCGGAAGGCGGGGTGGTCGGGGGCGATGCGGCGCAGCTCCTCGTCCGGGGCATCCGGGCCGACGCCGCCGAAGAAGGCGCCGACCTCCCACTTCCATTTCTTCAGGTAGGCGCGGAGCAGGGCCGGGCGCTCGTCCTCGGGGACCTCGGTCGCGGTGAACTCCTCCACACGGCGGCCGCGGACGAGGCGGCCGCCTCCGCTGGCCCGCATGTTGCGCACCCACTGGGTGTGGCCACGCGGCGCGACCAGGTAGCGGTTGCCCTCGAACTCGAGCGGGTTGACCGGCGTCTGCCGCCACTCGCCGCTCTTGCGTCCCTTCACTTCCAGCACGCTCGAGCCGGCGATGCTGATCCCCATCCGCGCGAGGCCGGCGACGATGCGGTTGAAGACGTGCGTGGTGAACCAGCCGGGCTCCTGGAAACGGGGCGAATCGCTCATCGGGCCATTGTCGCAGCGCTAGGCTGGCCTGCGTGCTTTCCCACGTCGGCATCGAGGTCGGTGAGATGGAGCGCAGCCGCTCCTTCTATGAGAACGCGCTGGCGCCACTCGGGATTGAGGTTGTGATGGAGTTCGAGGGCGCCGTCGGCTTCGGCAAGGAGACCGAGCGTGGACCCAACCCGTTCTTCTGGCTCAACGCCCGCGGCCGCCCCGTCACCACCGAGCTCCATCTCTGCTTCGGCGCCCGCGACACCGACCTGGTCGATGCCTTCCACGCCGCCGCCCTCGCCGCCGGCGGCACCGACAACGGCGCCCCGGGCCCACGCCCGATCTACCACCCCGGCTACTACGGAGCCTTCGTGCTCGACCCCGACGGCAACAACATCGAGGCCGTCTGCCACACCGCTGGCGGCTGAGTGTCAGCCCAGCGGCCGGTACTCGCCGTCGTGGAAGACCAGCGGCTCGCCGCTGCCGGTCTCCAGCTCCCGCACCTCGCCGGTGACGATCACGTGGTCGCCGGCGGCGATCACGTCGCGCAGGTCGCAGGCGATCCAGACGAGGGCATCGTCGATCGCCGGCAGCCCGTCACGGTCGCTCCAACCGACCCCAGCCCACTTCTCCGGGACCGGCGCCTTGGTCGCGAAGCTGCGGGCGATTGGCTCCTGGCCCGCGTGCAGGACGCTGATCCCGAAGCGGTCGGCGGCCTGGACCGCGAGCAGGGTGCGGGAGCCGCGGTCGAGGCAGGCGAGCATCAGCATCGGCTCGATCGAGAGCGAGCAAACCGCATTGGCAGTGGCTCCGGCGGGCCCGTTGGCGCCGCTGGCGCTGACGATCGTCACTCCCGTCGGGAGGGCTGACATCGCTTCGCGGAAACGCTCTGGCTGGGGGGGAGGCATCGTCAGAAGATCGGGATCGCCTCCAGACAATATGATCCCCGCCGCGTGCGCCCCGTACTGCTCATAGGAATGCTTCTCGCCCTCGCCCTCGGCGTCTCCGCCTGCGGCTTCGGCGAGGAGGGAGTCACCGTCTCCAAGAACGACCCCGAGTACGAGGGGGCCGTCCTCTTCGCCACGCACTGCTCCGGCTGCCACACGCTGAGCGCCGCCGGCACTCAAGGGACCGGCAATCGTGGCGAGCGGACGCAGGGTCCGAACCTCGACCAGCGAACCGAGACCTATGACGACGCTCTCTTCGCGATCCAGAACGGCGGCTTCTCCGGGGCGATCATGCCCCAGAACATCGTCGTCGGGGACGAGGCCGAAGCGCTCGCCCGCTTCGTTGCCGAGTACGCCGGCGGAGAAGCCGAATCCTCGCCGCGGCCCGGCGAGGACGAAACCGCTCCTTAGCGGCGCGACCCATGCTTGACCTGAAGCTGATTCGCTCCGAGCCCGAGCGGATCAAGAGCGCGCTGGCCCGGCGCGGCGCCGCCGAGCAGGTCGACCGCCTGCTCGCCCTCGACTCCCGCCGGCGTGAGCTTCTGCCCACCGTCGAGAACGCCCAGGCCGAGCGCAAGACCCTCTCCAAGCAGATCGGCGAGGCCAAGCAGGCGGGTGGTGACGCCGAGGAGCTGATGGCGGCGGTGCAGGGCCTAAAGGAGCAGATCGAGAGCGCCAAGGCTGAGCTCGAGCAGGTCGAGGCCGAGCTCGGCGAGGTCGCCCGCACCCTGCCCAACATCCCCGACCCCGACGCGCCCGAAGGGATGACCGAGGAGGACGCGGTCACCGTGCGCGAGGTCGGCGAGCCACCGCAGTTCGACTTCGAGCCGCGTGACCACCTCGAGATCGGCACCGAGCTCGGCCTGATCGACATGGAGTCGGCGGCGCGCCTCTCCGGCTCCCGCTTCGCCTACCTGAAGGGCGACCTGGTGATGCTGGAGCTGGCCCTGGTCCGGTTCGCGATCGAGCTGGTGCGGGCCGAGGGTCACGAGCCGGTGGTGCCGCCGGTCCTGGTCCGCGAAGAGGCGCTGGAGGGCACCGGCTTCCTCCCCGGCGACCGCGACCAGATCTACGAGGTCCCCAAGGACGAGCTCTTCCTGGTCGGCACCTCCGAGGTCGCGCTGGCCGGCCTGCACGCCGACGAGATCCTCGACGCCGAGGCGCTGCCGCTGCGCTACTGCGGCTTCTCCACCTGCTTCCGGCGCGAGGCCGGAGCCGGCGGCCGCGACACCCGCGGGATCTTCCGCGTCCACCAGTTCGACAAGGTCGAGATGTTCTCGTTCGTCGATCCCGCTTCCTCCGCCGCCGAGCACGAGAGACTGCTGGGGATCGAGGAGCGAATCCTGACCGAGCTCGAGATCCCCTACCGCGTCGTCAACGTCGCCGCCGGCGACCTCGGAGCCCCGGCGGCCAAGAAGTACGACTGTGAGGCCTGGATTCCCAGTCAGGGGCGGTACCGCGAGCTCACCTCGTGCTCGAATACCACCGACTACCAGGCCCGGCGGCTCGGCTGCCGCTACCGGCCGGAGGAGGGCGAGGCGCCGCGCCCGGTGCACACGCTCAACGGCACCGCGGTGGCCGTCGGACGCACGATCGTCGCCCTGATGGAGAACCGCCAGGAGCGCGACGGGGGATTCACGCTACCCAATACTTTGCATCGGCTCGGCTCGCCTGAAAGAATTTCGCCGCTATGAGGGCGAATCCCCAGGCGCACGCATGAGCGCGAGTGTGCGCGAAGCCAAGCGCGTCGTCCTCTGCGACGACCACGAGATCGTCCGCGACGCGATCAAAGCACGGATGGCGAACTCGCCGATCGTCGAAATCGTCGGTGAGGCCGGCGACGGCCGCGACGTCGTCGACGTGGTCAAGGAACTCGAGCCGGACGTCCTCATCATCGACGTCGAGCTGCCGAAACGGGACGGGATCGAGGCGACCAAGGAGGTCCTCAAGGCTCGTCCCCGGACCAAAGTCATCATCTTCACGGCTCATGCCCAGCCCGACCTGCTGGCGCTAGCACTGCGGGCCGGGGCCTCCGGCTACGTGCTCAAGTCGGCGCCGGCCGAGGACATCGCCCGCGCGGTCAAAGCGGTGACCACCGGTGGCACCTTCCTCGGCGGCGACTTCGCCGGCGGCAAGCCCTCCGAGGTCGAGAAACTGCTCGACCTCTCGCCGCGCGAGCGCCAGATCCTCGAGCTCCTTGCCGAGGGGCTGCGGGTCAAAGAGATCGCCGAGCGGCTGCAGCTGAGCCCGGCGACCGTCCACACCCACGTGCGCAACGCGATCGCCAAGCTCGAGGTCGACACCCGCACCGAGGCGGTCGCCCTGGCCGTGCGCTTCAGCTACCTCGGCGCTGGCGGCGGCGCCCTCTAGCGCCGCCGCGCCGCACTCGCCCTACTTCTGCTCGAAGGTCAGCGCGCAGCCGTTGATGCAGTAGCGCTGGCCGCCGCGGTCCGCCGGCCCGTCGTCGAAGACGTGCCCGAGGTGGGCGTCGCAGTGCTTGCAGACGACCTCGGTCCGCCGCATGAAGTGGCTGTTGTCGGGCCGCAGCTCGACGTGCTCGAGGTTGGCCGGCTCGGTGAAGCTCGGCCACCCGGTGCCGGAGTCGAACTTGGTGTCTGAGGAGAAGAGCTCGGTGCCGCAGCAGACGCAGCGGTACATCCCCTCGCCCTTCTCGTCGACGTAGGGCCCGGTGAAAGCGCGCTCCGTCCCGGCCTTGCGGGTCACCTCGTACTGCTCCGGCGTCAGCTGGTCGCGCCACTCCTGCTCGGACTTCTCGATCTTCGTCGCCATCTCGCTCCTTTCGGTCTGCGTCCAGGGTACGCCCTGCGCATTACGAGCCGGTGACGCTTAGGATGCCGCGCCGTGCCCGACTCTTTCTACGAGCAGGCCGGCGAGGGCTACCTCGCCACCGAGCTGACCCGCGGCCCCTGGGACCCCGGTGCCCAGCACGCCGGCCCGCCCGCGGCCCTGCTGGGGCGGGAGCTGGAGCTCCTGCCCGACGCCGGGGACTTCCACCTCGCCCGCATCACCTACGAGATCCTGCGCTCGGTCCCGATCGGGCCGGTCGAGGTTGCCGCCCGGGTGCTGCGGCCGGGCCGCCGGGTGCAGCTGGCGGAGGCGACGCTGAGCGTTGGGGGCGAGGTGCTGATCCGCGCCAGCGCCTGGCGCATTCGCCGCTCCCAGCTGGATCTGCCGGCCGAGGCGCTGATCACCCAGCGGCCGCCGACCCCGCCGCGCAGCGACCAGCCGGCCGAGTTCTTCCCGACCGAACAGGAGCACGGCTACCACACCGGGATGGAGGTCACCTTCGTCTCTGGCGCCTTCATGGAGCCCGGCCCGGCCGGGGTCTGGCTGCGGATGCGGAAGCCGCTGGTGGCCGGCGAGGAGCCGACCCCGCTGCAGCGGGTGCTGATCGCCGCCGACGTCGGCAACGGCGTCAGCTCGACCCTCGACTACCGCCGCTACCTCTTCATCAACGTCGAGCTCACCGTCCACCTGGAGCGGCTGCCGGCGGGCGAGTGGGTCCACCTGGAGGCGGAGACGCACCCGCAGCCGATCGGCGTCGGCACCGCCGAGTCGGTCCTCTCCGACGCCGACGGCCGCATCGGCCGCGCCGCCCAGTCGCTGCTGATCGCCGAGCGCTAGGTCGGCTGGGTAGCGGCGGCACCGGGCGTGCCGCGCAGCAGGGCCAGAGTTAAGAGCGCCGAGCCGAGCGCGATCGCCGCCGCCAGCAGGAAGGCGCCCTCGTAGTCCGTCAGCGCCGCTGCCAGCCCGGCCAGCGGGGCGCCGACCCCGACGCCGGCGTCGAAGAAGGCGGTGTAGGTGCCCATCGTCGCCCCGCGAGCGCTTTCGGCGACGCCGCCGACGGCGATCAGCATCAGCGAGGGGTTCAGCAGCGAGAACCCGGCGCCCATCGCGCAGCCGCCGATCACCGCCACCGGGAGGCTGTGGGCGAAGGCGATGATCACCAGGCCGGCGGCCTCGACCAGGGTCGCGCCGATCGCCACCCGCGCAGCCCCGATCCGGTCCGGGAGGTGTCCGGCGACGAGCCGGGCAAGCACGATCATCGCCGCGAAGGCGGCGAACACGGTGACGCCGTGGGCGATCCCGCGGGCTTCCAGGTGGAGGACGACGAAGGAGGCGACGCAGGCGTAGCCGACGGCGGCGAGCGCGATCGCCAGCCCCGGGCGCACCGCCTCTGGGGCGATCAGCGGGTGCGGTTTGGCGTGCAGGAGCGGGACGAACGGGTCGCGCACGGTGGTCGCGATCGCCGCCCCGACGACCGGCATCGCGGCGGCGAAGATCCAGACCGCGGTGTAGCCGCCGGCGTCGAGCAGGAGCTCTCCGATCACCGGACCGACGCTGAGCCCGCCCCAGACCGCGAGCCCGTAGAGGCCGAGCACGCGGCCGCGCCGCGAGGCGGGAGCGAGGTCGACGATCCAGGCCGAGCCGGCGGTGTAGACCGAGCCCTCGCCGAGCCCGAGCAGGAGGCGGGCGAGGATCAGCCCCGCGAGCCCCAGGTTCGGCAGGTAGAGCAGCCCGCTGAGCGCGACGATCAAGGCACCGAACAGCACCGTCACCTTGCGTCCGCGGCGGTCGGCGAGGCGGCCGGCGAACGGGCGCAGCAAGAGGCCGGTGACGGCGTAGGAGCCGATTACGATCCCGACCGCGATGTCGCCGTACCCGAGTGGGCCGTGGATGTAGCGGGGGAGGACGGGGAGGACGGCGCCGATCGCGAGCAGGCCGCAGAAGGTGACCGCGAAGATCCCCGCGAAGCTGGGCCCGTGGAGCTGCGGCGCGGTGGTGGGCGCCTCGGCGCGGGTGCTCACCGCAGCAGGCCGGCGAGATCGTCGACCACGTGGTCGGGGCGCGGCTCGGCCGCCTCGGCCTCGGCCCGGCTCGTCGTCCCGCTGAGGACCAGGATCGTCGCCAGCCCGGCGGCGTGGCCGCCGGCGATGTCGGAGGAGACGCGGTCGCCGATCATCGCCACCCGCGGCGGCCGCCCGATCGCCTCAAGCGCCATCTCGAAGAGGTGGCGCTCCGGCTTGCCGCCGATCTCGGCCGCCCGCCCCGAGGCGGTCTCGACCGCGGCGAGGACGGCGCCGGTGCCGGGCCACTCGCCCCCGGGCATCGGCATCGTCGGGTCGTGGCTGGTGGCGAAGAGCGCGGCGCCGGCGTCGAGCGCCCGCTTCGCGGTCAGGAGCTCCGCGTAGTCGAAGCCGCGGTGGCCGGAGACGACGACCACGCCGGCTGCCTCCGCCGCCTCGCCCTCGAGGACGTGGGCGCCGTGGGCCGCGACCATCTCCTTCAGCGGCGCTTCGCCGATTACGAAGGCGCCGCCGCCGTTGGCTGCCTCGCCCGCGAGCCGCGCCACCACCATCCCGGCGGTGACGACCCGCTCAGGGGGCACCTCGACGCCCATCTTGCACAGCCGTTCGGCGAAGCGCTCGGGCGGCCGCGCCGGGTTGTTGGTGACGAAGACGACCTCCTTGCCGGCGGCGAGCAGCGCCATCAGCGTCTCCGCCGCCCCGGGCAGGGGATCGCGGCCGATCCAGACGACGCCGTCGAGGTCGACCAGGAAGCCGTCGTATTGGTCCGCCAGGGTCACCGGCGCCAGGCTAGTGGCTCGACTCGGTACGGTGCAGGTAGTGAGTCTCAACGGACAGGTTGTGGTCGCCACCGACCTCACCCGGCGGTACGGCGTGGGCGACGCGGCGGTCGATGCGCTGGCGGGGGTCAGCACCTCCTTCGAGCGCGATCGCTTCACGGCGATCATGGGCCCTTCGGGCTCTGGCAAGTCGACCCTGATGCACATCCTCGCCGGCCTCGACAAGCCGACCTCCGGCACTGTCGAGCTCGACGGGGTCGATATCACCGCGCTCGACGACGGTGCGCTGACGAAGCTGCGCCGCGACAAGCTCGGCTTCGTCTTCCAGTTCTTCAACCTGCTGCCGGTCCTGACCGCCGAGGAGAACCTGGTGCTGCCGCTCTCGATCGCCGGCCGCAAGCCCGATCAGGAGTGGGTCAACCGCCTGGTCGAGACCGTCGGTCTCAGCGACCGCCGCACCCACCGGCCCTCGGAGCTCTCCGGCGGCCAGCAGCAGCGCGTCGCCGTCGCCCGCGCCCTCGTCTCCAAACCAGCGGTTGTCTTCGCCGACGAGCCGACCGGCAACCTCGACTCGAAAGCCAGCGCCGACGTGCTGGCGCTGCTGCGCCAGGCGGTCGACGAGTTCGGGCAGACGGTGATCATGGTCACCCACGATCCCGCCGCCGCGGCCCACGCCGACCGGCTGATCACGCTCAGCGACGGCAAGCTGGTCCAGGACGGCGCCCCGGGCTCGGCCGACGACGTGATCGAGCTGATGAAGCAGATTGGCTAGCCTCGGCCTCAAGAGCCTCTGGGCTCGCAAGGTCCGGGCCCTGACGACGACCTTCGCAGTCGTGATCGGAGTCGCCTTCGTCGCCGGCTCCTACGTCCTCACGGACACGATCCTCGCCGCCTTCGACGAGATCTTCACCGAGTCCCTCTCCGGGACCAGCGTCGTCATCACCGCCGAGAACCCAGTCGAGCAGGAAAACGGTGAAGTGCCGACGGTTGAGGCCTCGCTGCTGCCGACGATCCGCCAGACGCCGGGCGTGAAGCTGGCCGCCGGGGCGATCTTCACCCCGGGCGGCTTCTTCGACGCCGAGGGGGAGAAGATCGGCAACAAATTCGCCCCCAAGTTCATCTCCTCGACCCTGCCAGGGCAGCTGGAGTCGTACACCTACGTCGACGGGCACCAGCCGCGCGGCCCGACCGAAGCCTCGATCGAGAAGGCCACTGCCGACAACGCGGGACTGCAGCTGGGCGAACCGATTGAGCTGATCGGCCAGGGTCGCGCGCGGAAATTCACCCTGGTCGGCTTCAGCCAGCTCGGCGGCGCCTCCTTCGGCGGCGCCAGCGTCGCCCAGGTGACGCTGCCGGTGGCCCAGCAGCTGACCCACAAGCGCGGCCGCTTCGACCAGATCTCGGTCGCGGCGGAGGACGGGGTCGATCCGGCGGTGCTGAAACGCCGGATCGAGGCGCAGGTGCCGTCGGGGGTGCGGGTCGAGACCGCGAAGGAAAGCGCCGACCGCTCCTCCGAAGAAATCCGCGACAACCTCAGCTTCCTCACGACCTTCCTGCTCGTCTTCGGCTTCATCGCCGTCTTCGTCGGCTCCTTCCTGATCTTCAACACCTTCTCGATCACGGTCGCCCAGCGGGTCAGCGAGTTCGGGATGCTGCGCACGCTCGGCGCTTCGCGCGGGCAGATCCTCGCCACCGTCCTGGTCGAGGCGGTGGCGATCGGGCTGATCGGCTCGGTGATCGGGATCCTCGGCGGCTTCCTGATCGCGAAGCTGCTGAACGCGCTGTTCGAAGCGCTCCAGGTCGACCTGCCGACGACCGGCCTGGTGTTGGAGTCGCGCACGGTCATCGTCGGCCTCCTGGTCGGGGTCGTCGTCACCCTGGTCGCCTCGCTGATCCCGGCCCTGCGCTCGACCCGGGTGCCGCCGATCGCGGCCCTGCACGCCTTCACGCCGCATCCCACGCGGCGGCGGCGCCTCGTCTACGCCGTGCTCTCCGTGCTGCTCGGTCTCGCCGGCCTGGCGATGGTCCTCGGCGGCCTCTTCGGCGGCGCCTCCGCCGGGACCGCGGCCGGCCTGATCGGCGGCGGCGCGGTCGTGATCGTCTTCGCGGTCTCCATCTTCAGCCCGCGCCTGGTGCCGTTGCTGGCGGCGATCGCGGGCTGGCCGCTGGAGCGGGCCCGGCGCCTGATCGGCCGCCTCGCGAAAGAGAACGCGCAGCGCAACCCGAGCCGCACCGCGGTCACCGCGGCGGCGCTGATGATCGGCCTCGCCCTGGTCACCTTCGTCGCCGTGTTCGCCGCCGGGCTGAAGAGCTCAGTCGCCCAGATCGTCGACGAGAACTTCGCCGGCGGCCTGGTGATCCAGAACAGCGACGGCTTCTCCCCGATCCCCAACGGCACCGCTGTTGCTGCGCGCAAAGTGCCCGGTGTGGAGGTGGTGGCGTCGATCCGCTCGACCGAAGCGGCGCTGCTGCCCTCCGGCTCGAAGGCGAAACTGACCGCGCCGACGCCGGACACCGGCCAGGCAGTGAAGATCGAATGGAAGCAGGGAGGGCCGCAGACCCTCGAAGACCTCGGCGACACCGAAGCGATTGTCTCCGATGGCTTCGCCTCCGACCACCAGCTCGAAGTCGGCGACCGCTTCCGGCTGCTGAGCCAGACGGGAGACCGACCGGCCTTCCGGGTCGCGGGCGAATTTGACTCCAAGCTCGGCGTGCTCGGCAGCGTCATCGTCACCCAGGGGGTGATGGCCCGCGACTTCGCCCAGACCCAGGACACGATCGACTTCGTCAAGACCGAGCCGGGAGCCGACGCCGATCAGGTCCAGGCGCTCTTGACCAAAGGGGTCGAAGCGGCCTTCCCGACCGCGGAAGTCCTCAACCAGCAGGAACTGAAGGAAAGCCGGGAAGACCAGATCCAGCAGCTGGTCAACCTCGTCTTCGTGCTGCTGCTCCTGGCGATCCTGATCTCGCTCTTCGGGATCGCCAACACCCTGGCGCTCTCGATCCACGAACGCACCCGGGAGCTCGGCATGCTGCGGGCGATTGGGATGTCACGTCGTCAGGTGCGGACGATGATCCGCTACGAGGCGGTGATCACGGCACTGATCGGGGCGATCCTCGGCATGGTCCTGGGAATCATCTTCGCCGCCCTGATCGCGCAGCCGCTGAAGGACGAAGGCTTCACTCTCTCCTACCCCGTCGGGACGCTGATCGCGCTGCTGTTCCTGGCCGCCCTTGCGGGCGTCCTGGCGGCGATCGCGCCGGCGCGCCGAGCCTCACGGCTGAACGTGCTCGAGTCGCTGCAGTACGAGTAGCTCAGACCGCGGCCGAGAGCGTGGGCGTCGCGAGGCCCATGCGCAGGGCGCCGGCGACCTCGTGCATCGCTGCCCGTGAGCTGCGGCTGACCGCGGTCTGGTTGGCGAAGCCGTGGATCAGGCCGGGGTGGCGGCGCACGGCGACCCGGTTGCCGGCGTCGCGCAGGCGCAGGCCGTAGGCCTCGCCCTCGTCGCGTAATGGGTCGAAGCCGGCGGTGGTGATGTAGGCCGGCGCCAGCCCGCTCAGGTCAGCGGTCTGGAAGATCGAGATCCGCGGGTCCTCGCGGTCGGTTCCCGGCGGCAGGTACATGCCCTCGAAGTAGTCCATGTCCGCCTTGGTCAGCATGAAGCCGTCGGCGAAGAGCAGCCGCGAGGGCATGTCCTCAGCAGGGTCGGTGACCGGGTAGATCAGCAGCTGCATCGCCGGCTGGGTGCCGCCGCCTTCGCGCGCCAGCAGGCTCACGACCGCGGCCATGTTGCCGCCGGCGCTGTCGCCGCCGACGGCGATCCGGGCCGGGTCGGCGCCGAGCGAGGCGGCGTTCTCGACCGCCCAGGCAAAGCCAGACCAAGCGTCTTCGATCGGGGCGGGGAAGGGGTGCTCGGGGGCCAGCCGGTAGCCGACTGAAAGGACCTGGACCCCGGCGACCGCGGCGAGGAAGCGGCAGACGCCGTCGTGGGTGTCGAGGTCGCCGATCACCCAGCCGCCGCCGTGGAGGAAGACGAGCAGCGGCGCCGGCTCCTCCACCGGGAGGCCGAGCGGCCGGTAGTGGCGGACCGGGATCGAGCCGCCCTGGCCGGGGATCTGCAGGCCCTGGACGCGCTCCATCGGCAGCGGCGGCCGGGCCGTCGCTGCCGCGGCGCCGCGCCTGTTGAACGCCCGCGCCTCGCGCGGCGGCAGGCCGTTGGTGAAGGAGTGGGTGCCGGCCGATTTGGCGAGAGAGATCAGCGCGTGCATGTCCATCGCCAGCGTCTGCCCGTCGATGCTCGGCGGCGGCCCGAAGAGCCGCCGCTGCACGCGCGGCGAAAGCCCGAGCACAGCCTTCAGCAGCCGATGCTCGGCGGCGACGGATAGGCGCGGAAGCTCTGCCACGCGCGAAAGCCTAGTTGGATTGACGAACGTCACACTGCGGCGGTTCGGTGGCGGAGTAGCGTCCGGGGGGTGGAGGCGGCGACGCAAGCGGTCGCAGCACCGGGCGTCAGCGCTGACGCCCCGGTTCGCGGGCTGCCGCCGGAACCGCGCATGGGCCGGGTGCTGCAGACGGCGATCTGGTCGCGCAAGGCGCAGTGGATGCTGGAGCAGTGCCGGTCCCGGTTCGGGCCGATGTTCTCGCTGAAGATCGCCTACGAAGGGCGCTGGATCGTCCTCTCCGACCCGGCGCTGGTCAAACAGGTCTTCACCGGCGACCCCCGCGTGTTTCACGCCGGCGAGGGCAACCAGATCCTGCGCCCGATCCTCGGCGACAACTCCGTCCTTGTCCTCGATGAGAAACCGCACCTGAGCCAGCGCAAGCTGCTGCTGCCGCCCTTCCATGGCGAGCGGATGCAGGCCTACGGCGAGAAGATGACCGAGATCGCCGCCCGCGAGATCGAGAGCTGGCCCACCGGCACCCCCTACAAGCTGCGGCCACGGATGCAGGCGATCACGCTGGAGATCATCCTCGAGACCGTCTTTGGCATCCACGGCGGCGAGCGCATGGCTCCCCTGCGCGAGGCGCTACGCGACTTCCTCGACCTGACGACCGACCCGAAGGCGCTGGCGCCGGCGCTCCTGGTCGGCCCGGAGCGGATCCGCCGCGTGCCCGCGTTCGCCCGCCGGATCGACCGCGTCGACGCGCTGATCAACGCCGAGATCGCCGAGCGCCGCGCCGCCGAGGACGTCGCCGAGCGCGAGGACGTGCTCTCGATGCTGGTCGCCGCCCGCCACGAGGATGGCAGCCCGATGAGCGACGCCGAGATCCGCGACGAGCTCCTGACCCTGCTCGTCGCCGGCCACGAGACCACCGCCACTGCGCTCTCCTGGGCGGTCGAGCGCCTGGTCCGCCACCCCGAGAAGCTCGAGCGGCTGCGGGCGGAGGCGGAGGCCGGGGAGGAGGTCTACCTGACCGCGACGATTCAGGAGACCCTTCGCCTGCGGCCGGTGATCGTGCTGGTCCTGCGGCGGCTGACCGAGGCGGTCGAGCTCGGCGGCTACGAGCTGCCCGCCGGCGTCACCGTCGCCCCCAGCATCCACCTGATCCACCGCGACCCGGAGACCTACCCGGACCCGCACGCCTTCCTCCCCGAGCGCTTCCTCGACAACCCGCCCGGCACCTACACCTGGATCCCCTTCGGCGGCGGCATCCGCCGCTGCCTCGGTGCCTCGTTCGCGCAGTTCGAGATGGCGGTCGTCCTCCGCGAGCTGGTCCGCCGCCGCGCGATCGCGCCCGCCAACCCGGCCTCCGAGCGCCCCTTCCGCCGCGCCATCACCGAGACGCCTCGGCACGACGCCGAGGTCGTCCTCAGCCGCTAGTCGGAGGCTCGTAGACCTGCGGCTTGCCGAGGCGCAGGACGAACGGCTCGGTCCGGTCTTCGGTGAAGACGTTCAGCCGCACCGGAGCGGTGCCTTTGATGCGGATGCCGCCGGGCCAGACGGTGCGCGGCTTGTTGCCGCAGAGCTGGAACTGGACTTCGGCGAACCCTGGGTCGTAGGCGAAAGTGGTTGGCCGGCCGTAGTAGAGGAAGACGCGCCCGCGCAGGCTCGGCGGCACGCTCACGGTCACCCGCTGCGGCTCCCGCCCCTCGACTAGGATCGGCATCTTCGTCACCAACCCCTTCGCCGAGCGCGACATCTGATTCAGCGGCGGCCTGCGGACCCCCGCCGGCCCGGCGACGACTGAATCACTCCGCCAGTCGGCCGACCCGTGCCCAATCATCGCCTGCTCGCAGAGCGCGACCGCGCTGCCGCCTGGGGCCCCCGTCGCGACCGCTGCGCAGAGCGCCGTCGCCACGAGCCCGATCGCCAAGGCCCACCGCTTCATGCCCCCAGCTTGAAGGCTGGGGGCGCCGAGATCAACCGCAGCCGGTGTTGTTGCCGCAGCTAGAGCACGTGTAACAGCTACCGGTGCGCTGCATCATGCCGCCGCACTGCTCGCAGGCCGGGCCGAGGTCGAGCCCCTGCATTTTCGCCGGTCGCACCGGCGGGCTGTCGGTGAGGGCGGACGCTGCGGGGACGGGCGCATCGGCCTTGGTACCGCCGTTTCCGTGGCCGTTGCCTCCGTTGCCCCCGTTCGCCGGGCCGGCGGTGTCGGTCGCGATCCCGAGGCCCAGCTGGGAGGTCTCGGCCTCCTGCTTGTTGCGGACCTCCTGAGTCATGATCCCTAGTTCCTCCAGCGTGTCGGTGTCCTCGACGAAGCGGCTGGCGACCCAGCGCATGATGTAGTCGGGCAGCGATTTGGCGAAGGGGATCTCCGGGTTGCCGGTGATGCCCTCCGGCTCGAAGCGCATGTAGCTGAACTTGCGCACGAAGTCTTCGAGCGGCACCCCGTACTGGAGGCCGAGCGAGATCGCCGTCGCGAAGGCGTTCATCAGCCCCCGCATCGTCGAGCCCTCCTTGCCGATGTCGGTGAGGAAGATCTCGCCGACCGAGCCGTCCTCGTATTTGCCGGCGGTGATGTAGCCCTCGTGCCCGGCGATCGAGAACTTGTGGGTGATCGATTCGCGCTCGCGCGGCATCCGCTTGCGCTCCGGTGCCGCCATCACGACCTCCACCTCAGCGCCCTTCTCATCCTGGGCGTCGGTGCGCAGTGCCTGCGCGGTCTTGGAGCCGTCGCGGTAGATCGCCAGCGCCTTGAGGCCGCCCTGCCAGCCGCGGGTGTAGGCGTCGGCGATGTCCTCGACCGTCGCCGACTGCGGCATGTTCACCGTCTTCGAGATCGCTCCCGAGAGGAACGGCTGGGTCGCGGCCATCATGTCGATGTGGCCGGTGTGGGTGATCGCCCGCTCGCCGACCGCGACGTCGAACACCTCCAGGTGCTCCTCCTTCAAGCCCGGGGCGCCGACGATCGTGCCGGCCTCAGCGATGTGGGCGTCGATCTGGTCGATCTCGGCCTTCGAGTAGCCGAGCGTCTCCAGGGCCAGCGGCACCGAGCGATTGACGATCGTCATCTGCCCGCCGCCGACCAGCTCCTTGTACTTGACCAGGGAGAAGTCGGGCTCGATCCCGGTCGTGTCGCAGTCCATCAGGAAGCTGATCGTCCCGGTCGGCGCCAGCACCGTCGCCTGCGCGTTGCGGTAGCCATGCTCCTCGCCGAGCTCGACCGCTTCGTCCCAGGCCCGCTGCGAGGCCTCGAGCAGCTCGCCCTTGATCCCGGTCCCGTCGACCTCGTAGGCGGCGTCGCGGTGCATCCGCATGACGCCGTTGTGAGGCTCACGGTTCTTCGCGTACTCGTCATAGGGTCCGGTCGCCTCGGCGGCGATCAGCGCCGACTGGCGGTAGGCGCGGCCGGTCATCAGCGAGGTGATCGCTGCGGCCACGTTGCGGCCCTCGACCGAGTCGTAGGGGAGGCCGTCGGACATCAGCAGGGCGCCGAGGTTGGCGTAGCCGAGCCCGAGCTGGCGGAAGCGGCGCGCGTTCTCGCCGATCTCCTCGGTCGGGTAGCTCGAGGGGCTGACCACGATCTCCTGGGCGAGGAAGACGATGTCGACCGCGTGCTCGAATTCCGCCGTGTCGAAGCTGCCGTCCTCGCGGCGGAATTTCATCAAGTTGAGCGAGGCCAGGTTGCAGGCCGAGTTGTCGACGTGCATGTACTCGCTGCACGGGTTGGAGGCGTTGATTCGGCCCGACTCCGGGCAGGTGTGCCAGCGGTTGATCGTAGTGTCGTACTGGATGCCCGGGTCGGCGCAGCGCCAGGCGGCGTCGGCGACCTGGGTCATCAGCTCACGCGCGTCCAGCGTCTTCGTCGTCGAGCCGTCGGTCCGAGCCTTCAGCTCCCACTCGGTGCCGGCCTCGACGGCCTCCATGAACTCGTCGGTGACCCGGATCGAGTTGTTGGCGTTCTGGTACTGGATCGAGGTGAAGCCCTCGCCGTCGATCGACATGTCGAAGCCGGCGTCGCGCAGGGCGCCCGCCTTCTCCTCCTCTTTGGCCTTGCACCAGATGAAGTCCTCGACATCCGGGTGGTCGATGTCGAGCACGACCATCTTCGCCGCGCGCCGGGTCTTGCCGCCGGACTTGATCGTCCCGGCCCAGGCGTCGGCGCCGCGCATGAAGCTGACCGGGCCGGAGGCGAGACCGCCCTTGGAGAGGTGCTCGACCGAGCCGCGGATGTTGGAGAGGTTGATCCCGGAGCCGGAGCCGCCGCGGAAGATCATTCCCTCTTTGGTGTTCCACTCGAGGATCGACTCGATCGTGTCCTCGACCGAGAGGATGAAGCAGGCGGAGCACTGGGGCCGCTCCTCGAAGCCGACGTTGAACCAGACCGGCGAGTTGAAGGCGGCCTTCTGGTTGAGCAGGATCGCGGTCAGCTCGGCCTCGAAGGCGTCGGCATCCTCGTCGGAGGCGAAGTAGCTGCCCTCTCGCCCCCACTTGGCGATGGTGCCGGCGACGCGTCCGATCATCTGTTTGACCGAGCTCTCGCGCTCGGGGCTGCCGATCTTGCCGCGGAAGTACTTCTGGGCGACGATGTTGGTCGAGTTCTGCGACCAGCTCTTCGGGAACTCGACTTCGCGCTGCTCGAAGGCGGGGCTCTCGGGGTTGCCGATCACCGCATCCCGGATCTCCCACTCGATCTCGTCGAAGGGGTGGACCCCGGCGGTAGAAAAGCGGCGTTCGATGGCTAGCCCTTGAAGAGTCCCAGCACCACTTTTCTCTGCAGTTTTAGCCATTTTCTTCCGCCCTTTTCGTCTTAGTGGGCTAGTGATGTTTTCACCAGGGTCGGTCGAACTTTCGGTGTCGAAACATCCGCTCTTTCGGCGATTCGAAATGGCCCCGTGGGATCACTAGCCAGAGACCGACGGAGTGCAAGTCGGCACCCTCAGCATCTTCTATTTTTGCGTATCGGAGTTATGGGCAGACGGGCACCGAAACTCGCCCTGCCAGTGGAGGAGTTACCGGGTACACACGAAAGGACACCGCCATGAGCGACCTGAGCGGGCATGCCTGCCTTCTTCCCTTCGACACCGACGACGCCGAGTTCGCGCGGGGCTTTGAGACCGGGCGGTTGTGGGCGCTTTTGCGGGAGACCGGCGCCGAGGTTGTGGAGACGGTTCACGCAAGGAACGCGGAGATGATCTTGCGGCTTGCCGAGGCAACCGGCAGGCCGGTTCAAGCTGTCGATCTGGACAAGGATTGGATCGAGGTGACCTTCTCCGAAGTCGAGGGCGGAATAGAGTTCTGAACAGGCCGGGTAGTCCCGTACCACCCGGCTGTTCAGTGGCGAACGAGCAGTGCTAGCTAGCTAGCACTTAGTGATGGGTTGCGTCCCGCAAGACGTAGCCAACGCCACCGGGCGTCGTGATTGGGGGAAATGGCTCCCCCTTCACGCACGTCCGCTCGACACCGAGGTAGCTGCCGAGCCGGTTGACGACGCCGTACTGGCCGCTGATGGGGCACTTCTGCCCCGGCCGGTAAACCGTCTTAGCCACGCGATCACCTCCTTCCCGGAGCCGGTTTTTCCCACGACGGCGTAACCCCAGGTTTGGGCCGAGCGATCAATTGGGCGAGATGTAGCTCCACGGCATCTCCTTTCGCCCGCACGGGATGGGGGATTGCGGGCAGTTCGTCTGTTTTGTCGAACTGCGCCGATTCCTACAGGACACGTCGGAGGTCAAACGCGCAAAACCCCCGGTCCCCACCGAGGGCTCACGCTAACTAGGTTTCAATTCAAGCGTTCGACAGGACGCTCGTGCCGTGGAAGCTCGGCCATTCGATCAAGCCTTTCGGACGCCAAAACCGGCAGATCTGCCGGTTAGCCACTCTTAAGCGGTCTCATTGTCTGCCTAGCCGGCAAATTTGGGATACGGCAGCTTGGGTCACCCTGTCCCAATGGTCCAACTCAGTGGATGAGCCCTACATGCATCGCCTAGTTGCCGCAGGCCGAGGAGCGCAGGCTGAATAGCGTGTCGCGCAGCTCGTTCGCCTGGCGCACACTGAGGTTGGCCGAGAAGGCGACCTCGAGCTCGGTGACGATCACCGGGCGCATCTCTGCCAGCAACTGCTCGCCGGTCGTGGTCAGCGTCGCGTAGCTGACCCGGCGGTCCGTCTCGCAGAAGGTCCGCTCCAGCAGGCCGGCCTTGACCAGGCGGTCGACCAGCTTGGTGAGGCCGCCGCGGGTGATCACCAGGGACTCGGCCAGCTCCCCCATTTTCATCCGCTGGTCCTCGGCGTCGGCGACCGTCGCCAGCACCTCGTACCAGGGAAGAGGGGGGAACTCGGCTTGCGCCAGAGCCTCCTGCAGGCGCTGGCTGACCGCGGCGTGGGTGCGGGCGAGAGCGTTCCAGGCTTCCCCGTGTGGGGTGGCGACGGGAATCTTCCGCCCCCTCGGAGCGTCCTTGGTCGCGGTGGCGGTCGCCTGCTCGTTCATCCGTCTAATCATCGCAGATGAACGTTGCCATGGCAATAGTTGTCTTTACAATCTTTTCTGGTAAAGTAGTTTCTGCGTCAATCTTTGAACTTCTAACTATCTGTCAGACGAAAGGCAGGACCAGTAATGAGCACCGAGACCCTCAACCAGCAGATCCCCGCGGGCACCTGGGCCGCGGACCCGGTCCACTCCGCGATCCTCTTCGCGATCACCCACAACAAGATCGCCACCTTCCGCAGCGGCTTCAACTCCTACGAGGCGACGCTGAGCGGCGGCGAGGAGCCGAAGCTCGAGGGCAGCGTCAGCGTCGACAGCGTCGACGTCGCCGAGGAGCAGCTGAAGGGCCACCTGCTCTCCCCGGACTTCTTCGACGTTCAGAAGTTCCCGAAGATGAGCTTCAGCTCGACCGAGCTGAGCGTCGAGGAGGACGGCACCGCCCGCCTCGCTGGTGAGCTGCAGATTCGCGGCAAGACCCGCGCCGTGCAGGCGACCGGCCGCTTCGGCCAGATCGGCGCCGATCTCGCCGGCGGCGAGCGAGTCGGCCTCTCCTTCGAGGTCGCGGTTGACCGCCGCGACTTCGACCTCGGCTGGAACACGGAGCTGCCGAGCGGCGGCGAGGTGCTCGAGTACGAGGTCGCGATCACCGTCGAGCTCGAGTTCGTCCGCCAGGACTCCTAGCGATGAGGGTCCTGGGCATATCCGGAAGCCTGCGCCGGGACTCGTACAACAGCGCCCTCCTGCGGGCGGCGGCCGAGCGGCTGCCCGCAAGGGCGGAGCTGGTCGAGTTCGAGCGGCTGCGGGAGATCCCGCCATACGACGCCGACACCGAGCTTGACGGCACGCCGGAGGCTGTGGCCGAGCTGCGCGAGGCGATGCGCGAGGCCGACGCCGTCCTGATCGCGACCCCCGAGTACAACCACTCGATCCCGGGCGTCCTCAAGAACGCCCTCGACTGGGCCTCCCGTCCGGCCGGCCAGAGCGCCCTGATGGGCAAGCCGGCCGCGGTGATCGGCGCCTCGACCGGGATGTTCGGCGCGGTCTGGGCCCAGGCCGAGACCCGCAAGGTGCTCAGCGCCCTCGGCGGCCGCGTGGTCGAGGCCGAGCTCCCGGTCGGCCGCGTCCAGGAGATCTACGCCGGCGGCCGCGTCGAGCTCCGCCCCGACCAGGCCGAGCAGCTCGACGACTTGCTCGCCCGGCTCGCCTCCGAGGTCGAGGAGCTGCGCGAGGCGGTTGCGGCCTAAGAACCTGTCTCGACAGGTTCTAGGCCTGCGGCAGCGCGAAGAAGGCGATCGCCGAGAAGTGGGCGATCGCGGCGGCGATCACGAACAGGTGGAAGATCTCGTGGTAGCCGAAGATCGCCGGGTTTGGGTTGGGGCGCTGGGTCGCGTAGACGACCGCCCCGGCCGTGTAGAGGACGCCGCCGGCGACCATCAGCATTGAGCCGGCGACGCCGAGCTCGGTCCACAGCGCCGGGAAGGCGGCGACCGCCACCCACCCGATCGAGAGATAGATCGCGACCGAGGCCCATTTCGGGTGGTTGATCCAGGCCATCTCGACGATCGCGCCGACGATCGCCCCGGTCCAGACAACGATCAAGATCGCGTCGGCCAGGGCCCCGTTGAGGACCAGCAGCGCGAACGGGGTGTAGGTGCCGGCGATGAGGAAGAAGATCATCGAGTGATCCAGGCGCCGCATCCACTGGCGGACGTTGGGTCGCTTCCAGTTGACCCGGTGGTAGAGGGCGCTGGTCCCGAACAGGGCCGAGAGGCTGACCGCGTAGATCGCCACGGCGACCGTCGCCTTCGGCGTCTTCGCCAGCACGATCAGGGCGACGCCGAAGCCGAGCGAGAGGAAGAAGGCCCACTCGTGGCTGACTCCGCGCAGCTTCGGCTTGACCGCGGCGATCGCGTCGGCGGTCGCCTCTTTGGCGGCGGTCGCGCGCTCCCCGACCGCCTCTTTTGCGGCCGTGGCCCGCTCGCCCATCGCATCCCGCGCCGCGCTCGCCCGCTCTCCTACTCGCTCGGCGCTCTTGCGGAGGTCTTCGACCATGGTCGAGGTCAGGCCAGCGCCGCGGCGGCCCGCTCCTTCGCCGACTCGACGATCGCCAGCACCGCCGTCTCCTGGCCGTCGCGCAGCAGCTCGATCGGGTCCGGGTCGCCGTTGACGATGCCCTCGAAGAAGTCCTTGCGGTCCTGATAGGTCGGCAGCGTCCCCTTGGCCCAGCCGCGGGCGTCGTTGAGGATCACCGCGAGGCGGGCGAACTCCTCGCCGAAGAGGTCGGCGACTTCGCGCTTCATCCGCTTCGCCAGGGCGGGGGAGGCGCCGGCGGTGGAGATCGCGATCGCCAGCGGCCCGGTGCGGACGATCGCCGGCAGGATGAAGTTGCACAGCGGCGGCACGTCGACGATGTTGACCAGCATCGCCCGCCGCTCGGCGTCGTCGAAGACGGCGATGTTGACATCGGTGTCGTCGGTGCAGGCGATCACCATGAACACGCCCTCAAGGTCAGCGGCCCCCTCGTAGGAGCGCTTCTCCCACTCGATCGAGTTCTCCGCGGCGAGGCTCTCGAGCTCGGGGTGGGCGACCGGCGCGATCAGGGTCACGTCGGCGTCGCAGGCGAGCAGCCCCTCGACCTTCTCGAGGCCAATGTCGCCGCCGCCGACGACGACGCAGCGCCGCCCTTTCAGTTTCAGGCAGGCGACGTAGAACGGCGTCTCCAGCATGTCGCGCACGCAGGACTGGTCGCAGATCCCCTTGCGGAACTGGCAGACGCACTCCTTGCCGGCGTAGGCCTGGGCGGGCATTGGGGACAGGTTAGAGGGCGTCGAGCGTCAGTCGCAGGCCGTCCTCGAGGCTGGTCTGCGGCTGCCAGCCGAGCTCGCGCCCGGCGAGGCTGGCGTCGAGGGCGATGCGCTGGACCTCCCCGGTGCGCGCCGGGGAGAACTCGGGCTCGAAGCTCTCACCGCCGCCGATCTTGCGCAGGGCCTCGATCAGCTCCAGGACGCTGGTCTCGCGGCCGGTGCCGAGGTTGATCGACCCGGTGGCCTCCGACTCCGCGGCGGTCAGCGCCGCCGCGACCACGTCGCCGACATATAGGTAGTCGCGGGTCTGGGTGCCGTCGCCGAAGACCTTGGGCCGGCCGCCGTCGCGCAGGACGCCACAGAAGATCCCGATTACGCCCGCCTCGCCGAGCGGGTCCTGGCGCGGGCCGTAGACATTGCCGAGCCGCAGCGAGACCCCGGAGACGCCGTAGAGGCGCTCGTAGAGGGCGAGGTAGCCCTCGGCGGCGAACTTGCTCTGGCCGTAGGCCGAGAGCGGCGCGATCGGCGCCGACTCGTCGAGCGGCAGCTGCTGTCCCTCGCCCTCGCCGTAGATGGCGCCGCCGGTGGAGACGAAGACGATCCGCTCAGTTCCCGCCGCGCGCACCGCCTCGAGCAGGTTGGCGGTGCCGCCGATGTTGATCGCGGCGTCGAAGCGCGGGTCCTCGAGCGACTTGCGGACGTCGATCTGGGCCGCCAGGTGGAAGACCGTCTGTGGCTGGCGCTCGCCGACCAGCTCGATCAGATCGGTGCGCTCGCAGATGTCGAGCTCGACCAGCTCGGCACCGGCGGCGATCGCCCCGTCGAGGTTCTGGCGGCGCCCGGTCGAGAGGTTGTCGACCACCGTCACCTCGTCGCCGCGCGCGATGAGCGCGTCGACCAGATTCGAGCCGATGAAGCCGGCCCCGCCGGTTACCAAGGACTTCGTCAAGGCGCCGATCCTACGGGTCCGGACCCGGTCTGGGCACGAGATAGCCGGGCAGCGCCGCCGAGCGCCCCTGCTACCCTCGCCGCCCCATGAGGTTGATCGTCACCGAGAAGAACAACTCCGCGAAGAAGATTGCCGAGATCCTCGGTGCCGCCGACGGCGGCCCGAAATCGGACAAAACCTTCAAAGTCCCGTTCTACACGTGGACCGACGCCGACGGCGATCACATGACGATCGGCCTCAAGGGCCACGTGCTCGGCCCGGCCTTCCCCGAGGGCTACTCGAACTGGCAGAAGACGGACCTGCACGACCTGATCGACGCCGAGCTGATCAAGGAGCCGACCGACAAAAACGTCGTCAAAGCGATCAAAAAAGTCGCCAAACAGGCCGACTCGCTCGTGATCGCAACCGACTTCGACCGCGAGGGCGAGCTGATCGGGCTCGAGGCCCTGGAGGAGATGCTCGACTCCAACCCGGAGCTTGGCTCCCGCGAGGGCACCGCCGACGGCACCCTGAAGATCCTCCGGGCGCGCTACTCGGCGCTGACCAAGGAAGAGATCGAGCGGGCTTTCTCCGAGCTCGACTACCTCTCCTACCCGCTCGCCAACGCCGGCGCCGCGCGCCAGGACATCGACCTGCTCTGGGGCGCGACCCTGACCCGCGCCGTCTCCCTCGCTAGTCGCCGCTTCGGCTCCAACTTCCTCTCCGTCGGCCGCGTCCAGAGCCCGACCCTGGGCCTGATCGTCGAGCGCGAGATGGAGCGCCGCGCCCACATCGCGAAACCGTTCTGGGAGCTGTTCGCCAAGTTCCAGCACCCCGACGGGACCTTCGAGACCCATCACACGGTCGACAAATTCTGGGACAAAGCCGAGGCCGACGCCGCCTTTGCCGGCACCTCCAGCCCCGGCGTCGTCAAAGCCGTCACGGCGCGCAAAAACACGCGCAAACCACCAACGCCCTACAACACCACCGCCTTCAGCACCGACGCCTCCAGCCGCCTCGGCATCACCCCCGCCAGCGCGATGCGGATCGCCGAGGACCTCTACATGGACGGCTTCATCTCCTACCCGCGCACCGACAACACGGTCTACCCGGCCTCGCTGCCGGTGCGGGAGCTCGTCTCCTCGCTGGTCCGGGTCAAAGAGTTCTCGGCCGCCGCCGGCCTGCTCGACGGCGAGCTGAAAGCGACCCGCGGCAAAAAAGAGACGACCGACCACCCGCCGATCTACCCGACCCAGGCGATCCACCCCGGCGCTCTCGACGGGTCGAAGAAACGGGTCTACGAACTGGTCGTGCGCCGCTTCCTCGCCACCTTCAGCCCGCCGATGATCACCGAGTCGACCCGGGCCGACATCGAGGCCGGCTCGGAGACCTACTTCGTCCGCGGCTCGGTCGTCGTCGACCCCGGCTACGCCGGCATCTACACCTACGCCCGCTCCGCCGACGAGGAGATCCCGAAGCTCGAGGAGGGCCAGCAGCTGGCGCTCGAGGGCGAGCCCTGGATCGTCGACAAGGAGACGCAGCCGCCCTCGCGGATCTCCCAGGCGAAACTGATCGAGTTGATGGAGGAGCGCGGCCTCGGGACCAAAGCGACCCGCGCCGACATCATCCAGAAGCTGTTCGACCGCGGCTACGTCTACGGCAACCCGCCGGTCCCCTCGGAGACCGGGATCGCCCTCTACGAAGCCTTCAAGAACTACGTGCCGGCGATGGCGACGCCGGAGATGACCGCCCAGCTGGAGGCGGAGATGGACCGGATCGCCGCGGGCGAGATGACCAAGGGCGCCGTCGTCGGTGAGAGCCGCGACCTCCTGCACAAGACCTGGACCGAGATCGACGAGAGCCGCGAGGACCTGGCGAAAGTGATCTGGAAAGGGATGGACGACGACCGCATCCTCGGCCCCTGCAAGGTCTGCGAAGAAGCCGGCCGCAAGAAGGAGGACGGCTCGCCGCACATGCTGCGGATCATCCGCGCGAAAAAATCGGGCAAACGCTTCGTCGGCTGTACCGGCTGGACCCTCGACGACCCCGAGTCGTGCGACCAGACCTTCCCGCTGCCCCAGCGCGGCGATGTTTTCCGCCTCGAGGAACGCTGCTCGATCTGCGAGCGCACGCCGCGGCTCAAAGTCGTGCCCTTCCGCGGCCGCAGCTGGAATCTCTGCCTCAACGACGACTGCGAGTCGATGCAGGAGATGAAGAAACGCCGGGCCGAGCGCGAAGCCGCCAAAGCGGCGAAAGAAGCGATGGCGAAGAAGCCGCCGGTCAAAGGCGACGAGGACGCTCCGGCGAAATCGAAAAAAGCCAAGACGAAAGCCTCCAAAGCAGACACCGCGACGCGCGGGCGCAAACGCGCCAAAGCCGGCGCCAAAGGCTGAGGCCCTCGGGCTTGTTCATCTCGCTCGAGGGCATCGACGGCTCGGGCAAGAGCACCCAGGCGCGGCTCCTTGCCGAGGCGCTGGGCCCCGACACGGTGGCGATCCGCGAGCCGGGTGGGACCGATGCGGCGGAGCGGATCCGGGCCCTGCTCGCCGACCCGGACCTGGAGCTCGACTCCCTGGCCGAGCTGCTGCTCTTTCTCGCCGCCCGCGCCGACCTCACCGAGCGGGTGATCCGGCCAGCGCTGGAGGCCGGGCGCGACGTCGTCAGCGACCGCTTCTCCGACTCCAGCGTCGCCTACCAGGGCGCCGCCCGGGGGTTGGGGGTGGGGGAGGTGATCGGCCTCTGCGAGGCCGCCACCGACGGCCTCTGGCCGGACCTGACGCTGCTGCTGAAGGTCGACCCCGAGGTCGGGCTCGGGCGCGCCGAGGGCTCCGATCGCTTCGAGTCCGAGGGGCTGGAGCTGCAGCGCGCCGTCGCCCGGGCCTACGAGGAGATCGCGATGATCGCCTCCGACCGCGTCGTCGTCCTCGACGGCTCCGGCAGCGTCGAGGAGGTCCACGAGCGCGTCATGGAGGCAGTCGGTGCCCACCGCGCTGCTTGAGGTCACCGAGCACCAGCCGCGGCCGCGGGTGGCGCTGAGCGCGGCCCTGGAGTCCGGTCCGTCCCACGCCTACCTCTTCCGCGGTCCGCGCGGGTCGGGCAAGCGGGCGGCGGCGCGCGCCTTTGCGGCCGAGATCCTCGCCGCTGGGGCTGCGGATCCCGAGGACACGCGTCGCCGCGCCCTGCTCGACCCCTCGCCGCACCCCGACCTTGTCTGGCTCGCCCCGCGCGGCGCCCAGCACCTGGTCGAGGAGGTGCGCGAGCGGGTGATCCGCGCCGCCGCCTACCGGCCCTTCGAAGGCTCCAGCCGGGTCTTCGTCGTCGAGGCGGCGGAGGCGATGCGCGACGAGAGCCAGAACGCGCTGCTGAAGACGCTGGAGGAGCCGCCCTCCTTCGTCCACCTGGTCCTGCTCAGCTCTGAGCCGGAGGCCCTGCTGGAGACGATTGCCTCGCGCTGCCACCCCGTCGACTTCGCGCCATTGCCTGCGGCGGTGCTGGAGGCCGAGCTCGCCGCCGCCGACGCTGCCCCGGAGGAGATCGCCGCTGCCGCCCGGCTCGCCGCCGGCGACCTCGAGCGGGCGCGGCTGCTGCTGGCGGAGCGGGGAAGGGTGCTGCGGGCCGAGGCCGAGCGCTGTCTCGCCGCCGCGCTCGCGGGCGAGGTCTCCGCCGCTCCGTGGCGGAAGCTGCTGGAGGGCGCCGAAGCGGCCGGCAGCGACGCCGAGGCAGCGACCCGAGCGATCCTTGAGGAAGAAGCTGAGGTAGGCATGAAGCGCACCGCCCGCGACATCGCCGACGAGTCCAAGCGCGCCGGCCGGCGCCAGCGGACCGAGATCCTCGACCTCGGCCTTGAGCTCTGTGCGGCCTGGCTGCGCGACCTCGCCGCCGTCGGCTCGGGGGCCGAGGAGGTTGCCTTCAACTGCGACCGGCTCGAGATCCTGCGCCAGCAGGCCTCCGGACTCGACCCCGCCGCGCCCCGCCGCGGCGCCGAGCTGGTCCAGGAGACCCGGCGCAGCCTCGACTTGAACGTCTCCGAGGAGCTCGCCCTAGAGGCGCTTTTCTTCCGACTCGAGCGACTTCTCGCCTGAGCCGTTCTGCTGCGCCTGCTCGCGCGCCTTCTCGATCGCCCGCTCCTGCGCCAGACGGGTGATCTGGGCGGCCTGGCGGGACATGATCACGCTGAAGTTCAGCGCCAAGCCGAGCAGCAGCAGGAGGACGATCGAGAACAGGGCGACGTTGGTATCGCGCACGCCCATCAGGTCGGCGACCAGCTTCAGCAGGCCGGGGAAGGCGGCGCCGGCGAGCATGCCGAGGCCGGCGACGAACCAGATCACGCTGTAGCGCTCCTGCAGACGGTCGCGGCGGATCAGCTCGAGGATCAGCAGCATGAAAGCGATCGCGATCGCCGCCGCGAGGATCCGCGTCTGCGAGGTGAGGCTGACCGTGGTGTCGCTGGCGCTCGCCGCGGTGACCAGGAAGCTCATCGCTCCGCCTCCGCTTGGCGCGGCCGGAACTGCCCGACCAGCAGCACGACGACGCCCTTGAAGATGAAGAAGGCCGAGCGCACGGGCGTCAGGAAGGAGGTGCCGCCGGCCCGCTCCAGCATCCGCACCGAGAGCTCCTCGACCCGCAGCCCTTCGCGCACCGCCAGCTGCAGCGACTCGATCTCGGCGAAGTCGGGCGAGTAGTTCTCGCTGAACAGCGACATCACCTTGCGGTTGGCGGCGCGCATGCCGCTGGTCGTGTCGGTGAAGCGCTGCCTGGTCGCCAGGGTGAGGAAGAAGCGGAAGACGCTGGTCCCGATCCGGCGCGTGAAGGTCGGCCTGTAGTCGTCGCTGGCGGCCTCGGCGCCGGGGTTGACGTAGCGGGAGCCGATCACCAGGTCGGCGCGGTCGGCGGTCACCTCGGCCAGCAGTCGCGCTACCTCCTCCGCCGGATGCTGGCCGTCGGCGTCGAGGTGGGCGCAGGTGTCGTAGCCCTCGCGCAGGGCGTAGAGGTAGCCGGTCTGCAGCGCCGCGCCCAGCCCCTGGTTGAAGGGCAGGGTGGCGACGAGGACGCCCTCCGCCTGGGCCGTTGCGGTGGTCGCGTCGGTGGAGCCGTCGTCGACGACGAGGATGTCTGCCTGCGGCAGGTGCTCGCGGACGTCGGCGATCACGGCCGCGATTGAGGCCTCCTCGTTCCAGGCGGGGATGAAGACGAGCGTCCGCATAATTTCGATTCTCCCATGAAGGTCCGGCGCCACCGGCGCCGTCGCGCACCGATTCGATTCGATTGTGTTAGTAAACGTTCATGCAAGGCGGAAACGAGATGCCGGCCAAGCCGCGCCTGCGCGGCCCACGGATCGGGATGCGCCTCTGGCTGACCGCCGCCTTCGCCGCCGTCAGCCTGATCACGGCCCTCGCGATCTACCTGTTCGGCGACAATGCCGAGGCGCTGATCGCCGCGGTCCTGCTCGGCGTCCTCGCGGGGTTCCTGATCGCGGTCGCGATCTCCCACCGGGTCGTTCGCCTCGCCCGCGCCGCCGGCGAGATGGCGGGCGGCTCCTTCGACGCGCCGCTGAGCGTCTCCGGGCCGGATGAGATCGGCGACCTCGCTCGCGCCCTCGACTCGATGCGGGCCTCGCTGAAGGAGAGCTTCGGCGTGCTCACCGCCGACCGCAACAAGCTCGCGGCGATCTTCGACGGGCTGACCGACGTCGTCATGGTCGTCGACTTCGAGGGGCCGGTGCGCTTCTCCAACCGCGCCGCCACCCGCCTGCTCGACCCTAAGGGCCGGCCTCCGGAGGTGGCGCTCTCGCAGCTGCACCGGGCCCAGGAGGTCGGCTTCTCGGCCCACCCGGCGCTGCGTATCGGCGACCGGGCCTACGCGATGACCGCCCGCTCGCTGCCCGACGAGCGCGCCGTCTTGGCCGTCTTGCGCGACCGCACCGACGAGCTCCGCCGCGAGCTGGCCGAAGCCGACTTCGTCTCCAATGCCGCCCACGAGCTGCGCAACCCCCTGGCCGGGATCTCCGGCGCGATCGAGGTCCTGCAGAGCGGCGCTAAGAACGACCCGGCAGACCGCGACCATTTCCTCAAGCGGCTCGGCGAAGACGCCGAGCGGATGAACCGGCTGACCCAGTCGCTCCTGACCCTGGCCCGGGTCGAGTCGCGGGGCGCGGCGGAGAGCGAGGTGGTCGACGTCCCGGTCGCGATCCGCGACGTCGTTGCCGCCGTCGAGGCGCCGCCGCACGTCGCTCTGGAGGTCGAGGTCGAGGCCGAGCTGGCGGCGACCGGGGACCCGACGCTGCTGCGCCAGGTGATGATCGGGCTGCTCACCAACGCCTTCAAGAACACGCCACCCCCCGGCACCGTTACCGTTCGCGGCCGTCGTGACGGAGATGCAGAGGTCATTTTGGAGGTAGTCGACACCGGCACCGGGATTCCGGCGGCCGAGATCGAGCGCGTCTTCGAGCGCTTCTACCGGCGCAGCGAGTCGCGCAAGCAGGAGGGCTTCGGCCTCGGCCTGGCGATCGCGCGGCGCATGGTCGACGTGATGGGCGGCCAGATCGGCGCCGAGTCGGTCGAGGGGGAGGGCAGCACCTTCTGGGTCCGCCTCCCGGTCGCGCAACCGAGCCCGACCCCGGTGGCGTGACGATGAGCAGCGGACGCATCCTGATCGCGGACGACGAGCCGTCGGTTCGCGACTCGGTCGGCTACGCGCTGGCCCAGGAGGGCTTCGACGTCACCGCCGCCGCCGACGGCGACGAGGCGTCAGACCTGCTCGGCAACGGCATCCCCTACGACCTGCTGATCCTCGACATCATGATGCCCGGCCCGAGCGGTCTCGACATCTGCCGCGACGTGCGCTCGCGCAGCGCCGTCCCGATCATCGTCCTCACCGCCAAGGACGCCGAGGTCGACAAGGTGGTCGGCCTCGAGGTCGGCGCCGACGACTACGTGACCAAGCCCTTCTCGGTGCGGGAGCTGCTGGGCCGTGTCCGCGCCCAGCTGCGGCGTCGCGAACTCGACCGCTCGCCGCTCGCCCAGGCGGTGAAGATCGAGGCCGGCCAGGTCTCGATCGACCTTGTCCGCCACGTCGCCACCGTGCGCGGCATCGCGGTCAACCTGACCCGCTCGGAGTTCCAGCTGCTGCGCCTGCTTGTCGCCCGCCCGGGCGAGGTCTTCGCCCGGGCCCAGATCATGGAGGAGCTCTGGCAGACCGAGTTCGACGGCGACGAGCGCGCCTGCGACGTCCACATCTCCAACCTGCGCCAGAAGGTCGAGCGCGACCCGCAGCGGCCGGAGCTGGTGCTGACCGTGCGCGGCGTCGGCTACAAGTTCAACGCCGAAGCCAGCTGAGCCGGGCTCGCCGGCCCCGCCTCGCGGTTCTCAACCCAGCTCAGCACTTCGGCCCGAGTAAGCCGGAAGCCCTCGACCGGCAGCGCCGCGATCACCTCCCAGGTCAGGGGCCGGCAGAGCCGCTCGGCCAGCATCGGGTTGTCGGTCGCGTCGAGCAGGATCGCCCGCGCGACCTCGCGCGGCAGGACCCCGGCCCGGCCCCAGGCGTAGCCGCCGATCTGGGTCGGGCGCATCGCCAGGAGCTCCCGGCTCTCGCCTTGCTCGACCACGACCGTGCGGCCGATCGTCGTCCACTCGCCGACGTAAGTCGGCTCCCCCTGCATCTCGACCACGGGCATGGCCCCGGTCTCCGTCGTGATCAACATCTCTCTCCTCCTGGCTTAGGTCAGCGCCTCCTACCCACTAATTGCCAGGAGTCCCCAAAAGAGCGCAGGTGGGGCTGAAAGATCCGCGAATGTACGGGTCGGGCGGCGCCGGGCCGCACCCCGCCTCAGCTCTCGAGCAGGCGCCGCAGGCCGCCGAGCCGCTGGTCCCACTCGCCGCCGACGGCCCCGATCCAGGCGGCGGCATCGGCCAGCGGCGCTGGCTGCAGCTCAAAGCGGGCCTCGCGGCCGCTGCGGCGGCTGCTGACCAGCCCGGCGCGGGAGAGCAGCTGCAGGTGCTTGGCGACGGCCTGGCGGCTGATCGGCAGGCCGGCGGCGAGGCCGGTCGCGGTGGCCCCGGGCTGGGCCGCCAGGGTGGCGACGAGGTGGCGCCGGGTCGGGTCGGCGAGGGCGGCGAAGACGGCGTCGACGCGGGCTTCAGTGGGAGCGGGGAGGGTCGCTGCGCCGGGAGACGCCACGGTTCTAGGCGAGGACGAGCTTGCCGGGGAGGAGCCGCAAGCGCGCCAGCGGCGCCGACCAGGTGGCCGCGGCCAGTGCGGGTGCGCCCGGGTCCAGGCGTGACTCGATCACGGTCAGCCTGGTGCCGCCGGCGACTGCGTCGACCAGCAGCTCAACCCGGCTCGGGCCGGCGCCATCGCGCCACCAGCGGAAGGAGAGCCGTTCAGCCTCCTCGACCAGCTCGACCTCGCCGTGGCGCTCCTCGCCGTCCTCGAAGCGGCAATGCAGCCCGCCGCCCTCGTGCGGCTCCAGCTCGACCTCCGGCGCCAGCCACTCGCTCAGCAGCTCCTCATCGGTTACCGCCTCCCAGACCTCCTCGGGAGCCGCCGCGAGGACGACCGAGCGCTTTACGGTGTGTGGTAAGTTGGACACGCAACCGTATAGTTGCACATCAATCCGCTGAAAGGGAGGCCCAATTGCCACTGGTACCGATGGTCGTCGAGCAGACTGCTCGCGGCGAGCGCTCCTTCGACATCTACAGCCGCCTGCTCGCGCAGCGCATCGTCTTCCTCGGCGAGCCGGTGACCGAGGACCTCGCCAACCTGATCATCGCCCAGCTGCTGCACCTCGAGTCCGACGACCCCGAGAAGGACGTCAGCCTCTACATCAACTCCCCCGGCGGCTCCGCCTACGCCGGCCTGGCGATCTACGACACGATGCAGTTCATCAAGCCCGACGTGCAGACGATCTGTTACGGGATCGCGATGTCGGCCGGCTCGCTGATCCTCACCGGTGGCGCCAAAGGCAAGCGGATGGCACTGCCGAACAGCCGCATCCTCATCCACCAGCCGAGCGGTGGGTTCGAAGGACAGTCCTCGGACATCGAGATCCACGCCAAAGAGATCCTCGAGCTGCGCGACCGCCTGGACGGGATCTACGTCCACCACACCGGCCAGTCGAAGGAGCAGATCAAGGACGACATGGAACGGGACAAGTTCTTCCAGCCCGACGACGCGGTCGCCTACGGGCTGATCGACCGGGTGATCGAGTCCCACGACGTCAGCCACGAGCCGGTCGGCTTCCGCGAGGGCTGACCCTGCACTTTGTAACCCACAGGGTTACAAAGTGCATAGAGGGTGAGGTGCTCAGCGGAGCCGGCGCCAGGCCCAGAGCCCGGCCGCCGTAGCCGCGGCGGCGGTGGCGACGCTGAGCAGGGCGGGGCGGCGGACCTCGGGCTCGGCGGCGGCGAGGCCGAAGGCGACGACGTCGGCGGCGTCGAGCATCGCCGCGCCGAAGGTGACCGCCCGCAGCGCCGCGCGGTCATCGCGCGCCGCCACCGTCAGCAGGCCCAAGGTGAGGTCGCGGGCGCCGAGGGTCTTGGCCACCGTGGCGGCGGTCGCGCCGGGCTCGGGGAAGCCGGCGGCGCGCAGGGCCGGCCGGGTCGCGGTCAGCGCCGCGACCCCGATCCCGACGCGCCCTGCGGCCAGCGCCAGGGACGTCTGCCGGGCCATCGGGTCGATTCGCGCGCCTCGCAACACCGCCTCAATTTATCCGTGAGCGGCGGTGGGCATGATTTGTCCATGGCTGAGGGCGACACGATCCTGCGACTGGCCCGCCGCCTTGACGCCGCGCTCGCCGGCCAGTCGGTCGCGGCTTCGGCGCCGAACCCACGCGGCCGCGCCGCCGGCGTGGAGCGCCTCGATGGCCACCGCTTCGACGGCGCCGAGGCGCGCGGCAAGCACCTGCTGCTGCACTTCGGCGAGCTCGCCCTGCACAGCCACCTGGGGATGAGCGGCGGCTGGCACCTCTACCGACGCAGCGCCCCCTGGCGCCGTCCGCGGTCATCTGCCTGGGCGGTGCTGGCGGGCAGCGAGCAGGAAGCGGTCCAGTTCGGCGGGCCCACCCTGCGGGTGCTGCCGAGCGAGCGCCTGCGGCGCGACCCCCAGCTGGCGCGCCTTGGCCCCGATCTGCTCGCCGCGGACTTCGAGCCGGAGGAGGTGGTCGCGGCGATTCGGGCGGAGCCGGGACGGGACATCGGCGACGCGCTGCTCGACCAGACCCTGGTCGCTGGGATCGGCAACATCTTCAAGAGCGAGGCATGCTTCGCCGCCCGGATTGACCCCTGGCGCCCGCTCGCGGACCTCTCCGACCAGGAGCTCGTCGCCGTCCTCGCCGCCGCCCGGCAGAAGATGCTCGACGCGGTCGCCAGCGGCCGCCATCACCCCGCCGTCTACCGCCGCCGCGGCCCCTGCACGGTCTGCGGCGGGCCGATCTCCTCGCGCGGTCAGGGCGACGCCAACCGAACCACCTACTGGTGCCCGAATTGCCAGCGCTGAGAAGGCGCCGGCGGCGGGCCGCGCCGCGCAGGGACGCGGCGGACGTCGTCCGCCCTCCCGCCTACTACCGGGTCGCCGGGGTCGCCCTCGACGCCGAGCTCGAGCGGCTCTGTGCCCTGCCGGTTTTCGCCGCTGGCCCGCTCGCCGAGCGCCGGCCGCAGCTGAAGGTGCGGCGCGCCCGCAGCCGGCCCAACCGGGTCGGCTTCGCCGTCCCCACACAGTTCCGGCTCTCGGTCACCGCCTACCCGGGGATCCGCCCCGGGGACGTGCTTGAGACCCTGCTGCACGAGCTGGTCCATCTGCACGTCGGCCGCGCGCCGGAAGCCCAGGCATGGCACGGCGCGACCTTCAAGCGGGCGCTGGCTCAGGCAATGGCGGAGGCCTACGGGGTGGATATCCCGCCGCCGCCGAGCAGCCTGCACGGCGCTTACGCCGCAGCGATCGAGCAGCTGCTCGCCACCGGCGCGCCCAGCCCCGCGCTCGCCTCAGGCTGAGTCGCCGCCATCCTCCTCATCCCACCTCCGGCGCGCGCGCAGGAAGTGGACGAGGAGGACGCAGCAGATGATCAGTGCCGGCAGGAAGACCGGCAGCGCGGCGACCGCGGCGTGGTGGGCGAGCGGCAGGGTCACTGGCCGCTCCCCTGGTGCTGCAGCCGCGGCGCGGGGGTGGGGGCGGGACGGCGCTCGCGCGGCTCTGGGCGCCCGACCGCCGAGAGCCGGTGCAGCGCCCAGGCCAGCAGCGCCAGCAGCGACAGCGTCACCGCGGCGACGACCGAGTAAGCGAGCACGACTAGGGCGGGGCTGCCGCCGGTCTGCTCGCGCTGCAGCAGCTCGTGCTCGTCGCCGAAGCCGCGGGTGAAGCGGGCGGGGGCGGGTATTTCCCCGACCGGGATCGCCGCGTCGCGGGGCAGGAAGATCGGCAGCGCGGTCAGCGAGCTCCCTTCGTGGAAGCGGACCATCGTCTTCCAGTTGCCGGAGACGGGGATCGGCTCGGTCGTCTCGTAGCGGCCGGGCCCGACCTCGCGCAGGCGGTCGACGACGAGGCCGCCGCCCTGCCACGCGGTCACGTCGAACCAGTCCGCCTCGTCGGCGGCGTCCGGCGGGTCGACGACCAGGGTCGCCTCGACGTGGCGGCCCGGCCCGGCGTCGACGTCGCGCAGCGCGACGGTGGCGCTGGCACCGGACTCGCCGTTCGTCTGCAGGGCGAAGAGGACGAGGACGGCGACAGTGGCGGCTGCGAGGACCGGCGCGATGCGCGGCATCTGTCGTCGCGTTGGCGCCTCGACCGCGAGGTGGGAGCCGACCCAGGCGCCGAGCACGGCGCCGGCGATCGCCATCGCGAACCCGAGCACCGCCCCCTCCGGGAATAGCGCGCCCGGCCAGGGCAGGGTCATCCAGGCGTGCGACCAGGCCCACTCGGCGGCCAGCCCGACGGTCCCGATCCCGAGTCCGGCCCAGAGGCCGAACCGCAGCGGCCGCTCGCTCGTCGAGACCCGCAGGGCGATCGCCTCGACGACCAGTGCCTCGACGATGTAGAGCGGGAAGTGGGGGACGGTCTGTCCCAGGACCGGGCCGACCGCGAGCGCCAGCAGGCCGCGCATGAGGATGAAGAAGCCGGCGGCGCCGAGAGCGGCGCCGCGGCCGCCGTAGACGCGGGCCAGGACCAGCCCAGCGCCGGCGGCGAGCATCAGCAGCATCGGCTGGAAGACGAGCCGGAACTGGGGCACTCCGAAGTCGCACTCGGCCTGGAAGGTGGAGAGGCCGAGCATCAGGCCGCCGGTCAGCGAGACCGCGCGCAGCGTCTGCACGGAGACGTGCTCGCGGGTCCGGCGCCCCGCCGCGGCGTTGGCGCGCAGGCCCTCGACGGTGAGGACGGCGATCCCGACCAGGGTCATCGCGGCGCCGCCGATCAGCATCAGGTGGGTTGGGCCCCAGAGGGTCACGTCTTGACCGAAGAGCCGGTGCCAGACGTCGTCAAGTGGGAACCCGATCAGCGAGAAGGCGCCGCAGGCGCAGATCAGGACGCCGCCGAGCGGCGCCCACCAGTCGCGGCCGAGCCGAATCGCGACCGTGCTGGGCCGCTCGCGCGGCAGCACCATCGCGACGAAGCCGGCGGTGAAGATCCCGAACAGGCCAGCGAGGATCAGGTAGTGAGCCGGGTTGGCCAGCGGCCCGGCGTCGCGGCCGTTGTCGATGTGCAGGGAGATGTCCCAGTACATCCCGACCAGGGCGGTGAGCAGCGAGAGGCTGGCCATCATCGAGGGCAGGGCCACCCAGCCGGGCATCCCCGTCACTCGTTCAGTCCGGTCGGCGATCTTGCCGAGCACCTGGACCCGGCCCGAGCGGTGGCCGAAGCCGAAGTAGAGGAGCGCCACGGTGAGCACGGCGGCGGCGGCCGTTGCCAGCGCGATCTGGCCGAGCTCGGCACCGCCGGCGGGGGGAGCGGCTGAGGCGAAGTTGAGGAAGTTGGTCATGCGAATCCCTTCGGGACGAAGTAGATCGTTGCCATAAAGCTTGTTACCTCATTAAACGTTACCTTAAACGAGGTTACATTCTTAAGGTAGCATTGGCCCCATGGCAAAGCGAGCCGATGCACCTGCAGCGGGGGAGCCGGCTGTCGAGGAGGCGACGCTGACGGTCGAGCAGCTCGCCTACGAGACCGGGATGTCGGTGCGGAACATCCGCAACCATCAGTCCCGCGGCCTGCTGCCGCCGCCCGAGGTGCGGGCGCGCACGGGCTACTACGGCCCCGCCCACGTCGCCCGCCTGCGCCTGATCCAGGAGATGCAGGGGGAGGGGTTCAAGCTGAGCGCGATCTCGCGCCTGATCGGCGAGCACGGCGCCGACGCCGACCGCTTTGTCGGCCTGCGCCAGGCGGTCACGGCGCCCTTCGCGACCGAGGCTCCTGAGGTGCTTTCCCGGGCCGAGCTGGTCGAGCGCTTCGGCGCCGACGACGACAAGCTGCTGGCCAAGGCGCAGAAGCTTGGCCTCCTGGTCGATCTCGGCGACGAGCGCTACGAAGCGCCGAGCCCGGCGATGCTGAGCGCCGCCGAGGACGTGCTGAAGATGGGGATTGATCTGTCGGCCGCTCTGGCGGTGATCGAGAAGCTGAACCGCAACGCCTCCTCGGCAGCCCGCACCTTCGTCAACCTCTTCGTCGAGGAACTATGGAAGCCGTTCGACGAGGCCGGCCGCCCGGACGAGGGCTGGGCCGAGATCATCGAGGCGGTCGAACGCCTGCGCCCGCTCGCGGTCGAGGCCCTCAACGCCACCTTCCGCCTCGCCCTCACGACCGAGGTTGAGAAGGCCTTCGGCGAAGTGCTCGAACGTCGTAAGAAGAAGTAGACGCCTGGCGGGCCGGGAATTAGGAGAGGACCCGACCCGCCCTGCGTCTTTTGCTGACCGCCGCCCAGAGGGACTAGCTGGCGATGGTCGCCCTCGGCGCCTCCTCGGTGCCGAAGCTCATTGGCTGGCTCAGCCCTTGCCGGTGCAGGTCCGGATCACTTCGGCTTTCGCCTTGGTGCCGTCGCTGAACACGGCTTCGCCGCGGGCCTGGAGCTTGCCGTCTGGGCATTTAGCGCTGAGCACGCTGACCTTCTTGCCCTTGTAGGTGAATTTTTTGTTGATCGTCAGGTTGAACGACGTCGGCGAGCCGCTGCCGCCGGCGATCTTCGGAATCGTGGCGAGCCCGGCGATGCCGAAGCGGCCGTTGTGGACTTTTTTGATTTTCACCGTGGTCACGATCGCGGCCGGGGTCGGCACCGTGATGTAGGCGTGGATGAAGAACGTCGTCACTCCGCCCGCGGTGCCGCCGTTGAAGACGAGCAGGTCGCTTTTCACTGGGATCGGCGGCTGTTCGGGGAAGGCGATCTCGACGCTGGTCTTGCCCTTGCCGATGATCGCGCTCTTGCAGATGGCTTCCGCGTGCGAAGTGTCCTGAGACTGGAGCTGGCCCGATTTGCAGGTCGGGAAGCCCTTCACGTTCACGGCTCCGTTCTTGTCCGTTTCGAAGAGGAATTCCTTCAGCGCCGGCGGGTGCGTGCCGTCGACGGTCTTGATGTCGCCCGATACGTTGAGCGAGATCGGGGTCAGCTGCGTCTTCGAGAGCGTCTTCGGAGAGAAGCCGCCGTTGAAGGTCAGTTCCAGGTTGCCGGCCCGCACCTTCACCGGCTTCTCGGCGCCGGCGATCCCGCTCAGCGCGAGCACGGATGCCAGCGCGAGCAGAGCGGCGACGATCGCCGCGCTGCGGCCGCGCTTGCCTCGAATCTTGTTCATGACTCCCTTTCTCTAAGTGGGCGAGCGAATGCCGAGCGCGGCGAATTTCCCCTGCCGCCATCCCCACGGTCACCCGCGACCAGATCAACCAGTCGGGCACACCCTAAACCAGGTAGTACCAAATGAGAACCCAAGCGGTCCTCGAGTCCGATTAGAGCCGACGACCGGACTTGAACCGGTGACCCCTTCATTACGAATGAAGTGCTCTACCAACTGAGCTACGCCGGCGGGCGAGGGCTCATTCTAGGAGGGATCGGCGCTGGGCTCGTCGCGGTTCCGTCGCGGCCGGGGACGATCATCCGGGGATGGCGAGAAGGAGAGTGGCGAAGCGGCGGGAGGGGAACGAGATCGAGTTCTCGCGGATCGTCGCCTTCAGCGACGGGGTCTTCGCGATCGCGATCACGCTGCTGGTCCTCAATCTGGGGATCGCCAAGGATCTTGCCTCCGACGAAGTCGCCGACGCGCTCTGGGACCAGCGGGAGAACCTGCTGGCCTTCGTGGTCAGCTTTGCCGTGATCGGGCGGTTCTGGCTGGTCCACCACCGCTTCTTCGGCGACGTCGTCGCCTTCGACTCGAAGCTGATCGGGCTCAACCTGCTCTACCTGGGCTGGATCGTCTTGCTCCCGTTCAGCAGCGAGGTGCTCGGCGAGTACGGGGACACGACCGCCGGAGTCGTCCTCTACTCGGTCAACCTCGTCGCGATCGTCGTCATCGGCGGCTGGATGGCGGCCAGCGCTCGCCGCGACGGCCTCACCTCGATCGACGAGCAGAGCGGGCGCGAATACCGCGCCCGCTGGATCTTCATCGCCTCCGTCTTCCTCTTCTCGATCCCGGTCGCCGTCTTCTCCCCGACCGCCGCGACCTTCCTCTGGCTGGTCCTCTTCTTCGACCCCGCCGGGCGGATCGCGAGCCAGTTGACCGGGACCGGGGCTAGTCCTCGACGGTGAAGACGACCGAGCGGCCCGGCTTCGAGCAGCTGACGTTGCGGCCGCGGTCGGTCATCACGCTGAGGCAGCGGTAGGGCCCGGCGCGGCAGCCAGATCGGCTCGCGCCGGCAGCCGGCTCGCAGGGCCCGAGCCGCTGCCAGGCGGCGATCGTCACCTCGCCTTGCTGGCAGGAGAGGCCAGTGACGCGAACGTTGTGGACGCCCGCGACTTTGGCCTGGCAGGCCTGGGCAGAGGCGCCGGCGGGTGCCTTGGAGGTGCCCGCCCCGGGGGGTGCCGTCTGGCCGGTCGAGCTCGACTCCTCCCCGGAGGAGCCACCGCAGCCGGCCAGCAGCGTGGCGGCGAGGACGACGATCGCGATCGGGACGGCGAGCCTCATTCGCCGCGAAAGCTACCCGCCGCTCACCTCCGGCACCACCGTCTCGGCCGGCTGCAGGTGCCCGCAGACGGGGCAGTCGGGCTCTGCGACCACGGTCTCGCGCTTGACCTCCATCGTCCGCAGGTCGTAGATATGGGCGACGCCCTGGGTTGAAGGCACGCTCAGCCCGGTCAGCAGGTGCATGATCTCGAGCCCGACCTGGCCGCCGATCAAGCCGCAGGCCGGCCCCAGCGTTCCCGCCGGCGACGGTTTCGCCCGCAGCGCATCCACCGCGACGTCGAAGAGCGGGTACTCGCGCCGGTAGGCGGCCTCCTGGCAGGTGTAGCAGCCGGTCTTTCCCGGGACGTAGAGCGGCCCGACCCGGGCGAGCGGCGGGAAGTGGCTCATCGAGATGTAGGGGATCCCGGCCTCGAAGCAGGCCGAGTTGCACCAGCGCTCGATCTCGTGGGCGGGCCAGTCGGCGGCGCTGATCACGACGTCGGCGCCGGCGATGAAGTCGGCGATCTCGACCTCGCTGCCGAGCCGCCGCTTCGTAGCGGTCACCCGCATCCCCGAGTTGAAGGCGCGCAGCCGCTCGGCGGCCACTTCGGCCTTCTGCCGGCCGAGGTCGGCCTCGGTGTAGAGGATCTGGCGGTTGAGGTTGCTGACCTCTACCTTGTCGCCGTCGACCAGCCGCATCTCGCCGACGCCGCAGCAGGCCAGCGCCCAGGCCGCCCAGCTGCCGAGGCCGCCGACGCCGAGCACGGCGACCTTCGCCTCGCGCAGCCGCCGCTGGCACTCCGAGGGTGGCAGCGCGGCGCTGCCGACGTCGCTGAAGTAGCGCAGCTGGCGGTCGAGCCGTTTCAGCTCCCCCGGCGCCAGCAGGTCGTCGTCGGCGCCGTCCTCGGCGATCTCCAGCGCCTGCAGCTTGGCGAGCGCGTCGTCCACCACGTCCTTGCCGAACTCCTCGTGCAACTGCTCCAGGGTGTGCTCGCCGTCGAGTGCCTCGAGCAGCCGCCGTTCGGCCTCGCTCGGCTGCTCGATCCTGATGTCGTTGTCCTCTCCCGGTCGCAGCAGGTAGAGGTCACCTTCGGGCATGAGAGCCCATTCGATGGTGCGTTTGATGCGTGGGCGTAGCACGGGACTGGACCCCCTGAGTGTCGAGACCGCCGGCGTTCCCACGCCGACCTGGCTTTACTGGAGACCTCTCCAGCAAAGAGGATCGTTCCCGCCTATTCGGCCAGCGCCCGGGCTCGCGCGAAGGCGGCGTCGATCATCGGCACGGTCAGCCTGCCGGTGAAGGTGTTCTGCTGGCTCGGGTGGAAGCAGCCGAGCAGCCGCCACCGGCCCAGCTCGGCCCCGGCCCCGTGCCCGAAGCGCGGCCGCGGCCGCGGCACCTCGGCCCCGAGCGCCCGCGCTGCACGCAAGACCCCGTCCCAGCCGAAGGCGCCGAGGGCGACGATCACGCGGCAGCGCTCCAGCAGCTCCAGCTCCCGCTCGAGGTAGGGGAGGCACTCGTCGCGCTCCTCAGGCGTCGGCTTGTTGGCCGGCGGCGCGCAGCGGACGGTGGCGGTGACGTAGGCGTCGCGCAGCTTCAGGCCATCGTCGCGGTGCTCGGACTCGGCCTGGTTCGCGTAGCCGGCGCGGTGCAGCGCCGCGTATAGCCACTCGCCGGAGCGGTCGCCGGTGAAGATCCGTCCGGTGCGGTTGGCCCCGTGCGCAGCTGGCGCCAGGCCGACGATCGCGACCCGCGCCGCCGGGTCGCCGAAGCCAGAGAGCGGCCGCGCCCAGTACTCCTCGCCGCGGTAGCGCCGCGGCGGGTCAGCTGCGCACGCCTCGCGCCACTCGACCAGCCGCGGGCAGCGGCGGCAGGAGTGAACCGTTGCCGCCAACGCCTCCAGCTGGGCGCCGCCTTTGGAGCTCATAGGGTTGGCCGTCCCCTCATGGCACCGAACCGAATCATGCGAGCCGGAGTCGTGCGCCGCGCCACGTCCCTCGCCCTAGCTGTGCTTGTCGCCGCCGCTCTGCTTGGTGCCTGTGGCGGCGACGGCGACATCACCACCGCGGTCCCGGACAAAGATGGAGATGCTCGCATCCTCAACGAGATCCTCGGCCGCCAGACCGCCGCGATCGCTGCCTACGACCGCAGCCTGCACGGCCTCGGCGGCCCCGACCTGAGGCTCGCGCGCCAGCTCCGCGCCCAGGAACAGGAGCACGTCAACGCGATCGTCAAGGTCCTGCGCGGGATTGGCGCGGCGGCTGAGCCGGTGCCGGAAGAGATCGAGTCGAAGCGGCTGAAGCGCGAGTCCGACTACCTCGAATTCCTCTACGAAGTCGAAAGCGCGACGATCGATGCGGAGCTCAAAGCGATCTCACAGCTGACCACTTCCTGGGCGCGGCCGCTGCTCGCCTCGATCGCCGCCAACCAGGCTCAGCACCTGGCTCTGCTGCGCCACGCGCTTGGCGCAAAAGGGGAAGAAATCGTGCCCAATGCATTCGAGGCAGGCACGACGCCCGCTCCGTAGTAGATGATGACGAAATGACGGGGCCTCTCTACGCGATCGGCCGCTTCTGCTCGCGTCATCACTACCCCGTCATCGGGACCTGGCTGCTGCTTGCGATCGTGCTCGTGGCGATCTCCTCCGCCGCCGGCTCGAAGACCAGCGAAAACCTGACGCTGCCGGGGACCGGCTCGACGACTGCGACCGAACTTCTCGAAGAAAACCTGCCCGAACAGGCCTATGGCACCAACCCGCTGGTCTTCGAAGCGCCTGCCGGCAAGAAGCTGACTGAACCGAAGTACGCCGCCGCGATCGAAGAATCGGCGCAGAAGCTGGAAGCGCTGCCGGACGTCAACTCGGCGAAAAGCCCGCTGGTCGAAGGCTCGAAAACGATCAGCCAGGACCAGACGATCGCCTACATCCCGGTCGTGCTCGGGGTCGGTCCCGGCGAAATCAACGAAGAGGAATCGGAAGAGATCCTCGACGCCGCCAAGCCCGCGGAGAGGGCTGGGATCAACACCTCGATCGGCGCCTACGTAGGCCAGCAGCTCTCCAAACCGGAGACCGAGTTCGCCGAGGTCGTCGGCCTGGTCGCGGCGGTGATCATCCTCCTCTTCGCCTTCGGCACGGCGACGGCGATGATGCTGCCGATCGTCTCGGCGATCATCGGGCTTGCCTGCGCGCTCTCGATCATCAAGCTGCTCGAGCACACGCTCCAGGTCCCGGGGGTGGCCGCGACCCTGGCGACCATGATCGGCCTCGGCGTCGGCATCGATTACGCGCTCTTCGTCGTCACCAGACACAAACTGCAGCTGGGCGAAGGGATGGAGGTGCACGAGTCGATCGCCCGCGCCGTCGCCACCGCCGGCGGGGCCGTCGTCTTCGCCGGCTTCACCGTGATCATCGCCCTCTGCTCGCTCGCCTTCGCTGGGATCCCGCTGGTCTCGACCCTCGGCTTCACCGCCGCGATCGCCGTCGTCGTCGCCGTCTGCGCGGCCTCGACCCTGCTGCCGGCGATGCTCGGGGCGCTCGGCCCGCACATCAACAGCCTCCGCGTCCACCTCGGCAAGACCCACCCCGACGACAAGAAACCGCACGGCTGGCTGCGCTGGGCCGACAACGTCGCCGACCGGCCCTGGATCGCCGCGACCGCCTCGCTGCTGATCCTGATCGTGCTCGCGCTGCCGATCTTCCAGCTGGAGCTGGGGCAGAACGACATCAGCGCCCTGCCCAAGGACTCGACCTCGCGCGAAGCCTTCGAAGGGATGAAGGAGGGGTTCGGCCCGGGCACTTACGGGCCGCTCCTGATCGCCTCCGAGTTCTCCTCGCCCGAAGAAGCCAAGCAGGTGCTGCCGAAGCTGCAGAAAGCGATCGGCGGCGCCGGCGACGTTGCCGCCGTCTCCGAACCGACCCTCGACAAAGCCGGGACGGTCGCGGTCTTCACCGTGATCTCGAAATCGGAGCCGTGGAAGAACGAGACCGTCGACCTCGTCGAAAACCTCCGCAGCGAGGTGATCCCGGCGGCGCTCGAAGGGACCAAGGCGACCTCCTACGTCGGCGGCCAGACCGCCGGCTACATCGACCTCGCAACCAAGATCGCCGACAAGCTGCCGCTGATGATCGCGATCGTCGTCGGTCTCAGCTTCATCGTCCTGCTGATCGCCTTCCGCTCGCTGCTGGTGCCGATCAAGGCGGCGGCGATGAATCTGCTCTCGGTCGCAGCCGCCTACGGCGTCGTCACCGCCGTCTTCCAGCTCGGCTGGGGGGTGGAGCTGATCGGCCTCGACCACGCGATCCCGATCGTCAGCTTCGTGCCGCTGCTGATGTTCGCCATCCTCTTCGGCCTCTCGATGGACTACGAGGTGTTCCTGCTGACGCAGATGAAGGAACACTTCAAAGAAACCGGGGACGCCCGCGCCGCCGTCGTCCAGGGTCTCGCCAACACCGGCCGCGTGATCACCTCGGCGGCGGCGATCATGGTCTGCGTCTTCACCAGCTTCGTCCTCGTCGAAGACCCGGTCGTGAAGGAGTTCGGGATCGGGCTGGCGGTCGCGATCGCGATCGATTCCACGCTGGTCCGCTGCCTGCTGGTGCCGGCGGTGATGGTCCTGCTCGGCGAGAAAGCCTGGTGGCTGCCCGGCTGGCTCGACCGAATCGTGCCCCACATCAGCATCGAGGGCGAGGAGTACTTCGCCCGGCTCGACGCCGAGCGGGCGGGCAAGGTCGCCGAACCTTCAAACTGAGCGGGCCATGTTCCCACTCAACCTGCCGAATGCGCTGACCCTGCTGCGCATCCTGGCGGTCCCGGTCGTCGTTGTCGCCCTGCTGGGGGAGACCGACAACGGCGACACCCTCGCCGCCGCCGTTTTCGCCCTCGCGGCTCTGACCGACGGCCTCGACGGCTACATCGCCCGCTCCCGCGACGCCGTCACCACCTTCGGCAAGCTGATGGACCCGCTCGCCGACAAGCTGCTCGTCACCGCCGCCCTGGTCTCGCTGGTCTCGCTCAACCGGCTCGAAGCCTGGGTGGCGATGGTGATCATCGCCCGCGAGATCGCGGTCACGATCCTGCGCACGATCGCCGCCGAGCGCGGCATCGTGATCGCCGCCAGCTGGCTCGGCAAGGTGAAGACGGTGCTGCAGATCGCCGCCGTAATCGCCCTGATCGCGACCAACCCGGCCCCGGGCTGGGTCGACGCTCTCGTCTACGCCGCGCTGGTGGCCACCGTGGTCAGCGGCATCGACTACTTCTTCGGCCTACGGCGACGGATCGAGGAACAGCAGCGCGAGCGCGCTGGCGCGAAGGCGCGCCCGACCGGCTAGCTGGCGGGGGTCTCCAGCCACTCGCGGGCCGTGAGGTGGCGGGCGGTGTGCTCGCCGCTGGCGAGCTCGGCCCGCAGCTCGCCAAGGGTTCCGTAGCGCTCTGCGACCACGTTGTGGCGGTGGATCGTCTCCAGGTTCTCCTGGCGGGCCATCACGAAGGCCTCGTCGGGCAGGTCGGGGTAGCCCTCGATCACCTGGCGCACCATCTCCCGCACGCAGTCCTCGACGAAGCGTGGCTGTTCGTGCGCCTTGACCACGACCGCCATCTCGTCCGGCCGCTTCATCAGCTCGTAGATCTCCGAGCTCATCGAGCTCTCGACGATCCGCAGCAGCTCCGGCGCGTCGATCCAAGACGGGCCGCCCTCGGGACAGCCGACGTGGAGGGTGCCGATGCCGCGCTGGTTGTGCGTTGCGATCGGGACCAGCTCGATCGCCTGCTCGATCTGCTCCGGCCCGAAGCCGCCCTCGGCGAGTCGTTCGCGGGCGAGGCCGGCGACCATCTCCTGGGCGCAGGGGCAGGCGGTCATGCCCTGGGCCTCGACTCCGGTCAGCGTCCGGGTTCCGTGCTCGGAGGCGACGGCGGTGCCGTGGAGGACGTAGATCTCCTGGGTGCTCTGGCCGCTCTTCGGCGCAGAGACCGTCTCCGGGTAGCGGGCCGTGATCGCGACCTCGGCCCGCAGCCCGCCCTGGCGCTCGCGCACCCGCTGGGCGACGTGGGCGGCAAGCACCTCGGCTTTGAACGCCTCGCCGAGCACGACCTCGTCGATCGCCTCGTTGACGATCTGCTCGAAGCGGGACATGTGGACGCCGGCCTGCTGCGGGTTGAGGTCGACGAAGCACTCGAAGCCGGCGTAGAAGAGGTTCTCGGTCCCGTCGGCCTTGACCCGGATCACCTTCTCGACCCCGGTCACGCCGACCCGCGAGAGGCTGACCTGGGTCGCCGGTACGCCGGCCTGGACGTCAGGGGCGGCTGGGGTTGCGGTCTGCGGCTCGGGCATCGGGCTTATGAAGAGTAAGCGACCGGAACATTCGGCGACCCGTAAAGCGGTTTCGTGCGCCTATACTTCGCCGCGGCCGGAGCTTTGGGGCCGGTGTCCCGTATCTGGGGAGAGAGGGAGTGGAGGTGGCGATCATCGAACCGTTGGAGACGGTGTCGGACGCGATGGAGCGAAGCTCGATCGAGGGCGCTGACGCGGGCGAGAGCCCGATCGGCGAGATCGAGGAGCTGCGCGGGCTGATCGCCCTGGGCCGGGAACGCGGGTACCTGACCTTCGAGCAGATCGCCTCAACACTCGAGGAGGTGGAGATCACCAAGGAGCAGGTGACCCAGCTCCACGCGCACCTGGTCGAGCACGGCGTCGACGTGATCGCCGAGGACGGCGTCAGCGCTTACAAAGAGCAACGCGGGTCCGAGCAGAGCGGCTCGGCGAAGAAGGAAGAGCTCGACCTCACGGTCGAGCCCAGCCTCGACTCGCTGCGTCTCTACCTGCGATCGATCGGCAAGGTCGACTTGCTGACGGCGGCGCAGGAGGTCGAACTGGCGAAACGGATCGAGCGCGGCGACATGCTGGCGAAGCGGCAGATGGTCGAGGCCAACCTGCGCCTCGTCGTCTCCATCGCCAAAGGCTATCTGGGGCGCGGCCTCAGCTTCCTCGACCTGATTCAGGAGGGCTCGCTGGGGTTGATCCGCGCGGTCGAGAAGTTCGACTACCGCCGCGGCTACAAGTTCTCCACCTACGCGACCTGGTGGATCCGGCAGGCGGTGACCCGGGCGATCGCCGACAAGGCGCGGACGATCCGGATCCCGGTCCACATGGTCGAGAAGCTGAACCGGGTCGCCCACGTCGAACGCCAGCTGGTCCAGAAACTCGGCCGCGAGCCGGAGCCGGCGGAGATCGCCGAGGAGCTGCGCTGGCCCGTCTCCGACGTTCGCGACATCCTCCGCGTCGCCCAGCTGCCGGTCTCGCTGGAGAAACCGGTCGGGGACGAGGACGAATCGGAGCTTGGCGACTTCGTCGCTGACGACGCTGTGCTCGAGCCCTTCGAGGAAGCCAGCGAGCACCTGCAGAAAGAGGGCGTGCGCCGGGCGCTGGACGCGCTGCCGGAGCGCGAGCGCCAGGTGATCGAACTTCGCTACGGCCTCTCGGGCGCGGAGCCGCTGACGCTGGAGGAAGTGGGGAGGACCTTCGGGGTCACCCGCGAGCGGATTCGCCAGATCGAGAACAACACGCTGAAGAAACTGAAGCGCTTGCCGGAGGCCCAGATGCTCCGGGAAGCCAGCTAAGCGGCGGGCTCGAGCACGAAGACCGCGATGTCACGGTCGGTGCGGGACTCGTAGTCGTCGAAGCCCGCGTACTGCTTGTTCGACTTGCGCCAGAGGTCGGCCCGCTCCTCGCCTTCGGCGATCCGGGCGCTGACAGGGATGCGACGCCGGCCGACCTCGACCTCGGCCTCCGGCTTCGCTTTGAGGTTGAGCGCCCAGGCGGGGACGCGGGCGTTGCCGGCGTTCGACCCGATCACGATCATCCGCTCGCCGTCGGCGAGGTAGACCACCGGCGCGGTGCGCTGCTGGCCGGATTTGCGGCCGGTGGTGGTCAGCAGCAGCACCGGCGCTTTGCCGATTCGCCCCCCGAGCCGGCCGCCCGAAGCCCGGTACAGGGGCACGTTGAGCTTTCCGGTCCAGCGCAGCCCGGTCGCCCCCATGCCGGAGGAGACGCGCGAGATGAAGTTGTCGCTGAGCAGCGGCACGGCGATCAGTATCCCATCCGTACCCAACGGTGAGCTAGGCTCGTTCCCGATGGCAGAGCCACACCCCTTCCGCCGCGCCGCCGAGGCCAAGGACCTTGAGCTGATGACCGAGACGCTGCGCGAGGACGTCGTCCTCCACAGCCCGATCCTCTTCCGCGGCTTCGAGGGCCGCGAGATGGCGATCGCCGTCCTCACCCAGGTGGTCCAGGTCTTCGAAGACTTCCGCTACACCGATGAGCTGGCCGAGGACAACACCGTCGTCCTCCGCTTCAAAGCCCGGGTCGGCGACCGCGAGATCGAGGGCATCGACTTCCTCGAGCTCGACGACGACGGCAAGGTCGCCGAGCTCACCGTCTTCCTGCGCCCGCTCTCCGCCGTCAACCGCTTCAACGAGCAGATGGTCGCCCGGCTCGAGGCCGCTCAGGCTGGGTCGGCCTAGGTCTGCCCCTCAGCCAACGCTCGGCTCCTCGATCCGTTCGAAAACGAGTCGGCCTGGGCCATCGGCATTGACCCGCAGTCTGTCGCCGGCTTGCAGGCCAGCCTCCTCGCAGGGACGCTTCGGGAACGTCGCCTGTCGTTTTGGGCGAAGCTTCACATGGCCGGTAGATGGGGGAGGCAGGATTCGAACCTGCGTAGGCATTGCCGTCAGATTTACAGTCTGATCCATTTGACCGCTCTGGCACTCCCCCGGGCGAGGAGAGCCGATTCTATGCGGGTCGGGGCTTCCGTAGATCAGTGGTTCGATCGGGGTCCCTTTCTCGACCTCGAACTCGGAGTACTTCGACCCGCCGAGAATCACCGCCCGGGTCCCCTCGATGACCGATGCGGGGATGAACCATCGCCTTCCGTCGCCGACTAAGACAAAGAGATTGTCGACCGCCGCCGGATCGAATCGCTTTGCAAGACCACTCCAGCTCCTGTTCCCGCCACTGGTCGCGATGCTCACCTGCCACCGCCGTTTTCCGCGAGGAGTGCTCGCCTCGTAGGTAGACGTCTTCACCTGTACTCGGAGCAGTCGGTCATCCAACTCCGCCATCAAATCTACGTCAGGGCTGTGTCCGGCCGGGAGCCAGACCAATGCCCCCTTGCAAGTCAGCCACTCGACGGCGGAGGCCTCGCCGATGTCCCCCTGCACTCGCCGGTTCACTGCACGCTCCCGCCGGTGGGGTCTGCCGATGGCCTTGGTTGAAGTCACAACGCGATGCTCGCAAATGTCTCAGACAGAAAGTTTCACACGTCGCGCGCCGCACGCTTGGGTGCGAGGATGGGAGTGTGAGTGACGCCCTGCAGGATCGTGTGATCGCCGTGGCCGGCGCCGGTGGTGGGCTCGGGCCGCTTGTGATCGGGAGCCTCGCGGCTGCGGGGGCGACGGTTGCCGGCACGGATCGCAGCCAGGAGACGCTCGACGCGATGCCTGACGCGGCGGGGGTCCCGGCTGAGCGCTGGGACGGCCGCGCCGTCGATTTGCTCGACGAGGACGCCGCTCGCGGCTGGTGCGCGGCGCTGGTCGAGCGCTTCGGCCGGGTCGACGGGCTGATCCACCTTGTCGGTGGGTGGCGCGGGGGAGAGCCGCTGCACGAGGCCTCGCTGGCCGACTGGGACTTCCTCCACGGCCTCCTGGTCCGCACGGTCCAGCACACGACCCGCGCCTTCCACGACCAGCTCGCCGCCAGCGAGCATGGCCGCTTCGTCCTTGTCTCCGCCAAGCAGGCGCAGGCGCCGAGCAACACCAACGCCGCCTACGCGGCGGCGAAGGCCGCCGCCGAGGCCTGGACGCTGGCCTTCGCCGACGGCTTCGAGCCCGGCGGCGCCACCGCCAACATCGTCGTCGTCGACGCGATCCTCACCCCGCGCATGCGGGAGGAGAACCCTGACGGCGACTTCGCCACCTTCACCCCGGCCGAGCACGTCGCCGAGGCGATCGCCTTCCTCTGCTCCGACGCGGCGGCGGAGATGAATGGCCAGCGAGTGCCGCTTACGATGCGCGGATGAGCAAGACGACGAAGGGCAAAGCGCCCGACGGCAAGATGACGATCGGGGAGCTGGCGCGGCGGACCGGGATGACGATCCGCAACATCCGCGCCCACCAGACCCGCGGCCTGCTGCCGCCACCCGACGTCCACGGTCGCACCGGCTACTACGACGAGGAGCACGTCGCCCGCATCGAGCTGACCAAGGAAATGCAGGCCGAGGGCCTCAACCTGGAGGCGATCCGCCGCGTGCTCGAGACGAAGGGCTCCTCGCAGGAGATCGTCGACTTCGCCCGCGCCGTCCGCGCCCCCTTCGAGGACGAGACGCCGGAGATCTTCAAACGGGCCGAGCTGGCCGCCAACTGGAAGGTCGACAAGGTCGACCCGAAGCTACTCGGCAAGGCGGAAAAGCTCGGCATCCTGCGTGAGCTGCCCGACGGCAAAATCGAAGTTCTGAGCCCGCGCCTGCAGCGCTCCGGTGCGGCGTTGATCGAGCTCGGCCTGACCGCTGAGGCCGCGCTTGCCACCGCCGCTGAGCTGCGCCGTCACGCCGAAGGCGCGTCCCGCGCCTACGTCGACCTCTTCGTGAAGGAGATCTGGGAGCCGTTCGACAAGGCCGGCCGCCCCGAGCAGGATTGGCAGAAGGTCCGCGACGCCCTCGACGGCATGCGCCCGCTCGCCTCCGACTCGCTGCTGGCGATGTTCCAGATCACGATGGGGGAGGCGACGGAGAAAGCCGGCGAACGCACCCTCCGCGACGCCGCCAGCCCGGCGAAGCCGCGCCGCACCAAGGCCCGTCGCAGTTGATTCAGCCGACGATCTCGAAGCGCTTGCGGACCGGCTTGGAGACGTTGTTGGCCGTGTCGGTCGCCCGCAGCACCACCTCGTAGCGCCCCGGCTGCGCCTTGAAGTGCTTCCAGCGCGCGCCCAGCGCCAGGTGGTTGATCCCGATGAAGGTCTTCCAGATGCGGTAGCCGTTGTAGGTGCGCTTGCCCTTCTTGTTCAGCCGGTAGTACTCGCCGTCGAGCGTCCCGCGCTCGCTGATCTGGGCGCTGAAGGGGGCACCGCGCGTGCCCCGAAACCGCGGCTTGGGCAGGACGATTCCGCCCAGCGTCGGCGCCTTCACGTCGAGGTTCAGCGGCGGCCGCGGGCCGGGGTCGGAGCTGGGGTTGCCCGGGGTGGAGGAGACGATGACTTCGCCCCTGACCGAGGCGTGCAGCTTGCACTGGAAGAGGAAGGCGCCGGGCTGGGTGAACTGGAGCGTGAAGGCGTCGCCGGCGCGGTGGCTGGGGGCGTCGGTCCCAGGGTCGGAGTCCCAGCCGAGGTCGTTGGCCGAGATCCCCGTCACCGAGTGGGCCAGGTCCGGCCCGAGCCAGTCCCAGGTCACCTTCTCGCCGAGGTCGATCTGCACCGCCGGGGTCGACCAGGCGTAGTTGGCGATCGAGACCCGCGTGTTCGTCGCCGAGGCGCCGGATGGAGCGACCAGCCCGGTCGCCAGCACCACGGCGAGCGCTAGGAGACGACGTACCAACCGTTCATCCCCTGGTGCAGGTGCTGGAAGACGTGGCAGTGGTAGAACCAGCGGCCGGGGTTGTCCTCGGTGAATTCGAGCCGGAAGGAGTCGGCCGGGCCGAAGGTCTTGTTGTCGACGATCTTGCCGTCGGGTTCGGTCCAGCGGTGGCCGTGCAGGTGGAAGGTGTGGAAGAAGTTGTCGACGCCGTAGACGTGCATCGCCACCCGGTCGCCGACGTTGGCCCCCAGGGTCGGCGTGTTGCCGGCGTAGGCCTTGCCGTTGACGCAGTAGAAGATCTTCCTCAGGCCGGTGATCGAGGGGTCCCAGGTGTGGAAGGCGAGGAAGAACTCGGTGCTCGGCCGCGGTTCGCCCGGCTTGCGGACGACCAGCGGACCGTGCAGCCCGCGGAACACTGGCAGCGGGTCCATCGGCCCGTGGTCGTGGTAGAGCCAGGTCCCCTCCGTCCCTTCCGGGCACTCCCAGACGTAGGTGAAGGTGCGCTCGCGCTGGACGAAGCCGCCGGGGTCGGTGAACTTGCCCTTGTAGGCGCCGTCCATCTCGTTCGCGTAGAAGATCCCGTGCGGGTGCATCGTCACCGGCACCTTCAGCTTGTTGCGGAAGTGGACGACGACGGTGTCGCCGACTTCGGCTTCGATCAGCGGCCCCGGCACGCTCGCCGGCGCCAGCGGTTTCTCGAAGCTGGCGCTGTAGGCGCGGTAGCCGTAGGCGTTGAACGTCGTCTTTCCCTTCACCGGCTGGTTCATCATCTGGTCGCGGCCGGTGGGCACGATGTCCCAGCGCCGCTCCTCGGCGGCGATCCAGTATTCCCGCGTCTGCCCGGAGAGGCCGAGCGCCGCCAGCTCGGTCCGCGCCGGTTGGCCGCCGCCGTTGTCCGCCGCCGCCACCCGTGGCGGCACCTCGACCCCGCCGGCGAGCCCGTCGAGGTCGATCTGCCCCTGGTCGGTGCGGATCTCCTGGCCAGCGAGAGTGCAGACAAAGGCTAGGCCTCCGAGGCCGAGGAAGTCGCGGCGGTCGATCGGGTCCAGGGCCACCCAGCCCCTACTTCTTCACCGTGACGGTCAGCTTCATTTCGCTCGGGTGGATCGTGCAGATGAACTTGTAGGTGCCGGCGGTCGGGAACTGCTTCTGGAAGTGGGCGCCGGAGATCGCCGTCGTCTTGGTCGAGTAGGACCCCTTCTTCTTCAGCCCCGGCGGCCCCTGCTTCAGGTGCACGTCGTGGGGATAGGCGTTGAGCGAGGACCAGACCCACTTGACCGACCCTTCCCGCTTGATCGTCACCGTGTTGGGCCCGAAGAAGAAGTCGTTGACCGTCACCTTCGCCGGCTTCGGCGCCGGGGCCGAGGCGGCGCCGCCCGCGCTCGCCCCAAGTAGGGCGAGCGCGGCGGCGCAGGCGAGGAACGGCACCAGGGCTCTCTCCCGTGCGCTCCTCATTTGCAGCTCAGCTCGCCGGGCTGCGGGGCGACTTCGGCCGGCTTGTACTTCTGGAAGGCCGGGTGCGCGGCGAGTCGCCGCACCCAGCTGCACTGCTGGTTCTGCGGCGGGTTGGTGCCGGCGTAGCCAAGGATCGTGGTCGGGTCGGCGAGGTTGCCGAAGTTGATCTGCAGGCCCGCTTCGCGCGATTCGAGGCTGCGCACCTGGTCGGCCAGGACCGGAGCCTGCGGGCACGCCGGGTAGATCGTCGCGACCGCGACTTTGCCGTTCCCAGGCGCGAAGGTCGAGTTGGCGCTGTTGCCCGCCCAGCAGTTGCCACCGCCGGTGTTGTCGTTCCAGAAGTCGAATTCGCCGTTGGGGTCGAGCCCACCGCGGCCCATCTTGTTCTCGACGATCTGGTTGTTGATGTTCTTGGCGTCGTCGCCGACGTTGGCCACGAACGTTTCACCGGGGCCGGAGAAGGAGGCGACGCCCCACTTGTAGTTGCCGAAGATGTTGTTCTTGCGGACGACGTTGTCGGCTCCGCCGAACAGCGCGATCCCGACCCCGGTCGGGTAGTTGACCGTCGCTCCGGCGACCTGGCCGAGCCCGCCGGAGACGGTGCGGAAGGAGGTGCCGGCGAGGAAGTAGTTGTAGTTGTTCCAGAACACGTCGTTGCCTTCGAACAGGTTCCAGCCGTTCGGCTCGAAGCCCTCGCTGTCGAGCGTGTTCGGGACGATCCCGGCGCCATTGTTGAAGAAGGCCGAGTCGAGGATTTTCACGTACTTGGAGTTGGTCCCCGAGTACCCGAGCACGTTTTCGTAGCTGGTGTCGTTCTTCAGGATCGTCCACTTCGGCTTGCGCTGGCAGGGGGGAGGGGGCGGCGCCACGCCGTGGTTGGTCCAGGTCTTCGAGTCGCACGGCGTTTCGCCGATGTAGAAGGCCGAGTCCCCGTGGTGGAAGCCGGTGGAGTTGAGCATCTTGCCGCCGAGGCAGCCCTTGGCGAAGAGGCCGTAGGAGCGGTTCGCCGAGGCCAGCAGGTTGTCCATCGTGAAGCCGTCGCAGCGCTGGCCGCTCTTCACGTCGGCGTGGACGAAGAAGCCGTTGGACTGGTAGCTCCGCGCCCACATGTTCTTCAGCACCAGGCCGTCGACGTCAATCGCCTCGATCCCGTTCTGCGCCGCGCCGAGCTCGCCCTTCGCGTTCTTGCCCTCGAGCACCACCTTGCGCCGGTTCTTCGTCGAGCCCTGGATCGTCAGCCCGTCGAAGTCCTTCTTCCGCAGCGTCCCGTCCAGCACGACGCCCTCGACGTACTTGCCCGGTTTCACCTCGACGATCGCCTTCGTCTTCGCGTTCCCCTTCCTGCCCTTGAACGAGCCGGCGGCATCGACCGCCTTCTGGATCGTCCGGTAGCGGCAGCCGTGCTTGCAGACTTCGAAGACCCTGGTCGTCGCCTGCTGCTTCTTGCCGCCGCCCTTGCTCTTGGCGAGGGCCTGGGCCGAGAGGCCGGCGCCCACGACGCAGAGCGTGAGAACCAGGAACGAAACTGCGAAGCGGGGTTTCATATCTCTCCTTGCGGCGTGGGTGATCGACCGCCCTGCCTCCCACGGGCTCGGAAGCGTCTCGGGCCCCTGCACCACAAGCGCCGACAAAAAGGGTAACGGCCTCTGGCTGCCGAGCCAAACCGCCGGATTGCGCATCGACGCGCCCTCCGAGGGTATGGAGAGGTGATGGCTCGCCTCGCGCCATTCCTCGCATCCGCTCTCGTCCTGCTTGCGCTCGCGCCAGCCGCGGGCGCCGCTGAGGCACCGGACCCCAGCTGCGCCGAAGGCCCTGTCCGGGTCGGCGACGTCACCTGGGGCACGCCCTGCGCCGACACGATCGTCGCCCCACCTGGCATCGCCGCGGTCCACTCCGGAGCCGGCGACGACACCATCGTCGCCGCCCCGATCGCGGCCGGGACCGATGCCTGCCCGCTCGAGTGCCACCTCGGCGTCGGCAGCCAGACCTTCGACGGCGGTCCCGGCAACGACGTCGTCTTCGGCGAGCGCGGCAACGACACCCTGGAAGGGGGAGAAGGAGACGACCGCCTCTTCGGCGGAATCGGCGACGACAAGGTGCTCGGCGGACCGGGCAACGACCGGCTCTCCGGCGGCTTCGGCGCCGACTCGATCGACGGCCAGAGCGGCGACGACTACGTCCGCGGCGACGGCACCATCGACCGCATCTTCGACACCGGCGGCGGCACCGACACCCTCAGCTACTCGACCGGGATCACCCCGGGCTTCGGCGGCAGCATCGCCGTCGCCGGCTTCCCGCCGGCCGGGGGCGAGCGCGGCCTGCGCCTCGAACTCGGGGCCGACGACGAAAACGCCAACCAGGGCGTCGCCTCCTTCGGCGGCGGCGTCGACGAAGTCGAAGGCGCCAATTTCGAGACCGTGATCGGCACCCCGTTCTCCGACTACATCGTCGGCACCGCCAAGGCGGAGACGATCTACGGCGGCGGTGGCGCCGACGTGCTGCTCGGCGAAGGCGGCACCGACACGCTGGTCGGTGGCGCCGACGGCGACAACGTCGACGGCGCGGTGGACACTCGCGACACCGGCGAGGTCAGCGTCGGCTTCATGCTCCCCGGGCAGCCCGGCGGCGGGCAGCTGTACCTGGTCGGCAGCGACGGCGACGACGCGGTGACGGCGGCCTATTCCGCGACCTCGGTCGTCTTCACGCTCGCCGGCGCCAGCTTCGACGCCAGTCCGGAGGCCGCTTCGGGATGCACGCTGAACGGGGCGGCGACGGTCGTCACCTGTGCGCTCACCGCGCCGCTCGACTCGGTCCTGATCGCTGGCATGGGCGGCGACGACACCCTCTCCGCCACGGGCTTCCCCGGCACCACCTCGGTCGTCGCGATCGGCGGCGAGGGCGACGACGAGATCGACGGGGGAGAGGCCAGCGAGGACGTGCTCGTCGATGGCCCGGGTGGCGGCGGCGACAGCCTCGAAGCGCTTGGCGGCGACGACGCCCTGCTCCACAACGGCGGCCCCGACGACCTCTTCGGCGGCAACGGCAACGACCTCTTCCTCTCGGTCTCGATCTGCGACGGCGAGGCGCTCGACGGCGGCCCCGGCCGCGACAACGGCTCCTGGGCCCGCCTCGCCGAAGCAGTCTCCGCCCGCCTCGACCAGGCCGTCGCCGGCGAGCCCGGTGCCGGCGGGCAGCCGAGCTGCCCCGGCGGCAGCCTCGACACCCTGGGCTCGATCGAGGACCTCGAGGCCTCCAGCTCCGGCGACTTCCTGGTCGGCGACGCCGGACCCAACCAGCTGCTCGGCCACCTCGGCCCCGACACCTATTTCGCCCTCGCCGGCAACGACACGATCCTCGCCAACTCCGGCGACGACGACCCGGTGATCGATTGCGGCGAGGACGCCGACCTGGCGGTCATCGATCGCCAGCCGCAGTTTGCCGATGCCGCCCCGGTCGGCTGCGAGAGCACGCGCGAAGCCGACCCCAACAGCTTCAAAGCTCCGACCGAGCTGCCTCCACCGCCGCTACCCGAACCTCCGCCCCCGACGCCACTTCCGCCACCTGAGCTGCCGAAGCCGCCCCGTCCCGACCGCCGACCCCCGCAGACGCTGGTCAAGGCCCGGCCGGCGGCGCTCCTCTTCGCCAGCCACGGCCGCCGCCGCGTCGCCGTCCGCTTCGGCTCCGATGAGCCCGGCTCGAGCTTCCGCTGCAGGCTCGACCGCCGGCCATTCCGGCCCTGCATCTCGCCGCGCGCCTACACGCTTGGGATCGGCGCCCACGCGATCCGCGTTCTGGCGATCGACGCCGCCGGCAACTCAGACAGCAGTCCAGCCGTTCTCCGTTTTCGGGTCCGCGCCCGTCGCTGAGCGCTAGGTTGGTGCGGATGGCAAAGGTTCTCTACACGGCTGAGGCCAACGTCACCGGCGGCCGCGCCGACGGTCACGGTCGCACCAGCGACGGCGTCCTCGATATCGATCTGCGCCTGCCCACCGAGATGGGCGGAGAGGGCGGCGCCACCAACCCCGAGCAGCTTTTCGCGGTCGGCTACGCCGCCTGCTTCGAGGGCGCTCTCGGCGTCGCCGCACAGCGCCAGAAGGCCGAGGTCGGCGACGTCTCGATCGACTCCAAGGTCTCGCTCGTGACCACCGAGGAGCGCGGCTTCAACGTCGCCGTCGAGCTCCATGTCACCCTGCCCTCAGTTGAGGACGAGACGGCGGTTGAGCTCGTGCGGGCGGCTCATCAGGTCTGCCCCTATTCCAACGCCACCCGCGGCAACGTCGACGTCGTCCTCACGGCGAACGGCAACCAGGTCTAGGTCTGCAGCAAGCGCTGCTCGACCGCGTCAGCCGCGGTCACCGGCCCGCCTGCGGCGGCGAACGCGCGCGCCATCTGCTCCGCCCCGGCGTCCGCACCCCATTGCTGCCCGTACCGCCCGCCGCAACCGCTTCGGGCTGAGTCGCGGCGCGGGCAGCCGCGTCCCGGCGCCATTCGCCTCGACCCGCCGCGCCACCTCGTACTGGTCGCGGCCGAAGGGGACCGCGCAGACCGGGACACCGCGAGAGAGCGCCTTCTGGGTCACGCCCATGCCGCCGTGGGTGACTGCGCAGGCGGCGCGCTCGAGGATCGGCCCGTGCGGGGTGAAGCCGAGCACGGTGCCGTTGGCCGGCGGCCGCAGCCGTGAGCTCTCGGCGCTCGGGACGGTGGCCACTACATGGACCGGGTCTTCCGCCAGCGCCTCGAACGCGGTCGCGGCGAGGCTGGCGTCGTCCTGGAATTCGGTCGAGCCGGTGACGAGGACGAGCGGCGCCGTGACCCCGGCGAGCTCCGCCGGCAGCCCACCCGGCGGCTCCCAGGCCCAGGGCCCGACCATGACCACGCTCGCCGGCCAGTCCGGCCGCCGGTACTCGAACGGCTCGGCGCTGGCGTAGAGGACGAGGGGAGGTGCGAGCAGCAGCTCGCGGCTTTCTCGCAGCGGCGGCAGCCCGCGCTCGGCCCGCGGTGGCGTCAACGCAGCCCGCGCCGGCGGCCAGACAACCGCCTCCATGGCAGCCGCCACGCTGCGGTCCCGGAGGCGGCCGAGCCTCCCGCCGAGCGGACGCAGGCCGGGCCCCATCGGCGGCCCGAAGCGGGAGGGCAGGGTCAGCGGGAAGGGGCAGGTCACGCCCCAGGCACCGCCCCAGGCCTCCGCCGCGGCAAGGCCGCCCCAGGCGTTGACGTCGACCAGCACCGCGTCGGGCCCCAGCGCCGCGATCGCCCGCTCCAGGTCAAGGGCGTCGAGTGGCGCGCGGGCGCGGAAGACGCGGCCGGCGCGCAGCACCGACCCCAGCGTGGTGCGAGCGCGCCAGTCGTCCATCTCGATCGCCTCGACCGCAGCCGCGATCGGCTCCGCGTGGAGCCCGCGCGAGCGCAGCACCTCCACCATCTCCGACCGCGTCCGCACCGCTACCTCGTGGCCGCGGCGAGCCAGCTCTTCGAGAATCGCCGCCAGCGGGAAGAGGTTGCCCTGGGAGGGAGAGGTGTAGGCAAGGATTCGGCTCAGGGCGGCGGCTCCATCAGCGGCTCCAGCAGCTCGCAGACCGCCAGCTCGACCTGGGCCTGGCTGAGCTCCCGGTCGCGGCGGAGGACCTTCCAGACGTAGATGTCGGTTGCGGCGATCAGCTGTGACAGGCGCCGCTCCCGACGGGCGCCGCGCAGGCCGCGCAGCGCCGGCGCGAACGCTTTCCGACACCAATCGGCGTGGTAGGAGCGGCCGAGTTCCGTGAGGATCTTCACCTGGCGGTTGCGATGCTCCTGGGCGAGCATCCAGAGAACGCGGTCGCCGAAGCGCTCGTAGTGCCCCATCAGCACGGCGACGATCCGCTCCGTGCCCCAGGAGGCCTTGACGTCGCGGTCCCCGCGCATCTGCAGGCCCATGCGGGCGACCGTGGCGACGAGGAGCAGCTCCCGTTTGCCGTAGTGGCGGAGCACCGTCTGCACCGAGACCCCTGCCCGCTCGGCGACGACGGCAAGCGTGATCTCCTCCACCGGCAGCTCGTCGGCCGCGCTTTCGGCGGCGTCGAGGATCCGGCTGCGGGTCGCCGTCACCGCGGCGGCCCGGGCGGCCATCCGGTATTTGCGCTTGCCGGCTTCCGGCCCGTCGCTCATGTCCGACAAGGTAAAGGCGGCGATACCGGTCAGACGCGTCCGTCGCCCCAGCCCCAGGGCGCGGCGATGATCAGCTTCCAGCGGCCTTCGACCGGCTGCATCACCAGCGTCGTGTCGCAGACCTGCTCGACCCGGCTCCCCTCGCGGCCGGTGCGGATCCGCCAGCGCGCGCGCACCAGCGTGACCTCGTCGCCGTCGATCAGGTGACCGCCGTCGACCGTCACCTCGGCGCCGCTGGCGATCAGCTGGGCGAGTACGGGCCGGATCCGCTCACGCCCGCGCACGGCGGTCAGGTCCGGCGTGATCAAGCACCCCTCCTTGGCGAAGCAGGCGGTGGCCCCGTCGAGGTCGCCGTGGCCGAGGGCCCGTGCGAAGGCGAGATCCACCCGCTCTGGGGCGGCGATGGAGGGGGCTTTCGGGGCAACCATATTCATGTCAATCAGGTTAACGCGAAATTGGCGAACCGGCCAGTTTTCAGCCACCGCGATCGCGCGCCTACCGCGATTGACACGAATATCTCCGTGCAATTCCAGGAGTCCCCCCGCCCGGGTGACCGGCCGCCGCGTCCAGTCGCCCACACGCTCCGCCGCAACTCCGGTCGAGCTGCCCTAAGATCGGGTCCTAGACCTGCCCGGATAGCTCAGTTGGTAGAGCACTTCCATGGTAAGGAAGGGGTCACGAGTTCGAGTCTCGTTCCGGGCTTACTGGCTGAGCGGCCAGCCGCCGCGCGGGGGCTATAGGCTGCCGCCGTGAACTTTGCCCTGACCGACGAGCAGAACGACTTCGTCGACGCGCTGCGCGACTTCTGCGAACGCGAGTGCGGAACTCAGGATCAGCGCGAGCGGCTGACTGACGGTTACCGCGAGCACCACAACTTCGACATCTACAAGCAGATGGCGGAGCTCGGCTGGCTCGGGGTGACGATCCCGGAGGAGTACGGCGGATCCGGGGGGACGATGCTCGACGCCTGTCTCTTCATGGAAGAGACCTCGCGCGGGCTGGCTCCGATCGGCGGCTACGCGACGACGCTGATCGTCGCCGGCGCCACCCAGCGCTTCGGCAGCGAGGAGCAGAAGAAGAAAATCCTCGGCGGCATCGCCAGCGGCTCGGTCGAGGCGATCGCGATGACCGAGCCGGAGGCTGGCTCCGACGTCGGCGCCCTCGGCTGCAAGGCCGAGTCGGTCGACGATGGCTTCGTCCTCAACGGCCAGAAGGTCTTCTGCTCCAACGCCCACATCTCCGACCACGTCCTCGTCGTCGCCCGCACCACGCGCAGCGAGGACAAGCACGCGGGAATGACGATGCTCTGGGTCCCGCGGGGGGCCGAGGGCATGGAGGTGGTCCCGATCGAGACGATGGGCGGCCGCGAGACCAACCACCTCTACCTGACCGATTGCGCGGTCCCTGCCGACGCCGTGCTCGGCGCCGTCGACCAGGGCTGGATGCAGCTGATGGCCGGGCTCAACGTCGAGCGGCTGATCCTCGCCGCGACGATGCTCGGGATCGCCCAGCGCGCCTTCGACGACCTCCTCCTCTACGTCAAGGAGCGGCGTCAGTTCGGTCGCCCGATCGGCTCCTTCCAGGCATTGCAGCACCGCATCGCCGACCTCGCCACCGACCTCGAGGCAGCGCGGCTGATGACCCGCTGGGTGGCCACCTTGACCGACGAGGACCCCGACCGGATGCTGCCCCAGCAGGCCTCGATGGTGAAGCTCTTCGTCACCGAAGTCGCCAAGCGCACGACCCTGGAGGGCATGCAGCTGATGGGCGGCTACGGCTACTCCTCCGAGTACGACATGGAGCGGCTGGTCCGCACCTCGCTGGTCTCGACGATCTACGGCGGCACGTCGGAGATCCAGCGCAACATCATCGCCAAAACCCTCGGCCTCTAGAGCTTTAGGCCTCAGGGCCTATCTGGACGAATCTATGAGGGGTGTTCTAGAACAAATGTGCTGGTATCCAGTGCATGGTCCCCCAAGCCACCCGCCCTTACCGCCGCCTGGGGGTCGCACTGCTCGCCACCGTCGCGATCGGGGTTGCGTCGGTGGCGAGCTCGGCGGCGGCGGAAACGGCTCCGCCGGAAGCACCCGCCGCGGAAACGCCGAAGATGAAGCTCGTCTTCCCGACTCACACCGCGAAGCTGGCCGGCCCGGGGGCGCTCGTCTCCGTCAAGTGCGTCGGCGCCGGTGCCAGCAGCTGCATCGGCACCCTCGCCCTCAGGGCCTCCGTCGGCACCCATGAGGTGGCCTACGAGCTCGCCCGCGGCGAGCGGCGGACGCTGATCGTCCCGCTCGGCGAGGAGGACCGTCTCTTCGCCTCGGTCGAGAGCGCCGAGGCGGTTGCGCGGACCATGCAGGACACCGGCATCTCGGTTCGCACGGGTCGCGTCCTGCACATCAGGTAACCCGCTCGGCAGCGTCTCGCTATCCTTGGCTCAGCCTCGTGCCTCGGGCCCGGGGTTTTGTTCTGTAACGGCCCTAGTAGGGAAGTGGAATATGGCTCGCGGCGACGTCCGCATCGCGGTAACCCTGGCTTGCGAAGATTGCAAGCGACGTAACTACCAGACCAATAAGTCACGGCGCAACTCGCCGGACCGAATCGAGATGCGCAAGTACTGCCGCTGGTGTGGCCATCACACGGCCCACAAGGAGACCCGGTAGCCCCCGATGGCCAAGACCCGCGCACAGCGCAAGGCCGAGCGCCGGGCTCGGGAAGCCGAGGAGCGCAAACGCTCCGACGGCGGTGTCGAGAGCGCCGCACAGGCGCAGCACGACACCCAGGTCCCCGTCTCCGGTGAGGTAGCCGAGGTCGAGGCGATGGAGCGGGGGATCGCCGCCGGCGCCCCCGAGTCCCAGCTCGAGACCCCCGACGCACCGAAGCCCCGCTCCGCCCGCCGCGCCGAGGCGAAGCAGGCCAAGGAGAAGGACCGGCGCCAGCGCGACGAGCAGAAGCGGCGCGAGGCGCAGCAGCTGGAGAAGAAGCAGAAGCAGGCCAAGGCCGAACGCGCCCAGCGCGGCGGCGTCATCGGCTTCCTCGTCTCCTGCTGGGCCGAGCTGAAGAAAGTCCAGTGGCCGGATCGCGACACGCTGATCCAGGCAACCGCCGTCACCATCCTCTTCGTCGCCGTGGCCGCCGCCTACCTCGGTGCCCTCGACGCCGCCTTCAACTTCCTGATCAAGCAGATCCTCTAGCCGGGGATCTCCGAACAAAGGCTTCCGATTTGTATCGCTGGTACGTGATCAACACCTACTCCGGGCACGAGAACAAGGTCAAGCACAACCTCGAGCACCGAGTGCAGACGATGAGCCAGAACCGCAACGTGCGGCAGGTTGTCGTCCCCACCGAGCAGGTCTCGGAGATGAAGGACGGCCAGAAAGTCCAGACCGAGAAACGGACGATGCCCGGCTACGTCCTGGTCAACATGGAGATGACCGATGACGCCTGGGGGCTGGTCAAGAACACCCCCGGCGTGACCGGCTTCGTCGGCTCCCGCAACAAGCCGGTGCCGCTCTCCAAACCGGAGGTCGACCGCCTGCTGCACCGCGAGACCGCGGAGCGGCCGCGCACCCAGGCGCAGTTCTCGATCGGCGAATCGGTCAAAGTCATCTCCGGCCCGCTCTCCGACTTCTCCGGCGAGATCGCCGAGATCAACGAGGACGCGGCGAAACTCAAGGTGCTGGTCTCGATCTTCGGCCGGGAGACGCCGGTTGAGGTCGGCTACGACCAGGTGAAGAAGATCTAGAGCGCGATACCGCTACTCTCCCCGACCCTCATGGCCAAAAAAGTCCTCACCCTCATCAAGCTTCAGATTCAGGCGGGCAACGCCAACCCGGCGCCGCCGGTTGGTCCCGCGCTGGGTCAGCACGGCGTCAACATCATGGATTTCTGCAAAGCGTTCAACGCGCAGACCCAGAACGAAGGCGGGACCATCATCCCGGTCGAGATCACGGTCTACGAGGATCGCTCGTTCACCTTCATCACCAAGACGCCGCCGGCCGCTGTCCTGATCAAGGAAGCGATCCGGATCCCCAAGGGCTCCGGCGAGCCGCACGTCAACAAAGTCGGGACGATCACCCCGGACCAGATCCGCGAGATCGCCGAACGCAAGATGCCCGACCTCAATGCCAACGACATCGACGCCGCCTCGAAGATCATCGCCGGCACCGCCCGCTCGATGGGCGTCGACGTCAAATAGGAGATCTCGTGGCCCACGGCAAGCGATACCGCCAGCAGTACGACAAGGTCGACCGCGACCACGCCTACCCGCCGGCCGAGGCCGTCGCCCTGGTCAAGGAGACGGCCAGCGCCAAATTCGACGAGACCGTCGAGGTTCACCTCCTGCTCGGGGTCAACGTCCGCCACGCCGACGAGCAGCTGCGCGGGACCCTGGCGCTGCCGCACGGCCTCGGCAAGGACGTCACCGTCGCCGTCTTCGCTCAGGGCCAGCAGGCCCGCGACGCCGAGGCCGCTGGGGCGGACATCGTCGGGGGTCAGGACCTGGTCGAGAAAGTCCAGGAGGGCTGGACCGACTTCGACGTCGCGATCTCGACCCCGGAGATGATGAAAACCGTTGGCCAGCTCGGCCGCGTGCTCGGCCCGCAGGGCAAGATGCCGAACCCGAAAGTCGGCACCGTGACCGAAGACGTCGAGAAGGCCGTCACCGACTCCAAGGCCGGCAAAGTCGAATACCGCACCGACCGCCAGGCGATCATCCACATGGCGATCGGCAAGGCCAGCTTCGACCACGACAAGCTGCTGGACAACTACAGCGCCGTGGTCGACGAGATCGTCCGCGCCAAGCCGGCGTCGGCCAAGGGCAAATACATTCTCTCCTGCACGCTGACCAGCACCATGGGCCCCGGCATCCGCGTCGATACCGGCAAGACCGCAGACAGCGAGCCGGGAAGCGCCGCAGCTGCGGCCCCGGAGCCGGCCCCCGAGGCCGAGTCCCCGGCCGAGGCCGAGGACCAGACCGCACCGGAGCCGGCGACCGCCTAGACTGCGTCGCCGCTAACCGCAGACCACTGGCGGGGCAGTGCCCGTAAGCCCGGTGCAGGTGAGACGATGAACCGCGAGGAAAAGTCAGCAACCATCCAGGAGATTGCCGCCCAGATCGAGGGATCTGAGGCCATCTTCGCTGTCGACTACCGCGGCATCAGCGTTGCCCAGGCGGCCGAGCTGCGGGCCAAGCTCCGCGAGGCCGACGCCAGCTTCCGCATTGTCAAGAACCGGCTGACCAAGCTCGCCGCCGACAAAGCGGGCGAGGAGCGTCTCGCCGAGCTGCTGCAGGGCCCGACCGCGCTGACCTTCGTCCGCGGCGACACCGCGATGGCGGCGAAGGCGATCACCGGCTTCAACAAAGAGCACGAGGTGCTCACCTACAAGGGCGGCTTCATGGACGCCACCTCGCTTGACGAGGGAGCCTTCAAATCGATCGCCCGCCTGCCCTCGCGCGACGTGCTCAACGGCCAGTTCGCCGGCATCGTCGCCAGCCCGCTGACCGGCCTGGTCCGCGGGCTCGGCTCGATGATCCAGGGACTGGCGCTGCAGCTCGGGCAGATCGCCGAGCAAGGACTTGTCAGCGGCGAGGCTGCGGCCGCCCCGGCCGAGGAGGCCGCCGCCGAGGAGCCGCAGGCCGAGGCCGAGGCTCCCGCTGAGGAGGCGCCGGCAGAGGACGCTGCGCCCGCTGAGGAGGAGGCTCCCGCCGAGGAGCCGGCCGCCGAGGAGGAGCCAAAAGCCGAGGCCGAGGACGCTTCCGGTGATGAGACTTCAGAGAAAGATTCGAACGAGGAAGAGGGGTAGCAACCAATGGCAGCAGCAACCAAAATCTCCACTGAGGACTGGATCGAGGAGCTGAAAAGCATCTCCGTCCTCGAGCTCTCCGAGCGGATCAAAGCGCTCGAGGAGGAGTTCGGCGTCTCCGCGACCGCGGTCGCCGCTGCCGCTCCGGCAGCTGGTGGCGCGGGCGGCGGCGACGGCGGCGGTGCCGAGGAGGAGTCCTCGACCGTCGACGTGGTCCTGACCGACGTCGGTGGCCAGAAAGTCCCGGTGATCAAGGTCGTGCGCTCGGCCACGGGTCTCGGCCTGAAAGAGGCCAAGGCGCTCGTCGACGACGCTCCCGGCCCGATCAAAGAGGGCGTCGAGCGCGACGAGGCTGAGAAGCTCAAAGCCGAGCTCGAAGAGGCCGGCGCTAAGGTCGAGCTCAAATAGAAGTACCGATTCGCCAGCGCGAATCCCAGGCTGGGAGCCAAATTTGATGCGGCGTGCGGCCGTGTGTTATTTTTTGCGGTCGCGCGCCATTTGAGTTCCCCTGCCCATATTTGCGCTTTATCTACGTCCCTCTGACCGCCCGAGGAGTCGCCGACTTGGCACGTTCGAACGCTGCCCCCGTAACCCGTAGGAGCTTTTCCCGCCTAGACAACCCTCTCGAAGTCCCGCATCTCATCGACATCCAGCGCCGTTCCTTTGAGGAACTGACGGATCCGAAGAACGGCGGGCTGCGGGAGACGATCAACGACATATCCCCGATCGAGGACTACACGGGGAACCTTCAGATCGTCTTCGGCGAGTTCAAGTTTGAGGAGCCGCCGCACTCGATCGAGGAGTGTCGCGAGAAGGACATGACGTTCTCACGGCCGCTGACCGCGACCGTCGCTTTCCAGAACAAGGAGACCGGCGAGATCCGCGAGCAGGCCGTCTTCATGGGTGATTTCCCGTGGATGACCGAGCGCGGCACCTTCATCATCAACGGCACCGAGCGTGTCGTCGTCACCCAGCTCGTCCGCTCGCCGGGCGCTTATGTGATGGCGCCGAAGGACCCGGAAAAGCAGGTCTTCATCGCCAACCTGATGCCGGCCCGTGGCTCCTGGCTGGAGCTCGAAGTCGACAAAAAAGGCAAAGTCTTCGTCCGCATCGACCGCAAGCGCAAACTGCCGGTCACGGTGCTGCTGCGCGCGATGGGCTACGTCGAGGACCAGCAGCTGCTGGACATGTTCGACAACTCGATCTACCTGCGGCACACGATCGAGGCCGACACGGAAGCGACCCGGACCGAAGAGGGCGCCTTGATCGAGCTGTTCAAAAAGCAGCGCCCGGGCGAGCCGCCCTCGGTCGACGCCGCCAAAGGCCTGCTCGAGCAGCTCTTCTTCGACCCCAAGCGCTACGACCTCACCCGGGTTGGTCGCTACAAGCTCAACGCCCGTCTCGACCTCGACATCGACCTCGAGACGCGGGTGCTCACCCACGACGACATCATCGCTCTCGTCAAGGAGCTGGTCTCGCTTCCGAAGCTGCTCGGGATCCCCGAGGAGATCGACGAGGAGAACCCGATCAAAGACTATGCCGCGGAGGCGATCACCTACCCGCGCGAGCCGGTCTACGAGCACCTCGACGAGTACGAGCACTTCGGCAACCGCCGTCTGCGCACCGTCGGCGAGCTGATCCAGGAGGCCTTCCGGATCGGCCTCTACCGGATGGAGCGGGTCGTCCGCGAGCGCCTCACCACCGAGGACTCCGACGCGATCACGCCGCAGACCATCATCAACATCCGCCCGGTCGTGGCGGCGATGAAGGAGTTCTTCGGCTCCTCGCAGCTCTCGCAGTTCATGGACCAGACCAACAGCCTCGCCGGCCTCACCCACAGGCGGCGGCTCTCGGCGCTCGGCGCCGGCGGTCTGACCCGTGAGCGGGCCCCGATCGAGGTCCGCGACGTGCACACCACCCATTACGGGCGGATGTGCCCGATCGAGACGCCGGAGGGGCCGAACATCGGTCTGATCGGCTCGCTCGCCTCCTACGCGCAGGTCTCCGAGCACGGCTTCGTCACCACCCCGTACAGGCTGGTGGAGGACGGCGTCGTCAGCGAGGAGATCGTGCACTACGACGCGACCCAGGAGGAGGACAAGGTGATCGCCCAGGCGAACGCCGAGGTCGATCCGAAGACGCGCAAGCTGAAAGGCCCGCTGGTGCTGGTCCGCGCCGGCGAGCAGGAGTACGCGACCGCCGCTCCCAAGGAAGTCGACCTGATGGACGTCTCGCCGTCCCAGATCTGGTCGGTGGCGACGTCGCTGATCCCGTTCCTCGAGCACGACGACGCCAACCGGGCGCTGATGGGCTCGAACATGCAGCGCCAGGCTGTGCCGCTGCTCAAACCCGACCCGCCGCTGATCGGCACCGGGATGGAGCGCCGCGCCGCCGTCGACACCGGCGACGTCGTCCTCGCCAAGAGCGCCGGCGAGGTCACCCACGTCGATGCCGAGCGCATCGTCGTCACCAGCAGCTCGCAGAAAGACGAGTACCCGCTGCACAAGTTCATGCGCTCCAACCAGGGCACGATCATCCACCAGCGGCCGATCGTCTCCAGCGGCCAGCGGGTCAAGGAGGGCGACGTGCTCGCCGACGGCTCCTCGACCGGCGGCGGTGAGATCGCTCTCGGCAAGAACTGCCTGGTCGCCTTCATGTCCTGGGAGGGCTACAACTTCGAGGACGCGATCATCCTCTCCGAGCGCCTGGTCAAGGACGACGAACTCACCTCGATCCACATCGAGGAGTACGAGATCGACGCCCGCACGACCAAGCTCGGCGACGAGGAGATCACCCGCGATATCCCGAACCGCTCCGAGGAGAGCCTGCGCAACCTCGACGAGCGCGGCATCGTCCGCGTCGGCGCCGAGGTTGTCTCCGGCGACCTCCTGGTCGGCAAGGTCACGCCCAAGGGCGAGACCGAGCTCACCGCCGAGGAGAAGCTGATCCGCGCGATCTTCAAGGAGAAGGCGCGCGAGGTCCGCGATACCTCGCTGAAAGTCCCGCACGGCGAGGGCGGCGTCGTGATCGACGTCCTCACCTTCAGCCGCGACGACGGCGACGACCTCCCCCCGGGCGTCAACGACCTGGTCCGCGTCTACGTTGCGACCAAGCGCAAGATCGCCGAGGGCGACAAGCTCGCCGGCCGTCACGGGAACAAGGGTGTGATCTCGAAGATCGTGCCCGAGGAGGACATGCCTCACCTCGCCGACGGCACCCCCGTCGACGTCATCCTCAACCCGCTCGGCGTGCCGAGCCGGATGAACATCGGCCAGATCCTCGAGACCCACCTCGGGTGGGTCGCGGCGAACGGCTGGTACGACGACGGCTCCGAGGCCTACAAGCAGGCCCACTCCGAAGGTGACGGTCGCGTCTACGTCGCGACCCAGGTCTTCGACGGGGCGACCGTCGAGGACGTCGACACCGCTCTGGTCGAGTGGCAGAAGGAGAACGAGGAGCGCGGCATCGACCTGGGGATCGACCCGAGCGCCCGCCCGGGCGCGCAAGCGGCCGGCACGGCGCAGCTGTACAACGGCCGCACCGGCGAGCCCTACGAGGGCAAGGTCACGGTCGGCTACATGTACATCCTCAAGCTGCTGCACCTCGTCGACGACAAGATCCACGCTCGCTCGACCGGCCCGTACTCGCTCGTCACCCAGCAGCCGCTGGGCGGCAAGGCGCAGTTCGGCGGTCAGCGCTTCGGCGAGATGGAGGTCTGGGCCCTGGAGGCCTACGGAGCCGCCTACACGCTGCAGGAGATGCTCACGGTCAAGTCCGACGACACGGTCGGCCGGGTCAAGGCCTACGAGGCGATCGTCAAGGGGGAGAACATCCCCGAGCCGTCGATCCCGGAGTCCTTCAAAGTGCTTCTGAAGGAGATCCAGAGCCTCTCGCTCGACGCCAACGTGGTCTCCGAGGGGACCGACGTCGAAATCTCCGACGAGGAGGACGACCTGCTGAAAGCGGCCGAGGAGCTGGGGATGGATCTGACCGGCGTCCGCGCCGACTCCTCCAACGGAGCGGCGGACGAGCAGGAGGAGCAGATCGTCTCCGAGGGCGAGGCTGGAACTGATGGTGATGGTGCCGGGAAAGCCGAAGAGGCCGAGCCGGCCGAGGTGGAGGACTGATGATCGACATCAACAATTTCGACGCGATTGAGATCGGGCTCGCGTCCTCGAAGAAGATCCGCTCCTGGAGCTGGGGCGAGGTCACCAAGCCCGAGACGATCAACTACCGGACCCTGAAGCCCGAGAAAGACGGGCTCTTCTGCGAGCGCATCTTCGGCCCGACCAAGGACTGGGAGTGCTACTGCGGCAAGTACAAGCGGGTCCGCTACAAGGGCATCGTCTGCGAGCGCTGCGGCGTCGAGGTGACCCGATCCAAGGTCCGCCGCGAGCGGATGGGCCACGTCGACCTCGCCTCGCCGGTCTCCCACATCTGGTTCTTCAAGGGCGTCCCGAGCCGGATTGGCTACCTGATCGACATGGCTCCGAAAGAGCTGGAGAAGGTCCTCTACTTCGCCGCCTCGATGATCACCTGGGTCGACGAGGAGGCTCGCGACAAGGACATCGGGAAGCTCGAGAAAGAGGTCCAGAAAGTCGTCGACTCCTACGAGTCCGAACAGCAGAAACGGACCCAGGAGCTGAACGAGTCGCTCGAGCGGCGGATCGCCTACCTCGAGGACGGCACTCAGGACAAGTTCGACGACGAGGACCACATCTGGGCCGACTCGCTGAAGCTGACCGCGGCCCAGCTGCGCAAGCTCAAAGACGACGAGCGGACCAAAATGGTCAAAGAACTGCGCAAACAGTTCGACGCCGAGATCTCCGACACCGAGGCCTACCTCGAAGAGGCGGCCGAGCGGATGCAGGAGGTCTGGAAGATCTTCACGGAGATGAAGCCGAAGGACGTCGTCAACGACGAGACGGTCTTCCGTGAGCTCAAGGACCGCTTCGGCTCCCCGTTTGGCTGGGGCGAGTACTTCCGCGGCGGCATGGGCGCGGAAGCAGTGCGCGACCTGCTCGAACAGGTCGACCTCGAAGCCGACTGCGAGGAACTGGAGCAGATCATCAACAGCTCCAAAGGCCAGAAACAGGCCCGTGCCGTGAAGCGGCTGAAAGTCGCCTCGGCCTTCCTCAACTCCGAGAACAAGCCCGATTGGATGATCCTCGACGCGGTGCCGGTGATTCCGCCGGAGCTGCGGCCGATGGTGCAGCTGGACGGTGGCCGCTTTGCGACCTCCGACCTCAACGACCTCTACCGCCGGGTGATCAACCGCAACAACCGGCTGAAAAGGCTGCTCGACCTCGGCGCGCCCGAGATCATCGTCAACAACGAGAAGCGGATGCTGCAGGAGGCGGTCGACGCGCTGTTCGACAACGGCCGTCGTGGGCGCCCGGTCACGGGTCCCGGCAACCGTCCGCTGAAGTCGCTCTCCGACATGCTCAAGGGCAAGCAGGGGCGCTTCCGCCAGAACCTGCTCGGCAAGCGCGTCGACTACTCCGGCCGCTCGGTGATCGTCTCCGGTCCGAGTCTGCGGCTGCAGCAGTGTGGCCTGCCCAAGCTCATGGCGCTCGAGCTCTTCAAGCCATTCATCATGGCTCAGCTCGTCGAGCGCAAAGCCGTCCAGAACATCAAGGCGGCGAAGAAGATGGTCGAGTCAATGATCCCGGAGGTCTGGGACGTGCTCGAGGAAGTCATCCACGAGCACCCGGTCCTGCTCAACCGGGCACCGACCCTGCACCGTCTCGGCATCCAGGCCTTCGAGCCGGTGCTGGTCGAGGGCAAGGCGATCCAGGTTCACCCGCTGGTCTGCCACGCCTTCAACGCCGACTTCGACGGCGACCAGATGGCGGTCCACGTGCCGCTATCCGCCGAGGCCCAGGCCGAGGCGCGGATCCTCATGCTCTCCGCCAACAACATCCTCTCGCCCGCCCACGGGGCGCCGCTGGCGACCCCGACCCAGGACATGGTGCTTGGCATCTACTACCTGACCTACGGGCCCGACGAGGAGGAGCTGGCGAAGGCTGATGAGGCTCTCAAGGCCGGCAAGAGCAACGGCTCCGGCCCGAAAGTGAAGGTCTTCCGCTCCGCTCAGGAGGCCGAGCTCGTCTACGAGAACGGCGGCTGCAAACTGCACGACCAGGCCGAGTTCCGGCGGGCCGGGCACGAGCACTTCCTGACCACGGTCGGGCGGATCATCTTCAACGAAAAGATCGAACACGCTCTGGCCGATGCGCTGGAAGACGACTTCGATCCGGACCAGTACGTGTTTGTCAACCACTCGCTGAAGAAGAAGGACGTCAACGCGATGGTCTCCAACCTGGTCGAGGCCTACGGCGCGCCGCCGGTCTCACAGGTCCTGGATGCCTTCAAGGACCTCGGCTTCCACTACGCGAGCCAAGCTGGGATCACGGTCTCCAAGAACAACGTGGTCTCGCCGCCCGAGAAGGCGGAGATCCTCGAGCGCTACGAGAAGGAGACCGAAGCGATCCAGGGCCAGTACGACGACGGCTACATCACCGCCGAGGAGCGCCACGAGGCGGTCACGGCGCACTGGAACCGGGCGACGGACGAGGTCGCGCAGGCGATGGAGGACAACCTCGACGAGCTCAACCCCATCTTCATGATGGCCAACTCCGGCGCTCGCGGATCGTTCAAACAGATCCGCCAGCTGGCCGGGATGCGCGGCCTGATGGCTAACCCGAAAGGGGAGATCATCGAGCGGCCGATCAAGGCCAACTTCATGGAGGGGCTCTCGGTCCTCGAGTACTTCATCTCCACCCACGGTGCCCGAAAGGGCCTCGCCGACACGGCGCTGCGCACGGCCGACTCCGGCTACCTGACGCGTCGCCTGGTCGACGTGGCCCAGGACGTGATCGTGCGCCAGGAGGACTGCAAGACCAAAGACCACATCGAGATGGTCCTGCGCAAGGACGATGGCGAGCTCAACGACAATCTCTACGGCCGCCTGGCGGCGAAAAAGCTCGAGACCAAACGCGGTCGGGAGCTGCTCAAGCGCAACCAGGAAATCACCCAGGCCGACGTCGAAGAGATCGCAGAGGCTCTCGGCGACGAAGAGCTGAAGATCCCGGTCCGCTCCGCGCTCAAGTGCGACGCGGAAGCCGGCGTGTGCCGTGCCTGCTACGGCGTCGCCCCGGCGACCGGGTTCATGGTCAACATCGGCGACGCGGTCGGCATCATCGCCGCCCAGTCGATCGGCGAGCCCGGGACCCAGCTGACCATGCGCACCTTCCACACCGGAGGTGTCGCCGGTCAGGACATCACCCAGGGCCTGCCGCGCATCGTCGAGCTCTTCGAGGCGCGTAAACCGAAGGGCTTGGCGCAGATGGCTGAGGCGGCCGGCAAGGTCTCGATCGAAGAGACCGACAAAGCGCTGAAAGTGATCGTCACCGAGTCCAGCGGCGAGGAGCACTCCTATAGCTTCCCGCTGCGGACCCGGCTGCACGTCGCCGACGGCGACAAGGTCGAGGTCGGCCAGCAGCTGAACGAAGGCTCGCTCTACCCGGCGGACCTGCTGGCGATCCGCGGCCGCACCGCGACCGAGCTCTACCTGGTGGACGAGGTGCAGAAGGTCTACCGGGCCCAGGGAGTCGACATCAACGACAAGCACATCGAGCTGATCGCGCGTCAGATGCTGAAGAAGGTGCGGATCGAGTCCAAGGGCTCGACCAGCCTGCTTCCTGGCCAGCTCGAGGACCGCGGCAGCCTCAAGCGGCTCAACAAGAAGACCAAAGAAGACGGCGGCACTCCGGCCAAAGGCGAGGAGGTCATCCTCGGGATCACCAAGGCCTCGCTGGCGACCGAGTCCTTCCTCTCTGCGGCCTCCTTCCAGGAGACGACCAAGGTGCTCACGGACGCTGCCCTAGAGGGCAAACGCGACCGCCTCGTCGGCCTGAAGGAGAACGTCATCATCGGCAAGCTGATCCCGGCTGCGACCGGCCTCAAGCACTACCGGACGGTGGCGATCGAGCCTGCGGTGGCGATCGAGCCGCCCAGCGACGAAGACCTGCTCGAAGACGACGAGTTGGCGGCGGAGCTTGGCGTCGACGGAGTTGAGGCGCCCGTTGAGGGGTTTGGGCTCAGCTTTGCTGAGGAGCTTGAGGAGCTGGCGCAGGAGATCGAGTCGACTTCTGAGGAGTCCTCGAAATAACGGACAGGTTGGTGGGGAGGGGTCGGGTGCCCCTCTCCACTTAACTTTTTCGAGAGGCGCTTCTGGACGTCCGTTCTACCGCTGCGCCGAAAAAGTACAAGACGTTTCGAGGGGCACCCGACCCCTCGCATACCATCCTGTTCGTGATTTTGCGGAAGGCTCTGGTCGCTGGCGGGGTTGCTCTGGTGGCTGTGTTGGTGCTGGCGGTGTCGTCTGCGGGGGCGATTGAGCTCGAGCGGGAGCATTTGGGCGGGCCGGGTAATAGCCGTGCTTCGAGCGAGCGGCCGCAGACGCGGATCGTGGGGGGTGGGCCGGCGGATAACAGTCAGTTCCCCTGGCAGGTGCAGCTGCGGGTCAATCTCGCTGGTGGGGAAACGTTCTTGTGTGGCGGGTCGTTGATCCACCCGCTGATCGTGCTCAGCGCGGCGCACTGCTTCCTTGACGAATTCGGGGATCTGGAACCGATCGAAAGCGTCGAGGTCTGGATCGGCCGAACTCTCTTCGACAGCGGCGGCGAGCTGGACTTCGGGGTCGAAGTCTGGGGGCCTGAGAACTACGACCCGGTGGGCAACTTCCCTCGCTCCAACAGCTTCGACTTCGCGTTTCTCACGCTCGACAGCGCTACCGCGCAGCCGCGGATTCAGATCGCTGGCCCGACCGAGACGGCGCTTTGGACTCCCGGGCGGGTCGCCACCGTGACCGGGTGGGGGGCGATCTTCGAGGACGGCCCGGTCAGCCCGGTGCTGAAGCAGGCCCAGATCCCGTTTCTCGCGGACCAGAGCTGCGCCGGCGCGTACGGTGCCGCGTATGACCCGCAGACGATGGTCTGCGCCGGCGAGCTGGCGGGTGGGACCGACTCCTGCCAGGGCGACAGCGGCGGGCCCCTGATGTCGCCGACCGACGCCAGTGGCCTCCGGCTCACCGGCATCGTCAGCTGGGGCGAAGGCTGCGCCCGGCCGGGCAGGCCGGGCGTCTACACCAGGATCGCCGGTCCGCTCGTCGGTGGGATCCAGTCCGCGGTGGACCTGATCGAGGAGGAAGAAGGGTTCCCCTCCCAGCTCACCGGCATCGAGGTCGTCGGCAGCGGCGCCCGGCCGCCAGGCTGCGCGGCGGCGGAGGCGGCGCTAGCCGGGGCTGGCCCACCGGTGACCGCGGCCAACGCGCTGGTCACCCAGCGCAGCAGCGAGGCGCAGCGGGCGGCCAAGGGGCTGAGGAGCGCGAAGAAGTCGGTGAAGAAGGCGCGACGCAGCGGCAAGCGGGTGCGTCCGGCGACGCGGCGGCTGTTCAAAGCAAAACGGCGCTTGAAAGTCGCCAACCTGAATCTGACCGACGCCCGCAGCCAGGCCACCTGGGCCAGCGAAGCACTCACCGCTGCCACCGCCAACCGGGCCAAGATCTGCGGCTAGCCCGCTGAACGCGAAACGGCCGGGGACGAGGTCCCCGGCCGCTGTCGTCGCTCTGTACGGAACCGCTAGTTGCTGCTGCCGCCGCTGAGGCAGTAGGCGAACACGGTGATCGTGGTGTCGCCGACGGCGCCGCTGCGGGCGTCGAGGTGCCAGCCGTTGCCGGCTCGGTAGGACCCGGCGACGTGCACCTGGTAGAAGCCGGCACTGGAGCCGCCGCTGATCACGGTGGTCCCGGCCGGGCAGGCGACGCTGGCGCTGGCGTTGCCGCCGCCTTTGATCGCCGCGCTGCTCGAGACCTGGATGATCGTCCCCAGCTCGGAGGCGCGGATCGCTCCGGTCTGGATCTCGGACGAGCCGACCGAGTTGGGCCCGAGGTCGTCGCTAGTCAGCGACTGGTCGGCGACCTCCGGGGAGGCGACCGAGGCATTGCCGAGGTCACCGGTGGTAAGCGAGTCCTGCGCCACCTCCGGCGAGCCGACGGCGTTTTCGGCGATCTCCTCGGTCCCGACCGCATCCGGGGCGATTTTCGCGGCGTTGACCGCGTTGTCGCGGACATCGATCGCGCGCACCGTGCCGTCGACGATCTGCGCCGAGCGCACGCTGTTCTTGGCGACGCCGACCGCGAAGGCGCTGCCGGCCATGGCCAGGAACAGCGCCAGGCAGCTGATCACGAGGGCGGGGGAGGGGCGGAATGAACGGGTCTTGCGGGTCATCGGGGGCTCCTTTCGTTGGTTTCAAATCCCGATGGACCCAGCTTCGAATCGATCGCCCTCTCGCTCTACGGACCCCAGGGGTGGAACTCCTCACCCCCCTCAAAACTGGCCAGGCAGCCAGTCCGATAGATTCTGCGCCCATGGCAGCCAGCAAAAAGACCTGCATCATCGGCGCCGGCAGCTCCGGGATCGTCGCCGCGCAGGTCTTGGGCGCGCGGGGGATCGAGTTCGACTGCTTCGAGAAGGGGTCGTTCATCGGCGGCAACTGGCGCTACGAAAACGACAACGGGATGTCCTCCGCCTACCGCTCGCTGCACATCAACACCTCGCGCCGGGTGATGGCCTTCAAGACCCTGCCGATGCCCGACCACTTCCCCGACTACCCCGACCACTTCCAGATGGCCGCGTACTTCGACGAATACGCCGACCACTTCGGGCTGCGGGAGAAGATCCGCTTCAACACCGAGGTGCTGAGCGTCGAGCCGGCCGATGGCGAGTGGGACGTCACCGTTGCCGGCACTGATGGCGAGCGCGATACCAACCGCTATGGCGCCGTCATCGTCGCCAACGGCCATCACTGGGACCCGCGCTGGCCCGAACCCGCCTTCCCCGGCGCCGAGGAGTTCGGCGGCGAGCAGCTGCACGCCCACCACTACCGCGAGCCCGACGTCCTCCGCGGCAAGCGGGTCGTCGTGCTCGGGATCGGCAACTCGGCCACCGACATCGCCGTCGAGGCCTCGCGGATCGCCGACGCCACCTACATCTCGATGCGCCGCGGCGCCTACGTGATCCCCAAGTACCTGAACGGCAAACCGATCGACGAGCTCACCCACCCGCTGGCCTCTCTGCTGCCGCTGCCGGTGCAGCGCTTCTTCGCCTCGCGGGCACTGGGGATCGCCGCCGGCGACATGACCACCTACGGGCTGCCGAAGCCCGATCACAAGCTGTTTGAGGCGCACCCGACGGTCTCCTCGGAGCTGCTGCCCCGGCTCGGGCACGGCGACATCGAGGTGAAGCCGAACATCGAGCGCTTCAGCGGTGGCCGCAGCGTCCGCTTCGCCGACGGCAGCGAGGAGGAGATCGACCTCGTCGTCTACTGCACCGGCTACAAGATGACCTTCCCCTTCTTCGACCCCGAGGTGCTCTCGGCCCCCGACAACCGGCTGCCGCTCTACCGGCGGGTGGTCTCGGTCGAGCGGCCTGGCCTCTACTTCATCGGCTTCATCCAGCCGCTGGGGCCGATCATGCCGCTGGCCGAGGCGCAGGCGGAATGGATCGCCGACCTGCTCGGCGGCCGCGTCTCGCTACCGCCGGCGGCGGAGATGAGGAGCGACGTAGCGGAGGAAGAAGCGAGGATGCGGAAGCGCTTCGTGACCTCTAAGCGTCATACGGTCGAGGTCGACTTCCACCCTTACCTGCGCGAGATCCGGCGCGAGCGAAAGCAGGCCGGGCAGCGGGTCTGACGACCCGGGTCCGCCCGCCGGGCGGGCAGGCTGGGATCGGCGCGGCGGCGCCACCGCCGTGCGGTCCGCGGCGCGGGCCACGCGGCAGCTTCGGCTGCGGCAGGCGGCGCCTGAAGCCGCCGTCAGAGTCCTCGCTGCCCTCGGGCTCGGGCGCCTTGCTGGCCCACCAGACGAGCCAGAGCGCTCCCAAGACCGGGATCTTGAGGACGACGAGCAGGAAGAAGATCGGCCAGAACCCAGTCACCAGCCTCAGTGTAGAGATTCGGGTGCGGTCTCAAGCCTGCTCGCGCTCGAGCGAGCGGGCCCAAGCGGCAAGCGCTTCGGCTTCGGCCTCCCCGAGGCCGAGCGCCGACTCGGTGGGCACCAGCAGGGTCGGCTCCGGGCGCGCCCGGGCCCACTCGTAGCAGCTCTCGTCGAAGTTGTCATCGACCCACGCCATAGGCCGGCCGGCGCAGTAGCCCTCGATCGAGGAGAGCTTCCAGTGGGCGGAGCCGAAGCGGGCGGCGCCGTCGAACGTGAGGTGGGGGAGTTCCGGTAGGCCGAGCAGGGCCGGCAGGTAGAAGTTCGCTTTTTCCTCCCAGCCGCTGGCCCAGATCAGCTCGTAGTGCTCGGAGAGCCGCAGCAACCGCTGGCCGGCGCGCAGGGAGATGCAGTGGACGCTGCCGTCGATCAGTTCGAAGCGCGCCTCGTCGTTGGGAGGAGGGTCATCGAAACCGAAGAGGCTGATCACCCCATCGATGTCGACCGCGAGGATCGGTCGGCTCATGCCGCCAGGCTAGCTACCAGCGGTAGTGGGCAAACGCCTTGTTGGCCTGGGCCATGCGGTAGATGTCGTCCTTCCGCTTCCAGGCTGCGCCCTGCTGCTGCGTCGCGTCGAGAATCTCGCTGGCGAGACGCTCGGCCATCGAGTACTCGCGGCGGGCGCGGGCGAACTGGACCAGCCAGCGGACCGCGAGGGTGCGGGCGCGGCGGGCCGGGACCTCGACCGGGACCTGGTAGGTGGCGCCACCGACGCGGCGGGAGCGGACCTCCAGGACGGGCGTAAGAGCTTTGATTGCGGCCTCCAGCGTCTCCACCGGATCCTCGCCGTTGCGCTCGCCGACGATCGCCAGCGCGTCGTAGACGATCCGCTCGGCCAGGGACTTCTTGCCGTCGGTCATCACCTTGTTGATGATCTGCTGGACGAGCCGGTTGCGGTGCCGGGCGTCGGGCTCGACCGGCCGGATCGTGGCTGCGGAGCGGCGCGGCATTAGGAAGCCTTGACCCCGTAGCGGGAGCGGGCCTGCTTGCGGTCGGAGACGCCGGCGGCGTCGAGGGTGCCGCGGACGACCTTGTAGCGGACGCCGGGCAGGTCCTTGACGCGACCACCCCTGACCAGGACGACCGAGTGCTCCTGAAGGTTGTGGCCCTCGCCGGGGATGTAGGTGGTGACCTCCATCCCGTTGGTGAGCCGCACACGGGCGATCTTGCGCAGCGCCGAGTTCGGCTTCTTCGGCGTTACGGTTGCGACGCGGGTGCAGACGCCCCGCCTCTGGGGCGCGGCGACGGCCTTCTTGCGCCCTTGGCCCGACTTGAGGCCCGGCGTCGTCGTCTTCTTCTTAGGCCGCTTGCGGCCCTTGCGAATAAGTTGGTTCGTGTTCGGCACGGCCGCGCATGGTAGCGGGCCGCCGCTTTCGGGGCGAGGACGAGGAGGGCGCCGGTCAGCATCAGCCCGCCGGCGGCGGCGAGCTGGGCGTAGAAGCCCTCCTCGAGGACGGCGGTCGCGCCAGAGAAGAGCGAGGGCTGCGAGCCGGGGTCGAGGCCGGCGGGCCGGTCGACG
>DASUMA010000006.1:0-243051 GCA_036277915.1 Solirubrobacterales bacterium
GTTGCCGACCGAGCGGTTCATCGCGGTCGCCATCTCCATGGTGAGGATCGTTCCCGAGGAGCCGACCAGGGTGCCGGCGACGATCAGGGCGACGTTGTCGAGGGCAAAACCGGCAGCGGCAGCCGAGAGCCCGGTGAAAGCGTTCAGCAGCGAGATCACGACCGGCATGTCGGCGCCGCCGATCGGCAGCACCACCATGTTTCCGAGCAGGCCCGCCGCGAGCAGGGTGACGATGAAGAGCTCCTGCGAGGGGTCGTCGTTGTTGACGGCGATCGAAACGCAGCAAGCGAGGATCCCGAGCAGGAGGAGGACGTTGATCACCTGCTGGCCGGGGACCGCGAGGGGCCGGGTCGGGATCAGGTCCTGAAGCTTGGCGAAGGCGATGTTCGAGCCCCAGAACGAGACCGAGCCGACGACGCCGGCGAAGATGATCGGGATCAGCTCGTCCAGAGGAAAGTCCTCGCCGATCGAGATCCCGTGGCGGATCTCCGACCAGGCGATCAGCGCGACGGCGCCGCCGCCGACCCCGTTGTAGAGGGCGACCATCTGCGGCATCTCGGTCATCTGCACGCGGATCGAGGCGATCACCCCGACGGCGGTGCCGACGCCGAGCCCGAGCGCGATCAGGCCCCAGTTGCCCATCCCGTCGAGCAGCAGGGTGGTGACGACCGCGACCGCCATGCCGCCGGCGGCGACCAGGTTGCCCCGCTTCGCGGTCCGCGGGTGCGTGCCCATTTTGATCCCAACGATGAACAGGGAGAAGGCGACGATGTAGAGCGCCGTGGCGGCGTCGCCGCCCGGCTCGAACACAGCCAGCAGTGAGGTCACGCCCCGCCGCCTTTCCCGTCAGCCTCGGCCTTCGGTTTCGGCTTTTTGGAGAACATGCCGAGCATCCGGTCGGTGACCATGAAGCCGCCGACGATGTTGATCGCGCCGAAGGCGACGGCGATGGTGCCAATCGTGTACTCGAGGCCGTCGTCGGCGAAGCCGAGGACGATCAGGCCGCCGAGCATGACGATGCCGTGGATCGCGTTGGTCTGCGACATCAGCGGCGTGTGCAGCGTGGTCGGGACCTTGGAGATCACCTCGAAGCCGACGAAGACGGCGAGGACGAAGATCGTGATCTCGGTCATCAAGCTCATTTCGCGGCCCTCTCGTTCTTGATCTCGCCGCCCTGGGTGATGCAGGCGGCGGCGATGATGTCGTCCTCGAAGTCGACGTTCAGCTGCCCCTCCTCGGTGACCATCAGCCCAAGCAGGTTCTCCAGGTTCTTGGCGTAGAGCTGGGAGGCGGGGGCCGGCATCTCCGAGGCAAGGTTGCGCGGGCCGATCACCTTGACCCCGTTCTCGACCACGGTCTGGCCGGGCTCGGTCAGCTCGCAGTTGCCGCCGGTCTCGGCCGCAAGGTCGACGATCACCGAGCCGGGGGCCATGTTGCGCACCGCCTTGGCGGTGACCAGAAGCGGCGCCGGGCGGCCGGGGATCGCGGCGGTGGTGACGATGATGTCCTGCCGGGCGGCGTTCTCGGTCAGGGCGTCGCGCACCTGCGCGTTCTCCTCGTCGGTCAGCGGCCGGGCGTAGCCCCCCTCGCCCTCGGCGTCGGGGATGAAGTCCAGCTCCAGCGGCCGACCCCCGAGCGAGGCGATCTGCTCCCAGGCGGCGCGGCGAATGTCGAACCCGGTGACGATCGCGCCGAGGCGCTTGGCGGTGGCGACCGCCTGCAGCCCGGCGACGCCAGCGCCGAGCACGAGGACCTTGGCCGGGGGCACGGTGCCGGCGGCGGTGGTCATCATCCCGAAGAAGCGGCCCGACTCGCGGGCGGCGATCAGCGTCGCCGCGTAGCCGGCGGCGGCGGCCTGGGAGGAGAGCGCGTCCATCGCCTGGGCGCGGGTCGTGCGCGGGATCGCCTCCATCGCGAAGGCGGTGACCCCAGAGGCGGCCAGCGCCTTGTTGCTCTCGGCGGCGGTCCAAGGCGAGAGGTGGGCGACCAGCACCTGGCCCGACTTCAGCTTGGTGATCTCCTGGGTGGAAGGGGCGGCGACGCGGAGGACGACGTCGGCGCCCCACGTAACCTCGCCCTCGACTACCTCGGCCCCCGCCTCCTCGTACTGGGAGTCGGGGTGGCCGGCAACCTCGCCGGCACCGCGCTCGACGAGCACGTCGACGTGCTCATTTTTCTTGAGCGATTTGACAACGTCAGGGACCAGCGCGACCCGGCGCTCCCCATCGACGGACTCTTTCGGCACTCCGATCTTCATCTTCGCGGCGCGGAAGGTTATGCGAAACGGCTAGGAAGCCGTCCCGACCCCGGCCATCGCGGCCAGCCGCTGCATCGTGTGCAGCTGCTCAGAGCGCTCTACATGTACGGGTGAGCAGATCAGGCGATCGATGCCGGCGGCCCGGAAACGCTCGACCCGCTCGGCCACCTCAGCCTCGGTTCCGACCAGCGAGGTCGCCTCGACTATCTCGTCCGGCATCGCCTCGAAGGCGCCGCCGCGGTCGCCGTCCTGGAAGCGCTGCTGGACCTCGTCGGCGACGTCGCCGAAGCCGAAGCGGTGGGCGAGATCTACGTAGAAGTTGGTCTTGCGGCTGCCCATACCACCGAAGTAGAGGACGAGGCCGGCCTTGACGACGCTCTTGGCCGCCTCCAGGTCGCCGTCGATCGCGACCTGCAGCGAGGGGCTGACCTCGAGGTCGGAGCGCTGGCGGCCGGACTTGGCGAAGCCCGCCTCCAGGTGCTCGCCCCAGGTCGCCTCGAAGGCGTCGACGCTGAAGAAGATCGGGATCCAGCCGTCGCACACCTCTGCCGCCATCTCCACCGATTTGCGGCCGATCGCGCCGACGAAGACCGGGATCTTGTTGCGCAGCGGGTGGAAGTTGAGCTTCAGCGGCTTGCCCTCGCCGCCCGGCAGCGGCAGCGTGTAGTGCTCGCCCTGGTGGTCGACCGGCCCCTCGCGGGCGATGATCTCCCGCACCACTTCGATGTACTCGCGGGTCCGCCCCCAGGGCTTTGCGTAGGGCACGCCGTACCAGCCCTCGGAGACCTGCGGGCCGGAGGGGCCGAAGCCGAAGATGAAGCGGCCGCCGGAAAGTTTGTCGATCGTGGCGCCGGCCATCGCCGCCGCCGCGGGCGGGCGCGCCGGCACCTGCAGGATTGCGGCACCGAGGTTGATCTTCTGCGTCTGCCCCGCCAGCCAGGCGAGCACGCTGACCACGTCGGAGCCGTAGGACTCCGCCGCCCAGACCGACTCGTAGCCGAGTCCCTCGGCCGCCTGGACGACCTCCAGAGCGTCGTCACCGGCCGGGCCGATGCCCCAATAGCCGAGGTTAAGTCCTAGCTTCAGGCTCATCCTTGTCCCACCCTATTGAATAAGGCTGTGGGAACCGGCCACCCATCTCCCGACCAGGGGCTCTCCAGCTCCGAGGCGGCGAAGCGCCTGCGCAAGCTGGGAGCGCCGCCCGAGACCTCATCGCGCTCGACCTCGAGCATCGTCGCCGGCAACGTCTTCACCCTCTTCAACGCGATCATCGGCGTCTTCTTCGTGCTCGACCTCGGGCTCGGGCTCTACGCGGACTCGATCTTCGGGCTGATCGCCGTGATCAACTCCGGGATCGGGATCCGCCAGGAGCTGAAGGCGAAGGAGACCCTGGACCAGCTGGCGGTGCTGGTCGCCCCGCGCGCCCGGGTCACTCGCGACGGCGCCGAGGTCGAGCTGCTGGCCGACGAGATCGTGCCCGGCGACCTGGTCCAGATCGGCCCCGGCGACCAGCTCGTCGCCGACGGCGAGGTGACCGCGAGCCGTGGGATGACGCTCGACGAGTCGCTGCTGACCGGCGAGGCCGACGGGATCCGCAAGGGCAACGGCGACCGCGTGCTCTCCGGCTCCTTCTGCACCTCCGGCTCCGGCCACTACCTGGTCGATGCGGTCCGCGAGGAGAGCTACGCGGGCAAGCTGGCGGGCGAGGCGCGGGCCTTCCGGCACCCGCCCTCGCCGCTGCAGGAGGAGGTCAACCGGGTGATCGTCGCCTGCACCTACGTGATGCTGCCGCTGGCGGCGATCCTGATCGTCACCCTGAAGGTGCGCAGCGTCGGCCTCGAGGAGGCGGCGCAGACGGCGACCGCCGGCCTGGTGACGCTGATTCCCGAGGGCCTGGTGCTGCTGATGAGCGTCACCTTCGCGGTGGCCGCGGTACGGCTGGCAAAACGCCAGACGCTGGTCCAGCAGATGAGCGCGACCGAGAGCCTCGCCGCGGTCGACACGATCTGCGTCGACAAGACGGGGACGCTGACCGCGGGTGAGCTGCGTCTGCGCGGAGTCGCCTTCGCCGAAGGAGTCGGAAAAGAGGCCGGGGAGGCGGCGCTGGCCCGCTTCGCCGCCAGCGCCGGCGACCGCAACCGCACCCTGGAGACGATCGCCGAGCGCTACCCAGGCGAGGCCGGCCGGGTCAGCGCCGAGGTCCCCTTCTCCTCGGAGTGGAAGTGGAGCGGAGTGACGCTGGCGGGCGGCTCCGACGGCGCTACCTATGTGCTCGGGGCGCCTGACATCCTCGCCGAGGCAGGCGCCCTGGCGCTGTCGCCGGGGATGGCGAGCAGGCTGGAGAAGGAGACCACGGAGGGCCGGCGCGTGGTCGCCTTCGGCCGCTCCGACGGCGCCCTGCCGGCGGACGCGGCAGCCGCCCCGCCACCGCGACTGGAGCCGCTGGCGCTGGTCGTGCTGGAGGAGACGCTGCGGCCCGATGCGGCGGAGACGATCGCCACCATGCGCGAGCAGGAAGTTGACCTGAAGCTGATCTCCGGCGACGCCGCCGCCACTGTGACCGCCGTCGCCTACGCGGTCGGGGTGCCGCGTGACGCCGGGGTGATCGAGGGGCCGGACCTGCCGGAGGACGAGGAGGGACTGGAGAAGGCGGCGCTGGAGAACACGATCTTCTGCCGGATCAAGCCGGAGCAGAAGAAGGCGCTGGTCGGGGCGCTGGTCGCGGCCGGGCGCTACGTGGCGATGATCGGCGACGGGGTCAACGACGTGCCGGCGCTGAAGCGGGCGCGGATGGCGGTGGCGATGGGCTCGGGGGCGCAGGTGACCAAGGGCGTCGCCGACGTCGTCCTGCTCGAGGACCAGTTCAAGCGGCTGCCGGAGGCGGTCGGTGAGGGACGCCGGATCGCTCGCAATATCCACCGCCTCGGCCGCCTCTACCTGACCAAGACCGTCTACGCGGCGACCCTGATCCTGCTCGTCGCGGTGCCCGGCTTCGCCTTCATCTTCCTCCCCCGCCACCTCACTCTGGCCGCCTTCCTGACGATCGGCATCCCCTCATTCGTGCTCGCCCTGCTGCCCTCCGACGGGCCGCTCTACCGCGGCCGGCTGCTGCGGGCGCTGGCGGCCTTCGCGGTCCCGGCGGGGGTGGCGACGGCGATCGGCTCGATCCTCGCCTTCTTCCTGGTCGACTCGGTCTCCGGCGCCAGCCTCGAAGCCGGGCGGACCGCTGCCACCACGACGCTGATCGTGCTCGGGCTCGCCTTCATCCTGCTCTTGGAGCGTGGCCCGGGCCGCGAGCACATCGCGATCCAGAGCAACATGCTGGCGATGGTGGTGATCCTCGGGGCCCTTTACGCGGGGATCCTGGCGATCGCGCCTCTGCGCGACTTCTTCGACATGGTCCTGCTCAGCTCCGTCCAGTGGTTCCTCTCGCTGCTGGCGGCGGCAATCGGCCTGACCCTGGCCAGCGTGCTCTGGAAACTCCCCCAGATCGAACGCCTGGAAGCCCCACCCCAGCACGAGGAAGATCTCGACTCGCTGCAGCCGAAGATCAGCGACTTGATTACCTGACCAAGCGAAATGCGCAGGTCAGGCGCGCGGCGGAATCACGAACTGGGTGACGATCAGGTTGCCCGCGAGCTTCGGCTCACCGCCGTCGCGGCTCCGTTCGATCTTCACCTCGATCACCACCGTGCTGCGGCCGACGTGCAGCGGCGTCGCCACGGCGACGATCTCGTCGCCCATCAGGCCAGCCCCGAACACGTTCAGCTTCAGCTCGATCGTGGTGAAGTCGTGGCGCGGCGGGATGTTGCGGAAGGTCGCCCAGGCGGCGACGGTGTCGCCGAGCGCGGTCCAGCAGCCACCGTGGACGTAGCCGCCGGGGTGCAGGTGGCGCTGGTCGACGACGATGCGGCCGCGGGCACGGTGCTGCTCGATCTCCAGCGGTTCGATCCCGAGGTGGCCGGGGAAGCTGTCGCCGAGGAACGACTTGATGTGCTCCGGGGTGACCTGGGAGAAGTCGAACTCACGCGACTCGGGCATCGGGCGAGACCCTAGCGTTCCGGATCGAGACCAAAGCCCTCGAGGCCGTGGTCGCCGTAGGGCTCGTCGCGCTCGCGCACCGCCTCGCGGAAGCCGGACTCGGCGGCGCGGCGGACGAAGCCGTGGCCCTCCTCGGTGTGGCGGGCGATGCCGTCGAAGAAGGTGCCGAGGACCTGAGTCTGGGCCAGCCCCTGGGCGTGCACGGTCTGGTTGACCAGCAGCTTCATCATCACCAGCTGGTTGACGGGCATCCGCGCCACTCGCTCCAGCAGCCGCTCGAAGCGGGCGTCGAGCTCGGCCGCCGGCGCCGCCTCGGTCGCCAGCCCCCACTCCGCCGCCTCGGCCCCGGTCAGCGAGTCGCCGGTCAGAAGCAGCCGCTTGGCCCGCATCGGCCCCAGCCGGCTGGCCCACATCGCCGTCGTCGGCGAGCCCCAGACACGGGCCGGCGGGTAGCCGATCTTCGCGTCCTCGGCGATCACCAGCAGGTCCGAGCAGAGCGCCATGTCGGTGCCGCCGGCGACGCAGTAGCCGTGGACCTTGCAGAGGACCGGCTTCTCGGAATGGAAGAGACTCATGAAGCCGCGCACGTTGCGGGACATGAACTGGTAATCGACAACCGGGTCCCAGTTGGTCTTGGGCAGGTGGTTGGCCCCAATCGTCGCCGGGTCCAGCGGTGACCCGGGCGCCTGCTCGGGGCCAAGCTCACTCATGTCACCCTCCGCGGACGCGACGAGGTCATAGCCCCCGCAGAACCCACTCCCGTTCCCAGCCAGCGCAATCGCATGCACCTGCGGATCAAGATTCGCCTGCTCCACGCACTCCGCTAGCTCAACCGGCATCCGCTGCGTGATGCCGTTGCCCCGCTCGGGGCGGTTCAGGGTGATGCGCGCGACTCGATCGCTCGTCTCGTAGGTGAGCGTCTCGAGCCGCGCCATCCCGGGTGCCCTAGTTCATCCGCTCCACGAGCATGGCCTTGCCCTGACCGCCGGCCACGCACATCGTCTCCAGCCCAACCTGCTTGTCGTCGGTCTCCAGCACGTTCAGCAGCGTGCCCATGATCCGGGCGCCGGTCATGCCGAAGGGGTGGCCGAGGGCGATCGCTCCGCCGTGGGTGTTGAGCTTGTCTTCCTCGATCCCGCATTCGGCCATGATCGGGATCACCTGGGCGGCGAAGGCCTCGTTCAGCTCGACTGCGTCGACGTCTCCGATCGTCATCCCGGCGCGGTCCAGCGCCTTCTTGATCGCGCCGATCGGGGCCACGCCCATCAGCTCCGGCTCATTGCCGTAGGTGGCGGCGGTGATGATCCGGGCGCGCGGGGTCAGGCCCAGCTCCTTGGCCTTGGTGTCGCTCATCAGCAGCACCGCGGCGGCGCCATCGTTGAGCGGGCAGGAGTTGCCGGCGGTGACGCCACCGCCGCCGAAGGCCTCGGGCAGCTCAGAGAGCTTCTCCAGGGTCGAGGAGGCGCGGGGGCCGTCGTCCTTGCTGACCTCGGTGCCGTCCTCGAGCTTGACCGGGACGATCTCGCGATCGAAGAAGCCGTCTTCCTGCGACTTCACGGCCAGTTCCTGCGAGCGCTGCGCGAACTTGTCCATGTCGGCGCGGCTGACCTCGTACTTGTTGGCGACATTGACCGCCGTCTCGCCCATCTGGATGTAGGCGTTCGGCTGGCCATTGTTGCCTTTGAGGTTGTCGTTCTGGTCGTCGCCGCCGGCGGCCTCGGTGCGCTCGTTGTAGCGGCTGACCCACTCGACGCCGACGGCCAGGTAGGCGTCGCCCTCGCCGGCCTTGATCGCGTTGCCGGCGTGGCGGATCGCGTCGAGGCTGGAGGAGCAGTAGCGGGAGACAGTGACCCCGTTGACCTCCTGCGGCAGCTTCTCGGAGAGCAGGGAGATGATCCGGCCGATGTTGAAGGCCTGTAGGCCCTGCGGCATGCCGACGCCGCAGAAGAGGTCCTCGATCAGGGCCGGGTCGACCTCGGGGTTGCGCTCCAGCAGCTGGTCGACCACGTAGGCGCCCATCTCGTCGGGGCGCAGCTGGGCCAGCGACCCCTTGAAGGCACGGCCGATCGGCGTGCGGATCGTGTCGACGATGACTGCTTCGGGCATTGAAGACTCTCCTTGAGCGCTTGGGCGGTTATGTGGTGCGGGCGGGAGCGTAGTTGACTCGCGAGTCAACCGAATTGTGCGCTTCCGCACGAACTTACCGAGTTTCGTCCCCCGCCTGCGTTACATTCGCCTCAATCCACCTCGCGGCAACGCGAGCAATGCCGCGAAGCGGCTGCGAAAGGAGGACCCTTTCATGCCTGAGGGTTACTGCGTCAAAGAGCGTAAGAAGGTCGAGATCAAAGACGCCAAACAGGTAACGATGAAAAACGGGCGCCCGGCGATCCAGGGTGTCTGCCCCGATTGCGGTACGAAGATCTTCAAGATCGGGAAACTCTAGGGCCGCAGCTTGAACCCGAACTGCATCCGCCCCGTAGACGGTTGCGGATGCAGTTCGGGGCATTAAAAGGCGAGCGCGATGTGCGCGAGGCGTATTCAGCTCACTCAGGTGAGCTGTACGGGTTCGCGATGCGCTCGCTCGGAGACTCCGGACTCGCCGAAGAGGCAGTGCAGGAGACCTTCCTCCGTGCCTGGCGCGCGGGGGAGCGCTTCGACCCGGAGATCGGGTCGCTGCGAACCTGGCTGTTCGCGATCCTCCGCAACGTCGTCATCGACCTCGGCCGGGCCCGCGCGGTGCGCCCGCGCGTCGCCGACAGCGGCGTCGAGCAGTCGGTCGAGCCGCTTGAGGAGGCGCTTCTCTCCTGGCAGGTGGAGGAGGCGATGCGGCGGATCGGCGAGGACCACCGGCGCGTCCTGATCGAGACCCACTACCGCGGTCGTCCCTACTCGGAGGTCGCCGAGGAGCTCGGCGTGCCCGAGGGCACGGTGAAGAGCCGCGTGTACTACGGCCTGCGCGCCCTGCGCGTGGTGCTCGAGGAGATGGGCTATGAAGACTGAGAGCTGTCGCGACCGTCGCGCCTCGCTGGGCGCCTATGCCCTGGGACATCTCCCCGAGGAGGAGCGCGCCGCCCTGGAGGCGCACCTCGAGGGCTGCCCGGACTGCCGCGCCGAGGTCGACTCCCTGCTCGGCGTCGCCAAGCTGCTGCCCTTCGGCGACCCCGCCCACTTCGGCCCGGCGCCGACGCCCTCGGCCGCGCTCGGCAGCCGCATCGCGGCGACGATCGCCGCCGAGCGACGGCAGGAACGGCGCCAGACGCGCCGCCGGCGCTTCGCCTGGGCCCTGAGCGGTGCGACGGCGACCGCCGCGGCGGTGCTGGCGATCGTGCTCTGGCCCGGCGGCGGCGACGGCGCGCCCGACCAGTACGTCGAATTCACCTCCGTCCCCAGCGACGTGAAGATGGCTGCGCTGCTGGAGCCGCACCCCTACGGGACTGAGATCCGCATGTACGTAAAAGGCATCAGCTCCGGCACCCTCTGCCGGGTCTCCCTGCGCGGCGCCAACGGAGCCACGGTCCCGGCCGGCACCTTCCGCTACCGCTGGGGGGACGACTCCCAGGCAGTGCTCACCTCGGCGCTCGACCTCTCGCGCACGGTCGCGATCAAAGTCGAAGCGGGCGGACGCACCTTTGTCGCCCCGGTCGAGCCGGAGGCGGTGGCAATCGAACTCCCAGCTCAGGAGGACAAGACGTGAACAGCAAGAGCAAGGCCGTGGCCCTGCTGGCCCTCGTCGCGGCACTGGCAATAGCCGGCTGCGGTGGCGACGACGGTAGTGGCTCCAGCGGCAGCGAAACCAGCAGCAGCAGCAGCAGCAGCGCTTACGGCGGCAAGAGCGGTGCCTACGCGCCCCCGACGGCCGCGCCCAACGCCGAAAAGGGCACGACCTTCGTCTCGCTCGGCAATGCCGGCGACCTCGGCCTGGTCCTGGTCGACTCCAAGGGCTTCACGCTCTACGACTTCCACAAGGACAAGGGCACCAAGTCGTCCTGCTACGGCGCCTGCGCCGAAGGCTGGCCGCCGCTCCTGACCGAAGGCGCACCTGAGCCCAGCAACGGGGCGATGGCAAACATGCTCGGCACCACGAAACGCACCGACGGCACCACCCAGGTGACCTACAACGGCCACCCGCTGTACACCTTCGCCGGCGACACGAAGCCGGGCGAAGCCAATGGCAACGACGTCGATGCCTTCGGCGCCGAGTGGTACGCCCTCCAGGGCAGCGGCGAAGAGGCCAAGGGCTAGGCCGCAGGCGTCTTGGGGCGCTTGCGGTAGGAGATCGTCGGCGGGACCTGAGCGCGGATCTCGGCCAGGAAGCGGGCCGAGAGATCGGTCGGGTCCTCGCCGGGCTGGGGCTGGCCGCCGGCTGGGTCGAAGAAGCGGATCCGGACGCGCGGGCGGCGGGGGAAGCCGGTGAGATCGGAGGTGCCCTCGATCACGACCAGGCTGACGTGCGCCTCAGGCACCTCGAGGGCGAGGCGGCCGACGCCGCTGCGGGCGCGCAGCTCCTTGCCGCGCGAGCGCGTGCCCTCGGGGAAGACGCCGATGCAGGCGCCGGCGCGCAGGGTCTCGATTGCCTTAGCCAGCGCCTGCTTGTCGCCGGCGCCGCGCTCGATCGGGATCTGGCCCATGCCGTTGAGGATTGGGCCGAGGCCGCGCACGTCCCAAAGCTGGGCTTTGGCGAGGGCGCGGATCTGGCGCTGCTTGACCGCGGCCATCCCAACCATCAGCGGGTCCCAGTGGCTGTCGTGGTTGCCGACGACCAGCAGCGGCCCGCTCGCGGGCAGTGTCTCCACGCCCTCGACCTGCAGCCGGCCCCAGAGGGCGACCGGCCGAGTCAGGGCCATCACGGCCCGGTAGGTGCGGGTGCGCTCGCGCATCGGGGAACGGAGTTGTATGCGATGCGTCAGGAAGCCGGCTCGGCGGCTCGGCGCAGGAGGTCGCGCAGCGCCTCCTGATCCTCCGTGGAGAGCCGCTCCAGCCAGGCGGGCGGGGTCGCCACCGCGCGCATCAAGCGGCCGCGGAAGCGGCGCCCCTCGGCGGTCAGGGCGATCAGCTTCACGCGGCGGTCGCGCTCGGATGGCTCGCGGGTGACCAAGCTCCGCGCTTCGAGACCGTCGACGATCCCGGTCACGTTGGAGTTGTCGCATTTCAGCGCGGTCGCCAGTTCGCTCATCGTCCGCGGCTGGTCGAGCTCTTTGAGAACGCCGAAGGAAGCCGGGCGCAGATCGTGCTCGCGGGCGATCGCCAGGAACGGCGGCGGGTAGACGAGGCTGGCGAGCAGGCGCCAGGCCTCGGTCGGTGCGCTCTCGGTGCAGGCCGGGGTCTTGGCGGGCATGAAGCTAGTGTACCTCAATCTTTGCTAGCCTCAAATATTGACTTCGACCTCCAATCAGGAAGGCACGATGGCAGCACAGAGCGCAGAGTCCAGCGAGCGCAACGGCATCGAAGTCGAGGGCCTGGTGCGCGAGTTCAAGAACGGCCCGCGGGCGGTCGACGGCATCGACCTGCGGGTCGCCCCCGGCGAGATCTACGGCTTCCTCGGCCCCAACGGCGCCGGCAAGTCGACGACGGTGCTGATGCTGACGACCCTGCTGCCGCCCACCGCCGGCACGGCGCGGGTCGCCGGCTTCGACATCGTCTCCGAAGGGCATCGGGTCCGCTCGGCGATCGGCGCCGCGCTGCAGGAGGCGGCGCTCGACCCGATCCTCACCGCGACCGAGCACATGCGGCTGCAGACTGCACTGCACGGGATCCCCAAGGCCGAGCGCGAAGAGCGCGGGGCCGAGCTGCTGGAGCGGGTCGGTCTCTCCCAGGCGGCCGACCGCCGCGTCGGCGGCTACTCGGGCGGGATGAAACGGCGGCTCGACCTGGCGCTGGCGCTGGCCCACCGGCCGCGCATCCTCTTCCTCGACGAGCCGACCACCGGGCTCGACATCCAGAGCCGGACCGCGCTCTGGGAGGAGGTGGCGCGGCTCGCCGCCGAGGACGGGGTCACCGTCTTCCTCACCACCCAGTACCTGGAGGAGGCCGACGCGCTCGCCGACCGGGTCGGGATCATCGACCACGGCCAGATCGTCGCCGAGGGCACGCCGGCGGCGCTGAAGGCCGAGATCGGCCGGCCGACGGTTGAAGCAACGCCCCGCGACCCCGCCGACCACGAGCGCCTGGTCTCCGTATTCGGCCGCTTCGGCGAGCGGGCCGGCGCCTCGCCCAAAGCGGCGGCGGTGCGGCTGCAGGGCGGCGAGGCCGACCTCGCCGAGGTGGTCCGCGCGCTCGACTCGGAGGGGATCGCGATCGAGCAGCTGCAGCTGCACGCGCCCTCGCTCGACGACGTCTTCCTGGCCAAGACCGGGCGCACGCTCGAGGGTGCCGAGGAGGACGAGGCCGAGCGCGAGGAGGAGACCGCCGAGGCGGTCGGCCTCGGGTGAGCGCCTCCCTCCGCATCCAGGTCGGCGAGCTCGCCCGCCGCTCGGTCATGCGCACGCTGCGCCAGCCGGCGCAGATCGTGCCGGCACTGATCTTCCCCCTCTTCCTCCTGGCGGTGAACTCGGGTGGGCTGCAGGATGCAACCAACCTGCCCGGCTTCCCTACCGACTCCTACCTGACCTTCGCCCTCGCCGTCCCCTTCATGCAGGGGGCGCTGTTCTCGGTGATGAACGCCGGCACCGACCTGGCGACCTCGATCGAGACCGGCTTCCTCAACCGCCTGGCGCTGACCCCGCTGCGCGGCGCCGCCCTGCTCAGCGGCCTGCTCGCCGGCACCGTCGTCCTCGGCCTCCTGCAGGCCGTCACCTACCTCGTCGTCGGCCTCGTCGCCGGAGCGGAACTGGCGGCCGGCTTCGGCGGCGCCCTGGTGATCATCGCGCTCTCGGTCACGATCACCGTCGCCTTCGGCACGATCGGTCTCTTCGCCGCCCTGCGCACCGGCTCCGGCGAGGCAGTGCAGAGCCTCTTCCCCGTCTTCTTCGTCTTCCTCTTCATCTCCTCGATGGCGCTGCCGCTGGACCTGATCCAGACCCAGTGGTTCCACGATGTCGCCTCCGCCAACCCGGTCTCCTACCTGCTGCAGGCGTTCCGCTCACTGCTGATCGAAGGCTGGGAGATCGGCGACATCGTGCTCGGCTTCGCGATCGCCCTGGCGATCCTGGTGCTGGGGATGACCGCCGCGGCCGGCGCCCTGCGCACGAGGCTGGTGAGGACGTGAGCGAGCACCGCATCGCCGGCTTCCGCGACGTCGCCTTCGCCGTCGCCTGGCGCAGCATCCACAACTTCCTCTCGAACCCGGCCTTCCTGCTGCCGGCGATCGTCTTCCCGCTCTTCTTCTTCATCTCCTTCGCCGGCGGGCTCTCGGCGATCGGCAACGTGCCCGGCTTCGACTTCCCCAGCGGCTACACCGCCTTCCAGTTCGTCTTCGTGCTGTTGCAGTCGGCCGCCTTCGGCGGCGTCTTCACCGGCTTCGGGATTGCCCGCGACTTCGAGATCGGGTTCGCCAACCGCTACCTGCTCGCCGCCGCCAACCGCAACGGGATCGTCGCCGGCTACGCGATCGCGGCACTGACCCGGGCGCTGATCACCTGGGCCGTGCTGACCGTGATCGCCCTGGTCGCCGGGATGGACGTCGGCGGCTCAGGCGTCGACATCTTCGGCCTCTACGCGCTGGCCGTGCTCGTCAACCTGACCGCGACGATGTGGGCGGCCGGGGTGGCGATGCGGGTGCGCTCGATCCAGGGCGGGCCGCTGATGCAGTTCCCGGTCTTCCTGATCCTCTTCCTCGCCCCGGTCTACGTGCCGCTGAGCCTGCTCAGCGGCTGGATCCACGCGGTCGCCTCGGTCAACCCGGTGACGGCGTTGCTGGAGACGGGCCGCGGCTTCATCTCCGGCGAGCCGGCCGTCGTCGCGCTCGCCTTCTCAATCGGCATCGCCCTGCCGATCCTCTTCGCGCTCTGGGCTCGGGGCGGTCTGCGCCGCGCCGAAGCGGCCGGCTGAGCGCGGCTCTCGGACCCCGATTTGGGGCGTTCCGCGCTTACCGGACCAACGTCCCTAAGTGACCAACGTCACCCTTCGCCCAGCGGGCGCAAACGAGGCTGGCCAACTCGCGCAACCCCCTCTGCGGCGCACTTTCCACAAATCCCGAGCACCCCCCGAGGACGATCTAAAGTGTCAAATGTGTCGCAGCGGCCGCTAGAGCTGATCCTCGCCCGCAACCTGATGTCGGCGCTCTCGACGCCGGCCTTTCTGGTTGACGAGGGCGGCCTGCTCGTCTTCTACAACGAGGCCGCCGGGATCCTGCTCGGCAAACGCTTCGAGGAGCTCGGCACGGTCGGCCCGCAAGAGTGGGGCGCGATGTTCGGCCCCTTCGACGAGCGCGGCGAGCCAATCCCCTACGACGAGCTGCCACTGGTGCAGGCGGTGCGCAACGGCCGCCCCGCCCACGCCGAGTTCGTCGTCCGCTCGACCGACGGGCTCAGCCACTCGGTCGAGGCCTCGGCCTTCCCGATCCTCACCGCCCACGGCTCGCAGGGCGCGATCGCCGTCTTCTGGCCCTCCCAGGCCAACAGCAACGGAGCCGGCCCGGCATGAAGGTGAAGCTCTGGGGAACGCGCGGCTCGATCCCCTCCCCAGGGCCGGAGACGATCCGCTACGGCGGCAATACCTCCTGCGTCGGCGTCACCCTCTCCGACGGCTCGCTGCTGGCGCTCGACGCCGGCACCGGGATCCGCAGCCTCGGCCTCGCGCTCGGCGACGAGCCGGCGCGGCTGCACATCCTCCTCACCCACCTCCACCTCGACCACATCCAGGGACTCGTCTTCTTCGCCCCCGCCTTCCGGCCGCAGACCGAGATCGTGATCTGGGGGCCGGCCTCCCCCGAGGCCTCCCTGCGCGACCGCATCGCTCGCTACATCTCGGCGCCGCTCTCCCCGGTCGAGGTCCGCGAGCTGCCCTGCGACGTCTCCTTCCGCCACTGCCCCGAGACCGAGTGGGAGATCGGCCCGGCGCGGATCCGCGCCGCCTCGGTCGCCCACCGCGGCCCGACCCTCGGCTACCGGATCGACGACGGCGACTCCTCGCTCGCCTACATCCCCGACCACGCGCCGGCGCTCGGCGCCGACCTCGAGCGGCTCGACGAGGAGTGGATCTCTGGCTTCGCCCTCGCCCACGACGCCTCGCTGCTGATCCACGACGGCCAGTACGCCGACGCCGAGTACCCCGAGCACATCGGCTGGGGACACTCGGCGCTCAGCCACTCGCTCGCCTTCGCCCGGCGCACCAGCGCGGAGCGGACCGTGCTTTTCCATCACGATCCGCTGCACTCCGACGAGTTCCTCGACGGCCTCGGCACCGAAGCGCGCGAGGCCTGGGGGGCTGGCGGCGGCGACCCGGCGAAGATCGAGCTCGGGGCCGAGCACGCCGAGTACGAGCTGCCGGCCCGGACCGGTAGCCCCGCCGCGATCTGAGCGCTACGCTTGCCGGCAGTGGACCGGTCCCCGACTCTGGTGCGCGCAGCGCTGGCCAAGGCGCACTCCGCTCATGCCGGCCAGGTTCGCAACGGCAGCGGCGGTATGCCCTATGTCGAGCACCCGATCGCGGTCGCGGAGACACTGGAGCCGCACGGGTACGGCGAGGAGACGATCGCGGCGGCGCTCCTGCACGACGTGGTCGAGGACTCCGAGACGACCCTGGAGGAGATCCGCGAGCAGTTCGGCGACACGGTCGCCGGCATGGTCGGCGCGCTCAGCGACGACGAATCAATCGAGTCCTACGAGCAGCGCAAGGCCGAGCACCGCGAACGGGTCGCGGCCGCCGGCGAGCAGACCCTGGCGATCTACGCCGCCGACAAGCTGACCAACGTCAGCACCCTGCGCAGCACCCACGCCGAGCAGGGCGCCTCGGTGGCGGAGGAATTCAAGGTGCCGCTGGAGCTGAAGCTGGAGATCTGGGAGGCCGACCTGGCGCTGCTGCGCGAGAAGGCTCCGGACCTGCCCTTCCTCGACGAGCTCGAAGCCGAGCTCACGGCTTTTCGGGCTGAGCTAGGGGCTCCCGCCCCGCCGCCTTCAGCTTGAGCCGGCGCTGCAGCGGCAGCGCGAACCAGAAGAACCCGAACCCGAGCGCGATCAGGGCGCAGGTGACGACGGTTGCGGCGGTGCCGAAGAGGACGTCGGTGATCAGCATGATCGCCCCAGTCATCGCCAGGGCGAGGAAGGTGAGGCCGGCGATCGAGAACCGGTTGGAGTAGAAGACGAGCTTGCGCTTCTGCTGGTAGCGGAAGGTGACCCGGTGGTAGGCGGATGGGGAGATCAGCAGGATCGCCGAGATCGCAGTGCAGATCAGGACCGCGAAGTAGACGTTCTTCTGGAAGCTGGTGATCTTTTCGAAGCCTTGCTGGAAGGGGACGGCGAGCAGGAAGGCGAACAGCACCTGGACTCCGGGCAGGGCGACGCGTAGCTCCTGCAGCAGCTCGCTGAGGTTGCGGTCGAGGCGTTCGCCCTCGCTCTCGTCGCGCCCAGACTCGCGTTCGGACCTCTGCCCCTCCGCTTCGGGGGTTCGTTCCTCCATGGGAGGGAACATACCCAGGCATGGCTACGTCACTCCTCCTCTTCAACCGCGACCTGCGGGTCCGCGACAACCCGGCGCTGGCGGCCGCTGCCCGGGCCGAGCGCACGGTGCCGCTGTTCGTCTTCGACCGGCACCTGCTCGACTCCCGCTTCGCGGCGCCGAACCGGGTCGGCTTCATGCTCGAGGCGCTGGCCGACCTCGGCGAGTCGCTGCGGCGGGCCGGCGGGCGGCTGTTCGTGCGCGAGGGCGATCCCGTCGCCGAGGCGATCGCGGTGGCGCGCGAGTGCGGCGCCACCGAGCTGCACGTCAGCGCCGACTGGAGCGCCTACGCGCGCGAGCGCGAGCGGCGGCTGGCGCGGGCCTGCGAGGAGGAGCGGATCAAGTTCCGCGCCCACCCGGGGACGACGATCGTTCCGCCTGGCGCGGTGACGCCGACCGGCGGCGACCACTTCAAGGTCTTCACCCCCTACCACCGCGCCTGGAGCGAGCTGCCGGAACGGCCGGCGGCGGCGCGGCCGCGCAAGCTGCGGGTGCCGAGCGGGCTGCGGGCGGGGCGGCTGCCGGGGCTCGACTCGGTGCTCGGCGTGCGTGGGGGCGCGCTCTCCAAGGGCCGCGCACGCGGCGGAGAGACCGAGGGGCGGCGCCTGGTCCGCGCCTTCCTGCGCGGGCCGCTGGAGGAATACGAGGATCGCCACGACGACCTGCCTGGCGACGCCACCTCGCGCCTCAGCGCCCACCTGCGCTTCGGCTGCGTCTCGGCGCGGGAGCTGGCGGCGGAAGCGCGGGAGCGGCGCGGCGGCGGCGCCTACGTGCGGCAGCTCTGCTGGCGCGACTTCCACCACCAGGTGCTGGCCGCGAACCCGTCGCTGCCCCGCCGCGACTACCGGCCGCGGGGCGACCGCTGGTCGCGCTCGCGGCGGACGCTGGAGGCCTGGAAGGCGGGCCGTACGGGATATCCGCTCGTCGATGCGGCGATGCGGCAGCTGGCGGAGGAGGGCTTCATGCACAACCGGGCGCGGATGACCGTCGCCTCCTTCCTCGTCAAGGACCTCTACATCGACTGGCGGGCCGGCGCCTGGCACTTCTGGGACCTACTTGCAGACGGCGAGATCGCCAACAACGCCGGCAACTGGCAGTGGATCGCCGGCACCGGCAACGACACCCGCCCCAACCGCGTGCTCAGCCCGCTGCGCCAGGCCCAGCGCTTCGACCCCGAGGGTGACTACGTGCGGCGCTATTTGCCCGAGCTGGAATCGGTGCCGGGCGCCGCCGTCCACCAGCCCTGGCTGCTGGAGGGCTTCTCCAAGCTTGATTACCCGCCGCCGATCGTCGATCACGACGAGGCCGCAGCCGCCTTCCGAGCCCGGCGCGACGCGTAGGATCGCCCGATGGGACGGCTGGCCGTGATCCTCGGCAGCAACGCGCTCGGTCCGGGTGGAGACGAGATCGCCGCCGCGGCCGCCGAGCACGGAGCCGCGATCGTGCAGCGCCACGGCAGCGCCGGCGAGCCCTACGTCCTCCCGCACCGGATCGACCACGAGGCGAACCTGCGGCCGCTGCTCGAGCAGGGCTGCGACCGGGTGCTGGCGATCGGCTCGGTCGGCTCGCTGAAGCCGGAGCTGGCGGTCGGGACCGTGCTCTGCCCGGACGACTTCATCGCCCTCCACGTCGGTCTCTCCGTCTTCGAGGACGAGCGCGCCCACTCGGCGCCTGGCTTTGACGCCCGCTGGCGCGGCGAAGTGCTGGCAGCCTGGGCCGAGGGCGGGGAGGCAGCGCACGACGGCGGCGTCTACTGGCAGGCGATCGGGCCGCGCTTCGAGACCCCGGCGGAGATCCGGATGATCGCTCCCCACGCCGACGTTGTCGGGATGACGATCGCCGCCGAGTGCGTCGTCGCCGCCGAGCTCGGGCTCTCCTACGCCGCCCTCTGCGTCGTCGACAACCTCGCCAACGGGCTCGAGGCGACGCCGATCAGCGTCACCGAGCTGGACGCAGATCGGGCCGCCAATGCCGCGATGCTGCGCGCGGGCCTCGCCGCCGTGCTGCCACGACTCGGAGCCGTCGGCCGGTGAGCCTGACGATCGTCGGGGCGCGTTGGGACGGGGCGACGGTCGGCGTCCGCTGCGAGGACGGGAGGATCGCGGCGCTCGGGGCCGACGTCGCCGCCCAGCCCGGGGACGAGGTCCTCGACGCGCGCGGCGGGCACCTGGTGGCGCCGCTGATCAACGGGCACACGCACGCGGCGATGACGCTCTTCCGCGGCAGCGGCGGCGACCTGCCGCTGATGCCGTGGCTGGAAGAGCGGATCTGGCCGATCGAGGCGAAACTGACCGACGAGGACGTCTACTGGGGGGCGCGCCTGGCCTGCGCGGAGATGATCCGCACCGGCACCGCCCGCTTCTGGGATATGTACTGGCGCCCAGCGGCAACGGCGCGAGCGGTTGCCGATGCCGGGATCCGGGCGACGATCGGAGCGCCGCTGTTCGACCACGACGGCGACGCCGAGCGGATGCGCCGCTCCGCCCTCGACAGCCTCGAGCAGATGGCCGAGGCGGGGCCGCAGGTCTCCCCCGCCCTCGCCCCGCACTCGATCTACACCGTCAGCGAGGACTCGCTGCGCTGGATCGCCGAGCTCGGGGCAGAGCGTGATCTGCCGATCCAGATCCATCTCTCCGAGACCGAGGGAGAGGTGCAGGACTGCATCTCCCAGCACGAAGTCCGCCCCGCCTTCTACCTCGACCGGCTGGGCGTGCTGAATGAGCGAGCCGTGCTGGCTCACGGGGTCTGGCTCGACCCCGATGAGCTGGAGCTGATCGCCGAGCGCGGGGCGACGATCGTCACCAACCCGGCCGCCAACATGAAGCTCGCGGTCGGCGGCGTCTTCCCCTACCCGGCGGCGCGCACCGCCGGGGTCGCGGTCGGGCTCGGCAGCGACGGCGCCGGCTCCAACGACTCGCTCGACCTGATCGCCGACCTCAAGCTCTTCGCCCTGGCCCAGAAGCACGCGGCTGGCGACCCGACCGCGATCGAGGCGGCCGAGGCCTGGGAGGTAGCCACCGGCGCCCGGGCGCCGCTGCTCGCCGCCAACGGCGGCCCCGAGGTAGGAGCGCCGGCTGACTTCCTTCTGATGCGCCCGGACTCACCGGAGCTTGGCATCGGCGACCTCGCCTCCGACCTCGTCTACGCCGCCAGCGGAGCGGCGGTGGCGGCAACTGTGATCGGCGGCGAAGTGCTGATGCGCAACGGCGAGCTCGAGGGCCTCGAGGAGGTCGTCGCCCGCGCCGCCGAGCGCGCCTCCGGCCTCGGCCTCTAATACCCCCCAGGGGTATCTGCTACGGTGTGCACATGGTCGGATACCAGGCAGACAAAGAGAAATTGCTGAAGCGGCTGGCGCGAATTGAGGGGCAGGTGCGCGGGGTCTCCGGGATGGTCGAGGAGGAGCGGTACTGCATCGACGTGCTGACCCAGATCGGGGCGATTCAGGCGGCGCTGGACAAGGTCGCGCTCGGCCTGCTCGACGAGCACACGCGCCACTGCGTGGTCGAGGCCAAGGGCGGTGAGCGGGCGGAGAAGGTCGATGAGCTGATGGCTGCGCTGGGCCGCTTCGTCGGGCGATGAGCGACGTCCTCGGGACGATCTGGCAGGGGATCGAACAGTCCCTGCTGATGGCGTATGAGGTCTGGTGGGCGCTGGTCCTCGGCTTCGCGATCTCAGCCGTCGTCCAGGCCTGGGTGCCGCGTGAGCGAATCGAGGGCGCCCTCGCCGGCAGCGGCTTCGTTCCCGTCGCCAAGGCGACCGGGCTCGGCGCTGCCTCCTCCTCCTGCTCCTTCGCGGCGATCGCGATCGCCAAGTCGCTGTTTCAGAAGGGCGCCTCCGCCGCGACCGCGCTTGCCTTCCAGTTCGCCTCGACCAACCTGGTCTGGGAGCTGGGGCTGGTGCTCTGGGTCCTGATCGGGTGGCAGTTCGCGCTCGCCGAGTACGTCGGCGGCATCCTCCTGATCGCGCTGATGGTCGCCGGGCTGCGCTTCTTCGTCTCGCCGCGGCTGGAGGAGCAGGCCCGTCGGCACGCGCAGGAGGCCCAAGCCGGGCACGTTCACCAGACCGAGGCCGGCGAGAGCGGTGGCTGGCGGGCGCGCCTCGCGTCCGCCGAGGCCTGGGGCGACGTCGCCGGCAACTTCCGCAGCGACTGGCTGATGCTGTGGAAGGAGATCAGCCTCGGCTTCCTCCTCGCCGGCTTCATCGGCCTGCTCGGCGACGACTTCTTCAACTTCCTCTTCATTACCGACGCGCCGCCGGTCCTGCGCACTCTCGAGAACGTGATCGTCGGCCCGGTGATCGCGATCCTCAGCTTCGTCTGCTCGATCGGCAACGTGCCGCTGGCGGCGGTGCTTTGGTCCGGCGGGATCAGCTTCGCCGGGGTGATCGCCTTCATCTTCGCCGACCTGATCGTGGTCCCGATCGTGCTCGCCTACCGCAAGTACTACGGCACCGCCTTCGCGCTGCGGATCACCGCCCTGATGTTCGTCACGATCCTGATCGCGGCGCTCGTCGTCGACGCCCTCTTCGGCGCTGTCGGCCTGGTCCCGACCGGCCCGCGGCCGAGTCGCGAGGACGTCTTCGGCGAGATCGAGGTCAACTACAAGCTCTTCCTCAACCTGTTCGGGACGATCGCCTTCTTCGCCCTCTTCTGGCTCTCCCGCGGCCGGGAGAAAGCCGCACACTGCGAGGCGCACGCCCACTGACGGCCTGCGGGCGTAAACCGGCGCGCGCCGGGGTATAGGCTCGATCCAGTGCCGACGGGAGAGGCCGCCCCCGACATACAGTCCCAATCCGGAGCCTCACCGGTCAGCTTCGAGGGCGCGACCAAGCGCTACGGCGACACCGAGACGGCGGCGGTCGACCACCTGACCCTCGAAGTCCCCGCCGGGGAGATCTGCGTTCTCGTCGGTCCCTCCGGCTGCGGCAAGACGACGGCGATGCGGATGGTCAACCGCACGGTTGAGATCACCGAGGGCGACATCCTCGTCGGCGGCGAGTCGGTCCGCGACCGCGACCCGGCCCGGCTACGGCGGGAGATCGGGTACGTGATCCAGCAGATCGGGCTCTTCCCCCACCGCACGATTGCCGAGAACATCGGCGCCGTGCCGCAGCTGCTGGGCTGGAAGAAGGAGCGCGCCCGCGCCCGCAGCGCCGAGCTGCTGGAGCTGATCGGGCTCGACCCGGCGCTCGGCGACCGCTACCCGGCGCAGCTCTCGGGCGGCCAGCAGCAGCGGGTCGGCGTCGCCCGCGCGCTCGCCGCCGACCCACTGGTGATGCTGATGGACGAGCCCTTCGGGGCGATCGACCCGATCAACCGCGAGCGCCTGCAGAACGAGTTCCTGCGGCTGCAGGCGGAGCTGCGCAAGACCGTCCTCTTCGTCACCCACGACATCGACGAGGCGATCAAGATGGGCGACCGGATCGCGGTCATGCGCGAGGGCGGCAGGGTCGAGCAGTACGCGACCCCGGCCGAGCTGCTGATGGCGCCGGCGACCGAGTTCGTCGAGGACTTCGTCGGCGCCGACCGGGCGCTGAAGCGGCTGGCGCTGATGCGGGTCTCCGACATCGATCTCTGGGAGGCACCGCTGGTCACCGCCGGCCAGCCCACCGCCGAGGTGCGGGCGAAGCTGGCGGCGCCCGACGTCGAGGTCCCCTACCCCCTGCTGGTCGACGGCGAGCGGCGGCCGCTGGGCTGGCTCTCCGAGCGCGACCTCGCCGCCGAGGCGGTCCCGTCCCAGCCCGACTCTCCGCTCGGCCCGGTGCTGGAGCTGGACGACGTGATGCGCGACGCGCTCGCCGACCTGCTGCAGGGTGGAGCCCAGTACGCGGCCGTGGCCGACCGGCGCGGCCAGATCGTCGGCGTGCTCTCGGTCGAGATCATCTCCGAGTTCCTCGTCTCGCCCGAGGCGCGCACCGACGAGCACAGCGCCGCCGAGCGGCCGCAGGGAAGCCCCGCGCCTGATGCCTAGCCCGGCTCTGCTCGCGGCGGTCGGCGAAGTCGGCGGGGACTTCTTCAAAGAACGCAGCTCCGACACCCTGCCCTGCCAGTCGAAACCCGACGTCGTCTTCTGCTTCGACTGGGCCCGGGACAACATCGACCGCTACGGGACGCCGACCCTCGAACATTTCGAGATCGTCATCGTCGCGCTGCTGCTCGGGTTCGCAATCGCCTTCGGCCTCTCGCTGCTCGCCCACCGCACCACCTGGCTGCGGCCGCCGCTCCTCGCGGCGACCGGCATCCTCTACACCGTCCCCAGCATCGCCTTCTTCTTCCTGCTGCTGCCCGTCACCGGGTTCGGCAAGGACACCGCGATCATCGTCCTCGCTGCCTACACGCTGCAGATCATCTACCGCAACACGATGCTCGGGCTGGCCAACGTCCCGGGCTCGGTCAAAGACGCGGCCCGCGGCATGGGTCTGACCGAGCGGCAGCTGCTGTGGCAGGTCGAGCTGCCGCTGGCGATCCCCGAGATCGTCGCCGGGCTGCGGATCGCAGCCGTGAGCACGGTGGCGATCGCGACCCTGGCCGTGTTCATCGGCGCCGGCGGCCTCGGCGGCCAGATCTATGGCAGCGGCAACCTCACCTTCCCGACCAGCATCATCATCGCCGCCGTGATCGTGGTCCTGATGGCCCTGGTCCTGGACGTGCTTCTGCTCGGGCTCCAGCGAGTGACCACCCCGTGGCGGCGGGCGCGGCTGGCATGAGCCTCGTGCACGCACCCCTCGCCTCCTTCGGCGGCGCGCTCGAATTCATCTTCAGCGAACAGACCTCGAACGTGACTGGGGGCAAGAAGGTCGGTGGCTTCGACCAGGCCGTGGAGCTGATGCTGAAGCAGCTCGAAGTGACGGCCTGGGCCTTGGCGCTGGCGTTGGTCATCGCCCTCCCACTCGGCCTCTACCTCGGTCACCGGGGCAAGGGCGAGCTCCTGATTGTCGGCCTCGGCAACGCGGGCCGGGCGATTCCGGAGCTGGCGCTGATCGCCCTCGTCGCCGCCCTGATCGGGGTCGGCCTTGCGCCCGTCACCATCGCCCTCGCGGTACTCGGGATCCCGCCGATCCTCACCAACGCCTTCGTCGGCGTGCGCCAGGTCGACCCCGCGACTGTCGATGCCGCCCGCGGCATGGGGATGACCGAGCTGGAGGTGATCCGCAAGGTCGAGCTGCCGCTGGCGGTGCCGACGATCATGGGCGGCGTGCGCGGGGCCGCGATCGCGATCGTCGCCACCGCCACCATCGCCCCGCTCGCGGGTGTGGAAACGCTCGGCGACTTCATCATCAACGCCAGCATCTACGGCGAGGACGGGCGGCTGGCCGGAGCGATCCTGGTTGCCGTACTGGCCCTCGCGTTAGAGGGTGTACTTGCCTTGCTGCAGCGACGACTCACTTCCGACGGACTCAAGTTGCAGACTGCCTGATCTGTTCCACCCAAACAAGAGGAGGCAAAGAACAGTGAGGATCGACCAGACGAGACTGCGGGTGCTGATGGCGGCGCTCGTGGCGCTGGCCCTAACGCTCGGCATCGCCGCGTGTGGAGGCGACGACGACACCACCGGTACCAGCGCCGAAACGAGCGCAGAAGGGGGCGGCGAAGCTGGCGCGATCCAGTCGAATCCCGCCAACGGCAAAGTCAGCCTGACGATCGGCTCGAAGAACTTCCCCGAACAGGAAATCCTCGGGGAGATCTACGCGCAGGCGCTGCAGGCCGCCGGCTACAAAGTGAAGACGGCGCTCAACCTCGGCTCCGAAACGGTCGCCCTGAAGGCGGTCAAGACCGGGCAGATCTCCGGCTACCCGGAGTACGCCTCGACGGCGCTGACCTCGTTCTTCGGCAAGGAACCCGAAGAAGTGCCGGCCGACGCGACTGAAGCATGGGAAGACGCCAACGCCGAATTCGAAAAAGAAGGGCTGACGGCCTTCGAACCCACGCCGTTCGCCAGCGCCAACGCGGTCGGGACGACGACCAAGACGGCGGAAAAATACGGACTGAAAACGGTCTCCGACCTCGAAGGCGTCTCGGAAAAACTGAGTCTCTACGGCTCGCCCGAGTGCCGCCAGCGGATCGACTGCTTGGCCGGACTGGAAAAACTGTACGGCCTCAAGTTCAAGTCGTTCACCCCGGTCGACATCAGCCTCCGGTACACGGTGCTGGAAAAGGGTCAGGCTGACCTCTCGATCCTCTTCACCACCGACCCGCAGCTCTCGGCCGAGAGTGACAAGTTCGTGATCCTCGAAGACGACAAGGAAGTGTTCCCGGCCGGGAACATCATCTTCGTGACCGAGAAGGCGACCGCTGAAAAAGCGGGGCCGGATTACGAAGAGACGATCCTCCAGGTGCAGGAAGGGCTGACCCTGGAAGTGATGCAGGAGCTCGACGCCCGGGTCGAATTGGAAAAGGAAACGCCGAAAGCAGCGGCTGCGTCGTACCTCGAATCGGCGGGGTACACCGGCTGAGCATGGAGGGTGCCGGTGGGGGTCGCTCGGCGCAACTTCGCCGAGTGGATCCCCGCCGGCTGACTCCCCGGTGGGAGTGGCTCGGCTTCGTGCTGAGTGCCGAACGACCCCACCGGCACCCTCGATCCACGGCCGGCGCTACACCACAACGTGGTCGCCCGTCGCCGCTTCTTTGCGGACGCGCAAGCGGGCGAAGCAGACGTGGGCGGCCCAGGCGGCGGAGAGACCCGAGATCGCGGCGAGTAGGAGGGCGATGCGGGGGTCGTAGGACTGGGCGAGCCAGCCGGCCAGCGGGGCGCCGATCGGGGTGGAGCCAAGGAAGACGACCGAGTAGAGCGCCATCACCCGGCCGCGCATCTCCGGCGAGACCGCCAGCTGCAGCGTCGAGTTGATCGTCGCCGCGAAGATCACCGCGGCGGCGCCGAGCAGGGCCAGGGCGGGAACCTCGAAGGCGAGGCCGGGCATCGCCGCGGAGAGCAGCGCGGTGAGGCCGAAGGCGAGGGCGGAGGCGGCAATCAGCCGCGGGCCGGTGCGCCCGCGGGCGCCGATCACGAGAGCGCCGGCGATCGAGCCCACCCCCATCGCCGAGACCAGCACCGCGTAGGCGGAGGCGCCTCCCTCGAAGCTGAAGCGGGCCAGCAGCGGCAAGACCACCTGGAAGTTGAAGCCGAGGGTGCTGATCAGCGCCATCAGCGCCAGCGGCACTGCCAGCTCTGGCGTGCGGGCGACGTAGCGCAGGCCGGCGCGGATCGCGCCGGGCTCCCGCGGGGCGACCGGCGCTGCGTGCAGCCGCCGCGGGTCCATCGTCCAGAGCGCGCCAATCATCGCCGCGAAGCTGAGGGCGTTGAGGCCGAAGCAGGGGACGACGCCGAAGCCGGCGATCAGGAGCCCGGCGAGCGCGGGCCCGACGATCCGCGCCGCCTGGATGATCACGCTGTTGAGGCTGACCGCGTTGACGACCCGGTCGGGGCCGACCATCTCGATCACGAAGCTCTGGCGGGTCGGGTTGTCGACCGAGTTGACGAGGCCGAAGCCGAAGACCGTGAGGTAGACCATCCAGGGAGCGACGACACCGGTCGCGGTGACCACGAAGAGGAAGAGGGCGGGAATCGCCATCAGCGCCTGGGTGACCATCAGCAGCTGCCGCTTCGGGAAGCGGTCGGCGAGCAGCCCGCCCCAGGCGCCGAACAGCAGCATCGGCAGGAACTGCAGGGCAGTGGTGAGCCCGACGGCGACGCCGGAGCCGGTGAGGCTGAGGACCAGCCAGACCGCCGCCACCGTCTGCATCCAGGTCCCCGACAGCGAGATCAGCTGGCCGGCGAAGTAGCGCCTGAAGTTCGGTACCTCGAGCGAGTTGAAGGATCGGCGCAGGTGGTACCTCACCCGCGCTCATCCTCCCGCATCCGCTCGAGAATCTCGGCCGCCCGCTCCAGCGTCTCCACGTCGGAGGCGGGCAGGTCGCGCATGCGCCGCGCCAGGTAGGCGTTCTTGCGGCCGCGCAGGCGCCTCAGCCGCTCGCGGCCGGCGCCGTTGATCGCGACCAGGAAGCTGCGGCCGTCGGCCGGGTCGGGCGTGCGCACAACCAGGCCCTCGCGCTCCAGGCAGCCGAGCGTGCGGGTCACGGTCGGCCGCTTCACCCGCTCCAAGCTCGCCAGCTCACTCGGGGTGAGCGGGCCGTGGCGCTCGATCGTCGCCAGCGCGGCGGTCGCAGTTGGGGTCAGCCCCCCGATCTCCGACCCCGCCTCCTGTCGCAGCCGCCGGGCAGTACGAACGATCGCCATCCGCAGCTTCGCGGCGGAGTCGGTGAGGGAGGTATCTGCGGTCTTGGGAGAAATGATTAGCTCTGATAATTAGTTTAGCAAACTAATTTTCTGAGCTCAATCCTCCGGCGGCGCCACCTCTTCGATCATCTCCAGCATCTTGCGGTGGTAGACGATCCCGACCCGCAGGGTGCGCTCGGAGCGCTCCCAGCCCTCGGCATCGCGGACGCCGCGCAGCAGGCCCTCGAGCTCCTCGATCTTGCCCAGGTGCCAGGCGACCCGGCTCTTCAGCAGCGGCCCCGAGGCGCCGCCGGCGAAAACCTTCAGAACCGCTTCCTCGCGCAGCTGCGGCGGCGATGCGGTCGGCTCCGCAGCCCAGGCGGCGAGCGCCTCGCGGCCGGAATCGGTGAGCGAGTAGACGCGGCGGCGGCGCCCCCCCTCCTCCTGGCGCGCGGTCAGGTAGCCGCCGGAGGCAAGCCGGGCCGGCTCCTCGTAGGCGGTGGTGTGGGGCACCGGCCAGAAGTTCTGAATCGAGACCTCGATTGCCTGTTTGAGCTCGTAGGAGGTCCCTTCGCCGAGCTGGTCGAGCAGAGCGAGAACGGCGTAGGAGTTGGGCGTGAGCCGGATTGACTTGCTTTTCATCATTCGAGACGTATAGTACGGAACGAACTGTGAACGACAAACGGAGGTCCCGATGGCACCCACCGATCACAGCCCCGGCATCTTCTCCCAAGCCCCGGACTACGACGCAGTCGTCGTCGGCGCCAGCCTCGCCGGCTGCTCCACCGCGATCCTGCTCGGCCGCGCCGGCGCCCGCGTCGCCCTGATCGAGCGCCAGCCCGACCCCGCCGCCTTCAAGCGCGTCTGCTCGCACTTCATCCAGGCCTCGGCGGTGCCGACCGTGGAACGGCTGGGACTGATGGATGAGGCGCTCTCCGCCGGCGCCTCCTATGCCCAGCTGCGCGCCTGGACCGCCTGGGGCTGGATCGAGGCGCCGGCCAGGGGTGGCCTGCGCTCGCTCAACCTGCGCCGTGAGGTCCTCGACCCGATGGCGCGCGAAGCCGCCGCCTCGACCCCGGGCGTCGACCTGATGCTGGGGCTCTCGGCGGAGCGGCTGCTGAAGGACGGCGCCGCCGTCGCCGGGGTCGCCGTGCGCGACCGCGACGGCACCGAGACCGAGCTGCGGGCGAAGCTGACGGTTGGCGCCGACGGGCGCGACTCGCGCATCGGCGAGCTCTCCGGCCTGCCGCTGAAGACCCGCCCCCATGGCCGCGTCGCCTACGGCGCCTACTTCGAAGGCGCGGCGCCGGTAGGTGCTCCTGAGGCGTCGATTTGGATGCTCGACCCGCAGTGGGCCGCGGCCTTCCCGACCGACTCCGACCTCACCTTCTACGCGGCGATGGTGACCAAGGACCGGCTGCCGGAGTTCAAGGCAGACCCGGAGGAGGCACTCGTCTCCTTCCTCGCCGGCCTGCCCGAGGCGCCGCCGATCCGGGCCGGGCGCCTGGCCAGCCCGGTGGTCGGCCGGATCGACATGACTAACCGCGAACGCAAGCCGGTCGCCCCCGGCCTCGCCCTAGTCGGCGACGCGGCGCTGGCGGTCGACCCGCTGTTCGGCGTCGGCTGCGGCTGGGCGATGGAGTCCGGCGAATGGCTCGCCGACAGCGTCGCCCCCGCCCTGCGCGGCGAGGAGCCTCTCGAGCGGGGGCTGCGCCGCTACCGGCGGCTGCGCGCCAGCCGCCTTCGCCTGCACTCCTTCCTGATCCAGGACTACGCAACCGGACGCCCGCTCAGCCGCTTCGAACGGGCGATGTTCGCCGCGGCCGCCACCGACCCGAGGGCGGCCGCCCTGTTCGAGCGGATCGGCACCCGTCAGGCCCACGCGGGCCGGACGATGGCGCAGCTGGTGCCGCGGGTCGCGACGCTCAGCGCAAGGCGTGCCCTGGGGCGCCGGCGGCGCCCCGCCACCCTGCAGCAGGCCTAGCTTGTCCGTCGGTCCATTCCGGGGCCTCCCGTTCGTCTAGCCGAGGAGTCCGATGTGAAATCCTCAGCGACCGAACTCTGGAGGTGTCTGGATGACTGACCCAAGCGAAGCTCGCGACAAGCGCTGGATCGCCCTCGTACTGCTCTGTGTGGCGCAGTTCGTGGTGGTCCTGGACGCTTCGATCGTCAACGTCGCCCTGCCGACGATCGGCGAAGCGCTCGACTTCACCGAGAGCAACCTGCCCTGGGTCGTCAACGCCTACGTGCTGACCTTCGGCGGCTTCCTCCTGCTCGGCGGCCGCATGGCCGACTTGCTGGGCCGCCGCCGCGTCTTCATGGGCGGCCTGATCCTCTTCGCGATCGCCTCCCTGGCCGGCGGGCTCGCCACCAGCTCGGGTCAGCTGATCGCCGCCCGCGCCGTGCAGGGACTCGGCGCCGCGATCCTCTCTCCCGCCGCGCTCTCGATCGTCGCCACCACCTTCCGCGACGGGGCCGAGCGCAACAAAGCCCTCGGCGTCTGGGGTGCGGTCGCCGGCTCCGGCGGTGCCGCTGGCGTCCTCCTCGGCGGCGTCCTCACCGAAACCCTGGGATGGGAGTGGGTGCTCTGGGTCAACGTCCCGATCGGCATCGCCGCCGCGGCGATCGCCCCCAGCCTGATCGCCGAAAGCCGCGACGAGAGCGGCGTGCGGACCTTCGACGCAGCCGGCGCGGTGACGATCACCGCCGGCCTCTCGCTCCTCGTCTACGCCCTGGTCGACGCCAACTCGGCCGGCTGGGGATCGACTCAGACGATCGGCCTGCTCGCCCTCTCGGCGCTGCTGCTGATCGCCTTCGTGGTCGTCGAGCGCCGCTCGCGGGCCCCGCTCGTCCCCTTCTCGATCTTCCGCATCCGCACGATCACCGGCGCCAACGTGGCCGGGATCCTGATCGGCGCCTCGCTCTTCTCGATGTTCTTCTTCATCTCGCTCTATATGCAGCAGGTGCTCGGCTACACCCCGATCAAGGCCGGTCTCTCCTACCTGCCGCTGGCGGTCTCGATCATCCTCTCGGCCGGGATCGCCTCGCAGCTGGTGACCAAAGTCGGGTTCAAGCCGATCCTCGCCTCCGGCATGGTGCTGATCGCCGCCGGCCTCGTCTGGTTCTCCCAGATCTCCGTCGACGGCACCTTCCTCTCCGACGTCCTCGGCCCCTCGCTGCTGGCTGCGGTCGGCCTCGGCTTCTCCTTCGTGCCGGTAACGATCGCCGCCGTCTCCGGCGTGCCCGACCACGAGCAGGGCCTGGCCAGCGGCCTGATCAACACCTCCCAGCAGGTCGGCGGCGCGCTCGGCCTGGCGATCCTGGCGGCGATCTCGATCTCGGTCACCGGCTCGAGCCACGACCCCGCCGTCCTCACCGAAGGCTTCCAGGACGCCTTCCTCGCCGGCGCCGGCTTCGCCGTCCTCGGCCTGCTCGCCACCTTGTTCCTGATCCGCAACGCCGACAGCCGCGCCCACGTCGAGCTCAGCGGCGAGGTCGCGGTCGAGTCCGAGGGCTGAGCCCGGCTCAGAGGTCGGCCGGGAGCAGGGTGAAGGTCTCACCGGCGAAGCCCAGCTGCCGGAAGTGCCGCTGATCGAGGGTGGCGATGCGGCTGGTCCGGAGGTGCGCCGCGAGAGCGACCAGGGAGGCGTCGGCGATGCCGATCCCGAGCCGGCGCTCGGCCCGCAGCACGTTCAGCGAGTCCGCGAGCGCCCGAGGCCACCACTCGACCCGGTAGGCGCCGTTGCGGAAATCGGCGAGCACGGCTTCCGCGACGGCGCTGCCAGCGCGCCGCTGCAGAACATGGTCGACCTCAGCGAGCACCAATGGCGTGGTGACCAGCTCGGCCGGCTCGCTGAGAATCCACTCGCGCACGGCATCGTGGTCCGGCTCGCCGACAATCGCGAGGGCGACGACGATTGAGGTATCGAGGACTACCGCCAATCGCCGAAGCCGGTCTCGTCGAGATAGGCGTCGAGATCGCGGGCGATGCCAGGCCTGCCGTCGTCGACGAGAGCGACCGCCTGCGGGCGGGCACGACCGGGTGCGGCGGCTGCGGCACCGAGCGCCGAGCGGATCAGCTCCGCCTTGGTGACGCCCTGCTCGGCCGCACGCACGGCAAGTTCCCGGTCTACCGCTTCGTCGAGGTAGAGGCTGGTCTTCTTCATCGGCATGCACGTAGGGTAGCGCCCTACGTCGGACATGGTGGCTGCACTCGCGCTCATCGAGGGGAGAGGCTCGCAGGAAAAGACGCACGAGTGGCACGCCATTTGTGCCAATTCTTGAAATTTTCTGGCGCGAGAATCGCGCAGATCGCCGGGTCAGCGGTTAGGGTCGTTTTGTCGCCGCTTACCGTCGCCACCCGGTACTAAGCCTCGCCGGCCTGCTGCTGGCCGGCCTCGCGATCTTCGGCTTCGCCGGCCGTGGCACGGCGGCGACGCCGATCGTGCCAACGCCGAGCATCACGGCCGTCGACTCGCCGGCCTGCGGGCCGCTCCAGTACGGCGGCTCCGGGGTACCGCAGGCGCTGATCGTCTCCGACCTGCCGCTGCAGGGGGACTCGCGCCAACGCTCGCAGCAGATGAACGACGCGGTCCGGCTCGTGCTCGAAGGCGCCGGGTGGCGGGCCGGCGGCCGCAACGTCGCCTTCCAGGCCTGCGACGACTCCGAGGCCGACACCGGCCTCTGGAGCAAGGCCCAGTGCAAGTCCAACGCCAAGGCCTACGCCGGCAATCCCGCCGTGCTCGGCGTCGTCGGCACCTACAACTCCGGCTGCGCCGAGGTGATGATCCCGATCCTCGGAAATGCGCCAGGCGGCGGGCTGGCGATGGTCTCGCCCGGGAACACGCTGATCTGCCTCACCCAGCCCAGCCCCAGCTGCAGCCGCAACGAGCCGGAAAGCCTCTACCCGACGCTGCACAACTACGCACGGGTGGTCCCCAACGACGCCTACCAGGGGGCCGGCCTGGCCAGCTTCGCCAAGAGCCACGGGATCAAGCGGGCCTTCGTGCTCTACGCCGGCGGCGACCCGACCAGCCTCGGCCAGGCGAAGACCTTCCGCGGCGCCGCCCGCAAGGTCGGCATCCAGATCCTCGGCTTCCGCTCCTGGAACCCCAACGCGTCCAGCTACCGGGGGCTGATGATGACCGCGCGGGAACGGTCCCCAGACGCAGTGCTGCTCGCCGGCCTGACCGAGTCCAACGGCGCCCGCCTGATCAAGGACAAGGTCGCCGTCCTCGGTCCCAACAGCGGCGTCAAGCTGCTGGCGCCCGACGGCTTCGCCCAGCAGTCGACGATCGACCTCGCCGGCTCCGCCTCGCGGGGCATGTTCGCCAGCGTGCCCGGGCTGGTCCCGGAGGACCTGAAGGGCCCCGGGAAGAAGCTCGTCTCCGAATTGCAGAAGGAGATCGGCGGGCCAGTCGAACTGTACGCGCCGTATGCCGGCCAGGCAGCGAGCGTGCTGCTGGGAGCGATCGCCGCCAGCGGGGAGCGCACTGGCGTGATCAAAGCCGTGCGCCAGACCAAGGTCCAGAACGGGATTACCGGCAGCTTCGAGATCCTGCCCAGCGGCGATCCCAGCGTCGGCCCGATCACGGTCTCGGTCGCGAAGAGCAGCTTCCGGCCGTTCCAAGTGGTGCGGCCGGGACCCGGCCTGGTCAAGGCCGCCCGCCAGGGCTGAGCCGCAGCCGGCGCCGCAAGGTCAGACGAAAGCGGCGTCGAAAGGGTCGCGGTGAGCTCTGAGTCCGCAGCGAGCCCGGTCCAGTACCGGCCGGGGATGGACGCGCGCAGCACGCGTGTCGCCGAACGGCTGAACACGCCGATGCTGTTCGCCGCGGCGCTGACCCTGCCGACGGTGGCGATCACCGAGTCGCACCCGGGCGGCACGCTCGAGGCCGTCGCGATCATCCTCAACTGGATCACCTGGACCGCCTTCCTTCTCGAGCTGGTGGTGATGCTTGCCGTCGTCCCCGACCGCCGCGCCTGGATCCGCCACAACCCGCTCGACCTGGTGATCGTCGTCCTCACCCCGCCGGTCCTACCCCCCGGCCTTCAGGGCCTGCGGGCGCTGCGCCTCCTGCGTCTCCTGCGGTTGTTGCGGCTAGCCCAGCTCTCGCGCGAGGTCTTCTCGCTGGAGGGCCTGCGCTACGCGGCACTCCTGGTCGTGCTCACCGCCGTCAGCGGCGGCGCCATCTTCGACTCCTTCGAGCACGGCCAGGACCTCAACTTCTGGGAGGGCCTCTACTGGGCGATCACGACGATGACCACGCTCGGCTCGAGCATTCAGCCGGCCACCACCGGCGGCGAGATCACCTCCGCCACGGTGCTGCTGATCGGCATCGGCTTCGTCGCCCTGCTCACCGGCTCCTTCGCCCAGCGCTTCCTCGCCCCGGAAATCGCCGAATTCGAGCAGGAGCTGGAGGAGGAGCAGATCTCGGCCGAGGCGATGGCGATGCGGGAACTGCGCAGCCTCCAAGAACAGCTTCAGGCCCTGCAGATCGCGGTCGAGCGGCTGGCGGAAGAGCGCGGCCGCGGGCCAACCTAGTCCTCGCCGGCCTGCTCCTCGGCGATCTTCCCCTCCAGCTCCTTCATCACGCCGGGGTCACGCAGGGTGGTGACGTCACCCAGGGCGCGCCCCTCGGCGATGTCGCGCAAAAGGCGGCGCATGATCTTGCCGGAGCGGGTCTTCGGCAGGTCATCGGCCCAGACGATCCGCTTCGGGCGGGCGAATTTGCCGATGTGCTTGGCGACTTCGGCGCGGATGCTCTCCTGCAGCTCGTCGCCGTGCTCGGCGCCTTCGCGGCAGGTGACAAAGGCGCAGATCGCCTGGCCGGTGTCCTCGTCGTGCTGGCCGATCACGGCAGCCTCGGCGACTTCGGGGTGGGCGACGATCGCCGACTCGACCTCGGCCGTGGAGAGACGATGGCCGGAGACGTTGACGACGTCGTCGATCCGGCCGATCACCCAGAAGTAGCCGTCGGCGTCGCGGCGGGCGGCGTCGCCGACCAGGTAGCGGTCGCGGCCGAAGCGGGAGAAGTAGGTCTCGACGAAGCGCTCGTCCTCCTTGTAGAGGCCGCGCAGCATCGAGGGCCACGGGCGTTCGAGCATCAGCAGGCCCTGCCCCTCCGAGATCGTCTCGCCCGTGCGCTCGTCGACCACATCGGCGACCACCCCGGGGAACGGCGTCGTCGCCGAGCCGGGCTTGGTCGCGGTGATCCCCGGCAGCGGCGTGATCATGATCGCGCCGGTCTCCGTCTGCCACCAGGTATCGACGATCGGGCAGCGCTCCCCGCCGATCACCTGGTGGTACCAGAGCCAGGCCTTCGGGTTGATCGGCTCGCCGACCGAGCCCAGCAGGCGCAGCGAGGAGAGATCGAACTTCTCCGGGATCTCCGACCCCCACTTGATGAAGGTGCGGATCGCGGTCGGTGCGGCGTAGAGGATCGTCGCCTTATAGCGCTCGACCAGCTCCCACCAGATCCCCTGGTGCGGGTAGTCCGGCGCCCCCTCCCACATCACGCTGGTGGCGCCGTTGGAGAGCGGGCCGTAGACGATGTAGGAGTGGCCGGTGACCCAGCCGACGTCGGCCGCGCACCAGTAGACGTCGTTCTCGGGGTCGAGGTCGAAGACGTAGCGGTGGGTGGCGGTGACCCCGGCCATGTAGCCGCCGGTGGTGTGGAGAATCCCCTTCGGCTTCGCGGTCGAGCCCGAGGTGTAGAGAATGTAGAGCGGGTGCTCGGCCTCCATCGGCTCCGCCGGGCACTCTGGGTCAGCGGCCGCCATAACCTCGTCGTAGAAGACGTCGCGGCCCTCGCGCATCGGGCACTCGATCCCGGTGTGGCGGACGACGACAATCTTCTCCAGGGTCGCCAGGTCGCCCATCTGCTCGTCGACCGCGGGCTTGATCGGCGCCGTCTTGCCCTTGCGGCGGGCGCCGTCGACGGTGATCAGCGCCTTCGCCTCTGAGAACTCCATCCGCTCCCGCACCGACTCGGCCGAGAAGCCGCCGAAGACGACGTTGTGGGGAGCGCCGATGCGGGCGCAGGCGAGCATCGCGACGACGACCTCGGGGATCATCGGCAGGTAGATCCCGACGATGTCGCCCTTCTCGACGCCGAGGTCCTTGAGCGCGTTGGCGAAGCGCTGGACGTCGCGGTGCAGCTCGGCGTAGGTGACGTCGCGCTCCTCCCCCTCCTCACCGCGCCAGTGGTAGGCGACGCGCTCGCCGCGGCCGGCGGCTACGTGGCGGTCGAGGCACTGGGCGGAGGCGTTTAGCCGCCCGTCCTCGAACCACTTGTAGAAGGGTGGGTTGGACTCGTCGAGGCCCACGCTCGGCTCGACGTCCCAGTCGAGCAGCTCCTTGGCCTGCGCGGTCCACCAAGCCTCGGGGTCAGCCGCGGCTTCCTCGTAGATCTTGGGGTCGGACCAGCGGGCGCGCTCCCGGAACTCAGCCGGCGGCTCGAACCGCTCGATCTCGAGCATCTCCTCCAGATTCGCCATCGCGCAAAGCTACCTGAGGAAGCACCCGCCGGTACCTCTAATTTCGTGGTTCCTTATGCACCTGGGAGGCGAAAAAGGAACCGCGCACTGGAGTCTTAGTAGCCCGACGGGTGGCGGACGATGAAGCCTTCGGGCGAGCTGACCCAGGGATCGTGCCAGCGCGGGCCGGCGCCACCGCTGGTGTCGAAGGCGATGCCGGCGATCACCATCCAGGCGTGTTCGGCGTTGGCGTAGACCGTGATCCACTTGCCGGGACCGGGTTCGCCCCAGGTCTCCAGGCCGGTCGAGTCGAGCGGGCTTTCGAGGAAGCCGCCGCCGTGCAGGGCGAAGCTGACCGCGCCTGAGCAGTCGTAGCCGGAGGATTCGAAGGAGCCGTGGCCGCCGCCCCAGACGTAGGGGGTGTAGGCGATCGAGTTGGCGGCGGAGATCGCGGCCTTGACCGCCTCGGGAGCTGCCGCCGGGGCGCTGGCTTCGCTTTCGGTGATCAGGTGGGCGCGCTCACCGGGGGTCAGCGGCGCCGGGACTTCGCCGGTCGGCGCCGGGCCCCCTTCGGAGGCGATCTGGTTGGAGATCGAGGCGAGGTTGCTGCTCAGCGCTTCTTCGCGAGATTCGAGCTCTTCCATCGCCTGGCGGCGCTCGGCCTGGGCCGACTTCAGCTCGGCGAAGCGCTCCTCGGCTTCCGCCCGCGCGGCGGCGACTTCGCGCTCCATCCGGGCGACCGCGTCGCGCGCCTCTTCGGCCTTCTCGCGGCTATCGGCGAGGCGGGCGACGGCGCCCTTGACCTCGTCGCGCAGACTCTTTACCCGGTCGACGACCGAGTCGTCATAGCTCTGGATCCGGTTCAGGTATTCGGTCTGAGCGGCCATCTCCGACCAGTCCTCGGATTCGAGGATCGCGTTGATCGCGTCCGGCGTGCCGGTCTCATAGATCGCGACCAGGCGCTCGCGCAGCAGCGAGAGGGCGCGACCGAGCTGCTCGCGCACCGCTTCCAGGTGCTCGCGTTCCTTCTCCAGCGCCTTGGTGGCGGCGTCAAGTTCGGCCTGCTTGTCAGCGAGTTCCGCCTCAACCGCAGCCTGCTTCTGGCGCAGGGCCGAGACTTCGCCGATCATCGAGTCGATCGCGGCGTTCTGTTCAGCGATCGTGTCGGCCAGCGCGCTGGAGTCGGCGCGGACGTCGTCGAGCTTGCTCTGGGTCGCCTCGAGTTCTTCCTGCGGGGTCTCGGCCGGGGCGCTGGAGACGCTCGTCGCCAGCGCGCAGGCGGCGGCCAGGAGCAGCGCCGCAAGCAGCAGCCAGGCGCGCTTGCCGGCGCTCTTGGTGGTGTCGGAGAGGTGTGCCCGCATCGGATCGCGTCGCCTTCGCAAAGGAAGGACGACGGGCGGCGCAGGCTAGCGGAGTGACCTGAAGAGTGTTAGCGGTTGCTAATAACTTGCAACTTCGCTTGCAAATTGCGGACTTTGAAGGAGTCGGGGCACCCACCCCGACCCCTTCGCAGAACCGGACCTCAGGCGAGCAGCTTGGCCTTCGCCTGGTCGAACTCCTCGGCGCTGAGGGCGCCCTTTTCCTTCAGCTCGTTCAGCTTGTGCAGTTCATCCGCGGGGCTGGTGTGGGCCTGCTCACGCACGTAATCGTCGAAATGCTTCTTCGCGTCAGCTTGGGCTTTGATCGTGCGGTCGCGCATCCCGGAGCCGCGGGCGATCAGGTAGATCAGCGCGGTCAGGAATGGGATGAAGACCAGGAACAGAACCCAGGCGGCCTTCGACCAGCCCGATATCTCGTGATCGCGGAAGAGGTCGGTGAGGATCGTGATCAAGATCCAGATCCAGATCACGAAGAAGAAGATCTCCAGCGTGATCAGAAGCAGTTCGCCGAAGGTGATGTCTGCAAAAGGCAGGGCCAAGGTTGCGTCCTTTCCTAAAGGGGCTTTGCGCAGACGCTATCCCGTGCCTAGGCGCATCGCAAATAGCGTCACTGCAACCGAGGTCGCGAGGTTGAGGCTGGAGACCCCCTCGCGCATCGGAATCGCCACCCTCCCGTCGGCTCGCTCGAGCAATCCGCCGCTGAGCCCGTGGCGCTCGGTGCCGAAGGCGAGCACGGCGCGCGGCGGCAGATCTCCCGGGCGCAGAACCTCCCCCTCGGGATCGATCGCCAGCAGCGGCCGGTCGCTCTCCGGCAGGTCCTCGACCGCCGTGACCGGCAGCGCGAAGTGCAGCCCCGCAGCGCCGCGCACGGCGTCGGGGAACCAGGGGTCGTTGCCGCCAGTGGTGAGGACGGCGGCGGCATCGGCCGCGGCGGCGACGCGGATGCAGGCGCCGATGTTGCCCATGTTGCGGGGGTCCTCGAGCAGCACGACCGGGGCCGGCCGCGGGTCGGCCAGGGTCGCGGCGAGATCGACCGGCGGGCGGCGGACGATCGCGACGACGCCGGTGTGCGGGACCAGCGGCAGCATCTGCCCGAGCTCCTCGGCGTCGACGGTCTCGGCCATGCCGTCGAAGCGGCCGGCCAGGTCCGGGGCGAGCTCCGCCGCCATCTGCTCCAGCGCGGGCGGGTCGAGCGCCACCACCTCGACTGGCTCGGCGCCAAAGCGGAGCGCGTGCTTGAGGGCGTGAAAGCCCTCGACGACGGTCAGCGCCGGGTCGCGCCTGGCGGTGCGGAAGCGGACGATGCGGTCATGCGCCATCGGCGCATCATTACTCGATTGACGGGGCCTCGACCAGCCGGTCGCGGCCGGCGGCCTTAGCCCGGTAGAGGGCGCTGTCGGCGCGGCCGATCAGGTCCTCGGCGAGCTCGCGCCCGTCCCAGAGAGCAAGCCCGGCGGAGCAGCTGTGCTCACCGGGCATCGCCGCGCGCAGACGTTCGACCGCCTCCACCCCTTGCTCGGGCGTGCAGTCAGGGAGGACGACGAGGAACTCCTCGCCGCCGAAGCGGACGATCGTGTCTTCGCCGCGCAGCTCGGAGTCCCAGGCGATCGCACACTCGCGCAAGGCGGCGTCGCCGGCGAGGTGGCCGTGGCTGTCGTTGAAGGCCTTGAAGTGGTCGATGTCGAGGATCGCCAGGCAGAGGGGCAGCTCCTGGCGCAGCGAGCGGGCCATCTCCCGCGGCAGCTGGGCGTCGAGAGCGCGGCGGTTCGGCAATCCGGTAAGGGCGTCCGAGTGGGCGAGCCCCTGGACCTCGGCCAGCAGCTCTTCGCGTTCATCCTCGACCTCTTTCAACTCGGTGACGTCGGTCGAGCGGGCGTAGACCAGGCCCTCGTCGGCAGCCAGGGTCGAGCTCGAGCGCAGCCAGTGCCAGCTGCCGTCCTTGGCCTGGACTCGGGTTTCGAGACTCACCGAGGGCGCCCCCTTGAACAGAGCGACCGCCTCGGCGGTGGCACGCTCGCGGTCTTCCGGGTGGGTGAGGGCGAGCAGCGGCCTGCCTCGCAGGTCCTCGTCGGTGTAGCCGAGCACGCGCTCCCAGGCGCTGTTGACCTCGATGCAGAGCCCCTCCGTGTTCATCGTCGAGAGCATGTCGTTGGAGAGGTCGAAGAAGCGGCGGGCGCGCAGGTCGGCGCGGGCGCGGCGGGCGACGATGGCGCTGGTCAGGGCCATCACCACGGAGAGCGAGATCGCCGTGAACAGCCACCGGGTCACGGCCGAGTAGCCGGCGGTGCTTTCGACCTGGGTCAGGGTCACCGCGTAGACGGCGAGCAGCCAGGCGAGGTGGGCGGCGGCGACACGGGGCGTGAAGAAGTACGCCGCGATCAGCGTCCCCCAGACGAAGACCGAGCCGTACTGGCCGACGGCGACGCCGCTGGCATAGATCAGGCACCCGGTCGCCACCGCCGCGGCGGCGAGAACCAGGTGGACAACCCAAATCGGCAGCAGCCGGGCGAGGCCGAAGCAGAGCCCGCCGACGACCAGCATCCCGACAGCGATCGCGATCAGCGCGCCGGTGTCGCCGCCGCTGGGGTGCGGCAGCGCCAGCGAGAGACCAACGAGGCCGGCGCCGGCGACGAGCAGCGCCCCGACCGCGCGAGCCTCCGAATGGCCCGGGGCTCTGATTGCCTCCAGCTTTCGTGCCTGCGCCTCCACCGGGTACCGCATCGGCCGGCAGGAGCAAGGCTTTAGTCCCGCATGACCTCGAACTGGCTCATCAGGCCGTGGTCCTCGTGATCAAGCATGTGGCAGTGGATCACGAACTTGCCGGCGTGGTCGCAGAAGTGGCCGGCGACGAGCAGCCGTTCGCCGGGATGGACGAAGAAAGTCTCCTTTAGGCAGTCTTCCCAGGGCGGCGGCCGCTTGCCGTTGCGGGCCAGCAGGTACCAGTCGGTGTGGTGGAGGTGGATCGTGTGAGCGACCGCGGTGCGGTTGACGATCTCCCAGGTCTCGACCGTGTCGAGCCGCGGGAAGGCCTCGGCCCGGGCCGGGTTGAAGGTGTGGCCGTTGATCAGCCAGGTCGTCTTGAATAGGCCGCCGATCGTGATCTCCCAGCTGCGATCCGGCTCGCGCTTCGCCTGCTTCGTCCAGCCCGGCAGGGGGCGCAGCCGCCGCGGCACCCGGGTCCGGTCCGGCAGCCGCTGCGACCCGACCCGGAACTGCATCAGCGCTCCGGAGTAGGAGCGCGACCCGTTGGAGTTGCGGCCCCAGTGGTGGCCGCGGCTGCGGAGCTCGACCGTCTCGCCGGCGGCGCCGGCGAAGTCGACGATCGCCTCGGCCCGCTCGCCGGGGCCGAGCAGGATCTCGCCGCGGCGCACCGGCGCCGGCATCAGGCCGCTCTCGGTTGCGATCTGGACCAGCGGGGCGCCGTTGGAGAGGTGCAGCGCGTAGCTGCGGAAGGAGGAGACGTTGAGGAAGCGGAGCCGGTGGCGGCGCGGGCTGACCTGGTGGTGGGGCATGTAGGCGCCGTTGACGAGCACGGTTTCGGCGAGGATCCCGTCGGCCGGCGGGCGCTGCCCGTTGAAGGGGTCGACCAGCTGGTTGTCGCGGTCGAAGCTGCGCTCGGCGAACATCAGCGGGATGTCGCGCTCGCCGCTCGGCAGCGGCAGCGAGGCGTCGAGCCCGTCGTCGACGATCCACATCCCGGCCAGGCCGCGCCAGATGTGCGGAGCGGTCTGGTCGAGGCGGTGGTCGTGGTACCACTGGAAGGCGGCGCGTTCGGGGCGCCCGTCCTCGACGAGGTCGTAGACGTAGGTCTTCCTCTCTCCGGGCCGGATCAGCAGGTCGTTTCCGGACTGGCGCGGGCTCAGGCCCTTGGGGATGCGGCAGAAGTATGAGACCGGGTGGGACTTGGTCAGGCCCCCCGGCTGGCCGTCGAAGCGGCTGCGGTTGTGGCCGCCGTGCAGGTGGACGCTGAGCTCGCCGGCACCGGCCGGCAGCTGGTGCTCGAAGCTGACCTTGGTCCGCCGCCCCGCCCAGCGCCGCACCGTCGGCCCCGGGAAGGTGCCGCCGTAAGTCCACATTCGGGTCGGGCGGCCGGGCAGGATCTGCACCTCCGCCTCGCGGATCGGGATCTCGAGGTGCGCGTCGGTGAGCTCACGGGGGATCGGCAGCCGCGCCTGGAAGGGGACCGCGGCCAGCGCCTGCGGCACCTCCTTGCCAACGGGCAGCAGCCCCCCACCCTGCTGCCGCAGCGGCAGCAGGGTGGCGAGGGCGCCGCCGCCGAGGGCGCCGAGAAAAGCTCGGCGCCCGAGGCGGGGCTGACTTGAGTGCTGCGGGTCCGTGTCGCTAGCCCGGGAGCGGCGCTGCGGGCGGCGGGGTAACGGTCACCTGGCCCTGCATCCACGGGTGCACGGCGCAGATGTAGTAGAGCGTCGAGGGTTCCGCGGTCACTTCCTGGACGATGGTCTCGCCCTTCGTTTCGGTGAACCAGGAATCGCCCTTCTTGCTGATGCTGCCCATCGTGCTCCACCCGGCTGGGCCGGCTTTTGCCGGGTTCTTCGTGATTTTTTCCGTTTTCGGGTTGAACCCGTGCCATTCGGCGATCGAGAGGCAGATGTGTTTCGGCGAGAAGCACTTCTGGCGCTGCGGCCCGGTCTTCGGCAGCGAGCCCTTGGTGACCAGCGAGAACGTGTGCGGGCCGACCTGTTTCGGGTTCGTGTCGTTGACGATTTCGAGTTGATCGCCCTGGGCCACGGTGCTCGGGCCGACGAACTTCAGCTTGCCTTTCAGCAGCTCGATCGAGATCACCTGGGTCGTGGCGCTGCTGCTCGCCGTCTCGGCTCCCGCGAGGGACGTACCGACAAGCGCAAACAGGACCGCGGACGCGGAAACGGCCACGGCGAGCGCCCTGAAGCGAGTGGGACGAGAGACCTTTCTCAAGAGATGCCTTTCTGATCGTTGGGGCATGGACAAACGTATGAGAGTCCCTGCAAAGTAAAGATCCGAGGCCAGCCGCGCAAGGGGTCCGGGGGAGCCCAGGCGTCGCGCCCGCTAGGCTCGCGCCCATGGCTACCTACCTCCACACCTGCTACCGAATCGGCGACATCGACCGCTCCGTCGCCTTCTACGAGAAGCTCGGCTTCGCCGAGGCGGCGCGGATGCCGATCGGCGACGAGGCGATCAACGTCTTCATGGCCCTGCCCGGCGACGAACCGCGGCTGGAGCTGACCTACAACCACGGCGTCGACGAATACGAGCACGGCACCGGCTACAACCACATCGCCGTCGGTGTCGACGACCTCGACGGCACCCTCGAGCGCCTCGCCGCCGAGGGCATCGACCCCGAAAAGCCCCCCTACCGTCCCGGCGGCCGCACCGAGGGCCCCCGAATCTGCTTCGTCCGCGACCCCGACGGCTACCGCATCGAGCTGATCGAGATGGCCGCGTAGCAAGTAGATCCTCCTGTGGAGCTGCTCGCGGTATCGACTGGGGTCGCGATTGCCTACGGAATCGGCCTCTGGGTCGTGCTGATCATCGGACCGGCAACGGTCACGGCAGTCAAGGGTCAGTGGCCTCTGTTCGACGCGGGCTTCAGCACGGTGGGCTTGGTCTGGTGGCTCGCGGCGTTCAGGCTGGCCCGACCCGAGTCCTGGTGGGCTCGCCATCTCTACGGGCCAAGTAAACGTGCGCGAGCAGAAGCCCGGTACCCCGAAAGCCTGGACGAGGAAGAAGGGCTCAGTTAGGCGCTAGCCCGGGGCGATGCCGCCGCCGATGCCGGGCGGGGGGCCTTCTTCGGCGGGCGGCGGGGCTTCTTCGGCGGGCGGGGCCTCGGTTTCGGGGTCGGATTCTTCTTCGCCCTGGTCGCCTTCGTCGCCCTTGTCGCCGTTCTTCTTCCCGTCCTCTTCGGTTTCTTCCAGCTCGTATTCGTCGGGCGAATAGGCTTCCGAGGAGGAGCGGGTGTGTTCGCTCTCCAGGCCGGAGAGCTCCGGCAGGCTGGCCGGGACTTCGAATTCCGGGCACTCGCCGCCCTGGGCCGCGGACATGTAGCTCTGCCAGATCGGGCCCGCGGTCGGTCCGCCGTAGCCGGTCGCTTCGCGGGTCGTCGGGTGGCCGACCCAGACGGCGGTGGAGAACATCGGCGTGTAGCCGACGAACCAGGCGTCGGAGAGCTCCTCCGAGGTGCCGGTCTTGCCAGCCTCCGCGCTGCACCCGATCGAGGTGTAGCCGGCGCCGGTGCCGGAGGTGATCACCGTCTCCAGCACGCGGGTGACTTCGTAGGCCTGGCCCGGGGTGAGGACCCGCTCGCCGGCGTCGGCGTCGGGTTCGTCGACCTTGCCACTGGGGAATTCGACTTTGCTCACCGCGGTCGGGTCGTGGTGGACGCCGCCGTTGGCGAGGGTCGCGTAGGCGTCAGCCATTTCCAGCGGGGTGACGCCGATCGCGAGACCGCCGATGCCCTCCGCGGGGACCGACTGCAGCGGCGATTCGATCCCCATTTCCTGGGCCGTCTCGGTCACCGCGTCGGGGCCGACGTCGAGGTCGAGCTGGGCGAAGATGACGTTGACTGAGTGGGTGGTGGCGTCGGTCAGCGACATCGTGCCGCCGCCGGGCTCGGCGTTGTTGACGACCCAGTCGGCGCCGCCGCCGGGCAGCTCCAGGGTCATCGGCGAGGTGCCGTTGTAGTAGGTCGAGTCGGGGTCGATGCCCTCCTTGACCGCGGTCGTCAGCACGAAGGTCTTGAACGAGGAGCCGGGCTGGCGATGAGCCTGCCAGGCGTAGTTGAACTGTTCTTCGGAGGCGTAGCCTTCGGTCGAGGCGAGGGCGACGATGGCGCCGGTTTTCGGCTCGATCGAGGCCAGGCCGGCCGCCGGCCCGCCTTCGGGGTAGCAGACGTAACAGGAGTTTTCGACCGCTTCTTCGGCCTTCGCCTGCAGGTCGGGGTCGATCGTCGTGTAGGCCTTGAGGCCGCCGTTGCGGACGGTGTTGATCCCGTACTTGTCGATCAGTTCCTGCTGGACCAGGTCGAACAGGAACGGGTCCTGGATCACCTGGTACTTATGGCCGGGGTTGAGACCGAGCCCCGAGGTCCGCGCCGTGGCGTGCTCTTCGGCGTCGATGTAGCCCTGTTCGGCCATCACATCGATCACCTCGTTGCGCCGCTTCAGGGCCGCCTTCGGGTCGAGGAAGGGGTTGTATTCGGAGGGGGCCTGCGGCAGGCCCGCGATCAGCGCCGCCTCGGTCAGGTTGAGGTCCTTGGCCGGTTTGCCGAAGTAGGTCTGCGCCGCCGCCTCCGCCCCAACCGCAGTCTGCCCTTCGACCGTCCCGTAGGGCGCCGTGTTCAGGTACTGGGTGAGGATCCAGTCGCGGTCGTGGACGTCGAACAGGTCCTCAGCCAGGTGCGCTTCCTTCAGCTTTCGCTCGATCGTGTCCTGCGGGTTGTGGATGTAGAGGTTGCGGACCAGCTGCTGGGTGATCGTCGAGGCGCCCTGGACCGGCTTGCCGCCGGCCTTCAGGTCCTCCCAGGCGGCGCGGGCGATCCCGGCGGGGTCGAGCGCCCCGTGGCGGTAGAAGTTCTTGTCCTCGATCGCGACCGTCGCGTCCTTCAGCGTCTGCGGCAGGGCGCTCTCCGGCACCGGCTGGCGGATGTTGTCGGAGCGGATGAAGCCGATCAGGCTGCCGTCGTTGGCGTAGATCGCCGAGGAGCGGCCCTTCTGCACCGGCTGCAGGCTGGAGAGCGGGGGCGCCGAGTTGTACACGTCGAGCGCCCAGGCGGCGCCGATGCCGCCGGCAACGGCGATCACCGCAGCCAGGGCGCCGATCGGGATCGCGATCTTGTGCCAGCGGGACTTGTGCGGCTTGCGTCGCCGCCTGCGGATCCTGGTCGCCATCTGCAGGCGATTCTAGAGAGCGGCGCCCGCTGGCCCGCCGCAGCAGGGCCCGCCGCAACCCGGCTTGCCGAGCGGATTCCGTCTGCGTTTCCCGACAGGAATTCTCAAGCTGTCATAGGCTCCCGCCGGCAAGGGCAGTTGAGTAGTTGGGGAGACAGGCGGAAAGGGAGGCAGCGTGAAACTCGTGATCGGCATCGTCCGACCCGAGCGGGCGAACCAAGTTCTGGAGGCGCTCTACCGGGCTGAGGTGCGTGGATTTTCGATCAGCCGCGTGCAGGGCCACGGCGGCGAGCTCGACCGGGAAGAGACCTACCGCGGCACCACCGTGAAGATGGGGCTGGCGGAGAAGGTCCGGTTCGAGGTCGCGGTCTCCGACGACTTCGTCGAGACCACGATCACGGCCCTCTGCGAGGGCGGGCGCACCGGCGATGTCGGCGACGGCAAGATCTTCGTCCTGCCGCTGGAGAAAGCGGTGCGAATCCGCACCGGTGACGTCGACCATGGCGCCGTGACGCCGGTGGCGAAATCATGAGCGCCCTAACCGCGGTGACGGCCGCGATCGACACCGGGGATACCGCCTGGATGCTGACGGCGACGGCGTTGGTGCTGCTGATGACGCCGGCGCTCGGGCTCTTCTACGCCGGCCTGGTCCGCGCGAAGAACACCCTCAACACCTTCATGATGTGCATCGCGGCGATCGCGGTCGCGACGGTGACCTGGGCGGCGGTCGGCTACTCGCTGGCCTTCTCCGGCACCGGCGACCTGATCGGCAACTTTGACCAAGCCTTCCTGCAGGGCGTCGACTTCCTGCCCTACGGCGAAACCGCGATCCCCGAGCTCGTCTTCTTCGCCTTCCAGGCGACCTTCTGCATCATCACCGTGGCGCTGATCTCCGGCGCCGTGGTCGAGCGCATGCGCTTCGGGCCCTTCCTCGTCTTCTCGGCGCTGTGGTCGGTGCTGGTCTACGCCGTCCTCGCCCACTGGGGCTTCGGCGGCGGCTGGCTGATCTCCGGCGGCACCCTCGACTTCGCCGGCGGCATCGCGGTCGAGATGGCCTCGGGCTTCTCAGCACTCGCTGCGGCGATAGTGGTCGGGGCGCGCAAAGACTACGGTCGCCAGGCGCTCCTCCCCCACAACGCCATGTACGTCCTGCTCGGCGCCGGGCTGCTGTGGTTCGGCTGGTTCGGGTTCAACGGCGGCAGCGGCTTCGGGACCGGCGAAGCCAGCGTGCTCGCCTTCACCAACACCCTGCTCTGCCCGGCGACGACGCTGGTCGCCTGGTTCGTCCTCGACCTGATCCGCGGGCGCAAGATCACCGCGATCGGCGCCGCCACGGCGATCATCGTCGGCTGCGTGCTGATCACCCCCGCGGGCGGCTTCATCAGCCCCGGCTGGGCGATGCTGCTGGGCGTGATCGGAGCCCCGATCAGCTACGCGATCATCGTCTTCCGCACGCGGACCGGGGTCGACGAGACGCTCGACGTGCTCGCCGCGCACGGCACCGCGGGCCTCGTCGGCATTCTCTTCATCGGCTTCTTCGCCCAGGAGTCCTGGAACGGGCTCTCCGACGGGCTGATCTACGGCAATGCCGAGCAGCTCTGGGATCAGGTGAAGGCGGTCCTGGCGGTGCCGGCCTACTCCTTCGTCGTCACCTACCTGCTGCTGAAGCTGATGGGCGCGATCTGGCCACTGCGCGGCGACGAGCGCGAGGAGGCGCTGGGCATGGACGTCACCCACCACGGCGAGGAGGCCTACGTCACCGGCGAGGGCGCGATCCTCGTCCTCCCCGAGGACGGCGGCAAAGCCGGCGTCCCGGTGGCCGACCCGGGCTGAGCAACCGGACGATCCCTTTGTTGCCCTATGGGACACAAAGGGATCGTCCGACCTACGAACGCAGGCGGTACCCGCGGCTGAAGAGGCGCAGGTTGACGAGGAAGATGGCGGCGGTGGCGGCGGTCAGCGCCAGCAGGGAGAGGGCGATGCTGACTTCGGTGTAGCCGACGAAGCCGTAGCGGACCAGGTTGATCATGTAGTAGAGCGGGTTGAAGTGGGTCAGCGTCTCGTAGGGCTCCGGCAGCAGTTCGGCCGAGTAGAAGACGCCGCCGAGGAAGATCAGCGGCGTCAGCACGAAGGTCTGCGCGAAGGCGACGTCGTCGAACTGTTCGGCCCGCACGCCGATCAGCACGCCGAGCTGGGAGAAGAAGAAGCCGACCAGGAACAAGCCGGGGATCAGCACCAGGATGTGTTCCACCGGCAGGTCGACCAGCAGCGAGGCGGCGATGAAGGTGAGGACGGAGACGATCAGGCCGCGGGCGAAGCCACCAAGCGAGAAGGCGAGGAGAAGCTCCAGCGGCGAGGCCGGCGAGGAGAGCTGGTCCTGGATCGCCCCCTGGAATTTCTGCTGCAGGATCGAGGAGGAGTTGTTCGTGAAGGCGTTGATCGACCAGGCCATCATGATCAGCCCGGGGATCACGAAGACGACGTAGTCGATGCCGTGCAGCTTGTCGATCCGCGACCCCAGGGCGGCGCCGAAGACCGAGATGTAGAGGAAGGTTTCCAGCAGCGGCGCGCCGATCGTCTGCTTTTTGATCTTCATGAAGCGGTTGACCTCGCGCCGCCAGAGCGTCGCGAAGCGGATCTGACCGGCGGTCACTGCGCCACCTCGGCGTGGGAGCGGGAGAGCTCTTTACGGCCGACCAGCGCCAGGTAGGCGTCCTCGAGGCTGGTCACGCCGAACTGCTCGGCGAGGACCTCGCTGGTGCCCTCGGCGACGATCTGGCCGTCGGCGATGAAGGCGATGCGGTCGCAGAGCTGCTCCGCCTCCTCCAGGTAGTGGGTGGTGAGCAGGATCGTCGTCCCCTCCTGGTTGATTTTCTGAACGTAGTGCCAGAGCTCGAGCCGGAGCTCGACGTCGACCCCGGCGGTCGGCTCGTCGAGGATCAATAGGCGCGGCCGGTGCATCATTGCCCGGGCCAGGATCAGCCGCCGTTTCATCCCGCCTGAGAGCGTGCGGGTGCGTTCGTCGGCCTTCTCGGTCAGGGAGAAGGTCTCCAGCAGCTCCTTGGTCCGCTCGCGGCGCTCGCGCTTCGGCATCCCGAAGTAGCCGGCGTGATAGTCGAGCGTCTCCTCGACGGTGAGGAACCAGTCGAGGTTCGGCTCCTGCGGGGCGAGCCCGACCGCCTGCCGGGCCTCGGCGTAGTGGCCGCCCACGGCTTCGTGACCGAAGACTTCGATCGAACCGCCGGTCGGCTGCGCGAGCCCGGTCGTGCAGTGGATCAGCGTCGACTTGCCGGCGCCGTTGGGGCCGAGCAGGCCGAACAGCTCGCCCGGCGCGATCTGCAGAGAGACGCCGCGCAGCGCCTCGACCCCGGTCGGGTAGCGCTTCGCGAGGTCGGTGATGTTCAGGGCGTGCTCGCCGCTCATGGCGGCGCTAACCGTAGTGAAGTGCGGGCGCCGGCTCAGCCGCGCTTCTTCTTGGCGACGCGGATGACCTTGAAGCTGCGCGTCGCGGGCGACAGGTCGGTAACGCCGCTGAGGACGGCACGGACTTCGAAGCGATAGGTGCCGGGCTTCAGCGAGTAGGGCTTCGGAGATTTGCAGCCGGCGAAGGGGATCACCCGCGAGGCTTTGGCCTTGCCCTTGGTCGCCCGCGTCACGCGGCACTCGAAGCTGGCGTTTGCGTCCGGGGAGCTGAAGCGGAACGTCACTTTCGCCTTCTTGCCTTTGATCTTCACCTTGCCCTTCGGGCCCTTGTCGATCTTGGTCTCAGGGGCTTTCGGAGGTGGTGGGGGCGGTGGCGGGTTGGTCACCGGCGGTTCCAGCCCGGAGACGCGGCCGACTTTCTTCGTCATCTCCAGCGTCACCCACAGCGTGTTGTTCGGACCGGCCGTGATCTGCCGGGGAGCGGAGTTTTTGGCGAATCCCGGCAGCCCGGTCACAGCGCCGGTCGCCGTCATCCGCAGCAGGCCGTCGGAGTTGAACTCGGGCGCCCAGTAAGCGCCGTCGGAGCCAAGCGCGACACCGAACGGGTCTTTGCCCGGGATCTGGGTGATGATCGGCGCCGCGCCGGGCGCGAAGAGGCCGAATTCGCGCGGTTCGGCGGTCGGCTGGCTGAAGGCGTACTGGCCGTTCGGGTTGCCGGCGACGCCCTGGACTCCGCCGCCGACTTTGTGTTCGTCGATGTTGCCGTCGGTGGTCGAGGTCACCACCCGGCTGCCGGCGAAGTCGGCGACGACCAGCAGCGAGCCGGCGACGTCGATGTCCTTCGGCGAGAGCCCGGCGACTTCGAATGCTTTCGGCGCGCCCGCTTTGCCGCCCGCTTCCACCGGGATCCGCAGCAGCGCGTTGTCGGTCGCCACCCAGAGGTTGTTGTCGGGGCCGCGGACGATCGAGTGCGAGATGCCGATCTCGACGATCGGGGTCAGCTGTTTCGTCCCCTCCGGGTTGCCGGGCTCGAAGCTGATCAAGCCGCCGTTGCGGGTGATCCAGAGCCGGCCATCGGGGCCGACCGTGATTCCCGACGCGGTCACCGCTTCCAGGTTGTATTCGGTAACGCCGCCCTCCGGGGTGATCTTGGCCACGTCTTTGCCGTTGCCGCCGTTCAGCGTCACCCAGATGTTGTTGTCCGGGCCCTGGACCAGCTTGTTGTTGTTGCCGAGGCCGGGGACGTCGAATTCGCCGGTAACCGCGGGCGCGGCCAGCGCCGGGACCGCGGCGCCAAGCGCCAGCAGGCCAGTCAGGAGGGCAAGGGTGGCGGTCCTCCGCAGCATCGCGTCAGTCTAAACCGGGTCTTCTGCACCTTGTTTCGGTCCCCACCCTTAGGCTGGACGAAGTGCCAGCCCCCCTCCTCGCAGTCGACACCCCCTCGATGCTGTTCCGGGCCTTCTACGCCCTGCCGAGCAAGATCGTCGGCCCCGACGGCAAGCCGGTCAACGCGCTGCTGGGGACGGCGAACATGGTCATGCGGGAGGTCGAGACGCACAAGCCGCGGGCGGTTGTCCTCTGCTTCGGCCCCGACGCCGCCAGCTACCGGACCGAGCTCTACCCCGCCTACCACGCCGAGCGCGAGGCGGCGATGCCGGATGAGCTGGCGCCCCAGTTCGCCGCCTGCCGCGAGTTCTTCGAGGCCTTTGGCTGGATTGTCGCGACCAGCGACGATCTCGAGGCCGACGACCTGCTCGGCACCTACGCCCGGCTCGAGGCGGAGGCGGGCGGCCACGCTTTGCTGCTGACCGGCGACCGCGACATGTACCAGTGCGCGGCACCGGGGGTGACGGTGCTTTACGTCCGCACTGGCGGCAAAGGCGCCGAAGAGGTCGGGCCGGCAGAGGTGCGCGAGCGCTACGGCATCGACCCCGAGCTCGTCCCCGACTTCATCGCCCTGCGCGGCGACCCTTCCGACGGCCTGCCCGGCGCCAAGGGCGTGGGACCGAAAACTGCGGCCGAGCTGCTGCGCACCCACGGTTCCCTGGAGGCGATCCTCGACAACGCGATCCGCGAGCGGCGGCCGGCCCTGCGCGCAGCCCTGATTGAGGGACGCGAGGACATCCTCGCCTTCAAGGACATCGCGACGCTGCGCGACGCCGGCGTCGAACGCCCGCCCGACGCGCCCACCGACTGGGAAGGGGCGGCGAAAGCGGCGCTCGAACTTGGGATGCGAAAACTCGCCGAGCGGCTGATCGAGAAACGCCCCTAGCTGGGCCGGCTGTCGGCGCTCGCCGCGGCGAGGCCCCAAGCGGAGACGATCGCCCAGACTCCCTCGAGGAGGACGAAGCCCCACTGGGAGGCGGCGACAGCGAGCACCGCGAGGATGGCGGAGCCGACGAGGTTGAGCGTCAGGTAGGTGCGAGACTCGGGGCGCATGCGGTCGAACTGGACCGCGGCGAATGCGGTCAGGATCAGCAGGGCGCCGACGATCTGAATCAGTTGGTCCATCCGCCCAGGGTACGGTGGTGCGATGGCGCCGGAGGCGATCCCGTGGCGCGGGCCAGGTGGGGACCGGCCCGACCTGCCCCTGCCGCCGGGGCCGATGCCGCTGCGGCGCGATGGGCAGAACCGCAAGCGCTGGCGCTACGTCGGTGTCTTCGGCGAGCAGCTGATGCTGTGCGCGGCGCGGGCCGAGATCGGGCCGCTGACCCAGTCGTTCTGGATCCTCTGGGACCGCCAGGGAAGGCACCACGACGCCCGCACGATCCTCCGCCCGGGGAGCCGCGAGGTGCGGTTCAGTGGGCCCGATCTTCAAATCGACTCGCCCGATCTGCGGGCGCGCCTACGGCTCGGCGAGTGCGCCCCGATCGAATCGATCTGCCCCAGCGGCTCCGGCTGGGGCTGGACCCGCAAGCGCGCGGGGATGCCGATCACAGGGACCGTCGAGGTGCCCGGCCGGCGCTGGGAGGTCGAGGCCCGCGGCGTCGACGACGAGTCCGCCGGCTACCACCAGCGCCACACCAGCTGGCGCTGGTCGGCCGGAGTCGGCCAGGCCGAGGACGGCCGCGCCGTCGCCTGGAACCTGGTCGAGGGCGTCAACGACCCGGCCCGCAACAGCGAGCGGGCGATCTGGGTCGAGGGCGAGCCCTCCGAGCCTCCCCCATCCCGCTTCAACGGCATGGCCGGGATCGAGCTCCCCGGCAGCACCCTCGAGTTCGCCTCCGAGTCCGCCCACGCCCGCGACGAGAACTTCCTCCTCTTCGGCTCCCGCTACCGCCACCGCTTCGGCAGCTTCTCCGGTTCACTCGGCACGGTCCCCTTGGCCGCGGGCCTTGGGGTGATGGAGGAACACGACGCGGTCTGGTGAGCCGGCGGAGTCCTAGGCGCCGCTAGTCGCGAGCGCGTCCCAGCGGGTTGTGAGGAACTCGGTCGCAGCGGCCGCTTGGTCGTCGGCCGTGAGCAGTTCGGCGTAGCCCATCTCGGCGCCATTGAAGCCGCGCGCCTGCCAGAGGTCACCGGAGACCTCAGCGCTCCAGGGGCCGACGTAGAGGTAGGGCTCGGGGTGGGCCTCGTCGCCCGGCGAGAAGCCGTAGTTGGCGCGGGCGCCCTTCTCCTCCGGGCCGAGTTCGATCGCGATGTCGAAGTGCTCGGGCCAGAGGCGCGGCTCGGTCGCGGCGTCGCCGGGGGCCGCGAGGGCGACCAGCCCGTCGAGGACCTCATCGCCGAGCGCGTACCACCCGGCCAGCGCCGCGGCCGCGGGCGGCGAGATGTGCAGTGGCTCGTCGTCAAGCTCGGTCCCGAGCGGGAGCAGGTCGGCGATGATCGATGCCGCCTCGCGCAGGTTGATCAAGGCCGCCCGCCGCTCCTCCCTGTCGGCCCGGTGGACGAGCTCGGTTCCCTCGACTCGGACCTGTCGCCGCGTCCCCTCGAACTCGAACTCAGGCGTGCCGAAGCCACCCGGGGTCGCTGCCAGCGCGATCTCGTTGTCGGGCTTGCGAGCCGGCGCGACCAGCTCGGCGGCGACCCGGTGCAGGGCGCTGACGTTGTCGGCGAAGCCCTCGGGCAGCGGCTTCAGGGGGGCGGCCATCTACCAAGTGTCGACGAAACGGTGGCCGCCTGCTGGCGCGGGGCCGGCGGCGCGCAGCGTCGCGGCGATCAGGCCGCGGGTCTCGGCCGGGTCGATCACGTCGTCGAGCTCGAACAGGGCGGCGGCGTTGAGCGCCTTCGCGTTCTCCTCGGCGGCGGTGGTGAGGTCGCGGACGCGCTGCTCGCGCTCGGCCTCGTCGGCGATCGCCTCGAGCTCCTTGCGCAGCGCCAGCCGCACCGCCCCTTCCAGGCCCATCGGGCCGAGGTGGGCGCTCGGCCAGGCGACCGTGAGCAGCGGCTCGTGCAGGCTGCCGCCGACCATCGCCTGGGCGCCGAGGCCGTAGCCGCGGCGCAGCACGACGGCGACCAGCGGCACGCTGATCGCGGCCCCGGCGACCAGCAGCCGCGAGGCATGGCGGACCAGGCCGGTCGCCTCGGCGTCGGGGCCGACCATGTAGCCGGGGGTGTCGATCAGCGAGACGATCGGGATCCCGAAGCTGTCGCAGAGCTGGATGAAGCGAGCGGCCTTGTCGGATGCGCCGCTGGTGATCGCGCCAGCCATGTGGCGGGTGTCGTTGGCGATCACGCCAACCGGCCGGCCTTCGATCCGGGCCAGCGCCGTCACCATCTCCGGCGCGAAGCGCTCACGCAGGAAGGTGACCGAGCCCTCGTCGGCGAGGGTCTCGACGATCGGCCCGACCGCGTAAGCGCGGCGCTGGCGAGCGGGGACGAGCTCCCGCAGGCGCACCTGGTCGGGTTCGGGCCCGGGCGGAGTCGCGCCCTGGAAGTAGCCGAGCAGCTTCTTGGTGGCCGCGGTCGCCTCCGCCTCGTCGGCGACCACGACGTCGACGACCCCGTTCTTCGACTGCATCGCGACCGGCCCGATCTCGTCGGGATCGACTTTGCCGAGTCCGCCGCCCTCGATCATCGCCGGCCCGCCCATCCCCAGGGAGATGCCCTCGGTGGCGACGATCAGGTCCGAGCACCCGGCGATCACCGCGTTCCCGGCGAAGCAACGTCCGGCGACCACCGCGATCCGCGGCACGATCCCCGAGAGCTTCGCCCAGAGCGCGAAGGCGCGCGTGTCGAGCGCGGAGACGACCGGGTAGTCGGTGTCGCCGGGCCGCCCTCCCCCGCCCTCGGCGAAGAACACGGTCGGCAGCCGCATCCGCTCGATCAGCTCGAAGAGCCGGTCCTTCTTGCGATGCCCGAGCGCACCCTGGGTCCCGGCGAGGACGGTGTAGTCGTAGGAGAGCACCGCGCAAGCGGCCGCCCCAGGGCCGAAGAGCTCGGCGTTCACGGTCGCCGTCCCCCCGATCAGCCCATCCGCCGGCGTCCGCTCGATCAGGTCCTGCAGCTCCCGCCGCCCGCGCTGCGCCGCAATCGCAAACCGCCCGTACTCGACAAAAGAGCCTGGATCGACCAGGTCGGCCACGTTCTCCCGCGCCGTCCGCGCGCCCGCCTCATGCCTCTTCGCGACAGACTCAGGTCGCGCCGCGTCCTCGGTCAGCGCCCGCCGCGCCCGCAGCTCCTCGAGGTCATCGCGTTCGGGAGCGCCGTCGTCCATCCAGCGCTCAACATATTCGACGGGGCTCGCGGGTCAGGTATTGGCCGAGTCGGCGTCGGCCGATTCGAAGGCGGCGAGGCCGACGATCATTGACGTCGGCTCCTCGCCGCTGTCGGCGATCCGCTCGATGCTGCGCTCGTGGACGCGCTGCAGGCGGGCGGCGGCGTCGGCGAGGATCTCGGTGACCTCGGCTCGGCCCTCCTGGTCCACCGCCACCGACATCCAGTTCAGTGTCGTGTCCTCGCGGTCGTCGAGGGTGCCGGCCTCATACGCGGCGGTGAGTCGCTCGAAGAAGGTCTGCACGGAGGTGGCGGTGATCGCGCCGCGCACCGAGCGCGGCACCTTGCGCCAGTCCTGGTGGCCGATGTAGGAGCGGGGGACGGCGCGGAAGTAGTGCTCGACCGCACCGCGGCGCTGCTCTGTTCGGACCACCTCGACGCAGCCGCATTTCTCGAGCACGCGCGTGTGGTAGGCGATGTTGCCCAGCGGCGACCCCAGCAGGTCGACCATCTCGTTCGGGCTCGCCTCGCGCTCGTTGAGGACCTGCAGGATCTCGATCCGGAGCGGATGCCCGATCGCGCGGACCAGCCGCAGGTCGATGTTGTCTTCTCCGGAGGATGAGGCCACTATTCGATGATCCTTGCGTATTTGGGAGGTGATGATTCAAGAATCGCTCGATTGAGGGAATTTTTCTGAGCATTAGCGCCGCCGGGCTCGAAAAAGGGTCCCCGAACCGGGCCGACACCCGGTCCGGGGAGGCCGAGCTAGCACATCTTTTTGATGCTGATCGCAGGAATTACCTGCTCAATACGAGCAACAGTCATGCCTTCCCACCCCCCTTCATTCCCCGTCGTGCATGGCCCTGCACTTGATGAAACGGAGCGTACTTTTGCTCAAACCCACTCTTTCAATCGGCCCGACTGAGCGAAAAGAGCGGAAGAAGCGCCGATAACTTCGATTAAAGTCGGCCCTTGGACTAACTAAAAACTTCTGGAGGAATTGCCTTGCCCCCCCGACGGCTTCCGACCCTCACCAATCCACGCCTTGCCACCGCGATGTCCCACCCGACGCGTCTGCACGCGATGCGGGTGATCGGCGAACGGGTTGCCACCCCGGCCGAAATCGCCGCCGAGATCGGCGAGCCGGTCAACAACGTTGCCTACCACGTGAAAGTCCTCACCGAACTCGGGTGTATCGAGCTCGTGAAGGTCGAGGAGGCCCGGGGCGGCCGGGTGAAAGAGCACTTCTACCGGGCGACCCAACAGCCCTACTTCGACGACGAGGCCTGGGCGGAGCTGGGTGAGAGCGAAAAGCTCGACGTCGTCAGCGCGATCATGCAGCAGATCTCCGTCGACATCGCCGACGCGATGTCGAACGGGACCTTCCTCGATCCCGAGGACGGGCATCTCAGCCGCACCCCGATCCTGGTCGACATGGACGGCTGGGACGAAGTCAACGAGATCCTCGCCGAGGCGCTGGAGAAGCTGCTCGCCGTGAAAGAGAACGTGGTCGCCCGCAACACGAACGGGCAGCAGGAGACCTTCCCGGTCAAAGTCCACATGATCCACTTCCGGTCCCCTTCCGGAGTGCGGGAAAGCATCTAGCCACAGGTCGCTCAGCTGCCGCGGATCGCCTTGCCGACGATGTTCTTCATCCGCATGCGGTCGCGCTGAGCGAGGTTGCTGGGACGGCCTCGGGACTTTTTCACCAGGCTCCAGAATTCGCTCTGCTCGCGCTCGTCGAGGTTCTCCCTGATCCGCTCGCGGCCTTTCTCGGCGAGCCAGAGGGAGATCGTCCAGACCATCTTCCAGGGGATCCGGCGCCAGACGGCGGGAACCGCCCGGCGGGCGATCCAGGCGGGCAACATGGGCTGGCTCAGTCCTTATCGACGACTTCGACGGTGCCGTGCATCGTCGGGTGGATGGCGCAGAAGTAGGGGTAGGTCCCCGCTTCCTTGAAGGTCTCGGACTTGATCTTGCCGCGCAGCAGGTTGCCGGTGTCGAAGCTGCCGTCGTCGGCGGTCGCGGTGTGCGGCGCGGTGTCCTCGTTCTGCCAGATCACCTTGCCGCCGGTGCGGATCACGACCGGGTCCGGCTGGTAGGTGAATTCGACGATCTCGACCTTTTCGGAGCCCTCGGCCTCGCCGCTCGGCGCGGGTTCACTCTCGGTCGATTCCTCCTGGGTCGTTTCGCTCTGGGTCGTTTCCGCCGGCGCGGTTTCGGTCTCAATGACCGTGGTGTCCCCGTCGCCGCCGCAGGCCACCAGGGAGAGAGCAAGGGCAGCAAGGACGGCGACGGGGATCAAACGCAACCTCATGCATAGGGACGCTACCCGGCTGGCGCGGACATCAATCACCCACCGCGGGCTCCGGCCGCCGGACTAGGCTGCCGCCGTGGCGCCAGGCGAGAAGCGTGGGACCGCGATCGGGCGCCTCGCCGCCGCGGTCACTGGTCGCCGCGGGCGTTGGATCGCGATCGCCATCTGGCTCCTGCTCGCCGCCGCCGGACTGCTGGCGCGCGACCACATCGGCGAGGTCACCGCCGCCGGCCAGACCAGCTTCCTCCCGGCCAACTCGGAATCGACCAAGGCGCTGGAGGCGCTGCGGCTGGGCAGCCAGGGCGGCGAAGAGGTGCCGGTGGTGATCGTGTTCGAACGCAAGGGCGGGCTGACCCGGGCCGACCTCGACGCGATAGGCCGCACCGGCGCCGGTCTCAACCAGCTTGGGATAACCGGGGCGACGCCGGTGATCGCGCCCTTCGACGGCGAAGACCGCGGTGAGCTGCGCCGGATCGCCCGGATCGCCGACGGCATCGGCCCGATCTCCCGCGACGGCGAAGCGGCGCTGGTCGTGCTGGCGCTGAACGCCGCCGATCGCGGCGCGGTCGTCAACGGCGTCACCAAGATCCGCCACTACCTCGGTGAGCACCGGCGCCCCGGCCTCGCCGCCTACGTGACCGGGCCGGGCGGGATCGCCGCCGACCTCGAGCAGGTCGCCGACGAAGCCGGCCGCATCCTCCTGTTCGCGACCCTCGGCCTGGTCCTGATCCTGCTGCTGGCCGTCTACCGCGCACCGATCCTGGCGCTCTTGCCGCTGCTGGTGGTCGGCGCCGCCTACCTGATCGCGACCGGGATCGCCTACCTGCTGATCGAGGCTGGCTGGATCACCGTCAACGCCGAGGGCACGATGCTGCTCCTTGTCCTGATCTTCGGCGCCGGCACCGACTACTCGCTGCTGCTCGTCCACCGATATCGCGAGGAGCTCGGAAACGGCCGGGCGCCGGCGGCTGCCCTCCCCGCCGCCCTGGCGGAGACCGCGCCGGCGATCGCCGCCTCGGGCGGGACCGTGATCGCGGCGATGCTTGTGCTGCTGGTGGCGGAACTCGAGTCGACCCACTGGCTCGGGCCGATCCTCGCGATCGGGATCGCGACCATGCTCGTCGCCGCCTTCACCCTCCTCCCCGCCCTGCTTGCCGCCCTCGGCGACCGCGCTTTCTGGCCGGCCCGACCTGCGCGCGGTTCCTTTTCGTCGCCAGGCGTGCAAAAGGAACCGCGCAATTCGACGCCTTCGTCCCGTGGTTCCTTTCGCACCCACGGCGTGCAAAAGGAACCGCGGGACGTTTGGGAGCGGGTGGCGGGGCTGGTTCGGCGGCGCTCGCGGGGGATCATCGGCGCGGTCCTGGTCCTGCTCGCGGTGCTGGCGCTGGGCAACTTCACTGACCACGGCACCCTGGGCTTCGGGCAGGGAGAGACGCGGGCGACGAACTCCAGCCGCGGCACCGAAGCTCTGGAAGCGCACTTCCCGCCGGGGATCGGTTCGCCGCTGACGGCGGTGGTCGAAGTCGAGGAGGCGGAGTGGGTGGCGCGGGGGATGAGCGCGCTCGAGCAGGTGAACCAGGCGCTGCCGGTCCCCGCCGACGAGCAGGCGATCGTCCTCCTCATCCTCGACGGCAGCCCCTACTCCAGCGAAGCCGCGGAGGAGGTCGCCGAGATCCGCGAACGCCTGCACGAGCTGGCGCCGGGCGCGCTGCTCGGCGGCATCCCGGCCGAGAACTACGACATCGAGCAGACCAACGCCCGCGACACGAAGCTGATCGTGCCGCTGATCCTGCTCGTCGTCGGCCTGATCCTCGCCGCCGTGCTGCGCGCCGTCGTCGCCCCCGTCTACCTGATCGCGACCGTCGTCGCCTCCTTTGCGGCAACGCTCGGCCTCGCTACCTTCGCCTTCACCGAGGTCTTCGGCGCCGCGGGGCTCGCCTTCAACCTGACGCTGATGGCGTTCCTCTTCCTGGTCGCGCTCGGCGTCGACTACAACATCTTCCTCATGGCGCGGGCGCGGGAGGAGGCCGTCGCGCTCGGCACCCGCGAGGGCGTGCTCAGTGCCCTCGTCAACACCGGCGGCGTCGTCACCGGGGCCGGGCTGATCCTCGCCGGCACCTTCGCCACCCTCGTCCTTCTGCCGCTGGAGGAGCTGGTCCAGATCGGCGCCACGGTCGCGGTCGGCGTCCTCCTCGACACCTTCGTCGTCCGCGCCCTGCTGATCCCGGCGATCACCTACCGGCTCGGCGACCGTGCCTGGTGGCCGTCTCAGTAACCCGGCGTCATTTTCATCTTGTGCCGCTCGGAAGGATGAGCGCCGCCCTTCTCCTGCAGGGTTTCGCAGGCCTGGACGATGTCGGCGGAGAGGCGCTCGATCTGCTCGCGGCTCAGCGTCTGCTTGACCAAGGCCCGCATCACCTTCACGTCTTCGGCGTTGGGCGGCATCGTGTAGGCGGGGAGCATCCAGCCGCGCTCGGCCGAGAGCTGCCAGGAGACGTCGAACTCGTCGTAGGGCTTGTCGCCCTGGAGCTTGAAGGCAACCAGCGGCAGCTGCTCCTCGCCGTCGCCGATCAGCTCGAAGTCCCCCGTCGCCTTCAGGTTCGCGGCCAGGGCCTTGGCGTTGGCCTGCATCGCTTTCATGATGTAGGCGTAGCCGTCGCGCCCGTAGCGGACGAAGTTGTAGTACTGGGCGAGCACCATCGAGGCGCCGGTGGAGAAGTTGAGGGTGAAGGTGGCATCGGTCTTGCCGAGGTAGTTCTCGTAGAAGACGAGGTCCTCGGCCAGGTCCGACTTCTCGCGGAATACGAGCCACCCAATGCCCGGGTAGACGAGCCCGAACTTGTGGCCGGAGACGTTGATCGAGCGCACCTGCTCGAGCCGGAAGTCCCACTCGGAGTCCGGGTAGAGGAAGGGCCAGACGAAGCCGCCCGAGGCGGCGTCGATGTGCAGCGGGACGTCGAGGCCCTTGTCCCCCTTGAGGTCGACCAGGAGCTTGTTGATGCCGACGATGTCGTCGGCGTGGCCAGTGAAGGTGGTGCCGAGCACGGCGGCGACGCCGATCGTGTTCTCGTCCACGTGGGGCTCGACGTCCTCCGGCCCGATCACGTACTTGTCGTCCTGCAGCGGCACGATCCGCGGCTCGACGTCGAAGTAGCGGCAGAACTTTTCCCAGACCACATGGACGTCGCCGCCGAAGACGAGGTTCGGCTTATCGACCGGCTTCGATTCCGCTTCGCGCCGTTCCTTCCACTTCCACTTCAGCGAGAGGGCGCCGAGCATGATCGCCTCCGAGGAGCCCTGGGTGCGGGCGCCGGTGGTCTCTCCGGGCGCGTGGTAGAGATCGGCGAGCATGCGGATGCAGCGCTGCTCGACCTCGGCCGAGATCGGGTACTCGGCGTGGTCGATGAAGTTGCGGTAGAGGTTCTCGCCGACGATCCGCTGCGCCTCCGGCTCCATCCAGGTGGTGACGAAGGTGGCGAGGTTGCGCTGCGGGTCACCCTCCAAGGCCAGTTCCTCGTCGACCAGGCGCATCGCGTCGAGCGCGGACATGCCGCTCTCGGGGAAGTCGGTGTCAGGGGCGTCCTCGGTGAGGAAGCGGTTGCCGTAGAGCATCGCCTCCTGGTCTGGAGTCAATTTCGTCATACGCGAACCCTATTCACCGGATAGCGTGGGTCACAAGCTCATGGACGTCCGTCTCACCCACGTCGGCGGTCCCACCGTTCTGATCGAGGTCGGCGGCTGGCGGCTGCTCACCGACCCCACCTTCGACCCGGCGGGCGCCGACTATTCCTTCGGCCTCGGCACCGGATCGACCAAGCTGACCGACCCGGCGATCCCGGCGGCCGAGATCGGCCACATCGACGCGGTCCTGCTCAGCCACGACCAGCACGACGACAACCTCGACCCGGCCGGGCGGGCGCTCTTGCCGTCAGCCAGGACCGTGGTCACGACCGTTTCGGGCGCGAAGCGGCTCGGCGGCAACGCCCAGGGGCTGGCGCCGTGGGCGACGACCCGGCTCGAGGCCGAGGGTCGGCCGCCGATCGAGGTGACCGCGACCCCCTGCCGCCACGGGCCGCCGCTGAGCCGCCCGCTGGTCGGCGACGTGATCGGCTTCTGCCTGCGCTGGGAGGGACAGGAGCACGGCGAGCTCTGGATCTCCGGCGATACCGTCCTCTACGACGGCGTCCGCGAGGTCGCCGAGCGGCTACAGGTGGGCACCGCGGTGCTGCACCTCGGCGGCGTCCGCTTCCCAATCTCCGGCCCGCTGCGGTACACGATGACCGCACGCGAGGCGGTCGAGCTCTGCGGGCTGATCCGCCCCCACACGGCGATCCCGATCCACTACGAGGGCTGGCGCCACTTCCGCGAGGGCCGCGACGCGGTCGAAGCGGAGTTCGCGGCGGCCCCGGAGGAGTTCCGCCAGCGGGTCCGCTGGCTGCCGCTCGGCGCGGCGATCGACGTCGACGTCTAGAAGTAGAGGGAATCGGGAAATGGCGGGTGCGTGGAGCACCTGATCGAGGACCTGACGCGGGGCAACGTGACCGAGGTCAAGGTCGTGCTGGCGAGCGTCGTCATGGCGCTCGCCCTCTACCAGCCGCTGCTCGCCGCCGTCGCCTACGGCCGCGTCCGGCTGCGGCTGCTCGAGGCCGACCCGGCGTCGTGGACGCACCGCGCCGTCGGCGGGACCATCCTCGTCCTCACCGTGCTCGTTGCCGTCGCCTGCCTCTCCTTCTACGAGTTCGAGGACGGCGGTGCGCACGCGGTCTTCGGCATCGCCCTGCTGGCTGTGCTGGCGCTGAAAGTGCTGGTGGTGCGGATGGGCGGCGGGCTCTCGCGCCTGCTTCCCTACCTCGGCGTCCTCCTGCTCGGCCTCTTCACCGCCACCTGGCTCAGCTCGGCCGGCGATTTCCTGGGGGTTGGATGAGACGCCCGCCGCACTGGGCGCAGGCGGCGGGCTCGCTGCTGATCGCGCTGGCGATCGCGGCTGTCGCGATCGCCGTCGTCACCGCCCACTTCGGCCCCACCGCAAGCGCCGAGCTGGAGGCGCGCGAGGAGCGGATGGAGCAACGGCTGGAGTTCCGCGAGGAGCGGCGCGAGCAACGCGAAGAGGCAGCCGAGGAGCGCGCGGAGTCCGGCGGCAACAGCGGTCCGGGCTAGGCACAACCCCTACGCACTTTGTCGCCCTGTGGGCTACAAAGTGCGTAGGGGTCGGGGTATGGTCCATTCGTCAGACACTTCGGTTCGGTTGGCGACGAAAGGATCCGGTTTGAACGGCGGCGAGCAGAGTGAGATGGGGCCGATCGACTACGTCTTGGTCGAGTGGCCGGGGCGACAGCCAAACGGCGAAGCGATCCCGCACCTGATCGACCTGGTCGATCGCGGGCTGATCCGGATCATCGACCTCGCCTTCATCGCCAAGGACGAGGACGGGAACATCGGCGGCCTGGAGCTGGCCGACCTCGGCGGCGAAGTGACTGAGCTGGCGGTCTTTGAGGGCGCCGCCTCGGGGCTGCTCTCCGACGACGACATCGGCGAGGCCGGTGGCGCTCTGGAGCCCGGGACCTCGGCTGCGCTGCTCGTCTACGAGAACCTCTGGGCAGCGCCGTTCGCGGCCGCCGTCCGCCGCTCCGGCGGCCAGCTGGTCGCCAGCGGCCGCATCCCCGTCGAAGACGTCCTCGCCGCGCTCGACGCGGCCGAGGCATAGGAAGGAGAGGACCATGCCAGGACTACTGAGGGGCGTCGCCCGCACCGCCGTCATCGCCGGCACCGCCACCGCCGTCAGCAACCGTGTCTCCCGCCGTCAGGGCGAGCGCTGGGCTCAGCAGGAAGCTCCCCAGGAAGCGCCGCCGCCCCAAGCCGCTCCCGCCCCGGCCGCCGCGCCCGCGGGAGGCGACTCGATGATCGATCAGCTCAAGGAGCTGGGCGAACTGAAAGAGCAGGGCATCCTCACCGAGGAGGAGTTCGCGGCGCAGAAGGCGAAGCTGCTGGCCGGCTGAGGGCCGGTCGTCCTCAGCTCGTGACGCGGTAGGTGAGGTGGGCGGCTTCCGCCCCCTGCACCGCATCGACCAACTCAAGCCCGGCGGCGTCAGGGGCGAGGTTGTCGAAGAGCCGCTCGCCGCCACCGAGCAGGACCGGCGCGACGTGGACGGCGATCTCGTCGAGCAGGCCCGCGGCGATGCACTGCTGGATCGTCGAGGCGCCGCCGCCGACGGAGACGTCGGCCTCGCCGGCGGCCTCCTTGGCCTGGGCCACGGCGCTCTCGACCCCGTCGGTCACGAAGTAGAAGGTCGTGTCGCTCAGCGTCAGCGGCTCGCGCTCGTAGTGGGTGAGGACGAAGACCGGGAAGTGGAACGGCGGTTCCTCTCCCCACCATCCCTTCCAGTCCGAGTCGCCCCACTCGCCGCGGATCGGCCCGAACATGTTGCGTCCCATCAGGCCCGCGCCGAGGTTGGACTGCGCCGCTTCCATCACCGCGTTGCTGGGGTTCTCAGCCCCCTCGCCGCCCTCGCGCCCGTGCGCCTCACGCCAGGAGGAGAGCTTGATCACCCACTCGTGCAGCCCCTCGCCACCTTCGCCGAGCGGATGCTCCTCACCCTGGTTGGGCCCGGCGGCGTAGCCGTCGAGCGAGACTGAGATCTGCGCCTTGACCTTGCCCATGGTCAACCTCCTCGGCGCTCCGCCTCCTCGACGGTCAGCTCCGCGGTCGGGTTGGCCTCGAGTCGCTGGTCGGGGATCGGGTCGCCGCTCTGTATGGAGAGGCCGTAGGTGCCGGCGGCGAGACGCTCTTCGGCGCGTTCGACCGCGGCGAGGCGATCCTTAAGGTCGGCGGCGAGCCCGGCGTCGAGCTCGTCCTGGTAGAGGCCCTCGGAGTCGTAGTCGCCCGGCTCGCGCCGCTGGTCGGACTCTTCGGGCCCGCCGCGCCCGGCGGCGGCGATGTCGGCCTCGACTCGCTCGCGCTCAGCGGCGAGCAGCTCCTTGGCGCGTGCCTCGTCCATGGCGACACCGTACCCAAGATCCGTAGGACGAAAAGCCCCGGGCCCGCGGAACCCCTTCGCTATCCTGAAGAAGGACTAACTACAGAAATTGGACTCCGCTATGACCTATCGCCTAATTCCGCTCGACGACACGATCGTCTTCCCCACCGTCACCGCGACCCTCCCGATCGACGTCGGCGAGGAGGAGCGCGTCTTCCTGATCCCCCGCCACGAGGGCGAGTACGGCCGCGTCGGCGTTGTCGCCGAGGTGGTCGAGCACGGCACCTCGCGCCGCGGCCAGCCGGTCGCGACGGTGGTCGGCCTCCACCGCGGACTCGCCGGCGCCGCCCAGGCTGGTGAGGGCGACGGTGAGGAGCTGCGGGTCGAGGTGCAGGAGATCCGCGACGGCCATCCCGACGACGAGGCGACCCTGGACCTCGAGCGCGAATACCGCGCCGTGGTCGAAGAGATCCTCGAGCTGCGCGGGGACGACGGTCGGATCGCCGCCTTCGTTCGCTCGGTCGAGGAGCCGGGCGCGCTGGCCGACACCTCCGGCCTCAGTCCCGAAATCCCCTACGAGGGCAAGCTGCGGCTGCTGGAGACGGTCGATGTCGCCGCCCGGCTGCAGATCGCGATCGAGCTGCAGCGCGAGCGCCTGGCCGAGCTGCAGGTGCGCAGCAAGATCCGCGAGGACGTCGAGTCCGGCGCCCAGCAACAGCAGCGCGAGTACTTCCTGCGCAAACAGATGGAGTCGATCCGCAAGGAGCTGGGCGAGGACGAGACCGACCTGATCGCCGAATACGAGCGCAAGATCGCCGAGGCGGAGATGCCGGAGGCGGTCGCCGAACAGGCCGAGAAGGAGCTGCGGCGACTGGAGCGCCAGGGGGAGCAGTCGCCCGAGTCATCGATGATCCGCAGCTACCTCGACTGGCTGATCGCGGTGCCGTGGGCGAAGCGCTCGGACGAGCGGCTCGACCCGAGCCACACCCGCGAGGTGCTGGACGAGGACCACGCCGGGCTGGAGGACGTGAAGAAGCGGATCACCGAGTTCATCGCCGTGCGCAAGCTGCGCGAGGAGCGGGGGAAGGACGAGGACGACAGCCGTGCCAATGGGGCGATCCTCACCCTGGTCGGCCCGCCCGGGACCGGCAAGACCTCGATCGGCGAGTCGATCGCCCGTGCTCTCGGGCGGGAGTTCGTCCGCATCAGCCTCGGCGGGCTGCACGACGAGGCCGAGATCCGCGGCCACCGCCGCACCTACATCGGCGCCCTCCCCGGCCGGATCGTCCGCGCCCTGCGCGACGCCGGCACGATGAACCCGGTGATCCTGCTGGACGAGGTCGACAAGGTAGGCGCCGACTGGCGCGGCGACCCCTCGGCGGCGCTGCTGGAGGTCCTGGACCCGGCCCAGAACAACACCTTCCGCGACCACTACCTGGACGTCGAGGTAGACCTCTCGGAGGTCGTCTTCATCGCCACCGCGAACCTCGTGGACACGATCCCCGGGCCGCTGCTGGACCGGATGGAGACGATCGCCTTCGACGGCTACACGACCGAGGAGAAGCTGGCGATCGCTCGCGGCTACCTGCTGCCGCGACAGCTGCAGCGGAACGGGCTGGAGTCGGAGGAGGTCGAGGCCGGCGACGCGGTCCTGCGCTCGGTGATCTCCGAGTACACCCGCGAGGCCGGCGTGCGCCAGCTCGAGCGGGAGCTCGGGAAGCTCTTGCGCGGGGCGGCGACGAAGATCGCCTCAGGCGATGCGGCAGCGCCGATCGTGCTCGACGCCGACGCAGTGCACGAGGCGCTCGGGAGGCAGAAGTTCTTCCAGGAGTCGGTCGAGCGCACGGCGATCCCCGGTGTCTCCACCGGCCTGGCCGTGACCGGGACCGGCGGCGACGTCCTCTTCATCGAGGCGACCGCGATGGACGGCGACAAGGGGCTGGTGCTGACCGGCCAGCTCGGCGACGTGATGAAGGAGTCGGCGCGAATCGCCCTTTCCTACGTGCGCTCGCACGCAGAGGAGCTGGAGATCGACCCCGAGCGCTTCCAGCGCGAGTTCCACCTGCACGTCCCCGCCGGTGCGATCCCCAAGGACGGCCCCAGCGCCGGCACGGCGATGACGACGGCGCTGGTCTCGCTGCTGACCGGGCGCCCGGTGAAGCACACGGTGGGGATGACCGGCGAGGTCACCCTGCAGGGCCGGGTGCTGCCGATCGGCGGCCTGAAGCAGAAGGTGCTCGCGGCGCACGCCGCCGGGCTGACCGAGGTGATCCTGCCCGAGCGCAACCGCGGCGACCTCGACGAGGTCCCGGACGAGGTGCGCGAGGCCATGACCTTCCACCCCGTGATGAGCGTCGGCGAGGTGCTGGAGCGGGCGCTGGAGCCCGCCGAGCAGGGCGCCGGCCTGGCGCCGAGCGCCTAGGCGCGGCGATGTCCCCGCGCTGTCGCAACTGCACGCCGGTCCCGCCCCAGCTGCGGGCGGCCGCCGGCCTGCTCGAGCGCCGCTGGACTATGGCGACGATCTACGCCTGCTCCAGCGGCGCCGTCCGCTTCAACGAGTTCCGCCAGTCCCTCCCCGGCGTCTCCCCCACGACCCTCTCCGACCGCCTCGAGCAGCTGGAGGCCGCCGGCATCGTCGAGCGCCACCTCGTCCCCGGTCGCCCCCCCCACGCCGAGTACCGCCTCACCAACCGCGGCAAGGCCCTGGCCACCGCCGTGGCGGGCCTGCTGGAGCACGAGTCTGCTGCAGCACGTCCATAGGACGTGTGAGAGCAGACGCGTGAGTCAGGGACGCTCGATCTCCCGCAGGCGGTAGTAGAGAGCGGCCGAGACGAGGCCTTCGAGCGGGGCGAAGACGGTGCCAAGAAGGGTGGTCAGGAGCACGGAGACCTCGCTCGAATCCCAGAGCAGGAAGATCGGTCCGAAAGTGGGTGCGGAGGCGATCAGGACGACCACGAAGACGCGCCACTCGCTCTCCCTGGTCAAGGCCTGCGAACGGCGGAAGGCAGCGACGACCTCGCGTCCCTCGATTACCACCGCCGGTGCAACCACAGCCCAGAGCGTGATCAGGATCAGACCCGGAACGATCAGCAGCGCGAAGCCCACCGTGGTCCCGACTGAGTACAAGAGTCCGACGCCGATCAGCGGCGGAGCAGCCGTCCAGGTCGCCCGGAGCAGATCCCGCAACGGTCGCGCCTCGCGCTCCTCGCGCAGGCCTCGGACCAAGTTGACGACTACGCCTTCGTAGAGCGTCCAGAGCACCGGCGGCACAGCGAAGAGGACGATCGTGGCCCAGAGGCCGGTACCGACCCTGGAGGCAAGCGACACGCCGAGCGCAGCGACGAACCCGAGCGGCAGCAGCACCCGAGCGTGGTGCCAGTAGTTCGAGACGACCTCCCACAGCGTCTCGCCGATCGCAAGCTTCCCGCCCATCGCGCTTCACCCTATGCGTGCCATCTCGAACCGGGGCGTAGGATCCGCGGCATGAGGATGAGAGCTGCGGTGTTGGAGGAGTTCGGGGCGCCGTTGGCGGTGCAGGAGGTCGAGCTGGCCGAGCCGCGCGCCGGTGAGGTGCTGGCGCGGCTGGTTGCCTGCGGCGTCTGCCACACGGACCTCTACACGGCCTCGGGCGCGGACCCCTCGGGATACGCGCCGGCGGTGCTCGGGCACGAGGGCGCCGGCGTGGTCGAGAAGGTCGGGCCCGACGTCAGCCTGCTCGCGCCCGGCGACCACGTCGTCACCCTCTTCTCCCCCCAGTGCGGCGAGTGCGTGCACTGCGTCGACCCGCGGACCAACCTCTGCATGGCGATCCGCGAGGAGCAGAACAAGGGGCACCTGCCGGACGGGACGACCCGTATCTCCCGCGCCGAAGGAGACGTCCGCCACTTCATGGGCTGCTCGACCTTCGCCGAGTACACGGTGATGCCGGAGATCGCGCTGGCGAAGATCAACCCCGAGGCGCCGCTGGACCACGCCTGTCTCTTCGCCTGTGGGCTCTCGACCGGGCTCGGCGCGGCGATGAACACCGCCAAGGTCACCGCCGGCAGCACCTGCGTCGTCTTCGGCGCCGGCATGGTCGGGCTCGGCGCCGTCGCCGGCAGCCGCCTGCAGGGCGCCGAGCGGATCGTCTGCGTCGACCTCTCGCCCGAGCGGCTGGAGCTGGCCCGCGGCCAGGGCGCCACCGACCTGCTCGAGGGCGGCGAGGGCACGGTCGAGAAGATCCTCGAGATGACCGGGGGCTTCGGCGCCGACTACACCTTCGAGGCGACCGGCAACGTCGCCGTGATGCGCCAGGCGGTCGAAGCAGCTCGGATGGGCTGGGGGCTCTGCACCGTTGCCGGGGTTGCCGGCAAGGGCGAGACCCTCGACGTCGTCCCCCGCTTCCTGATCACCGGCCGCCGCATCGCCGGCTCCTCCTTCGGCGGCGTCAAGGGCCGCGAAGGCGTCCCCGCGCTGATCGACCGCTACATGGCCGGGGAGATCGACGTCGCCCCGTTCGTCTCCCACCACATCACGCTCGACGAAGTCAACCGCGGCTTCGAGCTGATGGAGGCCCAGGACGGGATCCGCAGCGTGATCGAGTTCAGCTGATGGCGGACCAGGGAACGTTCACGCCCTCCGACCGTGGCGGCTCCGGCGAGCCGCTGGTCCTGCTGCACGGCTTCACCGACACCTGGCGCAGCTGGGACCTGGTGCGCCCGACGCTGGAGGCGCACTACGAAGTCTTCGCCCCGACCCTGGCCGGGCACGCCGGCGGGCCGGACCTGCCCGACGAGCTGAGCCACGACTCGATCCCCGACGCGCTCGAGCGGACGCTGGACCAGGCCGGGATCGAGACCGCCCACGTAGTCGGCAACTCGCTCGGGGGCTTTGTGGCGCTGCAGCTGGCGGCGCGCGGCCGAGCCAAGTCGGTCGTCGCGCTGGCCCCTGCCGGCGGCTGGGCCGAGGACGGCGAGGGGGACTTCCGCGAGACCCTGGCCCAGTTCGCCCAGGCACAGGAGCTGGTCAAAGCCGCCGTCCCCCACGCCGACGCGATCGTCGCCACCCCAGAGGGCCGCCGCACCGCGACCGAATGGTTCGTCGCCAACTTCGAGCACATCCCGGCCGAGCTGATCGTCCACCAGATGCGCGGCGCGGCCGCGTGCCCCGGCGCCGCGCGGCTGATGGAGTTCGCCGCGGGAGAGGGCTGGCAGCTGGACACGGAGAAGATCGAGTGCCCGGTGCGGATCGTCTGGGGGACCGACGACCGCGTCCTGCGCCCGCCGGCCGAGGCGCGCTACCGCAACGGCTGGGTGCCGCAGGCGGAGTGGGTCGAGCTCGACGGGATCGGGCACATGCCGCAGCTCGACGTCCCGACCGAGACCGCCGGACTGATCCTCGGCTTCAGCGACTGAGCGGAGGAACGCTCAGCGAGCGAGTCCGGCGTGGGGCGCGCCGGCGGCGAGCTGCGCCGTCACGTCCGCGACGGCGTGGCGGTCGAGGTGGGTCAGCGCATCGAGCAGCCGCTCCGCCTCTGCAGCGGGCAGCGCCAGCCCGGCATTGCCGCGGAACTTCGCCCGCAGGTCCTCCTCGCTGAGCGGGTTGGCCGGGCCGCCGCGCGGGCTCAGCACCCGGGCCTCGAGCTCGCGATCGCCGACCCGGGCGCGGACGCCGCCGGAGAATTCGCTGCCGCCCTCGAACTCGGCCACCTCGTAGGTGACGCCGGAGGCGAGCTCGAGGATGCGCTCGTCGGCAATCGCCTCAGTGGTGAAGGAGGCGACGCCGAGCTCGCCACGGACCAGCAGCGCGGCGATGCAGTAGGGCAGGCTGAACTTGGCGTCGTAGGGAGTGGCCGGGCGGCGCTTGCGCTCCGCCGGCTCCAGGACCAGGCCGACCGCGACCTCGCCGGGGACGAGCGCGACCAGGTCCTCCGCCGTGCCGGCCTCGAGGCCGAGCTCCCGCACCGCGTCGAGCACGGCGTGGGAGCAGTGGCAGGACGGGTAGGCCTTGAAGGCGATCCGGGTCGTCTCCCAGCGCGCCCCGAGCCCGGCCGTCAGCGCCGAGGCGTCGAACTCCCCGGGGCCGAGGTGGGAGGCGAGCAGGCCGAAGCGGCCCTCCAGCACGCTCGCCGGCCCGGTGGCGCCGTGCGCCGCCAGTGCCGCGGCGACGATCCCAGCGTGGGCGGCCCATCCGGCGTGCAGCGGCTTCGTCTGGGAGCCATCGGCGAGGAACTCCATCAGCCCCGAGGCCTGGCTGCCGGCGATCCCGAGCGCGTTGGTCGTCTGCTCCGGTCCGAGCCCGCGCAGCCGCGCCGCCACCGCCGCGGCGGCGAAGACGCCGCAGACCGAGGTCGGGTGGAAGCCGCGCAGGTGCATCGCGCCGGGGTTCGCCAGACCGATCCGGGAGCCGATCTCATAGCCGGCGACGGCAGCCGCGACCGCCTCCTCCCCGCTCGACCCGAGTGCCTCGCCGACCGCGAGCGCGGTCGCGGCGACGACGGCGCTGGAGTGGACGATCGCCAGCTCATGGGTGTCGTCGAAGTCGAGCGCGTGCATCAGCGAGCCGTTACAGAGTGCCGCCGCGCCCGGCCCGAGCCGCCGCTCCAGGCCCAGCGCCGTCGCCTCAGGCTCGCCGCCGAGCTCCGCGGCGACCGCGCGGACCGCCGGCAGCTGGTCGAGCGCGAGCCCGGCAAGGCCGGTCCCGACCGCGTCGAGCAGGTGCAGCTTCGCCGCCGAGACCACCTCCGGCGGGACCTGCTCCAGCCCTAGCCCCGAGGACCAATCGGCGAGCTGTTCAGCCGCGTGCACCCCCTGATTCTCCCGCCTCGGCAAAACCTCGCCCGGCGAGCTGTCCGGATCGGCATACTTGGTCAATCACACAAATCTTTTGAGGAATCGGTTTGTTGCCTTCCTAGGCGGTGATTACTCTCCCGTCCGTTTGGCGGACAGAAGGCGCCGAACCGAAGTCGTGCCGAAGACGTCGAAGAAACCAGAGACCGTAATCGTCCGGTTCGCCGGGGATTCCGGCGACGGCATGCAGCTGGTCGGTGACCGCTTCACCGCCGCCACCGCGCACGTCGGCAACGACCTCTCGACCCTGCCGGACTTCCCGGCCGAGATTCGCGCCCCGGCCGGCACCCCCGGCGGCGTCTCCGCCTTCCAGATCCACTTCGCCTCGCGCGACATCCTCACCCCGGGCGACCACCCGAACACCCTGGTGGCGATGAACCCGGCGGCGCTGAAAGCGCACCTTGCAGCGCTGGATCCAGGCGGGACCCTGATCCTCAACGAAGACGCCTTCACCGACGCCAATCTGCGCAAGGCCGGGTACGCGGAGAACCCGCTCGAGGACGGCACGATCGAGGACTACCAGTGCTTCAAGGTGCCGATGACGACGCTGACCACGCGCGCCGCCGAGGGCATCGAGAACCTCAAACCGGCGGAGGCGCAGCGGACCAAGAACCTCTTCGCGCTGGGGCTGATCTCGTGGATGTACGGGCGGCCGGGCAAGGAGACGATCTCCTGGCTGGAAGGCAAGTTCGCGAAAAAGCCGGCGATCATGGAAGCGAACATCGCCGCCTTCAAGGCCGGCTACAACTTCGGCGAAACGGCGGAGATCGCGGCGACCCCGGTCGAAGTCGCGCCGGCGCCGCTGGACCCAGGCGAATACCGCAACATCAACGGCGCCAACGCGACCGCGATGGGGCTGATCGCGGCCAGCGTGCGCAGCGGCCTGCAGCTGTTCTTCGCGACCTACCCGATCACCCCCGCCTCCGAGCTGCTCCACCACCTCGCCCGCCACGATCGCTTCGGCGTGCGCACGGTCCAGGCCGAGGACGAGATCGCCGCCGCCAACATGGCGCTCGGGGCCTCCTTCGGCGGCAGGCTCGGGGTGACCGCGACCAGCGGCCCGGGCATGGACCTGAAGGCGGAGACGATCGCGCTGGCGGTGGCGCTGGAGCTGCCCCTGGTCGTGATCGACGTGCAGCGCGCCGGCCCCTCGACCGGGCTGCCGACCAAAACCGAACAGTCCGACCTGCTGATGGCGATCCACGGCCGCCACGGCGAGTCGCCGCTGCCGGTGATCGCCCCCTCGACCCCGGCCGGGTGCTTCGACTCGGCGGTCGAGGCGGTGCGGATCGCGGTCCGCTACCGGACCCCGGTGATCCTGCTCTCCGACACCTTCCTCGCCAACTCCTCGGAGCCCTGGCGGCTGCCCGACGTCGAGGAGTTGCCGGAGATCGACCCCGATTTCGCGACCGGCCCGAACGCCGGCGACGAATTCCTCCCCTACCTGCGCGACAGCCACGGCGCCCGGCCCTGGGCGATCCCCGGCACGCCCGGCCTGCAGCACCGGCTCGGCGGGCTCGAGAAGGAGCACGGGTCCGGCAAGGTCAGCTACGACCCCGCCAACCACGCGCTGATGACCAAGCTGCGAGCGGAGAAGCTGGAGAAGCTGGCGGAGGAGTTGCCGCTGCTGCAGGTCGACGCCGACGACGGGGCCGAGCTCTTGATCCTCGGCTGGGGCTCGACCTCGGGCGTGATCGGCGCCGCCGCCCGCCGCGTCCGCAACCGCGGCATCGCCGTCGCCACCGCCCACCTACGCCACCTCGACCCGATGCCGCTGAACACCGGCGAGGTCGTCCGCTCCTTCCCCAAGGTGCTGGTGCCGGAGCTGAACACCGGCCAGCTGCTGAGCCTGGTCCGCGACCGCTTCCTCGTCGATGCGGTCGGCTACAACAAAGTCGAGGGCCTGCCGATCCTCGCCGAGGAGCTGGAGCAGGCGATCGTGGAGACGGTGAAATGAGCGAGAACGGGCACGGCAACGGGGCAAGCGCCGCCAACGGAGGCGGCGCCGCGACCCTGACCAAGGCCGACTTCCAGTCCGGCCAGGAAACCCGCTGGTGCCCGGGCTGCGGCGACTACGCGATCCTCGCCTCGGTCCAGGCGCTGATGCCGGAGCTGGGCGTGCCGCCGGAGAAAACGGTCTTCATCTCCGGCATCGGGTGCGCCGGGCGCTTCGTCTATTACATGGACACCTACGGGGTGCACGGGATCCACGGCCGCGCGCCGGCGCTGGCGACCGGGATCGCGACCTCGCGCGAGGACCTCTCGGTCTGGGTCGTCTCCGGCGACGGCGACTCGCTCTCGATCGGCGGCAACCACCTGATCCACGCCCTGCGCCGCAACGTCCCGATCAAGCTGCTGCTCTTCAACAACCAGATCTACGGGCTGACCAAGGGCCAGTACTCGCCGACCTCGGAGACCGGGAAGATCACCAAGTCGACGCCGTTCGGGTCCGAAGACCACCCCTTCAACCCGCTGGCGCTGGCGCTCGGGGCCGACGCCTCCTTCGTCGCCCGCACGATCGACACCGAGAAGAAGCACGTCGCCGCGACCCTGCGCGCCGCCGCCGAGCACCCCGGCTCGGCTTTCGTCGAGATCTACCAGAACTGCAACGACTTCAACGACGGCGCCCTCGACGCGGTCCGCGGAAAGGCCGGGCGGGAGAACCAGATCCGGCTCGAGCACGGCCAGCCAATCCGGTTCGGCGCCGAGGGCGAGCGCGGCGTCGTCCGCTCCGCCAGCGGCGGCCTCGAAGTGGTCAACGTCGCCGACGTCGGCGAGGACGCCCTCGTCGTCCACGACGCCCACGTCGCCGACCCGAGTCACGCGACCGCCCTCGCACGGCTCGCCGACAGCCCCACCGGGCCGACGCCGATCGGCGTCTTCCGCGACGTCGTGCGCGGCGTCTACGGCGCCGAGCGCCAGGAGGACCTCGACGCCGCCCACGCCAAGGCGACCCTCGCCGACGTCAGCGAGCTGCTGCACGCCGGCGACACCTGGGTCGTCTAGCGAGAACGCAGTTATTCCCGGTATGCGGGAGGAAGTGCGAATCGGCCGCTTGTGATTTACCCAGGGCCGGCGCGCCTGGCTGGCGCACCGCCGGCGCCTGGGACGTACGGTCGCTGCATGTCCAGCCCCGACACCGCCGACCAGCTCGGCCTGCGACCGCTGAAGGAGATCACCCTCGAGGAGCGGGTGATCGTGCTCGACGACATCCCCTGGGTCCCCTACACCGAGGGGATCTGGGTCAAACCGCTGCGGCTCAACCGCCGCACGGGGATCTGGGCGAACATCACCAAAGTCGAGGGTGGGATGCAGATCAACCGCCACTACCACGTGAATCCGGTCACCGGGTTCGTGCTGGAGGGCTCCTGGTACTACGCCGAGAAGGACTGGGTCGCCCGCCAGGGCACCTTCGTCTGGGAGCCGCCCGGGGACATCCACACGCTGATCAGCAACGACGAGGGGACGACGACGCTGTTCATGCTCGAGGGCGCGCTGCTCTACGTCGACAAGGACGACAACGTGGTCGGGTTCGACGACGTCCTCGCCCACACCCACAAGTACCACGAGTTCTGCCGCGCCGAGGGCGTCGAGCCTGTCGACCTCGATTACTGACGGAGCGGTTCCGCGCAGCTTCGAGCCGGCGCTGCGCAACGGCGTCGAGCTGTTCGAGCGTGGCCCCCGGGAGCGACCGGAGGAGCCGGCGATCCTCTACTTCGAGAGCGCGATCTCGTTCCGCGCGGCCGACGAGATGGCGCACGCGCTGGCGGGGGCGCTGAAGGAGGACCTCGGCCTCGAGCCCGGCGACCGGGTGGCGCTGATGCTGCAGAACGTGCCGCAGGTGGCGATCGCGGTGCACGCGGTCTGGCTCGCCGGCGGCATCGTCACCACGGTCAACCCGATGTACCGGCGGCGCGAGCTCGAGCACCAGCTGAACGACGCCGGCGTGCGGATCGCCTTCTGCCTGGAGTCGCTCTACGGAGAGCTCGACGGGGTGCGCGAGACGACGCCGCTGCGCCACCTCGTCACCGTCTCCGAGCTCGACCACCTCGAGGAGATGCCGGGGGCGCTGGCCGGCCACGAGCGCCGCGAGTGCTCAGGCGGCGTGAGGATGGCCGACCTCCTCGCCGCCCACACCGGCGCGCGGGTCGAGCCGGCCGACCCGGACCCGGACGACCCGGCCCTGCTCACCTACACCTCGGGCACGACCGGCGTCTCCAAGGGCGCCATCAACACCCACCGCGCGGTCGTCCACAACGCCGAGACGATGACCCGGTGGTACGCACTCGGGCCGGATGACGTGACCGTGGCGATGGCGCCGCTATTCCACATCACCGGCCTGATCGCCCACCTGGCAACGGCGCGCTTCAGCCTGACGCCGCTGCTGCTCTGCTTCCGCTTCGAGCCGGGGGAGCTTCTCCGCCTGGTCGAGCGCTGGCGTGGCAGCTACGTGATCGGTCCGCTGACCGCCTTCATCGCGATGCTGGAGCACCCCGACCTCGGCGAGCGCGACCTCTCCTCGCTGACCAAGGTCGCCAGCGGCGGCGCCCCGGTCAACCCGGCGACGGTCGCGCGCTGGGAGGGGGCGACCGGCGCCTACATCCACAACTCCTACGGGCTGACCGAGTCGGCGGCGCCGAGTCACCTGGTGCCGGCCGACGCCCGGGCCCCGGTCGATCCCGAGAGCGGCGCGCTCTCAATCGGCGTCCCGATCCCCAACACCGAGGCGCAGATCCTCGACATCGAGGACGGGAGCGAGCTGGCACCGGGGGAGATCGGCGAGATCGTCGTCCGCGGCCCGGCGGTGATGAGCGGCTACTGGGGACAGCCGGAGGAGACGGCGCGTGCCCTGCGCGACGGCTGGCTGCACACCGGCGACGTCGGCCGCCGCGACGCCGACGGGTGGTTCTACGTCGTCGACCGAATCAAGGACATGATCAACGTCTCCGGCTACAAGGTCTGGCCGCGCGATGTCGAGGACGTGCTGTTCGCCCACCCGGCGGTGCTGGAGGCAAGCGTGGTCGGCGTGCCCGACACCTACCGCGGCGAAACGGTGCGCGCCTACGTCGCCCTGCGCGGCGGCGCCGAGGCGAGCGCCGACCAGCTGATCGACCACTGCCGCGAGGCCCTCGCCACCTACAAGGCCCCGCGCGAGGTCGTCTTCGTGGAGGAGATCCCGAAGACGCTGACCGGGAAGGCGCTGCGGCGGGAGCTGCGGGAGCGCTCGCGCTAGGAGCCGGCGAGCGGCGGGAAGGCCGGCGGGCGCTTCTCGAGGTAGCTCTGCACGCCCTCGGCGACGTCGGGGCGCGCGAAGGACTCGCCCATCAGCCGCTCGGATTCGGAGTAGGAGTCGGCGAAGCCCTGGTCGAGGCCGCGCATCACCTGCGCTTTCATCACCGCCATCGAGGTCGGCGAGCACTTGGCGGCGAGGTCGGCGGCGTAGGCGACGGCCTCGTCGAGCAGCGAGTCGGGGTCGCAGAGGCGGTCGACCAAACCGAGCTCCTTCGCCTCCTCGCCGAGCACAACCCGTCCCGACATCAGCAGGTCGAGGGCGCTGCTGGTCCCGACCAGGCGCGGCAATAGCCAAGCCATCCCGTACTCGGCGATCAGGCCGCGGTGGACGAAGGCGGTGGTCAGCTTTGCGCTGGGGACGGCGAAGCGGATGTCGCAGTAGAGCGCCTCGACCAGGCCGAGCCCGGCGGCGGCGCCGTTGATCGCGCCGATCAGCGGCTTGCGCAGGCTCATCGGGTGGTTGCGGGGGCGCGGGCGCTCGAGCACGGCGGCGGCGCCGACGCCGGCGTCCTCCGCTCCCCCGGTCGCCGCTTCCAGCATCTCCATGTCGGCGCCGGCGCAGAAGCCGCGGCCGGCCCCGGTGAGGACGACGGCGCGGACCTCGGGGTCGGCGTCGGCCTCGTCGAGCAGCTCGAAGTAGCGGACCTCGAGCTCGTTGGTCCAGGCGTTCAGCCGGTCGGGCCGGTTGAGGGTGATGACGAGGACGGCGCCGCGGCGCTCGCTGAGCACAACCTCGCTGGCTGGATCCCCGCTCACAGCCGCAATCGTATTAGCCCGCCGCGGCAGCGGCGGCCAGCAGCGCCCGCCCGATTGTCGCGATCTCCTCCTCGTCACATACATAGGGAGGCATCGCGTAGATGAGGCGGCCGAAGGGGCGCAGCCAGACGCCCTCCCCCAGACCCGCCGCGGTGGCGGCCGGAATGTCCACCGGCTCGGCCATCTCGATCACGCCGATCGCGCCCAGCACCCGCACGTCGGCGACTCCTGGCAGGGCGTTCGCCGGCTCCAGCGCCGCGATCAATCCTGCCTCAACCCGAGCGACATCTCCCGCCCAGTCCCCCTCCAGCAGCAAGCCGGTCGAGGCGAGGGCAGCGGCGCAGGCGAGCGGGTTGCCCATGAAGGTCGGCCCGTGCATCAGCGCCCCCGGCTCGCTGCGCGAGACCGCGGCAGCGACTTCGGCGGTGGTCAGCGTCGCTGCGAGGCTGAGGACGCCGCCGGTCAGCGCCTTGCCGACGCAGATGACGTCGGGAACGACGCCGGCGTGCTCGCAGGCGAAGAGGGCCCCGGTGCGGCCGAACCCGGTGGCGATCTCGTCGGCGACGAGGAGGACGCCGTGGCGGTCGCAGAGCTGGCGGATGTGGGTGAGGCAGGCGGGCGAGTGGAAGCGCATGCCGCCGGCGCCCTGGGCGATCGGCTCGACGAAGACGCCGGCCAGCTGCTCGCCGTGGCGCTCGAAGATCGCCTCGACCTCGGCCGCCCAGGCCGCGTCAAGCGGCGCGGCGAAGCCGTCGGGCGGGCGCGGCGCGAACTCGTGCCGGGGGAGCAGCTCGTTGTACATCCGGTGCATGCCCTGCTCGGGGTCGCAGAGCGCCATCGCCCCGGTGGTGTCGCCGTGGTAGCCGCCGCGCAGCGCCAGCATGCGGGTCCGGTGCGGCTGGCCGTTGCCGTTCCAGTACTGGACGCAGAGCTTCAGCGCGACCTCGACCGCGATCGAGCCGGAGTCGGCGAGGAAGACGCGGTCGAGCCCGGCCGGGGTCATCTCGACCAGGCGCTCGGCGAGGCGGATCGCCGGCTCGTGGGTAAGGCCGCCGAACATCACGTGCGGCAGCACGCCCACCTGCTCCTCCAGCGCAGCGACGATCGCCGGGTGGCGGTGGCCGTGGATCACGCTCCACCAGGAGGCCATCGCGTCGATCACCTCGGTGCCGTCGGCGAGCCGCAGGCGCGTACCCTCGGCCGCGACCACCGGCCGGACCTCGCCTCCCGGCAGCGGCGCGTACGGATGCCAGACGTGCTCGCGATCGAACTCGAGAAGCTGCTGCCAATCCGTCCGGCCCACGAAGCCCATTCCATAGCATCCAGTCAATGAGCGTTCGCTCCCTCGACGTCCGCACCCTCGACAACTACGTCGGCGGCGCCTGGACCCCGTCCAGCGGCACCGAGAAGCTCGACGTCACCGACCCCGCGACGGGCGAGGCGATCGCCCAGGTGCCGCTCTCGACCGCGGCCGATCTCGACCGCGCGGTGGCGGCGGCGCGGGCGGCGCTGCCGGCCTGGCGCGAAGTCAGCGTGATCGAGCGCGGCCGCAGGCTCTTCGCCCTGCGGGCCGGGCTCGACGCCCGCCGCGAGGACCTCGCCCGCTCGGTCACGACCGAGATGGGCAAGACGATCGCCGACGCCCGTGCCGAGGTGGCACGGATGATCGAGATGGTCGAGTGCGCCTGCGCGATCCCGACTACGATCCAGGGCCGCGTCGCCGAAGACGTCTCCCGCGGGGTCGACGCGGAAACGGTGCGTCAGCCGGTCGGCGTCTGCGCCGCCATCGCCCCCTTCAACTTCCCGGCGATGGTCCCCTTCTGGTTCCTTCCCTTCGCGATCGCCTGCGGCAACTCGTTCGTGTTGAAGCCCTCCGAGCAGGTGCCGATGACCCAGCAGATCGCCTTCGAGGCGCTCGACGAGCTCGGCCTGCCGCTCGGAGTCGTCAACCTCGTAAACGGCGGCCGCGAGGTGGTCGAGTCGATCCTCGACCACCCCGGCATCGACGCCGTCAGCTTCGTCGGCTCGGCCCCGGTCGCGCGGCTCGTCTACGAGCGCGCCGCCAAGGCTGGCAAGCGCGTGCAGGCGCTGGGCGGGGCGAAGAACCACATGATCGCGATGCCCGACGCAGTCGTCGGCAAGACGGTCGAGGGCATCGTCGGCTCCGCCTTCGGCGCCGCCGGCCAGCGCTGCATGGCGGGCTCGGTCCTGGTTGTCGTCGGCGAGGCGAAGGAGCGCCTGCTGCCGCCGCTGGTCGAGCGGGCCGGCTCGGTCGCGCTGGGGCCTGGGATCGAAGAGCAGAGCGAACTCGCGCCGGTGATCTCAGCCGAGGCGCGCGAGCGGATCTCCGGCGCGGTCGAGCGCGCCGTCGAGGGCGGCGCCGAGCTGCTGCTCGACGGCCGCGACGCCGACCCGGGCCCCGGCGGCGCCCAGCTGGGGGCGACGATCCTCGGCGGCGTCGATCCCGCCTCCGAGGCCGGCCAGGAGGAGATCTTCGGCCCCGTCCTCTCGGTCGTCGAGGTCGAGACCCTGGCCGAGGCGATCGAGGTCCTCAACCGCAGCCGCTTCGGCAACGGCGCCTCGATCTTCACCGAGTCCGGCGCCGCCGTCCGCCACTTCCGCCGCGACGCCGAGGCGGGCATGATCGGCGTCAACATCGGCGTCGCCGCCCCGGTCGCCTTCTTCCCCTTCAGCGGCTGGAAGGACTCCTTCCTCGGCGACCTCCACGCCCACGGCCCCGACGCGGTCGAGTTCTACACCCGCAAGAAGACTGTGACCACGCGGTTCTTCAGCGAGGGGGCCGAGAGTGGCGCCTACTTCGTTGAGCACTCCGAGTAGGGGCATGACATCGGGAGGGGTCCGGTTGTACCCCGGGCGAATTTAGTCGCGTCCCTATCGGGACGGCTCCCCACGTCACGTCCCTTTCAGGCTGAAGGAACAAGGGCTCGGGCCCTGCCTACATCTCGTGGTTCCCTATGCACGTCTGGAGTCGGAAAGGAACCGGGGATCGGGCGCCAGGATTCGCGGTTCCTTATGCGCCTGTGACATCCGAAAGGAACCGTGGGATGGACGTTGGGGGTTGGCCGGGGATGCCGGTACCCCTCCGCGGGAATGTCGCGAAGCGGCGATAGCAATCTGTCTTCTGCCCGCCATAGGCGGGCTCTACTCGATGGAGCTGTCCCCTTTAGGGGACGCGACTAAATTCCCGCGGAGGGGTATCGACCTCCCCGGCCTTCGCCCTGCTCCACCCCTCCCCTCCTACACCGTCGCCATATGCAACCGCACCGTGGTGCCGTCGGCGCCGGAGCGGATCTGGACCAGGTCGCAGAGCTGGTTGGCGAGCCAGAGGCCGCGTCCTCCCTCCTGGGTGACCAGGGGGCGGATGCGGCCGACCAGGGGGTCGAGGATGCGGCCGCGGTCTGACACCTCAACGATGACGCGGTCCGGCTCCAGCCAGGTGCGCAAGGTGCCGTGGCCGCCGCCGTGGGCGACGCTGTTGGTCGCCAGCTCGTTGGCGGCGACGGCGAGATCGGAGACGTGTAGGGACGCGAGGCCGGCGCGGCGAGCGATTGCCTCGACGCGGCGGCGGACTCCAGCCAGGCCTCCGAGGTCGAACTCGCAGACCCCAGCCCCGCTCGGCGGGCTGGAGAGCGTGCCGGCGAAGCAGTGATTCTCGACGAGGAAGCCAAGACCCGGTTCGGCGACGCCGCTGAGGGTCACGTGCTGGTGGGAGTCGGCGACCCGCGCCAGCACCTCGTCGGAGAGGGCGCCGGCGTCGTGGGGGCAGAGCAGCGACCAGTTCGAGTTCGGCCCAAAGGCGACGTTCATCAGCGCCTCGTGGCGCTGGCACTCGTCGATCTCACGTGGATCCCTGCCCGGCCCGAGCAGTTCGCCGACGCCGCGGACGGGCCGACTTGGGTGTTCGGCGACGAACTCGCGCCAGAAGGGGATGATCCGCGCCGGGTTGCGCCCCAGGTCCTCGATGTCGGCAAAGAAGACCGCGGCGCCCTCGTCGCCTAGCTCGGCCTGCAGCAGCTCCATTCGCGCCAGGTCAACGGCGACCAGAGCCATTTCCCCCGCCTCCAGCCCCTCCAGCAGGAACGGCAAGACCCCGGCGAGGAACTCCTCCTCGCCGGCGTAGATCAGCGCATCGTGCCTGAAATCAGCCTGCATCCTGGTGTGTGCATCCTTGGAAGGCTTCGGCGTGAAATCCGAGTCCATCCGAGTTCTTATTCCCATTTTCGGGCGGCTCATGCCTCGCAATCGCCATCCCGCTGGGATGTTTGGACATTGTGTCCGAGGGGGTAGAGGCTGCTTGGACTAGTTGGCAAAAAGGGAGTCTTTTGGGAGGGATGCCGAGTGTTCAGGTGCGAGAGATGCGGAACGTCTTACGACCCGATGCGCGCGGCCCCGACAGAGCACTGCCCCCGTTGCCTGCTCCACGACCAGGTCAACGCGCGGCTCAGCTTCAGGATGTTCAGGCAGCCGGAGCGGACGCGTCGGGCTGGGAGCCGCGGCGCCGTTCCCACCACGCCCACCCGAACATGACGGCGCCGGCGTAGAGCCAGCCCAGCACCACGTCGAAGAAGTAGTGCTCGCCGGTAGCCATCAGGGTCACGCCCATCGCCAGCGGGTAGAGCAACAGCAGCGGCCGCAGGCGCGGGCGCACCCGGCTCCAGAGGAAGAAGGCGACCAGCGCGCAGAAGGCCGAGTGCAGTGAGGGGACTGCGGCGACCAGGTTGACACTCCCCTGCCCCTTCGAGAACAGCCCGGCGGTGCCGACGCCGAGCACTTCCCAGCCCTTCGAGGTGGTGCGATGGACCCCCTCGAGCAGGCCGTCTTCAGCTGCCATCCAGGGCGGCGCCGCCGGGAAGAGGATGTAGGTGGCGAGGCCCGCAAGAGCCAGCGTCACCAGTCGTTTGGCGAAGCGCAGGTAGGCCAGGCGGTCACGGGCCCAGAGCACGCCGGCAACCGCGAAGGGGACGATGAAGTAGGAGGTGTAGACGAGCGTGAAGGCGACGTCCCACCAGTTGACGACGCCCGGCTCGTACAGCTGCGCCTGCAGCCACTCGGTCGGGGTCTCGCCGAAGAAGACGGCGCGGTCGAAGTCGATCATCGGGTGGACGTGGACGCCGATCCCCATCGAGTCGGCGGCGCCGCGGGTGAAGTCGTAGGCGAAGAGGACGATGAGGATCGGCAGCCAGTCGAGGACCAGCTGCAGGATCTGCCGCGGCGGCCGGCCGATCGAGACACAGGCGAGGGCGCCGCAGGTCCAGGCGACGACCAGCTCACGCTGGACCGGGATCCCGTACTCGGCGCTCCACAGCACCAGCGCCACGAAGTAGAGCCCGAGGGCGCAGTGCCGCACCAGCGGCCAGTGGGCGAAGCCGGGCGCAGGGGCCGGCGCCGGCTCGGCCCGGACCTGGGCGAACTCGGTCGTGCTCACGGCGCGCTCGCTGATTTGGCTCGCCACCCCAAGCGTCAACCGTAAAACAAATGTGAAGGCCCCGGCCATCGTGGCCGGGGCCTTCAGCCGCCGTTACGGAACCTGGATCATGGAGCCACGTCCTTTCTCCGTCGTCGGGTACCCAATATTCGGTGTTTCATCGGTCGGGAAGACCCCTCTGCTTTAGCGGCGGCGCTTTCTGCCGCGTCAGCCCGCTCCCGAGCCTCCTCCAGCTCCTCGCGCAGACGCCGGTTCTCCACTTCGAGCCCCCCGGCCCAAACCGCCGCCCGGAACTCGAGCCGGACCAACCTGGCGAGCGTCTCGATCGCCTCTCCGTCGGCGGGAGCGCCGGCCTGGTCGAAGAGGCCGAGCAGGGCCTCCGCGTGCTTGGCGGAGGAGTGATGGACCCGCGCCAGGTCGAAGGCGAAGGTGCCCAGCTCCGGCCGGTAGGCGGCGAAATCGGCCCGCAGGCGCTCGCCGTCGATCACGTCCCCGGTCGCGGCTCCGGCGAAGCCGTCGGCCTCCAGCGCGGCGTAGTTGTCGGACGTCACCCAGCCGTCGCCTCCCGCCCGGTCCCAGACGTAGGCCGCGCGGCCCATCGCCATCGCCTCGACGATGGATCGCCCGTAGCCGACGACGATGTCGGCGTCCGTCATCGCCGCCTGCGGAGCGATCGTCGGCTTGCCGGCAGACCCCAACCGCGTCAGCTCGAGCTCGAGGTCGCGGCAGACCTCCTTGAGCAGGCGCATGCGGGGCCCGTCGAGGTAGTTGCTGAGCAGGAGCACCCGCCGCGCCCGCTCGCGGCTGGCGCCGCGGGGGCGGAACTGCTCGAGGTCGATCGGCTGGCGCAGGCGCACGACCTTGGGGCGGGAGGCAAGCGCCTCCGCATGGCGGGCGATGCGGTCGTTGAGGGCGACGACGGTCGGGGGCGGGTCGGCGGGCGGGTGCTCGAACGCGGCAAGGCCGTGGATGACAAACACCTGCGGCACGCCGGGCTGGCAGCCGGCCAGGCGGTAGGCGCTGGCAGCGTCCTGGATCAGCGCGGCGTCGACGGCGTCGAGGTCGGCGGGATCGCCGACCGCCAGACGCAGCCCGCGCGAATCGGCCAGCTCCCTCCCGTGCGCGTTCGCCTCGACCGCGTGCAGCGTGACGGTGTGCCCGAGGCGCTCGAGCTGCTCGGCGACCGCGACCGAGTAGGTCTCGGTCCCTCCAAGAGTGAAGCGGGAGAGGGCGATGAGGATGCGCATTGTTCAGGCCAGCTCCCGCGCCGCCTGGCGGTCGTCGAGCAGGTAGCCGCCGCCGCGCGCGTCAGTCGCTTCCCGGTCGATCGGGCCGCGCCCGAGGATCACAACCAGGTCCCCCGGCCGGGCCGCGGCCAGCGCCCGGCCGATCGCCTGCCTGCGGTCGATCACGATCTCCACGCTGCCACCGGCGGCTGCCCGCGCGCCCGCCGCCAGCTGCTCGAGGGTCAGCAGCCGCGACTCGCCGCGGTAGCTCGCCCCCGAGAGGACGAGGTGGTCGCTGCCTTCGCGCGCGACCCGGCCGACCTCGCGGCCGGTCAGCCGGCCCGCCCGGCCGACGATGCCCAGCACCGTCACCAGACGCCCTCCTCGCGGCTCGACCAGCGCCCGCGCCATTGCCAGCACAGCGGCGACGCTGTCGACGCTGTAGGCGAAGTCGACGACGACGTCGAAGGGCCGCCCGACGTCGACGACCTCGAACCGCCCCCTGATTGGGGTCGCGGCCGAGAGTGCGGCGAGCGTCGGGCCGGCCGCCAGCCCCAGCCCGTGCCCGAGCGCCAGAACCGAGGTTGCATTGGCGGCGTTGTAGGGCCCCGGCAGGGCGGTCGCGAGGTTGAGGGCTCCGTCAGGCGAATCGATCTCCAGCTCCGCCCCGTGCAGGTCCCACCGGCAGCCCGCGATCCGGAACTCTGCGTCCTCGCTGCACCCATAGCCGACGGCGCGGCCACCGCGCTCCTCGACTTCGGCGGCGAGCGCGCGGCCCAGCCGATCGTCGAGGTTCGTCGCCACCACCGGCACAGCGCCATCCTCGCGCACGAAGAGCGCTCGCTTGGCGGCCGCGTAGGCCTCCATCGTACGGTGCCGGTTGAGGTGGTCGGGAGTGAGGTTGGTGAAGACGGCGCCGTCCACCGCCAGGGCGGGGCTGCTCTCCGCCTGGTAGCTCGAGACCTCGGCCACCACCGAGCGCGGCGGCGGTCCCAGCGAGAGCTCGCTCAGCGGTGGGCCGAAGTCGGTGTTGCCGCTGAGCACCGGCTCCAGGCCGTGCTCGGCGAGCGCAGCCACGCACAGCGCCGCCACGGTCGACTTGCCGTTGGTCCCGGTCACCGCCACGGTCGGCGCCGGCACCAAGCGCCAGCCGAGGTCGAGCTCGTCGATCACGAGCAGGCCGCGCCGGGCCGCCGCCGCGAGGACCGGGACCTCCGGCGGCACCCCCGGGCTCTTGACTACGCTGCCGACGCCGGCAAGCGCCTCGAGCCCGTCGCCGCCGAGCACGACCTCGACTCCGAGCGCGCGCAGCCCCGCCGCCCGTGCCAGCTGAGCGGCGTCCGCCTGCGCGTCCCAGGCCCGGACGAGCGAGCCCTCGGCGTGCGTCGCCAGCGCCCTGGCCGCGGCCGCCCCGGCGCGCCCAAGCCCCACCACCAGCCACGGAGATGGAGGGAGGGCCGGTCGCCGGGTCGTGGTCAGCCCGGGTGAGGCGCCGCCGTCGATCGAGATACCCCTCCAAGCTCGCGAGATAGTCCGCAGTCTAGGAGCTCTAACCCCCAGAAATCGAGCCTGGGACACTCCTACTTCGGCGGCTGCACCGAGACACCGGCCTTCGTCCTCACCACCTCGCCCTCGAGCGCCGCGGCCCAGCGGTCGGCGCCGACCAGGCGCAGCAGCGCGAGGTGCTGCCGCATGGCGCTGATGTCGGAGCGATTGGCGCGCAGCGCCAGCGCCCGTCCGCCGTCGTCCCAGATCGCGAAGTATTCGCGGAGCTTGGGGCTCGGATCGGGCCTGGAATAGATCTGCGCCCTGGTGCCGAGCACCGGCGCGGACCCGAGCCGGACATAGCCGACCGAGACGAGATCGCCAATCAGCTGGCGCGCCGAGACCGTCCGCCACTGCAGTTCGGCGAAGCGATTGACTGCCGCAACGAAGCCCTCCTGCTCGATCAGAACGGACTGCGGCCGGTTGCCGCGGATGAAGGTCATCTGCCCTTCGCGACCGTGGGTCTCGCCCGCGGATTCGATTCGCCAGCCCGGGCCGGTAACCAGAATGTGGGGCGAGACACTCGCAAGATGTCTGATCGCGGCCGCGGCGGTCGCCGGGCGACCCGCGGGTCCGCCGCCGGTGCTGAGGACGACCAGGAAGATCGCGGCCGCAGCGGTCGCGGAGGCAACCAGCGTGATCGGGAGCCGGCTCAGCTGCAGGCCTCCGACGAGCCTGGGCAGGCGAAAGCCGGCGCGCGGCGCTCGCTCGACCCGCGGCTGCGGCTCCACCTCAGCCGCGATCGCGTCGAGCATCTCCTCCTCGCCCACCTCCAGCGCCATCGCCCCGACCGCCTCGCGGCTGACCGGGTTCGCCGCGCGCAGCTCGGCTTCCAGATTGCGATCGTTCATCCCGCTTCCTCCAAATTGAGCTCACTGTGACTGGGTTTCGGTGCATCTGGCCCGCCTGCCCAGGCGAGCTCCTGGCGCAGCCGCCGCCGCGCTCGGTGCAGGCGACTGCGGACGGCGACCGCCGAGAGACCGAGGACCTCGCCGATCTGCGCCGGCTCCAGCTCCTCCCACGCCGCCAGCATCAGCACCTCGCGGTCGCGGGCCTTGAGCCGGCCGAGCGCTTCCATCACCGGGCTCTCGGGCTCGGGGCTCGGCTGGCTCGCCATCGCCGTGGCGACTTCGCCGCGCAGCCGCTCCGCAAGCCGACCGCGGCGGCGCTCCCGCGCAGGTGGTTGGCGAGGACGAGGCGGGCGACGCCGAAGAGCCAGAGGCGCGCCTCCTCCCCGCTCGGGATCTGCCCGACCTTGCGCCAGGCGACCAGAATGGTCTCGGCGACGATGTCGGCCGCATCCTCGGGTGTGTTCGTCCGGCGCAGTGCGTAGGTCATCAGGTCACGTCCGTGGGCTCCATAGAGCCGCCGGAACTCCGGCTCGAGCTCGGCTCGCGCCTCGCTCACGGCACTGTCGGTGGTCCGCATTGCCCGCACATGTCCGGCATACGCCCATCCGTTGCACCCGGTTCGGAAAGATTTGGCGCGCCGACCCAAACGGGGCCGGCGCGCCGAGGTACGAAGCGGCCTCAGCCTCGCTTGCCGCCGGCGGCGGCCTTCTTGGCGTGGGACTTCTTCACGTGCTTGCCCTTCGCCTTCGGCTTGGCGTGTCCGCTGGTCTTTGCGGCGGCCGGGGCGTCACCGCCGAGGTAGCCCGGCTCGTGGAAGCACCAGTCGAAGTGCGGCACTTCCGTTTCGAACGGGGCGTATGCGGCCTGGGTATCGGCGTAGACGCACGGGCTGATGGACCAGCCGTAAGGCATCCCGTCCTCGGTCGTCCCGGTCCCCTCGAGCGGCCCGTTCGGGACCCAGATCGGGCCGTTCGGGGTTTCCTCGACGTGGCTCTCCGGCACCGGCTGGGGACCGAGCGCCATGGCGCTGGACGCCGGCACGGCCAGCGCCAGAACAGCCAGCGCGGAGCCGATGATTGCCTTTCTCTTCATCCTGCCTCCTTGGTTGTGGTCGGCGCCCGACCGGGTGGCCCGGGCGCCATCACCCCCACATGTCCGTCACCGGGCTTGCGTTGCCGACGTCGGCGAGAATTTCGAGAAACCGCCCAGATGCAGGGAGATGCCGGCGGCGGCCGGCTGCTACGGTGGAGGAGTCGGGTCCGGTATCTGGCCACCCGAGAGGTTCGGTTTCCTCCGCGCGCTCCACAGCGCCTAGGGGCTTCAGGATCTCCCCTAGACGTCTTAGAAGGAGCACTAACCATCACTTCGTTTGCCGATCTCGGCATCTCCAAGCCTGTCGTGCGCGCGCTCGAGCGCCGCGACATCACCAAGCCTTTCCCGGTCCAGCAGCTGGTCGTCCGCGACGCGCTGGCCGGCCACGACCTGCTGGTCCAGTCCCCCACCGGCTCGGGCAAGACGCTCGCCTTCGGGGTCCCGCTGGTCGACCGGCTCGAGCCCCGCGAGGGGCAGGCCTCAGCGCTGATCCTCGCCCCCACCCGCGAGCTCGCCGGCCAGATCGTCGATGAGCTGCGCTCAATCGCCGACGCCCGCGGGCTGGCGATCGCCGCCGTCTACGGCGGCGTCGGCTTCGGCCCGCAGAGCAAGGCCGCGCGCCGCGCCGACGTCCTCGTCGCCACCCCCGGCCGGCTCGAGGACCTGATCGAGCGTGGCGTCGTCTCTCTGCAGGCGGTCCGCATCCTCGTCCTCGACGAGGCCGACCGGATGCTCGACATGGGCTTCAAGCCCGCGGTCAGCCGCATCGTCGACCAGACCCCGGCCGATCGCCAGACCCTGTTCTTCTCGGCGACGCTGGAGGGGGCGACCGGCAAGATCGCCACCGCCTTCACCCGCGACGCCCGCCGCCACACCCAGGCTGCTGACAGCGACGCCAAGGCCGACATCGAGCACCGATTCCTCCACGTCGACTCGCAGAGCGCCAAGCTCGACCACCTGGTCGAGCAGCTGCGCCAGGATGAAGACGCCAGCACGCTCGTCTTCGTCCGCACCAAGCGCGGCGCCGACCGGCTGACCAAACGACTGCGGAAACACCAGCTGGAGGCGGTCGCGATGCACGGCGACAAAAGCCAGGGCCAGCGCGAACGGGCCCTGGCCCGGTTCGAGGCGGGCGAAGTCGATGCCCTGGTCGCGACCGACGTCGCGGCCCGCGGGATCGACGTCGCCGGCGTCACCCACGTGATCAACTTCGACGCCCCCGAGGACCGCGACTCCTACGTGCACCGGATCGGCCGCACCGGCCGCGCCGGGCGCCGCGGGATCGGGATCAGCTTCGTCCTCGCCGACCAGGCGAAGGAAGTACGCCGCATGGCCCACGACCTCGGCCTCTCGCGCGAGTTCGGCAGCATCGGTGGCAGCGGTGCCGAGCCGACCGGGTCACGGCACGGCACGGCGGAGCGCTCGCCGCAGCAGCGCCGGCGACGCCGGCGCCGGCGGCCGAAGACGAACGCCCAGGGCTAGACAGCGACCGGCGCCGGCGAGCGCACGCCCAGCGAGACCCGTGCGCCCTTAGCCGGGCGCACGGTGATGTTGCGGCGCTGGGCGACCTCGACGCCGTCGCCGGCGGCGTGCAGCTCGCAGCTCTGGAGCAAGGCGCTGAGCACCACCTTCATCTCCAGCATCGCGAAGCTGGCGCCGAGGCAGCGGCGACGGCCGCCGCCGAAGGGGATCCAGGTGTAGGTGCCGGGGGACTCCCCGAGGAAGCGCTCGGGGCGGAAGGCGTAGGGGTCGGGGTAGATGTCCGGGTCGTGGTGGATCAGGTAGCCGTTGGCGACGAGGCTGCAGCCCGGCTCGTAGCTCCAGCCACCGATCTCGACCGGCTTCGCGACCAGGCGTGGCGCCACGTTGGGCAGGACGGGACGGGCGCGCAGCGTCTCCTGGATCGTCGCCGTCACGTAGGCGTCCTCGCCGGCGTCGACCTCCTCGACCAGCCGCTCCAGCACCCGCGGCTCGTGGACGAGCCGGGAGAAGGCCCAGGCGAGCGAGGTCGCGGTCGTCTCGTGGCCGGCGACCAGCAGGGTCAGCAGCTCGTCGCGGATCTCCTGCTCCCCCATCGGAGAGCCGTCCTCGTGCCGCGCCTCGACCAGCATCGAGAGCACGTCGTCGCGCTCGGTACCCTGCTCGCGCCGCTCGGCGATCAGGGCGAAGAGGACCTCGTCGACTTCCGCCTGCACCTGCACGAAGCGGGCAAATGGGCCGGCGCGTTCGGCGGCGCGGGCCAGGAGGCTGCCGGGCTTCGGCGGCATCAGGCTGATCGGCCGGTCGCCGAAGACGAGCATCTCCTGCATCCGGTCTCGCAAGAGGTCGAACCGTGGGCCGGGGTCGAGGCCGAAGACCGCGCGCAGGATCACCTTCAGCGTCAGCTCCTGCATCCGTGGGTGCAGGGCGATCGGGGTCGAGCGGGGCAGCGCCGCGACCTCTTCCGCGCTGACCTCCTCCATCAGCCCGGTCAGGCGCTCCATGCGCTCACCGTGAAAGGCCGGCAGCATCAGCTTGCGCTGCTCCATGTGCGCGCCTTCGTCAAGCAGGAGCACCGAGTTGGTGCCGACGATCGGCTCCAGCACCCGTGCCCCCTGCCCCGGCTGCAGCACGTCCGGAGGCGAGGTGAAGACCTGCTTGACCTCGTCGGGCTCGGTCAGCATCACGAACGGCGGCGTCGCCGGAAGCCGGATCGTGAACCGCTTCCCATAGCGCTCGCGGCAGCGCTCGAGAAAGGCGAGTGGCCGCGTCCAGAAGCCGACCATCTGCATGGCCGTGGGCATCGCGGGTCCGGGCGGTAGTGCGGAACGCTGGCTCATCGCTGCCTCCTGCTCGACGGTCCCGTATTTCTATTCTGGCTGCCCAGCCAGTCGCCGTGAGATGGCTCACAGAGCGGCGACGCCGAGCCGTGGCCCGGCGCCGCTGCTCTGCGTGGAGCTCAGCCGGTGACTCCGAAGATCGCCGGGTAGTAGCCGCTGGCTTGCCCGGTTTTCTTCGGGTGGTAGCTCTCCCCGACCGGGTTCGAGAGCCCGTTGATCCACTCGGTCGCCGAGCCGCCGCCGCCGTCGCAGACCGCGTGGCCGACGAACGCGGGGATGACGTCGCGGAAGACGAAGTTCGCCCCCGCCCGGGTCGCCGCCGCGCTGATCTGGGTTTTCATCATGTCGGCGGTCTGGTTGAGCCGCGTCATCTCGCTTCCGCTGAAGAAGGTGAGCGCGTTGCAGTCGGTGCCGTTGAACAGGCGCGGGTAGTCGAGCACGACCACTTTCGCCGTCGACGATCGCGATTTGATCGCGTTGTTGACCAGGTCGAGCCGGCCCGGCAGCGTGTTCTGGATGTAGGCCTGGGCCCCGTTGATCGCCCCATCACAGTTGGACGCCCACGAGGGCAGCGCGCATTCCGTGATCACGCTGGAGAAACCGGCGTCGTTGCCACCGATCGTGTAGCTGACCCAGTTGGTGTCAGCGGTGACGCTGTTCACCTGGGTGCTGAGCACGTCGCCGGTTTTCGCCCCCGAGCAGGTGGCGTTGACGAAGGTCCAGCTTGGGTGCGCGTTGTGCAACAGGAACGGATAGGCAAATTCCGACCGCTGGCAGGTTGCTTCGTAGTAGGTACGGGTTCCCGTCCCCGACGAGTACGAGTCGCCGAGCGCGACGTACTTCGTCGCCCAAGCTGGGCTGACGAAGACGACACAGGACGCGACCACGCAGAGAACCGCGACGATCCGACTCCACTTCATTTCTGACTCCTCCCACGAACCGGCCGCTCCCCCGTCCCCACTGACTGCCTCACCGCACCCCTTGCGCGGCAACCAACCGGTCTTTTGATCAAAAGAACCGTATTACATAAAAGAACACTGAGGGAAGACTGAGACGCCCAGCGGCTCCTACCCCGCCTCGCCGATCGTGGCGGCAGTGCGCAGGTCGTTGACGACGCAGGCCAGGACCGCCTTGATCAACTCGGTCGCGGCTCGGGAGGTCTCCGCGCCGGCGGCTTCGACCGCCGGAAGACTGGTCCCGATCACCATCTCCAGCACGACCTCCGCCTTCTCCTCGCCCGGGAAAGCCTCGTCGGGCAGCTCCTCGATCAGGACCGCCATCAGGTCCTGCAGTACGAACGCCGAGCGCAGCAGCTCTTCGATCAGCTGCTGCGCGACGGCGGTGCTCTGCGTCGGGTCCTCGGGCGGTGGCACCTGCACCTAAGTCCCCGGGGCGCAAGACTCTCCCCCTTGGACGGCAAACGACTGCCAGCGCCTCCCGCCGCCTCGAGCCCTGCCGTGCGGGCGACGATGCAGGGGAACCGGCGGCGGGACACCCAGCCCGAGCGAGCGCTGCGACGAGCCCTCTTCGCCCGCGGCCTCCGCTACCGAGTCGACCACCCGGTCCGGACCCTGGCCGCGGCGCGTCCGATCCGGCCCGACGTCGTCTTCACCCGCGCCAAGCTCGCCGTCTTCGTCGACGGCTGCTTCTGGCACGACTGCCCCGAGCACGGCACCCGACCGCGCAGCAACAGCGGCTACTGGGACGCGAAGCTGGCCCGCAACGTCGAACGCGACCGCCGCTACGACGCCCTGCTCGCCGAGGCGGGCTGGACCGTGATCCGGATCTGGGAGCACGAGGACATGGGCGCTGCCGCCAAGCGGGTCGCCAACCACCTGGAGGAGCGCTGAGCGAAGCGTCCCCCGCGCGTCCTACGCTGGGGAGATGGCTGCGAAACCGGCGGAGACCACGGATCAGATGGAGATCGCCCCGATCAGGAGGATCCCCCCTGCCGCCGAGTTCTCCCCCGGGCAGATCGAGCTCGGCCCGCTGCTGAAGCTGGCGGCGGCGCACCCGGGAGACCGTACGGGCCTGACCGAGGCGATTCGGAGCTCCTTCTTCGCCGACGCCGTCCCCAAGCACGCGGACAACCCTGCGCTGCAGCGCAAGGAGCAGACCAAGCGCGCGGGCAACGCGGTAATCGGCATGGGCACCTACGGGCTCTACGACAGGCAGCAGAAACAGCTGACCGAGCTCGGGGTCGCCCTCAGCAAGCTCGACGAAGCCGAGATGTACGAAGAGCTCGCCCGGCACATCCTCACCAACCTCTTCGGCGTCGACGTGATCGAGGCGGTCAGGTCGCTGAAGGCGCGGGGCGAGGCCCCCTACAAGGAACCACTCGCCAAAGAGCTGCGCCGCCGGGGCTTCACCAATCTGCCGAACGCCGCGGACCATCACCTGATCCTGCTCAAGTGGCTGGAGCAGAGCGGCGTCGTCAGCGGCCGTGAACGCGAGGTCGACGACGAGATCCTCAAGCGCCTGGTCGGCGCCGAGTCAGAGACGATGCACGAGGTTCTCTCTCTGCCCGAGAGTCACCGGGCCTACCTCGGCACGATCCAAGGCCTCTGCCGCGAACAGCCGGGGGAGAAATTCCCCTCCAGTCAGATCGACGAGCTCACGATCGAAACCCACGGCGAGATCCTCGGTCCCGACGACCAGCGCAAGGCCCTGATCCGGGACCCGCTGAGGGAAGCCGGCTGGCTCGAGCTCACCGGCACCACCAAAGGACGGGGCGGCAAGTCGGGCTTCGTCGAGCCGACCCAGAAGCTGCTGGAGTTAGACCCGGCGCTGCTGGACCGACCGCCCGCGCCGGGGCTGCCCGCGGACGTGCTCGACCAGCTCGACCTCCCCCTCGGGCAGGTCTACACGGACCTCGATTCCTACGACACCCACGTCAAAGGGGTGGCGCTCGAGCTGCTCGCGGCCAACATGGCGTTCGACCTCGGCCTGGAACCGGTGGCGTTTCGGCTGCGCGCCGCCGAGACGACCGGGGGGACCGAGGTCGACCTCGTGGCCGAGGCGGTGCGCCTGCAATTCAGCCGCTGGGTCTTCCAGTGCAAGAACACGAGAAAGGTGGACCTGAAAGTCGCGACCAGGGAGATCGGCGTCGCCGACATCGTCCACGCCCACGTGATCGTCATCGTCACCACCGGCAAATTCACCCGCGACACTCCGGCAATTCGCGCCGCACTCGCCACCGCAACCGAGAAGCAGCTGGTCCTGGTCGACGAGAAGGTCCTTCGTGACTACCGCAAGAACGGACCTTCAGCCCTGCTCAGACATTTCCGCAAGCAGGCCCGCGAGACGATGGAGGCGAAGCGGACGCAGGGCTTGAAAGTGCTTCAGGGGTTCAGCAGCTAGCTCAGGCGGCGCGCTGCTGGTAGTCCTCGGCCACGCCGAGCTGCTCGGACAGAGCAGCCCCCAGCGTCTCCGCGAGCAGCGGCGGGACGGCGTTGCCGACCTGGCGCCACTGGCGCTCGGTGGTGCCGGTCAGCTGCCACTCGTCGGGAAAGGTCTGCAGGCGCTTGACCTCCTCGATGCGGAGGATCCGGTTGCGCCAGTGCAGAGGGCCCATGTTGTTGGAGCGGCGCGCCTGGATCGTCCAGGAGGGCAGGTCCGGACTCAGCTTGAGCAGGAACGACCAGTAGCGTTTGCGCCACTCGAACTTCGGTTCCGGGTGGCCCCGCTTGGCGGTGAGGAAGAGGTAGTTGTCGCCCGGCGGGATCTCCTTCAGCAGGTCGTGGTACTTGCCGCCGGCGAAATGGCCGGTGTCGTCGGCGTTCTCCTCGGTGTCGAGATCGCCGATCTTCGCCCCGGCCGTCACCCAAGGCAGCCGCTCGGCGTCCTCGACGCTGTCCGGGTCCTTCGCGTGGCTGGGCTCGGGGAACTCGAACTTGCCGTCGAGCATGCCGACGACGAAGAACCGCTCGCGCATCTGCGGCACGCCGTAGTCGGCGGCGTTGAGCACTTCGCGGGAGATCTCGTAGCCAAGGCCTTCGGCGGTGCTGAGGATCAGCTCAAGCGCGCTTTCGTGCACTTTGTAGGCGAGGCCGGCGACGTTCTCGAGCAGGAACGCCCGCGGGCGGACCGCCTCCAGGACCTTCAGGTAGGCGTTGATCGTCTCCTCCCCAACCGCGTCCTCCAGGGCCCGCGGCTTCTCGGTCCGGTAGAAGCGGGACTTCGAGAACGGCGGACAGGGCGGCCCGCCGGCCAGCAGGTCGATCTGACCCAGGGTCGCGCCCTTGGAGACCTTCGCCAGGAGCTCCTTGTCGAGGTCGGCGGCGGTCCCCTCGTAGAAGGGGACGCCCGGGAAGTTCAGCGCGTAGCTGGCCGCGCAGTAAGGGTCGAGATCGGAGGCGAAGACGACGTCGAAGCCGGCGCGCTCGAGCCCGAGGTCGAGCCCGCCGCAGCCGGAGAAGAGGCTGACCGCCTTCACGCGGCGCTCTGCAGGAGCGGCTCGCCCTGCTCGCAGAGGGCGGCGACGGCGACCTCGACGACCGCCGCGGCCAGCCGCACCGGCACCGCGTTGCCGATCTGCCGCACCCGCTCACGCCGCGAGCCGACGAACCGGTAGCCGTCCGGGAAGGTCTGCAGCGCCGCCAGCTCCGGCGTGCGCAGCCGCCGGCTGTCCCAGTGGAAGGGGCCGGTCCACGGTCCCGGCGAGGCGTTCACCGTCCAGGACGGGAGCTCCGGGCTCAGCTTGAGGAGGAAGTTCCAGTAGCGCGTCTCGGTCTCCCAGGTCGGGTTGGGATGCCCGCCCCAAGCGGTGTGGGCCTTGTAGTTGCCGCCCGGGGGGACGGTCGTCAGGTGCTCCGCCCAGCGCCCCTCGACCACCTCCTCCGGCTCGAAGTAGTCCGCACCGGCGTACGGGGCGAGGGCGGGGCCGGCAACCTCGTAGGGGTCGCGGCCGAGCTCCTCGGCGCTGGCAGCCGGGGCGTGGGTCTCTTCCGGGCCTTCTGGCCTCCCCTGCTTGGAGCCGATCAGGAAGACCCGCTGGCGGCGCTGCGGGACGCCGAAGTCAGCCGCGTTGAGGGCGGCGAAGCGGAGCTTGTAGCCGCGCCCGCGGGCGGCGTTTTCGAGCGCTTCCAGGACCGGCTTGTTGCGGGGGTGGGTGATGCTGCGAACGTTCTCGAAGACGAAGCCGTCGGCGTCGCACTCGTCGACCAGCCGCCAGAATTCCTCGACCAGGGTGCGGCGGTCGTCGGGGCGGGCGAACTCCGGCGGCGCCGGCCGCTCGACCGCGTCGCCGGCGGCGCGAGCGCGGCGGTAGGCGGCCTCGTCGCCGGCTTCGACCCAGTAGGCGGCCTTCGAGAACGGCTGACAGGGCGCCCCGCCGATCACCAGCAGCGGATCGCCGCGGTCGAGACCAGCGCTGCTGAGCAGGTCCTGGCCGCTCAGCCCAGCCACGTCCGCGCACATCACCGCGCCGCCGCCGAGGGCCTCGGGGTTGGCTTCGAGCGTCTTGCAGGAGTCCGCGTCGTTGTCCACGGAGAGCCGCACGTCGGCCCCCGCCGCGACCGCGCCCAGGCTCAATCCTCCGGCCCCGGCGAAGAGGTCGATGACGGAGATCCGAGCAGCCACAGAGCCGTGACTCTACGAGCCGGCGCAGACGGCACGGACCTCCGCCGAGGCGGCGCCTAGAGGCGGATCTCCAGGCCCGGGGGGTCGTACTTGCTGGCCAGGCGCGCCAGGGTGAGGGCACCGAGCATCAGGCCGAAGTCCCGCAGGGCGATGTCGTAGTAGCCCGAGTAGGTGAGCAGGTTGACGATGATCCCCGCCAGCCAGGCGGCGACGACGTAGGCGCCGTAGCGAGGCTTGAGGGCGACGAAGACGCCGGCGACGATCTCGACGATCCCGACCAGGTGCATCGCGGTGGAGGCGCCGCCCGGAACGATGTCGTTGATCCAGGGCGCCAGGTAGCCCTCCCAGTCGACCATGACGTTGAAGAACTTGTCGAGCCCGAAGAGAATCGGGGCGACGGTGAAGGCGACGCGCAGCAGCAGGAACGCCTGGAATGCGGGGTCGCCCTTGAGGCGATCGGCGAAGGGCGAGGGGACGCTGGCTTCGCGCGGGTCGAGGGTTGCGGTGGTGGACATGGGACCTCCGTTGTCGTGGTTATCGGTCCCTTGTCTGCGTCGCCAGCCGCGCGTTTCTTACCCGGGGTAAGAAACGGCGGTGGTGGGTCGCTAACAATGCATGGCAGCGGCAACGATGACGACCCCGATCGAGACCACCCCTGAGATGGCAGCGCGGCCCGCGGAGGAGGACTCGCGGATCTGGGTGCAGCGCCTCCGCGCCACTGGCGCCGACCATGACGCGGCCGTGGCTGAGCTGCACGGACTGCTGCTCAAAGCGGCCCGCTTCGAGGTGGCGCGGCGCGAGGACGTGCTCTCGCACCTGCGCGGCGGCGACCTCGAGGATCTCGCCCAGCAGAGCGCCGACGACGCGCTGATCGCCGTCCTGCGCAAGCTCGGCGAGTTCCGCGGCGAGAGCCGCTTCACCACCTGGGCCTACAAGTTCGCGCTGCTCGAGGCGGCGGTGAAGGTGCGGCGGCGGTCCTGGCAGGGACGGGAGATACCGCTGGAGGAAGAGGCCTGGTCGCGGCTCTCAGATGCCGCCGCCACGGCCGAGCGCCGCGCCCAGGACGGGGAGCTCTTCGCCACCCTGCGGGAGGAGATCGAGCGCTGCCTGAGCCCGCGGCAGCGCGAGGTGCTGGTCGCGGTCACACTCAACGACGTCCCGATCGACGTCCTCGCCGAGCGCCTCGGCGCCACCCGCGGCGCCCTCTACAAGAGCCTTCACGACGCCCGCCGCAAGCTGCGTGCCGCGGTCGCGGAGCGGGGCTTCGACCCCGGCGCCAACGGGAAGGAGGAGCTGTGAGCGATCCAGGAAAGCGACTCGACCCCGCCCAGCTGGCAGCCCGCGTCTTCGGCCCGGACGCACCGGAGCTGACCTGCGAGGAGTGCTTCGCCGAGCTCGACCGCTACGTCGAGCTCACGCTCGCCGACGAGCGTCCGGACGAGCAGGTCCCCGGGATGCGAGCCCACCTCCAGGGATGCCCCGCCTGCGCCGAGGACTACCGCAGCCTGCGGGACTTCCTCGGCGACGGCAGATCAGCCGGGTCGTGACCCCTCCCCGGTTCCGGGGGCCATCGTCCGCAGGCCGGCAAGGCGGGCGACCGCGGCCTGGCGCTCGTCGTAGGTGACGAAGGCCGCGACCGGGTGGAGGTCGAGCGCCGCGGCGACGTGGATCGCGTCGAGGGCTCGCAGCGCCGGCTCGGTCAGCGCTCCGGCGCCCGCGAGCAACGCCCTGTCGAGCGGACAGAGGGCAACGGCGTCGATCAACTCCCCTACTCGTCGCAGAAGGAGGTCGAGTGGCAACGATGGATCAGCGGCGGCCGCACGACGGGCGGCGCGTGGCACCTCGGTCAGAACGAGCTCACTGCTGACCACGTCAGTGCCATCAAGATATGAGCGCAGGGCCTGCGACTCTGCCTCATCGCGGACCAGCTTCACCAGCGCAGAAGCATCGGCGTAGACGACTGGCACGCTCAGCGCTCGCCGCGAATCTCGTCGAGCGCCCGGCTCAATGCCCGGGGATCGCCGTCCAGCTCAAGAGGCCCCGGCAACCCGCTCCCGACGGGTCGCGAGACCCGCCCCTCGGCAACCAGCCGGTCCAGATCAGGCCCAGTGCTGGGAGCCGGTCCGAGCTCAGCCACCGGCCGATTGCGATCGGTCACCACTAGACGCTCCCCCTTTTCAACCCGGCGCAGATACACGCTGAGGTTTTGGCGTAGCTCTGCAACTCCGACCATCTCGCTCATGTACATCAAAGTAGCATTCTCCCGCGTCGATCCCTCGGCCACCGGCTCCAAGCTGCGAGGGTCGGAGGGTTCTCCCCCCTACGCGCTAGGGCTCAGCCGCCGACGTACTCGGCGAGGTGCTTGCCGGTGAGCGTCGAGCGGGCGGCGACGAGGTCGGCGGGGGTGCCCTCGAAGACGACTTTGCCGCCTTCGTTGCCGGCGCCGGGGCCGAGGTCGATGATCCAGTCAGCGTGGGCCATCACCGCCTGGTGGTGCTCGATCACGATCACCGACTTGCCGGAGTCGACGAGGCGGTCGAGCAGGCTGAGCAGCTGTTCGACGTCGGCGAGGTGGAGGCCGGTGGTCGGCTCGTCGAGGACGTAGACACCGCCCTTCTCCCCCATCCGGGTCGCCAGCTTCAGCCGCTGGCGCTCGCCGCCGGACAGGGTGGTCAGCGGCTGGCCGATGTTGAGGTAGCCGAGGCCGACTTCGGCGAGGCGTTCGAGGACCTTGTGGGCGGCCGGGATCGCGGCCTTGCCGTCGCCGAAGAACGTCTCGGCCTCGGCCACCGACATCGCCAGCACCTCGCTGATGTCCTTATCGCCGAGCTTGTACTCGAGCACCTCGGCCTGGAAGCGCTTGCCGCCACACTCCTCGCAGGGGGTGGCGACGCCGGCCATCATCGCCAGGTCGGTGTAGACGACGCCGGCGCCGTTGCAGTTGGGGCAGGCGCCTTCGGAGTTGGCGCTGAACAGCCCCGGTTTGACGCCGTTGGCTTTGGCGAACGCTTTGCGGACCGGGTCGAGCAGGCCGGTGTAGGTCGCGGGGTTGCTGCGGCGGGAGCCGCGGATCGGGGCCTGGTCGACCGAGACCACTCCCTCACGCCCGGCGACCGAGCCGTCGATCAGCGAGCTCTTGCCGGATCCGGCGACGCCGGTGATCACAACCAGCAGGCCGAGTGGGATGTCGACGTCGACCTTGCGCAGGTTGTTGGTGTCGGCGCCGCGGATCTCCAGCGCCTCGCTTGCGGTGCGCACGCTCTCCTTCAGCGCGGCGCGGTCGTCGAGGTGGCGGCCGGTGACCGTCTTGCTCGCCCGCAGCTTCTTCACCGTGCCCTCGAAGCAGACGGTGCCGCCATCGGTGCCGGCGCCCGGGCCGAGGTCGACGACGTGGTCGGCGATCGCGATCGTCTCCGGCTTGTGCTCGACCACCAGCACCGTGTTGCCCTTGTCGCGCAGCTGCAGCAGCAGGTCGTTCATGCGCTGGATGTCGTGCGGGTGCAGGCCGATCGTCGGCTCGTCGAAGACGTAGGTGACGTCGGTCAGGGAGGAGCCGAGCTGGCGGATCATCTTCACCCGCTGCGCCTCGCCGCCGGAGAGCGTGCCGGAGGCGCGCTCCAAGCTCAGGTAGCCCAGCCCAATCTCGACGAAGGAGTCGAGCGTGTGGCGCAGGGCCGCGAGCAGCGGCGCGACCGCCGGTTTGTCGAGCCCGGCCACCCACTCGGCGAGGTCGCTGATCTGCATCGCGCAGAGGTCGGCGATGCTCTTGCGGTTGATCTTCGAGGAGCGCGCCTCCTCGCTCAGCCGGGTGCCGTCGCACTCGGGGCAGGTGGCAAAGGTCACGGCCCGCTCGACGAAGGCGCGGACGTGCGGCTGCATGGCGTCGACGTCCTTGGCGAGGAACGATTTCTGGATCTTCGGGATCAGGCCTTCGTAGGTGAGGTTGATGCCCTCGACCTTGATCTTGGTCGGCTCTTTGTGGAGCAGGGCGTCGCGTTCCTTCTTGTTGAACTTGCGGATCGGCTTGTCGGGATCGAAGAAGCCGCAGCCCCTGAAGATGCGCCCGTACCAGCCGTCCATGCTGTAGCCGGGGACGGTCAGCGCGCCCTCGTTCAGCGACTTGTCCTCGTCGTAGAGCGCCGTGAGGTCGAAGTCGGTGACCGCGCCGCGGCCCTCGCAGCGCGTGCACATGCCGCCGGTGCGGCTGTAGCTCGCCGCCGTCGTCTTCTTGTTGCCGCGTTCGACGGTGATCGCGCCTTTGGCGCGGACCGTGGCGACGTTGAAGGCGAAGGCGCTGGGCGAGCCAATGTGCGGCTTGCCGAGCCGGCTGAAGAGGATCCGCAGCATCGCGTTGGCGTCGGTGGCGGTGCCGACCGTCGAGCGCGCATCGCCGACCAGGCGCTGCTGGTCGACCAGGATCGCCGTCGTCAGCCCCTCGAGCACATCGACCTCGGGCCGCGCCTGCGTCGGCATGAACCCCTGGACGAAGGCGCTGTAGGTCTCGTTGATCAGCCGCTGCGACTCGGCCGCGATCGTCCCGAACACCAGCGAGCTCTTGCCCGAGCCCGAAACCCCCGTGAACGCGGTTAGCCGCCGCTTCGGGATCTCGACGTCGACGTCCTTGAGGTTGTTGACCCGCGCACCGTGCACGCGGATCAAGTCATGACTGTCGGCTAAATGCACTCGCCCGATCTAATCATCTCGGGCAGGGGCCTTCGCCTCCCGGTGCGTCCTCGATCGTTTGTCTCCGTCACGGCCGGGGTAATTCGCTGAAGACTGTCCACAGGGACTGAGAGGAGAATTCACCGTGGGAATCTCACTAGGGGGCATCCTCGTCATCATCGGCATCGTCCTGATGTTTGTGTGGAGCTTCTGGGCGGGCCTGATCATTGCCCTGGTCGGCCTGATCGCCTTCGGCGGGTTCGCTCGCGGCAAGTGGTACTGACGCCGCCTGCGTCCAAACGAAGGCGGGAACCCCGCCGACCCGAACGCCGCACCGCCGAGGGCGGTTGGTCGTCTCGCCCGAGCGGGAACCGGCTGCGCCGGTGAAAGCCGCTGGGTCCCGGGCCGGCGGCCCGCTACGGATCGATTACCCGAGGAACGGCTAACGCAAGCCTCACCCCAGCAGCTTCAGGACCTGGCGCTCGACCATCGCCTGCTGCCGGGGCGTGGCCCCGCCCTCGGGTGGAAGCCTCGGGACCTCGATCGTCGTGCCATCGCGGAAGCAGTCGAGGACCCGCGGGTCGACGTAGGAGCTGCGACAGACCGCCGGCGTGTTGCCGAGCCGCTCGGCGACCCGCTTGATCGCCGCCCGGATCGCACGCTCTCCCCCGCCCTTCGTGCTTGGGGCGCCCTCGCGGGCGAGCTCGACCGCGGCGAGGACGGTGCCGTGCCAGGTGCGGAAGTCCTTGGCCGAGAACTCCTCCCCTGCCTGCGCCTGCAGGTATGCGTTTACGTCCTCGGAGCGGACGTCGCGCCAGGCGCCGTTCTCGCGGAAGACGAGCAGGTCGTCGGGACCGGTGCGGCGGCGGCGCATCGCCTCAATCGCCGTTTGAACCTCGGGGTCGCGGACCGACTGAACCCGGCGCTGGCCGCTCTTCGCCGGGAAGTCGAAGACCACCTCCCCGTCCTCGATCGAGACGTGCTCGCGCAGGACCGTCGCCACCCCGTAGCTCTCGTTGGTCTCGGCGTACTCCTCGCCGCCGATCCGGAAGAAGCCGAGGTCGAGCAGGCGCACCGCGCAGGCCAGGGCCCGCTCGCGCGGCATCCCCTCCTGTCGGAGGTCCTTCCTCACCGCGCGGCGCAGCTTCGGCAGAGTCGCCGCGAACTCGCGCATCGATTCGAACTTGCGCTGCGCTGCCCGCTGCTGCCAGCGCTCGTGGTAGAGGTACTGCTTGCGGCCGGCCTCGTCGAGCCCGGTCGCCTGGATGTGTCCCAGAGGGTCGCTGCAGATCCAGACCTCGCGCCAGGCCGGCGGGATCGCCAGCCCCCGAATCCGCTCCAGGGTGTCCTCGTCCTCCACCGCCCCGCCTTCAGGGTCGAGGTAGCTGAAGCCGCTGCCGCGCCGGCGGCGGCTGATTCCCGGCCCCGAGCACTCCGAGCGCCTGAGTCGCTTAGCCATGGCCGGCGATTACCCCCGTCTGACGAGAGTCCAAACGGCACCGGGCCCGAGCGCAAGACCGACCTAGCGCTGCAAGGTTAGGGCCAGATCCGCCGCAGCCGTCTCCCCGGTGGGGCCGGTCGCTTGGGCGGTGAGCGTGAGGCGCAGCTTGGCCAGGTCGCGGAGCAGCTGGCGGCCCTTCTGGGAGAGCGAGAGGGTCACCGTCTTCTCGCCTGCGGCGGCGAAGCTGACCGCCTTCTTCTTGAAGATCGCGACGAGCTTCGCCGCGCGGGCGGGCTGGGGCTTGAGCTTCGCCTTGCCGGTCAGGGTCACGCTCGCCGCCTCGTTGACTCTGGCGACGAAGTCCATCTCGCCGCTCCGCAGCAGGCCGCGCAACGACCCCTTCCCGGCGCCGGCAGAGAGATCGATGCTGAGGGGCGGCGGTGGTGGAGGCGGAGGCGGCTTCTCTTCTTCGTCCGGCGGCTTGGGTGGCGAGACGACGTCGTAGGCGATCGAGGTGCTGTCCTCCAGCCCGGTTTTGGAGACGGCTTTCACCGTGTAGGTGTGCTCGCCCAGCGCCGAGGTGTCGAGATGGCCGGCGCCCCCGGTTTTGGTGGTCGCGCCGCTGGAGTCGCTGCAGGAGGAAAGGCCCGTCCCGCCTGGCCCCTCGCTGCAGGAGAACTGGGTCGGCACTGCCTGCCCGAGCGTGTAGGTCCCGCCCGCGAGGGGCGAGGAGATGAGCGCGGACGGCGGGCCGGCGACGTTCAGCGTGGCGGTGGCGACGTCGTAGTGGCCAGCCGGGTCGTCTGTGCGGACGTCGAAGGAATCGGTCCCGAGGTAGCCGGGGTCGGGCTGATAGGTGAACGATCCGTCGTCTTCCAGGGTGAGGGACCCGTGGTCGGGGGAGTCGGCCAGGGTCAGGGTCGCCGAGACGCCGTTCCCGATCGAGGCGCCGGAGAGCACGCCCTCGGCGGCGAGGACGTCGAGCTCCTCGTCCCCGAAGGTGAGGTAGCTGTGCGCTTTCAGACCGACCGGGTTGTCGTATTCGATCAGCACCGAGCCGTCTTCGCCCACCGCCAGGTCAGAGCCCTCCAGCCGGCCGGGCGCGACGAAGCTGGAGCCGCCCCCACCGCCTCCCGAGGCTGCGGTGGCGCCGCAAGCGTCAGCGGCCCCGCCGCCGCCCTGGCCGCCGCCGAAGTAGCCGCCTCCACCGCCGCCACCGGCCTCGTCGACCCCGCCACCACCGGCGAGGCTGGCGCCAGGAGCACCGAAGACCCCGTCCTCGGCGCCGCCCGCGCAGGTGGAGGTCCCGCTGACCACGCCGGCTTCGCCGGGGAAGCCGGCCGAGCTGCCGGGCCCACCTTCTTCGCCGCCGCCAAGGATCGCTCCCCGGATCGAGACCTGGCCACCTGAGCCGCCGGAGGTGCCGTTGATGCCGCCGGCCCCACCCGTGCCGCCTTTCGCCAGGCGCGGGCCGCCGACGCTGTCGAGGCCACCGCCCGCGCCGCCGGCGGCGAGGACCTCGAGCGTCCCGTCAAGCTCGACTTCGGTGTAGCCGCCGCCCCCTCCACCGAGCCCGCCGTCGCCGCCGCCGTTGAAGCCGCCGGCGCCGCCCTCGGCGTAGCGCTCGCCGTGCCCGCCGGGGCTGAGCTCAGCCACCTGCCCGGCGCTCAGCGGCTCCAGGGTGGCCCAGATCCGGGCGCCGGCGCCGCCGCCCCGCTCCGGCCCGGCATTCCCGTCGCCGCCGCTGCCGCGGGCGCCGTCGACAGTCAGGAAGGCGCTGTCCACCCCGGGAGGCACGGTCCAGGTCGAGGGGGCTGCGGAACCCGTGTACCGGTAGGCGAGCTTGCACTTGCCGTTCGCGCAGGTCGGCCCCGAGACAGCCGGGACCATGACGGTGAGCGGCTCCGACGGGTCGCTCCGGTTGCCGATCACGTCCTCGGCGACGACGGTGTAGTCATGAGCGCCCGCCCGCGCGCGAGTGTCGAGGAAGCTCGCGCTTTCGACCTCGCCGATCTGCTTGCCGTCGCGGAATACGTAGTAGCGCTCGACCCCGAAGTTGTCGCTGCCTTCCCAGCTGAGCCCGACGCCGTCGGCCGAGATCGCTGCCTCCAGCTGGTCCGGGGGACTCGGCGGATCCGAGTCGATTTCGACCTGCACCGAGGCCTGGCCGGCGCCCGCCGAGATGGTGGTGATCTGCACCGGCCCCGCGTCGAAGGTCTGGCCGGGCTTCAGCGGCGCATCGCCGAAGCCAGTCGTCGAGGGGTTGGCGTCGAGCAGCTCCGACGCCCCGAGGTCGTCCGGCATCCGGATCGAGACGCCCGTCGTCGTGGTGTCGGCGACGTCCTCGAAGACCCCTCCGGTCTGCCTGATCTCCAGGTCGTACCAGGAGAGGACGGCGCCGCCGGGCCCCAGCTGCCGCGGCACCCGCAGCGACGTCGTCTCGGCCGTGGGATTCAGCGCCGAGTGCAGCGCGTAGGTCCCGGAGGTCGTCACCGTCTGAACGTTTTCGGGGGAGAGGATGCCGAGCTTGTCCAGGTACCAGCTGTTGTTGTGCCGGTAGGCGATGTTGCCCATCGTGTCGAAGGGGTCGCCGTACTCGGTGCTGGTGCAGGTGTCGCTGATCTGCACCCTTTTGTTGCCGGCGGTGCAGGTCAGGCTGTTGGCGTGATGGAGGCCGAGGTTGTGCCCGAGCTCGTGGGCGATGACCATCGAGTTGACGTTCCCGTTGATGTCCGACTGGTCCCCGTTCACCTCCGCGATTCCGAGATAGCCGCAGCCGCTCTTCGAGGGGTGGACGTGGATCACGTGCTGGTAGCCGCTGAGATCGACGCCGGCGTCTTCGGCCGCTTCGTCGGCTTCCTGGTCCCAGGTGCTGAAGGGACAGCCGACCGTGCTGCCGCTGACGCTGAACCAGCCGAACACGTCCCCGTTGGCGCCCAGCTTGCCCGTCAGCGAGATCCCGCCGTAGGACTCGTCTTTGTAGAAGGCGTTGACGGAGTTAGAGGCGGTGAAGATCTTCGAGCGGGTCACCTCCGGCGACCAGGGCACCGCCGCATCTCCCGGGAGCCGCAGCAGCAGCACCGCGACCTTCCTCGGCGTGAGCGGCGCTTCCTCGGTCCCGCTCGCCGTGCTCCGGACCGCTCCGACCAAGCGGCCGTCGCGCATCTCGCCGCTGAACACGACGCGGTCACCGGGCTCGGCCCGGAGGGCGGTCGGCCGCAGCGGGATCTCCTGCCCACCGGAGAGGAGGGTGTACCTGGTGGTCGCCTGGCCGGCCGCGAAGTCGTCGATCACGGTCGCCTGCAGCGTGCCCGTGCGGGTGACCTCGGCCTGCGCGGACGAGCAGAGGATGAGGGCGGCTACGCAGATCGCGCAGCCCGTCACCTTCCATAGCCGTCCCGCGATACTCAACCCATACCCCCCGCTTAGCCCGCCGAACCCCAGAAGCCATCGGTTCTGCTGACGAAATTGTAGGAGCAACCCCGCCAGGCGACAGGTCAGCGAGCAATGACGCCGGCCTCGGCCGCCGGTGCTGCGTAGGCGGCGGCGAGCGTCGCGACCGTCTCGTGGGCGTTGAGCCCGCTCGGGTTGGGGACGACCCAGAGGGCAGCGCCGGACCAGCGGCTGGCGCTGTCGAGCGTGTCGGGCTGGCGGCCTAACACCGCGGCCCGCTCGCCGAACGCATCGCGGTAAGCGGAGATGCCGGCGATCGCGACGACCGCCGGCCGGTACTCGGCGACGAACCGCAGCAGCCGCTCGCCGCCCTGGTTCAGCTCCTCCCGGGAGAGCTCGGAGGCACGCGCGGTGGCCCGCCGCACGAGGTTGGTGATCCCAACCCCGCGCGCGATCATGTGCGCGCGATCGGCGTCTGACATGCCGGCGACCCGGTCGACCTCGTACTCCGTGATGCCAGCCGCGGCCAGCGCCGGGTAGAAGCGGTTGGTGGGGTGCGCGAAGTGGGTCCGGACCGCAGCCGTCCAGAGGCCCGGGTTGATGCCGACGAACAGCAGCCGCAGCCCCGGCCCGGCGAGATCGTCGACCTCGCAGCCGCGGAATTCCTCCAGCTCCGCTCGCGTGAACCGCACGCCGCGATCCTGCCGGACTCGCAAAAAGCCTGCATTCGAGGTGCCTGGCCGAACGTCTAGAGATGGGACGGGCCGCGCTAGCTTCGGTGCGTGAAGATCGTCTCGTTCGCCGTCCTGCTTTTCGCGTTCGCGGCTAGCACCGGGCAGGCGCTCGCCGCCGACGCGCCCGGCGCCTGCGCCGTGCCGAGAGCGATCCCAAACGACGGCGCCGACGACCGCGCCGCGATCCAGGAGGCGCTCACCACGCAGCGCTGCGCGCACCTCCCGGCCGGGGTCTACGACATCGACTCGATCCAGCCAAGACCGCCCGCGCGACGGCCGTTCATGATGCTCGAGGCCGCCGGCGCGGAGCTCTTCGGCGACGGCCCCGCCACCGTCCTCTCCTTCAGGGGAGCGGTCGGCACCCAGGACTGGGAGGGAATCCGGATGTCGACGGCCGGCTCGAAGCTGCACGACCTCGCGATCACGACCGCCGGGCTCACCGACACGATCGAGCAGACCCACGCGGTCAGGGTCCTCGGCCCGGCGACCGAGACGGAGATCGCCCGCGTCAGCTTCGACCACCCGATCCGCGTCGGCGAGAAGTCCGGCGACTGCATCCAGGTGGTCGGCGTCAGCGACGGTCGCGAGGTCACAGGCGTGCGGATCCACGACAACGATTTCCTCGAGTGCGATCGCAGTGGCGTCGCCGTGCACAGCGGCACCACCCAGCTCCAGATCGTCGACAACCAGTTTGGGGCGATCGGCAACACCGACCTCGACTTCGAGGGCACCGGCGACACCAGCGACGTCCTGATCAAGGGGAACACCTTCACGCTGTCCCCGGGTCCGCACGGCCTCGGCGCGCTGCAGATGCAGCTGATCGACCGCGCCCGGGTGACCGAAAACGTGTTTGAAGGGCGCGGGGTGGAAGTGTTCCAGTCCGACGACGCCGAGATCGACCACAACACGATCACGCTGAGGCAGACGACGGCAGCGGCGGCGATCGCGGTCAACGGCGACAGCGCCCGCACCCGCATCCACGACAACGTGATCAGGCGCGACCCGAGCGCCGGCGCCGGCCCGCTGATCGCCGCGGCGCCGCGCAGCGCCGGGGTGCCGGACCACCTCGAGGTCGAAGGCAACATCCTGCTGCAGCAGACCAGCTTCCACGTCGTCACCGGCAGCGGCCTCGTCGGCTTCTACGTGCGCGGCAACTCGTTCAACTACAGCGGCGAGCTGGCGAACCAGATGTCGGGAGTGCGGGCGCTCGGGTCCTCCGGCGCCAACGGCATCCGCACCACCGACGTGCGGGTCGAGTCCAACCAGCTCTCGGGACTGCTGCGCGCGGCCGTCGCCACCTCGGGCACCCTGGCCGGAGCTGGCACCCTCGCCACCGCCGACAACATCGCGACCGGTCCCACGTTCGGGATCTTCTGCGACAACGTCTCCAGCCAGGGCCGGGTGCTCGGGCCGATCACCTCGGCCCGCGACGAGTGGGGTGCTCCGAGCTGCGGCCCCCCGGGCTTCGTCACCATCGTCACCCCGCCGGACCAGGAGGAGCCGCCGGACCCGGGCCCCGGCGACCCGCCCGTCGATCCGCCGGTTATCGACCCTCCAGTCATCGATCCACCGATCGAGGAACCACCGCCCACCGAGCCTGACCCGGTCCCCGGGCCCGGCTCGCAGCAGGATCCGGGGAGCCCCCCGCTCGATCGAGCGGGCACGCCCGCTGCCGGTGACACGACCGCGCCCGTGCTGGAAGGCGTCACCCTGTCGCGCCCGGCGATCAAGGCAGGCGCGCGGCGGGGCTCGGTCCTGTGGCTCTCCAGCACCGAGCCGGGAACGCTCTCAGTCCGGATCGACCGAATGCGAACCGGCAAGCAGGTCGCAGCGCTGACCCGGGCGATCAGCGCCGGGCCCAACGGCATCCCGCTCAGCGGCCGCGTCGGCGCCAAGACGCTGAAGCCCGGCAGCTACCGCCTCACGGTGACGGCCAGCGACGCGGCCGGCAACGGCTCCAGCGCTACGGTCCGCGTACTCACGGTCCTGGCCGGGTAGAAGCGCCGGGAGCGGGGTCCCGCGACCGAAGGAGGATCTTGATGGGCAAGCTGATCGCGAGCACGCAGACGACGCTCGACGGCGTCATCGACCCAGTCGGCGAGTGGGTGCAGCCGGACGGGGACCACGGCGAGTACTCGTTCGAGCGCCAGGCGAGGTCCGGCGGGCTGCTGCTGGGCCGCAAGACCTACGAGGGGCTGGCGGCGTACTGGCCGAGCCAGACTGGCACCTGGGCGGACATGGTCAACGCGATCCCAAAGTACGTCGGGTCCACCACCCTCTCCGGCGAGCTCGGGTGGAACGCGACCCTGCTCGAGGGCGAGCTCGAGGACTCGGTCCCAAAGGCGAAGGAAGAAGCCGGCGGCGACCTCTTCATGCACGGCAGCGGCGAGTTCGCCTACGCCCTCGCCGAGAAGGGGCTGATCGACGAGTACGAGGTCTACCTGAACCCGCTCGTCTGGGGCCAGGCCAACGTCCACATGCTCGGCGACCGCGGCACCGTGCGGATGCAGCTCGAGGACGTGAAGCGGTTCGACTCCGGAGTGGTGCTGCTCACGTACCTGCCAGCGTCTTGACCTTCGCGACCCTCACCACAGCCCGCAGTCCATCGCCTCTTTCAGGTCGAGGTTCCTTTCGGCGGTGAGGAACTTACCGAGATCCGGCTCGTCCTCCACCCACTTCTTTCGCAGAAGCCCCTCGGGGTCGGGACTGTCGCGTCCTTCCGTCTGCAGCCAGTGGACTACTTGGGGCCAGCGGGCTGCGATCACGGTCCAGCTGGCGATCAGGTCGGGGTCGGCAACCTCGAGCTTCGACGCCGACGCCTCCCGCGCCCAAGCGATGAACCGGTAGAAGCGGTAGAGGTTGACTGCGCGCTTGATCGTTCGTGGGTTGTCGGAGAGGTACTCGAGCCGACGCCGCAGCGACTCGTTTGCCTCGGGGTCGCTATCGGAGAAGTCGCGTGCGCCCAACGCGATCACGTCCTCGGCGATCTGCTGAACGGCCAGTCGCTGTGAGGTCGTCTCCTCCGTCAACCCTCCGACTTCCTTCGCCGCCTGCTCGACGCCAATCCTCCCCGCTGCGAGGTTGCGGCGCACCCGCTCTGCAAAATGCATCGACCCGCCCGTTTCGCGGTCGGCCCCCGCGCCGTCGGGGGCCTCGATCAGCGACGCCAAGTAGAGCCCCTGCTGCCTTTTGCTAAGCCGTGGCATCACAAATGAGAGCTGGATGAACTTGTCGAGAAAGCGCCAGCCGAGGTTACCCTTGAGGTCGTCCTTGTCGCCTTGGTCCTCACCCAGCGCCTGGCGGTGGACCGTCTCCATCGCTGAGGCAACGACCTGGGCGTCAATCCCAAGGATGAAGACGCAATTGGGATAGTCGCCGGAGAGGAAGAGGTTGATCGCCTCGAAGACCTCGCTGATTTTCGCCGCTCCACAGCGGTCGAGGTCATCGATGAAAACAACCGTGGACCTGCTCTCTCCGGTGAGAAGCTTGAGCGCGGCTCGCACGTCTTCCTCGACGTGGTGGAAATAGCCCATCTTGCCCTCGTATTCGGGCTGGCGGACGTAGCGCCGATAGCTGCCCTCCAACTTTCCGTTCAGCGCCCGTCGTCTGACCTCAAGCCAGGAGGCGGTGGCAGTCGCGGCTCCGGCGGCGAGGGCACCAACTGCCCCGAAGGCAGCGCTCGCACCCGCGATCAGGCAGGCGAGGGCAAAAGCCACAGCGACCAGAGCCGCGAGCGCGAGCCAGGGCAGAAGGCGCTCGAAGATCAGCCGATGGATGTCGCGCCGAATGGCGGCCGGATCGATCCGATCCCGCTGGAGCTTGAGCCAGAACATCTCCTGCTCCCGGCGGGTAAGTCGCGCAGGTAGCTGAGTCAGGATTGCGTGCGCCAGCCCTGCCCAGATCGCTTCGCTGCTCTGATATTTCCACGGGTTGAACCAAACCGACCTCACTTCGGCCGCCACCCCGGTCTCGATCTCAATCTCGCCGTCGAGTGAGTCCCGCAGGTCTTTCAAAGTCAACTCGCTCGGGGGCTCCAACGCTGAAGCGGTTGCGTTTCTCCATGCAACCAGGTCGGCGTGCTGGCCGTCGAGCCGGTCTTGAGCGATCCGCATCAGGCTCGTCTTCCCCTGGCCCCAAGGCCCTTGTACCGCGATCACCAGCGGTGGCTTGGTGTCCGGATGTTCAACGAACTCCTTGATCGCGCGCCCGTAAAGCGCGTAGTCGAGCCGGTCCTCGATCGTCCAGCTGTCGTCGTGGATATGCGCGCTTGGAGGCCTGATTGCAGCCGACCGCGCCGGTTTCCCCGCCAATTCCCTGAGGTCCATCAGCGAGAAGATGCGAAAGTCCCCGCCCGCCGCGCGGCTGGAAACGCCTAGGTAGCGACCCTCCTCGATGTCCCACACCGCCCACGCTGCTGGCCCAAGTCTGATCTCACCCTCCTGGAACATCAGCCCGAAGCTACGGTCAGAAGCCGCGTCCCCGATCAAGCCCTTGACGGCTCGATCGAGTGACTGGGTGTAGAACTCCACAGCGGTCCCGGGCTTGACAGGATCGACCGTGAAGGGCTGCGGAAGTTCGAGGACGGGGTTCAGCCGCAAGAGGGTCAGGTCGCGCAGCCCGCCCACGGGACGCTTCAGCCAAGGACTGATCAGCGCCTGCGTCGGCCCAAAGTAGGAGCGGACCTCCATCGCCTCTTCCGTGAGGTCAGAGGCGGCGGACATAACTGCCAAGTCGTCGCCGAGTAGCCAGCCCCAACGTCCCTGGCGACCCACCTCGATGCGAGCCCGACGCAGGACCATCTCGGGCGGGTCGGGTGGCGGTTGCGGCGGTCTCCCCTCGGCGGCCGCATCCAGCGCCTGCCGAACAGCCTGAACTGCCCGTTCCCATTCCGGGGAATCGAATGCCCGGGTGTCATAGACCGCGCGCTCAACGAGGATGTATCGCCTCATTTGGACGTCGTCGATCATCATCGACGCGAGATCGGTCCCAAAGATGATCGGGATCACCGGAGCGGTCTCTTTGTCAAAGACGCGCGTCACTGCTTCGAAGCGGTCGATCTCGTTCTGAAGGGGCAGCGATTCGTATGAGGCCGGGGTGATGAGCACGATCAACGCCCCCGCCTCGGAAAAGTCGGCCGGATCGTTTTCCTGTCTTCCCGGCAGAGCCCGTAGTGACAGAGGACGGGGCACGACAACCCCCCCGATCCCGGAAGCCGTCAGTTCATCACGAAGCCGCCTCGCCCACTCCTGATCAGCCTCGACGTGGGCGATGTAGGCGGGGTACCGAGCATCCCCACCTCTGGACCCCTCCGCCATTGGGGTTAGTCAACCAGAGTATTTGAGAAACGTCGTGTTCGACGGTGTCAGCAGCCGAATGCCTGACGCAGTCTCACCGACACGAACGCAGGCGATCGAGCCGGTCGGCACCGAAGGCGAAGTCGTTGCCGGAACCGCAGTCGACCCTGTCCCGGGCACCATCCCGGTTGAGCACGACTTCGTCAGGTCCGCCACCGGCCCTGACGACGTCCGCCCCCTTCCCGGGGACGATGAAGTCGAGGGTCGGGCTGCCGATCAGTAGGTCTGATCCGGCCTCCCCTCCGAGAATCGCTCCGCCGGGTGCCGCGACGAGAGTGTCGTCGCCCCTGCCGCCAACCGCGAACATCTCCAAGGCGGGTCGGCCAAGTGCGTCGATCCGGTCCGCTCCAGCGCCGCCGCTGACGACAAAGATGATCCCCGCCCTGGCCTCCGGGGGGACCGTGAGATCGGGGTCCTCGTCGTCTGCCGGATTGAGGTTCACACCGCTTTCGGTACCAGCGCCGGTGAAGCGGTAGTGATCGGGCCCAGGAGGGCCGACCACTTCCACCAGTCCCTCTCCGGAGATCTCAAACTCGATCTCCGGCGACCCGTCGGCCTCAGGAGTAAGCCCCGGAGCGAACGGACCCTTGGCGAGCTCGATGTGCACCCCAGTGTCCTCGCCCGCAAAAAGCTCGATTCGGTCGGTGTTCGCGATCGTCGCACCGGCCTGACATCCCCTCGCTGGATTCGCAAACTCGAAGACCGTGATCGCGTCTCCAGCCCTCCGCACTATGGCCCTGGTTCTCTCCGTGACGGAGATCGAGAGAACCGACCCCTGAGGATCCCGTTCACAGCTGACCTTGGCAAGCCCCGCCTGCGGCACGATCAGGCAGCCCAGCCACACCACAGTCGCAAGCAGGGTCCCCGTGCACTTACTCAGTCGGCTCATCGGCTGGCGAGGATTAAACACCACCAGGTTTGACCGACCCGGCCGTCAGGCGGCCTTGCGGCGACTCCACTTCTGCCGGACGACTACCAGCGCTTCCTCGAACAGCGGCTCCAGCGCACGGAGCGTCGCCGCGCGGGGAGAGAGCACCTGTGCCCAGCGCATCCAGCCGTAGACCGGATGCGGAGTCAGCAGGTCGAGCGCCTGCAGGTCGAGATCGGTGGCGATCGTCCCGCCCTTGGGCGGGCGCGCCGGGAGCGGGCCGAAGCGGTCCTCGTACTCGGCGCGGGAGAGCTGGAAAGCGAGGCGATAGACACCCGCTCGCGACAAGTCCGAGGCTTTGTCGTTGGGACCGTCGTGGTCCTTCACCGTGGCGAAGATCACCCCAAAGGGCGCCGCTTCGCCGGGGTTGTAGAGGATCGCCTCCTCGCTGTAATAGGGACGCAGGGTCAGGTCGTGATCGAGCGCCTGCAGCCGCTTCAGCACCTCCTCCGTCCCCAGCCCCGGCATCGGCGGCCTACGCCCTCTCTCGGAGGCGTGCCGTCCACTGCGCGTGGCGGCGCCGAAGCTCTTCTTCGTCGAGGTCGGCGCGGCCCAGCGGCAGGTAGTTCGGGACCCAAGACCCCACCCCGTCGCTGGAGCGGGCGGCTGCCCAGCAGTCCCAGAGGTGCAGGTCGCGTACCGCCTCTCCGGACTCCGCTTCGTAGGCGGCCAGAAAGTCGCCGGCGATTCGCTCGTCGAAGAGGAGGACGAGGTCGAGACGGCACCAGCCGAGGTCAAAGCCGTGTGGGCCGCGCGACCCTCCGGACCAGTCGACGATCCCGGTCAGCCTCCCGTCCCGCCAGACGACGTTGCCCGACCAGAAGTCGCCGTGGGTAAGCACCTGCGGCGAGGAGACGATCTCCGGCCAGCGGGACTGAACCTCTGCCGCCAGCGGGCCGGCCAGGATCTCCTGAGAACCGCCGCTGCCGTCGAGCACGCTGGGCAGAGCGGCCAGCCGCTCTGCCGGCACCGCGTGGACTGCGGCGAGCGCGCGGCCCAGCTCCCGCGCCCACCCCCCCGGGTCTGCCGGGGTGATGTCCGGATCACCGTCGAGCCAGCTGACCAGCGAGGTCGGGGACTTCGACCAGCGGCCGTCCAGGTCGCCTCCGAGCAGCACCGGGGCCAAGCCTCCGAGTCCGTCGAGGGCTCGCAGCACCTGCTGCTCATGCAAGGGAGCAGGGTCGCCGACCGGGAACTGGCGGACGACGACGCTCGTCCCCGGATTCTCGGTATCGACCCTCCAGGTCTCCGCGTGCTGGCCGCCTTCGAGGCGCGTGGCGCCGCGGATCGTGGCCGACGGGCCGGCCAGGCGCCGAACCTCCTCCAGCGCTCCGGCTGAAGGCAAGGCCTCGGATCGAGTCACTGCAGGACCAGGGCCTCGTCCAGGGAGCCGCGGGTCAGCGCGGCGAGCAGATCGGCTTGGGTGACGAGGCCGAGGAGCCTCTTGCTCTCGGGGTCGAGGACCATCGCCGCGTGGCGGTGCCCGTCGGTGAGCGCGTGGGTCAGCGCGATCGCCGGCTGCGACGGAACGGCCGTGAGCGGGGGAGTCATCACCGCGGCTACCGTGCCGCCTGGCCGCGCGAGCTCCCGCAGCCCGACGCCGCCGACCGGGCGGCCAGCGTCGTCGAGGACCGGCAGCAGCCGGACCCCGCTGTCGAGGAGGAGCTTGCGGGCCACCGCCGGGTCGGCGTCGCGGCGGACGGTGATTACGTCGCGCGACATGATCTCGCCGCAGGTCAGGTCGGACCGCGCCCGCCCAAGCGCCCGCGTCTCCAGCTGTGCCAGGAGCAGGCGGAGATCCTCCCGCTCGATGTCGAAGGTCTCGCCGATCTCAGCCAGGACCGCGTCGAGGTCCTCGTCCCGCACCCCGACCCGCTCGGTGGGCGGCGAGTCCTGCGTCACCAGCGCAGGAGCCTGCTGGTGTGGGTACGGGTGGCCCGAGAGGAACCGGTGAAACAGCCAGCCGAGGGCGATCAGCGCCAGCGCGTTGAGGGCCACGGGGGCGACCGGGAACCACCACCCGGCGGACTCGACAAGTGAGCCGCCGAGCACCCCGGTCAGCGCCGCCGCGCCCCCCGGCGGGTGCAGCGAGCGGGTGACCGACATCACGGCGATCGCCAGCCCCACCGCCAGTGCACAGGCGAGCGCGCCGTGTCCCAGCGCCTGCCCAACCGCGAAGCCGACGAAGGCCGAGAGGGCGTTGCCGCCGAGGATCGGCCACGGCTGCGCCATCGGGCTGGCCGGGACGACGAACAGCAGCACAGCCGAGGCCCCCATCGGCGCGACGATCCACGGCACCGCGTCCTCCTGGCCGTGCAGCAGCGACCCGATCAGCCCGGTCAGGCCGATTCCGACCACAGCCCCGAGGCACGCAAACACCCGATCGCGAGCAGTCGCGCCAGGCAGGATCGGGGAGAACAGACGTATCGGCCGCATTTCGCGGCCGCACACTGCCAGGTTCAATGCCGCGAAAGCCTCGTGGCTCTCAGTGGTTCGCTCCGGCGGAGCTGTCCGCAGTCCAACACTCAATCGCCCCGGGGACTGCCTCGGCAAGCCTCTCCGAGCTGCTCGCCTCAACACTCCTCAGCCACACTCCACTACGGAGATACCAACCCGGTCCATCACTGCGCCGAGACCGTGCGTCAACCAAGTCGCCGGCAATGACCGCGAGGTGACCAACGACCTTTCCGCCGCTCCACGGCGAAAGCACGATGCGCTTGGAGCTGCCTGGCGCCTCGCCGGGGTCATCCCAGAGGATTCCGGTCTGATCGATCAGGAACGAGTCCTTCTGACGCTTGAGGCGCGGGTGGTAGATCCAGCCCGGCCTTCGGGCCGTCTCCTTCGCCGCGTTGCCGAATGGCCGTCGGTAGCTGAACGTTACGGTGACTATCTCCCACTGCGCCGGACGCAGCGCACCCGCCTCCATCAAGCGCGACCACGCGTCTGCGATGGCCTCGCTCGGAAGACCCGGGCCTCCCCGCCGGATCAGGTCGGCGATATGGCTCGGGGCGGTGGCATTCCGCAACTGCGCAGCGATCTCAGCAAGTTCGCGCTTTCCCTGGGCAACTCGCTCATCCTCAGCCTGCTTGCGCTCGGCTTCAATGCCTGCGATGCACTCCCGGCAGAGGAAGGGGGCGTTCGTGGTGCCATGGTTGCCGCAGAGTCGGCGACCGCAGCCGCCCTCACAGGTGCCAATCGAATCGAGGCCACAGAAGGCACACGAGAGAGCCGGGCCCGAGCCACCGATCTGGAATCGGGTGCCACACAGACGTTGGTCGGGAATCGGGTGCGGCAGCCCAGTGACGTTGGGAGGAACTCCACCGACGACCACCAATTCGAGGCACTCGTAGTAGTGAGGCGTGACTTGACGCACTGACTCGCCGCCACACTGTGGACATCTAACGCCAGCGCGCACGACCTGACCATACCCCGCTGCCGACCTGGCCCCGCGAGGCGCGCCTCACCGAGGCGCGCAGGATCGCCACGGTCGCGATCGGGATGAACCACCATCCGGGTAGGCCGGCCGCGACAAGCAGGGCGGTTGCGGCGAGGCTCAGGGCGACCCAGAGGGCGACTCGCCAGTCGTCCCCGACGATGAAATCCAGGATCCCCCGGCCAACCCGCCCGATCATGCTCGGGCCGCCGCCGGCTCGCGGGAATCGGAGCGGACCTCGAGGACCATCAGCCATGAGGCGACGGAGATGAGCACGACCAGCGCCGCCAGGGCGCCCTCCTCCCCCGGCCACTTCACGCCCGCGCCCTCGGCGCCCCAGAAGAGGCCGAAGCTGGTCAGCACCACCCCGACGGCGAACTTCATCGCGTTCTCGGGGACCCGGGACAGCGGCGCTCGCGCCGCCACGCCGACCGTCACAACGACCACAACCGCCGCGACAGCTGCCGCGGCGGCCAGCGGCACGTTGTCCTGGTTGGCGCCGAAGGTGATCGCGATGAAGGCGACCTCCAGGCCCTCGAGCAAGACGGCTTTGAAGGAGATTGCGAAGGCGTAGGAGTCGAGGCCCGGATCGGCAGCCTGGGAGCCAGCGGCCGCGACCTCGCGCTTGAAGATCGCCTCCTCGTCGTGCATCGCCTTGGCGCCGCCGGCCCGCAGGATCGCCTTGCGCAGCCACTGCAGGCCGAAGATCAGCAGCAGGCTTCCGACGACAAGCCGGAGGACGTCGAAGGGGAGAACGGTTAGCGCCGGGCCCAGCGCGGCGACCAGGATGGCGAGCACGAGTAGCGCGACGCCCACACCGGACAGCGCGGAGGCCCAGCTGCGAGTGCTGCCGACCGCGAGGACGATCGTGAACGCCTCGACCGCCTCCACCGCGCAGGCGAGAAAGACCGAGATCGCGAGGCTTGCCTCCGCACCGCTCATCCCTCCAAGTTAATTGGGGTGAACCGTGCAGCGCCCCCGGGATAGGCTCGGGTACCCATCCAAGACTTGGAGGAATCCGATGAGCGCGAACAAGGAGCTGTGGGAGAAGGGCGACTTCACCCGGATCGCCGAGAGCATGCGGGGGAGCGGCGAGGAGATCGTCGCCGCGCTGGGCATCACCGAGGGGATGAAGATGCTCGACCTCGGGTGCGGGGATGGGACCACGGCTGTGCCGGCGGCTGAACGCGGGGCCGACGTGCTCGGCGTCGATATCGCCTCCAACCTGGTCGCGGCGGGCAACGCGCGGGCCCAGGCCCTGGGGCTGACGAACCTCAGCTTCCAGGAGGGTGATGCGACGGACCTGAGCGGGCTGGACGACGCGAGCTTCGACCTCACCGTCAGCTTCTTCGGCGCGATGTTCGCCCCGAAGCCCTACGACGTCGCCAAGGAGCTGGTCCGGGTGACCAAGCCCGGCGGTCGAATCGTGATGGGCAACTGGATCCCCAACGATCCCACCCTGGTCGCGCAGATCCTCAAGATCAGCGCCTCCTACTCGCCCCCGCCCCCGGAGGGCTTTGTCAGCCCGATGACCTGGGGCAGCGAAGACGAGGTCACCGCCCGCCTCGCGGCCGCCGGGATCCCAGAGGACCAGATCTCCTTCGACCGGGCGACCAACACCTTCGACTACCCCGGCTCACCCGCGCAGCTGGTCGGCGAGTTCAAGACCTACTACGGCCCGACCATGAACGCCTTCGCCGCGGCGGCGAAAGATGGCCGCGACGGCGACCTCCAAGCGGAGCTGGAGGAGCTATTCAACGCCCAGAACAAGAGCGAGGACGCCACCCTGATCCCGGCGACCTTCCTACGGGTGACCGTTCAGCGGTAGCGCCTCAGCCGGCCTCCGCGATCACGCGCTGGGCGATCTGGAAGGCCGAGCGAGCGGCCGGGACACCGGCGTAGACGGCGGTGTGGAGGAGGGTCTCCTTGATCTCCTCGGGGGTGAGGCCGTTGCGGAGGGCGGCGCGGACGTGAAGGGCTAGCTCGTCGTCGGCTCGGAGGGTGACCAGGACGGCGAGGGTGGCGATGCTGCGCTCGCGGCGGCCGAGGCCGGGGCGGTCCCAGACCTCGCCCCAGGCGTAGCGGGTGATGAAGTCCTGAAAGTCGGCGGTGAGCTCGTCGCTGGTCGCCGCGGCGTCATCGACGTACTCGTCCCCGAGGACTTCGCGGCGGACCGCCTCACCGCGGTCCCGGGTCATGCCTTCGACTTCTCCGCCGGCTCGAGCGCCGGCTCATCCTCATCCTCGCCCTTCAAGCTTTTGCCGAAGCCGCGAATGCCGCTGCCGAGCGAGCGTCCGAGCTCGGGCAGGCGTTTGGGGCCAAACACCACCAGGGCGATGACCAGGACGATGCCGATCTCCATGGGGCCGATGTTGGGAATCATGGAACCCTCCGTTGGGTAGCGCTGCGTGTGTGCTCGAATAGCGGGCGCAGCAGCGCGTCGCTGATGCGCGGGTCGTCGAAGTCAGTCAGATCGTGCTCGGGGCCCTGCAGTATCTCCAAGCCGACGAACGGGACCGAGCGATCTAGGCCGATGGTCGACCCCCAGATCATCCCCGGGCAGGCAGCCGCGACCGCGTCGCGGGCGGCGCGCGCCTCCTCGGCGTCATCGCACTGGACCCGGACGAAGCGGAGCGCTCCGTCTGCGGGACAGGCGAGCGAGTCCGGCCCGTCATCGCCCTCGAGCTCGCAGAGGTCCCGCGTCCACTCGCCGATCTCCTCGGCGTAGTCGGCCCAGCCCCAGTCCGAGGTGTACTCGGGGGTCTCGAACACGGCGGGCGACTCGACCCGCCAGACGGCGAGGTAGGGAGCCGGCCTGGTGGGATCGACCGCGTGGAAGCGCTGGCAGGAGAGGAAGCCGGGCTTGGCGAGCATTTTCTCCAGCTTCGGGCCGTTGTACCACTGGTTCCACTCGGCCTCGCGCTCGGGCTGCATGAAGCGGCAGCCGACCAGGTAGGCGAGCGGGGCGCTCATCCGACCTCCGCGCCGATCGCGTCGCCGGCGGCGAGCCCGAACACGAGCGCGTCGGCGAGCCCGCCGACGTAGCCGCCGCGCGGCCCGCCGTGGATGCCGCCGGTGCAGCTGCCGGCGGCGTAGAGGCCGGGGATCGGCGCGTCGAGGGCATCGAGCACGGCGCAATCGGCGTCGACCTTGACGCCGCCCTGGGTGAAGGTGATCCCGGGGACGATCGCGATCGAGTGGAACGGCGCTTCGGCGATCGCGAGCTTCGACGGGTCAGCGTTGTGGGCCTCGACGGCCGCCTGCAGCGTGGGCGCGTCGATCCCGATCGCCTCCGCCAGCCCCTCCAGCGTCTCCGCAGCGTGGTGATCGCCGCCGCGCTCCACCAGGTCGGGGTTGGGGACAGGAGCCCCGTAAGGGTTGTCCGCACCGGCGCCGTTCCAGAGCGCCTCGTCGCAGACGATCCGGAAAGCGCGCGGCGTCTCCGTGCGGACCAGCTCGTTGACGAGCGCGACGCCGTCGGTCGCGTGGGTCGGGAAGCGTTCGCCGCGGCGGTCGACCAGCAGCGCCTGGATGCAGAGCTTGTCGAGCGTCGGGTACGGCCAGAGCGTGTCGTTCTCGAAGGCGTCGCGGGAGACAACGTGCCCGTAGACGCGGCCGAGGCCGGCGGTCTGCGCGCCGTTGGCGAGCAGCATCCGCAGCCCCTCTCCGGTCGAGGTCGGCATCGCCCGCAGGAGCGCCGTGTCGGCGCTCGCGCCGACGTACCGGGTCAGCATCTCCGGGCTGCCCTGGAAGCCGCCGTCGGCGACGAGCACGACGCGCGCGTGAAGGTCGAATGAGCCGTCGGCGCCGCGGCAGGAGACGATCCAGCCGCCGTCGGAATCCGGCGCGAGGCCCTCGGCGCTGACGCCGAGGCGCACCTCGCCGCCGCCGTCGCGGACGCCCTTATATAGAGAGACGAGCGTGCGGTCGGTGCCGCGCTCGGGCTGGATGCGACGGCCGATGCCCTCGCCGTGCGGGGCGAGGGCGTGGCGCATGTAGGCGACGTCGCCCTTCGGGGAGATCTCGATGCCGTGGGACTCGAGCCACTCGAGCGCCGGGCCGGCGCCGTCGGCGAAGCGGCGGGCGAGCGCCGGGTCGATCTCGCCGTCGGTCTCTTTAAGAAGACGGGCGTGGAGGTCATCGGCCGGGGTGTCCATCGCCTCCCAGGCCACGTGCAGGAGCCCACCGGAGATGCGCGCGTTGCCGGCGCCGCCGTCCTCAGTGCCGCGCTCGAGCACCGTCGGCCGGATACCCAGCTCAATCAGGCGTCGTGCGGCGGAAATGCCCGCGAGCCCGCCACCGACGATGACGCAGTCATGGCGCTCGGCAGCAGGCATAGGCGCCACGGTAACAGACGGACTTTCAATTGTCATATTGACAAATGTTCGTCATTTGACATTATCGCCCAATGTCGCCGCTCTCCGGAATCCGCGTGCTCGATTTCAGCACCCTCCTCCCGGGCCCGCTCGCGACTCTGATCCTGGCCGCGGCGGGCGCGGACGTGACTAAGGTCGAGCGTCCGGGGAGCGGCGACGAGATGCGCTCCTATGAGCCCAAGCTCGGTGAGTCGAGTGTCAACTTCGCGTTGCTGAACCGCGGCAAGCGCAGCGTCGCGCTCGACCTCAAGGATCCCGCCGAGCGCGCCCGCCTCGACGCCATGGTCGACGAGTGCGACGTGATCGTCGAGCAGTTCCGCCCCGGCGTGATGGAGCGCCTCGGCCTCGACTACGCGACCGTCGCGGCGCGCAACCCCGGGGTCGTCTACTGCTCGATCAGCGGCTACGGGCAGAGCGGCCCCCGCGCCCAGCAGGCCGCGCACGACCTCAACTATGTCGCCGACAGCGGCATGCTCAGCCTCGTCGCCGGCGCCGACGGCGCCCCGGTCCTGCCCCCCGCGCTGCTGGCCGACATCGCCGGCGGCTCCTACCCCGCGGTGATGAACGTGGCGCTCGCACTGTTCGAGCGCGAGCGCACCGGCAAGGGGACGCACCTCGACATCGCGATGAGCGACAACGTCTACCCGTTCCTCTACTGGGCGCTGGGCAACGCCGCGACCGGCGCCTGGCCGCGCTCGGGCGAGGAGCTCGTGACCGGCGGCACCCCGCGCTACCAGCTGTACCGCACCCTGGACGGGCGCCACCTCGCCGCGGCGCCGCTCGAGGACCGCTTCTGGGCCCGCTTCTGCGAGCTGATCGAACTGCCCAAGCCGATGCGCGACGCCGATGCCGATCCCGAGGCGGCGGTCGCGGCGGTCGCGGAGCGCATCGCCGCCCAGCCCGCTGCGCACTGGCAGCAGCTATTCGCGACCGAGGACGTCTGCTGCACGATCGTCGCCGGTCTCCCCGAGGCGCTCGCCGACGAGCACGTCGCCGCCCGCGGCCTCCTCGACGACAGCGTCGGCGACGGCGAGCGCCAGATCCCCGCCCTCCCGCTCCCGCTCGCGGCGACCCTGCGCGGCCAGCGCGGGCACACCACTTATCCGGCCCTCGGCGAGGGCAACTCAACTCTGCTCGGAGGTAATTGATGCGCGCTGTCGTCCTGCGTGAGTTCGGCTCCCCCGCCCTGTTGGCGGTCGAGGACGTGCCCAGTCCGGAGGCCGGTCCCGGCGAGGTGCTGATCGACGTCGAGGCGTGCGGGGTCAACTTCCCCGACCTCCTGGTCGTGCAGGGCAAGTACCAGACGCTGCCGGAGACGCCGTTCAGCCCCGGCAAGGAGGTGGCTGGCCAGGTCGCCGCGGTCGGCGATGGCGTCACCTCGCCGCGGCCCGGCGAGCGGGTGATGGCGCAGGTCGAGTACGGCGGCTACAGCGAGCAGGTCGCCGTCCCCGCGAGCGCCTGCTGCCCGGTTCCGGACGGGGTCTCGAGCACCGACGCGGCCGCGCTCGGCCTCGTCTACCTGACTGCGCACCTCGGACTCACTCGCCGGGCCCGCATGCAGCCCGGCGAGTGGGTCCTCGTGACCGGCGCCGGCGGCGGCATCGGCTCGGCCGGCGTGCAGCTAGCGCGGGCGCTCGGCGGGCGCGCGATCGCGGTCGGCGAGACCGAGGAGCAGCGGGCGCTTGCCCGCAAGCAGGGCGCCGAGCACGTCTTCGACGCCGACCCCGAGGCGCTGCGCGACCGCGTCAAGGAGGCGACCGACGGCCACGGTGCCGACGTGATCCTCGAGGCGGTCGGCGGCAGCCTCTTCGCCGCCTGCATGCGCTGCGTCGCCTGGGAGGGCCGGATCGTCGTGATCGGGTTCGCCGGCGGCGAGATCCCGCGGGTCCACGCCGGGCACGTCCTGGTCAAGAACATGTCGGTGCTGGGACTGCAGAGCAGCGACTACCGCGACCGCGATCCGGAGGGGCTGCGGGCGATGCAGGAAGAGCTGCTGGCGCTCTGCCGCGACGAAGAGATCCGTGCCGAGGTCGCGGCCACACACCCGCTCGAGGACGCCGCCAATGCCCTGCTCGCCTTCGAGCAGGGCAAGATGCGGGGCAAGCTCGTGCTGACCACGGGTCGCGCATGAGCGGCTCGCCGGACAAGCGCCCGCTCGCCGGCGTGCGCGTGATCGACATCTCGACCAGCATCGCGGCGCCGACCGCGACGATGTACCTGGCCGACCTCGGCGCCGACGTGATCAAGGTCGAGCGGCCGGGCACCGGCGACGACGCCCGCAGCTGGGGGCCGCCCTTTGTCGGCGGGCAAGCGCCGTGGTTCGCGGCCGCCAACCGCAACAAGCGCAGCATCTGCCTCGACCTGCACCAGCCGGCCGGGCGTGAGGCGCTGTTTCAGCTGCTGGAGAGCGCTGACGTCTTCGTCGAGAGCCTGACCCCGGGCAAGCTGGCAAAACTCGGGCTCCACCCCGAGAGCGTGCTCCCGCGGATCCCGCGGCTGATCTACTGCGCGATGTCAGGGTTCGGACTCGACGGGCCCGACCACGACCAGCCCGGCTACGACCTGATCGCGCAGGCGCGCGGCGGCCTGATGAGCGTCACCGGGGCCACCGGCGGTCCACCCCAGCGGGTCAGCACGGCACTCTCGGACATCGTCGCCGGGATGATCGCGGCCTTCGCGATCACCGCCGCGCTGCGCCGCCAGCTGCAGACCGGCGAGGGAGAGCTGATCGACGTCAACCTGCTGGAGGCGAACCTGGCCCTGCTCGGCCCGCGCATCGCCAGCTTCCTCGCCGGCGAGCCGGAGCCGCGCCCGAGCGGCGCGACCGACTCGGTGATCGCGATCTACCAGTCCTTCGAGACGGCCGATCGCTCGATCGTGATCGCCGTCGGCACCGACGCGATGTGGCTGCGCCTCTGCGACGCGCTGGAGATGCCGGACCTGGCGAAAGACGAGCGCCTGGCGACGAACGAGGGCCGGCGGCGGCACCGCGAGGAGCTCGTCGGCATGCTCGCTGAGCGCCTGCTCAGCGCCGACGCGGAGACCTGGCTGGCGCGGCTGCGCGCCGCCGCCATCCCCTGCTCGCCGGTGCAATTCCTCTCCGAAGTACTCGCCGACCCCCAGGTGCTTGCACGTGAGGTGATCGTCGAGACCGCCAACCCCGGCGCCGAGCCGATCAGCACGATCGGCTCGCCGTGGCGCCTGGGGTCGTCGCCCAACGGCGTCGAGCACCGCCCGGCGCCACTGCTGGGCGATGCGACGCGCGAGGTACTGCGCGAGGTGGGCTACGAGGAGAACGAAGTTGACCAGCTAATCGAGGAAGGGGTGGCGATGTGAGTGCGAGCACGTTGGTTGTCGAATCCCGTGGGCACGTGGCTTGGTGGACGCTCAGCCGTCCGGACGAGTTGAACGCGCTCAACGCCGATCTGTTCGCGGCGCTGGCCGCCGCGGCCGAGGAAGCCGCATCCGACCCGGAGGTGCGCGTGGTCGTGATCCGGGGCGAGGGCGAGCGCGCCTTCAGCGCCGGGGCGGACCTCGATGAGCTGCGCGGTCGCTCGCGCGAGGAGGCGGAGGAGATCCTCGGCCGCGGCGGCGAGGTGATCTCCGCGATCGAGCGACTCGGCAAGCCGGTGATCGCCGCGGTCGACGGCTACGCGCTGGGCGGCGGCCTTGAGCTGGCGCTTGCCTGCACGCTGGTCCTGGTCTCGACCAACGCCTCGCTCGGCCTGCCCGAGGTGCGCCTGGGGCTGATCCCGGGCTACGGCGGGACGCAGCGGCTGCCGCGCGCGATCGGCCGCCAGGCGGCGCTGCAGATGATGCTGACCGGGGAGAAGATCTCCGCCCGCGAAGCGTGGGAGCTCGGCCTCTCCGCGCGGCCGCCGATCCCGGCGGACGAACTCGAGGAGGCGGTAGAGGCGCTGGCCGACGAGCTCGCGGCCAACGGCCCGCAGGCGCTCGGGTATGTGCTGCAGGCGGTCGCCGGCGGCACCGAGCTCAGCCCCCAGGAGGCGCTCGCGCAGGAGACCGCCCTCGCCGCCCAGGCCTGCGCCAGCGAGCAGGCAGCGGAGGGCGTGGCCGCCTTCCGCGAACGCCGGCAGCCGGTCTTCCAGGCAAGCTGAGTCGATGACCGATCCCTCTACCCCGGCCTTCGCCCCCCTGGCGGACGAGCGCGCGCTCGAGGCACTGCTCGACGAGCGCGAGCGCGGTCTGCGCGACGCCGTGCGCGAGGTCGTGCGGCGCGAGGTGGCGCCGCGGGCGCGAGAGGTCGACGCCGAGTCGGCCTTCCCCGAGGAGGGCTTCCGGGCCCTCGCCGAGGCCGGGCTCGCCGGCCTGCTGGTCCCGGAGGAGCTGGGCGGACAGGGGGCGTCAACGCTCGCCTACGCCCTCGCGGTGGAGGAGATCGCCAGCGCCTGCGGCTCGACCTCGACCGTCTACATGACCCAGATGCACTGCGCCTACCCGATCCTGCTGCACGGGACCAACGAGCAGCGCCAGCGCTTCGTCCCGGAGATCGCCAGCGGGCGCACCTACGGGGCGATCGCGGTGACCGAGCCGGAGGTCGGCTCCGACGCGGCCGCGATGAAGACGCGGGCGGAGCGGGTCGGCGACGAGTACCGCATCGACGGCGCCAAGACCTTCATCACGACCGGCGACCGGGCCGGCGTGATCGTCGTCTGGGCGACGCTCAACCCCAGCGCCGGGCGCGACGGCATCACCGCCTTCCTGGTCGAGGGCGACCGCCCCGGCCTCTCCACCGGCGCGGTCCTGGAGAAGCTCGGGATGAAGGGCTCCTCGACCGCCGAGCTCTTCTTCGAGGACTGCCGGGTGCCGCTTGCCAACCGGCTCGGCGCGGAGCGCGAGGGCTACGCGCTGACCGTCCGCTCGGTCGTCAAGTCGCGGATCAGCGCCGCCGCCCAGGGCGCCGGCTTCGCCCGCGCCGCGTATGAGCGGGCCGCGGCCTGGGCGCACGAGCAGGGCCTTCTCAGCGGCGCCCGCCGCGACGCCCAGGCCCTCCAGTTCGCGATCGCCGACCTGCGGATGCAGGCGGCGGCTGCGCGTGGGCAGCTGTACCTGACGGCTCGCCTGGTCGACGACCATCGCGGCGATCCAGTCGCCGAGGTCTCGGCCGCGAAGGCCTTCTGCACCGACACGGGGGTCGCGGTCGCCGAGCGCGCCGTCGCCCTGCTCGGCGAGGACGGCGACCGCAAGGACCTGGAGCTCGAGCGCATCCTCCGCGACGCCAAGGTCACCCAGATCTACGACGGAACCAACCAGATCCAGAGGCTGCTGATCGCGCGAGATACGCGCCTGCGGCTGGAGGGACGCGCGTGAGCGCCGCCGAGCCGCTCGCCGGCAAGGTCGCGCTCGTCACCGGCGGCAACCGCGGCCTCGGGCGCGGGATCGCGCTGGCCCTGGCCGAGGCCGGTGCCGACGTCGCGATCGGCGCCCGCGACCAGGCCTCGCTCGACGCGGTCGCGGACGAGGTCCGCGCCCGCGGGCGCCGCGCCATCGCGATCTCGACCGACGTCACCTCCTCCGCCGCGGTCGACGCCCTCGTCGCCGCCGCGGTCAAGGAGCTCGGCGGCCTCGACGTGCTCGTCAACAACTCCGGCGTCCTGCACCCGCAGCCGCTGATCGAGACCTCCGACGAGGACTGGGACCGCGTGGTCGCGACGAACCTGCGCGGCAACTTCCTCTGCTGCCGCGCGGCCGGTCGCGTCTTCGCCGAGCGCGGCGCCGGCAAGGTGGTCAACATCGCCTCGAACTTCGCCTACATGGGCGTCCCGGGCTTCGTCTCCTACTGCTCCTCGAAGGCCGCCGTGGTCGCCTTCACCCGCTCCCTCGCGGTCGAGTGGGCGCCGCTCAACGTCCAGGTCAACGCGATCGCCCCCGGCTACTTCGAGAGCGACATGAACGCCGGCCTGCGCGCCGACGAGGAGCTGCTGAAGCGCACCCTGAAGCAGATTCCGGCCCGCCGCATGGGCCAGCCCCAGGAGCTGGGCCCGCTGGTCGTCTACCTCGCCTCGCCCGCCTCGGACTTCATGACCGGCGAGACCCTCCTGATCGACGGCGGCCAATCGGCCCGCTGAGGGCCTCTCGATCTCCCGATTCGCAGTTTGTCCCGCATACCGGGAGGAACTGCGTTCTCGCCGGATCAGCCGGCGGACTTGAAGCGCTCGCGGGCCTTGGTGACGCCGGCCTCGACGTAGCCGCCGTCGATTGGGAGGTCGGCGCCGGTGATGAAGGCGGAGCGGTCGGAGGCGAGGAAGGCGACGGTCTCGGCGACCTCCTCGGGGAGGACCTCGCGGCCGAGGGGGATGAGCTCGCGGGAGGCTTGGCGGTGGCGCTCGGAGGCGGTTTCGACCAGGGGGGTGATCATCGCCGAGGGGTGGACGGCGTTGACGCGGACGCCGTCGTCCGACATGTCCAGGGCGGCCACCTTGGTCAGCCCTCGCAGCCCCCACTTGCTGGAGCAGTAGGTCGGGTCGTAGTGGGCGGCGAGGCCGGCGACGGAGCCGACGTTGACGACGGAGCCGGCGGGCGAGCGGCGCAGCAGCGGGGCCGCGTGCTTGATCCCGAGGAAGGCGCCGGTGAGGTTGACGTCGAGCACCGCGCGCCAGTCCTCGAGGCTGGTCTCGGCGATCGACTTGCGCCAGAGCACGCCGGCGTTGTTGACGAGCACGTCGAGCTGGCCGAAGCGCTCTTCGACCTCGGAGATCGCCGCGATCCAGTCCTCCTCACGAGTCACGTCCAACCGCATCCCGTGCGCGGTCGCTCCCTCGTCGGCGAGCGCGGCGGCGGTCGCTCGGCACTCCTCCTCGAGCGCGTCGCCGAGCATCACCCCGGCGCCGTCGCGGACGAGGGCGGCGGCAACTGCCGCTCCGAGGCCGCGGGCGGCGCCGGAGATCAGGGCGACGCGGCCCACGAGCGGCCTTGCGGGCAGGTCAGACATAGGGAGCTCTACTCGGTCCCGGCGCCGTTGGGCGCGTGCCCGAGCGACTCCACGTAGTCGAGGTGCCGTTCCATCTCACCCCGCGCCCGCTCCGGGTCCTGCTCGCCGATCGCCTCGAGGATGGCGACGTGCTGGCGCACCGTCTCGCGCCCGGTCTCGGGCGAGAGGTGAAGGTAGGTGACGGGGTGGGTGACCCGGTGCAGGGCCGAGACGAAGGCGCTCAGCACCCGGTTCCCGCTCGCCTCGGCGAGCGCGGTGTGGAAGGCGACGTCGAGGTCGGAGACGCTCGGGTCCTCGACCGTGACCTGCTTCTCGCGCTCGATCACCGCGCGCAGCGTCTCCAGATCCTCCTCGCTGCGTTCGGTCGCGGCAGCACTTGCCGCCGGCAGCTCCAGCATGCGCCGCGTCTGCGCGATCTCGTCGTGGCTGATCGAGCCCAGCCGCAGGATGTTCTTCATCGATTCGGTCAGCCAGGAGCCAAGCGACTCGTTGTCGACGGTCTCCACGAAGCTGCCGCCGCCAGCCCCCGGCACCTTGCGGATCAAACCCTCGGAGGCGAGCGCACGCAACGCCTCGCGCACGGTGGTGCGGCTGACCGCGAACTGCTCGGAAAGCTCGGCCTCACTCGGCAGCTTGTCGCCGTGGCTGAAGGTGCCGGAGAAGATCGCCTCGCGCAGCTGCAGCTCGACCTGCTCGCGGGTGCGCAGGACCCGGGCGGGCGTAAAGGCCGAGTCCGCTGCGGGGGTCTGATCGGGGTTCATCTGACTATCAATCGTAGTCGCGGCATTTGTCGGACATCTGCGGCGGGCACTTTCACTCGCTCAGCAGGTCCCGCAGCTCGTTCTTGCGGATCTTGCCGCTGGCGGTCTTCGGCAGCGCCTCCATCAGCTCCAGCCGCTCCGGCAGGAAGTGCCGGGAGAGGCCCTCGCCGAGCAGGTAGTCGCAGAGCTCGGCGAGCTCCGGCTTCGCGCCGCCACCGGTGACGAGGATCGCGCAGGCGCGTTCGCCGAGGCGCTCGTCGGGGAGGCCGACGACGGCCGCGTCGATGACGTCGGGATGCGCGTAGAGCAGGCTCTCGATCTCGATCACCGGGATGTTCTCGCCGCCGCGGATGACGATGTCCTTGCTGCGGCCTTGCAGGGTCAGCAGCCCGTCCGCCTCCAGCGTCGCCCGGTCGCCGGTCTTGAACCAGGCCCCGTCGAACGCTTCCGCGGTGAAGTCGGGGCGGTCGAAGTAGCCGAGGAAGAGCCCTGGGCCGGTCATCTGCAGCTCACCCTCCTCGCCGGGAGCGGCCGGGGTCCCGTCCTCCGCGAGCACGCGCACCTCGCAGCCGCGCACTGGGTGGCCGTCGGTCTCGGCGACCCGGGCCTGGTCGAGCGAGGGCGCGGCCGAGACGCCGATGCCGTACTCGGTCATCCCCCAGGCCGGGCAGACGAAGCACCCGAAGCGGGCGCGGCCTTCGTCGGGAAGCGTGCGCGGGATCGGGGCGCCGGCGACGACCACCGCGCGCAAGGTCGCAGTTGCCTCCGCGCTCGCTGCCGGGGTGTTGACCAGGTCCTGGAGGAAGGTCGGGGCGCCGAACATCACCGTGACGCCCTCCTCGCGCATGATCTCGGCGGCGCGCGAGGGGCTCCACCGGTCCATGAAGACGGCGGCGCCGCGGCGGTAGGTGGTCCAGAGGACGCCCCAGAGGAAGCCGGTGTGGTGCCCGACCGGCGAGGCGACGAGGTTGACGGCGTCCGGTCCCAGCGCCTCCTCCCCCACGTGCTCGAACCACCGCACCAAGACCGCGTCGAGCGTCTCGTGTGAGTTCATCACGCCCTTCGGCTCCCCGGTCGTGCCCGAGGTGAAGCCGATGTGAGCGAGGGCCCCGGCATCAACCTCGGTGCGCTCGGCGGGCGCGGCGGTGGCCAGCGTCTCGTAGGGGACAGTGCCGGCGGTCTCCGGGCCGTCGACCAGCACGACGTGCTCGAGGGTCTCCGAAGCCCCCTGCGCGGCCCGCGCCAGCTCGACGTAGCCGCCGCGGTCGCGGTAGCTCCACGGCACCACGAGCACTTTGGCCTTGGCGCGCCGGACCATGAAGGAGGCCTCGCGCTCTCCATAAGAGGCGGGGATGCCCGAGTAGACGGCGCCGAGCCCGAGCACCGCCCAGATCAGGGCCGCGAACTCGGGCCCGTTCGGCAGCATGATCGAGACCACGTCCCCGGGGCCGACCCCGAGCCCGGCCAGGCCGCCGCGCAGCCGGTCGACCAGCGCCTCGAGCTCGGCGTAGGTGAGGGCGACGCGGTCGCGGCCGTCCTCCCCGCCGAAGCCGACGACAGCCGTCGCCTCTGGCGTCGCGGCAGCTGCGCCGTGCAGATAGTCAGAGAGCGGGACCCCGCGCCAGCCGCCTTCCTCGGCGTAGGTGGCGGCGAGCTCGGATGTGAGGCGCGTGTCCGGGCGCGCGAGCAGCTGCTCGGCGGAGGGGCTCATGCGGCGACCCGGGCCCGGGCCGAGACGGCATCCCGCATGAAGCGCTCGACCGGGTACTCGCGTACGTAGCCGTAGCCACCGTGCAGCTGGATCGCGTCGATCGTCGTCGCGACCGCGGCCTCGGTCGCGGACCTGGCGGCAGCCGCGCACTCCGCGGCCGCCGAGGTGGCGAGCGCGTCGGCGCGTCGGGCCGTCGCCTGCAGCTGGGCGGCGGCGGCACCGACTTGGCGCTGGCAGCGGGCGACGATCTCCTGCAGCGCCGCGAACTCGGCCAGCGGCTGGCCGAACTGGCGTCGTTCGAGCAGGTACTCGGCGGTCTGGGCGAGCGCGGCGCGGGCGATGCCGGTCGCGATCGCGCCCCAGCCGAGCAGCCACCAGCTGCGGGCTGCCTGTGCCGCCGCGGCGCCGCCGACGACGGCGCCGGGATCGAGCTCAACGTCGACGGTCAGCGGCCGGACCTCGATCCCGCGCAGCCCGGTGCGCGCGGACGCGTCCCCGAGCTCGGCGCGATCGGTGGCGAGCGCCACCAGGCACTGCTCCCCCGACTGCTCGTCATCCGCGACAACCAGCAGCGCCTCGCTGGAGCCGCCGGGGCAGACGACCGCGGAGTGCGCGCCTTCGAGCCCCACAGCACCGCCAGCGGGGCGCTCCAGCTTGAAGGAGCCACCGATCACGAGCAGGGGCGCAACCTCGGCGCTTAGGTCAACCGGCCCCGATTCGTCGTTTCCGTGTTCCAGCGCGTAGCCGCAGCCGTGGGCCGTCAGCGTCGGTACCGCGAGTGCCGCCGAGGCGGCCGCGAGCCGCTCCAGCACGAGCAGCCCGAGCAGCGGGTCGGCGCCGGCGCCGCCGCGGTCCTCGGCGAGACCGGCGGTCTGCACCTGGTTCTCGCGCAGCAGGCCGAGCACGTCGGCGTCGAGGCGGCCCCGCTCGTCGACCTGCTCGGCGGCGGGCGCGACCCGGCCGCGGGCCATCTCCTCGACGACCTCGAGGAACATCTCCTGCTCGGAGCGCAGGTCGGCGGCGGCCGCTGCGCTCATCGGTTGAAGCGGTCGCGGTCCGGCGGGCGCCGCTCGCGGAAGGCCGCCGAGAGCTCGTGCGCCTCCTCGGAGGTGAGGTAATGGGTGAGCAGCTGGTCGTGGCCAACGCGCGAAGCGCCAAGGGCGCCGAGGTGGCGCCCCGCGAAGGCGCTCTTCAGCGCCGCGAGCGCACCCGGCCCGCGCTGCATCAGCTCACGCGCCACCTCCTCGGCCCGCTCCAGCGCCTTCCCGGTCGGGACGACCTCGTTGACGAGGCCGATCTCCAGCGCCTGGTCGGCCGAGAGCTTCGGGTTCAGGTACCACATCTCCTTCGCCCGCTTGCGGCCGATCGTCGCCTCCAGGTACCAGGTGCCGAACCCGGCGTCGAAGCTGCCGACCATCGGGCCGACCTGGCGGAAGACGGCGGACTCGGCAGCGACCGAGAGGTCGCACATGACCTGCATCACGTGCCCGCCGCCGACCGCGTAGCCGTTGACGGCCGCGAGCACCGGCTTCGGCACGGTGTCGATCAGCTCGTAGACGTCGACGACCGGCAGCACCGCCGAGTAGTCGCGCGCCTCGGTCTCGTCATGCTCGCCGCCGATGCAGAAGAACTTGTCGCCGGCGCCGGTGATGATGCCGACGGCGAGCTTCGGGTCGTCGCGGAGCTCCCGCAGCGCTTCCGCCAGCTCCAGCGTCGTCTGGCGGCGCAGCATGTTGCCTTTGTCCTCGCGGTCGATCGTCATCACCATGACGCCGTCGCGGCGCTCGACGATCACGTCGCGTTCGCTCATCTCGGATCCTCCTCGTAGTCGTAGAAGCCGCGCCCGGACTTACGGCCGAGGCGACCCGCCGCGACCATACGGCCGAGCAGGGGCGGCGGCGAGAGCGACGGCGTGCGGGTCTGCTCATAGGCGGCCTCGGTCGCGTGGCGGTGGACGTCGAGCCCGATCACGTCGAGCAGCTCCAGCGCGCCCATCGGGTAGCCGAGGCCGAGCCGCAGCGCCGCGTCGATGTCCTCGGCGCTGGCGATCTCGTCGTCGTAGTCCTGCACGACCTGGTTGAGATAAGGCATCAGCACGCGGTTGAGCAGGAAGCCGGGGCGGTCCTTGACCCGGACCGGGTGCTTGCCGATCCGGCGGCCCAGCTCCTCCAGCGCCGCCAGCGTCTGCTCAGAGGACTGCAGCGCCTCGACCACCTCGACCAGCTCCATCAGCGGCACGGGGTTGAAGAAGTGCAGCCCGGCGAAGCGCTCGGGGCCAGGGACCGCGTTGGCCAGCTCGGTGACCGAGAGGGCCGAGGTGTTAGTCGCGATCAGGCAGTCCTCGCGAACCACGCCGGCGATCTGCGCCAGCAGCTCGGCCTTGACCTCGGCCTGCTCGACCACGGCCTCGACCACCAGGTCGCATGCGCCCAGCTCGGCGACGTCGAGGACGCCGCGGATGCGGCCGAGCAGGGCGTCGCGGTCGGCCTCGGTGACCTTGCCGCGCTTGATCCCGCCCTCGATGAAGGCGCCGAGGCGCTCGCGGCCGAGCGTCAGCCGCTCCTCGCTCGCCTCCAGCACGACAACGTCGAGCCCGGCTTCGGCGCAGACCTGGACGATGCCGGCGCCCATCGTGCCGAACCCGCACACACCAACGGCCTTGATCTCGGTTGCCATGTTCAGGTCCCCATCAGCTTGCGGTCGGCGTACGTGTAGAAGCCCTCGCCGGTCTTGCGGCCGAGCTGGCCGGCGGAGATCATCCGGTCGACCAGCGGCGGCGGCGCGAAGCGCGGGTCGCGCAGGCGGTCGTAGAGGCTGGTCGAGACCGCTTTGTGGATGTCGAGGCCGACGATGTCGAGCAGCCTGAACGTGCCCATCGGGTAGCGCAGGCCCTTGGTGACCACCGTGTCGATCGACTCGACGGTGCCGAGGCCGGCTTCGAGAGCGCGGATGCAGTCGTTCTCGAACGGGACCAGGTAGCGGTTGACGAGGAAGCCTGGGACGTCGGCGGTGGTGACGACGCGCTTGTCGAGGCTTTCGAGGAAGCGGACCGAAGCGGTGTAGGCCTCGTCGCTGGTCCGCTGGCCGCGCGCGACCTCGACCAGCTTCATCATCGGCGCCGGGTTGCAGTAGTGGGTGCCGACGACGCGCCCGGGGAGGCGCGACCCGGCGGCGATCGCCGTGACCGAGAGCGTCGAGGTGTTGGTGTGGAAGAGCGCGTCCTCGCGGCAGATCTCGTCGAGCTCGCCGAAGGTCTTGGCCTTCAGCCCCTCGTCCTCGAAGATCGCCTCGACGACGACGTCGCACTCGGCCAGGTCGGCCAGGTCGGTGGTGCCGCTAAGCCCGGCGAGCGCCACGTCGCGCCGCTCGGCCTCGAGCTTGCCGAGCTCGACGCTCTTGTCGAGGAAGTCGGCGACGTTCGCGAGCCCGCGCTCGTAGCCCTCGGTCGTCAGGTCCCTGACTTTCACCCGGTGGCCGGCCCGCGCGATCGTGACCGCGATCCCGACCCCCATGGTGCCGGCGCCGAGGACGCCGACGGTCTTTGCGTTGTCGGTGGGGCTCAACCTCTTTCCTTTCTCACCCGATCACGAAGGGGTCGCGCGTAGCTCCGCTGAGCTCGACCCAGACCGCCTTCACCTCGGTGTACTCCTCGACCGCGGCGATCCCGTTCTCACGCCCCCACCCGCTCATGCCGTAGCCGCCGAAGGGGACGCCCGGCGCGACCAGCCGGTAGCAGTTGACGAAAACGGTGCCGGTCGCCATCCGGTGGGCGACGCGGTGCGAGCGGTGCGCGTCCTTGGTCCAGACGCCGCCGGCGAGCCCGAATGAGGTGTCGTTGGCGAGCTCGATCGCCTCCTCCTCGGTGCTGAACGGCATCACCGCCAGCACCGGGCCGAAGAGCTCCTCCTGCACCACCCGCATCTCCGGGCGGGTGCCGGTCAGCACAGTCGGCTCGAAGAAGAGCCCGCCGAGCTCGGGCGAGGGACCGCCGCCGCAGGCCACCGTCGCGCCCTCCTCGCGGGCCGATTCGACCAGGCCGAGCACGGTCTCCAGCTGGCGCTGGTTGACCAGCGGCCCCATCTCGGTCGCGGGGTCGAGCGGGTTCCCAAGCTTGATCGTGCGGGCGCGGGAGACGATGCGCTCGACCAGCTCGTCGTGGACGCTCGCCTCGACCAGGAGGCGCGAGCCGGCGACGCAGGTCTGCCCGCTGGCGGCGAAGATGCCCGCGATCACGCCGTTGGCAGCGGCGTCGAGGTCGGCGTCGGCGAAGACGACCTGGGCCGACTTGCCGCCGAGCTCAAGGCCGACCCGCTTCAGCGTCCCAACCGAGGTGCGCGCGACCTCGATCCCGACCCGGGTGGAGCCGGTGAAGGTGAGCTTGTCGACGCCTGGGTGCTCGGCGAGCGCGCTGCCGACGGCCGGCCCGAAGCCGGTGACCACGTTGATCACCCCGGGCGGTAAGCCGGCCTCCCGCGCCAGCGCCGCCAGCTTCAGCGCGGTCACGGGCGTCAGGTCGGAGGGCTTGAGCACGACCGTGCACCCGGCCGCGAGCGCCGGCGCCAGCTTGTAGGTCGTGAGCAGGAGCGGCGAGTTCCAGGGGACGATCGCGGCGACGACGCCGACCGGCTCGCGGCGCGTGTAGGCGAACATGGCCGGGTTGTCCGAGGGGATCGTCGCCCCCTCGATCTTGTCGGCGAGCCCGGCGTAGTAGGTGAACCATTTCGGGATCAGCGCCGCCTGGGCGCTCGTCTCCCGCAGCAGCTTGCCGTTATCGCGCGCCTCGATCTGGCCCAGCTTCTCGGCGTCGCGGGCGAGCAGCTCGGCCAGCCGGCGCAGCAGCTCCCCGCGCTGCGAGGGCGGCGTCGCCCCCCACTCTCCGTCCAGCGCCGCGCGGGCCGCGGCGACCGCGGCCTCTACGTCCTCGGCGCCCCCATCCGGGACGACCGCCCAGGGCTCGCCGCGATACGGATCCTGGGATTCATAGGTGGCACCGGACAGGGCCGGCACCTCCTTCCCTCCCACGTGCATCTCGTATCGCTGCAGTTCAGACATGCTCGACTAGAATAGTGGAATACAGATCGTAAACCAACGTTTTCAGAGAAAAGAGAACCTAGATCCCACCATTTTCGCCTGATTTGGGGTCCCGCCGTTGGCATATGCTCGGCGTCGCTACCGGCGCCCAAGCCGGGGTCGCGATCCTCACCCAGGGGCTGACGGGGCTGGGGCCGAGCCTCCAGCACCATTTCGACCTGACGATCAGCCAGACGGGCGCGCTCCTGACCATCGGACCGCTCGGGCTGGGCACGACGCTGTTCGCCTGGGGCTGGCTCTCGGACCGCCACGACGAGCGGGTCGTGATCGCCACCGGCCTGATCGCCGGCGGCAGCGTGATGCTGCTGACGCCGCTGGCCCAGAGCCTCTGGGTCTTCGCGCTGATGCTGTTCGCCGCGAGCGCCCTGGCGGCGAGCGGCAACGCCGGCGGCGGGCGCGCGGTGATGGGCTGGTTCGGCCCCGAGGAGCGGGCGACCGCGCTCGGGCTGCGCCAGATGGCGACGCCGCTGGCGGCCGCGATCGCGATCGCGCTGACGCCGGCACTGCTCGCCGTCGGCGGGCTCGAGCTCGTGCTGCTCGCGCTCGGCGGCTACATGATCTGCGCCGGCGTCGTTGCTGCCGTGATGCTGCGCTCGCCCGACCGCCCGGCCGAGAGCACGCCGGCCGACGGCGCCTCGCCGCTCCGCAACCGGCGCCTGCGCCGTCTCGCCGCGGGCGGCTGGCTGCTCTCGACCGTGCAGATGAGCTGGGTCACCTTCGCGATGCTCTTCCTCACCCGGCATGAGCACCTGGCGATCGGCGCCGCCGCTGCCCTGGTCGCGCTGATGCAGGCCAGCGGCGCCGTCGCCCGCGTCCTCTGCGGGCGCTGGTCAGACCGCACCTTGCGCCGGGTCACGCCGCAGCGGCAGATCGCCCTGGTGATCGCGGTCGGCGCGCTTGCGACCGGCCTCACGGTCGACGCTCCCGGCTGGGTGGCGATCCCAGTGATGCTTTTCGCGGGCGTCGCCGGCATGTGCTGGAACGGCCTCGGGATCACCGCCGCCGGTGAGCTCGGCGGCATGCACCAGGCCGGTGCGGCGATCGGCCTCTACATCACCGTGCTCCTGGTCGGGGCGACGGTCGGGCCGCTCCTCTTCGGCCTCTGCCTGGGGCTCTCATGGGGCGCGGCGTTCGCCGCCGCCGCTGCGCCGGCACTGCTCGCCTGGCGCCTGCTGGCGCCGCTCGACGAGCGCGCGAAGCCCGCGCCCTAGGAGGCCGGGACCGCCCGCGGGTCGGTGCCCTCGAGCACGCCGCGGTTCGGTGGCCAGGAGTACGTCTGCTTGTAGTACTTCAGGTAGACGAAGCTGTCGACGCTGGCGACCCCGGGGACGGGACGGATCGTCGTGTTGATCAGGTCGGAGAGGTCCTCGTGGTCGCGGCACTGGACCTCGGCGAGCAGGTCGTAGCCGCCAGCGGTGGAGACGACGAAGTCGACGCTCGGGGTGCGCTCGAGCACCTCGATCAGCGGGGCGAGGTCGCCGCTGGCGCGGATCCCGAGGGTGGCGCCAACCGGCAGGCCGAGCAACATCGGGTCCGGCACGGCGACGATCCGGATCACGCCGCGCTCGACCATCCGCTGGGTGCGCTGGCGGGCCGCCGCCTCCGAGAGGCCGACCGCTTTCGCTACCCGGCCGTAGGCCTGCCGCCCGTCCTGCTGCAGCTCGCTGATGATCTTGCGATCGATCTCGTCGAGCTCAAGCTGAGCGTTTCCTCCGGCGGTTCGTCGCCGCATCCCTACTCCTTAAATTGCTGCTGATTTCTACGGCTTCCACGGGGAAACGTGCGAATAATCGACGCCACTGCCCGCATTCCCCCACTATAAGCGTCGCGCTTGTGACGATAAAGCTCCAATCGGCGGCTAAGCGCCCCCCAAGCGCCGGATCAAGTTGCGCGTGATCTGCACGATCACCGGGTCGCGGCCCTCGATGCCGCAGGTCCAGTCGGTGCAGCCGGAGGTGAAGACCGTGCCCCCCTTGGTGTACATGCCCATCACTGCGTTGCCGTGGGCAATGTGACGAACCCGCGGCTCCAGCTCTGACTGCGGCGTGTTGCCCGGGTCGACGTCGAAGACGCGCCACTGCGTGTACTCCATGTCGCCGTAGCCGCCCTCGACCGGGGGCGCAGTCGGCGGCAGGTCATCCAGAGTCCAGAGCCGCGCCGGCGAGGTGCCGAGGACTTCGAAGCCCTCGGGGGTGCCGTCGCGGTTGGTCGCATACGGCAGGCCGTCCTCGCCGAAGCCGAGCTCGCAGCCGTCGGCCTCGAAGCCGACCACCCCGTGCTCGTTGCCGAGCAGGTCGCCGTAGCGCAGGTCGGTGCCCTCGAAGATCCAGTGCTCCGGCCGCCACACCGTGTAGCCGCCGGAGCCGTGCGGGACGCCGTAGCCGGCGCGCACGTAGCCGCCGTGGGTGAAGCTGACGCCAGTCAGCTCGTTCTCGGGACGGCCGACCGCGAAGTCCGACCAGATCCCGGTCTGGCGCTCGGTCCCGGCCTCGGGATCCAGGCGCGGCGCGGCGTACTTGTAGGAGACCATCGTCCGGCCTTCGTCCTCGAATCGGACCTGCCAGTAGACGGCGTTGCCGCTGAGGAACATCGCGTTGCCACCGGCGGCGATGTAGGCCTCCATGTTGTCGCGCATGCCCCAGGACCAGTACTCGTCGTGGCCGACCGAGACCACCAGGCTACGGTCCTCCAGCACCTCGGGACGGAACTCGAGGTCGGTGCTGACGGCGTAGTCGAGCTCGATGCCCTCCTCTTCGCACCATTCGGCGAAGGGTCGCTCCCACTGGAAGAAGCCGGCACCGAGGCACCAGCCGGAGAGGCGGTGCTCCTCGAAGGCGCTGCGCTTGAGCTCGTACTCCGGGTCGTACTCGCCGACCGGCGCCGCCACCTGCAGCTCCACTCCCGGGGGGCGGGTGAGGAAGCCGGGCGGCAGGGGACGCTGCGAGGAGACGCGGACGCCGCCAGTGTAGAGGCTCTTGCTGTGATTCCAGTCGTTGTAGGCCATGTACGTCGCCGTCGAGGCGACGAGCAGGATCGACGGGCGCGAGGCGCTCGCCCGCGGCGCGCGGAGGAAGAAGAAGGCCGGCAGGCTGAGCTCATCCGGGTCTTTGCCCTCCCAGGAGAACACGACCTCGTAGTAGCCCGGGCGCCATTCCTCCGGGATCTCGACCTCGAAGGAGACCGGCCACCCGCAGCCGTGCTGGCCGGGGTCGTCGGGCAGCGCGTGCTCCTCCCCGGTGATCCCGTTCCCGCCCCAGACAACCTCACGCTCGCGCCCGCAGCGGACGATCTCGACGTCGAAACGCGGGACCTCGGAGCTGCAGTGAACGCTGAGAGTGTCGCCGGGCTCGTAGCTGTGAGCACTGGCATAACCCTCTACAGCGACGCGGAGCATGTTGGCGGGAGAGTCCATTTGGCTACGATATTCGTGTCTGAATCGGGTGTTGCAAACGATCCTAGCGGCTTAAGTCCTCAGAATCAACTAATTCAGCAACTGACCGTACGAAGTTCCTTCGGAACCTGATTGAGGTGGCGCGGCCCCTCTTCGCCGACCAGCACAAGGTCCTCGATTCTCACCCCGTAGCTGCCGGGCATCCACAGCCCCGGCTCGACGGAGATGACGTTTCCCTCGACCAGCGTGTCGTCGCTATGCGGCCAGACGCGCGGCGCCTCGTGGATCGCGAGGCCAACGCCGTGCCCGAGCCCGGCCCCGTAGCGATCGAGCAGGCCCGCCTCGCGGATCACCGCGCGCGCCGCCTCGTCGACCTCGCGGACGGAGACGCCGGGGCGGATTACCGCCAGCGCCGCGTCCTGGGCGCGGCGGATCAGGGCGTAGCGGGCGCGCACCTCCTCCCCGGCCTCGCCGGTGGCGAAGGTCCGCGTGCACTCCGAGTGGTAGCCCTCGACCAGCGCGCCGGCGTCGATCACGACCGGCTCGCCGGGGCCGACGACGCGCGAGCTCGGCGCCGCGTGCGGCATCGAGGTGTTCTCGCCGGCGGCCAGCAGGGTCGGCAGCAGCGGCTCGACGCCCTGGGCGCGGATGTGCGCCTCGATGGCCGCTGCCAGCTGAAGCTCGGTGCGACCGACGAAGCCCTCCGCGACGATCAGCTCGAAGGCCTCGTCGACGATCCGGGCCGCCGCCGCCATCGCCGCCTGCTCGCCGGGGTCCTTGACGCGCCGCAGCTGCTCGACCACGCCCTCGGCCTCGACCAGCTCCACCGTGACCCCGGCCTCCGCGATCGCCGCTTCCAGCGCACCCAGGTTGGCGACGCTGGTGGCGCGCGGGTCGTATCCGACGCGGCCCCCGAGGCACGCGGCCAGCTCCGGCAGCAGCCGCGCGCTCGAGGCGGCGACGACGTGCTCGAAGGCGTCGCTGACCTGGCGCTCGGCCCGTTCCGCGTAGCGGATGTCGGTGATGAAGACGGGGTCCTCGCCGACGATGGCGAGCGCGCTCGTGCCGGTGAAGCCGGTCAGCCAGAACGAGTTGACGAGCGCGTCCCCAGCCGTGTCCCCCGGCCGCACCAGGTCGCCGACGATCAGCTGGTCGAGCCCGCGCTCGCCGAGCGTCGCCGCGACCTTGTCGATGCGACCGGCCCGGCTGACGAGAGCGGTCAGAGTCACCGGCTTCCCGCCCCCGAGAAGGCGGAGATGCCGGTCAGGTCGCGCCCGATCACCAGCTGGTGGACCTGCCGGGTGCCGTCGGGGAAGGTGAGCATGCGGGCATCGCGCAGCCACTGGTCGAGCGGGTACTCAAGCGCCGAGCCGGCGGAGCCGAACAGCTCCTGGCAGCGCAGCGTCGCCCGCACCGCCATCTCGGTCGCGAACATCTTCGCCATCGAGGCCTCGCGCGCGGCGCGGCGCCCCTCGTCGAGCGCGGCCAGCGCGCGGTAGCAGAGCAGCCGGGCCGCATCGAGCTCGGTGGCGACGTCCGCCAGCACCCCCTGGACCAGCTGGAAGGCGCCGATCGGCTGCCCGAACTGGCGCCGCTCGCGGACGTGCTCGACCGAGAAGGCGAGCGCCTGGCTGGCGATGTTGCAGGCGACGAGGCCGACGTTCGGCCGGTTCGCGAGCCAGGAGCGGGTCAGCGCGTCGCGCGTGCCCTGGCGGCCGTCAAGAAGGTGCTCGGCCGGCACCTCGACGTCGATCGCGACCTCGCCGAGGTGGCCCTGGCGCAGGCCGGACATCGGGATCTCCCGCGTCTGCAGCGGCGTCTCGGCGCAGTCGACGAGCACGCGCACGAGCTCGCCCGTGTCGGCGTGGCGGGCGAGCACGAGGATCAGGTCGGCGACGCTGGCGTTGGTGATCCAGAGCTTGGTCCCGCGCAGGCGGATCTTGCTGCCGGCGGGCGTCGCGGTGGTCGCGATCGAGCGCGGGTCGGAGCCGGCGCCGGGCTCGGTGATGCCCGAGGCGGCGATCGTCGTCCCGGCGACGAGGCCCGGCAGGTAGCGCTCGCGCAGGGCGTCGTCGGCGGCGCTGAAGACGCGGAACGTCGTCGCCTCCTGGGAGACGGCGCTCATCGCGAGGAACGGCGGCAGCCGCTCCATCACCACCCCGAGCCCGACGCAGCTGAGCCCGGAGCCACCGTGCTCCTCGGGCACGCGAGCGCCGAAGACGCCGAATTCGCGGGCGTGGCGATTGAGGTCGCGCAGCACCTCGGCGCTGACCGGCTGGTCGGCCGGCAGCGGCGCGAGGGCCGGCTCGATGTGGCGCTCGACCGCGGTCTCGACCGCCGCGGCCAGGTCCTGCTCGAACTCGCCGAGCAGCAGGGTCACGGGTGCTGCACCAGCTCGACGGCGTGGCCGTCCGGGTCGCGGACGTAGGCGATCGTGCAGCCGTGCCAGGCGCCGGGCTCCTGCAGCGTCGCCGGCGGGTTGAGCGGCTCGATCCCGGCCTCGGCGAGTCGCGCGAGCATGGCGTGGATGTCGTCGACCGCCAGGCCGGTGTGGGCGCTCCCAGGCCGCTCCGTCCCCGGAGTGAGCGGCTCATGCCCGCGCTCGAACGGCTCCAGCAGCTCCAGCACGCCGCCGCCCGGCAATTCGAGGTCGGCCCATGAGTACTTCGCGCCGGCGTGGCCGGCGGCCATCACCTCGTTCTCACCCCGCGCCCGCAGGGGGACTCCGAGCAGCTCGTGGTAGAAGCGCAGCGAGGCCTCGAGATCGGCGCAGGTGATGCCGGCATGGTCGAGGCCGAGGATGCTCGGGCTCATGCCGGCACCCCGCTGGCCGCGTCCTGCAGGTGGGCCGGGACGACATCGCGCGCCAGCACTTCGTCGATCGTCTCGCGCGCCTTGATCACGTCCGACTCAGCCCCGTGCACGAGCACCGTCGCCGCCCGCGGCAGCACGTTGAAGTTCGTCGCCCCGGCGTCCTGGTAGGCGCCGGTCAGCCCGAAGGCGACGAGCGTGCCGGGCGCCAGCGCCGGCAGGTACTCCCCGTGCGCGAGCACGTCGGAGCTGCAGTTGACGCCGACGACGTCGTAGGGCTGCTGGGGCTCGTCGGGGTCCTCGCAGTCGACCGCGATCGGGTAGCGACAGCGCTCCAGGGCGATGTCCGGCAGGTGGGTCTGGCTCGTATCCACCTCCATCCAGGCGTGCGGGAAGGGGCATTCCTGGCGCTTGCTGGAGATCACGCGCGAGAGGTGGACGCCGACCGGGCCGAACAGCGAGCGGCCCGGCTCGATCTCCAGGGCACGGCCGGCGGGGTCGATCCCGACCCGCTCGAGCCCCGCGGCGAGACGGCCGCAGAGCGCGTCGGCGTACTGCGCGAGCGTCGGGTAGTCGCGCTCAGGGGGAGTCGTGACGCCGGCGCGGCCGTGGGGGTCGGCGTAGTGGGCGATGCCGCCGCCGATGTCGATCGTGCGCGGCTCCCAGCCTTCCCAGAGCGAGCGCAGCTCGGCGATCGCCTCGGCGTAGCGGTCGATCACGTGGCCGAACTCGTCGAGGTCGATCGTGTGCCGGCCGAAATGCATGTGGACCCCGGAGAGGTCGAGCTCGGGCGCCTGCAGCGCCTCTCCGGCGGCCTCGAGGTCTTGCCACGGGATCCCGGGCTTGTAGCGGCCGAAGGCCTCGCGCATCGGCATGCCGCCGTAGGGCTCAGAGCCGGCTTCGGTGCTGACCAACGGCCGCACCCGCACCCGCACCTCGGCGCTGCGACCGCAGGCCCGGGCGGCTTCGCGCGCCAGCTCGACCTCGCGCACGCTGTCGATCGTGATCCGGGCGCCAAGCTCGACCGCGCGGCCGATCGTCGCCGCGTCCTTGGCGGTGCCGTTGAGGGAGATCAGTTGCGGCGGCACGCCGGCCCGCACCGCGACCTCCAGCTCCCCTGGGCCGAAGAGGTCGGCGCCGCAGCCCTCCTGGGCGAGGATCCGGTGCAGCGCGACGGCGTAGTTGGCCTTGACGGCCGGCAGCAGGGTCACCGGGCCGTGCGACCAGGCGTCGCCGAAGGCGCTCTGGAACTCGCGGGCGCGCTCGCGCAACGCCGTCTCGGAGATCACGTGGAGCGGCGTGCCGTAGCGCTCGGCGAGCTCCTCAACCGGGCACTCCTCGACGTAGAGGTGACCTTCGCGGCGGTCGAAAGCGCCCGGCGCCGCCGCCATCACGGTCTCTTCCCAGACGCTCATCGCTAGACCTCCCAGGAGTCGTCGTCGACGGTCAGGGTGACCTTGCCGGTGGTCGCGCGCGCCTCGATCGCCGCCTGCGCCTCCCCCGCCTTCGCGACCGGGAAGCTCGGGCCCTCGACCACCCGCAGCTTGCCGGCGGCGATCCACTCGAGGATCGTCGCGATCGCCTCGCGGCCGCCCGACTCGTCGCGCTGGAAGGGCGTCACCCAGTAGCCGGAGACGCCGATCGACTCGTCCATCAGCAGGTCGAGCTCGACGCTGTTCGAGGCCCCCGAGCTCTGCCCGAAGGTGACCATGCGGCCGTTGTAGCCGATCGCGTGGAAGGCGGCGTCGGTGATCGCGCCGCCGGTCGATTCGAGGAAGAGGTCGACGCCCTTGCCGCCATTCACGGCTTTGATCGAGTCCACCAGGGTCGCCGGGTCGGCGGCGACCGCGGCGTCGGCGCCGAGGTCGAGCGCCAGCTGGCGCTTCTCCTCGGTCGAGGCGATCGCGATCACGCGGCTGGCCCCGTGCAGGCGGGCCAGCTGCAGCGCCAGGCTGCCGAGGCCGCCCGCGGCGGCCATCACCGCGACCGTGTCGCCGGCGCGGATGCGGCCACCCTCGACCAGCGCGCCCCAAGCGGTCGTCGCCTGCACCATCGAGCCCAGCGCAGCGGTGTCGCTGACCCCGTCCGGCACCTCAAGCACGAGGTTCGAGGGCATCGCCGCGTACTCGGCGTAGCCGCCGGCGCCGATCGTGGTCATGCCGACGACGCGGGCGCCGTCGCTGACGCGAGTGCCGACGACCTCGAAGCCGGGAATCACCGGAAGCTCGCGCGTGGGGTGTTTCCAGCCGTTGCCGCGGCGCCCGATGTCGGAGAAGTTGATGCCCGCGCGGGCGACCTCGATCAGCGTCTCGTCCGGCCCAGCGACCGGCTTTGGGACCTCGCGCACCTGCAGGACCTCTGGGCCCCCAAGCTCAACGCACTGGACAGCTCGCATCCTCTCCTCCATTCAGTCGGCCCTCAGGGCGCCGCCGTTGACACTCAGAACCTGGCCGGTGACGTAGGAGCCGCCGGTGACGAAGAAGCGGACCGCCGCGGCGACGTCCGCTGGGGTGCCGAGCCGGCCGCTCGGGTTGCGGGACCCCTTGCGCTCCAGCTGCTCCGGCGTGTACATCGAGCTCAGCAGCGGCGTCGCGGTCGAGCCCGGGCAGACGGTGTTGACGGTCACCCCGGCGTGCGCGACCTCGGCCGCGAGCGCCTTCGAGAAGGCGAGCGCGCCGGCCTTCGCGCCGGAGTAGATCGCCTCCTTCGGCATCCCGATCCGGGCGGCGTCGGAGGCGACGCTGACGACGCGGCCCCAGCCACGCGCAACCATGCCGGGCACGACCGCCTTGCAGGCGGTCAGCACGGCGACGAAGTTGAGCTCGACGATCCCGTCCCACGCCTCGACCGGGACTTCGAGGAAGTCGGCGTGCGGGGTGCCGCCGGCGTTGTTGACGAGCACGTCGATCGCGCCGTGGGCCCGCTCGATGTCTGCCAGCGCCACCGTGTACCCGGCGCGATCGGTCACGTCACAGGAGAACGCCTGGCCGCGGCCGCCGGCGCCGATTGCCTGCGCTGTCGCCTGCGCGGCGTCGAGGTCGCGGTCGGCGATGACGACGGTCGCGCCCAGCCCCGCGAGGTCGGCGGCGATCGCGGCGCCGATCCCGCCACCGGCCCCGGTGACGACGGCGACGCGGCCGTCGAGGCGCTCAGCGCCCACGGAACTGCGCCTCGCGCTTCTCGAGGAAGGCCTGCATGCCCTCGAACCGGTCCTCGGTGGCGAAGGCGTGCGCGGAAAGCGATGCCTCCCAGTCGATGCCGCCCTCGAGCGTCATCTCCATGCCGCGGTTGACCGCCCACTTGGCGAGCCAGAGTGAGAGCGGCGCCTGCTCGGCGATCTCCGCCGCCCAGGCCTTTGCGCCGGCCAGGTGCTCGCCGGCGGGGACCAGCCGCTCGACCAGGCCAAGCTCCAGCGCCTCAGCCGCGTCGACGACCCGGGCGCTGAACAGCAAGTCCTTGGCGCGCCCGGGGCCGATCAGCCGCGGCAGACGCTGGGTGCCACCACCCCCGGCGACCGACCCGATCGCGGCGCTGGTGATCGCGAAGCCCGCGTCCTCGCCGGCCAGGCGCAGGTCGCAGGCCAGGGCAAGCTCGAGCCCGCCGGTCATGCAGGCGCCGCCGATCGCGGCGATCGCCGGCAGCGGCGAGCGTTCGAGCCCGCGGGCGGCGCGCTGCCAGGCTCGGTTCCACTTCAGGGTCTCCGGGCCGGTGCGCAGCTCCAGCGCCTGCGCCAGGTCGGCGCCGGCGCTGAAGGCGCCGCCTTCGCCGGTGAGGATCAGCACCCGCGCCTCGGAGCCGACGTCGAAGCTTTCAGCCGCGTCGGCGATCGCGACCAGCGTCTCGGTGGTCAGCGCGTTCCGCTTCTCGGGCCGGGTCAGGCGCAGGATCGCGCAGGGGCCCTCGACTTCCACCGCCAGGTAGGCGCTCATGCGGTGGGCAGCGCTGGCATCGCGTCCAGCAGCTCGGACGTGTAGTCGTCGCCCGGCGCGGTGAAGAGCTGCTCGGTCTCGGCGGTCTCGCGGACGACGCCGTCGCGCATCACGACCGTGCGGTCGCAGAGGGCGCGGACGACGCCGAGGTCGTGGCTGACGAAGAGCAGTGAGACGCCGGTGCGGGTGACCAGGTCGCGCAGCAGCTCGACGATGATCGCCTGCACCGAGAGGTCGAGCGCGCTGGTGATCTCGTCGCAGAGGATCAGGCGCGGGTTGGCGGCAAGCGCGCGGGCGATCGAGAGCCGCTGCAGCTGGCCGCCCGAGAGCTCGGTGGGGCGGCGGTCGGCGATCTCCGGGGCGAGGTTGACGCTCTCCAGCAGCCCCTCGATCGTCGCCTGCTCCTCCCGGCGCGAGACGTCCGGGCGGAACAGCCGGATCGGCCGCCTCAGGGTGTCCGCCGCGGTGTGCAGCGGGTTCAGCGAGGACATCGGGTTCTGGAAGACCAGCTGCAGGTCGCGGCGCTGCTCAGGCCGGCGCTGGCGGGCGAGGCCGGCGAGCTCGGTGCCGTCGAGCTTGATCGTGCCCTCGACGGGGGCGATTACGCCCGCGAGCGCGCGCAGCAGCGTCGTCTTGCCGCTGCCGGACTCGCCGACGACGCCGAGGATCTCCCCGGCCTCGACGTGCACCGAGACATCCTTGACCGCGGGCTCGTGGTGGCGGCTGTAGCAGCAGACGAGGCCCTCGACCGTGAGCAGCGGCGTCCCCTCGGTCTCGCGGCGCTTCGCCGTCAGCTCCCGCGGCGGCGTCGCCAGCGCCGGGTCGGTGGCGCGGATGCAGCGCACCAAGTGCTCGGTGCCGACGCTCTCCAGCCCGATCGAGTGGGTGGTGCAGGCCTCAACCGCCATCGTGCAGCGGTCGGCGAAGGCGCAGCGTCCCTCCTGCACCGAGAGCGGGGGGCGGCCGGGGATGCCGAGCAGCTGGCGCCGCCCCTCGATGTCGGGCGCCGCCTGCAGCAGGGCGCGGGTGTAGGGGTGGCGCGGGCGCTGCAGCGCCTCGCCGCAGGCCGCCTGCTCGACCACCTGGCCGCCGTACATCACGACCATGCGGTCGGCGATCGTGCTCAGCAGCGCCAGGTCGTGGCTGACGTAGAGGGCGGCGACGCCGCGGTCAGCCAGGAGGCCGCCGAGCATCGCGGTGATCCGCGCCTGCGTGGTCACGTCGAGGCCGGTCGTCGGCTCGTCGAGGATCAGGACCGAGGGGTCGGAGGCAAGCGCCAGCGCGATCGCGATCCGCTGCTGCTGGCCGCCGGAGAACTGGTGCGAGTAGCGCCGCAGGGCGGCGTCGGGCTCGGGGATGCCGACGGCATCCAGCAGCTCCAGCGTGCGCGTACGGATGGCCTCGCCGCGCGCCTCCGAGTGCGCCTTCAGCGTCTGCTTGAACTGGCGCTCGAGCGTCGTCCCGGGGTTGAGCGCGCCGAGCGCGTTCTGGGCGACGAAGGCGATCCGCGGTCCCCAGACCTTGCGCAGATCCCGTTCCTTCAGCGCGATCAGGTCGACGTCGCCGAGCAGCGAGCGGCCAGCCAGGACCTCGGCCCCAGGCGCGCGGTAGCCGGTGGCGGCGAGCGCCAGGGTCGACTTGCCGCAGCCGGACTCGCCGGCCAGGCCGACGACCTGACCCGCCTGCAGCTCGAGGTCGACGCCGGAGACGATGACCCTGCGCTCGCCGCCCTCGAGCCGGTAGGCGACGGTCAGGCCCTCGATGCTGAGTGCGGCGCTCACCGGGTCAGGCCTCGTTCCCGACGGTGCGGCGGTCGATGCTGTCGGCGATCAGCGTGAAGGCGATCGCCAGCAGGCCGATGCTGAAGGCCGGGACCAGCGTCGCCCAGGGGTTGATGGTCAGCACGTCGCGCCCTTCGGCGACCATCAGGCCCCAGTCAGAGCTCGGCGGCTGGGCGCCGAGGCCGAGGAAGCTGAGCGTAGAGACGCCGACGATCGCGTAGGTCAGATACAGAGAGAAGATCGCGACGATCGGCCCCGAGGCGTTCGGCAGGATCTCCCGACACAAGACCCACCAGACCGACTCGCCGCGCAGCCGCGCGGCGACCACGTAGTCGTTGACGGCGACCGTCTGGGCGGCGCCGCGGATGACGCGGCCAGCGCGGGGCGCGGTGACGATCGCGATCACGAAGATCAGCGTCGACCAGGAGGTGCCGAGGCCGGCGATCAGGACCAGCGTCAAGAGCAGCGACGGGATCGCGATCAAGAGGTCGAAGACGCGGGCGATGACGGCGTCGGTGCGACCGCCCTGGTAGGCGCCGAAGAGGCCGAGCAGACCGCCGATCAGGAAGCCGAGCACGTTCGCCGCCAGCGGCACCAGGACGATCGTGGTGCCGCCGTCCAGGTAGCGGCTGAAGAGGTCGCGGCCGAGCTGGTCGGTGCCGAGCAGGTGCCCGCCTTCGGGCGTTGCGAGCGGCACGCCGACGCCGATCTCATTCGGCGGGTAGGGCGCGAACAGCGGGCCGACCGTGACCAGCAGCGCCACGGCGACCAGGATCGCGAGCCCGACCCGGCCCTCGAAGGTTCGCGCCCAGGCGAGCCCGCGGCGCTTGCGGGCCAGGCGCTCGGCGACCGCCGCCGGGGTCGTCGCGGTCGCGCTCACGAGCGGCCCCCGCGCAGTTTCGGCGTGAAGTAGGCCGAGAGCCCGTCGGTCGACATGTTGATCAGGATCACGATCGCGCCGATCGCCATCGCGGCGGCCTGCACGGTGATCACGTCGGCGCGCCCGATCGACTGCACGAGCAGCTGGCCGATGCCGGGGAAGCCGAAGACGTTCTCGACCACGATCACGCCGCCGAGCATGTAGATGAAGTTGATCGCGACGGCATTGAGGATCGGCACCGCGGCGTTTCGCACCGCGTAGTCCCAGAGCACGAGCCGCGGCTGCAGGCCGCGCAGCACCGCCGCGCGCGAGTAGGAGGCGTGCAGCGTCTCGGTCACCGAGGCGCGCGTGACGCGGGCGATGTAGGGGACGACGAGGATCACAAGCGTCGCCGCCGGGAGCACGTAGGCCAGCGCCTTGTCGCTGGCAGAGCCGAAGGTGAGCGCCGTGCTGTCGACGGGGAACCAGCCCAAGGAGACGGCGAAGACGGTCGTCAGCGCTAACCCGACGACAAACTCCGGCAAGGCCGAGACGCCCGCCAGGAGCATGTTGGTGGCGACGTCCGAGCGCTTCTGCCGGCGGCGCGCCATGAAGATCCCGAGCAGCACCGAGACCGGCACCGCCACCAGCGCTGCCAGCAATGCCAGCAGCAGCGAGCGCCAGAGGCGCGGCATGATCGCCGGGCGCACGGGGCGCCCGGTGACCGCCGACTCGCCCCAGTCCCCCCGCACAAAATCGCTAGCCCAGTCGGCATAGCGCTGGGGCAGCGGGCGGTTGAGGCCGTTTTCGTCGATGAACGTCTGCAGCTGGCCCTCGGTCACGGTGCGACCGAGGGCCTGCCGCGCCACGTCCTCGGCCGGCCGTATGTTCGTGCCCGCGAAGACGAGCAGCGAGATCACCCAGAGGGTGAGCACGGCCGAGCCGAGGTAGCGCAGCGCAGATCGTGCCTTGCTCTTCTTGGCGCCGATCCGCTTCATGGTGGTGAGCGTTTAGCGGGGCCCCTTAAGCCTCGAGCCAGGCCTTGCTGTAGTCGCCCTGGCCGTTCTTGCTGTAGGTGGCGCCACGGAGTTCCCTCTTCTGGATCTTGAGCTTGTCGAGGAAGCCCGTGGTGATGATGCCCTCGTTATCCGACTGCCACTGCATCGCTTCGGTCGTGATCGCATCCTGCTTCGCCTGGTCGATCTCCTTCAGACCCCTTTCAACGTACTCCGCGGCCTTGCTCGGCTCGAGGAACGTCTCGTTGTAGGGAGCATCCGGGACGAAGCTCAGCTGCAGCGCCAGCAGCGGCTGCAGGGCACCCAGGTAATCGACGTAGAACGATTTCTTCAGCCAGATCTGGTCAAAGTAGGTGTCGATCGGGGCCTGCTTGATGTTGACGTTGATGCCAGCTTCCTTGGCCGCCGCGGCGTAGACGACCGCGGCATCCGAGAAGCCGCCGAGCACGTCAGCGACGTACATGTCGATGTCGAGCCCGTCCGGGTAGCCCGCTTTGGCGAGCAGCTCTTTGGCCTGGGCGATGTCCTTTTTACGGGCAGCGCTGTCCGGAACCCAGGGGCTGCCCACCGGTGCGGAGGAGTCGTTGCCCTGGGTGCCGTAGCCGGCGAACGCGATGTTGAGGATTTTCTCGCGGTCGGCCGCGAGCTTGAACGCCATCCGCACGTCGTTGTTGTCGAACGGTTTCTGCGTCGTGTCCATCGTGAAATACGTGATGTAGAAGTCCTTGATCCGGATCAGGTCGACCGGGAAGCCCTCGGTCGATTTGATGTTCGCCGGGGTGACGTTGTCGGTCACCTGCGACGGGCCGGAGAGGACCGACTGCAGCTTGCTCGCCGGGTCCGGGATGACGACGCTGCGCGCCCCATCCAGGTACGGCGCGCCGCCCCAGTACTTGTCGTTCCTGACGACTTCGAAGCCTTCGCCCGGTTTGAACCGTTTGGCGATGAACGGGCCGGTTCCGACCGCGTTCTGCGGCTTGCCGTCCGGCACCCAGCCGTCCTGGACGATCTCGGTGCCGTCGAAGAAGAAGAGCTGGGGGAAGAGCGCGTCCGGCTGCTTCAGCTTGCAGACGATCACGTTCGGGTCAGAGGTGTCCATCCCCTTCGCGTCCAGCACTTCGGAGAAGGAGCTGAAGCTCGGCGAGCCGTTCTTTTCGTCGAGGATGCGCTTGATCGTCCAAGCGACGTCCTTAGAGGTGAGCGGTTTGCCGTCCTGCCATTTGACGTCCGTGCGCAGCTCGAAGGTCCACTCCGAGGCATCGGGGGTGGAGCTCCATTTGGTCGCCAGGTGCGGAACCGGCCGGTAGTCGTCGTCGACGCCGACCAGGTACTCCCAGATCAGCGAGGAGTAAAGGGCGTGGTGCTGGTTGACCGCGGGCAGCGGATCGAGCGCCTCGCTCTCCGACGCATCCGAGACCGCGAACTGCAGAACGCCGCCTTTCTGGGGCGTGCCGCCAGAGGTGCTGTCGGACCCGGTGGAGGAATCGCTCCCACAGGCCGCCAAACCGCCGATCATCAGCCCGCCGGCTCCAACCGCCGCTCCACGCAGGAACGTCGCGCGAGTCAACTTACCTTGCGCCATCTACTTCTCCTCTCAATCTCTCCATTAGACCCACCTTCGTCCCTCACAACAAGACTGCCTGCCTCCCACGGCGACAACGACTTTAGTAGCTCAAACGGTGGAATGCAAGTGAATCTCGTTGTTTTTGCATACCTATTCCACTAGACTAGTCACATACTCGGCCTCCCACGGGCACAGTTCGCAGCCCCGGAGGCAGCAAGCCACGGACCCCCTGGGAGGGCTGATGGAACTGGAGAGAATCGACGCCCTGCCGGAGAGCGGCTGGCGGCAGTACGAGATCGAGCAGCGGATGCACGAGCTGCTGGCGATGGACCCTGATCTGGAGCGCGGCTGGCCCGACACGCTGTGGCCGGTGATCCCTGACCACGCGCTGGCGGTGGCCCGCACGGCGATGGCCGAGTTCGCGCACCTCAACGGCTTCGTCAAGCCGGAGAGCCTGCTCGCTATAGAGGCTGAGCTGCTGGCGATGATCCGCGGCCTGCTCGACGTCCCCGAGGGCGGCGCCACGACGCTGACCGTCGGCGGCACCGAGAGCAACCACCTCGCGGTCAAGGGCGCGCTCTTCCGCGCCCGAGCCGAGAACCGTCTCACCGCCCCGCCGAACATCGTCCTCGCGGCAAGCTGCCACCCGAGCTTCGACAAGACCGCCGAAGAGATGGGCATCGAGGTCCGCCGCATCACGATCGGCCCCGACTACCGCGCCGACGTCCCGGCGATGGGCACCGCGATCGACGGCGGCACGATCGCGCTCGTCGGCTCCACTCCGAACTACACCCACGGCGTCGTCGACCCGGTGCCGGAGCTCGGCGCCCTGGCCCAGGAACACGACCTCTGGCTGCACATCGATGCCTGCGTCGGCGGCTTCCTGCTGCCGCACGTGCGCCGGCTCGGCCGCCTGCCCTGGGAGTGCGGCTTCGCGGTCGAGGGCGTCACCTCCATATCCGCCGACCTGCACAAGCTCGGCTTCACCCCGACCGGGATCTCGACGCTCTCGGTCCGGGACGAGGCGGTGCGCGTTCATCACGGCTTCAACCTCTCGGTCGACAACGGCTGGCCCTTCCGCGACTACTCGCGAGTCGGCTTCTCCGGCAGCCGCTCCGGCGCGGTGATCGCCGGCGCCTGGGCGACGATGATGGCGCTCGGTGCCGATGGCTACCTCGATATCGCCCGCGAGATCTTCGCCGGGGCCGAGATCCTCGCCGAGGGCTTCGCCGAGACCGGGTGCCTGCAGCTGGCGGCGCCGCACGAGTGCGGCGTGATCCTCTGGGAATCGACCGACCCCGAGGTGCCGATCGCGAAAGTCGGGGCGGCGCTGCTGAAGCGCGGCTGGCCGCCGACCTACGCGATCCACCCGCCGCGGCTGCACATGCTGCTGAGCCCGCTCCCCACCCGGTGCTACGAGCTCTTCCTGGCCGACGTGCGCCAGGCGGTTGACGACGTGCGCGCCGGCCGGGCGGTCGAGGAGATGAAGCTGATCGCCTACGGCGCGGACCCGGTCACCGGCGCCGCTCCCTGACAGTGAGCGGCGCCGCTGAGGACCGCGACCTGCGGGCCGCGCTGTCGCACGCGATCGAGCAGGGGCGCAGCCGCCTGCACCCGTTCGGCGACGTGCTCGGCCTGCAGGACCCCGCCCCCGGGGAGGACGCCCAGCTGGTGCTCGACGAGAGCCCGTTCCTCGCCAGCGACGAGCTTCGCCGCTCGTCGCTGGCGCTGAACGTCGGCATCGACGTCGTCGCGGCGCGGGCGGCGTACCTGGAGGTCCCGGAGCTCGGCCACATGGCGACGCGGGCGCTGACCACGGTCGTCGAGCGCACGCCGCGCGGCGGACGGCTCCGCTTCGCGGCGAACGTGGAGAGCCTCGGCGACCCCGACGAGCGCAACTTCCGCCAGCTGGTCTGCCGCGCCCGCATATATGACGACGAGGGACGGGTCGCCAGCGGCACGATGATCGCCCTGGCGACCAACACGGACGCGATCGAGGGGACGGCGCCGAAGCGCCGCGACCTGCCGCAGCCCGTGGTCGAGGCGGAGCTCAATCGGCTGCTCGCGACCGAGGCCGACTCGCTCAGCGAGGCGCTGCTGCTCGACGGCGTGCGGATCGGGCCCGGCGCGGAGGCGGCGATCGTCGCGGTGCGGCCACTGCTGCAGAACCTGGTCGGCAAGCTGCAGGGCGGCGCGGCGCCCTCGATCGCCGACGCCCTGGCTCGGCAGCTGCTCGGCCGCGAAGAGCTGCAGCCCTGCATCCTGCACTGGGCCTTCCGCGGGCCGCTGAGCGAGAGCTGCCGCTACGAGCTGCGCGTCTCCGACAGCGCCGGCTCCGCCCACGTTGAGGTCCGGGTGACCGAGAATGACCGCGTGCGAGGGATCGGAGTGCTCGACTACCGGCCGGGGCCGGCAAGCGGAGAAGCGACCTGACCGAGTTCCGTCCATTCGCCGGCATTACCGTCCTCGAGCTCTCGGGAGACGGCTCCGGCGCCGCGGCGGCCGGGGCGCTGATGGCAGCGCTCGGCGCCGAGGTCACCCACTGCGAGGTCCTGTCCACCCCGCCGCCGCCGACCGCGGCCCGCCTCCACAGCGCCAAGCGGACCGCTGCCGACCCCCGGGCGGCACTCGCGGACCGGCCCGACGTCGTCCTCGCCGACGGCGCCTGGGAGCGCGGCGACGATCCCCACGGCCTCAGCGGCGCGAGCTTCGCCGACGCCGCCTCGGTCGTCACCTGGGTCACGCCCTACGGCCGCAAGGCGCCGGGCGCGCGGGCAACCGAGTTCACGCTCCAGGCCGACGCGGGCATCGTCGAGCTGACCGGCCACGCCGACCACCCCGGCGTGCGCGCCGGCTTCGCGCTCGGCGCCTCGATGTCTGCCTGCGTGGCGACCACCGTCACCGCCGCCGCGCTCTCGGCCCGCGAACGCGGCGGCCCGCACCCGCGTGAGCTCGACGTCGCGATCTTCGACGCGCTCTACAGCTCCCTGACCACGCAGCTGCCGGCCCGCTGGCTCGGCGACGACGGGCCGCCGCGGGCGGGCAACCGCCACCCGATGGCCGCGCCCTGGAACACCTACCGGTGCGCCGACGGCTGGGTCTCGATCTGCACGATGTCGGACCGCCAGTGGCAGGCGCTATGCGACCTGCTCGAGCAGCCGGCCTGGCTCGAGGACCCCGAGCTCGCGAACGCCGGCGACCGCGTCCGCCACGCCGACGAGCTCGACGCGCAGATCGAGCTCTGGACCCGTGCGCGCTCGGTCGCCGAGGCGCTCGAGGCGCTGCGCGCGGTCGGCGTCGCCTGCGGGCCGATCCGCTCGCTGGCCGAGGCCCGCCGCAGCTCGGCCCTGCCCGCCGAAGCGCCGGGCGTGCCGGCGCCCGGCTGGTTCGACGCCGGCGTCCCGCCTTCCGCCCCCGCGAGCACCAGTGCCGACACCGGCGCCGCCCCGCTCGCCGGCCTCCGCATCCTCGAGTCCGGCGCCTACACCTCCGGCCCGGTCGCCGCGCGCATGCTCGCCGGCCTCGGCGCGACGGTGACGAAGGTGGAGCCGCCGCAGGGCGACCCCTGCCGGCGCCTCGCCTCGCAGATCGCCGGCACCGCCTACCTCTTCCAGATCAACAACACCGACAAGCGCTCGCTCGTGCTCGAGTCCCCCGCGGAGGCCGCGCCGCTGCTGCGCGAGACCGACGTCGTCCTGGCGAACCTCTCCGCCCCGACGCTCGCCGCGATCGGGCTCGATGCCGACCGGGCCGACCCCGGGCTCCTGCACTGCGTCGTCACCGGCTTCGACCGGCGCACGCCCGACCGCGGGCTGCTCGCCTTCGACACGGTCGTGCAGGCGATGTGCGGCCAGCTCGACCTGACCGGGCCGCCCGAGGCGCCGCCGGTCCGCACCGGCGTCTCCGCGATCGACTTCACCGGCGCGCTGATGACCGCGACCCAGGTCGCCAGCTGGTGGCTGTGGCGCACCCGCGGCGGCCCCGGCGGCGCGCTCGAGATGCCGTTGCACGACCTCGGCGTCTGGTCCTGCAGCGACGCCTGGGACCGCCCGGCCGCGGAGCAGACCCGGCGCGGCAACAGCGACCCCGACGCGCTCGTGCAGGACGCCTTCGCGACCGGCGATGGCGCTGTCGCGATCACGGTCGATCGCGAACGGGACATCGAGCGCCTGCGGGCGCAGCTGCCGGAGATCCCTGCCGACGCCGGCGGCGCCCACGCGGCGCTGCGCGAGTGGTGCGCGGCGCGCACCACCTCAGAGGCGCTGTCAGCGCTAAGCGACGCGGGCGTCGCGGCGGCGCAGCTGAGCGGGATCGCTCGCATGGCCGACCACCCGCAGGCCCACGCGCGCGAGCTCCTGGCCGTCGACCCCGCCGGCCCGGTGCCGCGCCTGCTCGGCTATCCCTGGTGGCTGGACGGCGAGCCGTCGTCGATACAGACCTTGGCGCCGCCCGCACCGGGCGCCGGTGCCGGCGCCGCCTGGACCGCCGCCCGCGCCCGCCGCACCAGGTAGGCAGCACCGCCGGCGGCGAGGAACGCGGCCAGCGCCGCCGCGCCGAAGCCTGCGCCCGCTCCACCACCGTGCTCGACCGCAATTCCGGCGATCGTCGTGCCGCCCGCCACCCCCATCTGCAGCATTCCCGTCTGCCAGGTGAAGGCCTCGGTGATCGTGCCCGGGAGGGCGATCTCGCTGATCAGCTGGTTGGCGACGACGAGCGTCACCGCGAAGCAGCCGCCGAAGGCGATCAGCACCAGCACCGTCGTCGGGATCCAGTCCGTGGCGGCCAGCAGCACCGTGAGCAGCCCGATCAGCAGGAGGAGGTGCATGTAGCGCGTGCGCAGGCGACGGTGCTGAGCTCGGGCGCCGTACGCGAGGCCGCAGGTGATGCCGCCGAGCGAGAGCGTCGCCAGCAGCACGCCCGCGTAAGCGGGGCCGAGCCGGGCGTTGGCGAAGGCCGCGATCGAGACCTCGACGCCGCCGAGGCAGAGGCCAATCGCGATCGCGACGAGAACGAGCAGCCGCACCTCGGGCGCCCGCAGCGCGCCCAGCTTGTCCCCTCCCCGGTCGTCAGCGCCGCGGGCTCCTTCGCCGGCGCCCAGGTGGTGACCGGCGACGACCACGATCATCACCGTGCCGATCACCGTCAGCACCGGGCCCAGTGCCAGCAGCGCCAAGAGGCCGCCAGTGGCGGTCGCCACCGCGACCAGCAGCGGCCCGATCAGCCAGACCACCTCCATCGTCACCGACTCGAAGGAGATCGCGGCCGTCTGCAGGTCAGGGTCCGCGATCGTCGCCCGCCAGATCGAGCGCATCACCGGCCCGACCGGCGGCAGGAACAGCCCCGCGCACCAGGTGAAGAAGATCAGCGGCGCCACCGGCGCCCCCTCGAGCAGGAGCGCAAAGACCGCGAACGAGGCCAGCGCGTGCGCCGCGGCAACCGCCAGGAGCACGCGCGCGCCGAAGCGGTCGATCAGCCGCGCGCACAGCGGCGCCGCGCCGACGCCCAGCGAGAAGGCCGCGGTGACGATCCCGGCAGCGGCGAAGGAGTCCGTCTTCTGGTGGACCAGGAGGATGAGGACGAGCGAGTAGAAGCCGAAAGCGAGGCGCCCGGCGAAACCGCCGGCGACGACCGTGCGCACGGTCGGCCGCGCGAACAGATCCCGGTAGCGCTGCGGCAGCAACTAGGACCGCACCCGGCCGCCGTCGACGACGAGCGTCTGGCCGGTGAGGAACGCCGCGTCATCGGAGACGAGGAACGAGAGCGCCCCGTCGAGGTCGCCGGGCAGCTGGGTGCGCTTGATCGCCTGGCTCGCCGCGACCGCCTCGAAGGCGCGCGGGTCGGCGGTCGTGCCCTGGGTGCGGACGAGGCTCGGCGCCAGCGCGTTGACGGTGACGCCCTCCTCGCCGACTTCGGCGGCGAGCGCGCGCACGAAGCCGATGATCCCGCCCTTGCTGGCGACGTAGTGGACCATGCCACCCATGCCGGCGTGGAAGGCGGTCGAGCTGAGGCAGACGATCCGCCCCCAGCTGCGGCTCCGCATCGCCGGCAGGAACTCGCGGCAGAGCAGGAAGTTGGAGTCGAGGTTGACGGCCATCAGGGCCCGCCACTGCTCGAAGGTCATCTCGGCGAACTCGACGAGCGGGTAGATGCCGGCGTTGTGGACGAGGATGTCGGCCGGGCCGAAGCGCTCGGTCACGGCCGCTCCCAGCGCGGCGACGTCGTCCTCGCTGGAGACGTCGCAGTGAACGGCTAGTGCCTCGCCACCGGCGGCCGCGATCATCTCCAGCGTCTGCTCGGCGTCGCCAACGTCGGCGATCGCGACCCGAGCCCCTTCGGCCGCGAGCCGCTCGGCGAACGCCTGCCCGATCCCGGCAGCGCCGCCGGTTACCACCGCGACCCGCCCGGCGTGGCGCCGCGTGGCCGTCACCGCCCGGCTCCACTCGCGGCACCGAGCGCCGCGAAGGTGAGCTCGACGTCTTCGAGGATCGCCCAGCGATCGGCGGCCGCGAGGTGCGGCGTCGTGACGAGGTTGGGGAGCGCGTCGAGCTCGGCCGAGAGCGGGTACGGCTCTTCCGGGAAGACGTCGAGCCCGGCGCCGGCGATCACTCCCTCCCGCACCGCCACGACCACCGCGTCGAAGTCCACGAGCAGCCCGCGGGCGCAGTTGATCAGCACTCCATCCGAGCCAAGGGCACGCAGGAAATCGGCATCGACGAAGTGCTTGAGCGCGGGCGCGTAGGGAACGTGCAGGGAGACGACGTCGGCCCACTCGGCGAGCTCCTCGCGCTCCACGAAGCTGGCGCCGGTCGCGGCCTCCAGCTCGGGGTCGCGGTTGCGCGACCAGTAGCCGACCTCCATGTCGAAGGCGCGAGCGCGCTGGATCACCGCCCTCCCGGTCTCGCCGACGCCGACGATCGCGAGGCGGCGGCCGCGCAGCGCCCGCAGCCCATGCGTGCCGCTCCAGTTGAAGACCGTCGGCGGGTGGGCGCCGGCCTCGACCGCGACGCCCGGCGCCAGCGGCGGGGGCGTCGGGTCCCCGTGGCGCAGGCGCGCATCCTGGGTGAAGCGGCGCAGCAGAACCAGGGTCAGCATCAGCACGTGGTCGGCGACGTGGGACGTGGTCATCCGGGGAGCAGCGAGGACCTCGACCCAGGCTTCGGCGGCGGCCTCGCGGTCGATGTTGCGCAGGTCGGAGCCGAACTTGACGATCCGCTTCAGGCGCGGCGCCGCCGCGATCAGCTCGGCGTCGATCGGCTCGCGCTCAGTGAGCACGATCTCGGCCTCGGCCACGGCGCTCAGCAGCTCGGCGCGGTCCGCGGGCGCATCGAAGTTCCAGCCCTCGCCGAGCGCCCGCAGGCGGTCGCGGTATTCGGCGACGTCGATACCCTCGGGCGCGAGGTAGCCGTCGAGCCACTCCGCGAGCGACTCGTCGCCGCCAGCCACACGCAGGAGCCGGAACTCGTTGCAGTCCTCGGCGATCACGACGCGACGGGGGTTCATCAACTGATCTCCTTAGACGTACTCATTCACTTGTCAGAGTAGCGATCCCCAACGTAACTAGTTGCTAAGTCGGCAAAATTCAACTGAATTAACTAGGCTAACTCCAATGAAGGCGACAAATCGCGCCTCTGGAATGCGCATGCCGGCCGAGTGGGCGCCGCACGAGCGGACGCTGATCGCCTGGCCCGCACGCGAGGACGCGTGGCGCGGGACGACGATCGAGGACGCCCGTGACGCGCACGCCGCCACGATCGCCGCGGTCGCCGCCTTCGAGCCGGTCCTGCTCGTCGCCAAGCCCGAGCACGCCGAGGACGCCCGCCGCCGCGTCCCGGCGGAGAACGTCGAGGTCGTCGGCCTCCCGATCGACGACTCCTGGCTGCGCGACTCCGGGCCGATCATCGTCCTCGGCCGCGACGACAGCGGTGACCCAGCCCGAGCCGGCGTCGACTTCCGCTTCAACGCCTGGGGCGAGGCCTTCACCCCCTATGAGAACGACGCCGCGATCGCCGAGCGCCTGCTGGAGCGACTCGCGATCGAGCGCGTCGCCTCCCCCCTCGTCCTCGAGGGCGGCTCGATTGCGGTCGACGGCGAGGGCCTGCTCGTCACCACCGAGCAGTGCCTGCTGAACCCGAACCGCAACCCCGGCGTGGAGCGCGGCCGGATCGAGCAGGAGCTGCGCGACCTGCTCGGCGCTGAGGAGATCATCTGGCTCCCCCAGGGCCTGGTCGAGGACGCCGACACCGACGGCCACGTCGACAACATCTGCGCCGTCCTCGAGCCCGGCAAGGTGCTGCTGCAGACGGCGTCTCCCGGCGACCCCAACCACAACAACGCCAGCGAGAACGCCCAGCTTCTGCGCGCCGCCGGCCTCGACGTCACCGAGCTCGAGCTGCTGCCCCGCCTGCGCCGCGAGAGCGGCGATGACGTCGTCGTCCCCTATGTCAACTACTACACCTGTAATGACGCGGCGATCGTGCCGCTGGCGGAACTCGACCCCGACATGGACGCCGAGGCGCTGCAGCGCCTGCGCCAGCTGATGCCCGGCCGCGAGGTCGTCGGCGTCCCCGGCCGCACCCTCGCCCTCGGCGGCGGCGGCGTCCACTGCATCACCCAGCAGATCCCGTCGCTTCCCACCTAGGTCCCCGCCCGGCCGGGATCGCCTAGACCGCGTTGGCGAAGAATGCCGGCGCGATCAGGAGCGCGATGATCATCGCGGTGACGCCGTACAGGGCGAAGGTCTGCTGTTGCTCGTCGCTCATCTGAGTTCTCCCTTCTGGGGTGGCAGCCCCCCGGAACGGGGAGCCAGTGCCGCACAGACTCGGGAGAGGGCGTTACACCCCCGCTGGCCCAGCGTTGGAGCGGGGTGCAACGCGACTGCAACGGCGCTGCAAGGCCCGGGACGCAGAGTCCGGGCCATGCCAAATCTCACCGCACCCCAAACCACTCTCATCGAGGACCGCTTCCAGGGGATCCCGGACGTCGCCCACGGCGGCTACGTCGCCGGGGCGCTTGCCGCGGCCCTCGATACCGACAGCGTCGAGGTTCAGCTGCGCCGGCCGATCCCGACCGGTTGCCCGCTCGACCTTAAGTTCGACGGGGAGACCCTCGAGCTCCGCGACGGCGAGGCGCTCCTCGCCCGCGCCTCCCGCACCGCACTACAAATAGAGACGCCATCCCCGGTCTCCTTCGCTGAAGCCGAGATGGCAGCGCGCGACTTCATCGGCGCCGATCAGCACCCGATCCCGGGCTGCCTGGTCTGCGGCACGCACCGCCATCGCGGCGACGGCTTGCGGATCTTTCCCGGCCCGGTCGCCGGTCGCGGGCTCGTCGCCGCGCCCTGGGTTCCGGACACGACGTTCGCGGACGACGCCGGACATGTGCCCGGGGCGCTCGCCTCGGCGGCGCTCGACTGCACCCAGCTCTGGGCCCTGATCGCCCACGCACCGCCGGGCATCCCCGACAAGGTCGTGACGGCGTCGCTCGAGCTCAGCCTCGGCGCCCCCGTCCTCGCCGGCGAGCCGCACGTCGTCCTCGGCTGGCCGATCGGCCGCGACGGTCGCAGCTGGCTGGCCGGGGCCGCGGTGGTCGGGCCTGGCGGAGAGATCTGCGCCCTCGGCCGCCAGCGCGCGGCCATCACCGACTGGGGGGTCCCGCTCGGCTTCCGGCCGACGGCGACCCCGAGCCAGAACCACAGCCAAAAAGGAGAAGACCATGAACCCCGTTGACATCAGCACCGCCGGCCCCTCGGGGCTGGCCGACCTGAAGCAAGCCCACCGCGGCACTTGGGCGTCGGGCAGCTACGCCGCCGTCGCCGAGCGCCTGATCCTGGAGCCGCCGCGGCGGCTAATCGAGAAGATCGGCATCGAGCCCGGCCAGGAGGTCCTCGACATCGCAACCGGCACCGGCAACGCCGCGATCCCGGCGGCGATCGACGGCGCCCGGGTGACCGGGCTCGACCTGACGCCGGAGCTGCTCGACCACGCCCGCGAGCGGGCAGCGGCGGCGGGCGTCGACGTCGAGTGGGTGGTGGGAGACGCCGAGGACCTGCCCTTTGGGGACGGGTGCTTCGACCGCGTCATCTCCACCTTCGGCGTCCAGTTCGCCCCGCGCCACGAGGTCGTCGCGCGCGAGATGCTGCGGGTGACGCGGCCCGGGGGCGTCATCGGCCTGGTCAACTGGACCCCTCAGGGCTTGCTCGGGCAGGTGCTGAAGACGGTCGGCAAATGCCTGCCGAAGCCGCCCGAGTACGCATCGCCGCCGCCGCTCTGGGGCGACGAGGACCACGTCAGGGCCCTGCTCGGGAGCGAGACCGAGCTCGAGCTCGAGCGCAAGACCGTGTCGTTCGCCGACTTCTACTCGGCCGACGACTGGGTGACCTTCATGGAGGTCGCCTACGGCCCGATGCTGAAGGCGCGCGAGAAGCTGACCCCGGAGGGGCGCTGGCTGGAGCTGCGCGAGGAGCTGGTCGCGGTCGTCTCCTCCTTCGACCAGGGCAGGGATGGCCGTTTCCATCTCGAGGCGGAGTACCTCCTCGCGCTGGGGCGTGTGCCGGGCGTTAGGAAGGATTCCTAGCCCCGCGTAGACTCGGCGCACGCGATGGCGCGTGCACGATCGACGACGATTCTCGATTCGGACGGCGGGCCGCGGACGCGGGTGAGTCTCTGCGGCCCGCTCGGGCTCGAGGTCGATGGTCGCGACCTCACCCCCGGGCTTCCAGGCGGGCAGGCCAGCGCCCTGCTGGCCTTCCTCCTCGCCCAGCCCGAGCGCACCGCCTCCCGCGACGAGCTGATCGCCGTCGCCTGGCCCGAGCGCGCACCGCAGGACCCGCAGGCGGCTGTGCGGCCAATCCTCTCCCGCCTGCGCCGCGCCCTCGCCCCGGCCGAGCTGGAGGGGCGGCAGCAGATCCGCCTCGTGCTCCCCGAGCCAGTCTGGGTCGACGCCGAGCAGGCGGCGAGCCTGATCGAAGCCGCCCGGCTGGCCGCGAAGGGCAGCTCCTGGGAGCGCGTGCGGGACCAGGCGGCGGCCGCGATCGAGCTGCTGGCGCCGGGCTTCCTCCCGGGCCAGGAAGGCGAGTGGGCCGATGCGCGTCGCCGCGAGGTCGAGGACCTGCGGCTGGAGGCGCTGGAGCTGGCGGCGCGCAGCGGGCTGGCCCTCGGCGGGGCCGAGCTCCCGCGCGCCGAGCGGGCGAGCCGGGAGCTGATCTCCCGCTCCCCTTATAGAGAGACCGGGCACCGCTTCCTGATGGAGGCGCTCGCCGCCAGCGGCAACGTGGCCGAGGCGCTGCGCGCCTACGAGGAGCTGCGTGTCCTCTTGCGCGAGGAGCTGGGGACGGCGCCGGCCCCCGAGGTGCAGGAGATCCACGCGAGGCTCCTGGCCGGCGAGCCGCCCGAGCAGCGAGCGTTCTCACCTTCCCCCGCACCCGCGGCCACGCCCGGCGACCAGAGGCGAGCGCCCCTCCCCGCCGCCCTCTCGCCGCGGGAGCGCTCGGAGATCGTCGGCCGCGATCCCGAGCTCGAGGGGCTGCGCGCAGCCTGGGCCGAGGCGCGCTCCGGAGCCCGCCGGCTGGTCCTGGTCGCGGGTGAGCCCGGGATCGGCAAGACGCGGCTGCTGAGCGAGCTGGCAGGCGAGGCGCAGGAGAGCGGAACCGTCCTCTACGCCGGCTGCCAGGAGGAAGCGCTGGTCTCCTACCAGCCCTTCGTCGAGGCGCTCCGGCACTACGCCCGCAGCGCCGGCCCCGACGCGCAGACGGTTGTCCCCGGCCCCGGCGCGATCGAGCTCGCCCGCCTGGTCCCGGAGCTCTCGGCCGCGCCGCCCGCGGACGGGGCGGCCCAGCCGAAGGACCCCGACACCCGCCGCTACCTCCTCTTCGAGGCGGTCTCGACCCTGATCGCCCAGGCGTCCGCCCGCACTCCCCTGCTCCTCATCCTCGACGACCTGCACTGGGCCGACCGCGCCACGCTGCACCTGCTGCGCCACCTGATCCGAGCCCCGGACGAGGCCTCGCTGCTCATCGTCGGCGCCTACCGCGAGGCCGAGATCGGCCCCGAGCACCCGCTGGCCGACGTGCTCGCCGACTTGCGCCGCGACCGCCTCTTCGAGCGAATCTCGCTCGACGGCCTCGACCAGCGCGGCGTCCGCGACCTGATCGCCCTGCACGCCGGCAGCGAGGCGCCGCCGGGGCTGGTCGGGACGGTGCACGAGCGCACCGAGGGCAATCCCTTCTTCGTCGATGAGGTGATGCGCCACCTGATCGAGACCGGCGTGCTCTTCGAGCGCGACGGGCGCTGGTCCTCGGCTCTCACCGCAGACGAGATCGGCGTGCCCGAGGGCGTCCGCGAGGTGCTCGGGGGGCGGCTCGGGCGGCTCTCCCAGGGCTGTCGCGAAGCGCTCGCGGCGGCGGCGGTGCTGGGGCGCGAGTTCGAGTTCGAGGTCCTGCTCGCGATGGGCCTGGCGGAGGAGGAGGCGCTGATCGCCGCCCTCGAGGAGGGGCTCGACGCCCAGCTTGTGGTCGAGACGGTGCGCGAGACGGGACCCGGTTACGGCTTCACCCACGCGCTCGTGCGCGAGGTCCTCTACGGCGAGCTCAGCGGGCCGCGACGGCAGCGCCTGCACGCCCGCGCGGCGGCGGCGATCGAGGCGACGAGCGGGGACGCCCGGGTAGCGGCGCTCGCCGTGCACTACCGGCTGGCCGGGTCCGCGGGAGATCTCGAGAAGGCGATCGATTACTCGCTGCGGGCGGGAGCGCAGGCAACCGAGCTCCTGGCCTGGGACGAGGCGGCGGCGCACTGGGAGGGAGCGCTGGCGGCGATGACCGCAGCCGGCGGCCGGGAGGAGGAGCGCGCCCGCCTCGAGATGGCGCTCGGCGACGTGATGGCCGCCGCGGGCGACCTCGGCCGCCAGATCGGGCACCTCGAGCGGGCGCTGGCGCAGTTCGAGCAGCTCGGCGACGAGCAGCGGGCGGCGCAGGCCCACTCGCGCCTGGGCATGGCCCACTCGCTGATCGACTCGGTCTTCGCCGACCACCTCGACATCGGCGTCGCCTTCGAGCACTTCGACGCGGCGCGCGAGGTCCTCGACCGAGGCGAGCCGACGAAGGCGCTGGGCCACATGGAGACCGGAGTCGCGACCGCGTTCTCCTACGGCGTGCAGACGCAGCGCGGCATCGAGGCCGGGCGCCGGGCGATGGAGATCGCCGAGCGGATCGGCGACGAGGTCGCCTGGGCGGCAGGAGCGCAGGCCTGCGGCTGGCACCTGATCGTCGCCGGCGAACAGGGCGAGGGATTCGCCATCCTCGAGCGCTCGATCGAGATTGTCGGCAGGGAGCGCCGCTCCTTCCTCAGCTGGATGGGGACCAACATCCGCGGCCAGATGTCGTGGGGGCTGCGCTCCCCCGACGAGGCGCAGGAGTTCTTCGAGCGCCTGCACGACCTCGGCTACGTCGGCCGGACTTCCTACCGGAGCGAGGCGGCCGACGCGATCGGGCGCTGCCACTTCCTGCGGGGCGAGACCGAGGAGGCGAGGCGCCTGCTCTCCGATGCGCGGCCAGCCTGGATCACCCACGCGCTGAAGCCGATGGTCGACATCTGGGACGGACGCTGGGACGAGGCCCAGTCCCTCGCCGACCAGGTGCTCGAGACCAGCCGCCGCAACGGGAACCGGTGGGACGAGTGGGCCTCCCTGCAGCTCGCGGCCCGCGTGGCCCACCTGGGCGGAGACGATGCGCGGGCGGCCGAGCTCCTCCAGGGCGCCCTGGCGATCGTCACCGCGGGCGAGGCGATCTGCTGGGAGCTCTGGGTCCGCCTCGACCTCGCCCGGGTGGAGGCCGACCGCGAACGCCTCGGCGAGGCCCGGGCCCATGCCGACCGCTGCCTGGAGATCGTCGCCAACGGCGAAGACTGGCGCGGACGCGCCGGTCAGGCCCACCTCGCCAACGCCGTCGTGCTGGCTCGGGAAGACGAGATCGACGCTGCCGATTCCGCCTTCACGGAAGCCCTCGAAGGCCTGGACCGCTACCGGCTCGTGCCCGACCGCGCCGACGCTCTGCATCAATGGGGCCGCGCTCTCTCCCGAGCGGGAGCCACCACCGAAGCCGCCGAGAAGCTCGACCAGGCGCGGGCGATCTACCGGCGCACTGCGAGCTGCTTCGTCGCGGGCGTGTAGCCCCCGCGCGTCGCCCGTGCCGTTAGGGAGCTGCGCGACGTCAAGGTCAGCGTCACACCGCCGCTGCCGCCGGTGGTACCCGATCTGCCGCCGACCCTGACCCTGGCGCCGCTCACGGGTTCGCCCGCGTCGAGCACCCTGAAGCGCACCTCGGTCGGCTGGCCCCTGCGCAGGCTGCCCGGGTCGGCCTGCAGCGTGAGCCCGGGCAGCAGCCGGCGGTAAGAGGTGACCGCATCTGCGGTGGTCCCGATGTTGAAGTTGGCGAGCACGTCGAGCGCGTTCCCAGTGGCGCTCGCGTCGAGCTTGTAGGCCTGTGCCGCGTCTTTGGGATGGCCGGCGTTCACGGTCGCGCCGAACTTGGTCACGCTTTTGTTCGAGCGCCGCGCGAGCACGTCCGGGTCGCCGAAGCCCTCGGTCCACACGACCCAGATCCGCCCGTCGTCGCCAGCCGCGATCGCCACGGCCGGACTGTTGTCGATCTTGGCGAGGGCCGGAGCCGCGCCGGCACCGACGCGCCACACCCGGACCCCGCTCGGCGTCGGGTAGGCGGCGTAGAACCCACCGCCCTCCCGCGCCACCAGCGGCGTGCGGCCGAGCATCCCGACGAACATCGCGCCCGTGCCCGGCATCGTCGACGGAGCGGAGCCGGGAGTGCCGTCCGCGTTGACGCCCTGCGCGAGCACGCCGAGCTGGCCGGCCGCGCTCGAGTACCAGGCCATCACCGTCCGGCTGGCCGCGTCGGTCGCGAGGTTCGGGTCGTTGCCGTACTGGAGCCCGGGCGTGAAGTTGAAGTTCGGCGTCGCCGGCGAGAGGCCGGCGTGGACCCAGGTGCCGAGCGTCCCCGCGAAGGCCTGCAGCGTCGACCCGTCCCCGAGGACCGTCGCCGCGTGCGGGCTCGCGTAAGACTGGGCGCCGCTCGGGTTGACCTGGCCTGGCTGCAGCGCCCACGATGCGCCGCTACCGGCGGAGAACGCCGTGTTCGTCTCGCGCTGGGGGTCGCTCGAGTCGGTGGTGCGGAATCCGCCCCAGAACGCGCGCAGACCGCCCGGCACGACCACGAGCGCCGCGTTCGTGAACCCCGTCCACCCGCTCTGGATCGGGTTGGTGGCGCCGATTTTCCCGGCGCGCGATATCACCGTGTGGTTCAGGTCCTCGGTGATCGGCCCGGTCGGGTGATGCCAGACGACATGGAGGACCCCGTCGCCCGTGCGCGCAAGCCCCACCTGATCGGTGCTTGAGCCGTCCGGAGTCGTCACCCGCTTCCAGGGAGCCGCGTCCGCGGGAACGGCGGCCCATACAGCGATCAAGACGACAGCGACGACGAGACGAGCCCTCATGAGACCTTCCCTCCCCGGGGATATTGGCGGCGGAACGAGCCTACCCCGGAGCCCTGAGCGCGATCAATCTCCGGCAAGATGGCGGCATGGAGCGGGTGCTCGGAATCGGCGGCTACTTCCTGCGGGCGGCCGACCCGGAGTCCCTGAGCGCCTGGTACCGCGACTGCCTCGGCCTCACCACCGACGAGAACGGCCTCTGGCACCAAGAGCCCGGCCCCACCGTGTTCGCACCCTTCGAGTCCAACACCGACTACTTCGGCTCCCCCACCCAGCAGACGATGCTCAACTTCCGCGTCCGCGACCTCGACGCAATGCTCGCCCAGCTCCGCGCCAAAGGCGCCAACGTCGCCGAGGAGACCCAAGACATGGATGGCATCGGCCGCTTCGGCTGGGCCACCGACCCCGAGGGCAACCGCATCGAGCTCTGGCAGCCGGCCTGAGTCAGTCCTGCAGGATCAGCGTCGTCACCGCCTGCGGAAGGTGCACGGCGATCGCCGGAGCGCCTTCGGCGACGAGCGTATCGTCGCGCTCGAACAGGTTCAGCACGTGCAGCTGCAAGGTCACCAGATCCGGCTCGAAGATGCTGCGGTCCCCCGGGTAGCCGGTGCCCTCATCGCCTCCCTGGAAGATGTTGACGGTCTTCGCTGGGCCTTCTCGCTGCTCTCTGGTGCGCCGCCGCCTGCCCTTCGTGTCGGAAAGGGACTCCACCCCATCCATGAAGACGAGCAGACACTCGGATGCGGCCTCCTCATCGAGGGCCTTGCCCAGCAACAGGCCGATCCCCAGCAGCCGTTCGACATCAGGCCCAATCGCACCCCAGTCCGCGAGACTCTCATGAACTCGAGAGAGCGGGACGAGCACCGACTGATGAGCGTGGCGGGGATCCCGCGGATCGTCCGTGGCATCGGCCCGGAACGCGGATATCAGCTGCTCCGCGGCCGACCTGCTGGCGAGGGTCGCGGCGTCGTCGAAGACGTGCGCCTGGCCAAACCAGCCGTCATCGCTGGTGATCGCCTGCCTCGTCGTCGAAAGGCTCATAACCCGCGAGCGGGTCGGCTTCAGCTGCGGCGAGAGCAGAAGCTCCCGCCGCCAGGATGAAAGTGGGAGCCCGTTGTCGTCGACGAGCTTCAAGGCGGCGCGCAGGCTCTCCTCATGCTCAACGTAGTCAGCGAAGTCTTTGGCGATTTCGGCGTTGAACCAGCCACGGCAAATGTCGAGATAGTCACGCTTGTAGCCGAAGAAGCGGCCCCGCTGCTGGATCGTGTCCGCGTTGCCTACCCCGCTGCCGCGAGGCATGTAGGTAGTGGCCAGATTCTGGACCGTGAATCCCCGCTCGAGTTTGTTGCCCCCCACCAAGATCCAGCCCGGGGCCCTCCCCCAGCCTTCGATCGGCTCGCTGCCGGCGTTCACTTCGCGGATCTCCACCTGTCCCGCGTAAGCGGGGATCATCGCCGCCAGCTCATCCAGCGGCTCAATCCCGTCGACCGTCTTCGCCAGGTCTTCATAGGGCTCCCGCAGCTCAGCCTCAAGCGCCTCGGCAAAGAGAACGTCCACGGGATCGGCGAGCTTGCCCGCCAGGTCATCGCGGATCAGCCGAGCCCAAGTCGCATATTGGTGGTGGAGGTCTCGCGCTGCCGCCGGATGGATCAGCATCGACAGCGGCTTGGGGCGCCGTCGCTGCTGAGCGATCACAAGAGACAGCAGAAAGGTGGCTATGGCAGTGCGAAGTGAGGCCGGAGGCGCGGGCGAAGGACCTTCGGGTTCCAGCGCCGCCGAAAGCTCCACGCTGGGGATCAGCTCGACGTAGTCGTCATAGCTGTCGCCGAATAGGTCTGCCCCACCCACGTACTTGGGACCGCTCTCCAACACGGTCACGGTCTGGGGTGAGAGCTCGTCGTTGAGTTCCACCAGCAATGGCGCCTGCGGCGTTGCCGTGTACATCAGGAAGTCACTGCGAGGAAGCGCCGCGCGCAGGTCGGTGATCGCGCGATAGATCGGGGAGCGGTCGCCGGCTTCGTGCTCGAGGTTCGGGCTCGCCTGGTCGGCCTCGTCGTCGATGATCAAAGCTGGTGCCTGCCGGAGGACCGAGTCCTCGATCGATTCGAGCGCCTGTTTCAGTTTGGCCAGTCTGCTGCCGTGCTTGAGCACGAAGCAGACTGCAGCCTGACTGCCGTCGATCGGAGCAGTGGGGTCCCAAGGCTTCCCGATCACGTCGCGAATCTGCTCCGCGGCGGAGGCGTCTGGATTGATCCAGGTGCGCCAAGGGTTGAGACCGCCGCTGCCGTCGAGGAGGTCGTCGTTCAGTCGTTCCGCGGTCTGTTCGAGCAGGTTGGTTTTCGTCCCGGCGACGACGATCATCAAGCGAAAGCCGTTGTCCCGCGCCAGCGCCATCAGCGTGGTGAATGCGAGGGTCTTGCCACTTTGAACCTCTCCCACGACCAGGTGGGTGCCGCGGTGATCTCCGCCCTGCTGGGGGTCTCCGCAGCGCCCCAGCGTCCGCGCTGCGCTTTGCTGCAGCCGCTCCTTGCTGTCGTCATCCAGTGGCTGGCCCGCAAGCAGCTCGTCGATCCGCGCGCCCACCTGCGGATGCCACGTCTGTCCCGTCACTTCGCGACCTCCTCCATCTCACTCATGGTCGTGTAGGCAAGCGGCCCCTGGAGCAGCTGGTTCAGCTTTCCGCGCACAGTGCCCGCGTCGGCGACACCCGCCTGGCGCGCTTCGATCTCGGCGATCCCCAGCGCCGCCGCCAGCCGAAGGACCGGTTCGACCTCCTGCCCCGGAAGGTGCGCGAACGACTGCATGAAGGGGTGATTCCGGTCAACCTCGATGGTGTGACCGCCCTCGGCGTCGCGGATCCGAACCCAGGTGCGGCCCGAGCCGACGATGACAGCGAACAACACCTCCACATCAGAGCCCGAGACCGGCAGCTTGAACTTGGCGCTGATCGAATCCTCGGGGGCCGGGGGCCGATCCTCCTTTTTCGGATCCGCCCCGTTCGATCCACTCTCCCCGGCAGCGGCCACCGTCGCCTCGACGGCGCGGCTGAGCTCCTTGTCGACGGCGGGGCCCCTTTCGGTCACACGGTGCTTCAGCGCCATCTTTATCAATGGCTTCGAGCCCTTGTCGAGGGCCCGCTTCAGCGCTTTCAGGAAGGCTTCCTCTTCGCCGTCCCAGAGAATTGCGTCCTTTGAATGGGCCACCTTCATCGCCGAGACATCGAGCTCGCCGAACAGGCGCTGAGAGACGAAGCTGTTGGGGGCGCCGAAGATCTCCTGAGGCCGAAAGAGATCCTCGACGTCTCCGGCCGGGCCGCCGGCCCCGACCACGACCTTGCCGCGAAATAGCAGCGCCAAGCCGGCCTCGGAGGTCGAGCCTTTTGCCCGCAGGGCCGCCCAGCCACTCACCTTCCTGCCCGAGGGAAGCGTGATCTCGACGTCCTTCCGCCATTTCTTCGGGCGGTCCCCTTTGCCGGCGTCCCAGCGGCGGGAGCGGAGGATCTCCGGCTCTTCGTAATGGACCTCCCTCTCGCCGACCTCGAGCACGAGGATCCCCTCGCGCAAGTAGTGGCGATAGATGCTCGCGAGGTACTGGCGGACTTTCCCGAGGGTCGTGCCAGCCGGGATCGGCCGATGCAGCCGCGACATCGTCAACGTCGTCCCATGCGTCTCGACCGCTGCCTCCTCGACCTCGATCGGCAGCTCCTCGATCTGGCCGTCGACGATCTTCGGCACGTCGAAGGTAACCGAGCGGCGGACACTCTCTCCGAGCGCGGTGGAGGTGACGACGAAGTGGCTCGAGTACCAGCACGCCGCGCTCTTCATGCCGATCCCGAACTGAGCCAGGCCGGTCGTGTCCGGAGGCGGTTCGGCCGGCCGGAACGCACGGGCGACGTCAGAAGCAGCGATTCCCCCGGCGTCGTCCACGACCTCGATCTCACCGGCACCGCGGTCGAAGGTGATTCTGACCGTTACAAAGTCCTGCCGGTGCGGCTTCTTCGCCAACCGCTTGCGGTTGGCGAGAAAACTGGCAAGTGAGTTGTCAACAAGCTCGCTGAGCGCGTACCAGGGCTTGTAGTTCATAGAGCTGAGCAGCGCCAGCATGCCCACCCCGGGGCGGATCTCGACGCTCTCTAGCGGCGGGCTCGCCATACCAGCCGCGTACCGTATAGGTCCGCGCATTGGTGGCTCCACAGCACGGGTGCCGTAGGATCGGCCCGTGCCGTTCACTCGCAGGAACCTGAAGGCGGATTTGGACGATGTCGGGTCCAACTTCGACGGCACGCCAGACCTGGAGTTCCGTCTGGCGACCAAGGCGCTCGAGCTAGAGAGGTCCGGTCTCGGCTACCAGCGCATCCCGCCGGGCTATCGCTTTCCGTACGGCCACACGCACGAGAAGCAGGAGGAGGTCTACGTAGTCCTGGGCGGGAGCGGGCGGATGAAGCTCGACGAGGAGATCGTCGAGCTCGGGAAATGGGACGCGGTGCGGGTCGCGCCGGGTACCTGGCGGGGCTATGAGGCCGGCCCCGAGGGCCTCGAGATCCTCGTCATCGGCGCGCCCAACCTGGGCGCGGACCCGCGCGAGGACGTCGAGGGCCAGCGGGACTGGTGGACTGACTAGCTCCTAGCGGAAGATCGCGGTCCAGCTCTGGTCCGAGAGGCCACCCGATTCGTCGAGCACGTACACAGCCGCGCTCTGGAATCCGGGGATGTTGCAGTTCAGGAGGTCCGCCGGAACATTCACATGGGCGGCCGTGAGTGGATCGGCGCTCCCGGCGGTAGAAGCGGCACCGCCTTTGGGGACAAACGGAAGCCCAACGCAGTAGGCGCCTTTGCCGACCCGTTTAACGCTCACACCAGGCGTCGAGCTCACGAGATTGCCATTGCTCGTCACCGTCAGCGACGCGACCTGCGTTGGCTGAGCGTCCGCGCTCAGCTTCGCGGTGCTCACAGCGCCATTCGCAAGCTTGCCGGTGGTGACGGCTTCGCCGGCGATCCTGCCGGTGGTCACCGCGCTGTCAGCGATCTTGCTCGTAGTCACCGAGCCGTCCGCCAGCCTCGAGGCGTCGATCGCGGCCTTCTTGATCTTGCCCCGGGTGATCGCTTCCTTCTTCACCTTGCCGGTGGTGATCGAGCTGCCCTTGATCTCGTTGGTGCCGATCTTCTTCGCCGCAACGGCGGTGGCACCGCCGAGGACAAGAAAGACAGCGATCGTTGACATCACGTTTGCGTACGTGAGTCGCTGACGGATCCCCCGCATAAAACCCCTCCTTAAGTCGCCCCCGCGAAATTGAAAGAGCGATTCCCGCTCCTTGCCACACCCAATTTATAGCGGACAGAAGCCCCTCATGAGGCCGTGAGTCGTGCCCCATAATCGCCCGCCGCAAGCCAGAACTCGCGGAAACGGAGGGGTGAGATGGGCGTGACCGACCATGCTGTGGTGATCGCCGGAGGGGGTCCGGCGGGGATGATGCTGGCGGCTGAGCTGGCGCTGGCGGAGGTCGACGTCGCGATCGTCGAGCAACGTCCCGATCACGAGCTCGCCGGCTCGCGGGCCGGCGGCTTTCACTCGCGCACGATCGAGGTGCTGGACCAGCGCGGGGTCGCCGATCGCTTCCTCGCGGAGGGTCAGGTCGCGCAGGCCGCGATGCTGGCGACGACGGTGCTGGACATGAGCGACTTCCCGACCCGTCACCCCTACGCGCTCGGGATCTTCCAGAACAAGATCGAGCGGATCATGGCCGCCTGGATCGCCGAGCTGCCGGTGCGCATCTACTACGGACATGAGGTGACGGGCTTCGCGCAGGACGACACCGGGGTCGACGTCGAGCTGGCCGACAGCAGCCCGCTGCGGGCGCAGTATCTCGTCGGCTGCGACGGGGGACGCAGCCTCATCCGCAAGGCAGCCGGCATCGAGTTCCCGGGCTGGGACCCGACGAGGAGCAACCTGATCGCCGAAGTCGAGACGACCGAGGAGCCGCCGCCGGGCACCCGTCATGACGCCATCGGCATCCACGGCCTGCAGCGACTCGAGGATGGGAAGACGGTGCGGGTCATCGTCACCGAGCAGGAGCTCGGGCCGAGCACCGAGCCCACCCTCCACGACCTGAGCGACGCGCTGACGACCGTCTACGGCACCGACTTCGGGGTCCACAATCCCACCTGGATCTCCCGGTTCACCGACACGACCCGCCAGGCCGCGGCCTACCGTGCGGGACGCGTACTGCTCGCCGGCGACTCAGCTCACATCCACTACCCAGCGGGTGGGCAGGGCCTCAGCCTTGGCGTGCAGGACGCCGTCAATTTGGGCTGGAAGCTGGCCCAGGTGGCAAAGGGGACATCCCCGGAGAGCCTCCTCGACACCTACCACGCTGAGCGCCACCCGGTCGCTGCCCGCGCGCTTCAGCACACGATGGCGCAGGCCGCGCTGCAGCGCCGCGACGAGCGCATGAAAGCCCTGGTCGACGTGGTCTCGGAGATGGCGAGCATGGAAGAGCCTCGCAAGCAGATCGCCGGGATGATCTCGGGGCTGGACATTCACTACGACCTCGGCGAGGGACACCCCCTGCTGGGACGCCGGATGCCCGACCTCGACCTGGTGACCGCCGACGGTCCGCTCCGGGTCTTCGAGCTGCTGCACAGCGCAAAGCCGGTCCTGCTCAACCTCGACGAGCCCGGCGGCCTCGACATCACGCCGTGGGGCGACCGCGTCCAGCTGATCGACGCGAGCTGCGACAGAGAGTGGGAGCTCCCGGTCCTCGGCCCGGTCAATCCTCCTCCCGCCGTGCTGATCCGCCCCGACGGGTACGTCGCCTGGGTCGGAGACGGAAGCCAGCACGGGCTCCCGGAGGCGCTGACCACCTGGTTCGGACCGAAATGCGGACGGAACCCCACCAGTCGATAGCGTGGCCCCAGATGAGTCCGGGAAGAGCTGACGGGAAGTCGGTGATCGTCACCGGCGCTGCCAAGGGCATCGGCCGAGCGTGCGCCGAGCTCTTCGCCCAGGAGGGGGCGCGACTGGTCCTCAACGACATCGACGAGCCCGGCCTCGAGCAGACCGCTGCGAGCCTGGGCGACGAAGCCGAGGTCGTGACCGTGCTCGGCGACGTCTCCGTCGAGGCGGACGCGCGCAGGATCATCGCCACCGCGATCGAGAGCTTCGGCGCCCTCGACTCACTTGTCGCCAACGCCGGGATCATCCCGCTGAGCGGAATCGACCAGACCACCGCCGAGGAGTGGGACGAGGTGATGGCGATCGACGGCCGCGGGATGTTCCTCACCTGCAAGTTCGCAGTCGAGGCGATGGGCTCCGAGGGCGGCTCGATCATCTGCCTCTCCTCGATCTCCGGCCTCGCCGGCCAGTCCGACCAAGCCGCCTACGGCCCCGCCAAGTTCGTCGCCTCCGGCCTGACCAAGCACCTGGCAGTCGAACTGGCCCCGCGCAACATCCGCGTCAACGCAGTCGCCCCGGGGACGATCCGCACTGAGGCCGTCGCGACGCTGCCCGAGGACTACGTCGAGCCGATGCGCGCCGCGCACCCTATGGGGCGACTGGGCGAGCCCAGCGAGGTTGCCGAGGCGATCTGCTTCCTGGCCTCCGACGCCGCCTCGTTCATCACCGGGGTGATCCTCCCGGTCGACGGCGGCTACATGGCTCGGTAGGAGCGAACGAAAGGACGATGACTGACATGCGCAAGCTGCAGACGCAGGGCGTGCACCACATCACCCTCACCGGCGCGGATCGCCAGACCTCGATCGACTTCTGGGAGGGAGTGCTCGGGATGCCGTTTGTCTTCGAGCAGCCCAACCTCGACCGGCCCGAGGAGAGCCACCTCTACTTCGACCCGGGCGATGGGCGGCTGATCACGATCTTCACCAACGAGGACCGCGCCCCTGACCCGTCCCCGAGATCGCAGGACACGGGCCACGTCCACCACATCGCCTTCGCCCTGTCGAATGCGGTCTTCCGCCAGACCGTCGAGCGGCTCGACGAGCGCGGCATCGAGCACAGTGGCGTCAAGGACCGTGGCTTCATGGACTCGATCTACTTCCGCGACCCGCTCGGGCTGCTGATCGAGCTCGCGTCCTACCGCTTCGAGCCGCCCGCCGGGCACACCCACGCCGACGTGCTGCTGGAGGCACACCTGATCCGGACCGAGCGGGACGACTACAACATCGCCCCTGAGCACCTCGCCGACGCGATCGAGCGCCTGGTCGCGCGGTCTCAGCGCTCCCTCTCCGAGGACCGCACGCCCCGCGATCCCTACGCGCGCTGAGAGCGACGACGCCTTTGCCATATACCGGCGGGTGAGCTACATAGCTCGGTAGGCCGGATCACGAACTTCCCCGTGTTCGACGGGTGCATGGCTCGGTGTTACGTTCGAAGCATGGCCCGGCAATGGTGGGACGAGCAGGCGCATGATCGTGAGCGCCGTCAGGTGCGCAACCACCGCATGACCATTGCAGCGCTGGTTGTCGTCCTCGCCGTCCTCCTCCTCCAAGTCGCCGGGATCGGCAACGCCAACGACAACATCAATGGCTTCACCCTCGGGCTGCTGCTGGTCGCAATCGTGCTCGGCTTCGCCGTGGTCGCGCCAACCGCGGTCAAAGAGGTGTTGGACCGGGTGACGACGTTCAAGTTCGGAGGCGTCGAGCTCGGACTACAGGCGGCCGAGCGCCTCGACCACCTGCAGACGCAGATGGCGGGGCCGGTCGACGAGCTCAATGCCCGCGACGACGTCACGCCCTCGCAGCGCCGGCCGGTCGGCGGCGGCCCCCTGCGCGAATATGCCGCGGTCCAGGAAAAGCTGCAGGAACGACTACGGTTCATCCGCCACTCGATCCTCAGCCTCAAGAAGAGTCTCGACTACGTTCAGGTCGTCGAGAAAATCGACGCCCTCGGACTGCTGGGCTACCTCGAGCTGCAGGTCATCTACGACCTGCTCGGTCGCGCCGAAGACGGGGTCGAGAAACTGCCGGAGGCCGAGCTCGGCCGCTACCTCGACCGCGCCTGGAAGTTCTCGACCCGACTCGGGACGCTGGTCTTTGAACGGGACGTGCGCAAGCGGATGATCCGCAAGGGCTGGTTCCTGCTCGACTTCGAACAGCTGCGCTCCCATCGCCCGGACTTCCTCGCCTACAAGTCCGGAGCAGCCGAAGGCAAAGGGGACGACGAGCCAGGCGAAGACGGAGATTGGCTGGTGATTGCGGCGCGAGTCGAGCCCAAGCAAACCGGCAAGACCGCCGAGCGGCTGAAGCAGCAACACCTGCCATTCGGCGCCAAGCCGATCCTGGTGATCCCCGACAGCCGCGAGGATCAGATCGCAGACAATCCCCGGCCAGTGCCGCAAGTCGCAGTCAGCGCCTTACTCGAACACCCCGAAACGCGCGCCTTCTAGGCATTGGGTCAGGCGCGGGCAATTGCAGCATCGGAGTTCCGCGCATCGTGGAAGGCGACGACGACTCGCGTGTCGGGCGGTAGCTGGCGGGTCTTGATCAGCCCACGAAGCTCGTCACGCGCCAAGCGCGTGATCTCGATCGTCGGCATCGATTAAAGCTCAGAGAGCGGCACCGTCTCGCCGCGCCGAGCCTGCTCGATAGAAGCCTGCCCCAAGTCGCAGCGACTCCTTTTGCACCTCTTGTCTGCGCTCGCGGCCGAACCTTTGCCGGGCAGCCGCCGTATACCCGCGGGTGAAGGCGAGAAGCATTTTGCGGTGGGCCGGCCCCGTAGTCGCGGCGGCCGTGCTCGCAGGCGTGACCTGGCGAATGGGCAGCGGCCCGTTCCTCGACGGGGTACGGGCGCTCGACGGCGGCGCGCTTGCGGCGGTGGCGGCCGTCTTTCTCCTCACCACCATCTGCTTTGCCTGGCGGTGGCAGACCGTGGCCAACCGCCTCGGCCTGCGGCTGACCCTGGCCGAGGCGGTCGCGGCCTACTACCGGAGCCAGTTTCTGAACCTCACGCTTCCGGGCGGCGTCGCCGGGGACGTGCACCGCGGCGTGCGCCACGGGCGCGAGGTCCGGAACCTCGGCCCTGCGCTGCGGGCCGTCGTCTGGGAGCGCACCGCCGGACAGCTCGTCCAGGTGCTGATCACCGTCTCGGTCCTCCTGCTGATGCCTTCGCCGCTGCGCTCGTCGATGCCGGTCGTGGCCCTTGCGCTGGCCGCGGCGGCAGTGGTCGGCGTCCTCATCCGCAAGCGAACGGGACGCGGGAAGTCCCTAGTGCTGCTCGACAAGCGCGCCCTGCCGAAGGTCCTGTTCGCATCGACCGTTGCCGTGCTTGGCCACGTGCTCACCTTCCTGATCGCCGCCCGCGCGGTGGGGGTCACCGCCCCTGTCGCCCAGCTCGTGCCGCTGGCCTTCATCTCGATCATGGCGATGGCGCTGCCGAACGTCGGCGGCTGGGGGCCTCGCGAGGGTGTCACGGCCTGGGCATTTTCCGCGGCGGGGCTCGGCGCGGGCCTTGGCGCCGCAACCGCGGTCGCCTACGGAGTCATGGTGCTGGCCGCCAGCCTCCCCGGCGGGCTCGTGCTGCTCGGAGAGCGGCTCCCCCGCAGGAGGTCAGCCCTTCTCCGCGACCAAGGCGAACTTGCGCACGCGCCCGGACCGCAGCCACTCGCTCCAGAGCCGGTGGGCACTCAGCAGCTCCTCCAGCGCCTCCTCTCCGATCTCCGCAGCAATGTCGGGCGCATCGGCGGCGAACGCTTCGGTCAGCGCTTCAGCCATGGCGGCGTGCGACGCGGTCCAGTCCTCCTGCCAGCGGACGGCCAGCCCGACCTGCTCCAGGCAAGCGAGCATCTCCTCGATCGGGGTCAGCCACACGGTGTCGGCGTCGGGCATCCGCTCCCGCTCCGCCTCGGTGAGGGGCAGGCCCTCCTCGATGGTGCAGGCGAACCGGCCGCCGGGCGCGAGCGCGCCGGAGATCTCCTGCAGCAGCGGCTCCTTCTCGGCAAACGCCAGGATCGTCTCGAGCAGGATCACCACGTCGAACGAGCCACCGGGGATCGGCGGGATCCGGCCTACCTCGAAGCGACAGGTGAGGTCGCCGGCAAGCCGGCGAGCGATCTCGACGGCGTCGGCGCTGTAGTCGACGCCGAGGTAGTCGCAGCCGAGCTCGCGGGTGATGAAGCGCCCGGGGCCGCCGACGCCGCAGCACAGGTCCAGCACCGAGACGCCCGGGGCGATGCCCGCCTGACGCGCCAGGGACCGAATTTCACCGGCGCGCATGAAGCTCTCCTGTTCGACGAGCTCGCCGGGCGGGTACGCGCTGACTCGCGCCCGCTCGAGGGCACGCACAAAGGGGGCGCGCTCATCCTGCTTCACGCCGAGGATGCTAGCCCGGCAGGAGACGCGAGCCTGCCGGGAAGCATCGGCCCGCAGTTGGAGTCCTAGGAGACATGGCAGTCAATCTAGGACTCGCGGGCTGGGCGACCGGCTTCGCCTGCGCGGGGGCGATGAGCCTGGTGCTGGCGCGCTGGCGCGCCCGTTGGGGCCGCGACCGCCTCGGCCCGGCCGACTGGGTGACGCTCACCCGGGCCGCGCTCACCGTCGCCGTCGCGGCACTGGTCGCCGACTCCTTCGCCGGGCCCGTGCCGGTCGCCCTGCTGGTCTCGCTGACCTCGGTCGCACTCGTCCTCGACGCTGTTGACGGGCAGGTTGCGCGGCGCACCCAGACCACGTCCACGCTGGGCGCACGGATGGACGGGGAGGTCGACGCGTTCCTGATCCTGGTCCTCAGCGTCTACGTCGCCCAGTCGGCCGGCGCCTGGGTGCTTGCGATCGGCGCGGCGCGCTACGTGTTCTTCGTCGCCGGATACCTGCTCCCGTGGCTGCACGCGCAGCTGCCGGCGCGCCACTGGCGCAAGGTCGTGTGCGCCGCGCAGGGAATCGTCCTCACGTTCGCCGCCGCGGACGTACTGCCTTTGGCCCTGACCCAGGCTGCACTCGGCTTCGCGCTGGTGCTGCTTGCCGAGTCGTTCGGCCGGGACGTGTGGTGGCTGTGGAGCCACCGTCCCGGAGAGGCTGCCCCGGCGCACGGGCGGACGGTCGTCGCCGTACTGCTGACGGCTCTCTCGATCGCGATCGTGTGGGCCGCGCTCGTTGCCCCGGACCAGCCGGGCCAGTTCGGGTCGATCGCTTTTCTCCGAGTCCCGATCGAGGGCCTCGTCCTGATCGCGCTCGCACTCGCCCTGCCCGTCACCGGTCGCCGGATCCTGGCGGTGCTCGCTGGGCTCGCGCTTGCGCTGGTGGTCGTCCTCAAGGTCGTCAACTACCTGGTCTTCTCGTTGTTCGATCGGTCCTTCCAGCCCCTGGGTGACATCGGGCAGCTCGGGAACGCGCTCGAGACCCTGCGCCTGACGGAGGGTGTGTCGCAGGCGCGGCTGATCGAGATCGGCGCCGTGGTGGGCGTGGTGGCCGCGGTCTTCCTCCTGCCCCTGGCGATGCTCCGGCTGACCCGGGTCGCGGCCGACAATCGCAGCTTCGCGCTGCGGGCCGTTGCCGGCCTCAGCGCCGTTTGGGCGGTGTGCGCCGTGCTCGGCGCGCAGCTGGTCTCCCAGACGCCGATCGCCTCCGCGATTTCGGCGAGCGTGCTCGTCGACGGGGTGCGGACGGTGCAGGCCGAAGTGGATGACGTGGGCGTCTTCGGCGCCCAGATCAAGCACGACCCGTACCGCGGCGCTCCGGCCGATTCGCTGCTGCGGGCGCTGCGCGGGAAGGACGTCCTGCTCGTCTTCGAGGAGTCCCTCGGCCGGGTGGCGATCGAGGAATCCTCGTTCGCGGCCGAGGTCAACGCAGCCCTGGCCGCCGGCGACAGGCGACTGGCGAGCGCCGGGTTCCACTCGCGCAGCGGCTTCCTGATCTCACCGACCTTCGGCGGCGGCAGCTGGCTGGCGCACTCGACCCTGCACTCGGGCCTCTGGGTCAACAACCTGCGCCGCTACGCCCAGCTGCTGCCGGAACGGCGCTTCACGCTCGCCTCGGCGTTCAACCGCGCGGGCTGGCGGACCGTTGACGACGTGCCCTCGAACGACCGCCCCTGGCCGGAAGGGAAGGCCTTCTACCACTGGGACAGGATCTACGACCGCAACCAGGTTGGCTACCGCGGCCCGACCTTCTCCTACTCGTCGATGCCCGACCAGTACGTCTACTCGGCGTTGCAGCGGCTGGAGCTCGGGAAGACGAACCGCCCGCCGCTGTTCGCCGAGGTCGACACGGTCACGGGCCACCAGCCCTGGAACCGCATCCCCGAAGAGATCGGGTGGGACAAGGTCGGGAACGGCGCGATCTTCGACCACCTGCCAAACCACTACGAAGGCGGGTCCTTCCTCTCCTACTGGGGGGACGCGCGCCGTGTCCAGGCGAACTACGGCAGGTCGATGGTCTACACGATCAACACCCTGACCAAGTTCATCCAGCACCACGGCAAGAAGAACCTCGTGGTGATCGCGCTCGGCGATCACCAGCCGCGGAATCCGGTCACCGGCGAGCAGGCCGGCCACCAGGTCCCGATCTCGATCATCGCCCAGGATCCGAACGTGCTGAAGCGGATCGAAGGCTGGGGTTGGAATCCCGGCCTGAAGCCGCGCAGGGACGCCCCGGTCTGGCCGATGAGCTCTTTCCGCAACCGCTTCCTCGACGCCTTCGACTCGAAGGCGGCGGCCCGGTAGCGATGCCCGACCGCCCCTACATCCTGCTCAGCTGCGCGTTGTCGATCGACGGCTACCTCGGCAGCGCGGCGCCACGGCGCCTCGAGCTCTCCAACGACGCCGACTTCGACCGGGTCGACGAAGTGCGTGCCTCCTCCGATGCGATCCTCGTGGGGGCGACGACCGTGCGGACGGACAACCCGCGGCTGCTGGTCCGATCGCAGAACCGCCGCGAGGAGCGGACGGCCAGGGGTCTCCCACCGTCGCCGATGAAGGTGACCATGACCCAGCGGATGGAGCTCGACCCGGGCGCCGACTTCTTCACCGCGGGCGAGACCGAGAAGCTCGTCTACTGCTCGACCCCGAGTGTGTCCGACGCCCGGTCGCGCCTCGGTTCCGTGGCCACCGTCGTCGACGGTGGCCGGCGGGTGAGGATGCGCCGCCTCACCAAGGACCTCGGCGAGCGGGGCGTGCAGCGCCTGATGGTCGAGGGCGGCGGCACAGTCCACACCCAGTTCCTCACCGAGGATCTCGTCGATGAGCTGCAGCTTGTCGTCGCCCCGTTCTTCGTCGGCGACTCCCGGGCAACCCGGTTCGTCAGCGACGGGCGCTTTCCCTGGAATCCCGACCGGCGCGCCCGGCTCGCCGAGGTCCGCCAGATCGGCGACGTGGTGCTGCTGCGCTACGCCCTCTCCTCCCGCTTCGGGACCGACTGAGGACCCACGGCCGATGACGCCCGCTCCAGCGACTATCCGCACCCACGTCTCGATTCCCCTGCGCTTCGCCGACGGCTACACCACCGTCGCCCGGATGTTCAGCTTCGACGGCCTCGACGACGGCCACGAGCACGTCGCCTTCGGCCTCGGCGATCGAGCGGCCCCGGTCACTTCCACGGAAACCCGGACGCAGCCGCTCGTCCGACCACACAGCGAGTGCCTCACCGGGGACGTGTTCGGCAGCCAGCGGTGCGACTGCGGCCCGCAGCTGCGGGAGTCCGTCGAGCGGATCGCCGACTCCGGCGGCTACCTGCTGTACCTGCGACAGGAGGGACGCGGCATCGGCCTCTACCCCAAGCTGGATGCCTACAGGCTGCAGGACGACGGGCTGGACACCTACGAGGCCAATCTCGCGCTGGGCCACGGCGAGGATGAGCGCAGCTACCTCGTCGCCGCGCAGATGCTGCACGCGCTGGGCGCCTCGCGGGTCGCTCTGCTCTCCAACAACCCCGACAAGGCAGGCCAGCTCGGCCGCTTCGGGGTGACGGTGACCGAGCGGGTGCCGACGGGCGTCCACCTGTCCGCCGCGAACGCCCGCTATCTGGCGACGAAGGCACTCAACGGCGGGCACACGCTCGACGTCCCGCCCCCCGCAGCCTGAGATCCGGCCCTCACCAGAGGACGAGCAGGTCGGCGTGGCCGACCGTGACCGCGAGCTCCCCAGCACGTGCCTGCTCGAGGCGCCGGCGGGCATAGGGCTCGCACTCCCCGACCAGCTCGGGCTCCTGCTCGCAGGCGGCATCCACCCATCCGGTGAGCCACTCCGCGGTCAGCTCGGAGTGCGTGGGCCCGAGGCGCCAGGGGCTGGGACTGACGATGACCTCGGCGCCCAGCCGGCGGAACTCCTCGGCGGCGACTTCGGGGGCGTCGGGGCCCAGCAGCTTGCCGCGTCGCGTCGTGCGGCGCTGGTGGGCGTTGAAGGCGGCGGCCACGCGGCGGTCCAGCGGCTCCGCGGGCGCCAGCTCGACCTGGCCGACGACCGAGAGGGTCAGCAGGATCGGGCACCCGGCCCCCGCGCAGATGCCGGCCAGCTGCTCCAGCTCCTCGCCGGTGAGCATGTCCAGCAGCGCCGAGGCGGTGATCAGGCTCGCACCCGCGAGGTCATCCGAGTCCAGCCGGGCGAGGTCCGTCTGCTTCGTCGCCACGGTGACCGCCGCGCCGTCGGCCGCCGGCCCGGGAGCGTCGGCAGCTGCCCGCGCCAGCAGATCGTCGTCGCGGTCGTGGAGGACCCAGTGCTGCGGCCCCCCCAGCAGCGGAGCCAGCCAGCGGCCCATCGAGCCGGTGCCGCAGCCGAGGTCGTGGATCACCCTGGAGCCGCCAGCGGGGAGCGCCCGCTCGAGGGCCTCGGCGAGGTCGCGGGCGCGGGCCGCTGCGTCCGCCGGCTCCCGCAGGGCGAGCCATCCGGAGCCGACGCGGATCACCTCGGCGTCGCTCATGCCGAAGCCTCGGCCAGGACCTCGGCGACCGCCGCCGCCGTTGTCGACCAGAGCGGGAGCGACTCACGTCGCTGGGCGGCAGACCGGCGCAGCCGCGCCCTCAGCTCGGCGTCGCCGAGCCAGGCGCTGAGGGCGCCGGCGAGCGCGCCCGGGTCCTCGGGCGCAACAAGCAGCCCCGGCCGCGCCCCAGACGCGTCCTCGCCGAGAGCCTCCCCCACTCCTCCGACCTCGGCGGCGACGACCGGCAGGCCCCGCGAGAGCGCCTCGGTGACGACCATCCCGTAGGTCTCGGCTCGCGAGGCCAGCACCAGCAGGTCCGCCGCGGCGTAGGCGCGGTCGAGATCGGGTCCGGTCCGCGCTCCGGGGAAGGACACGCGCTCGCCCGCAGCTCCGTCCAGCGAGCGGCGGCAGAGGCTTGCGACGAAATCCGGGTCGCGATCGAGGCGGCCCACGCAGGTGCAGCTCCAGGAGAGGGCCGCGATCGATTCGAGCGCCTCGAGCAGGAGGTCGTGCCCCTTCTCGGAGATCACCGCGCCGACGCAGAGCAGTGCTTCGCCTGCCTCTGTCCCCGTCACCAATCCGGCAGGCGCAACGCCCGGCTCGGCCACGCGCACCCGGTGCGCGGGCAGGTCGTAGAGCTCCAGCAGCCGGCGCCGGGCCCAGGCGCTCGTCGTCACGGTGGCGGAGGCGGCAGCGAGAGCCTCGCGCTCCCGTTGCTGCGCTGCGTCATCGGCGGGGCGATGCCCGAGGGGCATGTGGACGAGCACGATCAGGCGCAGGCGGCTCGCCTGCGGCACGAGCACCGCCGGCGCAGTCGAAGCGATCAGCCCGTCGAGCAGCACGACAGCGTCATCGGGGATCTGCTGCAGCGTCTCTTCGAGGGCCGCGAACGAGACGGTGTCGGGAGTGCCCCAGAACCCGGCGACGGCGCGCTCGCGCACCGCCCAGCCCTGCGCGCCGAGCTCGTCGCAGAGATGACGGTCGTAGGTGTTGCCGCCGCTCGGCCGCAGCGGATCGTCAACGCCGTCGGGCAGGACGACGTAAACGGTCCTCACAGTGGCCGTTCGTAGCTCGCCCAGGCGACGTGGGACTCGTGCAGCGTGATCAGGAGCGCGCCGCGCCCCCGGCCGGGCTCGTCCGCCGCGCCGGCGAGCACGCGCTCGGCGAGTCGGTCGGCAACCACCCGCGCGAGCTCCTCCGTCGTCGTGTTCATCCCTGCCAGGGCGGGCTCGTCGTCGAGATTCCGGTAGGTGAGCTCGCCCATCACCGCGCGCAGCTGCTCAGAGGCGAGGCCGATGTCGATCACGACGCCATCGGCGTCAAGCTCGGGGCGCCGGAATGTGGCATCGACAACGTAGGTCGCGCCGTGCAGTTTCTGGGCGGGCCCGAAGGTCTCGCCGCTCAGGCTGTGGGCAATCATCATGTGGTCGCGGACGTTGACGCTGAACACGGGTCACTCCTCTTCGTAGGTGATGGTGTGGCAGAGCTCCGGCAGGTGCCCGGCGGCGAGCCGAGCCATCGTGTCGGGCAAGTCGCGGAAGCGGGACTGCCCGGTGAGCAAGGCGTCGAAGGCGGGATCGCGCAGCAGCTCGAGCGCGAGCCCCATGCGCTCCGCGGCCGTGCGGCGACCGGCGCGGGCCGGCGAGATCGTGCCGACCTGGCTGGCGCGGATGGCGAGGCGGCCCGAGTGGAACGCGCCGCCAAGCGACAGCCGGACCTCCTCGTCGCCGTACCAGCTGAGGTCGATCACGGTGGCCTCCGGCGCGAGCAGGTCGAGTGATTGCTGGAGCCCGGCGGCGGTAGCGCTGGCGTGGACGACCAGATCGCGATCGCCGCGGGCATCGTCGGGCAGCGCGAACTCGACCCCGAGCGCAGCGGCGACCTCGGCCCGGCCGCCATCGACGTCCACCAGCGTCACCTCGGCTCCCGGGAAGGCGCTCAGCAGACGAGCCACGCAGCAGCCGACCATCCCGGCACCGACGACGGCGACCCGGTCGCCGATCAGAGGCGTCGCGTCCCAGAGAGCGTTGACCGCAGTCTCGACCGTGCCGGCGAGGACGGCGCGAGTCGGAGGCACGTCCTCGGGCACGACGGTCACCGCGCCTGCCGGCACGACATAGGCGCTCTGGTGCGGGTAGAGGCAGAACACGGTGCGGCCGCGGAGATCAGACGGTCCTTGCTCCACCGTCCCGACGCTGAGGTAGCCGTACTTGACAGGACCGGGAAAGTCCCCCTCCTGGAAGGGCGCCCGCATCGCCTCGTGCTGGTCCGGCGGCACTGCGCCCCGGAAGACCAGCGTCTCGGTGCCCCGGCTGACACCGGAGCAGATGGCGCGGACCAGTACCTCATCAGGTCCGGGGTCCCGCAGCGCGGCGGGCCGGATCTCGCCGCAGCCAGGTGAGCGCAGCCAGAACGCGCGCGCGTCAAGACCTCCCTCTCGCGGCTGGTCGTCCATGCGGCGGTCTACGGGCCGGTTCCAACGGAAGTTCACAGGTCCGGTGGACGGATATCTCCTGAACCCAGGCAGAGCCGCATCCGTAGACCGCCCGATGGGTTCTCGACCCATGCCCTGGGGAGACCTGAACCGCGAACGCAAGGCGCGCGAGGCCTACACCGCTCACTCAACTGAGCTCTACGGACTAGCGATCCGCACCCTCGCCGACCCCAAGCTCGCCGAGGAGGCAGTCGAGCAGACCTTCCTGCTCGCCTCGAGAGAGGATCACCTCGACCCGGAACCCGGCAGCCTCCGCAGCAGTCTCTTCGCAGCCCTGCGCGGCATCCTGGTCAACCTTGGCGCGACGCCCGAACACCTCGAGCACTCCCTCCGCGCCTGGCAGGTCGAGGAGGCGATGCGCAGGCTCAGCGAGCAGCACCGCCAGATCCTGGTCGAGACCGTCTACCGGGGCCGTTCCTACACGGAGGTCGAGGCCGAGCTCGGCGTTCCCCAAGCAACCGTGAAGAGCCACGTCAACGACGGCCTGCAAGCGCTGAAGGTGGCGCTGAGCGAAGTGGCGATCGAGGGCTCCGAGCCCCGAGACTGACGCTAGCCGCCGCGGGCCCGAAGATTCGGCGCCATAGCGGGGCGAACCGGCCGTCGATGTAGATCGTGTTGGTGAGGTGACTGCCGCCATTGGCCGCGGGCTCGAGTAGGTGCCGGTGTACCGGTAGTTTCCAAATCGTGCGACGAATCGACTGGAGACAGAGATGAAGGCCTACATCTGGTGCGACGGCGCTGCCATGCCGAACGGCGGTCCCGCCGGGGCAGGGTACGTCGTCGTGGGCGGCGTGCGCTTGCTCGGCTCGGAAGCGCTCGGCGACGCGACGAACAACGTTGCCGAGTACAAGGCGGTTCGGAACGCGCTGCGGGCCGCGGCCGACGCGGGCGCGACGTCGGCCCACGTGCGGATGGACTCGCCGGTGGTCTTCGGCCACCTCACGGGGGCATCACGTGCGCGGGCCGAGCACCTGATCCAGCTCAAGGAAGAGGTCGAAGCGCAAAAGGCCCGGTATCCACCAGGGCGGGTCACGTTCGCTCTGATTCCCAGGGAGCAGAACGGAGTTGCCGACGAGCTCGCGAAGGACGGCGCGCGGGCGTCAAAGGCGCCAAGCGCCGATCGGCGGCGATAGGTTCCTCGTCAAGTGCACAAAGGTCGGCCTCCATCGTTGGTACCCCCCTGGGGATTTGCCGGGAGGCCCCAGACACGGAAAAGCCCCGTTCCCGGGGCTTTCGTCCTATAGCGGGGGCGGGTTGTGAGCAGTCACCTGCGACCGCGCCCTGGATCACGAAGCGACAAGATCTGGCTTGAAAACGAGAGTCCGTGAGTTTATTGCCCGAATTGAGTACCGACTGGCCACGCCCCCACCAGGGCGCAACTACACCGGACCGACAACTCGACAGGATCGTGGCAGCGGGAGGCAGGTCTTGACCTAGTAGGAGACGTCAGCGCCAGTGCCCTCATTCATGCGAAGGTACCAGCGAGCGTCACTGCGAGGGCACCCAGCCGATCAAGCCGACGATCACTGGGCGATCTGCCCGACGCAAGGCTCGGTGACGCATGATCGCCCAGCCGAAAACGCCGCCGATTCCGACAGCGTCGTGGGCTATCGTCGTTCGCTTATGCGCGAGCCGGACATGCAGAGCAGTCCAGGAGAGCTTCAATTCCTTGAGTTCTTTGCTGGAACTGGCCTAATTCACGAGGCACTGGGAGCGCTGGGTTGGACAGCGGTCTTCGCCAACGACAACGATCCGAAAAAGCGTGCCGCGTACCAGGCGAACTTTCCCGAGGTTCCATTCTCTGAGGCCGATATCCGAGACCTGGACCCGCGTTCGCTCCCCGACGCTGAGCTCGCCTCCGCATCATTTCCTTGCGTAGACATAAGTCGAGCCGGTGGCCGCGTCGGTCTACACGGCGAATCAAGCGGGTTGGTTTGGGCATTCCTCGAACACATCGAGGCGCTCTGCAAAGCGGAGCGCCAGCCACGATATCTCCTCCTTGAGAACGTCCCCGGCTTGCTTTCCCACAGCAAAAACATCGATGAACTTCTCCACTCCATCGCGTCCTTGGGATACGGAGTAGATGTCGTCCAGGTAGACGCCAAAAATTTCACGCCACAGACGAGGGACCGAGTTTTCATCGTTTGCGTCTATGGGGCCGAGCGCCAGATGGTCCGCCCTGCTCCGCCCTCACAAATACGCCGCTACCACGTCGACAACACCTATCTTCGCAACCCAGACCTACATTGGCATCATTTTGTGTTCCCTGAACTGCCAAAGCGGAAGATAGACCTGGACTCTGTGATGGAGCGCCTACCGAGCAATGACCCGCTCTGGTGGGATGCAGATCGACTATCCCATTTTTGGGATCGCCTTGAGAATGGACATGATGAGCGCCTTAAACAGATGCTCGCCGAAGACTTTTCGGGCTTTCTCACGGCGACCCGTCGGGGGCGGCGCCGGGGGGTACGCGAACAGATCATCAACGTCCGCTTTGATCGACTCGCGAGCTGCCTGCGAACCCCAAAGGGAGGCTCATCCACTCAACTCATCCTTCAAATCGACAATGGCGCGGTGAACGTTCGATCGATCCTTGGTATCGAGGCCGCACGTCTACAGGGAGTCAATCTCTCTGACTCTGCTCCTGGCTTCCGCCGAGTTGGCTCAAGAACCGATGAACTCTTTGCGTTCGGGGATGCAGTCTGTGTTCCCGCTGTTCGTTGGGTCGTCGAGCACTCGATCATGCGCCATCGCTCTGAGCGCTTCGCGCCATTGCGGCAATGCGATCTGTCCGTAGCCGGCTAATGCTGGACTTCCCCGACTTCGAGGGATCAGGCGCTGAGGCAAAGCTGAATGACCTCAAGCGCCTTGCCGATCCAGCACTTGGTGCAACCCAATACACGGATGAGCATTGGGCCGCGCGATTTCACTCTGTCCTGCTCAACAGCTACCTGGCGGCGCAAGACAACAGCCGCTGGAGCAAGGACGAGAATCTACGGCGCTGCCGTGACGATGAAATGCAACTTCCACTCGCGCTCGCAGCCATATTCGACCTTGCTTCCAACATCGAGTATTGCCGCGGCAGGGTCGTAAGCGCCAACTGGATCTACTGCAATCGTGATGATCGACCTGAGCGTCGTGCCTACTACTCGTTTCTAAAGCAGTGTCCACAGTGCTGTCTCGACCGCGGCCTTGAGCGACGTATTTCTGGCGCGCAACACAAGCCGTCCAGCCACCACATAGGTGAGATCACGACGACCATGACGACGCTGATGCTTCGCCTGTTCGCAGCCGCCGCACCAGAACCCTTAGTCGTCGCCGCGATCTTGAAACAGTCACACGATGTCGATGCCATTGCCTGGGATAAGGACAGCTTGGTGCTCTTTGAGATCAAGTCGTCACCGATGGTCACCTTTCCTTTAGTGACGACGCTCGATCTCCCGCTTACGCGAGAAACTTCTGCTGGGGTCGAGGAGTATGGCCAGCATTCTCTCGTTGATATTCCACTGGACAACCGGCAGGTTGCGTTATCGGTTCCCCATCGGGACCTCCTTATGGACCTCGGATCCCCAGAAGGCCCGCCATGGCCATACCCTCAAGCCACTGCCCTCTTCACCGACGAGGCGGTTTGGCTCGATTATTTTTCGGCTTGGCTAGAACTCTTTTACGCCTATTCCATTCCCAAGCGCCTTCGAACCGGCCGCGAGAAAGTCCTCCCATACCTCGTAAATGGATGGGGCGACGAGATTGACTCAAATAAGACCAAGCCGGGGCTCGGGCGAACCGACGACCTCAAGAAGGGCACTTATCAGCTGTTGAAGTTCGGTGCCTACTACCGAGACGATGCCAAGCCTCCAACGGTCCGATCCGCGCTTGTCGCGAATTTAGATCCGCTCTTCCTGAGAGAGGAATATCTCGACAAGCTTGAGAAGGTTAGATGGAGCGATGAGAGCAACTTCGTGCTCACCGGTTCGAATTATCAAATCGCTGAAGATCGCCTCCACTATCTATATGAGGCAATTATGGCCCTCAATAGATCGGTGCTCAACGACCCCTACCTCGCAACGCTATTTGACTTTGGGAACCTTCAAGAGGCTCTTTCCGCTGGGACCCTTGGGACTATGCTGGCGCGGTGGGCGCTTGGTGGGGTTGCGCCTGATGCTGGCGCCGAAAGCTAATAGCTTCGCCACTGGTCGTAGCAACGGCGGCCGACCGGGTCGCAAGGTTTGTCATAGCGAAGATAGGTTGAGCAGAATCCGCGACCTGGCGGATAGCGGAGCAGCGCGCGATCGCAGTCAGGCGCGTGAGATGCCCTCCTCTGCCCAGAGCCGAGAGCATCGCTTCGACCGCTGACCTCCCTGCTGCCGGACAGTCGGCGAGATCGTCCGAGCCCCCTGATCGACGATCCGAATATCGAAGCGCGGACCCCCACCCGCGCTCACTCGCGCTCTAGCCCTCGCCGTCGGTGGGGAGAGAACCGAAGTGGCGATCGAACTCCTCGGCGCTAATGGGCGAGGTGCCCGTTCGCTTACGGATCTCCTCGATGGAGGTCGCCTCCGAAGGCCAGTCCGGAGCAAAGACCAGCTTCGCGTCGGCAGCTTCCTCATCCGTCATCTGGTCAATCTGGGCATGAAGCTCGGCCTTGTTCATAGTCGGATCGTAGCTCCCGCGGTTGGCGGATTCGCGATATGCGAGACTCGAAGCGGCGCCTTGGCAACCGGGACGGGCTGGAATCCGGGAAGGAAGCAGCCCATGAGCAAAGACGTCAAACCCGAGAGCCCGGCAGACGATCTGAAGATCGTCTGCACGGTTCGAGTCGTCGACCCGAACCAGCCAGGAGCCAAAGAACTCCACGATGGCCAGGTGGAGATCGTGGCCCGCCACATTCGCCGGATCGCGCTGGAGCGGCGAAAGAGAAGGCTCCCAGCTCGAACCCGCGACCTTCGGGTTATGAGGTTTCTAGAGGGGGTTTAGCAGGCTGTTTTTTGGCTTGTTCAAGCGGTTCAAGTTGGTCCGAGTTGGACCTAGTTTGGCTCAACTTAGTACCCACTTAGTACCCGCCGTTGAGCTTGCCGGGAAGCCGGTCGCCGCTCAGGCGGTCCAGCGCTCCGCGATGGTCTCGTCGGCGGCGAAGACCTGACGAAACTCGGCGTCCTCGATCGCCCGGCGAACCGCGCCGCGGAGAACATCTTGAAGCAGGGCGACCTCGGCGAGGGCGCTTCGCTCGTCGCTGCTCTGCGGAGCTTCCAGCTCCTCCTCCGCTGAGGGGTCGGCGCCAGCGCCCTCACCGACGAAGAGTTGGACGTGGGAACCGTGGACCCAATCGGAGCGACCGTCGTAGAGCCGCTCGGCGAGATCTTCGTCAAGGCCGTCGATCCCGATCTCGTCGGCGAGGGCCGGGACGCGCTTCTTGAACTGCTGGGTCAAGTCGCGGCGGCCGATCTTCAGCAGCGCCTCGATCCCGCCCACCAGGATCGGCACCACCATGTCGGCCCAGCGGATACGAGGCGCGTAAGCCATCCTCCACATCGCCCGCCTGACACGGGGCGGCAGCTGCTCCCGGCACTCCCAATAGGCCGCTAGGAGGGTGGCGAGTTCACGTCCCTCGGCGGCGTCGAGCCACTCGCGGTCGCGGTGCAACCGCCAGATCGCCTTGTCTTCGCGATAGAGCACGTAAACGATGCAGCGCTGGCCATCCTCGTAGTCGAGCAGCCGCGCCGCGTACTCGGTCGAGTAACCGTTGTCCCGGACCAGGCGGCTGAGGGTGAGCGCGTCAATCAAGGTGCCGTCGGTGTCCCAGGCGTAGTGACGCTCGTCCAACTCGTCGAGCGAGACCTCCTTGATGAACGAGTACCGCTGGCCGAACTGGCGCACTGGCACGAAGTAGTGGCCGCGCGGCGTACAGGCGTTCATCACCAGCTCGGCGGTGTCTCGGTCGAGTTCCTCGATGACGATGCCGCCGCCGAGGTCGATCGCGTCGACAGTCTCGCCGAAGCGCTCGTTGTCCACGCCGGGGTAGCGATCCCATCCGATCGGCGGATGGGCGTAGACCTCCTCGATCGGCACGTTGAGGGACGGGTCTCCGGCGCAGAGGATCAGGTCGCGCACCCTGACGATGGCGCCTGCGTTCAGCGGGCCGGCGCTGAACCGGTCCTCCAACTCCGCGCTGAGCTGATCCGCCACGGAGGCATCCTCGCGCCCCGAGGCGGACAGAAGGGCAGCTAGTCGAGTGGGCGGGCGCTGAGACCACCATCCGCTAGATGACAGGCGTGTCACGACGCAGTTCCCGATCTCGTGGCAAGACTGCGCCTGCTTCAAGCGGACGTGCTGCCCCATCGAGGCGATGTAAGTGGGGCGTCGTCTGAGCGCGGTCCAATACTTGACTGGTGCGCCTTTCCCGCCTGCCAACTGATCTCCTAGTAACCCGATTCAGCGACCAACCTTGGTTCTGGAATGCACGGCACTGGCTGGTCAGTGCGCAGTCGGCCGGATTGGCTCTACTTGGGCGAAGCAAACGGAGCGCTCGCGAGACGTCGGCCGGGGTGACCCAGATCCCTTACCTGCTCAAACAGGCGATCGCGTTCGCCCTACTCTGCGCCATCGCGATCCCGGGGCTTCACGAGCTAGACCAAGCCGCGCCGGGGATCGCGGAAGCGCTTCACGTCGATCAGTTGAGACCCGGCGCCTACGACGTGCTTCTGGAGACCGTAGCCGGCGTCGCTGGCGTTTTCATTGGTCTCTATTTCACCGCAGTAACCGCCATCGCCGCGGCCGTCTACGTCCGCGTCCCGGATGACCTACGCTCGCTGATCATCGAGGACCGGATCGGATCGACCTATGTTGCGTGGGTCGCCGTCACCGCTGGCCTTTCAGTCGTCCTCCTGGCCATCCATGCAGCCGCGGGGGCCCTGTACCCGTTAGCGGTTCCGCTCGTCGGACTCCTAGCCACGGTCTCGATCTTCTCGTTCGTTGCCCTAGGCCGACGAGCCTTCGACCTCGCGGATCCCACTGTCCTTCGGAAGTCTCTGGCACGAGAATTCGCTGTTGCGACGAAGCCTGTCCTGGCGCCTAATCGCGGTTGGCACAGCCCCACCACGCAGGAAGCCAGCAGCGTGGTTGCAGGGCGGGCTGCTCAAACGCTGGGAACGCTGGTGCGAATCGCAACTCGGGAGTCCCACCTTCAAGGAGGTTCCTCAAGAGCTCTGGTTCGCACCATCGCGCAGCTGCTCGCGTCTTATATCCGAGCTCGCAACCACATCCCGACCGACAGCAAGTTCTGGGGCGAGCGGTACGAGCACCGGAACTGGTATCTCGCCGACAGCATGCGGGTTAACGCAGCGACCGCGGCGGGAACTGCCCTCGACCCGAACACCGTCGCGGATATCGGCTGGGTCGAGGACCTAATGCTGGGACCCATCATCGCTGCAATAGGAACCAGCGCCGAGCAGAATGTCTATGACGATGTCTACCTGACCCTCCACGCGCTCGACTCCGCTTGGCATCAAATGGGAGTCACTTGGAACATTAAGAGCGCGATCCGCTGGACGAACCGCCTGAGCGAGCGTGTGATCCCCGCGATTTCCCAAACGGACGCGGGGCGCCTAGAGCGACCGGCCCTGCCGGCTGCCGCCACGGATGCCCTCTCCTTCCTCGCACTTACTATCGAGGTCGGCTTCCACCAGCGGGTTGTCTCGTTCAACTTCCGCGCCCTCTCCGAGCGCATCGCGGCGGCCGATTGGACCGACCCGGCCACGCCCTACGCATTCAATCTGCCCCAGCCAGTGCTAGAGCAGGCAGAGAGCACTTCGCGATCGATGCTTTTTGAGAACGAAGTGGGCGTTGGCGGCTACGTTGCCACTCCGGGCTGGTACGCGAGTGAGCGGATCCTGAATGCACTCGAGTGGGAGATGCACGACCAGATCAACCAGATCGTTCCGTTCCTCGGAAAGTGGGCAACCTCCGCCGCAGACCGACTGACCGACTCCGGCCGCCACGAGGCTGCCGCCTCTGTGCTGAACCGCGGTATCGAGATTGCCTGGAAGCTCTCAGCACACATTCCCGAATGGCGCAGCCAGGTCGATCAACTCGATGATCTCCCCCGGCGCCTCTCCCACACCCGACCCAATTGGGACTGGGCAGCCATCGAGCATCGGAGCAAGGCGCTTAAGCAGGCAATCTCCCAAAGAGTGGCTAAATCGATCCTGCCGCTGTCGCTCTTGCCGCAAAACGAAGATGTCCCGGACAACCTTGGCCAAGCCGTCACGTTCACCGGAGAGGCGTGTTTCACTGCGCTTGCCGATGGTGACTATGAGACTTTCGAGCAACTGTTCAACGCATACCTGGTCGGCACTCTTTCTATTGCCGATCGCCTTCGGGGCGAGGTGGTCCGGTGGGCGGACGATTTTGGCGTTACCTGGTCGACTGAGCCGGTGATGGACCTGATGGCAATCAGCGGTTACGCATGTGTGTTTGGCGAGCTGCGCAAAGACGAAAAGCCGTGGTCGATCTGCACGCGCTCCTGGGACGCCTACCTTGAGGGAACTACCGACCGCGGAGAGAGAATTAGGGCCCTGGCCGCAATCCATTCCTTCCACACGAATCGCTTAGGGATCGGGCCACGCGAGACCTCGCGGGGGGTATGGGGGCAGCGGGTGAGGGATCTGATCGAAGATCCTCCGAATCCGGAGCGTCTTGACGATGAATTCGCTGACGGGGAGGTCGACCACGAGAGCGCAGTCATCCGGGCGTTCTCGCGGTCGTTTCATCGCGCCAGACCAACCGATGTCTTCATGGTCAGGTACGTGGCACAGCAGCCAGAGGCCCAGGGTCTCGACCTCGGCGTTCGCGACCCCGAGCGCTATAGGGGCGAGAATGCGCCGGAGGAAAAAGAGCAGTGAGTTTCGCGGGTCGAAGTCTGGCTGTAACTGAATTCCCCTCCCTCACGAGGGACCAGCGGTCCTTCGAATCGTTCATCTTTCTGCGCGACGCCTCCGAGCAGATTCTTCCGACTTGGGAGCGGGGACCGGACAGAGTGCGCCCCGAGGTAAGACTCGTTCCGGAAACCGAGGATCTCACTGCATGGCTCGTAGGTCTACTCGACCCTTTTGGCGAAGAATGGAGAGATGGTCTTACGGAGCTGGTCTCATCCTTCTGCGACATCCTCGCGTCGCGGCTCGTCCTGCGTGGGGAGGCCTACCTCGAGATCATCCCCGGGGAGAAGAAGTCCGACCGTCCCGTCGGGCTGGTTGTCCTTCCCGGATGGATCGTCTACCGAGTGCTCGGCGCCTACCTGCAAATTGTGCCGAAACCAGATCGCCCCGCATTGAACCGACGTTGGACCCGTATCCCCTCCGGACGGATGCACCGGATCAAGCTGCCATCGCGACTTGGCTCGCCAAGGGCGCACCGCCGTCTCGTGAGACGCCTGGATCAGATCCCGAACCAGCCGCCCGATTGGGCAATGGAGGGCTGGAGCGTCCGCGCGAAGCCCACGCATTTCGACTACGACAGGTTCAGTCGGGCACAACGTCTTGAAGTCGAACGGCTGCTCGCGCGGTGGGGGTCGATGACCTATGGCCACACCGAGGGGAAGACCGAGTACTTCCAGATCTCGCGGATGCTCCTGAATTTTCGTGCCAGGGCAGAGCTTCGCGGTGCCGCACTCGACGCTCTGAATCACCTGATCGCGCACACGGGATCCGATGCGCGACTCGAGTGCAGGGGCCTCCCTGAACCAAGCGACATCGATGCCGGTTTAGTAAAGCTCTGGACGGGTGAGCTGTCCCTGTCTGAGGGTCTAACGATCGCCGGGTTGTAGGGGGTCGGGAACCTTCCAGGCGGCTGAAGACGGCGAGATTGAGAGCAGGGACAGACGAAGGTGGTCGAGCAAGCGTCGCATCTCCTCGGCGCTGAGACTTCCCCACCCTCCTTGCGCAGCGCCTTGATCAGGCGCTCGCCGGAGACGACCGGCTGGCGCCGGCTCGCGCTGGCAGGGGAATCGAGCGGCGGATCACGCCGCTGTCGAGCGGTTCGCCGTCTTCGCGCAGTCCCTCGACATAGAGGGCGACCGCCTCGCTGGCGTTCGCCATCGCGTCGTCCATGTCCTCGCCCTGAGTGTGGAGGCCGGGAAGGTCGGGCGCGTAGACGTGGTAGCCGCCCTCGTCCTGGGGCTCGAAGACCAGCTCGATTTCCTGTGCATCTGCCATATCTGCTGCTCTCAGCTTAGGCAGCTCTCCGGCTTAAGTGGGTTAGCCACTGCGTGAAAGAGGCCGCCCTCGAATCAATCGATCTCAGCGAGGTCGCTGTCGACCCGCGGAAAGGTGAGAGGCGCCCGAGCTCTGCCCTCTCGCTCATCGCTGTGAGCGATCAGCGCCTCGTTGATATCGATCGTGCGGGCAAGGTAGATGATCGCCGCGCGGGTGATTGCCAGTTGCTCGATCGATGCCTCAATCAAGTCACCCCAGACCACTCGGTCAAGCCGCTCGTTGGAACTGATAGCTGGATCCAAAGCGTGGACAACTAGGAAGCGGTGGGTGGCAGTGTGCCGCTGATTGACGAATTCGGCTAGACGGGTCTCACGTTCGAGCTCACAAGCGAGATCGAAGAGCGCGATGAGACCGCGGTTGCCACGCGGAGGCTCGATGGCCTCAACGAACTCCTGGTCCATCTTTCCTTGCTTGCTGCGCGGATACCAGATACTTCGGAAATAGACATCGGTGTGACGGCGGGCGGTACCGAAGTAGAGATGAACGAAGTTTGCAATCTTGTCGAGCACGTTGGTGGCAGCGGCGAAGGCAGACGTCGCCATTCCCGTGCGCACCCCCCAGCGCCCGTACTCCAGAGTGTCAAGAAAAGTGGCACGGGCCGAGACCGCAGTTGAATGCGCGTGGATCGGACTCGCAGGGTCGATGGCGAGCCAGGTTGAGTAGCGGGCAGCGAGGTAGTCCTGCTTGGTCGCGTTGAAGGCGTCGAAGACGTTTTTAGCCCGCTCCTCATCCGCAGGATCGAGACCACTTGAGAAGCGACTGATGTAGAGAGGGTCGAGATCTCCATCGTCTTCGCGCTGGCAGGACGGGGAGAGATGGAGGAAAAGCTCATTACGCCTACACCACTCGAGGTAGGGATCGGCCCATGGGGCCTCAACGGCGGGCTCGGCTGGCGAAACCTTTGAGGGCAGCTCGGCACGGGTTTTCTCAAAGCGCTCAAGGGCAACTGGGCCGCCAATGTGCAGAACCCGCTCACGGTCGGCCAAGGCCTTATCGAGCGCCAAGGCAGCGTTAAGACGAGCAGTTGGAGCATGCTGGTTGAGCAGGCCAGCGACGTGCGCCAAGGCCACGCCGACGTTGCCATGAGCCATTCCGAAGCTGGGATCCAATCTCGTCGCTTCGCTCCAGCAGCGGTATGCCTCGTGCTCGCGACCGAGATTGTCAAAGCTGTTGCCGAGGTTGGTGAGCGCCTGCACCCTCAGGTTCGTCGGGCACTCCGCGTCCCACCCAACCTGCTCAAAAAGATCTCGGGCCTTACGAAGATGCTGGTGGGCAGTCTCGAAGGCAGTGACATATCTGTGGCCCTTGCAGGCAAGGTTCCACAACTCGAGTTCGGCGTTAGCGAGGTTGTAAGAGACGGTGGGGTCAGTCTCGTCACTTAGCTTCCGCCAGCCTTCCGCACCGCGTTGCAGGAAAGCTGCATCCCCGGCCAGAGAACCCGCTTCGGTAAAGACCAGGGCCTGAACCCTTGCGACGAGCGCTTGCTCGCCTTCAAGGGTTTCGGCGAACTCGACAGCCTCAGAGATCTGGCCTTGGTCAAGCATCTTCATAAGCAGGACCTCGAGTGCGACGAGATCCTCAACCTTCTCGATTTTCCTTGGTGCGCTGGTCCCCACTTTTTCCTTAATCGGTCAATCAGTAGCTCTAAACTGACCTTCAAGACTGGACCCCAAGGTCAGCAAGAAATGGCGCCAGCGAACAGCTAGACGACAGCCATTTCGTGCCTGAGGGAGACACCAAGACATAGTCCACGCAGGAGATCCGGCGGTCAAATTGGTACCCGCTTGGTACCCGCCAGCGCTATCGAGATGCGGTCTCGGCCCCCGATAAAAGGCCCGCAATTGCGGGCCTTTTATCCCATAGCGGGGGCGGGATTCGAACCCGCGACCTTCGGGTTATGAGCGCGACCCGCTGACTCGGCTGGGCACTGTGGGGCGCGTTCTGGAGCGGTTTTCGCGAGATCGAGATCGGCTGGAATCGGCTGGGATCTGTGGGGCTTGTTGCCCCATTTGTTGCCCCAGTCCAAGGGCGGGGCCCCGCGCGTAGCTCAGCGGGCGATCACCACCCGGTTCTGCTCATCGAGCAGACCTACGATCCGCAGATTCTCGACAAGTTGGTCCAGCCCGGGTCGCCCAATACGCACCCGCTCAGAGACAGAATCGAGCCCCGGTGGGGGCGCAACGCCGCTGGACTCGTCGGCCAGCGCCAAGAGCACCAGCAATTCCAGCGGTTCGAGCTTCTTTGGCTCGGCCTGATCCCATGCCCATGCCGTCGCTTGGATCGTCATGACGCTCCCCCGATTGGAACTTGGATTTACGCCGCCCAACGATAAGACCCAGCCCTGATGGCTACGGGTAGCGCTCGAAGATCGTGTTGACCTCTTCGGCGATGGGCCAGTCGAGAGCTTGGGCGGCGACCAAGAGGCCGACGCCGTAGACGACGGTTGCCATGCCATAGGGGCTGCCCTCCCCCAGCGGCGCCTCCCGAACGACCCGCTTCCGGGGTGGCTCCAAGTCGATCGTGACGTGGTTCAGCCCCCGCATGGTCGCGTGGACGAGGCCGCTCTGCTCGCGGAACAGGATCGTGTAGAAGCCGCGGAACGAGCTGAGGCTGTCAGGTCGAAGAGCGCCGCCGATGCGAGGAATCCAGTACTGGTCGGCCATCGCTGCCTTGATCGCGAGGTTGGGAGCGTTGCCTTCGATGCCGGCAACCGCGCTTTCCATCTGCTTGCGGTCGGCGTCTGGAAGCATCTGCACACCTGCATCTGCAAACTCGCGGTGGATCTTCAGACGCTCCTTCAGGTCCTCCTTCCGCCACAGCGGAAGGCGAGCCGGCGTGTCCGCTGCCAGCCAGGCGAAGGTGACGACGTGGTCGTAGAGGCTCCGCAGCAGTCGCGAGGAGTCATTGTGGGCGCCATAGGGCCGAAGGCGGAACACGATGGATTCCAGGCTCGAGGTCGCGTGGGCGAGGAGCGCCGGACCAACGATCGGCCAGGCCGTCTCCGGGCCGACGACATCGACTTCAGTCTCTAAACGCCCCTCGACCAGGTCGATGAGCGCGGTGGCGCGCATGGCGATGCGGTCAGGCGCCGGCCGATCGGCCACGTCGGTCTGCGGCGTGCCCCCGTTGCGGCGGCGGCCGCAGAAACGACGAAGGCAGGAGGTGCCGGGGCGGCGCATACCGGCCCTGAGCCTAGCCGGCGTTCGGCAGGACGAGAGCCGGACTTTTCCTTTAATTCCCCCCTCACCCTCTCTTAGCCGACGCGAGCATCCTCAGCGACTCAGCCGCCAGATCGCTGGCGTTGCATTCGGCGACGAGGAACGGCTCGTCCGGTTCGTCCTCACCCGCCGGGTCACCAACCCAAATGCAAGCGAGAAACCCGTCCTAGCTTTCCTCGCCGAACGTGATCCAGAGATAGGGACTATCGGCAGCGGTGCCCGAATAGACCGAGGCGCAGAAGATGCCGCCCCCAAGATGCTCGGAGCCGACCCAGACGTAAGCATCCCTATTGAAATCGGGGTGCGCGTCCAACAGGTCGAGCGCTCGACCGTCAACTCGATCGGCCTCGGTCGGCACAGCGCAGTGGGCTGGCAACGAAAGGCCGCGCTGGAGGTCACCTAATCCCCGCCCCATCCATCCGGCGCCTTCCCTCGGCCGCTCGCGCCGGCTCAGTGAAGCTAAACGAGCCTCTGCGCCTCGGATCGCCGACGCTCCAGTGAATGCCCTCCAGCATTTCGCCGGGTGGAATCGCCATCGCCCCGGCGAGCCGGATCAAGGTGTCGATGCGCGCGACCCGTTGGCCGTGCTCCAGCATCCCGATCTCGGTGCGGTGCAAAGCGGCGCGTTCGCCAAGCTCCTCCTGAGACAGGCCGGCGAGATGGCGGCAGCGCCGCAGGTTCTGGCCGAACCTGATCGCCAACTCCTCGGAGCGCATGTATCGGCGTGGCCTAGCCATGAGAGCGCGCCTCCGGGTCCCACTCGATCTCACGAAGGACCTTGCCGCAGGCCTCAACGGCGAGCGTGGTGCGCCTGAGGACTTCCCGCTCGTCCTCGGATCGCGGCAGGGTCGCGGCGTAGAGCTCGGCGGCTTCATCTCGCAAGCGCTCGATGGCGCGACGTAGGTCGGCGGGCATCATCAGCACGACGACGCACTCGGCCGGCAGGCGCCGAACAGCGTCCCGCCGCCGAACCGGGGTGGGTACCGTCCCTCTCGCATCGAAGCGCTGTCTTCGGTGCCGGCCCCGGGGCGTCGCAAGCGCCGCCGGGGCATTTCCATTTGAAGCGCGACCGTAGGTGGACCGCAGGCCCGTTCCAAGGGCTTGGACGAGCGTCTGCCGGACCTCATGTTGCCCCAGGCGCGATTTTGCACTTCCTTGTCTGCATCCCCAGAAACGCGAAAACCCCGCATTTGCGGGGCTTTCGTGAAATAGCGGGGGCGGGATTCGAACCCGCGACCTTCGGGTTATGAGCCCGACGAGCTACCTGGCTGCTCCACCCCGCGGCGGATTGGGAATGCTAGCACTGGGTGGGTGGTTGACGGTCGTGGTCGGGGGTAGCGGGAGGGGGTGACCGGAAAGGGGGCTGGATGAATGCGGCTGCTGTGACCATCTCGGTCATTGCGATCCTTGTCGTCGCCTATCTGGCTTGGCGCGAGTGGGGTCCGGATCGCTCGGACGAGGGCTCGGGTCGGGGCTAGGGCTCAGCCCAGGCCGAGAGCGGCGATCGCCTGGGTGGCCATCGCGGCCTCGCCGAGGGCGTTGGGGTGGACGATCACGGGGTTGGTGCCTTGGAGGACCGGCTCGACCCAGCGGACGCCGATCGGCTTGCAGGCGTCGTGGCCTTCCGAAGCTCCGTTCATGTCGACGTAGGTAGCCCCGGTTGCCTCGGCGGCGCGGCGGACGGCGTCGTTGAGCGTCGCCTGGATGCGGCGCACGTAGGGGACGTCGCCGCGGGCCACCGGCATCTTCGTAAAGCAGCTGCCGGTAGCGGGCATGATCCAGGGGTAGCCGAGGATCGCGACCTCGGCGTTCGGCGCGGCCGCGCGGGTCGCCGAGAGCGCGTTGACCAGGGCCGGGTAGGTGGTGTTCCGGATCGTGTCCTCGAAGGAGGTGCCGTAGAGGTCTTCGCAGGGGTGGCCGAAGCCGAGGGTGAGCAGGCCGGCGCTGCCGCAGGAGAGGATCGCGTTGATGAAGACGCCGCTGTCGTTGCCGCCGATCGTCATCGTCACCAGCTGCGTGCCCGCGTCGAGCGCGTCAAGCTGCGGCGCCACTCCCGGGTACTGGGGTTCGAAGTAGTCGTTGGTCTCGGCCGCGCCGCAGGTGACGTCGGTCAGGTCCGCGCCAGTCCGGCTCGCGATCACGTGCGGGTAGTTACGGGTCGAGCGCAGGCACTGGAGCGGGGCCGAGAGATCCGGGGGCAGCACGCCTGAGGCAGCGCTGTAGGAGTCGCCGAGAGCGACGTAGCGCAGGGACGCAGCGGCAGCCTGCGACGTGACGGTGAACGCCAGCGCCACGAATAGAGCAACGACGGCAAGGGTCAACTGGCGAGTGCGGCGGAGCGGCGAGTGCGCGGGCATCTCTCCTCCTCGGATCCCTGTCCCTACTCAGGACTTCGAGAGCGATCCTGCCCCAAATGCCCCCGCCGCAAACCTGGGGCCGGCAGGCGCCGCCTCGCTCTAGAGTCCCGGCCCATGCCAGGGTCCTCCAAGCGCGTCGCGGTGATCGACGTCGGCACGAACTCGGCGCGGCTGCTGGTCGCCGACGTCGACGGCCGGCGGGTCGAGCCGGTGGAGCGGCGCAGCACTGTGACCCGGCTGGGCCGGGGGGTCGACCTCTCCGGCCGGCTCTCGGCTGAGGCAATCGAGGACGCCTGCGCGGCGATCGGCGAGTACATCGGCGTGATCGAGGAGCTCGGGGCCGAGCGGGTCGACGCGATCGCGACCAGTGCCGTCCGCGACGCCGAGAACGGCTCCGCCTTCGTCGCTGAGCTGCGAGAGCGATTCGCGCTCTCGGCCCGCGTCCTCGACGGCGAGGAGGAGGCACGGTCCACCTACCTCGGCGCCACCTCCGAGCAGCTGCCGGCGGTGCCGACGCTGGTGATCGACATCGGCGGCGGCTCGACCGAGCTGATCGTCGGCGAGGGCGAGGAGGTCGCCTTCCACGCCTCCCTGCAAGCGGGCGTCGTCCGCCACACCGAGCGCCACATCGCCTCCGACCCCCCGACCGCGGTCGAGCTCGAATCCCTCGCCGCCGACGTCCGCGGCCTGATCCATGAGGTCATCCCCGCGGGGCTTACCGCCGCAGACGGGATCGCCGTCGCCGGCACGCCGACCTCGCTGGCGGCGATCGAGCTCGAGCTCGTGCCCTACGACCCCAACCGGGTCCACGGCCACCGCCTGCTCCTCCCCTCGATCCAGCGCATGCTCTCCCAGCTCGCATCCGCCCCGTTGTCCAAACGGGTGCAAATCCCAGGACTACACGCCGATCGGGCGCCGACGATCGTCTCCGGGGTGGTGATCCTGGTCGAGGCGATGCGAGCCTTCGGCCTCGAGCAGCTGACCGTCTCTGAGCACGACATCCTTTATGGGACGGCGATTTTGGCGAGTCTGGCTTGACCTATTTGGTCGGCTCCTGCGGTCAAGAACCATCACCGTACCGGGTGGACACAATGGCTCTAACCACCCCGACATTTGGGCTATTCCGCCTGCTGAACCCCAAAAATTAGGTATGCTCTCCCTACCAGCTTTTCAGTAGCTGGATTTGGGCCGACTAGACGCATCGGACAGTCAGGCGCATAATCGGCCCACTGGGGAAAGATCTGGGGTTCACCCGGTCTGCACCTAGTGACAGGGCTTAGGCGATTGCCGCATCATGGCGCCTCCCGCCGTCTGAGCCCATTAAATAAAGGTCCCTGAAGACGTACCCCTGCCCGTCCTGAGGGACCGACTTGAATCGGTCGTCAGCAATGGCGGCCGATTCTCGTTCTGGGGCCCAGTCGCCCCGCGCGCCCTAAGCCAGGTTCGATTTGCGCGGGTAGGCGATCTCGGGATCGGTCAGCACGTTGACCAGCGTCGGCCGACCGGAGGAGAACGCCCGCTCCAGCGCCGGCTTCAGCTCGCCCGGCTCGCGGACCAGGATCCCGTCGCACCCGAGCGACTCGACCAGCTGGTCGTAGCGCGTCTCCGGCTGCAGCTCAGCGGCGACCGAGTAGCCGTAGAGGAACTTCATCGGGTGGTGCTCGAGCGCCCAGATGCCGTTGTTGCCCATCACCCCGACGACGCCGAGGCCGTGGCGGGCCATCGTGTCGAACTCCATCCCGGCGAAGCCGAAGGCGCCGTCGCCGAGCAGCAGGCAGACCTGGCGGTCGGGGTGGGCGACCTTGGCGCCGATCGCCTGGCCCGGCCCGGCACCGAGACACCCGAACGGACCCGGGTCCATCCAGCATCCCGGCTGGTAGGTATCGATGAAGCGCCCCGCGTAGGAGACGAAGTCGCCGCCGTCGCCGACGACGATCGCGTCGCGGTCGAGCACCTCGCCGAGCTCGCGGTAGACCCGCACCGGGTGCAGGGGCGAGCGCGGATCGTCAAGCTCCTCGCGCTCCGCCGCGCGCTTCTCCTGCTCGACGTTGCGCAGCTGCTCGATCCAAGGGGCGGTGCGCCGCGGGTCCTCGCCGGCCGCCTCGCGCAGCGCCGCCAAAGTCGCCCGCACGTCGCCGACCAGGTCGACCTCGGGGGCGCGGTTGGCGCTGAGCGCATTCGGGGCGACGTCGAGGCGGACGATCTTCGTCTCCTCGCCGAAGCTGCCGCCGAAGCCGAGCCGGAAGTCCATCGGCACGCCGACGACGAGCGCCACGTCGGCGCCCTTCAGGGCCGTGCCGCGGGCGCGGCTGAAGGCGAGGTCGTGGTCGGCGGGCAGGCAGCCGCGGCCGAGGCCGTTGAGGAAGACGGGGATGCCGAGGGCCTCGGCCAGGGCGCGCAGCTCCTCCTCGCCGTGGCCCCAGTAGAGGCCGGTGCCGGCCATGATCGCCGGCCGCTCCGCCGCCGCCAGCAGCGCAACCGCCTCCTCCACCCCGGCCGCCGGCTGGGCCGTCGCGGCTTGGGGGACCGCCGGCACCTCGAAGTCAGCCTCGGTGAAGACGACGTCGAGCGGATAGTCGAGGAAGGTGGGACCGCTGGGCGCCCGCGCCGCCTCGTCGAGTGCCGCCGCGGTGAGCGCCGCGATCTCGCCCGGCTGCTTGGCCGTCGCCGCCGACTTGACCAGCGGCGAGACGAAGGGCAGGTGGTCGATCTCCTGCAGCGAGCCCGAGCCCCAGCGCATCTCCGGGGCGCGCCCGCCAAGCACGCAGACGGGTGAGCTGTTGGCCTGGGCGCCGGCGATCGCGCTCATCCCGTTGGTCACCCCCGGCCCCGCGGTCAGCGCCGCGACGCCGACCCCCCGGGTCGCCTTGGCCATTCCCTCGGCGGCGAAGGCCGCGGTCTGCTCGTGGCGCACGTCGAGGATCCCGATCCCCTCCTCGCGGCAGCCGTCGTAGATGGAGAACAGGTGCCCCCCAGAGAGAGTGAAGAGGGTCTCGACCCCCCTCGACTTCAGAACCTTCGCGACGATCCGCCCCCCGTGCTCCTGCATCGGCGGAGCCTATAAGTCCGAGCTACCATCGCCTGGCCCGGGTGGCGAAACTGGCAAAAGCGGCGCCCTTAAAAGGCGCTGCCCCTTCGGGGGCTTGCGGGTTCGAGTCCCGCCCCGGGCATTTGGGCGTCGCGCCCCGCTTCCGAAAGGCCAGGCGTGGAGCCTAAAAATCCCTGGAGCCGGGCCTAAAACCGCAATAAATCTTCGGGGACCGCAACTCGACCCTTGTTACGGTGTCGATAGGTCAAGGAAACGCCTTCCCTGGAGGAGAGCTTGGAGGCATCAGCACTAACCCACGCCAGTCGCCGCGGACTCTTGGCCCGCCGCTCCCCGCTGCTCAAACTGCAGGGAGACGAGAAGCTGATCGCGATGGCCCGCAGCGGCAACCCCGGTGCGTTCGAGACCATCGTCGATCGCTACCAGGGCCGCCTGCTCGGCTTCTGCCGTCAGATGCTCGGCTCCACCGAGGACGCCGAGGACGTGCTGCAGGAGGTCTTCGTCAACGCCTACCGGGCGATGCTCGCCGACGAGCGTGAGATCAACCTCCGCCCCTGGCTCTACCGGATCGCCCGCAACCGCTGCCTCAACCACCTGCGCAAGCCGACGGCTGACGCGCAGGAATCGATGGACATGGTGCCCGCGGTCGAGGCCTCCTCCACCGCCGAGAAGGTCCATAACCGCGAGGAGTTCCGGCAGATCGTCTCCGACGTCAACAAACTTCCCGAGACCCAGCGCTCGGCCCTGCTGCTGCGCGAGATGGACGCCCTCTCCTACGAGGAAATCGCCGCCGCGATGGACACCACGGTGCCCTCGGTCAAGTCGCTGCTGGTGCGGGCCCGGATCTCGCTGGCCGAGGCCAGCCAGGCCCGCCTGCTGACCTGCGGCGAGGTCCGGCTGGAGCTCTCCGAAGCCGCCGAGGGCCTGCGCAAGGTCTCCTCGCCGGTCCGCCGCCACGTCCGCGAGTGCGACGAGTGCGCCGACTTCCGCTCCCAGGTCCGCTCCAACGAGAAGGCGCTGGCAGCGCTCTTCCCGGTCGGGCCGTTGATCGCCTTCAAGGGCTTCATCCTCTCCAAGCTCGGTCTCGGCGGCGCCAGCGCCGGCGGGGCCGGTGCGGCTGGAGCAGGAGCCGCCGGTGCCGGTGTGGCCGGCTCCGCCGCCGTCGGCGGCGTCGGCGCTGCGCTCAGCGGCGGCGGTGCCGCGAGCGGGATCGGGGCGATCGGTGGCGCGATCGGGACCAAGGCCGTGGCCGGCGTGGTCACCGCCGCCGTCCTCACCGCCGGCGCGGTCGAGGTCAAGGAACAGACCAAGTCGCACCCGGTCGCACCGCCCACCGCCAAGATCAGCGGGCAGCTCAATATCCCGACGGCGTCCCCTGTTGTCGCGGTTGCTCAGCCGGAGCCCGTCATCAAATCGAACGCGGAGATCGCCGCGCCCGAAGCCCCGGCCGCGGCGCCGACGCCAGCGGCCGAGGAAACGCCCGCCGAGGAAGTACCGGCCACCACGACCACCGGCACCGACGAAGAAGCCGGCGGCTCTGGCGTCGACGAAGAAGTCGTGGCCGGCAACGGCGATACGGAAGGCTTGAACGCGGCCACCCCGTCGACCGGGTCCACCCCGGGCGCCCACGACGGCGGCAGCGCGGTGGTCGTCACCGTCGGCGGCGAAACGCCTCCGCCCCCGCCCGCACCGCCGGCCGAAGCGCCCGCCGCCGCACCGCCGGCCGAATCGCCGCCTCCGGTACCGGCACCGACCGAACCGTCGTCACCGACGACCCTGCCGGCGCCGATCACCCTTCCGGGCCCGGCCAGCTAGCTCCTTCTAGACGGAGATCGTCTCCCCCGGCTTCGGCAGCGCGACCTTGGAGGCCGTGCGGGACTCGACGTCGGCTTTGAACGCCTCGGCGTCGGTCTCGATCGGCGGGAAGGTGTCGTAGTGCATCGGGATCACCGTCTTCGCCGCGACTAGCTCGCAGGCAACAGCGGCGTCGTGGCGGTCCATCGTGTAGTGGTCGCCGATCGGGACGATGAAGACGTCGACCTCACCGCGGTCGGCGACCAGCTTCATGTCGCTGAACAGGCAGGTGTCGCCGGCGTGGTAGACCTTCTTGCCGCCAAGCTCGACGACGACTCCGGCGGCGGTGCCGATCGGGACGCCGTGCTCGGCGCTGAACGGCGCCTCGGCCGAGCCGGGCAGGGTGCTGGTGTGCCAGGCGGGGACGAGGCCGATCGAGCCCCACTCGAACTTGACGCGGCCGCCGAGGTTGGGGTCGCTGACCTCCTCGATCCCGTTGCCCTTCAGCCATTCCGCGAGCTCGACCACGGCGACGCAGTGGGCGCCGGTCCGCTTCGCCACCGGCAGCGCGTCGGCCATGTGGTCGGCGTGACCGTGGGTGATCGTGATGTGGGTCGGGTTGACCTCGTCGGCGGTGTGGACCGCGGACGGGTTGTTCGGCTTCAGGAAGGGGTCGATGAGAACGGTGGTCTCGCCGTCGCTCAGCTCGAAGCACGAGTGGCCGTGGAACTTGATCTCCATCTTCAGCTCTCTTCTTTCGAATCGGGGGTTTCGCTCATCTCTTCTCGCAGTGCCCAGCCGACGGCGACGCCAACCATCATTCCCATCCGCGCCTCCTCGGCGAGCAGGGAGCGGACGGCGGCGATGCGCTCGTCAGGGTCCGGGGCGGTGGCAGCCTTCAGCGTCTCTGCCTCGTGCGGCTCGCCGAACCAGCCACCCTCGGAGAGGGCGGCGGCAAGCACCTTCTGCAGCTGCGGCGCCGCCTGGGCGACGACTCGCTCGGCGGCGGAGAACCGCTCCGGGTCGAGCAGCCGCTCGATCGCGGCCTCTAGCTGCTTCTCGTCCGGCACCGGCGCAGCCTAGACGGTCGCCCTGGGCGGGGTTACCGCTCGCCGGAGTGCATGGCCGAAGCGGCCAGCCCAGCCAGGCCCCCGACCGCACCGCCGACCAGGCCGGCGACCAGGCTCGCGGTCGGGGCGAAGAGCGGCAGGGCGATCAGGACCACCGCGGCAACCGCGACGCCGATCACGTCGTACTCCTGGTCGATCGCGCCGTGGGCTTCGGCCCGGCGCAGCGCCAGCCAGGCGGCGACGGCGCCGAGTGCCATCCCGTTGCCGCCGGCGATCACCACTTCCTCCCCCTGGGCGCTGGCGACGCCGCCCGCCGCCAGCATCCCCAGCGAGCCGCAGGCAAGGAGCAGGAGCGCGGTCGGAGCGGTGCCGAGGCGGCGCTCGACCCCGGTGCCGAAGATCGCCAGCCCGACCGCGGCCACGAACAGGTAGCCGACGTCGACGTAGGCAAAGGGTGCGGTCAGGTAGCGCCACCAGTCGCCCTCGATCGGGATCACGAGGCCGCCAAAGGTCGCGAGCGGGTCGCCGCTCACCTTCTGCACCAGCAGCAGCACGGCGGAGCCGAGGATCACGGTCAGGGTCGCGTAGGGACGGTCGGCGCTGAGGGCGTCCGGGCGCCGGACCCGGGGCAGCCGCCGGCGGCGCCGCGGCCGCTGTGGCTCGAGCCCACCGTCACGGCGCTCCAGCTTCGGCGCGCGCTTGCGCAGGCGCGCTCCGCAGTAAGGGCACTCGGTGACGTACGGACTGACCTCGGAGCCGCAGTTCTTGCAGATGACGCTGAGCTCAGTCTCGCTCATCCACCGAGAATACCCCCCACGTATGGGGCCTCGCCTCCGTTTCCGATGACATACTGCGATGGCACCCGTCTTCGAGGAGGAATTCACGTGGAGTTGAAGAGCCTGACCGAGCAGAAATCCTTGCTTGCGACCCTGCCCCCGGGCAAACGAGCGCGCCTGCACCGCCTTCTGTTCGAGTTCGGCCCGGGCAACGGGACGCTGATGCTGCTGCCGATCGACCAGGGGATCGAGCACGGCCCGCGGGACTTCTTCCCGAACCCCGCCTCCAAGGACCCCGACTACCAGTTCCGGCTCGCCGCCGAGGCTGGCTACTCGGCCCTCGCCTGCCAGATCGGCATGGCGGAGAAGTACTACCCGGACTACGCCGGGCGGGTGCCGCTGATCCTCAAGGTCAACGGCAAGACCGACATCCCCTCCTCCGCCGCTGCCTTCTCGACCTGCAACGCGAGCGTCGAGGACGGCGTCCGGCTCGGCGCCGACGCGATCGGCTACACCCTCTACGTCGGCTCCCCGCGCCAGGACGAGGACCTCGCCCAGCTGCGCCGCGTGCGCGAAGAATGCGACCGCTTCGGGATGCCGCTGGTGATCTGGTCCTACCCGCGCGGCGAAGCAGTCGAGGCCAAGGGCGGCCAGAACTCCTTCTACGCGATCGACTACGCGGCGCGGATGGCGATGGAGATGGGCGCTGACATCGTCAAGCTCAACATGCCGAAGATCGACTCCAAGAAGGACGCCGACGCCCCGGCGCCCTACAACGAGATGGAAGTCGACCAGGCAGAGGCGATCCGCCAGTGCGTCGAATCGGCCGGGCGTGCCCTGGTCGTGCTCTCCGGCGGCTCCAAGACCGACGACGACACCGTCCTGCTCAATACCCGCGAGGTGATGGAAGCGGGCGGCTCCGGCGTCATCTTCGGCCGCAACGTCTGGCAGCGCGAGTGGAACGAGGCGCTGGGGATCATCGACCAGATCAAGGAGACGCTGCTCTCGAACGTGCGGCGCACGCCGTAGCGGGGAGAGTCTTGGCCCCGCCCACCATTGGGCGGGGATGAACGTCAGGCGACAGGGGCTCGGCAGCGCGGTTCTGCTGCTGCTCGCGGCTGTCGTCCTGCTGCGCCCTTGGGAGGACCTGGAAAGGCTCTGGGACGAGCCAGAGCCCGCCAGCGTGCGGGCGCTGGTGACGCGGGTCGTGGACGGCGACACGGTCGAGGCGCGCTTCGACGGCCGTGAGGAGGACGTGCGGCTGATCGGGGTCGATACGCCGGAGACGGTTAAGCCGGGGACGCCGGTGCAGTGCTTCGGGCCACAGGCCTCGCGCTTCTCCCACCGCCGGCTGGAAGGGCGGCGGGTGCGACTGGTCTTCGGGGTCGAGCGGCGCGACGTCTACGGCAGGATGCTCGCCTACGCCTACCTCGACGGCCACATGTTCAACGCCGAGCTGCTGCGGCGGGGGCTGGCGCGAACGCTGACGATCCCTCCCAATGACCGCTTTGCAGAGCGGTTTGGGCGCCTGGAGAGGGCTGCAGCGCGGGCCGGGCGCGGCCTCTGGGGCGGCTGCGGCTTGTGAGCAAATTGTGAGCGTTACGAGAGCTGCAGCTGAGCCCTGCAAGATCCTTTGCTACGGTGCCCGCAGCTCCTTCGGGGGCTTTTCTTATGAGAATGCGACAGAGCATCTCCCAGTTCGAGACGGCCTTCGAGCAGGAGACTTCACTTGAGCGCCACCGGCGGGAGCAGCTGCGCCGCCGCGCCGCGAACCGCTCGCGGGCGCGCAAAATCAACCGCACCGAGCAGGAGGGCAAGGTCCGCTTCAGCGTCCTGGCGGTCTGCCTGACGGTCACCGTGGTCGTAGTCGTGGTGGCGATGTTCGAGGCGCTTGCCTTCCTGATGGCCTAACCGGTCGTGGCAGTGCCCGGCCTCTCTGCGAGCAGAGGCCGACCTTGAATAGACTCGCGCGCCGATGGCACGACGCTCACTCAAGCCCCAGCTAAATCAGATCCGCGCCTGGGTTCACCAGGGCCGGACCGATGCGTGGATTGCCCACCAGCTCGAAATCAGCGCGACCGAGCTGCGGGAGTTCCGCAAGCAGTACGACCTCTCGGCCGACGACGAGAACGCCGGCTCCAGCGAAATCGATCTCCGCGACGAGATCGAAGCGGAGATCGAAGCGGCCGCCGCCGAGGACGAGAAGGCCGCCGAAGCTGAGGACGAGGACGAGGTTGACGGCGACGAGGAGCGCGGCGAGGGCAGCGGCACGGCCCCCCGGCGCCGGCGCCGCCGCGGCCGCCGTGGTGGACGCGGCCGCCGCAAAGAGATCGAGGCGACCTTCGACCACGGCGAAACCGACGGCTACGGGCTCTGGCTCGACGCCAGCGTCAAGGACAACCCCGTCTACACCGAGCACTGGGCCGGCAAGCGCGACGTCACCGTCCGCATCGAGGCCGACCAGATCGTGATCCGCCGCGCCGGCGAGCCTGCCGGCAGTGGGCAGCAGTCTGAGTCCGACTCAGACGACGACGAGTAGCGCCCCTAGACCGGCAGCTGACGGCCGCCGGCGAAATCGACCGCGCCCCTCAGGTACAGCCAGAAGGCTGCGTCGGCGAGCGACTGGGCGTCGCCCTCGGCCGCCGGAGCGACGTCGATCGCCACCTGCAGGCACCAGTCGGTGCCGCGTCCGTAGAGCTCGGCTAGCTCGGCGGCGCTGAAGGTCGGGCCGATCCGGCGCCGCAGCTCCACTCGCACCGCCTCGACCACCCGGTCGGCCAGGCGCCGCTCGCGCGGGTCGCTCAGCGCCTGCATCTGGCGGTAGCCGTCCTCCCACTGGAAGAGCGCGTTCGCGAGCGGATAGGTCACTGCGGCGAGGTTACTCAGCCGGCGTGTCCGGGACCTGGCGCAGCGGCGCGTTGGCGCTGTCGCAGCCACCGGGGTCAAGCTCCCCCTCGACCCTCCAGACGGTGACGGGGCCGCTGCGCAGGACCGGCTCCACCGCGTCCTCACCCCGCAGCCAGCGGGCCTCAGGCGAAGGGATCGGCTCTCCAGGGTGGAGGAAGTTGAGGAAGGGCGCCGTGACCAGGTAATCGAGGTCGGCGGCGTTGACAGCCGCGCGGAAGGCGCCGCAGTCGGGGATTGCGTTGAACGCTCCGTGCGGGCCCTCGGCCCCGAGGTAGCGGACCCGGTTGGAGAGATCGGAGCCGTAGAAGCCGTAGCCGGCGAACCCGGCGGTGGTCCCGGCGAGGCCAATGCGCGCGTCCTCGACGCTGCGGGCCCAGCGGTAGGCGGAGTCGAGGTCCATGCCGGGGATCTGGTCCTGCGGGGCGCCGTCGTTGGCGAAGCGGCCATCGAGGTAGTGGCGCTGGGCCGGGTAGCCAAGCGCGACGACGGCCAGGGCAAGCGCCGCGCAGCCGCCAACTAGGAGTCCGCGGCTGGCGCCGCGCGAGCGGGCCAGCAGCAGCGCCGCCGGGACGAGCACGACCAGGGTGGCCAGGAGCAGCGCGAAGAGGCGGGCAGCGTCGCGGGCGGGGACGTCGGGGCGGTCGGTGACGAGGAGGACGACGACGAGGGCGCCGAGCAGGCCCCACTGGCGGCGGCGGTCGTCGAAGAAGCGGGGCAGCGGCAGCAGCACGATCCCCGCCAGGAGCGCCGGAACGACGTAGCGGATGTTGATCCCGAACCCGACTGGTTCGCCGTCGGCGCCGGCGGCGCTGAGCGGGGTGAAGAGGTGGGCAAGCATCCCGAACAGGGCAACGGCCCCGACCCAGCGGAGGACCTTGTCCCTTCCCTTGAAGAGGGCGAGCAGGGCGGCGCCGAGGGCGGCCGCCAGGACCAGCGGCCAGAGGCCGCCGAAGGCCTCGTGCAGGGCTGGTCCGAAGTAGTCCCGCCAGACGGCGGTGTCGGTCGCGTAGTGGGCGATGCTGAAGTCCGGCCGGCCCTCCTGCAGGCGCTCGGGATGGGGCAGGGAGACCGGCCCGATGCTGCCGATCTCCGGCAGCGGGTTGCCGGCGACGACCAGGTTCCGCAGGTACCAGTAGCCGCCAGCCGCGAAGGCCGGCAGGAACCACCACGCTGCCGCCGCCCAGCGCCGCCCGGCGGGCGCGAGGACCAGGACCATCAAGCTCAGCGCCGCCGCCATCGGCAGCGCCGTCACCCGCGTCCCCGCCGCAAGCCCCACCGCCACCCCAGCTGCGGCCAGCGGCCAGCCCACCAGGTCGCGAGTTCGCACTTCCTCCCGCATACCGGGACTTTCTGCGTTCTCACCGCGGCGGGTCGCGTTCCAGGCGGTGACGAGGATCGCGATCGCAGCGAGGATCAACGCCGCGGCGGCGAGGTCGTTCTTGGCCGCCCCGGGGTCCCTCACGACCAGGGTGTGGCACTCGAGCAGGATCGCGGCGGCGGTGACGGTGAGCGGGCCGCGGCCGTAGGGGCGGCCGATGCACCAAGCGGCGAGGAAGGCGATCCCGAGCCAGCCGAGGTTGACGAACAGCGAGAGGGTGTCGCGGCCCGTCAGCACCATCCCAACCGCGTGCAGGAGCTCGGAGTTCTGCGGGTAGAACCAGTTGGTGAAGACCGTCTCGACGTGGAGCATCCCGGTCGTCGAGTGCGACTGGAAGATGTCGGCCGCGAACGGCTGGTGGTACCAGAGCGAGTCGAAGTTGAAGATCCCCCGGTCGAGCGCGTGCTTGGTCGTCACCGCCCAGTGGCCGACGACCAGGGCGACAACGCCGACCATGACGACGAGGGACCACACGTCCCGGCCGGCGGGTGCCGCGGGGGGCTCAGCCCTCGCCTCACCCGCGGGGAGGAACGCCGCGGCGGAGGCCGCGATCACGACGCTGACGAGGACCAGCGCCCCCGCGTACAGCAGCCCAACCGTCCCCAGGATCTCCGAGAGCCAGATCAGGAGGGCGATCGCAGCAACGACCTCCACCAGGCGGGCGGGGGCACCCTCCCAGGAGGGCAGGAAACGGCCGCGAAGGCGGTAAGCGGTGAAACCCAGCGAGAGCGCCACCAGGGCGATCTGGGCGGCTCCCAGCAGGTATGAGGCGACGCTAGGCACGGGACGCCACCGCGTGGTTCTTTATGCGCGCCATGGGTCCAAAAGGAACCCCGCGATGGGGGTTGGGGTGGGCTAGCCGCCGAGGCCGCGGACGACGATCGGCGTCTCGCCTTCGGCGACCATGCCCTGGGTGCGCGCCTCGTGGTTGAGCACGCTGGGGTCGTCGGAGGACTGGACCCGCCGGTGCAGGTGCCGGTTGGTCTGCTGCAGCTCGTGCAGGTCGGCTTTCGCCGCGGTCGTCGCCGTGTAGGTCTTGACGAAGTCGATCGCCGGGTTGAGGTAGGAGTAGAGGACGGCGACGAGGACCAGGGTCAGGGCGATCCTGCCGACGCGGTCCCACTTGATCCGGCTCGCACCGCTGCGAGCCGCCGGCCGGCGTCTGCGGGCGGCCGGGCGACGTTTCGCTGCCATGCTCGGGACTACGCGGCCGAGCCCCGCATTCCTTCATTTAGGAGCGGCGTTGGGCGAATGCCTGCACGCCGGGGAACTCGGCTGAAGCGCCGAGCTCCTCCTCGATCCGCAGGAGGCGGTTGTACTTGGCGACCCGGTCCGAGCGCGAGGGGGCGCCGGTCTTGATCTGGCCGGCTCCGGTGGCGACGGCGAGGTCGGCGATCGTCGTGTCCTCGGTCTCCCCCGAGCGATGTGAGATCACCGCCGTGTAGCCAGCGTCACGGGCGGTGCGGATCGCCTCCAGGGTCTCGGTCAGGGTGCCGATCTGGTTGACCTTGACCAGGATCGAGTTGCCGACGCCGAGCTCGATGCCGCGGCGCAGCCGCTCCGGATTGGTGACGAAGAGGTCGTCGCCAACCAGCTGCACGCGCTCGCCGAGACGCTCGGTCAGCAGCTTCCAGCCGTCCCAGTCCTCCTCGTCCATGCCGTCCTCGATCGAGACGATCGGGTAGCGCGAGCAGGCGTCCTCCCAGTAGGAGGCCATCTCCTCCGGCGAGAGGCTGCGTCCCTCGTGCTCGAGCACGTAGGCGCCGCCCTTGAAGATCTCGCTGGTCGCCGGGTCGAGGGCAATGAAGACGTCGGTGCCGGGCGTGTAGCCGGCCCCCTCGACGCCCTCCAGGACCGCCTGCAGGGCCGCCTCGTTGGAGTCCAGGTTGGGCGCGAAACCGCCCTCGTCGCCGCCGGCGGTAGAGAGACCGCGCGCCGAGAGCGACTTCTTCAGCGCGTGGAAGACCTCGGTCCCGATCCGCAGGCACTCGGAGAAGCTGGAGGCGCCGGCCGGGACGACCATGAACTCCTGGAAGTCGACCGAGTTGTCGGCGTGGGCGCCGCCGTTCAGCACGTTCATCATCGGCACCGGCAGGACGGTCGGCTCACCGCCGCCGTAGAGCTCGGCCAGGTAGCGGTAGAGCGGCTGCTGGGAGTCGGCCGCGGCGGCCTTCGCAGCGGCGAGGGAGACGCCGAGCAGCGCGTTGGCGCCGAGCCGGCCCTTGTTTGGGGTGCCGTCGAGCTCGATCATCGTCTCGTCTAGCGCCTTCTGCTCGGCGGCGCGGGCGCCGGTCAGCGCCGCGGCGATCTCGCCGTTGACGTTGGCGACGGCCCGCGAGACGCCCTTGCCGGCCCAGCTGTCGCCGCCGTCGCGCAGCTCGACCGCCTCGAACTCCCCGGTCGAGGCGCCGGAGGGGACGGCGGCGAGGCCGCGGGCGCCGGACTCGAGCACGACCTCGACCTCGACCGTCGGGTTGCCGCGCGAGTCGAGGATCTGGCGCGCGTGGATGGAGGCGATGGAGCTCACGGGCGCGCCAGTCTATTCAGCCGCACGGCGGGGAGACCCGCCGCCAGAGCCGGACTATTCGCTGCTGGGCGGTTCGGCGGTTTCGGGCGCGCCTTCGGCGCCTTCGGGCGCGGTCGCGCCTTCAGGTGCGGTAGCGCCTTCAGGAAGGGTCGCGCCGCCTTCTTCACCCGCTTTTTTGTCCGGTTCGTCCGGACGCGGGCGCTGCGGCAGTCGTTCGCCTTCCGGTTTCAGCACGGTGGTCGAGCCGGGCAGGGCCGGAGCAAGCTGGGTGACCGGCGCCGGGCATTCACTCACCGGCGTTTTCGGGTCCGCTTCGTAGCAGGCCGCGGGAGCGCTGGCGGGATGGCCGGAGCCGACGTAGTTGGAGCAGCGTTCGATCGTGTAGCCGGAGGCGCAGATGGTGCGCGACCTCCACCTGCTCTGGTAGCCGGTGACGAATTCGCCGAAGTATTCCTGTTTCACCTGTCCGGCCAGCGTCGATTCGATCTGGGTGCGGACTTCGTCCAGGCTCTGCTCTTTTTCCGGGTTTTCTTTCACCACTTCGACCAGGGTGTAGCTGCCGCTGAATTTGAGCGGCCCGACCAATTCACCGACTTTGGCGCCGAAGATCTGTTTTTTCAGCGGTTCCGGCAGGAGTTCTTCGGTCAGCCCTTCCTGCAGCCCGCCTTTTTTGCTGGTCGAGGTGTCTTCGGAGTATTTCGGGGCGACTTTTTTCCAGCTCGCCGGCGAGGCGTCAGCTTCCAGCGCTTTCTGGGCCGCTTCGACTTCGCCTTTGTCCTGGTTGGTGATGAGGCGGACGTCCACGCTCGGTTTGGTCGTGAACTGGGTCGTCTTCGAGGCCTCGTAGTAGTCGGAGACCTGGGAGTCGCTCGGCGCCGGCGCTTCACCTTCCACCTTTTCCTGGATCTGTTTGCCGAGCAGCTGTAGTTCGACCCGGTCGTCTACGTCCTGCTGGGTGAATCGCGACGTTTTGAGGAACTGCTGGTACGCCTTTTCGGTCGGGAAGTTCTGTTCTTTGATCTGGTCGAGTTCGTCTTCGATCTGTTTGTCGGTGACCGAGATCCCAAGTTCTTCGGCCTGGCCCCGGACCCAGATCGCGTCGAGCAGTTCTTCGACCGTTTTGACCTTCAGTTCTTCGTATTTTTTCGTCCCGGCTTTGGGCAGGTTTTTCAGCGAGCCCTGGCTCAGCTGCTGCTTCAGCGCCCGGTCGAAGTCCTCTTTGCTGACCGACCCAAGATCGTCGGGCACGCTCTGGACCAGGGCGATGTCGCCGGAGGGCACGCTCGGCTTCCCGATCCCCTGCGCGACGGCGAAGCCGACGAAGAGCCCGATCAGCAGGACGGCGAACACGACCAGCCAGAGACGCTTGACGCCTGCCGACCGGGTGCTGCCCTTGCCGCTCTTCCCCGATTTCGCTCCCACGAAGCCGGCAGCATAGTCAAATCACCCCGCGCGGACAGTCTGGGAGCGAGCGCTGGCTGCTCAGGCGGCAGCGGCCTCGGCCGCCCGGCGCGCCTCGCGCAGGCCCTCGGCCAGCGCCAGCACCGCCGTCAGCCGCGCCTCGGGGTCGCCGTCGACCCGCACCGCCGCCACCTGGTCGCGCCATTCGTAGAGCGCCCCCTCGACCTGCTCGGCGAGGACGCCGGCCGCCTCGGAGTCGAGCTCGACCCCGGTGACGCTGAGCCGGCCGCCGCGGAACTCGACGCTGCGCGCTCCGGCGAGACCGAGCTGGATCCGCGCCTGCTGCAGTCGCAGCAGGTTCTCGGCCTGCTGCGGCAGCGGCCCGAAGCGGTCGGAGAGCTCGTCGCGGATCGCCCGCAGCTGGCCCGGCTCGCGGGCGGCGACGATGCGGCGGTGGACGTCGATCTTCGCCGCCTCGAAGGGGACGAAGCTGGCCGGCAGGTAGGCGTCGACCGGGACGTCGAGGCGGACCGGCTCCGGCGCCTCCTCCTCACCCTCGGCCGCGCCGGCCTCGCCCACCGCCTCGTCGATCATCTGGCAGTAGAGCTCGAACCCGACCGCGGCGACGTGGCCCGACTGCTCGTCACCGAGCAAGTTGCCGGCGCCGCGGATGTCGAGGTCGCGCATCGCGATGCGGAAGCCGGAGCCAAGCTCAGTGTGGTCGGCGAGGGTCGAGAGCCGCGCCGCCGCCTCCTCGGTCAGCGCCTCCGCCGAGGGGTAGAGCATGTAGGCGAAGGCGCGCTCGCGAGAGCGTCCCACCCGGCCGCGGATCTGGTAGGCCTGGGAGAGCCCGAGCTGGTCGGCGCGCTCGACGATCAGGGTGTTGGCGGTGGGGATGTCGAGGCCGGACTCGATGATCGTCGTCGTCACCAGGCAGTCCGCCTCGCCCCGCAGGAAGGAGAGCATCGTCTCCTCCAGCAGGCCCTCGTCCATCTGCCCGTGCGCTTCCAGCACCCGCGCGCCCGGGACCAGAGCCCGCAGCCGCTCCGCCGTCTCCGCCAGCGAGTCGATCCGGTTGTGCAGGAAGAAGGCCTGGCCGCCACGCTCGACCTCGCGCTGGACCGCCTTGCGGACCAGGTCCTCGTCATAGGGGCCGACGTAGGTGCGGACCGGGCGCCGGCCCTCGGGCGGGGTCTCGATCACGGAGATGTCGCGCAGCCCGGCCAGGCTCATCTGCAGGGTGCGCGGGATCGGCGTCGCCGAGAGCGCCAGCACGTCGACTTTCAGCTTCAGCTGGCGCAAGAGCTCCTTCTGCTTGACCCCGAAGCGCTGCTCCTCGTCAACCACGACCAGGCCGAGGTCCTTGGCGCGGACGTCGCGGGAGAGCAGCCGGTGGGTGCCGACGAGGATGTCGACCTTGCCTTCCTCGAACTCCTTCAGCACCGCTTTCACCTCGGCCGGCGGTCGCAGCCGGGAGACGCCCTCGACCCGGAAGGGGAGGTCGGCGAGGCGCTCGCGGAAGGTGCCGAAGTGCTGCTGGGCGAGGATCGTGGTCGGCACCAGGACCATCACCTGCTTGCCGTCGGAGGCGGACTTGACCGCTGCCCGCAGCGCCACCTCGGTCTTGCCGAAGCCGACGTCGCCGCAGACCAGGCGGTCCATCGGGCGCTCCGACTCCATGTCCCCCTTGACCGCCTCGATCGCCTCCAGCTGGTCGGCCGTCTCGCGGTAGGGGAAGGCGGCCTCTAGGGAGATCAGCCATTCGTTGTCCGGGCCGAAGGAGTGGCCACGGCGGGCCCGGCGCTCCGCATACAGGTTGAGCAGCTCCCCGGCCAGGGCGCCGGCGGCTTTGCGGGCGCGGGCCTTGAGGTTCTGCCAGCGTTTGCCGCCCAGGGCCGAGAGCGTCGGTTCACCGCCGGCGCCGACGTAGCGGGAGAGCTTTGCCAGCTGGTCGGTGGGGACGAAGACGCGGTCCTCGCCTTTGTATTCGAGGTAGAGGTAGTCGCGGGTGACCCCGCCGACGTCGCGGGTCTCGAAGCCGGCGAAGCGGGCGACGCCGTGGTCCTCGTGGACGACGTAGTCGCCGACCCGCAGTTCGCTGAAGGCGAGGCGGCCGCGGCCGGCGGCCGGCGACGGCTCCTCGGCGCGGCGGCGGTGGACGAGGCGGCGGAAGGGGTAGACGGCGAGTTTCAGCTCCGGGCTGACGAAGCCCTCGCGCAGGCGCGCCTCGGCAAAGGCGAGACCCGGGTCGGGCGAGATCCGGCCGCCTTCGAGCAGGCGAGCGTCGAGACGGTCGAGCCCGTAGCGGGTGCGCTCGGCCTCGCCGCGGTTGTCGAAGGCGACGACCGTGCGGTAGCCGGAGCGGACCAGTTTCTCCAACTCGGCCTCCGCCTCCTTGACGCTGCGCGCGGGCGACTCGGCGCGGGCGGCGCGGAAGGCGTCCTCGTCGTCCTCACCGGCCCCGGTCAGGGAGAGCGCCGCGCGCTCGGCCAGCGGCGCGGCGACGTCGACGTAGAGGTGCTGGGCGTCGTCGGCGTGCATCGCCGTGGTCACATCCTCCCAGTGGTCGCGCAGCGCCGGCTCGATCTCCTCCGAGGCGGTGAGGACGACCGCGGCGGCCTCGGGGACGAGCTCGAGCGGCGCCCGGAAGTGCTCCAGCGGCAGCAGCTCAGCCAGGTTGGAGGGACGCTCGCCCTCCTCGGCCGCCTCCAGCGCCGCCAGCTCGGCGAGCTCGCGGTGCTCGGCGTCGAGCTCGGCGGCCGGCGCCAGCTCGACCCGCTCGGCCTCGCCGAGCGAGCGCTGGGTGAAGGTCGAGAACCAGCGCATCGAGTCGATCTCGTCGCCGAACAGCTCGATCCGCACCGCCCGCTCCTCGGTTGCCGGGAAGACGTCGAGGATGCCGCCGCGGACCGCGAACTGGCCGCGCTCCTCCACCTGCTCGACCCGTTCGTAACCGGCGCCGACGAGGTCCTCGGCGACGGTGCCGAGATCGACCTCCTCGCCCTTGGCGATCGCGAACCCGGCCGGCCGCAGGGAAGAGTCGGGGACGGCCTCGGCCAGCGCGGTGGCGCTGGCGACGACAACCGCGTCGGGCTCGGCGCCGAGCGCGTCGAGGGCGTCGATCCGCAGCCCGACCAGGTGCGGCGGCGGCGTGATGTGCGAGGCGTAGCCGGTCCCGCGCGAGGGATAGAGGCGGACCCGGCGCGGGGCCAGGTAGGCGTGCAGGTCGGCGGCGAGGTCGCGGGCGGAGCGGTCGTCGGCGGCGACCAGGAGCGCCGGGCGCCCGGCCAGGCCGCGGTCGTCCTCGAGCAGTGCCGCCAGCAACAGCGGCCGCAGCATCGCCGAGGTGCGGACCGTCACCGCCTCCCCCCCGCCGGCGGCCTCGCGCACGCGGCCGGCGAGCGCGTGTACGCGCTCGTTCTCGGCGGCGATCTCTATGAGTGGGCGAAGGCTCAAGGCAGCAGAAACGCCCGGATCGTCCGATCCGGCGCGCGGCGCTCGATTCTAGGAGACGGCCTCAGTCGGGCTGGGGAAGGCCGGGGCCGGTGCGGACCCACTCAACTTGCCCTTTGCCCTCGAGCGCCGAGCGGCCCTCGATGTCGTCCCACTCATGCAGCATCCGCTTCAGCTGGGCGACCGCCTCGGGCGGGTGAGCGGCGACGCCGGCGGCGAGCTCCAGGGCCGAGGTCTCGGTGGCGGCGGCGGGGGCGACGCGGTTGACGAGCCCGATCCGCAGCGCCTCGTCGGCGCCGATGGTGCGGGAGCTGAGCAGCAGGTACTTGGCGGCGGCAAGTCCGCAGAGGGTGACCAGCCGGGCCGGGCCGACCGGGGCGCCGAGGGCGGCGCCGGGGAAGCGCATCCGCAGGTTGGAGCCGCCAACTCGCATGTCGCAGGCGACCGCTATCTCGGCCCCGCCGCCGACGACGTCGCCGTGGCAAGCGGCGATCGTCGGCTTCGGGAAGGCGACGATCTGGTCGTAGAGGTCGGAGAAGAGCTGCATGCGGGCGACTTTGGCCTCGTCGTCGAGCCGCTCGCGGACGTCGGCGCCGGCCGAGAGGCCAAGCTGGTCGGCGGAGCTGAAGACCAACACCCGCACGGCGTCGTCGCCGCGGGCGACGCCAAGGTGCTCGAGCAGCTCGGCCAGCATCTGGGTGTTGAGCGCGTTGCGCGCGTCCGGCCGTTCGAGCCGGATCAGGGCCACGCCCTGCTCGTCGACGGAGTAGCTGGTCAGCGTCTCGGTGCTCACGACTCGGAACCTAGCCGGTCGACCAAGCGCTCGGTCTCCTCGGCGGCGCGGGCGACCAGCTCCTCGACCTCCGCCTTGGGCTCGCGGAACTTGCCGAGCACGTAGGCGGAGACGATCTCCGGGTCGGTCGAGTCGGGCCGCCCCACCCCCACCCGCACCCGCCAGAACTCGGGGTCGCCGAAGCCGCGCTTGAGGCTCTTGAGGCCGTTGTGGCCGGCGAGGCCGCCGCCCTGGCGGACCTGGATCTCGCCGAACGGGAGGTCGATCTCGTCGTGCAAGGCGATCGTCCGCTCCAGCGGCACCCTCAGCGAGCCGCGCGCCGGCCCGGCAGAGCTGCCGGATTCGTTCATGAAGGTCAGCGGCTGCAGGATCGCGACCCGCGGGCCGCCGGGGCCGGTCCGGCCTTCGGCGAGGCGGCCGCGGAACTTGTCCCGCGCCTTGCCCAGGTCCCAGCGCTGCGCCAGCTCGGCGGCGACCAAAAAGCCGACGTTGTGCCGGGTCCCGGCGTACTCGGGTCCGGGGTTTCCCAGCCCGACGATGAGGATGCGGTCCCCGTCGCCGCCCTCCTCGCGACGGCGGCGGAACAGCGACACGCTCTAGCCCTCGGAGTCGCCCGAGTCGCCGCCGTCGGCGGAGTCGCCCTCGCCCTCGGCGGCCTCGCCCTCGCCCTCGCCGACCAGCTCGGCCTCCTCCTCGACCTCGGGCTCGGCGACCTCTTCGACGCGCGGCGGCGAGAGGGTCACGATCGTGACCTCCTCCAGGTCCTCAGCGACGAAGGTGACGCCGTCGGGAGCGGGAACGGCGGAAAGCTGAAGGGTGTCGTTGATCTCCATCGCCGAGACGTCGAGGACGAGTCGGTCGGGGATCTCGGTCGGCAGCGCTTCGACGGTGATCTCGCGGGTCACGTGCTCGAGCACGCCGCCGCCCTTGACGCCGGGTGAGGTCTCGGTGCCCTCGAGCTCGATCGCGACCTCAGCCTGGATCGCCTCGTCGAGCTTCACCTCCTGCAGATCGATGTGCGAAAGGCTGCCGCGCACCGGGTGCAGCTGCTGCTCCTTGACCACGACCGGGACGGCTTTGCCGCCCTCGATCTCGAGGTCGAAGAGAGCGGCACCCTCGGCGATCAGCGTGCGCACCTCTCGTTCGGAGACCTGGAAGGCCTTCGCCTCCGAGCCGCCGGAGTAGACGACGCCGGGAACCAGGCCCTCACCGCGCATGCGGCGCGAGGCGCGCGAGCCGAAATCGGTGCGCGGGGAGACCTTCAGGGTTGAACGGGCACTGGCCATCGGACGGGAGAGGATAGAGAACGACCGCGAACGGCGACCTCGTGCCACCCTTCCGTCCCCTATGCGACCCTTCGACCGTGTCTGACGAAAACAAGATCCCCAAGGGCCGGGTCCGGCGCTCGGCCAAGCTCGGCTCGATCGTCGGGGTCCAGGGCGCCCGCTACGCCGGCACCAAGGCGACCAACGTGGGTCGCTCCGAGGAGGACAGCAAGGAGCGGCTGGAGCAGCGCCACCTGGAGACGGCGATGAAGATGGTCGGCGCCCTCGGCCAGATGAAGGGCGCGGCGATGAAGCTCGGGCAGTTCGCCTCCTTCATCGACACCGAGTTCATCCCCGATGAGTACCGCGACATCTACCAGGAGCAGCTGGCGAAACTGCGTACCGACGCCCCGGCGATGCCGTGGGAGAAGGTGGTCAAGGTGCTCGAAGAAGAGTACGACGGCGAGCCGCTCTCGGAGCTGTTCGCCGAGATCGAGACCGAGGCCTTCGCCGCCGCCTCGATCGGCCAGGTCCACCGGGGCGAGCTGCTCGACGGGCGCGAGGTCGCGGTCAAGATCCAGTACCCGGGAATCGCCGACGCGCTCGAGGCAGACCTGCGCAACGCCGGCACGATCGTCCGCCTTGCCCGCGCCCTGGCCCCCGGCCTCGACGCGAAGGCGATCGCCGAGGAGATCCGCGAGCGGGTGATGGAGGAGCTCGACTACGAGTACGAGGCGCAGAACCAGCGCTCCTTCGCCCGCGCCTACCGCGACCACCCCTTTATCTACGTGCCGGAAGTCGTCACCCGGCTCTCGCGCCGGCGGGTGCTGGTCACCGAGCTGGTCAGCGGGATGAACTTCGAGCAGATCAAGGAGCTCCCGCACGAGCAGCGCAGCCGCTTCGGCGAGATCGTCTTCCGCGGCAGCATCGGCTCGATGTTCAACCTGCAGCACTTCAACGCCGACCCCCACCCCGGCAACTACATCCTGATGGAGGACGGCCGCGTCGCCTTCCTGGATTTCGGGATGACGAAGAAGCTCGACCGCGAGCAGATCCAGCTCGAGCAGCGCGCCTTCGACGCCGCCTCGCGCGACGACCCCGAGGCCTTCCGCCAGGCGCTGCACGACCTCGGCTTCGTCAAGAAGCCCTCCAAGCTCGACGCCGAGCGGCTGATGGAGCACATGGGCGCGGTCGGCGGCTGGTACATCGAGGATCGCGAGATCGAAATCACCCCGCGGCGGGTGATGAAGATCATCGAGTCGACCAACGACCCGCGCTCGGAGTACTTCGACCTGATGCGGCGCGAGTCGATCCCGGCCGAGGAGCTGATGGGGCGGCGGATGGAAATCGGCGTCGTCGCCGTGCTCGGCCAGCTGCGCGCGAAACGCAACTGGCACCAGATCTTTCGCGAGTGGGTCTACGCGGACCCGCCGGCGACCGAGCTCGGCCAGCAGGAATGGGAGTACTTCGAGGAAAGAGGAGTCAAGCGGACCCCCGGGCTGGCCGAGACCAGCTGAAACGCGACCGAATCGAGGCGAGACGATGGGTAGGTTCCGACGCGGTTGGGCACTGACGAAGAAAAGCTGGGCGCTCCTGAGGGAACACCGGGAGCTGGTCCGGTTCCCGCTCTACGGCGCGGTGGCGACGACGCTGCTGGCGATCGTCACCTTCGGCCCCGGCCTCTACCTGCTCGACCAGGACAGCCTCGCCGGCGCGATCCCGCTGCTGGTGATCGGGATCTACGTGCTCAGCGTCGTCGGCGTCTACTTCAGCGTCGGCCTCGCCGCCGCCGCCAACCTCATCTTCCAGGGCCAGGAGGCGACGGTCGCCGACGGGCTCGCGGTGGCGCGCTCGCGCTTCAGCCAGATCTGCGGCTGGGCGGCGATCTCGACCGCGATCAGCGTCTTCATGGGCGTGCTGGAGAACCAAGGTGGGATCTTCGGCCAGATCGCCGCCCGCCTGGTCGGCATGGCCTGGTCCCTGGTCACCTTCCTGGCGGTGCCGGTGATCGCGATCGAGGGCACCGGCGCGGTCGGGACCCTGAAGCGCTCCGCATCGATCTTCCGCGAGCGCTGGGGCCAGCAGATCACCGGCAACATCGCAATCGGCGGGGCGATCTTCCTGCTCGGCGTGCTGCCAGCGGCGGTCCTGATCGTCGCCGGAGTGCTGCTCTGGTCCTCGGCCTCCTTCCTCGGCGCCCTCCTGGTCGTGATCGGCGCCCTGGTGATCGCGATCGCGATGCTGATCTCGAAGGCGCTGAGCGGGATCTTCGGGGTCGCGCTCTACCGCTACGCGGTCGAGAACGAAGCGGTCGGCGGCTTCACCGCCGAGGAGATGGAGTCGGCGGTGAAGACCAAGAAGGGCGGCCGCAACGCGCCGCCGACCGCGACCCCCGGCACGGTCTAGGCGCCGAGTTCGCACTTCTTCCCGGTATGCGGGAGGAAGTGCGAACCGGCTACGGTCAGCGACCGTGGCTGAGCTCGAGGTTCGCAATCTGACCAAGCGCTACGGCGGGACGCTCGCCGTCGACGACGTCTCCTTCGAGGTCGGGGCCGGCCGGGTCACCGGCTTCCTCGGTCCCAACGGCGCCGGGAAGACGACGACGATGCGAGCGCTGCTCGGGCTGCTGCGGCCGACTCGGGGCGAGGCGCTGGTCGACGGGCAGCCGCCGGCGCAGATGAGCGACCCGCTGCGGACGATCGGGGCGGCGCTGGAGGCGACGGCCTTCCACCCCGGCCGCAGCGGCCGCGGCCACCTGCGGACCCTCGCCAGCGCGGCGCGGATCCCCCGCTCCCGGGTCGAGGAGGTGCTGGCGCTGGTCGAGCTCGAGGGCGCCGCCGGGCGCCGCGTCAAGGGCTACTCGCTGGGGATGCGCCAGCGCCTGGCCCTGGCGGCGGCGCTGCTCGGCGACCCGCGCATCCTCATCCTCGACGAGCCCGCCAACGGCCTCGACCCGCAGGGGATGCGGTGGCTGCGCGACATGCTGCGGGCCCAGGCCGCCGAGGGCCGCACGGTCCTCGTCTCCAGCCACGTCCTCTCCGAGGTCTCCCAGACCGCCGAGGACCTGATCCTGATCCGCTCCGGGAAGCTGGTCTCGCAGACGACCCTGGCCGAGTTCACCGCCGCCGGCACCAGCACGGGCAGCGTGCGGGTGCGGGCGGCGCGGCTCGACGAGCTAGCCACGGGGTTGGCCGAGGCGGGAGGCAACGTCAGCCGCGACGAGGACGGGGCGCTGCTGGTCTCCGGCCTCGCCGGCGAGCGGATCGGCGAGACCGCCCTGCGGCTTGGCGTCGCCCTGCACGAGCTGGCGCCGCAGCGCTCGAGCCTGGAGGAGCGCTTCCTCGAGGTGATGGGCGAGGACGGCGACGCCGACCCGGGCGAGGGGGCAGCGTGAACCTCCTGCGCAGCGAGTGGATCAAGCTCTGGTCGGTGCGGACCACCTGGACGATGCTGGGGATCGGGCTGCTCGCCGAGGCGCTCTTCGCCGGTCTCTACGTCGGCCTGGCGCCGCTGGATGAGATCGGCAGCCTGGAACAGGTCGAGACCGGGACCGGGCTGCTGCTGGTGCTCTCGCTCGTGCTCGGGGTCCTGATCGTCACCACCGAGTTCCGCCATGGCACCGCCAGCTCCACCTTCCTGGTCACGCCGCGGCGCTGGCCGGTGCTGATGGCGAAGCTCGCGGTGGCGCTGGGCGTCGGGCTCCTGGCCGGCCTCGCCTTTGTCCTGGTCAACGGGGGCCTGGCGCTGCCGCTGCTCGAGAGCCGCGAAGGCAGCCTGCCCGCGGCCGGCGACATCGCCTCGGTCTACGCCGGCGTCGTCGTCTCCCTGGGGCTGATCTGCGCCTTCGGGTACGGGGTCGGGACGATCGTCCGCAACCAGGTCGGCGCGATCCTCGCCGCGATCGCCTTCTTCTTCATCCTCTCGCCGCTGCCGGAACTGCTGCCGGGGTCGATTGGCGACTACTTCCCGGCCCAGGCGATCGGCTCGCTGCACGGCACCGAAGGCGACAACCTCGGCCAGATCGCTGGCGGCCTGGTCCTCTCGGCCTGGGTGCTCGGCCTGGTCACGATCGGGACCGCGCTCGTCTGCCGCCGCGACGTCAGCGAGTAGGCAGGGCGGCGAAGAGGCGCGGGTCGTTGGAGCAGAGTCCGTCGACGCCGTAGTCAACGAGCTTCCGCATCCGCGCCTCGTCATCGACCGTCCAGGCGATCAGCTCGACGCCCGCGAGCTTGCAGATCCGGGCCAGCCGCGGCGTGATCAACGGGTGGTAGACCCACATCGCGAAGACCCCGAACTGGGGCAGCTTCTGGGCGGCGAGCCCGGGTAGACGCTGGCGCATCGCCACCAGGGCCGCAGCCATCGGCGCCTTCGCCCAGCGCTTTGAGGACCAGTCCTTGGTGACTTTGGGATAGGTCCAGCCGCGCCGCAGCTCCGGTTCGAGTTCGAGGACCCGGCGCAGCGTGTGCATCTCCATCGTCGAGATCATCGCCCGGCCGATCAGGTCGCGCTCGCGCAGCGCCTCGACCAGCTCCTCCTCGCGCCCCGGCAGCTTCACGTCGAGGTCGATCTCGACCTTGTCGAGCGGCGGCTCGAGGAAGGCGTCGAGCGCCTCGGTCAGCCGCAGCGGGGTGCGGCGCTTGGCGTCCTCCCAGTCGTGGGCGACGACCAGCGGCGCCCGCTCCTCCATCGGCAAGTGCGCGTCGGGCAGCCAGAGCACGTCGAGCTCGATCGTGTCGACGCCGACCTCGACCGCGGCGGCGAAGCTCTCGACCGTGTTCCCGGGCGCGATCGCGTCGGCCCCCTTGTGGCCGACCAGGCGCAACCGGCTTGCCGCCTCGGTGGTCAGAGCCGGCGTCCTAGAACAGCTGGTTCTCGCCGGCGAAGATCTCGCTCACCGAGTCATCGGTGAAGATGCGGCGGATCGAGTCGGCGAAGGTGCTGGCGGTGGAGAGCACGGTGATGTTGTCCGGCGCCCCGGGCCGCAGCGGCATCGTGTCGGTGACGACGATCTGCTCGATCGCCGAGTTTTCCAGCCGTTCGAAGGCCGGGCCGGAGAAGACGCCGTGGGTGGCGCAGGCAATCACCCGGGCGGCGCCCTCGTCGATCACCGTCTGCGCGGCGGCACAGAGGGTGCCCGCGGTGGCGATCATGTCGTCGACCAGGACCGCGGTCTTGCCCTTGACGTCACCGACCACGTAGCCGATCTCGGCCACGGCCTGGGCCGGGCGCTCCTTCTCCATCACTGCCCACTGGGTGCCGATCCGGCGGGCGAAGTTGCGCGCCGTCTTCACCCGGCCGGCGTCGGGGGAGACGATTACAAGCTCCTCCTGCAGTTCCTGGTCGATGAACCACTGGGTCAGCATCGGCATCGCGGTCATGTGGTCGACCGGGACGTGGAAGAAGCCCTGGACCTGACCGGCGTGGAGGTCCATCGTCAGCACCCGGTCGGTGCCGACGCCCTCCAGGCACTTGGCGACGATGCGGGCGGTAATCGGCTCGCGCGGGGCGGACTTCTTGTCCTGGCGCGCGTACCCGTACCAGGGCATGACGGCGATGATCCGGTGCGCGGAGGCGCCCTGGGCGGCGTCGATCATCGTCAAGAGCTCGACCAGCGAGTCGTTCGGGGTCATCCCGCTCTGCTCGTTGGCGCAGGTCGACTGGACGATGAAGACGTCGGCGCCGCGGATCGACTCCTCGTAGCGGCAGTAGACCTCGCCGTCGGCGAAGGTCTTCAGGGTCGCCTGGCCGAGATCGAGGTCAAGCTTGCCGGCGATCTTGGCGGCGAGGTCCATGGAGCTGCGGCCGCCGAAGACCATCATCCGTTTTCTGTAGTCGTGCTCCATGCCGGTCCCGACCTGGGGGCGCTCCTCGATCGTGCTCACGGGGTCTTGTCCTCTCGCATCTTCGCTGCCTTCTCGGCGGCGTATCCGTCGATGTTCCTCTGGCCGTTCTCACTGACGCCGAGAGCCCCCTCGGGCACGTCGTCCTTGATCACGGCGCCGGCGCCAGTGTAGGCGGAGTCCCCGACTTCTACCGGCGCGATCAACATCGTGTCAACGCCGATGCGGACGTCACGGCCGATCGTCGTCCGGTGCTTGCGGAATCCGTCGTAGTTGGCGGTGATCGTGCCGGCGCCGAGGTTGCTGCCGGGGCCGACGTCGGCGTCGCCGACGTAGGAGAGGTGCGGGACCTTCGCCCCCTCGCCGATCTGGGAGTTCTTGATCTCGACGAAGGCGCCGGCCTTGGCGGCGGCACCGAGGTCGGCGTCGGGGCGCAGGTAGGCGAAGGGGCCGACCGCGCAGCCGTCGCCGACGGCGCACTGGACGAGGTGGGACTGGACGACGTTGGCCTCGGCGCCGATGACGCTGTCGACGACGGTCGAGAGCGGGCCGACGACGGCGCCGGCGCCGATGCTGGTGGCGCCGCGCAGGCTGGTTCCGGGCTCGATCCGGGCGTCGGCGCCGATCTCGACCCCGGCGTCGATCCAGGTCGCGGCCGGGTCGACAACGGTGACGCCGCCGAGCATGTGGGCGGTAAGGATGCGGCGGCGAGCCTCGGCCTCAACTGCGGCGAGGTCTGCGCGGTTGTTGACGCCCATCGTCACCGCGAGGTCGTCGGCGAGGTGGGCGGCGACGGTGTGGCCGGCCGCGCGCAGCGCCGGGAAGACGTCGGGCAGGTAGTACTCGCCCTGGGCGTTGTCGTTAGAGAGATCGTCGAGGGCAGCGACCAGCGGAGCCGCGTCGAAGATGTAGGTGCCGGCGTTGATCTCGTTGATCGCCAGCTGGTCAGCGCTGGCATCGCCGGCGGCTTTGGCCTCGACAACGCGCTCGACGTCGCCGTCGGCCGTGCGGAGGACACGACCGTAGGCGGCGGCGTCCTCAAGTTCGATCGTCAGCATCGTCGCCGCCGCAGGTGAGGCGTCGTGGGCAGCGAGCAGCGCCGCGATCGTGTCGGTCCCGATCAGGGGGACGTCGCCGGAGAGCACGAGCACCGTCTCGCTCGCAGCGATCAGCTCACGGGCGGCCCGGATGGCGCCGCCGGTGCCGTCGGACTGCGGCTGCACAACCGTCTCGGTGCTCTCGGGCAGCGCAGCGGAGATGTCCCGGCCGGGAGAGACGATCACCGCGACCCGGTCAGCCCCGGCCTCGCGCGCAGCAAGGATCGGCCAGGCGACCATCGGCTGGCCGCAGACGGAATGCAGCATCTTCGGCGTGGACGAGCGCATGCGGGTGCCCTCGCCCGCCGCCATGACGAGAACCAGGGGCGAGCTCACCCCCGCACTGTACCCCCGGGGCGTCTGAACCGAGCAGGCCAAGGACGCAGGGAGCGTGGCGTGCTCTGCACGCGAGCGACCGAGGACGCCGGGATGCGAAGGCTCAGGCGCCCTGGGCGCGGGCGAGGTCTTTCCCCACCAATGCCACGGAGGTGAGGGTCCAGCCGGCGAAGATCAGGTCAATGCCAACCAGCAGGCCGATTGCCCAGTCGGCGCTTGAGGGGAACTTGGCGAGGACGAGGATGCCGATCAGGAGGCCGGCGAAGCCGCTGAGGCCGACCAGGCCGGCACCCTGCTGGCCGCGGGCGGCGAAGGCGACAGCGATTCGGGTGATGCCCATGAAGAGGAAGTAGATGCCGAGGACCAGGGTCAGCGTCAGCGTGCCGTTGTGCGGCTCGACGATCAGCCAGACCCCGACGACCACCGTCAGGATCGCCCAGACCAAGCGCAGCAGCACCGTCCCGATCGAGTGCGCCGAGAAGGCAGCAGCGACCAAGAACCCACCGACGATCAACAGGATCCACCCGATGAAGATCGCCGTCCCGACCGCAGCCACAGCTGGCACCAGGATCGCGATGCACCCGATCACGATCGCGAAGATCCCGATGAACATCAGCGCCTTCCAGCTGCGCTCCAGCCCTTCCCGAACCTCCGGGTCCATCGAAGCTCCACCAATCTCCATAAAGACCAGCCTAAGTCGTTACGCGGACGCTTCGAGACTGAGTCCTACCTTTTGCGGCGTATGCCCGGAAAAGGCAGGACTCGATGGAGTGCCGCGGCTGACTGGGGAGCCCGGACTCGAACCGGGATAACTGGCTCCAAAGGCCAGGGGCTTGCCATTAGCCGACTCCCCAAAGTCGGCTACAGCTTAGGCCGTCGCTACTCCTCCGCCGCGGTCCTTGGCACCTTGCCGCCCTTGGCGCCGGGCTCCATCGCCGGGCCCCGCGGAGAGGCGATGCCGAGGACGCGCATCGCCTTGAGGCCGAGGCCGAGCTTCTCGCGGCCCTCGGTGGCGGAGACGTCGTGGCCGCAGAGCTCCTTCACGCGCTCGAGGCGGTAGCGGATGGTGTGGCGGTGGGTGAAGAGCTGTTTGGCGGTGGCGGCGACGTTGCCGTCGTTGTCGAGGTAGGCCTCGACGGTTGTGACCAGCTCGGTCTCGTACTGATCGTCGTACTCGGCCAGGGGCTGGATCGTCTCCGCGTAGAAGCGTTCGAGCTCGCCCGGGTCCTCGCTCATCGCCGGCAGCAGCAGACGGTAGGCGCCGGTGTCCTCGAAGGCCAGCACCGCGTGCCCCTCGGCCTCACCGACGTTGACCGCGAGCCGGGCCTCGCTGCCGGCGCGGTAGAGGTCGACCGGGTCGGCGCAACGGCGGCTGCGGCCGGTGGTGAGGTGGAAGCCGGCGAGGCTGTCGTCGAGCTCGCGGGCGAGGCCGGCGGCGGCGCGGGCCAGGCGCTCGTCGTCCTCGGCGGGAACGATCACCGAGACTTCAGCCGCGACCTCACCGCCGCTGGTGGTGGCCAGCGAGCCGGGCGCGAGCGCGCGCAGCGCCCGCAATGCCAGGGTCAGCACCCGTTCGCGCCACTCCCCCGTCTGCGCCGCGCGCGGCGCCGCCCGCAGGACCAGCACGCCGGCGCCGCGGTCGAGGTCGGCGCCGAGCTCGGCGCCGCGGGCGACGATGTCGCCGCGATCGGTCACCTCACGCGCCAGCACGGCGGCGACGAAGACGCTGGCCACCTCCTCGCTCTCCCACTCCGGCGAGCGCGAGCGCTCCAGCTCCAGCGCCAGCAGCGTCGTCACCATCCGCGCGATCCCCGGCGCCGGCGGCGCCTTCGCCCGGTAGCGCAGCTCACCGACAGCGCTGTCGGCAACCCGCAGCTCAACCGAGGTCACCCCCTCCCCGCCCGAGAGCAGCTTCTGCTCCTGGTCGGGGGACGCGCCGGCGACGGCCAGCACCGCACTGGAGCGGTCGATCAGGGCGACGCTGGCGTCAAGCAAACGCGCAGCAGCGCGCGCGACGGCAGGCAGCCCAGCACCGGACTCGACCGCTTCAGAAAGCGCCTCGAGCAGCGCCGGATCTCCCGCATTTGCAGGACTTTCGGTCCCTTTTGAGGCCGCTGACATCGCCTCATTATCCCCAGCGGCCCCCGCCCGGCGAGCCTCATGTCCAGGCCGGCGCCTAGAGCCCGTCCAAAAATTCCGTGATCTCGGGGTAGTAGTAGACGATCCCCAGGCCGATGACGACGCCGATCACGATCAGTGCCGCGAGCACGAAGAGGGAGAGGAAGCCTGCGACGCCTTTCTCCCAGAGCCGCCCGTAGGCGCTGAGCGCCGGGCTGAGGATGAGGACGGCGAAGATCACCAGGCAGACCAGCCCGGCGGCGCCGAACAGCAGGTACTGGTTGCCGATCTTCTCCAGGGCGAGGATCGTCATCGCTGTGGATTCTGGCGCACCTGGGAGATGACCAGGCCGACGGCGGCGCAAAGCGAGAACGCGGCGGCGCCGAGCGCCCAGCCGGCGTTGACATCGCTGAGGTAGTGGACCCCCAGGTAGACGCGCGAGAGCCCGACCAGGCCGGCCAGCACGAAGCCGGTCACGACCACGGCGGTGGCCTGCGCCATCCCCGGCCGCAGCCGCAGCACGATCGTCACCGCCAGCCAGACGTAGAGCACCGAGTGGGCGGCGTGGCCGCTGGGGAACGAGGAGCCGGAGTACCCGACCAGCGGGTCGGGCGGGCGCGGCCGGTCGACAGCGTCCTTGACCTCGTGGAACCCGACCGAGGTCAGCGTCATCCCCGCGATCAGCACCCCGAACTCGGCCCAGCGCCGCCGCGCCGCCAGCAGCCCGGCGCAGACGATGGTCAGGCTCCAGACGAACCAGCCGCTGCCGAGCGCGCTGACCAGCTTCGAGAGCCCTTCGAGGAAGCCGCTGTGCAGGTGGCCGACCAATTCGAAGGCGGTTTCGTCGCCCGGGGTCGGGCCGGGTTCGTCGCCGATCACCACCGAGTAGCCGATGAGGATGAAGAGGGAGACGGCGAGGGTCGCCATCAGCGTCGTGAATTCGAGCCCGAAGGTGCCGCCCGGGGTCACCCGGTTCCAGAGGAACTGCAGCTGCGGGCGGTAGCGCCGCCCCAGCACGACCAGCCAGCGGGTGATGACGTGCTCCTCCATCCACTTCACCGTCGCCACCCGGTTCGCCTCTACACGGAAGAACCGCACCAGGAAGACCGTCGTGGCGACGACGACGATCAGCGTCCCCAGCAGGAAGGCGCCTTTGCCGGCGTACTCGGCGGCGGTCTCGATGCTGCGGGAGAAGAAGTACCCAATGAGGATGTGGGCGCTGGCCCAGAGCCCGGTGCCGAGGATGGAGTAGGGGACGAAGGCGCCGTACCGCATGCCGGAGCCGCCGGCGATGAACGGGGCGAAGGCGCGGACGAGGCTGATGAAGCGGCCGACGAAGATCGTCTTGCCGCCGTGGCGGGAGAAGTAGTCCTCGACCCGTTCGAAGCGCTCGTGGCTGATCCCCACCCGCGGCCCGTGCTGAAGCACGAAGTCACGCCCGAGCCGGCGGCCGAGGAAGAAGCTGGTCGTGTCCCCCGCCCAGGCGGTGAACCAGGCGATCCCGATCAGCAGGTAGATGTCGATCGCGCCCTGGCCGGCGACGGCACCGCCGAGCGTCATCACCGTCTCGCCGGGGACGACGAGACCGACGAAGGCGCCAGTCTCGGCGAAGGCGAAGACGCCGACCAGCAGGTAGGTCCAGGCGCCGAGCGTGTTGGAGATGTCTTCCAGCAGCTGCTGCAAGTCGATGCTGCCGAGCTCCTGGCTCAGCGTGTAGTACCCGAAGGCGATCCCCGCCGCGAGCGTCAGCAGCACGATGCGTTTGCGGTTGCTGCGCCCCCCGCTCTCGCCCGGCATCCTCACGGCGACACCTCGGCTCGCGCCCGTCCCGCCTCGCAGACGATCGCGTCGTCGCGGTCGATCGTCTCCGCCGCGGCGCGCGCCGCGGCGAGGTCGGCGAAGAGCCCAACCGCGGTCGGGCCGGAGCCGCTGAGGATCGCCACCGGCGCGCCGGCTTCGCGCAGCTCATCGAGGGCGTCGCCGATCCCTGGGCGCAGCGAGCGCGCCGGCGCCTCGAGGTCGTTGACCAGCAGCTCTGCGTAGTCGAGCGGCGAGGCCCCGGCACCAGCCGCCGCGCGCAGCGCCAGCGCCAGCTCCGCCAGCTCCTCGTCCGCGCGCCCGAGCCCGAGCCGATCGGCCTCGGCAAAGACCGCCGGCGTCGAGAGCCCGCCCCCGTCTGGGAGGAGGACGGCAGCGTGCGGCGCCGGCTGCGGCAGCCGCTCGACCAGCTCGCCGGCGCCCCGCACCAGGGCCAGCGCCGGCGCCAGCTGCGAGGGCACGTCGGCGCCGAGCGCGGCGGCGATCTCCGGCAGCTCCGCCACCTCCCCCTGCGCCAGCCGCAGCACCGCGGCGGCGTCACCGCTGCCGCCGCCGAGCCCGGCCGCGACCGGCACCCGCTTCTCGATCTCCAGCCGCAGCGACCCCCGCTCCCAGCCGGCCTCGCGCAGCGCCGCCAGGGCCCGCGCCGCCAGGTTCTCCCCCTCCACCCCCGGGCAGAGCACCTCGTCGGCCCCGGCCTCGGCCTCGGCCTCGGCCTCGGTGACCGTGATCAGGTCGGCCAGCGCCAGCGGCTCGAACAGCGAGCCGAGCTCGTGCAGGCCGTCCTCCCTGGTCCGTCCCAGGTACAGGCAGAGGTTGAGCTTGGCGGGGGCGTAGAGGAGCATCGGGGGGCGACAGGCCTCAGTCGTCGCCCTGCAGCTTGGCGGACAGAGCGGCGAAATCGGCCGGCGCCAGGGCCTCGGCGCGCGCGTCCTCGGGCAGGCCGAGCGCCGCCAGCGCCGCCCGCGCCGGCGCCAGCGAGCCCGGGCGACTGTGCTCGAGCGAGCGGGCGAGGGACTTGCGGCGGTGAGCAAAGGCGGCCCGGACGAGGTCGCGCGTCGCCGGGTCGGCGGCGGGCCCAGTCCGGCGCAGGCGCAGAATCGCCGACTCGACCCGCGGCCGCGGCTTGAACACGGCAGGGTCGACGCTGCGCATGAGCTCGACCTCGCAGGCGAGCTGGGCGACGACGCTGGGTGAGCCATAGGTGCGGCTGCCGGGCGCCGCCCGCAGCCGGTCGGCGATCTCCCGCTGCACCATCACCGTCCACCTCCCCACCCCGGGCAGCTGCTCGATCGTGCGCAGGATCAGCGGCGTCGCCACCGAGTAGGGCAGGTTCGCGACCATCGCCGTCGGCGCCGGCTCCAGCGCCGCCAGGTCGAGCTTCATCGCGTCCCCCCAGTGCAGGCTGACGCCGGGCCGCGCGGCGAGGGCCGCCAGCGCCGGCTCCAGCCCGCGGTCGATCTCGACCGTGTGCAGGTGGGCGGCGGCGGGCGCCAGGCGCTCGCTCAGCACCCCTTCGCCCGCCCCGACCTCCAGCACCACGTCGGTTGGCGAGAGCTCGGCGTCGCGGACGATCGCGTCGAGCAGGTTGGGGTCGGCGAGGAAGTTCTGGCCGAGCCGCACCATCGGCGCGCCGCTACCAGCCGAAGAGCGCGGCGGCGTTGGCCTCGACCGTGCGCTCCAGCTGCTCGTAGGAGACGCCGCGGGCGGCCGCGATCACCCGCGCCGTGGCGACCACGTTGGCCGGCTCGTTGCGCTGCCCGCGCATCTCCTGCGGGGTCAGGAAGGGGGCGTCGGTCTCGACCAGGATCCGGTCCTCCGGCACCTGCGCCGCCGCCTCCCGCAGCGCCTCGGAGCGCGGGTAGGTGGAGTTGCCGGCAAACGAGCAGTACCAGCGGCGCTCGGCCGCGTCGGCCACCCGCTGCGGCGCCGAGAAGCAGTGCAGGATCACCGTGTGCCCGGGCGCCCAGGCGTCGAGCGTGGCGAAGATCTCGTCGATCGCGGCGCTCTCCCCGTCGCGGTCGCGGGCGTGGATCACGATCGGCAGGCCCGCCGCGACAGCGATCTCGATCTGGGCGGCAAAGGCGCGCCGCTGCGCCTCCGGGGTCGCCGTGTCGCGGTAGAAGTCGAGCCCCGTCTCCCCAACCGCCCGCACCTTCTCGTGAGCGGCGAGCCGGGCGATGTCCGCCGCCGCGGCGTCGTCGAACCCGTCGGCGTCGTTGGGATGGCGCCCAACCGCAGCGAAGATCACGGGGCTGCGCTCGGCGCTGGCGACGACGCCGGCGTTGGTCTCCTCGTCGAGGCCGATGCTGAGCACCCGCCCGACGCCCGCCGCCTCCATCGCCGCGAGCAGCTCGGCCTCGGGCCGGTCGCAGAGGAAGGGGTGGGCGTGGGAGTCGATCACCGGACGGTCAGCCTACCCACGCTGCGGCCCCAGAACGCGACGCGGCCCGCCATCGAGACGGGCCGCGCCAGCTTGGCTAGGAGGTACGGGTCAGGTGCCCGGACAGGTCACGGTCGGGACCGCAGTCGGGAGGGTCCCGAGCGGGATGATGTTCGTGACGATGCCGAGCAGGCCGGTGATGCTGTTGATCGTGCCGGCCGCTTTGTTCGCCTGGGTGCAGATGTCACTGACGAAGGGAACCGAGCCAATCGCTCCCAGCAGCTGAGCGTTGGTGATCCCTTTGACGGTGTCCAGCGCTTTGCCGAGGACTTCTTTGTTGACGCCTTCGAGGATGTTTTCCAGTGCGTCCAGCTTCACATTGAGGTCGAGCACTTTCGATTCGAGCGCGACCACCGCGGGCGTGCTGGCGCCACCGCCTGCACCACCCTCGCCGCCGGTCCCAGCCGACGAAGGAGCTCCAGCGGCCCCTCCCTGTCCGGGGGCGCCGGGAGTGCCGGTCGCACTCCAGCTGGCCTTGCGCTCGCCCTTCTTGCAGCGGCCGTTTTTCGCCACCAGGCGGACGCTGCCCTTGCGCTTGCCCTTCGCCTTGTAACAGGCGTACACCTTGCCGTCGGAGCCGACGATCTGCGCCGCCGGCGCGGACTCAGCGAACAACCCGAGCAGCAGTGCAGCCGCCGTCAGCAGCACGATCGCGCCGACGCCGGTCCGATTTCTCGTAATGCCTTGGGGAACACCGATTCTGTTCATGGCGGAGTTCTCGGCGAAAATCCCAGAGTTCTTTAAGACTTTTGATAAATCACACGATTGTCCATGATCAAAGAAATTTCGTGTTAATTGGACTGAGATTCCCTTCCAAAATCGCCCTCGAATAGCCTTGCCCCGATGGCGGACCCGGCCGACTTCTACCGCGAGATCTACATGCGGGGCCTGGGCGGCGAGACGCCGGCGATCCCGGTCTCGATCGAGGAGCTGGAGCGGCGGGCGACCGAGGCGATGGAACCACGCGCGGCCAACTACGTCGGCGCCGGTGCCGGCTCGGAGGACACGATCCGGGCCAACCGCGAGGCCTTCGAGCGGCGTCGGATCGTGCCGCGGATGCTGCGCGACGTCGTCGCCCGCGACCTCTCCACCACCGTGCTCGGCACGGCGATGCCGGCGCCGCTGATGCTGGCCCCGATCGGCGTCCAGAAGGTCCTCCACCCCGAGGGTGAGAAGGCCACGGCCCGCGCCGCCGCCGCGGTCGGGGTGCCGATGATCGCCAGCACCGCCTCCCACTTCACCCTGGAGGAGATCGCCGAGGCCAGCGGCGAGGGGCCGCGCTGGTTTCAGCTCTACTGGCCCAACGACCCCAGCCTCCTGCGCAGCTTCGTCGCCCGCGCCGAGGCCGCCGGCTACGGCGCGATCGTCGTCACCGTCGACACCTTCATCCCCGGCTGGAAGCCGCGCGACCTGCAGCAGGCCTGGCTGCCCTTCCTAGAAGGCTCCGGCAACGCCAACTACATGCGGGACCCGGTTTTCCGCGCCGGCCTCGAGCGCACGCCCGAGGAGGACCTCGGCGCCGCCACCGGCCACTACCTCGGCGTGCTCGCCAACCCGGCGCTGACCTGGGACGACCTGGCGACCCTGCGCGAGATCACCTCGCTGCCGATCCTGGTCAAGGGGATCCAGCACGTCGACGACGCCCGCGAGGCGGTCCGGCGCGGCCTCGATGGCATCGTCGTCTCCAACCACGGCGGCCGCCAGGTCGACGGCGCCGTCGCCTCGCTCGACGCGCTGCCGGCGATCGCCGAGGCGGTCGGTGACGAGCTGGCGATCCTCTTCGACAGCGGCGTCCGCAACGGCTCCGACGTACTCAAGGCGCTCGCCCTCGGCGCCGACGCCGTCTGCCTCGGCCGACCCTACGTCTGGGGCCTCACCCTTGATGGCCAGGCCGGGGTCGAAACCGTGCTGAAGATGATCCTCGCCGAGCTCGACCTGACGATGGCTCTCTGCGGCCTCACCCGGCCCGAGCAGATCGGCCCGGACCTGCTGGCCTAGGACTCGATCTTGGGGAACAGCGCCGGCACGCGCTCGACCTTCTGGCCGCCGGGGCGCGAGCCGAGCTCGGCCAGCCCCCGTCCCTCTTCCCGCAGCGCCGCCAACAGCGTCTCGCTGGCCTGCGGCAGGTAGGGGACGAGCAGCAGCGTCGTGACGCGCAGCCCCTCGACCAGGTTGTAGAGGACTTCGTCGAGGCGCTCGGGGTCGGCCTCGTCCTTGGCCAGCTCCCACGGCTTCGTCTCCTCGACGAAGCGGTTGAGCCGGCGGACCAGCGCCCACGCGACCTCCAGCGCCTGGGTCAGCTCGGCCCGGTCGAGCAGGTCGCTGAAGCGGGCGACGACTCCTTCGAAGTCCTCGGCGAGGGTGGCGTCGACGGCAGCGACCGGGACGGTCCCGTCGCGGTAGCGGTCGACCATCGCCAGCACCCGGCTGGCGAGGTTGCCGTAGTCGTTGGCCAGCTCGGTCTCGTAGCGAGCCTCGAACCCGGCGGTGGAGATCGAGCCGTCCTGGCCAAAGCTGACCTCGCGGAAGAGATAGTGGCGCAGGGCGTCAGCGCCGAAGCGATCGATCACCTCGAACGGGTCGAGCACGTTGCCCAGCGACTTCGACATCTTTTTCTCGCCCATCAGGAGGAAGCCGTGGATCGCCATCCGCCGCGGCGGCTCCAGGTCGGCCGCCCAGCACAGCGCCGGCCAGATCACCGCGTGGAACTTGAGGATGTCCTTCGCCATCACGTGCAGGCTCGCCGGCCAGTAGCGGTCGGTCAGGTCCTCGCCCTCGCGCGCAAAGCCAAGCGCGGTCACGTAGTTGAGCAGCGCGTCGAACCAGACGTACATCCGCTGCTCGGGGTCCCAGGGCAGCCGCATCCCCCACTGCAGCTTCGGCCGCGAGAGCGAGACGTCCTCCAGGCCCTGCTTGATGAAGGCGACCGCCTCGTTGCGCCGGAACTCGGGCACGACGAAGTCCGGCCGCTCCTCGTAAAGGCCTTCAAGCTGCGACTGGAAGGCGGAGAGGCGGAAGAACCAGTTCTCCTCCTTCTCTTTCTCCAGCGGGATCTCGTGGATCGGGCAGGTGTTGTCGGGGCCGAGCTCCCGCTCCGTTTTGAAGTCGGCGCAGCGCGGGCAGTACCAGCCCTCGTAGGTCCCCTTGGTCACCCACCCGTTGTCGTAGACGCGCTGCATGATCGTCTCCACCCGCTCGGCGTGCCGCGGGTCGGAGGTGCGAATGAAGAAGTCATTGCTGACCCCGATCTCCGGCATCAGCGCCTCGAATTTGGCCGCGTTGCGATCGGCCAGCTCCTGCGGCGAGATCCCCTCCCGCTCGGCCGCCAGCGCCACCGGCTCCCCATGCTCGTCAGTCCCCGTGAGGAAGAACACGTCCTCCCCCCGCTGCCGCATATGCCGCGCCAGGATGTCGGCGGCCATCGTTGAGTACGCGTGCCCGAGGTGGGGCTCCGCGTTGACGTAGTAAATGGGCGTCGTGACGTAAAAGCTCAAGGGGCGCCTGAGCCTAGACCACGGCCTGCTCCCGGGACCCACGCCCCGGGAGCAGGGAAAACTGAGCCGCTACGGCAGGACGGTGAACTTCTTCTTCGCCACCTTCGACTTCTTGTTCTGACCGTTGACGATCTGAACCGCGAGGGTGTGCTTGCCCGCTTCGAGCGCCGGGACCTTGAACTTCTTCGGCTTCTTCCCCGCCTTGCCGCAATTCTTGAACTTGCCCTTGTCGAGCTTGCAGCGGAACTTGGCCGGGATCTGCTTCGAGGTCAGCTTGAACACCGGGCGCTGGCTGTGGGTCGACTTCGGTCCCTTGATCTTCGCCTTGCCCGGTTTCAGCGTGTTGATCTTCACAGTCACGGGCGTCCCGACCGCGCCGCCACCGGAGGGGCCGGAGAGCGCGACCTGGAAGCTCAGGGCCTTGCCCGCTTTCGGGTTCGATTTCACACTGACCGAGAAGGTCCCCTGGCTGGCATTGTTGGCGAAGCCAAGCACGCCAGAGGTCGCGACGAAGTCGGTGCCGGCCTTGGCCGACCCCGCCTGAGTCGCGAAGGAGACGCTGGCGGCCCCTTTGATCCGCGGTCCGCGCAGCACCGGGATCGTGATCGTTTTCCCGGGCGGCGTCGTAATCGCCGTGTTGGGGAATTCGAAAGCCTGCGGGCAGTACCACTCGAGGGCGTCAGCGCCGGTCGGGATCGTCCCCTTGTTGGCCAGCCCACCGGTGGCGAGATTGACCGTGACGAGATTGGCCGGCGGTTCGCCGTAGTTGTTGACCGTCGCGTACAGCGTCGTCCGAGCGCAGTCGAATGCCGCGGCGCTGATTGAGCTCTGGTTTTCGTCGATCGGCGTCAGCCTCCCGCGAGGGGTCGGAACGCCGGTGTTCGTGTCGACGGTGTAGTAGGTCCCTTCCGTGTTCGGGGGCGGTGCTACCCCCTCACCTTCCCCAAGCAGCCAGAAGGTGTCGTTGAGGTCGAAGGCGCTGCCGCTCCCGTAGGTGCTGATTCCGGCATCGCCGATCAGCGTCACCGTTCCGGTCGCCTTGTCGATCGAGACGAGGTTGTCTTCCGGCTCGTCCCACCAGCCGAAGAGCCTTCCCAGGGAGTCGAACGAGATGTCCGCGATCCTCGGTTCTTTGCCGAACGATCCGATTGGCGCCACCGCTCCATTTGCGGGATTGATCGTGACCAGCGTCAAGGGGAAAGCCGGGCTCTTCGCGTTGGTCGCCCCGTAGAGAAGCCCGGTCGTCGGATCCTGAGCCATCCCCGAGAGCGCAACGCCGGTGTTGCCGACCGAGGCCACCGCGCCGGTCGCGGGGTCCACCCGCCAGAGCTCCGAGGGCGGGGCGACTTTCGGCGAGCCGGGGCCTTCCCCGGTTCCGCCGGTCGCCGTGAACAGGGTCGGAGCCGGCAGGGCCGCCGCGAGACTGGGCACGGCCAGAAGAAGGAGCGCCGCGAAGGCGGCGATCAGCAGGCCGCGGATGGACAGGGACGCTGAGGTACATCTGTCTGACGTAAACATCTGTCCACCCTAACGCCGCGCCTCCCGCCCGGTAAGGGCTTTGTAGAGATCGTTCGCGCGGGTCCCGGTGAGTGCGGCGACGACGCTGGCGGCGGCGCGGGGGCGGGCGCCGGACTGGACAAGGTGGCGGAGGGCGTCGACGGCGAAGGCGACGTCTTTGTCGTGGGAGTCGGAGGCGGCGGGGCCGATGACGAGGACGATCTCGCCTTTGACGTCGCTGCGGAAGCGGCGGGCGAGCTCGGCGAGGGAGCCGCGGGCGACCTCCTCGTGGACCTTGGTCAGCTCACGACAGACGGCGGCGGGGCGGTCGGGGGCGAGCGAGGCGAGGGCGGCGAGGGACTCGCCGACCCGGCGCGGGGACTCGAAGGCGACGACGGTCTCGGCCGAGCGCAGGACGCGCTCCATCTCCCCCGCCCGGCGCGGCAGGAAGCCCTCGAAGCGCCAGCGGTCGGTCGGCAGGCCGGAGGCGACGAGGGCCACCGGCACCACCGAGGGGCCGGGCAAGACGGTCACCTCGAGAGCGCGCTCGATGCAGCGAGCGATCAGCTTGAACCCGGGGTCGGAAATCGCCGGCATGCCGGCGTCGGTGACCAGGGCGACGACGTCGCCGCGCTCGATCCGCTGCGCCAGCTCAGTCGCCCGCGCCGCTTCGTTGCCCTCGTGGTTGGAGACGAGGCGGGGCGCCGGGCGGATCTGCAGCCGATCGAGCAGGGCACCGGTGCGGCGGGTGTCCTCGCAGGCGATGAAGTCGGCGCTGACCAGCGCCTCGCGGATCCGCGGCGTGATGTCGTCGAGATTGCCGATCGGGGTCGGGCAGACCAGCAGCCGTCCCGGCATCAGGCCCCGCCCTGCTCGAGTTCGATCCGGGCCATCGCCGCGGCGCCGATCATCCCGGCGTCCGGACCGAGCTCGGCGGCGACCACCGGGATCTCGTTGTTCGGCCGCAGCGCCCGCGCCTGCAGCTCCTTGCGGGCCGGGTCGAGCAGCAGGTCGCCGGCGGCCATGACGCCGCCGCCGATCACGATCACCTTCGGCTCGAAGATGTTGGCGAAGCTGGTCAGGGCGACGCCGAGCCGGGTCCCGACCAAGTCGAAGACGGCGATCGCGGTCGGGTCGCCGCCGAGCGCCGCCTCGGTCACCGCCTTGCCGTCGACCGGGTGCCCCTCGGCCAGCATCGCCGCCAGCACCGAGTCGGGGTCGTCTTCCGCCGCCGCCCGGCCCTCGCGGCCGAGCGCGGTCCCGGAGGCCATCGTCTCGACACAGCCGCGGCCGCGGCAGTTGCCCTGGCAGGGCGGCCCGTTGATGTCGATCACAGTGTGGCCGAGCTCGGCGCCGGCGCCGGTGGCGCCGCGGTAGACCTCGCCATTGAGGATGAGCCCGCCGCCGATCCCGGTGCCGATCGTCAGCAGGACGATGTCGTCGGCGCCGCGGCCGGCGCCGTAGAGGTGCTCGGCGATCGCGGCGACGTTGGCGTCGTTGTCGACGAAGACCGGCAGCCCGACGCGCTCGGAGACCAGGTCGCGAATCGGCAGGTCGGCGAGCGGCAGGTTGACGGCGGAGACGGCGACGCCGGTGGCGTGGTCGATCGTCGCCGGGATCCCGAGGCCGACCGCGGTCGCGCCGGGGCAGGCTTCCTTCGCCTCGCTCACCTCGCGCACCAGCAGCTCGACCAGCTGATCCTCGGTCTGCCCGGTCGACCCCTCCTTGCTGTCGAAGCGCACGTCGGTGCCGGCCAGCACCCCGACCGCCATCTTGGTGCCGCCGAGGTCGACCCCGATCGTCTCGCTGCCGCCCGTCACAGGCGGCGCTCCGGGGCTTGTTCAGGGCAAAGGACCAACGCCTGGCAAGGCTAGCCGGCCTTCGCGAGCGGCGGCGACCAGGCCGCACTTTGCGAAATCCCCCGCCCAAGCTTTCGCTATTTGTCGCCCACAGGGCGACAAATGAAGAACGGTTCCTCCTTTGTGGGTGACAAATGGACATCTGGGTGGAATCGGTGCGCGGCGGGTGGGGAGCGCATAGGTTCGTCGCATGAAGGATCGGATCCACCTGCTGGAGACGCGACCGCAGGGAGAGCAGGCCGCGCTGGTGATCGGCGGGCCGGTCGTCGTCGGCGTCATCTGCGGAGTGCTGCTCGGGATCTCCGAGGCCGCCTACGCGCTGATCAGCCTGCTCGCGCTGGCCGGCGCCTTCCTCGCCGGCTACGAGCACGCCGGCGCTCGCCAGGGCGCGATCCGCGGCCTGATCGGCGGCACCCTCTTCGGCGCCTTCGTCCTGATCGCCCATGAGCTCGAGGGCAGTGAGGCGAAGGCCGACCTTCCCCACCCCGCGATCCTCCTGATCGTCCTCACCGCCGTCATCAGCGTCGCCTTCGGCGCCCTCGGCGGGCGCTCGCGCGCCCGCGCCTAGCGCCGTCACCAGAGGACCGGAGATCGACATGATGCGCGCCCCACGGCTCGAATCGCGCTCCCCGCAGAGCCAGCTCCTACGGCTGTTCGGCGTGCCGATCGCCTGGGGGCTCGCCACCGGCGTCCTCCTCGACGTGTCGGAGATCGCCTACGGGATCGCCTTTCTGGGCTCGCTGGTGCCCGGTGTCGTCGCCTGCCGCGAACACGTCGGACGCCTTGCCTGCACCCTTCGCGGGCTCCTCTTCGGCACCCTGCTTGGCATCTTCATCCTGTTCGCCCATACCGTCGTGGGCGGTGAAGCCAAGGGCGAGCTCCCTGACCCGGAGATCTCCATGATCCTCCTCACGGCGGCGATGTTCGGCGTTTTCGGCCTCGTCGTCGTCCGCATGCGCGAATTCATCGAGCCGTTACGCAGCTGGCGCGCCAGCCGGGCGGAGAAACATGCCGAGGAAGGAGCCGTCGAGCAATCGGACTAGGCTGAACAGCCGTTTATGCCCGACGATGGCGAGCAGCGGCCCGACAAGCCGCCCGAATACAACGTCTACCGCTCCCGCAGGGGCATCCTCTCCCGCCTGCGCTCGGCTGACCTCTCCGCCCTGCGCGAGCGCGCCAAGCTGCCCTCGCGCCGGACCAAGACCGAGGAGGGCGCACCGCCGCCCCCGGGGGATGGCGGCAGCCGCTGGCCCGACCTCCGCCCCGGCGATGACGACGAGCGCAAGGTCCACCGCCCGCGCCCGTCCCGTCCTTGGCTGAAGCGGGGCCTGAAATGGGTCGGGATCGCCGCCCTCGGCTGGATCCTGCTCAGCTTCCTCGCCTTCGCCGTCTCCGCCCAGCTGCAGTCCTTCAAGCTCTCCGGCGAAGCCAAGGAGGCCCTGCACGGCAACCCCTTCCTGCTGCCCAGCGCGCAGACGATCCTGGTCCTCGGAACCGACGCCCGGCCGCCGGACACGAAGGAGCCCGGAGCGGCCCCCTCGCAGGAGTGCTTCGACCAGCAGGCCCACGGCGACGCCCCCCACGGCGACTGCTCCGAGGGCCAGTTCCGCGCCGACACCCTGCTGCTGATCCGGGCCGGCGGCGGCGCCTTCCGCAAACTCTCGATCCCGCGCGACAGCTTCGCCGAGATCCCCGGCCAGACGCCGCAGAAGATCAACGCCGCCTACGCCTTCGGCGGCGCGGCGCTGCAGATCAAGACCGTCGAAGACTTCCTCGACCTCGAGATCGACCACGTCGCGATCATCGACTTCACCGGCTTCGAAGACCTGATCAACGCCGTCGGCGGGATCACCGTCGATGTCCCAAACCGGCTCTGCGCCGACATCTCTGGCGGCGCCGGCGGCGGCCAGGGCGGGACCAGCCTGCGGCTCGGCAAGGGCGAGAACACGCTGAACGGGGAAAAGGCCCTGGTCTACGCACGTGTGCGCAAGCCGAGCGAATGCCCCGGGACGGGCGCGAGCGCCTTCTCCCTCGGCTACAGCGACTTCGACCGGGCGAAGGCCCAGCAGGCGGTGATCAACGGCATCAAGGACCGCCTCACCGACCCCCTGCGCGCCCCCTACAACTTCATCCACGGCCCGATCATCGGCTGGGACGCGCCGAAAGCGTTCGTCAGCGACATGGGCTTCTTCACCATGCCCCAGCTGGTGCTGGCGGCCGGGATCGGCGGCAACGCCCCGACCAACGTCCTCTGCGGCAACGCCAACGCAGGCTGCGGCGAAGGCCCCGAAGGCTCGATCGAAGTCCCCGAGTCAGTCCGCCGCAGCGCCGTCAAGCGCTTCCTCGACGGCTGAGCTAGTCGGACTTGGCGGCGGCGGGCTTCGACTCGCTCTTGCTCTCGGACTTCTTTGAGTCCGAGGAGCTGGACGAGGAGCCGTTGTCGGGGCTCTTCGACTCCTTGGTGCCGTCGCTGGAGGCGCCGCCGCCCTTCTTCTTGCCGTAGTCGGTGTTGTAGAAGCCGCTGCCCTTGAAGTGGACCGCGGGCGAGTACAGGACACGCGCTGCCGGAGCGCCGCACTCCTGGCACTCGGTCAACGCCTCGTCGACCATTCGCTGGATCACGTCGAAGACGTGGCCGTTGTCGCATTTGTACTCGTAGATCGGCACGGGGGCGGGTGATTATCGCAGCCGCTACGGTTCCGCCATGGCGACGGCCGAGCCACAGACCCCTCCGACCGAGGTCTCGATGGACGAGATCGTCGCGCTCTGCAAACGGCGCGGCTTCGTCTTCCCCTCCTCGGAGATCTACGGCGGCCTCGGCTCGACCTACGACTACGGCCACTACGGGGTGCTGCTGAAGAGCAACGTCAAGGCCGAGTGGTGGCGCTCGATGCTGCAGGAGCGCGACGACATCGTCGCCCTCGACTCGGCGATCCTCCAGCACCCGCGGGTGTGGGAGGCCTCCGGTCACCTCGAGGGCTTCACCGACCCGCTGGTCCAGTGCCTGGGCAAGTGCAAGCGGCGCTGGCGCGAGGACCACCTGCGCGAGGCGGTCGAAGCCGAGGGCGGCGACCCCAGCGCCGAGCTGCGCTGCCCCGAGTGCGGCGGCGAGCTCTCCGAGCCGCGCCAGTTCAACCTCATGTTCGAAACCCACGTCGGCCCGGTCGCCGGCGAGGGCTCCGAGGTCTACCTGCGGCCGGAGACGGCGCAGGGGATCTTCATCAACTTCAAGAACGTGCTCGGCTTTGCCCGCAAGAAGCCGCCGTTCGGGATCGCCCAGGTCGGCAAGTCCTTCCGCAACGAGATCACCCCCGGCAACTTCATCTTCCGCACTCGCGAGTTCGAGCAGATGGAGATGGAGTTCTTCTGCCCTCCCGAGGAGGCGGCGAGCTGGCACGAGCACTGGATGGGCGAGCGGATGCGCTGGTACACGAACCTCGGCATCCAGCCCGGCAACCTGATCCTCCGTGAGCACGGCGCCGACGAGCTCTCTCACTACTCCTCGGCGACGAGCGACATCGAGTACCTCTTCCCGATCGGGTGGTCGGAGCTGGAAGGAATCGCCAACCGCGGCGACTTCGACCTCACCCAGCACGCCAAGTTCAGAGGCGAGAAGCTCGAGTACTTC
>DASUMA010000007.1:0-133689 GCA_036277915.1 Solirubrobacterales bacterium
CGACCCGGGCCCGCACTCGCGCCTCGGTCAGCTCGGACAGGAGGGTCTCCGCCGCCTCGAGATGACGGTCCGCGACCGGCAGCACGAGCGCCTGGGTCGGCGCGAGCCAGTCCGGGAAGCGACCGCCGTAGTGCTCGATGAGGATCCCGCAGAAGCGCTCCATCGAGCCGAGCAGGGCGCGGTGGATCATCACCGGCCGATGGTTGGCGTTGTCGGCGCCCTGATAGGAGAGATCGAAGCGCTCCGGCATGAAGAAGTCGATCTGGCAGGTCCCCAGCTGCCAGGAGCGGCCGAGCGCGTCGGTCACGTGGAAGTCGATCTTCGGCCCGTAGAAGGCGCCGTCGCCGGGGTTGAGCTCATACGCGCGACCCTGGCGCTCGAGCGCCTCGGTCAGCGCCGCCTCAGCCTTCGCCCACTGCTCCTCTGACCCCATCGACTTCTCCGGCCGGGTCGAGAGCTCGACGTGGACGTCGGTGAAGCCGAAGCGGGCGTAGAGCTCGTCGATCGCCTCACAGATGCTCGCGACCTCGTCGGTGATCTGGTCCTCGGTGCAGTAGACGTGGGCGTCGTCCTGGGTGAAGGCGCGGACCCGCAGCAGGCCGTGCAGCACGCCCTCGCGCTCGTTGCGGGAGACGCGGCCGAACTCGGCCAGGCGCAGCGGCAGCTCCCGGTAGGAGTGACGGTCGGAGCCGTAGACCAGGCAGGCGCCGGGGCAGTTCATCGGCCGCAACGCGAAGCGGCGCTCGTCGTCCTCCATGAAGTACATCTCGTCGCGGTAGTTGTCCCAGTGCCCGGAGCGGTGCCAGAGCTCCTCGTCGAGCACGTGTGGGGTGGCGATCTCCTGGTAGCCGCGCTTCAGCAGCTGCTTCTGAACCTCGTCCTCGATCAGGTGCAGCAGCGTGGTCCCGTTCGGCAGCCAGAACGGCATGCCCGGCGCCTCCTTGCGCAGCATGAAGAGACCGAGCTGGGGGCCGAGCCGGCGGTGGTCGCGTTCGCGCGCCTGCTCGAGCCGCTCCTCGTGCGCCTCCAGGTCCTTCTTCGAGAAGAAGGCGGTGCCGTAGATCCGGGTCAGGCGCTCGCGGTTCTCGTCGCCGCGCCAGTAGGCCCCGGCGACCGAGTCAAGTTTGACCGCCTTGATGCGGCCGGTCGAGGGCGCATGCGGGCCGCGGCAGAGGTCCTCGAAATCGCCGTTGCGATACAGCGAGACGGTCTCGACCCCTTCGTCGCGGACTAGGTCCTCGATCAGCTCGACCTTGAAGCCCTGGTCCTGGCCGCGGAAGATCTCGATCGCCTCGGCGACCGGGACGTCGCGGCGGCCGAACTCCTCGTCGGCGGCGATGTGGCGCAGCATCGCCTCCTCGATCTTGCCCAGGTCGTCTTCGGTGACCTTTGTGTCCGGCGGGAACTCGAAGTCGTAGTAGAAGCCGGACTCGATCGGCGGACCGATCGTCACCTTGGTCCCGGGGTAGAGCTCCATCACCGCCTCGGCCATCACGTGGGCGGCGTCGTGGCGGATCAGCTCCAGCGCCTCGGGGTCGCGGTCGGTGACGATCGCCACCTCGGCGCCGGCGGCGGGCAACGGCACGGAGAGGTCGCGCATCTCACCGTCGACCTTGATCGCCAGCGCGGCCTTGGCGAGGCCGGGGCCGATCGCCGCGGCGGCGTCGGCGCCCGTGGCACCTGCCGGCAGCTCCAGCGGCTTGCCGTCGGGCAGGGTGACGGTGATCTTCTCGGTCGCGGCCTCCATGCGTGGGGATGGTAGGTGTTCAGGTCGCGTATAGGACTGCACACCCCGCGTGGCTCAGCGGGCTGAACCTTGACGAGCCTGGCGCACGGCGATGAGGGGGCAGGAGCTCTTCGTCGCAACCGGTCCGGTCGTTTCCCAGAGGACGTAGGGAGGCGCGGCGTGGCGCACGCGGAAGCTCGGGAACGGCGGCTCGCTCGAGTCGCCCTCGGTGACGACGAAGCGAACGCCCGAGGGCGGCTTCGCGTCAAGTTCGGATTCCGCCGCGATGCAGACCCGCCCGCCCCGCAGCTCCCAGGCGATGTAGGGCGTGCCGTGCTCGTCGGCGATCAGGGTGTCGGAGGCGACCACAAGCGTCGAGTCGTTAGCGACCAGCGGTCGCATGGCGGTCAGGGCCGGGGAGTACGACGTGGGCCCGACCGGCGCGTTGGCGAGGGCGAGCAGCGAGCAGACACCGGCGGCCGCGAGAAACAGGCCGCCCGCCAGCGCAGGCGTGTCGAGTTTCTCGGCCATACGCCGATTAGCTCGACACGCCTCCGTGACCTGCGATGGCGCGCGATCGAACAGCGGCAGGAGGATCGTCAGCGCGGCCAGGGGCGCGGCGATCTCTATCGCCTTGGCGGCGGTGTAGGGGGTGCCGCCGAGGCGGGCGGCGGCGTAGGCGAGGGCGACGGCGGCGAGGCCGCTGAGGATCGCGGTCTCGCGGCGCTGCCAGCAGCGGTAGGCGCCATGGACGACGAGGACGAGCGCGAACGCGGCACCGAGGTAGTAGCCGATCGCAGGCACCGCGCCATCCCCGGGTGCCAAGCGGAAGTCCCCGGAGGGCCAGATCCCGAGCGCCTCGAACGGGGAGACCTGGCCGAAGAGATTGCCGAGGCCGGGGCCGTTGGGATCGAAGGTCTCGAACTGCTTGAAGTCGATGAGCCGGCCGATCTCGGGCGCTACGAGGACGACGAAGACGAGCGTCGCCAGGCCCAGCCCGCGCCACGGCAGCTGGCCACGCTTGGCGACGGCTTCCACGCCCAGCCAGATCACCAGCGCGGGGCCGAGCCAGACGAGGGACGGAAAGCTGTAGGTGTAGATCGAACCCGCCGCGATCAGGGCCGCCGGAACGAAGCGCAGCGGCAGGTCCCTCCACCCCGCGGTCGCCTCGCGCAGGGCGAGGACGAACGCCAGCAAGAAGAGCGCCTCGATCGTCTCCTTGAAGGCGCCCTGGGCGAAGTAGGAGGCGACGACGTAGGCGAGGCCGACGACCAGCGCCGCCGCCGTCCGCGGCAGCGGCCGCAGCCGGCCGAACACGGCGAGCGCAGTCAGTGGAGCCAGCACGGCGACGGCGACGGTGAGGCCGCTGAAGCCCTGGACGAGTCCGACCCCCAGCCCCTCGTTCAGGGCGACGGCAACCGCGTGCGGGCCGAGCGGGTAGCCCTGGCGCAGCAGCTGCGAACTCTCGCCGTCGGCCAGCCGGTCGGCGGCCAGCAGGTGCTGGGACATGTCCGGGTTGAAGCTGGTGCCGAGGATCCCGAAGTGGCCTTCGACCACGAACGGCAGCGAGGCCGCCAGCAGCGCCACCAGGGCGACCGGCCAACCGGCGCGCAGTGCCTCCCCCCCGCCCTCCAGCCGTCCCCAGAGATAGATCACCGAGGCGAGCACGGCAAGCGCCACGACGATCGCCGCGACCACCCCGTCCCCCGGCAGCCGCACCGTCGCCCAGCAGACCGCGCAGACCAGCGCCAGCCCCACCGCCGGCGCCAGCCAAGACCAGCGGCGCACGCCGCAGAGCCCGATCGCCGCCTGCCCGATCACCAGCGACGCGCCGGAGGCGGCGACCACAGCTGCATAGGTCCCAATCACGAGGATCGCGAGCCTAGACGACGGGACAGCCGGCGCCGGAACCCGCCATTGAGTCCTACGTCCAGGTTCGCAAGAGACCGTTTAGATACGCCCCGACCGCTTCATCGGCATCAACTCACTGGGGGAGACAGATGATCATCTCGAAGGGGCTGTTGATACTCCTGACCATCAGCGGGACGTTCCTGCTCTTCGCGCCCACTGCGGCCGCCGACTACGACTGCGGAGACTTCGGCAGTCAGGCAGAAGCGCAGGAACACCTGCTCCCGGGCGATCCAGACGGGCTGGACGCCGATTCCGACGGCATCGCCTGTGAGTCGAATCCATGCCCTTGCTCATCCGGCTCCAGCGAAGAATCTGCCCCGTCCACCCCATCGGAACCGAGTGCCCCGATGCCCCCGCCCCCATACCGCCTGGAGAAGAGCGCCGCCCGAAGCATCGCCAAGAAGCTCGTGGGTGAAGTGGTCCGTCGCAGCCCGCGCCTTGAATACGCCTCCTTCGGCGGCTGCACCCGCCTCGGCGAACGCCGAATCGACTGCCGGCTCAGCGCAACCGGGCGAACGCAGTCTCAAAAGATCACTTGCCAATACAGAGTCTCAGTACGAGCGAGGAACCGCCATCCCGAAGGCCGGATAGTCGCCAAGCGGTGTCGAACCGAGACGCTCCTCCTGCTCACCTACTCGCGAGCAAAGGCAGCGCTGAAACCGAGAGCGAACGAAGCCGCGGGAAAGCCAACCAGCCTTGAAATGACTCGGGTCTCGCGACTGATGTTCACGGGCTATGCCCAATGGCTGCGGTTGGCCCCGAGCGGGGGAACGGAATCGTGTGGGCTGGAAATGACCGTTGAGCTGCTGCCCTCGAATGAATTGCGTCTCGACCCCGGCCAGACTCTCTGCGAACCGCTGCTCTGAGGTCCGACTCCCAGCCTCGACCTAGACTGCGGGGCATGGCGTTCGTACCGCCAGCCAGGCATCTGCTGCGGGCCAGGGACCTCGCCGACGCCCGCTACGCGGAGCCGCTGGGGGTCGACGATCTGGCCGCGGCGGCCGGGCTCTCGCGCGCTCACTTCAGCCGCGAGTTCCGCCGCGCCTTCGGCGTCAGCCCACACGGGTACCTGCTGACGCGGCGGCTGGAGCGAGCAGCGGCCCTGCTGCGCAACACCGACAGCTCGGTGGCGGAGATCTGCATGGCCGTCGGCCTGCAGAGCGTCGGCTCCTTCACGACCAGCTTCAAGCGCGCCTTCGGCAAGACCCCGACCGCCTACCGCGCCGCCTTCCCCCCGCCCTCGGCGATGGCCGTCGTCCCGGCCTGCGTGGTCCGCGCCTACGGCCGCCCCCAACACCGCACGTTTGGAGAAGACAGGACGAAAGCGCCGGCCTAGCATCGCCCCGAATCGATCAAACGAACGAGGAGGACACCGATGCAGGTCTCAAACGCGCAGGTCTGGGTGCACGACCAGGGCGAGGCGCTCGCCTTCTACACCGAGAAGCTGGGGATGGAGGTCCGCAACGACGTGACGATGCCCGAGCTCGGCGACTTCCGCTGGCTCACGGTCGCGCCCCCCGGGCAGGAGGACTTCGCGATCGTGCTGATGGCGATCCCCGGCCCGCCCGTGTTCGAGGAGGAGACCGTGCGCCAGATCGAAGCGCTGATGGCGAAGGGCGTCTCCGGCGGCATCTTCCTCACCACCGACGACTGCCGCGCCACCTGCGAGGAACTGAGGGCCCGCGGGGTCGAGTTCACCGACGAGCCCGAGGAGCGCCCCTATGGCATCGATGCCGGCTTCCGCGACCCCTCCGGCAACGCGCTGCGACTGACCCAGGTGAAACTGCCGGCGACGACCTGAGAGTCGCCGTCGGCGCGAGTCGCGGATCTCTTCAAGGAAGTGGGCGTTACTGGGCTCGAACCAGTGACCTCCAGCTTGTCGAGCTGGCGCTCTCCCAACTGAGCTAAACGCCCGGGACGCCTGAATCTAGCAGCGGAAAAGCGTGGCCGGCACGCTCGTCCAGGCACGCTTAAGGAATCCGCTGCAAGTGCCGATGCAGGGGATGCAACTTTTGTCGCGGGGCGGTGTTCTTATGAGCGTCGCGCGAGTTGCGACAAATAGAACTTCCAAGCTCGAGGACCGACGAGCCAGCGACTTCGCAATCTCTGGTGGTACGTCCTTCGGAAACAAGGGGCCCCTTCGCAGGGGCCCTTTTCCGTTCTCAGACGTGGTCGTTGGGCAGATGCCAGCGGCGCGGGGCGATCAGGGCGTCAGCCTCGGGCGGGCCCCAGGAGCCGGGGTTGTAGGGGCGCACCGGCGGTGGCTCGTCGATGACCGGCTGGGAGATCTCCCAGAGGCGCTCGATCGCCTCGGAGCCGGTGAAGAAGGTGCGGTCGCCGACCATGACGTCGTGGATCAGGCGCTCGTAGGCGTCGAGGGCGCCGGCAGCGCCGCCGAAGGTGTCGGCGTAGCTGAAGCGCATGTGGGCCTCGCCGAGGCGCAGCTCTGGCCCCGGGACCTTGGCGAGGAAGGAGGCGGAGATGCTGCCGGGGTCGCCGAGCTCGAAGGTGAGGTGGTCGTGGCCGAAGGACTCGGCGATCTGGTCGCAGTCGAGCGGGAACATTCGCCGCGGCGGCTGCTTGAAGGCAACCGTCAGCAGGTGCCTGCTCTCCGCCATCCGCTTGCCCGAGCGCAGGTAGAAGGGCACGCCCTCCCAGCGCCAGTTGTCGATGAAGGCGCGCAGGGCGACCAGGGTCTCGGTCTCGGAGTCCGGCGCGACGCCCTCCTCCTCGTGGTAGCCCGCGTACTGGCCGCGGACGACGTCGTCCGGAGAGAGCGGCGACATCGAGTCGAAGACCTTCTCCCGCTCCAGCCCCAGCGCCTTCGCCTGCAGCGAGGTCGGCGGCTCCATCGCGACGAAGCCGAGCACCTGGAAGAGGTGGGTGACGACCATGTCGCGGAAGGCGCCGGTCTGCTCGTAGAAGCTGCCGCGCATCTCGATCCCCAGCGTCTCCGGGACGTCGATCTGGACGTGGTCGATGTGGTTGCGGTTCCAGACCGGCTCGAACATGCCGTTGGCGAAGCGCAGCGCCAGCAGGTTCTGCACCGCCTCGCGGCCGATGTAGTGGTCGATCCGGTAGATGCAGCGCTCCTCGAAGACCGCCTGCAGCTCGGCGTTGAGCTCGTGGGCGGAGGCGAGGTCGGTGCCGAACGGCTTCTCGGTGATGACGCGGGCGCCGCGGCCGATCCCGAGTGCGCCGATCTCCGCGATCGCCCCCGCCATCGCCCGCGGCGGCAACGAGAGGTAGATGAGGACGCGCGGGTCGCCGCCGATCTCCTCGCGGGCGCCCTCCACGGCCTCGGCCAGCTGACCGAACCCGTCACCGACGCTGACGAACTCCAGCGAGTCGAGGAAGCGCTCCAGCTGCGCCGGGTCGGGCGAGCGGCGTCCCGAGGACTCGATCGCCTCGGCGGCAAGGCGGCGGAACTCCTCGTCGCCGAGCTCGCCACGGGCGGCGCCGATGATGCGGAAGCGCTCCGGCATCAGCCCGACCCGGGCCAGGTGGAAGATCCCCGGCAGGAGCTTGCGCCGCGCCAGGTCGCCGGTCGCCCCGAAGAGGACGACGACCTGGTTCTCGGGAACCTGCGCCGTGGTGGCCGGCGCGACCGCTGGTTCGGCGGCGGTGCTCATCGTCCATTCAGGCTGACAGATCGCCCCGCTCCACCGGCGACGGGACCGGCCGCCATATGCTGGCCAGGCGATGGCGAGCGGGCAGACGCGAAACGGCGTGCGCTTCGACTCGGCCCGGCTGGACCCGGTCGAGCGCCGTTTCTGGCGCGAGTGCTGGGAGTCAGTCCCGGCCGAGGTCGCCGCCGAGCACGGCGTCGAGCGGCGCGATTTCGGCCCAGTGCAGGCGACGATCGTCTCCGCCCTGGCCGAGGTCCCGATGCTGAACCTGCTGCTCGGCGCGACCGAGCCCGGCGCGGTCGAGGGCGGCCACCTGGCGGCGGCCGCGACCTGGGCCCGCGAGCGCGGCACCGACCCCTACGTGCCTGTAGCCCCGGAGACGCCAGGGACTGCGGCAGCCGAAACGTGGCTCGAGGACAACGGCTTCCGGCGCGGCTACGCCTGGATGAAGTTCGTCCGCAACGCCCACCCGCCGCTGTTCCGCGAGCCGCGCGGCGTCGAGGTGGTCGAGCTGGAAGCCGGCTCGGAGCAGCCGTTCGGGACGATCGCCGCGGTCGGGTTCGGGCTGCCGGCCTGGGCCGCCGCCTTCTTCGCCGGCCTGCCGGGCCGCGAGGGCTGGCGCTGCTACGTGGCCCTGGTCGACGGCGAGCCGCAGGGCTGCGCGGCGATGCTGATCAAGGGCGAGGTGGCCGAGTTCGGGATCGCCGCGACGCTGGAGCCGGCGCGCGGACGCGGCTGCCAGCTGGCGCTGCTGCGCCGCCGCATCCTCGACGCCGGCGAGGCCGGCTGCCACACCCTCTTCGTCGAGACCGGCGAGCGCGCCCCCGACCGGCCCTCGGGCAGCTACCGCAACCTGCTCCGAGCCGGGTTCGAGGAGGCCTACCTGCGGCCCAACTACCAGCGCCCGCCCGGGTGAGCGGGCGCTGGGCCGGCTAGGGCGCGGCGGTCAGGTCGACGTCGAACACGCACCCGGCGGGGTTGGAGATGTCGATCCGCCAGCCCTGGTCGAATTTCTCGTCGAATTTGTTGGTTTCGGGATTGAACCGTTTGTAGCGCTGCATATCGACCAGCTCGATGACCGAGCCAGGCGCCGTCTGGGCCGTCAGTTTGCCGGCCGTGATCGTGTTGCCGTTGACAGTCGGCCGGGTCGGCACGTGCAGTTGGAAGAAGGCGCGAACCCCGGTCCCGACCGCGCAGGTGTCGTGGATGTGCAGGTGGCCGTCCTCGAATTCGAGGTCGCGTTTCCATTCTTTGACCTCGGCGGAATTCCTCGAGTAGGCGTTGGTGAGGTTCGCTTTCACCTTCACCGTGCCGCCGGGCAGCGTTTCCGGCGTCATCGTCGAGGTGCTCCCGAGGCTCTGCTCGATCACATCCGCGTTGAGCCCGGTCGCACCCTTCTCGAAGCGGAGGATGTTGCTTGCCTCGACTCCGATTTCGCCGTTGAACCCGTTGCCCTCGAGCCCGCTGTGGGAGAAGACGTTGGGCGTCACCGTCATCCAGTCGTTGCGGAAGAAGGTGAAGTTGCCCTGGTCTTTGTGGGCGTGTTCCTCGTCGTAGGTCCCGGCGGTGAAGTTGAGCCAGGACGCGTTGGTCTCCCAGGAGCTGCGGGCGAAGAACTGACCGACGCCGGTCGCGTGGTAGGTGAGGTCGGTGGGCGCCGCTTCGGTGTCGTTCGGTTTGTAGAGCCCGAAGCGACGGGTGAAGGTGTGGACCAGCGAGTTCGGGACCGAGTTGTGGTTGAGCCACCAGATGCCGCGCCGCGCCTGCGGCGTTCCCGCGGCCAGCATCACCGCCTCGAGCACGAGGTTCTCGTGGTAGTCGAAGAGGTTCGGCATCGATTCCCGCGAGAGGTCGCCGATCGGCGCGAAGCGGTTGCGGGTCGGGACCGTGGCGTGCAGCCAGTAGTCGATCGAGTCCCGCGCCAGCGTCTTCAGGGCCGGGATCGCATCGCCGGTCGAGTCGTTCCAGACGATCGTGCTGGCGAAGAGGTTCTTGAAGGCGGTCCCGTAGCCAGTGCCCTCGCGACTGCCACCGCCGGGCAGGGCCGCGTAGTAGTCCTCGAGGATCGGGAACTTGACTTTCTGCACGAAATCGATCCAGGCCGAGTTCTGGGTCGCCAGCCCCCAGATCTCGGTCGCCTGGATGAAGCTGAAGTGGTAGTTGTTGCCCGGGTTGTTGATCGACCAGGCACTCCAGGGGAAGCGCTCGCCGCCCCAGGTCGCGGTCTCCGGGCTCCAAAGGTTGGAGAGCGCCTGGTCGCCGAAGGCTTTCCAGCGCGTTTTCTGGCTCTCGGTGAGGCGCGAGAAGCCGTAGTCGTAGGTGAGCCCGATCTCCTCCAGTTGCGGCCCGATCTCGAGGTAGTTGTCTTTCGAGATGTCGGGTTTGCCGCCGGCGGCGATCTTCGCCTCCCCGTCTTTGACGATCTGATCGGCGACCGTGATCGCGCGGTCGAGATAGGCGACGTTGTTGGTGCGGGTGAAGAGGATCACCGCCTCGGCCGGGTTGATGTTCCCGCTCGCCATGCCGGCGTCCACGGACTGTTTGAACTTGACGAAGACATCGGAATTCGTCGGAATGGCCTGAAAGCTGGCGAGCGAGATCAGCGGGCGCTGGGCCGGGAAGGCGATCGCTTTCGGCACGTAGGCGCGGTCGGGTTTGACCGGGGGCTGGCGGTTGAAGTCGCAGGGGGAATCCGGGTTAGGCGGACCGTTCGGATCTGGCTCGTCGTTCGGCTTACAGGCGGGTCCACCCCCACCCCCGCCGCCGCCTCCCCCACCGCCGCCACCGCCGCGCGGGCCGTCGCTGTTGGTGAGCTGTTCGACGAAGGCGTGGACGTTGTCGAGGGTGACGTCGACGACTTTCTGTTCGTTGCCGGAGAACTGGAAGATCACCCGAGCGATGCGACGATCGTTGGCGTTCTTGACGATCTTCAGGTCGACGACTTCGTGGTTCGCGACCGGGAAGGTCTGGCAGACCCGCTCGCGGTCGGCGTTGTCCTCGTAGTAGACCGTCGCGCAGGCTTTGAGCGAGGAGTTGGTCGAGTCGACCCGCAGATCGCCTTCTATCGTCACTTTTTTGCCCACTGGCCCTTCGGCGAAGCCGTAGTCGTGGCCGCAGCCGACGGTGCCGAACGGCTGCACTTTGACGGCGACGCTGGCGGTGCCGTCGATCGGGTTGGTCGTGGTCCGGCTGGCTTTGCCCTCGGCTGCCTCGGAGTTGCCTTCCCTGCTGAAGCAGATCGCCTTATTCGGATCCTCGAAGTCGATGTTTTCCATCAGGTCGACGGTCTCGAGCTCGGGCTCTGGCTCGGGGTCGAGCGGCCCGGCGTCGGGGTCCTCCCCGGGATCGGTGGGACCGCTTGGGACGTCGGTTGGGCCAGTCGAGCCGGTCGGTCCGGTGGAGCCCGTCGGGCCCGTGCTCCCGGTCGGGCCGCTGGGACCGGCCGGCGGCAGGCCGCCCTGGTCGATCGGTCCGGTCGGGCCGCTGGGGGCGCCCGGCATGGTCGGGGCGGGGCCGGCGGGGCCCGCCGGGGGCGGCGTTACGACCGGCTTGCGGCAGCGACGCTTCTTGCCCTTGCGGGCATCGGCGCCGAACGCCGCGGTCGTCTTGCGGCCGCCGCGACGGACGCGGGGGCAGCGGGGCTTCTTGCGCTTGCCGAGGAAATCGGTGGCGCCGGCGAAGCGCGCCTTGGCGGCAGCGGTAGCGATGGCGGAGGAGTCTTCCTCCCCCGCCGCCAGCGGTCCTTGGCCGAGACCGAAGCTGGTTGCGGGAACGAGTGCGAGCCCGAAAACGAGGGCGAGGCAGACGACGGTCACACGAAGGCTGGGCAGGCGCACTGGTCCCCTGTCTGTTTTTGACGTCGGAAAACCCTGGTGTCAGGGCAGAAACTCCCTGGAGAATCGCGGAATCCGGCGCCCTTTGAAAGCGCTCTCGACCTATGTCCGAGGGCGGTTGCAAAGGCGCCGGATTCGCGACTCCCGCGGCGTTATCCGGTGTAAGGCGAGCCGCTGATGACTTCAGCGCCGGAGGCGTCGAGGCCGACGAGCCTTTCCGGCTGCCGAGATTCGTCGAGCTCGACCACGAAGCCGCCGTTTTCAGTCGCGGTCTCAGTCGCGGGGCCGACCCCGTACTCGACCCGAACCGAGGCGATGCTGTCGTCTACGAAGCCAAACTGGAACTTCTTGTCCCCCGGCGACGTCGGCCCGCGCAGAAGCCACGAGGACTTCGACATCTCCTCGGCGTAGTAGCTCGGGGTCGCGCATTCCCCCACGCTGCTCCCGTACTGGAAGCAGATGTCGCCGCCCTGCCGGTAGGCCATCAGGCGCACCCCGCCGGCCGAGGCGATGACAGTTGCCTCGCCGTAGGCCGGGTCGAGCCAGGTTGGCCGCTCGCTCACCGCCAGCGGAGTTCCGGGCGGGTCGCCGCCGCCGAGGAACGGGTCGAGGGCCGAGCCGATCGTGCCGGTCGCGGCGCTGGCGATGACGCCGCCGAGAAGCAGGCAGGCGAACCCGGTGGCGAGCGACATGCGGCCGCGACGGACGCGGCGCGGTTGCGACGTCGCGGCCGCGGGCCGGCGCGCGTCCCAGACCAGCTGCCGCACCTGCTCGTCTCCCACGGTGAGGCCGTTGGCGGCCGCGGCGCGCTCGGTCAGCGCAGCTTCAACGAAATCCCTGTTCATCAGACAGCCTCCAGTTTGGTCTTCGGAGCCGGACGGGCCTGCGCCCGTGACTCCGCGTCTTCCGTCTCTGCGATCTGCGCGGCCTGCTGGCGCAGCTGCGCCAGCGCCCGGCTGAGCAGGGACCTCACGGTCCCTCGCCGCGCCCCGATCGCCGCCGCGATTTCGCGGTCGTCGAGGTCGTGGACGTAGCGCAGCCCGACCACGATCCGCTGCCGGTCGCTGAGCCCGGCGAGGCCGCGGAGCAGCCAGTCGCGCTCGCCGAGCCGTTGCGGGAAGAGCGGGTCCTCACGCAGCGCCGAGGCGGCCTCCTCGTAGGGCTGCCAGGACTGCCGGCCCCGCCTGCTCGCCGCCCGCTTGATCTCGGCGGCGCAGATCCGGTAGACCCAGGCGTCGAAACGCTCGGCCTCCCGCAGCTTCGGCAGCGAGCGCAGAACGCGGATCGCCACCTCCTGGCCGACGTCCTGAGCGAGCTCGCGATCGCCGAGCGAGAAGCTGGCGAGCCGCAGCCCGGCCTCGTAAGCCCGTCGCGCCAGCCATTCCTCGGCCGCACGGTCGCCACCGAGTGCCAGGCGGACCTGGCTCGCGGCTTGGTTGTCAGCTCCATCTAGTCGCAATGCACCCTCCAGTTTGGATGCGGGAATGACCCTGGCACCCCCTCAGATGTTGCACCGAACTGGTCAGGTGACCGGCTATCCTGGACGCGTGACCGAGTTTTCGAGGGAATTTGGGCGGGGGGAGCGCCTGTGAGCGCGGTCGGATTGGACCACGCCGGCCTGACCGTCTCCAGCATCGACCGGGCGCTGGGGTTCTGGCGCGACGCGGTCGGCTTCCGCGAGAACGGCCGGGGCACGATCGAGTGGCCGCACCTGGACCGCCTGACCGGGATCGCGGAGACCGAGATTGAGTGGGTCGGCCTCGAGCTCGCGGACGGGACCCAGCTGGAGCTGCAGGAGTACCACCGGCCGAAGGGCGCTCCCTGCCCTCCCGGCGAGGAGGCCGACCCCGGACGGGGGCACCTTGGGCTGCGGGTCGCGGGACTCGACGCCCTGGTGGAGAAGCTGGAAGCGGCCGGTGCCAAGCTGCGCTCCCCCGCCCCAGTCGTGCTCGAGCAGGGCTCGTACAAGGGCTGGCGGGCGATCTACGCCCTCGACCCCGACGGAAACTCGGTCGAGCTGATGGAGCCACCGACTGAGGAGGAGCAGGGATGAGCGCCGAGGACATCAGCTTCAAGCAGGTGCCGCGGCAGAAGCTGGCCGAGACGGTCTCCCAGCAGCTGCTGGAAGCGGTCCGCGACAAAGAGCCCGGGACCCAGCTGCCGAGCGAGCGTGCCCTGGTCGAGCAGCTCGGGGTCGGCCGCTCGACCGTGCGCGAGGCGCTGAAGGGGCTGGCGATGATCGGTGTGGTCGAGATCCGCCACGGCCAGGGCGTCTTCGTCGCCGCCCACCAGGCCAGCATGCCGGGGGCGATGGGGTTCGAGTCGGTGGAGGCCGCGAAGCACATCGAGGCCCGCAACATCGTCGAGCCGGAGCTCGCGCGCCTGGCCGCGGCGCGGCGCACTGAGGCCGACGTCGAGGCGCTGGAGGAGATCCTCGCGGCCCACCGCAAGGCGCTGGACGAGGGCACGCCGCCGCTGCTGGAGGCGTCGCGGTTCCACATCCACCTCGCCGACGCCGCCCACAACCCCGTGCTCAGCGCGGTGGTACAGCCGTTCTTCCGTCTGGCGCTGGAGAAAGGGCCGAAGCTCTACGAGCTCGAACCGGAGTACGAAGAGTGGGAGCTGCAGCAGCACACGGCGATCTTCGAAGCCGTGCGCGACCAGAACCCCGCCCTGGCCCTGGAGCGGACCCGCGAGCACGTCGGCTCGATGGGCCTCCACTACGAGAAAGACATCAAGCGCCAGGCAGAGTGAGGCGCTCCACCTGGTAGCTCCCCAGGTGAAGCTCAACTGGATCGACGCCGGGATGCCGCACGGTCACCGAGCGGCGCGCGGGGCTCAGGTTGGCGACCAGCATCACGGCCTCGGCCTTGCCCCAGGCCACCGCGGCGGTCCCAGGAACGACGGAGACGGGACGCAGCGGAGCCCCAAGCGCCGCCATCAGCACCGCGGCCGTCGCGGCCACGGACCCTTCCCCCGCCTCGCCGGCGACGGTCACCGCGCCGACACCGGCGCCGAGCAGCTGCGCGAAGGCGCCGACCGCCCAGGCAGCGCCGAAGGCGGAGGCGCCGCGGGGGTCGGAGGCCCCGGCCGGGGCCAGCCGCAGCGTGGAGACGATCGGGCTCAGGTCCGGCAGCAGTGCCCGCGCGGTACGTACCTGCGCCCCGAGGCCGGGCAGGTTCTCGATCACCGAGCGGTCGTCGCCGGCGTGCGCCTGGGGATGCGCGGACCAGGCGAGGAACGCGGCTCCAGCCGCCTCCGGGGGGCGGCGGCAGACCTCGGAGAAGTGGGCCGAGGTACCGACGGCGAAGGGCGCGTCGCGGCCGAGGGCAGTGGCGACCAGCTGCCGCAGCTGGAACGAGGTGCTGCGCTCACTGCGGTCGAGCGCTAGGACCCGGGCCAGCGGCAGGCCGGCGCAGATCTCGGGCAGCGTCGCCGGGTCGCCCGCGGCGCCGTGGACCGCGAGCTCGACCGCGGCACCGGTGTCCGCGAGCAGGCGCTCCGTCTCCGGGCCGCCGGGGACCTCCTCGTCGCCGAGACCGACGTCGAGGCGCAGGTGCGCGGGCCGGATTCCGCTCGGCGCCGACCAGCCAGCGCTGACGGCGAGCCCGAACGGCGGCACTTGGGCGGCGCTCGGCTTGCCCACCTCGAGCTCGTCGGCCCGAGGGCGCGCGGCGCGCTGGGGCGGGACGGCAAAGCGCAGCCGAAGCCCCTGCCGGACCGTCTCGCCGGCGCCCAGGCGCGAGAGTCCGGGCGCTCCACTCGAGTAGACCTTGAGTGAGCTGTCGGCCCAGTTGCGCTGGTCCTCGAGCTCGAATGTCGCCCCCTCCCCGGCGAGCCCGATGCCGGCGCCGCCGGGAAAGGAGAGCGCCAGCGAGTCGAAGGGGCCGAGCATCGGCAGGTAGCGCTCGCCTTCGGTCAGCTGCGGCGCGATCGGGTCGCCGAGGCGGCACTCCTCCGCGCCGTCCGGCCCCTTGGCGACGGCGCGGGCGCCAACGCAGGCCGCCGCGTCAAGGTGCAGGCAGATCCCCAGCCGGCGGTACTCGACGGGTCGATTGGCCTTGGCCTCGACCGCGCAGACGAGCGCCCCGTCCTCGCCGCCCTCGGCGCGCAGCGACCACTCGAGGTCGAGCTCGCCGAGCGTGGCCGATCCCTCCATCGCAAGCGAGAAGGAGCGCTCGCCCGTCTCCACCTGCCGGTGGCGGACCTGCAGCGGCGCGGTCCCCCAATCGGCGTCGCGGAAGGCCGGGTAGATGCGCTGGACCAGGACCCGGCCGCCGAGCTCCAGCCCGCGCAGGTCAGGCCCTTCGACTTCGAGGCCGACCGCGCCGGCCTGCAGCGCGAGGGCCTCGTCGCTCACAGGTCGCCGTGGCGCGCGCGGACGCGGCACGATTCGACCAGCGCCTCTCCTTCGACCAGCCGGATGCTGCCGTGGAGGTTGACGGTCGAGGGCGCGTAGCCGGGGACGATCCGGACCCGGTCGGCGATCTCCGGGCCGTCGCCGCGCAGCCGGAAGCCGGAGTGCTCCTCGTGGCTGAAGCAGAACTCGGCCTCGTGGTCGGGCAGGTGGATCGGCGCCAGGTCGGAGGAGACCGCCTTGCGGCCGGCGTCGAGCACGATCAGGTCGCCGTGGCGGGCGATCACTGTCGCGTGCACGGTCAGCGCGAACTCGAACTCCGGGGTGATCGCCGCGTGGTAGTTGTCCATCAGCAGGTAGGAGCCGGCCTGCAGCTCGGTGATCTCCCGCTCGGCCCCGGCGAGGTCGTAGGTGCCGGTGCCGCCGGCGGAGACGACATCGACCGTGAGGCCGTCGGCGACCAGCGCCAGGACGGCGCCGCGCAGCCGCTCCGCCGCCGCGGTGACGCCGCGCTCGCGCAGCGCCCGGTCGGGCTCGTCGACGCAGTGGCCTTCGTAGCCGGCGATGCCGCCGAAGCTGAGGTTGGGCTCGGCCTCGACCGTCCGCGCCAGCGGCACCACGCGCTCGATCTCGCGCACTCCGCAGCGTCCCATGCCGACATCGACCTCGATCAGGGCGTGAAGGGTGGAGCCTGCCGCGGCCGCGGCCTGCCCGGCGAGGGCAACCTGGCGCGGGTCATCAACCGAGAGCGCGACCTTGGCCCGGCGGGCGGCGCCGGCGAGGGCGGCCAGCCCATCCGGGTCGACCACCTGGTTGGCGACGAGCACGTCCTCGACACCGCCCTCGACCATCGCCACCGCCTCGGCCGCGGTCGCGACAGTGACGCCGATCGCGCCGTGGCGCAGCTGCACCTGCGCCAGCTCCGGGCACTTGTGGACCTTGACGTGGGGGCGCAGTGAGACGCCAAGCTCCCGCGTGCTCTTCGCCATCAGCTCGGCGTTGCGCTCGGCCACGGCGAGGTCGACCACCGCGACCGGGCCGCCCTGCTGCCGCATCACGCCTCCGGGCCGAGAGCCCGGAGAACCATCTCGCTGACGCCGACACCCGGCGGCTGCGCGAGGGCGAAGACGACGGCGTTGCCGACGTCGGCGGGGTCGAGGGCGGCGTAGCGGTCGAGCTCCTCCCGCCCCTCCTCGGTGGACCGGACCAGCGGCGTATCGACGATCGCCGGCTCGACCAGGGTGACGCCGACCCGGTGCTCGGCGCACTCCTTGCGCAGCGAGTGGCCCATCCCGACCATCGCGTGCTTGCTGGCGATGTAGATCGGCTCGCCGATCCAGGCTTCGCGGCCGGCGATCGAGGACATCAGGACGAGGTGGCCCCGTTCGGCCTCCTTCATCGGGCCGACCACGGCCCGCACCGCGTAGGCGGCGCCGAGCACGTTGACCTCGAGCAGGCGCCGCCAGCTCTCGGGGTCGCCCTCGGACATCAGCGCGTACTGGGCGATGCCGGCGTTGGCCACCAGCCCCGTGATCGGGCCGAACTCGGCCCGCAGGGCGTCGGCCGCCGCCGCCACCTCCCCGTAATCGCTGACGTTGGCCGTCAGCGCCAAGGCCCCGTCGCCGAGCTCGGCGACGAGGGCCTCGGCGGCACCCGAGTCGGTATCCAGCACACCGACCCGGGCACCGGCCCCGACGCACGCCCGAGCGACCGCCGCACCGATTCCCTTTGCGGCGCCCGTGATCAGGACGTTGCTGTCGGAGAGCGAGCTCATCGGGCTGCGTCTGCCCCCTCGCTCGACTCGTCAACCGCCATACCGGCACGCTCGAGGAACTGCTCCTCGTCGCCGCGGTAGTGCATGTAGGCGAGGATCCCGACCCCGATCAGGAGCCAGATTCCAACGATCGGCACCGCGTAGCCTTCGGGGCTCGGCGGCAGCGGGAAGATCGATTTGTAACCGACCCAGCCCAGCCCGATCGTCGAGACCGCGGGCACGACCGCGTGCTTGAACCAGTGGAACTCATCCGGGTGCTCCCGTTTGTAGAAGAGGAACACCCCGAGGTTGGCCAGGATCCACGCCGGCAGGACGGCGAAGATGAACAGGAACCCGAGGACCGAGAACACGTTTTCGACCTCGAAGATGACGCCCAGCGCCAGCCCCAGGACGACCGAGAGGCCGGTCTGGAACCAGATCGCGTTGACGGGAGTCTTGTAGCGGGGGTGGATCTCGCCCATGAACTTGGGCAGCGCCCCCACCTTCGACATCCGGTACCACATGCGGGTCGAGGCGTTCATCGAGGAGATGAGCACCGCGAACACGGAGTTGACAACCGCGAAGAGGACCAGGAGCCAGGCGTCGCCCCATACCTCACGGCCGAGGATGAAGCCCGGGTTTTCTTCGGCCTCGATCAGGGTGTTGAGGTTGTCCACGCCCCAGCCGACGGTTACGCCCCAGGAGATGAAGACGAGGGCGGCACCCATGATCAGGATCGAGAGGATGATCCCGCGGCCGACCGATTTACGTGGCGATTTGCTCTCCTCAGCCAGCGGCGCCGCCGAGTCCCACCCGGTGAGGGCGAAGATCGCGAAGGTGATGCCGAGGTAGAAGGAGCTGAGCGGCGGCGCGTCGCCGGGGTTGAAGCCGCCGAACGAGAAGCCGCCGGGCCCGGGGTCGATCAGGCCGGTGAAGGCCAGCGCGACCACGATCACGAGCTCGGTGATCGACATGATCGCCAGGGTCCGGATCCCGAATTTGATGCCGGGGATGCTGACCGCGGCGGTGATCGAGAGACCGATCAGCAGGAAGCCCCACCAGGGGAAGCTGAAGTCGTACTGGTTCTGGAGGGTCTGTTCGATCGTCGAGCCAAAGGCGTCACCCGCCTGCGCCCCGACCAGGGGAAAGGCGAAGAAGTACAGCCAGGTCGCTAAGAACCCGATGCGGGGATTCAGCGAGCGGCTGAGGAAGGTGAAGTAGGACCCGCCGGAGGGCAGGTGGTGGGTGAACTGGGCCAGCACGTAGCCGGAGCTGAGCGTGATGAAGAACGCCAGCAGGTACGCCAGCGGCGCCGTCTGGCCCGAGAAGCCGACGATGTCCGGCAGCGTGAACAGGGCCGCGATCGCCGGGGCGATGTTGGCGATGTTCTGCATCAGAGCACCGCCGACGCCGATAGCGCCCTTGCGAAGCTCCGTATCCTCTTGCCCGCCGGCGGATCGCGATGGATCCGGCCCGACTGGGGCGACTGAAATCCCTTCGGTGCTCAAATTCTCCCCTCTCTCCTCAAATGGCCAACTTATGTGCTGACCTGACCACTTCGACTATATTCCCATGAGAAATCGCATGAACAAGGCTCATCCGTTATCTGACCAGCATGACTGATCCGATGTCTGACCACAACCCCCCATCTGTCGAGTCGCAGCCGGCGGATCCTGGGCATCTGCTCTCCGAGCACGAGATCCACACGGTCGAGGTCGCCTTCGCCGATCTCTGGGGATACCTCTGCGGCAAGCGGGTCCCGACCGCGCACTTCCTCGCCGCCGGCGGCGACCTCTCCTTCCCCGTCGCGCCGCTGACCTGGAGCGTCACCGGCGACATCGCCGACTCGCCGCTGGCCAGCGCCGCCAACGGCTTCCCCAACGTCCGCTTCCGCCGCGACCTGGCGACGCTGCGGCCGGCGCCCTGGCGCGAGGGGGTCGCGATCTGCCTGCTCGACGCCTACACCGCCGAGGGCGAGCCCTTCCCGCTGCACGGCCGCCACGCGGTGCGCGCCGCCGAAGCGCGGCTGCTGGCGCTCGGCCACAGGGCGCTGGTCGCGCCGGAGCTCGAGTTCTACCTCTGCGCCGAGGACTGGACGCCGCTGTTCGGCGGCCACCGGCCCTTCTCACTGACCAAGGGCTGCGAGACCGAGGCGATCCTGACCGAGATCCGCCACACCCTGGAAGCGCTGGGCATGCACGTGGTCAGCAGCCAGACCGAGTACGGACCGGCCCAGTTCGAGATCAACCTCGGCCCGACCGAGCCGCTGCAGGCCGCTGACAACGCGCTGCTGCTGAAGCACGTGGTCAAGGACACGGCACGGCGCCACGGAGCGCGGGCGACCTTCATGCCCTCCCCCTTCGCTGGCGCAAGCACCAGTGGCTTCCACCTGCACCAGAGCCTCTTGACCGAGGAGCGCGAGCCGGCCTGGGCGCAGACGGACCCGCCGACCTTCAAGCCCTACCTGGCCGGCCTGATCGAGCGGCTGCCGGAGCTGACGGCGCTGCTCAGCCCCTCGATCAACGCCTACAAGCGGATGCTCGACGGGTCCTTCGCCGGCAACCGGGTCAGCTGGGGGCACGACAACCGCAGCGTCGCGGTGCGCACGCTCGACCCGGCGGCAGCGAACGCGCGGCTGGAGCTGCGCACGCCCTCCTCCGACGCCAACCCCTACTTGGTGATCGCCGCCGCGGTGCACGCGGGGGCCGACGGGATCGAGCGCTCGCTGCAGCCGCCAGCGCCGGTCACCGGCAACGCCTACACCGCCGAGGGCCTGGCGCCGCTGCCGCGCTCCCTCGCCGAGGCGGTGGAGCTGCTAGACGCGAGCGAGTTCGCTCGCGCCGCGCTCAGCCCGGAGCTGGTCGAGACCCTGGTCGGGGTGCAGCGGCTGGAGATCGAGCGCTTCGCCGCCCACATCACCGACTGGGAGCGCGACCGCTACCTCGAGTGCTCCTGAGCCGCGGCGGCGGCTCAGCGCCGGCCTAGCCGAGGCCGCGGATCAGTTCCTCGCTGGCCAGCAGGTGCTCCTCCATCGCCTCGCGGGCCTGATCGCGCTCGCCGGCAGCGATCGCGTCGATCACCAAGCGGTGCTGGTCGTGGGAGTGGCGGATCGACTCGGAGAGGATCGGCAGCACGTGGAAGATTTCGTGGAGGCTGGCCTGGACCTCGGCGACGCCGCTGGCGATCAGCGGCGAGCGGGCGATCTCAGCGATCGAGAAGTGGAGCTGGGTGTCGGCGGCGCGGAAGGCGTCCGGGGTCGCCTCGCGCGAGAGCTCGAAGAGCCGCAGCAGCAGCTCGATGTCGCTCTCCTCGGCCTTTTGCGCCGCCAGGCTCGCGGCCGCCGGCTCGACCGCCCAGCGGTACTCGATCAGGTCGTCGAGCGACTCGCCCAGCTGCCGCACGGCGCGCCGGGCGCGGGCGGCCGAGGGGGTGCCGGAGCCCTGCTCGAGGACGAAGGCGCCGCCCTGGCGGCCGCGGCGCAGCTCCACCCGGCCAGCCTGCTCGAGCGCCCGCAGCGCCTCGCGCACGGTCACCCGGCTGACCCCGAGCATCTCCGCCAGGTCGCGCTCGGAAGGGAAGCGGGAGCCGGCCGGGACGACGCCCATCTGCATCGCCTGGCCGAGCCGGCCGACCGTCTCCTCGAAGAGGTTGCGCGAGCGGATCGGCCGCAGAACCAGCTCCAGCGAGGCCTCCCCCGCCCCCTCCGCCGGATCCGCGCCGCGCTGCTGGTTCGCCGCCATCAGCCGCTCCTTTCCTAGGCGGGCTCGCCGCCCGTCGCACAGAGGCGCGCCACGACCTCGACGCGGGGCCCGACCGAGCTGAGGTCGAGCCACTCCTCCTCACTATGGTCGCAGCCGCCGATCGGCCCCAGCCCGTCGACCGTGGGGATGCCGAGGGTGCTGGTCCAGCACCCGTCGGACGCACCGCCGGCGTGCTCCTCAGCGACCGGCGCCCCGGCTCGCTCCAACTCGGCCAGCGTGCGCTCGACCAGAGCGGCGTCGCGCTCCATCGGCGGGAAGCCGGCGGCCGTGGTCGCGGTCAGCTCGACCCCGTCATGGTCCCCGAACTCGCCCGCGCGCTCGAGCGCCCAGGCGAGCGCCTCGGGGGAGCGCGAGCGCACGTCGAAGTTGATCGTCGCGGCGCCGGCGACGGCGTTGCCGGGACCGTCGCTGAGCAGGCGGGTGGCGGTGACCTGGAGCTCCGGCCGCTCCGCGGCGAGTCCCTCGATCCGCGCCACCTCGGCGATCGCCGCGTGCAAGGCGGAGCGGCCGTCGGCGAGGTCCTGACCGGCGTGGGCACTGCGGCCGCGGGCCTCGACCTCGATCCAGGTGGCGCCGTTGCGCGAGCCGACGACGGCGCCGCTCTCGCGGCCGCACTCGAGCACCAGCGCCGCGTCGGCGCCGGCGAAGAGGTCGGCGCGGGCCGGCGCGCCGAGGCGCGCCTCCTCGTCGGGCAGCGAGTGCAGCTCGACCCGGCCGAAGCCGCCGTCGCTTCCGTGGGCCAGCCGTTCCATCGCCGCCAGCCCGACCAGGAGCCCGCCCTTCATGTCCGCAGTGCCGGGGCCAAGCGCCCGCTCCCCGGTCACTTGGACCGGACGGGCGACGCCCTCCCCGAGCGGCCAGACGGTGTCGTGGTGGCCGATCAGCAGGGTCCGTCCCTCGCCACCGCCGTCGAGGGCGATCCGCAGGTGGGCGCCTTTCGGGGTCTCGAAGGACTCGACCTCGAGGCCGGCTTCGGCGGCCCAGCCGGCGAGCAGCTCGGCGGCGGCATCGACCGCGCCGGCGTCGCCGGTCGGCGAGTCGCAGGCGCAGAGCGCGATCAGGCGCGGGAGGAAGGCCGCGAGCTCGTCGCGGTCGTGGGCTTGGGCGCTTGGGTTACCTGGGGCTGGGCTCATCGAGCGCCGCGCGGGCGGCGGCCAGCACGCTCTTCGTTTCCATGCCGTGCTGGACCTTGTTGTACTCGAGCGTGCCGAAGGAACCGTATTCGTCCCGCATCCCCACCGGCACCACGCGGCCGCCGAGGCCGCGGAGGGCCAGTGCCTCAGAGACGCAGGAGAAGAGGCCGCCGGCGAGCAGGTGGTTCTCCGCCGTGACCAGGGCGCCGCACTCGGCCATCAGCTCGGCGACCGCGTCGCCGTCGAACGGCTTCGGGGTCGAGACCTTGAGGACCGAGGCCTGGATGCCCTCGGCGGCGAGCTGCTCGGCGGCGTCGAGCGCGTGCTTGACCATGATCGAGCTGGCGACGATGCCGAGGTCGGAGCCCTCGCGTAGGCGCACGGCCTTGCCGATCTCGAACTTGTGGGTGTCGCGGTCGAGCACGACCGGCTCCTTGCCGAGCAGCTGGCGCAGGTAGACCGGGCCCTCGTGCTCCAGCGCCGCCACCGTCGCCTGTTCCATCTCGACCGGGTCACAGGGGTCGAGCACGACGAAGTTCGGCAGCGCCCGCATGTGGGCGATGTCGTCGATCCCCTGGTGGCTGGGGCCGAAGGTCGAGCAGAGGCCACCGAGCCCGCCGACCACGGTGACGTTGGCGCTGTGCAGGGAGATCTGCATCGCCACGAAGTCGAGCGCGCGGCGGGTGAGGAAGACGGCGAAGGTGGTGGCGATCGGCCGGTAGCCGGCCATCTCCAGGCCGGAGGCGACGCTGACCAGGCTCTGCTCGGCCATGCCGACGTTGATGAAGCGCTCCGGGAAGCGCTCGCGGAAGAGGTTCATGTCGGTCGTCTTCGAGAGGTCGGCGGTGACGCCGATCACGTCCTCGTGCCGCTCGGCGTAGCCGTCGAGGGCGCGGGCGAAGGGCCCGGCCTTGCGCGCCTCTTCGGCGATCGCCTCGGGGTTCGGGACGGTCTGGGTAGGTGCGGTCATGGCTCCTCCACCTCGGATTTGACGGCGTCCCACTCGTGCGCGGCGACGCGGACGAAGTGGTTGCGCTCGCGGTTGAGGATCAGCGGCACTCCAGATCCCATCTCGGTGTGGCAGACGAGCGCCTTGGGACGGTCGTCGACCTTGGCCGCAGCCTCGAAGCCGGCGAGGATCTCGCCGATGTCGTTGCCGTCGACGTCCTCGGCCCACCAGCCGAAGGCGCGCAGCTTCTCGCTCACCGGCTCCACCTCGAGGACCAGCGGGCCGTCGGCCTGGACCCGGTTGACGTCGATCACGGCGACCAGGCGGTCGAGCTGCTTGTAGCTGGCCAGCATCGCGCTCTCCCAAGTCGAGCCCTCCTGCACCTCGCCGTCGGTCAGATAGACGAAGGTGCGGCCGCTGTGGCCGCGCAGCTGGCGGCCGAGAGCGATGCCGACGCCGACGCCGAGCCCATGGCCGAGCGAGCCGCCGGTCAGCTCGACGCCTTCGACCCCGCCGCCGCGCTCGGTCGACATGATGATCCGCGAGCCGTCCTCGCCGTAGCTGTCGAGGTCGTCCTCGCCGAGCAGCCCGAGCTCGGCGAAGGCCGACCAGAGGCCGATCGAGTAGTGGCCGGTCGAGAGCACGAAGCGGTCGGCCTCGGGGTCGTCGCCGGGCTCCGGCTTCCAGTTCATCTCGGAGCGGAAGAGGACGGCCATCAGGTCGGCCATCTGCAGCCCCTGCCCGACGTAGCCTTCGCCCTTGCCAGCGGCCATGCGGACGACCGATTTGCGCATCCGGTGCGCGACTTCCTGCAGCTCGACTGCGTTTGAAAGAGTCATTGGTCTGATCTTATACCAATGACCCGCGGTTCCTTTTGGTCCCCTGGCACGAAAAGGGAACCGCGCGATGGCTTTGGGGGTGGACGGCGCAGCTCGTGGTTCCTTATGGTCGCCCAGCGTTAAAAAGGAACCGTGGGTTAGGGACGGGCGGCGAAGGCGGCGACCGAGCGGCTGCGCGAGGCGGTCGTGTAGACGGAGCGGCCGTCGGGCGAAACGGCGACGGCGTAGGCGCCGCGCAGCGCCCCGGGGGCGATCTTGCGGCAGCCGCGCGAGGCGCGGGCGGCAAGGCAGTCGGCGGGGACGATGGCGCCGCGGGTGCCCGGGCGCAGGTGGGCGATCGCGTTCGCGGACTGCGAGGTGACATAGAGGTCGGCGCCGTTGGGCGAGAGCGCGATCCCGGTCGCCTGCGCGAGGCCGGGGCCGCGGCCGCAGCCCTTGAGGCGCTTCGCGGCGAGGCAGGAGACGAACTCGAAGCCGCGCCGCCCGTGCGGGTGTAGGCGCGTCACCACCCCCACCTGGGAGGCGACGTAGACGTCGTGACCGGTGGGCGAGATCGCGATCCCGGTCGCGCCGGAGAGCGAGCCGGAGGGCAGCGGCCGGCAGCCGTCGTTGCCGGCGTCGGAGATGCAGCCGCGGAAGCGCAGCGCGCCGGACCCGGTGCGGTGGAACCGGACCAGGGCGCCGGAGGCGTAGGAGGCGACGTAGACCTCGCGGCCGTCGGGGGAGATCGCGATCGCGTCAACGCCACCGAGGTAGTTGCGCCGGGTCTTCCTGCAGCCCGGAACCTCGCCGGCCGAGATGCAGTCGCGCATCTCGAGGCCACCGCCCGCGTTGCGGACCAGGTGGGAGACGGCGGCGGCGTCGGTGGAGGTGACGTAGAGGTCGGCCCCCCCCGGTCCGACGGCGATGCCGGTGACGCCGGCGAGGACGCCGAACCCGAGCGGGGCGCAGCCGCTCGATGGCCGGTCCGAGGAGCAGCTGCCGAAGGAGACCTGGCCGTCGGTTCCCCGAGCCAGGCGGGTCACCGCGGAGCCGACTCCGGAGGCGACGTAGACGTCCCCTCCTCCCGGGCTGACGGCGATCCCGGACGCCCCTCGCAGGGCTTCCCCGGGAGCGGCCTGGCAGCCGGCGGCCCCGGCGGCGGCGACGCAGCCCTGGAAGACCAGCTTGCCTCCCCCGCTCCGCGCGAACGCGGTCACGGAGTCACCGCCGTAGGAGGTCGCGTACACACTGCGCCCGTCGGGGCTGACCGCGATCCCCGCGGTGCCGGTCAGGGACCCGGCGGCCAGCGGAGCGCAGCCACCGCCGGGCAGCTCAGAGACGCAGCCGCGGAACTTCAGCGCCCCGTGCTGGCTCTTGGCGGTCCCGCGCCCGGCCGCGACCGCCACCGCGACGACCGACACCAGTGCCGCAGCGACCAGCGCAGCGGCGACCAGAACCGCGAGAGGCCCCCGCCGGAGCGGGGGCCTCGGATTCTCAGATCTGGTCCTGATGAGGGAGCCTGTGCTTGATCAGGCCGTTGATGATCCGCCACGCCCAGGCAGGCCGGAGCTCTCGATCGGTGTAGATCCAGAGGTCCTGGCCCTTAGTCGAGGCGTCGCCCTTCCAGTTGCGTGCGAAGTCCGCCGCACCGACGATCGTCATCGAGACGCTGCCGTCGCTGCGGTCATCCCAGCGGATCCGCTCCGCCACCTTCGCGGGGAGCTTCGCCTTGCGCACGATCCCTTCGAGGACGTCGACCTTGCTGCGCTTGACGATCAGGACCACGTCCGTGGTCGGCCTGTGCGCGCTCCTGCGCGCCGGGCGGCTCTTCACCTTCGGCAGCTGCTTGGACGACAGCGGCTTGGCGGCGAGCTTGGCCTTGCTCCGGCTGGCGGAGGCAGCGGCCGCCGGCGCCGGCGCGATCGCCGTACCGCGCGGGTAGAGGATCGCGTTGAACGCGAGACGCTGCGTGCTGGCGCTCCAGGACCGGAAGAACGGGTTGGACCCGACCAGAGTGCTGTGACCAGCGCCGAACGGCTGGTCGACCACGTAGGGCCGGCCAGGGAGGCGATCCGGGCCGAGGCCATTGCACTCGAATCCGTAGGCCTCCAGGTCTTGCGGGTAGGAGACCGCCGCGCTGGCGCCCGGGATGTTCCCCCCGTTGCCCGCCAGCGTGGGCGTGTCGAGCACGAGATCGGTGTTGGGGTTGCTGCTCTCGCGCCAGATGTAACCGCCCTCGTCGAAGCCCCAGGCGACCGGGTTGTCGGTGTTGAATTCGGCGTTGTACGCCGTGCCCGGTGAGAGCAGTGAGCCGTTCGCCTGGGGGTCGTTCTGGTTCGGGCAGTGCGCGTTCCAGGTCGCGGTCGAGAACGTGTTGACCGTGGTCATCCCGGCGTTGCGCATCGAGGCCAGGCCGTTGCTCCCGGAAACGATGTAGTTACCGCCGGCGTTGACGAAGTTCCGCAGGCCGGTGGCGGGGGACGGATTGCCGGTTGCAGCCAGCTGCGAGTTCAGGGAGACGAGCGCCGTGAAGTTCTGGTTGTTCAGAACCCCGTTGGCGATGTCACCGCTGGTTACCGGCGTCAACATCGAGGCCGGGATGCGCATCCGCTGCGAGAGCGTAAAGAGCATTTCGCAGTAGGCGGTGCTGGTGCAGTGCCCAGATCCGCCAGCTGGGAACAGCGGGCTGCTGGGCACGTTCGCCGCGCCGGTGAAGACCGCGATCTTCGGCTTGTCGACTTGGAAGCGCGCCACCGGGAAGCTGTCGAGACCGGTGACCGGCGTTTCCCTGGCCGCGGCCAGGGCAGCGAGGTCGATGCCCGCAAGCGTGGTCGCGTCAACCAGGGCGGTCCCGGTCGGGAAATGCTTGCCGGCGGCGTCGAAGGCCTCGGCAGCGCGGAACGCGGTCGCGCCCTTGTCGAGCAGTTCGGTGAGCAGCCCGAGGGCTTCCATCGAGTCAGTCGAGAAGGCGAGGACCGGTTTGTTCCCCGCGTCGACAAGGCCGAGGCGGACGTTGCCGGTGACCTCGGTCATCGCGGTCGGGGGCAGCTGGGCCAAGAGCTGACCGTTGCCGCCGGCCGAGCCGGTGTCCGGGAAGGACCAGTTGACGACGTCGAAGAAGAACGGGTACGGGATGAACGGGTTCTCCTCGAGCGTGGCGTTGATCCAGTGCTTCATCGTCTGCGCGGTCGGCACCCAGAGGGTTCCGGCCGGCAGCGTCTGGTTCGTGGCTTCGCCGCTGCCCCAGTCGTAGGCACCGGTCACCGTCGTCGGCTGGTCGAGGCGGAAGACGTGGACGTCGCGCCGCTGCAGCAGGTCGAGGACGTGGGCGGTGTCACCGGAGTGGTTGCCCGGCTTGAAGTAGTAGCCGCAGATTCCCTGCTCCGGCGGCTGCTGGGTGATCGTGTCGTGCAGCGGGCTGACCAAGGTGTTTTTCTGCAGCTCGCATTTGGCTCCCTGTTCGGTCGCTTCCTGCCACTGCGAGATCCAGCCTTCGAGCAGCTTGTCTTTTTCTTTGGTGACGACGTTGAGGGTCTCGTCGATCGCCAGGTAGTGGTCGTAGACCTGCTTCCCGTAGCCCTCGTTGCTGCCCTTCTCGTAAGTCATCCCGGCCGAGCCGAGGATCAGCGAGGAGACGCTGTCTCCGAACTCGGGCACGAAGAGGTCGAATTCGTTGTAGTTGCGGTACTGCAGGCTCTGGTCGTTGAACCGGTTCTGGATCGCCGGGCCGATCACGTTGGAGATCTCGTCAAGGGCGAAGTGGGAGATCTCGTGGTGCACCGGATCCTCGTTGGGCGGGAAGAAATAGCTTTCCGCCTGCTGGTGGGCATCGATGAAGAAGAGGCCCGGGTATTTGTAGATCTCTTCCAGCGGCGCCTGGTTGACGTCCTGCGACTGGTACATCAGGTCGCGGTTGGGGTCGAAGCCCCAGGCCGTCGTGCGGGTGGGCTGGTTCTGGTCGCGACCGTCCGGGTTGCGGGCCGGGTCGACGAAGTAGGTCATCTGCTGCAGGCGCCGCATGTTGGCGCAATCGGTGCGCGCCGCGAGCTCGTAGAGCATCCGCATCGACGCCTCACCACCGGCCGGCTCGTTGCCGTGCGGGGTCTCGGTGATCCAGCCGAGCGCGGGGCGCGGGTTGGCCCTGATGTCGGCCAGAGCGGCATCCCTGGAGATCGCTCCAGACCGCACTTCGCGGTAGAACTGAGCGTCTCCCTCGACCCGCGCCACGTTCTCCGGGGTGCTGATGATCGAGTACTGGTATTTGCGGTTGCCGACGGTCGGGCCGATGTCGCGGACGATCACCCGCACCCGCGGGTTGTTGACCGTCGCCGCGGCGATCGCTTCCTCGTAGATGTAGAGCTGGGCGCTGACGTGGCGGTTGGCGGTGCCGTTGCCGAACCCACCGAGGGCCGGGTTGGCGAACCCTTTTTCAAGCGCAACCTGACGGAAGGTCGGGATCGACGGGTCGTACTGCACCGTTTCGGTGCAGTTGGCCGGGTCAACGACCTCCGCCTGGGCGGCAGCCGGAAGCGCGATGACGAAGAGTGCCGCCATCAGGGCTCGGAGGACCATGCCTCGTGCAGTAGGTACGAAGCGCGTCATTAGCGGGACCTCCGGTTGTTGGACACAGGTGACAGGACGGCGTTGCCTCCGAATCGAACGGCGGCCCGGAAGCTGTTCTTGGCCAGCTTGCGAACGCTGAACTTCAATTTGTAGGTGCAGTCACTGGCCAGCGGCACCTGCGCGATCGGCAGCACCTTGCGGCCGTTGCGGGTGAGATTGACGGTGACCGTGCCGGTGCCGCATCCCTCGGCCGCCGAGACCCGCTCGGGCAGCCCCAGGGCGCCTTTGACGAAGCCGGCGATCTTCTTCTTGCCGGCCTTCTTGGTCAGCGTCACCGAGAGCCCGGTGGGCGTGAAGCGAGTGACGTTGACTCCGGCCTGGACAGCGGCGGTCTGCGCGGTCGAGTCGGTGACCACGGCGCGCAGCGCCTGGGTGCCGACCTCGCGTCCCTGCGGCAGCACCCCGCAGCTAAACGGCGCTGCGGTGGCGGTGCAGAGCAGCCGCTCGCCAAGGAAGAAGTCGACCTTGGCGACTTTGGCGCCACGCGGGCCGTCGGCACGCGGATCGGCGGTGATCGTCGCCCCGGCGGGCCCGATCTCAGCCGGCGCCGCCAGCGTCACGCTCGGAGCGTCCGGCTTGACCGGCGGTTTCGGTGGATCAATCGGCGGTTCTTCTTTTTCGTCTTCGCCGCCGCCGCAGACTTTCGGGTCGACGACGTTGACCACGACGCTGCTGCTCCCGGTCTGGCCGAGGTAGTCGGTGGCGACCGCAGTGAAGGCCTGCGTCGCACAGGCCGCGTTGGCGGGAATCTCGAAGTCGAGCGTGTCAGCCGGCGCCTCGACGGTGTCGATCAGCGCGTCGCCGTTGAAGAAGGCGACGCTGGTCACGCCGAAGTCGTCGCTGGCACGCGCGGTCAGGTGCACGACCTCACCGAGGTCGTAGTCCCCCTTGTCGCTGGTGATGCTGGTGCTCGGGCCGAAGTCCGAGACCGGCAGCGGCGCGTAGACGACCGGCAGCTGGCCGTCGTTGGGGTCGGCCTGGTTGCCGTTGCGGAAGGGGAAGAAGTCGACCGCGCTGGAGCTGGTCCCGTTGCCGTCGGCGACGGGCACCCCGTTGACTGGGTTTTCCTGGATGCTCGGATTGGTCGTCGGCGAGATCGCCGGCCCGAGGTTGGCGGTGACGTTCTGGTTGGTCCTCAGCCCCCACCAGTTCCCCTCCGCGAGCACGCGGGTGCCGGTGTTAGCCGTAGTGCCGTCGAGCTGGACGTTGAAGACGCCGTAGGAGTTGTCGACGACGTTGCTCTTGACCACGCTTGAGGGACCGGCGCCGATCAGGCGGACCCCCGCGCCAAGCGGCAGGTTCGCGTTGTTGGTCGCCGCACCGGGCGTCGGCGCGGCGGTGCCGTTGACGAGGTTCTGGGCGATCGTCGAGTCGACGGCCGAGAGAGTGGAGCCAGCGACAACCCGGATGCCGTCCTGCCCGAAGGTCGGGCCGACGAGGGTGCGCCCGACGACGTCGCAGTTACCCGGCAGGTCGAGCGCCGGGGTCGCCCCCGCTCCGCCGAGCACGTAGGGCGGCGGGGTCGGCGTGTTGAAGGTCCTGCACTGGACCCGGCCGATCACCTGGGTGCCGACGAGGACGGCGCGGTTGACGATCCCGGAGGGAACCGGCGGGCTCTGGTCGCTGATGCTGCTGTCGACCAGGATCCCGACCTGGTTGTAGCGGTCGATCCGGGTGTGGTCGATCTTCAGCTCGCGCACGGGCCCGCCCGGCTGCAGCCTCGTCGCCCCGGTCACCTGAGCGACCCCGTAGCCGAATTCGTTGCTGCGGTAGCCGCCGGGGAGGGCGTCGGAGGTGTTGGAGATCGAGGTGACGACGTTGGTGATGCGGTCGCGGACGAGCGATCCACCGGCGTCGCGGTAGACGACGCCTGCCTCGACGAAGACGCCGGCGCCGTCGACGGTGACGCCGGAGATGTCAACCGTGAGCGGTTCACGTGGGGTGCCGACGATCGAGATCACGTCGCCAACGCCGTTGCGGATGTCCATCCGGCCCTCGGCGATGCGGGCGCCGGTCGGGGTCGAGCGTTCCGGCTCGATCACGACCAGGTCGGCCCCAGCCCCCCGCAGCGTCAGGTTCTTGAAGATCGAGAGGGCGTTGGTGCCGGGTGCGCCGCTGCCTTCGCGGTAGCGGCCCGGGCAGATCGCGATCGTGTCGCCGGGAAGGGCCGCGTCGACGGCGGCCTGGATCGAGGTGAAGGGTGCCCCCGGGCACTCCTGACGATCATCGTCCACGGAGATGGTGCTGGCCCAAGCCGACGGCGCGGCGAACAGGATCCCAATCACCACGAGCAGCGGTGCCAACCTCCGGCTAGTGCCCACGAAAGACTTCCCCTCTCTCTATGTCGACAGAATGCGGACCGGTCCCACCGGTTCGCAGCGGTGCAACCGTCGCACCTCGGGCGCACGGTCGCTATTGCCAATCAGTACACAATTCGGACTGGCGTTTTATCCGTCAGAGCAGGTCAAGCGCTCGAATAAATCCCCGGACCTAAATGCCACTACGACACTGGTCCAAGTTCACATCAGTGGTGAACTTTGGAGACCAAACGTGACACTCACTTAACGTGAGTAGAGGTTCTGTCATACGTAACTGTTTTTTGTCACCCGTATGCAATGCGGAGCAGCACCAGGGCGACGTCGTCGTCGACCACCCGCCCCGTGGTCAGGGAGCGGACTACCTCGTCGGCAGCCCGCTCGAGGTCGGCCCCGGCACGGGCGACCAGCGCCTCCCCCAGCCGCTCAATCCCGACGTCGATCACCGCGCCCCGCTGCTCGACCAGGCCGTCGGTGTAGAAGGCGACCAGGCCGCCCTTCGGGAGGACCACGCTGCCCTCGGGCCGCTGGCCGTCGTCGGTGACGCAGATCGGGCCGGAGCGGCCCTCGCCGAGAACCCGGGCCTCGCCATCGGCGATCAACAGCGGCGGCAGGTGGCCGGCAGCGGCGTAGCGGAGCTCCCCGGAGCCGTACTCGTAGCGGGCGCAGAGGGCGGTCGAGAACTCGGCGCTGGGCACGGCAGCGGCGAAGCGGTCGAGGCCGATCAGCACCTGGGCCGGCCCGTCGGCGTCGCGGGCCAAAGTGCTGGCGGCGCCTCGAAGCTGCCCCATCGCGGTCGCCGGCCGCACTCCGTGGCCGACCAGGTCGCCGATCGCAACCGCCAGGTGGGTCGAGTCGCAGGGGGTGATGTCGTACCAGTCCCCTCCCACTTCATCTCTGGTCTCGGCCGGCAGGTAGCGGGTCGCGAGCTCGACGCCGCGCGGCAGCTCCCCGGTCAGCGGCAGCATCATCCGCTGCATCTGGCGCGCGAAGTGGGGCTCGACCTCGGAGAGGCGCGCCCGCTGCAGAGCCAGGGCACCCTGGGAGGCGATCGCCTGCGCGAGGGCGACCGTGGTGCGGTCGAAGGCGTCCTCCTCCATGAATCCCCAGCCGATCACCCCGATCGTTTCGCCGTCGGCGATCAACGGCACGGCGAGCACGGACCCGTATGGGTTGGCGAGCCTGGCGACGGCGGGGAAGCGGCGCAGCCCATCCTCGCGCGAGAGGAACGACTGCATTTCCCCCTGACGGAAGGCGACAACTATCGGCAGCGCCTCGTTGTTCTCGAACGCCCGGTTGACGGCGGCCTCGTAGTCCACCTGGCTGCCCACGCCGGCGACCAGCGGCTGACCCCGTGCGTCCGAGGCCACCAGGATGGCGCTTTGGGAGCCGAGTGGCCCGACCGTCTCCTCAGCGACGGCAGTGGCGACCTGGGCCCGGGTCGCTGCCGCGGCCATCCGATCGGCGATCCGCCGCAGTAGATCGATCCGGTCGCGGGAGGCTTCCGAGCGGGCCCAGGCCTCGACGCTGCGGTCGCGCTCATAGACCTCGGCGGCCAGCGCGAGGGCGCCGGAGATGAGGAAGGCAAGCACCAGCTGCAGGTAGACGAGGCCGGTTTCCGGAGTCACCTCAAGGTCGGCGAAGAAATCGTGGCCGTTGGCGGTCGCCTGGGCGGCGAGGAGCGAAGCGCCGCAGCCGGCGACGACGACCCCCGGGGTACCGACGGCAAGTGCGACCCACCCGAGCAGCCCGGTGACGGCAAAAGCCAGCGGCAGCACGTGCAGCCAGAAGACGGCGCCGGCCATCCCGATCGTCATGGCGACCAGCACCAGCGCCTGCGGCGTCGCCAATGGGTCGAGCGAGCGCCGGCGCAGCATCGGCGCCCCGACGAGGATCATCGCCGCGATCACCAGCACCCCGAGGCCGTCCCCGATCAGCCATTCGACCGCGAAGTCGAGCCAGCCCGAGCCGCCGGCAAAGACGATGAACGTGGTCGCCCCGAGGGAGCCGCCGAGCATCGGCCCGGCGACGACCGCGAAGGCGAGGAAGGCGAAGAGGTCCCACCCGAGGGAGAGGTTCGGCGGCCGCTGTGAGGCGAAGCGGCGGACCAGGGTCGCACCCAGCGTCGCCTCGCCCAGGTTGGCGAGCGCGTACCCGAGACTTGCGTCGAGATCGAGCCCGTGGGCAAGGTCGATCGTCACCTCGGCGCACCCGACCGCGAGCAGGCAGATCGGCCAGCGGCGCGTCGGCGTCAGCAGCAGCGCCGCCACCGTCACACCCGCGGCGGGGAAGAAGGTCGCCCCCACGCCGCCGGCGTTGAACCAGGCATACGAGGTGAGCGACCCCGCCGCGTATCCAAGTCCGACCAGCAGGAAAAGCGCAAGCCCCGGCAGGCCCCTCGAGGACCCCACCCCCTCCGGATCACGAACCGCGGAGTACTCCATAACCCAGGTCACCCTACCCCGGATGGGTCCCTGGCTCAGGCGACCTTGCGCGCCTTCCAGACCTCCTCGCAAGGCCAGCGCTGGGACCACTCGAGGGTGGCGAACGGGTAGCGGGTGGTAGAGCCGTCGGGCGGGCGGACCTCGATCAGCTCCTCGACCTGAAAGCCGTTTGCGCGCAGCAGGGCGATCAGCTCGCCGTGGGGCAGGTGGAATTCGACCGAGTCGTCGTCGGGCCACTCGACCCGGTGCATTCCGAAGTACGGCCGCAGCAGACGCTCCCCGGCCGGCAGGCTCTCGTCGTCGGGCATGCAGAGCATCGAGAAGACGGAGTTGACGAGGAAGACCAGCTGACCACCGGGCCGCAGCAGCCGCGCCGCCTCGGGGATCCACTTGTAGGGGTCGCACCAGATGCTGGCCCCGTACTCGGAGATCGCCAGGTCGAAGCTGGCATCGGGAAGCGGCGCCTGCTCGGCGTTGCCGTGCAGCAGCGAGAACTCGATCCCAAACTCGGCCTGCAGCGCCCTAGCCGTAGCCAGCTGCTCTTCGCTGTTGTCGATGCCGACCGGGCGAGCACCACGACGGGCGAGCCAAGCGGACACATACCCAGTCCCGCACCCGAGCTCGATCGAGTCAAGCCCCTCGACAGCCTCCGGCAACATCCCCAGCTGACTCTCCGGCACCCCCCAGATCCCCCAGGCCGGTTCCTCCAGCCCCCAGCTCCGCCGCCCATCCGCCTCGTACTCCGACGCAAGCCCGTTCCAGTAGGCGCGATTGCGGGCAACGTGCTCGGGGAGATCAGTCATGCCCCCAGCCTAGAGTCGCCCGCCAGAACTTAGAGGCGCCTACCAGAATCGAACTGGTGTAAACGGCTTTGCAGGCCGCTGCGTAGCCACTCCGCCAAGGCGCCGGGAGGCGGATGAAGCGTAGCTAGCGGGAGGCAGACGTGGCCAGTGGCTCAGTCGCGGCGGATCGGGGCGGCGCTGAGGCTGAGCGGGAGAACTGCATGGCGCCGTCTTCGAGCGGGCCGTAGCGCAGGTTGCGGAGGTCGACCGGGTAGTTCTGGCGCAGCTTCCAGGGTTCCTTCGAGCCCTGCTTCGGGAGCTCGTCGAGGGAGCGCTGGACGTAGCCGGAGGTGAAGTCGAGCAGCGGCTCCTCGGTCAGGCTCGGGTCCGAGGCTTCCGGCGCACACCTGTCGTAGCGGCCGGCTTCCATGTGGTTGAGCAGGCGGCAGACGAATTCGGCGGTGAGGTCGGCCTTCAGGGTCCAGGAGGCGTTGGTGTAGCCGATCGTGAAGGCGAAGTTGGGGATGCCGTCGAGCATCATCCCCTTGTAGGTGAAGGACTTGGCGATGTCCGGCTCGGTGCCGTCGACCGAGAGCCGCATGCCGCCGAGGAAGAGCAGGTTGAGGCCAGTGGCGGTGACGACCACGTCGGCCTCCAGCTCCTCCCCGGACTCGAGCTTGATCCCCTTCTCGGTGAAGGTCTCGATCTGGCCGGTGGCGATCGCGGCCTTCTCGGCGGCGATCGCGTCGAAGAGGTCGGAGTCCGGGACCATGCAGAGGCGCTGGTCCCAGGGGTCGTACTTCGGCTTGAAGTGGGTGTCGACGTCGTATCCGGGCGGCAGCGAGTTGACCAGGCCGCGGCGGATCAGCTTCTTCATCAGCTCCGGCCGGCGGCGGCTCAGCCGGTAGCTGCCGAGCTGCAGCATCACGTTCTTCCAGCGCACGATCGGGTAGACGACGCGATCCGGGAGGAAGCGGCGCAGGCCCTTCGCAATCGGGTCTTCGCCGGGCAGCGAGACGACGTAGGTGGGCGAGCGCTGCAGCATCGTCACGTGCTCGGCCTTGGCCGCCATCGCCGGCACCAGCGTCACCGCGGTGGCGCCGCTGCCGATCACGACCACGCGCTTGCCGGCGTAGTCGAGGTCCTCGGGCCAGTGCTGGGGATGGACGGTCTCGCCGCCGAAGCTCTCGATCCCGGCGAAGTCCGGCAGGTATCCCTGGTCATAGCGGTAGTAGCCGCTGCAGACGAAGAGGAAGTCGCAGGTGACGGTGACCGGCTCATCGGTGTCGGAGCGCTCGGCAGTCACAGTCCAGCGCGCCCGCTCGCTCGACCACTCGGCGGCGACGACGCGGTGGTGGAGGCGGATGTTGGCCTCGATCCCCGCCTCGCGCGCGGTGTCGTGCACGTACTCGAGGATCGCCTCGCCGTCGGCGATCGACTTGGCCGCAGTCCACGGCCGGAAGCGGTACCCGAGCGTGTGCATGTCGGAGTCGGAGCGGATCCCGGGGTAGCGGAAGAGGTCCCAGGTGCCGCCGATGTCGCCGCGCGCCTCGAAGATCGCGTAGCTGCGAGTGGGACAGCGGTCCTGCAGGTGGTGGGCCGCGCCGATGCCGGAGATCCCGGCACCCACGATCAGCACGTCGAGATGTTCAGCGGACAACCGCTCCTCCTCTAGGTCTACGCCGGCTCCAGCACCCGGAAGACTATGCCGGCGTTCTGCAGCCGAGTGAGAAGCATGTCACCCATCGCCGCCGCGGTAGTGACCTGGCCCGAGGTCTGCGGGAGGTCGTCGAAGGCAAGGCAGAGACCTGACTCAGCCAGCATCTTCGAGGTCTCGCCGTAGCCGGGGTCGCCGCCGGAGACCTCGGTGACGACGCGCTTGCCGCCGCCCTCGCCGACGAAGGTGACTTTGAACCAGCTGCGGGCGCGCTCCTCCGCGCTCGGCCCCTCCCCCGGGGATTTCATCTTCAGCAGCAGCTTCCGGGTCGGCGGCAGCGGCGCCATCACAGCGACCGTGCCGACACCGGCGCCGAGTGCGCCGATCGTCGCCAGGCGCTTAGCGAGCAGGTGGTGGCCGTAGGTGAATTCCGGGCCGTAGCGCTCCAGCGCGGCGGCGGAGCGGCGCACGATCGGGCCGTCGATCGTCGGCAGCGGCGCCACCCAGCCGCCGAGCTCGGGGGCGCGGCGGACCCGCGCCGGCGAGGAGTGGATCGCGCGGCCGGGCGGCCGCGGCTCAGCCCGGCGACGCTCTTTCGCCGCCGCCATCGTCTGACGGCCGCGGGCGAAGCCGTTGATCGCCGAGTGGTAGGTGCCGCCAGAGAAGCTGGCGCTGGAGCGGACGTGGCCGTCGACCTTGAGCGGAACGCCCTCGGGCAGCTGCTGGACGGTGAAGTAGGCGCCGAGGTCGTGCGGGATCGAGTCGAAGCCGCAGCAGTGGACGAGCCTGGCCCCGGTCCGCGTCGCCTCCTCGTGGTGGAGGAGCCACATCCGGTCGACGAACTCGGGCTCGCCGGTGAGATCGACGTAGTCGGTGCCAGCGGCAGCGCAGGCGGCGACCAGCGGCTCCCCATACAAGGCGTAGGGCCCGACGGTGGTGATGACGACCTTCGCCGCCTCGGCGACCTTGGTCAGGGATGCGAGGTCGGCAGCGTCAGCCTCGAGCAGGTCAGGGGCGGGAGCTTTAGACGGGAGCGCCGCCAGCTCCGCCGCGGCGGCCTCCAGCTTCGCCCGGTTGCGCCCGACCAACGCCCAGCGCAGGTCCGCCGGTCCGTGCTCAGCCAGGTAGCGCGCGGTCAGCCCACCGGTGAAGCCGGTGGCGCCGAACAAGGCGACGTCGTAATCGCACTCCCCCTTCACCCACCGGAGTCTAAAGCGGGCGCCGTGGCCGACACCAGTAAACGACCACGGCACCCGTTTCTGGGTCTCAGGTCTCCTGAGACCGCAGCTTTGCCGCTGCGACTACACAGCGGGAGTACGGCGTTCCCTTCTCGCCTTTGACGTGCTTCTTGCTCAGCCCTTTGCACGCTTGCTTCGGGGTAGCTCCGTTAGTGGCGGCCTTCGCCATCGCGGTCACGCAACGGCTGAAGGCGGTTCCCTTCTCGCCCTTAACGTGTTTCTTGCTCTCGCCCTGGCAGTAGCGACCGTACGCTTTCGCCTTTTCCGGGAGTCCCGCTCCGGGGCCGGGCGCTGGGGGATCTGGTTTGTATTCGGGTCCTTTTGCCTGACCGTGCCCATTGCCCGGTTCCGCGGGCTGGACAGCCAGGGACGTCGCTGGCACCGCCGCGAGGGAAAGCGCGCCGATTACCAGTGCGATCTTGAACCTCATCCTGCCTCCTTCGACTCGTGCCGCCCGAGAGGTAGGCGACCACTTGCGTATCTCCAGGCTTGAAACGGGGCAGGCTCGGGTTTGTCAGGACAAACCCGAAAAGATTTCCTGTCGGTGCTCAGCCCAAGCCCGGCGGGGCCGGATGGGGGCCGGCTGGCGATTCCGAGGGCGGCGCCGGCTTGCCGCCCCCGGCGGACTCAGGGCCCGCCGGGCTGGGTTCCCTGGGAGGAGGTTCGGCCTTCGGCTGAGGTTCGGGCTTTTGCGAATTTTCGGGGTGCACCTTTTCCGCACCTCCGGACTTGCCTTTGGCGACCCCATTGCTCGATCCCTTGCCTTGCGTCGCGCCGTTCCCCTGTCCTTTTCCTGGAGACTCGCTCTTGCTCTGCCCGGGGGCGAGGGCGCCGCCTTTGTGGCTCGACGCGGTCTGCTGTCCTTGGCCGGCCGCACTTGGCGGATTCCCGTGCTTGCCGGCGTCCTGGCGATGGGCGCCCGAGTTGCCCGGGGCGGTTGACGGGGGCGCCTCGGCAGGCGCGCCGTTCGGGGCTGGTGCATCGGGCGCGCCGGGCGCGGGATGCGTTTGGCCTGGCGCTGATCTCTGCGGCGCGACAGTTCCGCCCTGGCCTGCGCTCCCGCCCTGCTCAAGATTGGTCTGCGGACGGGAATCGGGAGCCCCGGCCGGACCGGCGGGAGACTCGGCCGGGCCGGCAGGCACGTCGCTGTGCTCGGCTCCCGCCGAAGCATCGTGCGACGAGCCTCCCCCGGGCAACCCTGCGTCGATCAGCCCACCACGATCCGCCGCGGTGACGCCGATTGCCGCGACGACGGCCACAGTCGCCGCCGACTTCGCCAGCACCGAGCCGCCCAGAGCGGATGCCCCCGCTGCTTTCCCCGCAGCGACCCCTCCGGCGGTACCCGCGGCAGCGCCGCCGCTGGACCCCCCGGCAGCAACGACGCCGTGCAGAATCCCGACCGCGGCGACTGCGGGCAGCGGCGCGATCGCGGCGAAGTCGGCGCGCCGGGCGCGCGCTTCCTCGCCGAACTCGCGGCAGCTCCGGCACTCGCGCAGATGGGCTCGCAAGTCGCGGCGCCGGGTGACGCGGCCATCGGCCTCCGAGAGCGCTCTCATCACCTCGTCGCAGCTCAACTCACGGCCCTCCCCCATCTGCCGCAGGCTCAGCCGCGCCTCGTACAGCGTCTGCCGGGCGACCTCGGGCGAGGAGCCCAGCGCCGCCCCGATCTCGTCGAAATCGAGACCCGCGAGCTCGCGCATTACCAGGGCGCCTCGCTGACGCTCCGGCAGCTCCCCCATGTCGGCGACCAGGCGCCGCAGCCGCGCCCGCTGCTCGGCCTCCTCGGAGGGACCCGGCGACGTGGCCGCCAGCCCGGGATCGATCGACTCGACCGGCGGGCGGCGGCGCAATATCTCGACCGCCTCGTTGTGGGCGATCCGGTAGAGCCACGGCTTCAGCTGGATCTGGCGCCGCTCGCCCGGCAGCGCCCGCATCACCTTCACCATCGTGTTCTGCAGCGCGTCCTGGGCATCCTGGGAGTCGCCGACGATCCCCATGCAGAAGCGGAAGAGGTCCTGGTGGTAGCGGCGGAAGATCGCCGCGAAGGCCCGCTCGTCCCCGGCGGTTGCTCTTCGCACCAAACGCTCGTCGGAGAGCAGCCGGATAGATCCGACCGGCCGCCCAAACCCAGTCGGCGCCGCCGCTTCGCTCATCGGACCTCGCCCTCATCCCGGCGCATCTCCATAAGAGTAGGTGTAGTCCATCCGCCTACACAACGGGAACGCGGACGAAATGTCAGGACCGAGATGCTCGGGATAGGGTGGTCGTGCGATGAATCCGAACGGTGGCACTGGCGCGTCGCGTCACGGTCAGGTTCTCGAGAACCCGGCGACCGGGGAGCGCGTCGTCATGCTCACCGACCCGGAGGTGCACCCCGAACAGGTCCTCGTCGCCCACCTCTTCGTCGAGCCGGGCGGACGCGTCGCCGCGGCCCACCGCCACCCGACGCTGACCGAGCGGTTCCACGTCCTCCACGGCCAGGTCGGGTTCCTCCTCGGCGACCGCGAGAAGACCCTCGGCCCCGGCGATGAAGCGGTGGTGCCCGCCGGCACCCTCCACGACTGGTGGCAGGTCGGCGAGGAGACGGCGCAGGTGATCGTCGAAGTCGACCCCGGCAACCGCTTCGTCGAGATGGTCGGCACCTTCTTCGGCCTCGCCCGCGACGGCAAGGTCGACCGCCGCGGCCTCCCCCACCCCCTGCAGCTCGCCGTCACCGCCCACGCCTACCGCGACGTCATGGTCATCGCCTCCCCACCGGCCTGGGTGCAGAACGTGGCCTTCGGCGTCCTCGCCCCGCTCGGCCGCGCCCTGGGCCGGCGCCCGAGCTACGCCGAGTACCTCACCTCCTCGACCGTCGTCGAGCCCGACCCCGCCGCGCTCGCGCTGCTCAACGAGAGCGGGCGCTTGGTCTCCAAGCACTGAGAACCGCTGGGCTCAAAGCCTGACGGGAAACAGCAGCGAGGCATCGGTGAGATCTTCGATCTCCCCTTCGCAGGTCTCGCGGAGATTCGTCTTCTCGGTGTCGCCGCAGGCGACCGCGGAGAAGCCGGGACCGGTCAGAGGGAGGTTCGTCACGCCAGGCAGCGAGACGGTGAGATCGCCGGTCCAGGCGGCGGGCGAGCCTGCGGCCCGGGAATAGGAGGCGGTGCCGGCGAACGGGCTCGGCGCGGTGACGCCGACGTTGAAGGGGTTCGCGCCCGGCGGGCTGGCGGTGACCGTCACGACCGGCAGGTCGAAGACGACGCCTCGCGTGATCCTCATTCCTTCCCGGCGCTCTTCCATGCGGGCCGTAAGGAAATCCCCGCCCCCGTCTTCTTCAACCAGGGGCGGCTGGGAGCTCTGGAGGAGCAGCAGCACTGACCGGTTCGCGGTTCGCTCCGCCGCCGCCACGGAGGTCGTGACCCGCTTTTTCGGGCGAGCGGCGAGGTTGGCGGCGGCGGACGCGCTGCTCCGTGCCCCGCTGGACGACGGACACGACCGCCTGACCTTGCGGAACATCGCCCCCTTGGTCCCTCGCAGGGAGATCGAGGTGAACCCCTCCTCGCCGCGGAACTCGATCCGCCCCTGGAGACGCACCGGTTCGGCGGGATAGCGCATCGCGCTCTTATGCCTCGGGCGAACCGAGATGCTGCCGACCTGGCCGAAATCGGCCTCGAGCCTGAGCTCGTCGCTCCGGCCCCTGACGGTGTACTCGGCGAAGAAATGCTCCTTTTCGGCGGTCAGGGTGACCTCACCGGAGCGGAAGCTCTCGACGTCGATCCGGTACCCGTTGCTGCCACGCACGGATAACACGTAGGTCGTCTCCGTGGTCCGGTTATGACAGCCCTGGTCAGCAGAAGCTGCGGCGGGAGCCGAGAGCAGGAGCGCACCGCAGACCACGACGATTCGCCCGATCCGGCTCACGGCGGCCAAGCTAGTCGAGGCGAACGCCGCTGAGCGAAGCCCTGCTCGCGATTGGACGGATTGGCCCCGCGGGGTCGGGCCGTGCTCCGCCGCAGGCGACCGTATTGTTGCGCGCCCTTGTACGACGCCCCTCAGCATTTGATCGGCGGCGGGGCGCGTGCCGGATCGATTCCGGAGTGGCCCGATGCCCGGCCCCTCCGCTCCTGGCAGCGGGAGGCGACCGAGGCCGTGCGGGCGCACTCGGACACCAGCTTCCTCGCCTCGGCGACGCCGGCGGCAGGCAAGACCACCTTCGGTCTGCACATCGCCCACCGGATGCTGAGCGCCGGGTTCGTCTCGCGGGTCGTCGTCGCCGGCCCGACCACCCACATCTGCCGCCAGTGGGCCGCGGATGCCGGGCGCTACGGGATTGACCTCGAGCCGAACCGGCCGAACTCGGACGGGCCGGAGTCGGCTGACTTCCACGGCGTCGCCGTCACCTACCAGACGGTCGCGGCCGGGCCCGGCACCCACCGGCAGGCCGCGGCGCGCCGGCCGACCCTGCTGATCGCCGACGAGCCGCACCACATGGGCGACCAGGCAGCCTGGGGGCTGCGCGCCCGCGAGGCCTTCGACGGAGCTCGCTTCCGGCTGCTGCTCTCGGGCACGCCCTTCCGCTCCGACAACTCGGCCATTCCCTGGGTCGCCTACGACGAGGACGGCATCAGCCGGGCCGACTACGTATATGGCTACCCGCAGGCGCTCGTCGACCGGGTCTGCCGCCCGATCACCTTCCTGCCGTACGACGGCGAGATGGAGTGGCTCTCGGACGGGCGGCTGCGCAGCGCCGACTTCGACCTCGCCCTGCCAGCAGCGGAGGCGGCACGGCGCCTGCGGACGGCGCTGCTCCCGGAGGGCGAGTGGATGGGCGAGGTGCTGCGCGACGGCGACGCCCGGCTGGGCGAGGTTCGCGCCGACGGGCACCCCGACGCGGGCGGCCTGGTCATCGCCTCCGACCAGGAGCACGCGCGGGCGATCGCGGCGCGGCTCGGATCGATCTCAGGAGAGCAGCCGGAGCTGGTGATGAGCGACGAGCCCGGCGCCAGCCGCCGCATCGCCGACTTCGCCTCCTCCGACCGCCGCTGGCTGGTCTCGGTCCTGATGGTCTCCGAGGGCGTCGACATTCCCCGCCTGCGGGTCGGCGTGTACGCGACCGCAGCCCGGACCGAGCTCTTCTTCCGCCAGGTGGTCGGCCGCTTCATCCGCACCACCCCGGAGCCGCGCCACCAGATGAGCTACCTGCTGATGCCGGCCGACTCGCGACTGAAGGCGCTCGCCCACGAGATCGAGATGGAGCGCCGTCACGCGCTCGACCTCACCCCGGACGCCGAGGAGGACGAGGGCGAGGAGTTCGACGAGCCTGACCTGGACGAGGGCGAGCCGGGCGGCGGCTTCGCGGCCCTGAGCTCCGGCGACGCCGAGCTGGACGAGGCGATCATGAGCGGGACCGCGCTGCAGCTCTTCCCCACCGACGATCCCAAGCCGGAGGCGAAGAAGGCGATCGCCGTCGCCAGGCCCGCAGCGCCAGAGGACCTCGAGCCCGAGCGAGAGTCGGCCTACGCGACCCGAGAGCGGCTGCGCGGCGAGCGCCGGCGCCTGGTCGGCGACGTCGCCCGGCGCACCGGCAAGTCACACCGGGAGGTCCAGGCCCGCGTCAACCGCGAGACCCGGGTGCGCTCGGTCGCCAACGCCACCATCGAGCAGCTCGAGCGCGGCAATGAGCTGCTGCGCCGCGAGCTGTGGCGGTAGAAGCGGGGCGCGATCAATCCTCTCCGACCGCGCCCCGCGAAGCTACGCGGACTTCCGAATATGCAGCAGGGGCACGGCGGATTCGACCTTAGTGGCACTCATTGCGCGTTCACCTCCCTTCGAACTAGAAAATCTGAGTGCTCAATAAAACTGTATTCGGGAAGACGCCATGTTTCCTCTCCAGCACGCGCATTGCACCGGTTAGGTTCCTAGAACCGGTCCAGCGGATCGGTTGGGAAAGAAATGGAGGGCCCGAAGAACCCCGGCAGGGGCCCACTCGATGGGAGGAGAACTCATGGCACAGCCCACGGGCGAAGGACGGCGGGAGCTGCCGCCACGGGACGTACTCCGCCACCCACTCCGGGTTCGGATCGTCGCCGCCTGCAGCCAGCGCGAAGTGACGCCGAGGGAAATCGCGGACCTGGAAAAAATCCACCCCAAGACGACTCGCAACCACTTCCGCGTGCTTGAGAACGCGGGCTACCTAAGACGCGTTCGCGAAGAAACGGTTCGAGGGGTTCGCAGGGTGTTTTACAGGGCAGATCGCCTGGCAGTGATCACGGATGATGAATTCGGCCGAATGACGACCGGGCAGCAGCACCACCTGAGCGAGGCCGTAATCCGAGACTTCTTCGCTCGTTGCTGGGAGTCCCTTGAAGCCGGAACGCTCGACGCCCGAGACGACAGTCACCTCACCTGGATTCCCTTCCAGCTGGACGAGCCAGGGTGGCGCGACCTCATGAGCGAGCTAGCTCAGATGCTCGATCGCTCCACCGAAATCCAGGCTGAATCCAGTGCGCGCCTTCGGAAGAGCGGCGAGCAGCCGATCCCAACCACATTTGCCCTCGCCGGATTCGAGAGCCCCAGACTGGGTTGATCGTCGGGCAGACGCGGACCTCCGCTTGTCTCTTCCTTCCGTAGGACAGAAGATGCAGGTCCGTGGATTCAGGGAGAGCACTAGACCGCCCCGGGCGGCTGCAGCGCTGGGTACCTGGGATCGGGCTCATCCGGCAGTACCAGGGCCAGTCGGCGCGGTCCGATCTGGTGGCGGGGGTCGTGCTGGCCGCGATCCTCGTGCCTCAGGGGATGGCGTATGCGGAGCTTGCCGGCCTGCCGGCGGTCACCGGCCTCTACACGACGGTCGCCTGCCTGGTCGGGTACGCGCTCTTCGGGCCCTCGCGGGTCCTGGTGCTCGGACCCGACTCCTCGATATCGCCGCTGATCCTGGCCTCGATCACTCCCCTGCTGGTCACCGGGGATCCCGGGTCGGCGATCGTCCTCGCGGGGATGCTCGCGATCTTCGTCGGGCTGATCGAGATCGGCCTCGGCCTCGGCAGGCTCGGGTTCGTCGCCGACCTGCTCTCGAAAGAGGTCCAGGTCGGCTACATGAACGGACTCGGGATCACGATCATCGTCGGGCAGCTGCCGAAGCTGTTCGGGTTCTCGACCGATGCCGACTCGTTCCTCGGCGATGTCAAGGCGTTCGTGGAGGGAATCGGCCAGACGCACACCGCCACGCTCGTCCTCGGGCTCGCGGTTCTCGCCGTCTTGCTCCTGCTCCCGCTTGTCACCAAGCGCCTGCCGGCGATCCTCGTCGGGGTCGTGGCGGCCACCGTCGTCTCGGCGGCATTCGGCCTCGCTGACCACGGGGTCGCCACGGTCGGGTCCCTTCCCCAGGGAGTGCCGACCCCCGGGCTTCCCTGGACCGATGCCGGCGACGTCCCGGCCTTGCTGATCGCGGCGCTCGGCATCACCCTGGTCTCGCTGACCGACACGATCGCGACCGCGACCAGCTTCGCGGCCCGACGCGGCGATGAGGTCAAGCCCGACCAGGAGATGATCGGCGTCGGCGCCGCGAACGTGGCCGCCGGCTTCTTCCAGGGCTTCGCGGTCTCGACCAGCGGCTCGCGGACCGCGGTCGCCGAGCAGTCAGGAGCGAAGACCCAGCTTGCCGGGCTCGTCGGGGCCGGGCTAGTCGCGGCCCTCCTCCTCTTCCTCAACTCGCTGCTCGCCGACCTGCCGCAGGCCGCGCTGGCGGCGGTGGTGATCGCCGCCGCGATCTCGCTGATGAACCTGCCCCTGCTGCGCCGCTACTACGAGATGCGCCGCAGCGCGCTCGGCGTCTCCCTGGTCGCCACCGCCGGGGTCGTGCTGCTCGGCGTCCTGCAGGGGATCGTGGTCGCCGTCCTGCTGGCGATCATCCTCTTCTTCCGCCGCAACTGGTGGCCGCACGGCGCGGTTCTGGGGCGTCCCGAGGGAGTCGAGGGATGGCACAACGTCGCCGTCTATCCCGACGCCGGCGAGATCGACGGCGTTGTCGTCTACCGCTGGGAGGCGCCGCTGTTCTTCGCCAACTCGGGCCGGTTCCGCAACGAGATCAGGCGGCTGGCGCGCGAACGCGAACCCCGCTGGATCGTCCTCCAGTGCGAGGCCGTCACCGACGTCGACGTGACCGCGGCCGAGATGCTGGAGGAGCTCGACCGCGAGCTGAACGAGGCGGGAATCCACCTCGCCTTCGTCGAGATGCGCGACCGTCTCAAGCGGCTGACCCTGCGCTACGGGCTGATGGACACGCTCGACAAAGACCACTTCTATCCCTCGATCGAGACGGCGATCGCGGCGATCCGGCTGGAGGAACGCACCGGAGACGGCCGCGGCGGAGCCGTGCGGTGAGCGCGGCAGCCCGAGTCACCTGGCTCGGCCACGCGACCGTCCTGATCGAGATCGACGGCGTCCGCCTGCTGACCGATCCGGTGCTGCGACGCCGCGTCGGTCCGCTCTGGCGCCACGGGGCGCGTCCCGACCCGCGCCTGGCAGAGAACGTCGACGCGGTCCTGATCTCCCACCTGCACCACGACCATGCCGACGTTCCCTCGCTGCGCCGGCTGAGCAGAGGGGTGCCGGTGCTGGCCGCACCGGGATCGGGGGACTTCCTCGCGCAGCTCGGCTTCGGCGACGTCCGCGAGCTCGCCCCGGGCGACTCCGCTTCGGTCGGCGGGGTGGGCGTCGCGGCCACCGAGGCAGACCACCCGGCCGGAGGGCGGCGGTTCGAGCGCGCCTCGCGGGCGGTCGGCTTCGAGATCTCCGGACCGCAGCGCATCTACTTCGCCGGGGACACCGACCTCTTCGACCGGATGGAGGCGATCGGCGGCGACAAGCTCGACCTCGCTCTCCTGCCGATCTGGGGCTGGGGCACGAACATCGGCGCCGGGCACCTCGACCCCGAGCGCGCGGCACGGGCGGCGGCGCTGCTCCGGGCGAGGATGGTGGTGCCGATCCACTGGGGCACGCTCTACCCGCTTGGGCTCGCGCGGCTGCGCCCCGAGCCGCTGCGCGCGCCCCCGCGCGACCTCGCCACCTGGATGCGGAAGCTGGCGCCTCAGTCGGAGCTGCGGGTGCTGGCCCCCGGGGAGGCGACCGAGGTCCCGTAGCCCTCGTGGCCGAGGCCGACGAGCCAGTCCCGGAACACCCGGTGGACTTGCTCGGCGCCGACCATGTCCCCCTCGGGCCAGGCGAGCTCGGCCGGGTGCAGGACGAAGGGGTGCGCCTGGGTCCCGCCCATGCCGCCGTGCGATCCCACCAGCTCCTCGAAGGCAGCGACCTCGCCGAACTGGGGCCAGTAGGTGCTGTTGAGCATCAGGTCGGCGCAGTGGGGGAAGCCGTCGGTGCGCCGCAGGTGGTCGGCGGCGCGCGGGCCAAACGGCTCCAGCGGGTCCTCGCCCTCGACGCGGTCCTCGTCGAGGAAGTGGGTCCCGCCCTTGCCGACCGCGATCGCGCCGAAGCGCTCCGAGCGGACGAGCACGAAGCCGATCCCGGGATGGTCGCGGAGCGCCGGGAGCAGCGACGGGTAGAGCGCCTCCAGCCGCTCCAGGGAAACCCGGCCGGGCTCGCGGGGGAAGCTGACGAGGCCGAGGCAGCCGGAGGCCATCACCGAGAGCTCCGGCACCTCTCCCCCATGCGCCTGCTCGACCTCCTCGCGCACGTCAGGGTCAAGCGTGACCACGCCGTCGTCGCGCCGGCCGCGGGTCGCCGTGCGGACCGTGCGCGCGGCGATCGTGTCGTCGCGCGCGACCTCGGTCAGTCCGGCGCTGAGGTAGGCGAGCGCGTCGTCCTCCCCCTCATCGACCGCGATCGTGCTCTCCGGGTCGCAGGCCGAGCGCACCAGGTCCTCGAGCGTCTCCCCGTAGCGGCCGCGGAACGTCTCGCCCTGGGACTGGCCGTGGTCGGAGAGGACGATCAGCCGGTAAGGGCGCGGAGCGTCGGCGCAGGCGACGGCGATCCGGGCGATCTGGCGGTCGAGGTCGCGCAGCACGGCGAGAGCGTCGTCGCGCTCGATCCCCGAGTGGTGAGCGACCTCGTCGTAGGCGAGGAAGGTCGTGTAGACGAGCGGGCGGCCGGCGAGGACGTCGCCGACGACGCTGGCGACCTGGAGGTCGCGCTGAACTACGGTCGCCCATGCGCGCACGGCGGCGTAGGAGCGCGAGCGGGCGATCCGCGGGCGGACGTCGTCGCGGACCTGCCGCCGCACCGCCCGGCGCTCGCGGAAGATGTCGACGATGGCCAGCACGAGCGTGCGCGCGACCGCGTAGGGACGGGCGAAGTAGGCCGCGTAGTCGATCCCGATCGGCCTCCGGCGGTGCAGCACCGTGCTCATCGTCAGCATCGAGTGCGGCGCGTCACCAGAGAGGATGTTGGCGCGGCTGGCCCCGCCCGCGTGCAGCAGCCCGCGCCCGTCGGAGTGGCGCCGCTCCAGCTCTTCGGCGTCGCGCGGGTGGTTGGTGACGATCGCCGCGCCGCGGTCCTTCTCCCACCAGCGGAAGGCAGGCATGTCCTCGTTGGAGCCGTGCAGCAGCCCGGCCTGACAGGCACCGGTCTGCGAGGACCAGTCGGTCTCCCACCGGCTCAGCTGGTGGGACCCGCTGCGCAGCCAGGCGGCGAGGTTGGGCGCGTCGCCGGCGGCCAGCGCTCGGTGGAGGACGTCGTGGGCGAGGCCGTCGATCTCGAGGAAGAGGACACCCGGGACCTCGCTCTGCACCCGCTCCCCTCCCCGCCGCCGCATCTGCCGGCGGACGACGTTGCGGTACCAGGAGTCGTCTTCGTCGATCGCCAGCAGCGAGTAGAAGCCCGCCGTAAGCGCCGTCATCGCCACCGTGACGACGATCCCCTCGAGCACCCCGTCGATATGGGCGCCGGGCAGGAGGTTGACAGCGAAGGTGACGAGCACGCCGTTGAGCAGCAGGGCCGCGCCGCCCAGGGTGAGGACCGTGAGCGGCAGCGCGATCCGCGCCAGGACCGGCCAGATCAGCGCGTTCAGCAGGCCGATCGCCGCCGCCGCGCCGAGCGCGGCGAGGGCGCCGTCGAGGACGAAGCCGGAGAGGAGCGCGGAGAGGAGCAGCAGCGAGAGGGCATCCAGCACGAGAACGAGCAGGGCGCGCCAGAGGATCCGAATGCTCATCGCCCCTTCCCCCCTCAGCGATCCAGAAGGTGGCCGGCCAGCTCCGCCGCGCTGACTCCGATGAACGCCCCCGCGAGCACGTCCCCGGGGTAGTGGACACCGGTATGGACCCGCGAATACCCGACCAGCGTCGCCAGGGCTCGCAGCGGCGCCGAGAGCACCGGCTGCGCGGCGGCCGCGCCGGTGGCGAAGGCAAAGGCGGAGGCCGTGTGGCCGGAGGGGAACGAGCTCGAGCGCGGCATCTGCACGTGGCGGCTCGCCAGCTCCTCGGCCTCTTTCCTCGTCGGGCGCCGCCGGGAGGTCAGCGGCTTGGCGACGGCGTTGGCAAAGGCGGAGGCGATGCCGAGCGAGACAAGGCCCCTCCGAGCCGCACGACGGCCGCCGGATCCGCCAAGCAGGGCCAGCGCAGCCGCGGTGGCGAACCAGAGCTTGCTGTGGTCGGCGGCGCGGGTGAGGTTGCGCATCGCGACGTTCAGCGCAGGAGTGTCGCTGGCGGCGATCGCCCCGTAGACGGCGGTATCGACCGCCTTGGCTTCATCCAGCCACTCGCTCATCGCGACGATGCTCCAGCGGGTTGCGCCGCTCCCGTGATTGCGATCCTCACCAGGGCGCGCACGGTGTCCCAGGGGCCCTCCGGCAGCGCCGCGGACGGGGAGGCTCCGGGATGGGCGGCGGCGATCCGCACCCGCAACACCGCCGGCAGGATCCGGAAGCGCAGCGGTGCCTCCAGCGTCACAGCCTCGCCATCGATGCCCGCGGCGACCGAGCCGTCCACCTCAACTTCGAAGGCGGGCACGGACCACTCTCGCCAGGGCCGCTTGGCGAGGTCCTGGGCTTCAGCGGGCGCCGAGGCGACGGCGATCCCCAGCAGACCGTCGTCGATGCTCGGCCTGGTGCCCGAGCCGACCGCGCGCCCGAGGCGGTAGCGGTTGTTGGAGACGAGGATCGCCGCCCCGGAGGAGCTCTCCTGCCCCTCCGGACCGGTCCAGCGCAGCTCCGGTCCCTTGCCCTCGGGCCCCAGGACCTCGGGCAGCGTGTCGAGGATGGTCCGCAGCTTCGCCTCCCGGTACCCCTCGCGCTGGACCGCCTCGGCGTAGAGGCCGATCGAGACGTTGTTGACGAAGACGCGGCCATTGACCTCGGCGAGATCGACCCGCCGCTCGCGACCGCCGACGAAAGCATCAAGCGCGCCGATCACGTCTTCGCGATCGACTCCGAGGTCGAGCGCGAAGTGGTTGCGGGTCCCGGCCGGTATGCAGGCATAGGGCAGGTCCTTCTCCGCCGCGACCATGGCGACAACCGCCTGGGACCCGTCGCCGCCGGCCATCGCCAGCGCGTCGGCCCCGTCGGCGACCGCCCCGCGCACCAGCTGCTCGAGGTCGGTGCCGAGCTGCAGCTCGATCGGCTCGATGCCACGCGCCCGCGCCTCGTCGGCGAGGCGGAATTTCTCCGCCTTCCCCCCGCCCGACTTGGGGTTGTAGAAGAGCACGGGGTGACCGGGATCGGGAGCCTGGTCGTGCCGGGCCTGGACCCTGAAGGCCAACCGGATCCCGAGCAGCAGCAGCGCCAGGGCCACCACGATCGCGAGGGCCTGCCCGAGGTGATCGCCGTCGATCAGCACGGCCAGGGCCACCACCCCCGCCAGGATCGCGATTCCCAGCCCGAGCAGCCTCGTGCCCCCGGTGTGGGTCAAGCCGTGCCAAGCCGCCGCGCATGCGATTGCGAGGCTGGCGAGAACGATCAGCCCGCGGCCTAGCTCAGAGAGGACGATGTCGATGCCGAGGACCGCAAGCACCGCCCCGCTTGCGAGCGCCAGGACCGCGGCTAGCCGGCGCGCACCACTCTGCTCACTCGACATCGGACAAGTATGGACGTCCTCCTGCCGGCGGGGGGTTTCGTCAGCGCAACAGCTCGGCCAGCTGTCCGGCGGCCCTCGCCGCACCGTCGATCTCGACGTCTCGGTAGATGACCTCGCGGCCGATCTCGGCGGCGATCGCGTCGGCAATCTGCTCCGGCGGGGAGTCGTCGAAGTCGAGGCGGCGGCCGGCGCCGTAGCGCTCGAGCCGGTGGCGGACGTGGAAGTTCTGCTCGAAGTGGTGGCGCAGGGGGAAGTAGAGGAAGGGCCGCTTCTGGGCCGTCAGCTCCATCGAGGTGGTGAGCCCACCCTGGACGACCGCCAGGTCGCTGGCCGCGAGGTGGCGGTAGAGGTTGTGGACGTAGGGAACCACTTCGAGGCCCGGGTGCGAGGGGAGCGAGTTGGGATCAATGCGGGGGCCAGCGACGACGATCATCCGCAGGTCGGGGACCCGCTCCTTGGCGGCCGGGAAGGCGGCGATCACCCGTCGCAGCAGGTCGGCGCCGACCCCGGAGCCGCCGACGGTGACAATGCAGACGCGCTCTTCCTCTCCATAGCCGAGCTCGTCGCGCAGCTTGCCGCGGTCGCCGAGCTCGGCCGGATCGAACCCGGTCACGTAGCCGGTGAAGTCGAAGTGCCGCTCGGTCCAGTCGCGGATCATCGGCAGCTGCGGCCCTAGCCGCTCGTCGACGATGTCGTCGGGATTGCCGACGAATAGAGCCAGGTCGCGCACCTCCGGGTGGTCGGCGATGTGGTCGACCATGTCGGCGTTGTAGTCGGCGGTGAGGAAGCCCTCGCGCTCGCCACCGTCCTCCATCGGCAGGAAGCCGACGAAGTCGGTCAGCCAGGCGAACGGCACCCGCTTCTCGCGCGCGTTCTCGTGCAGGTAGTAGTCGAGCTCCCAGGCCTCGTCGCCGATCCAGAGGTCGTAGCGCTGCTCGCGCACGATGTCGTGGAAGAGCATGAAGTTGGCGGCGAGGATCTCGTCCATCCGCCGCAGCGCCTGGAAGCAGTGCAGGTCGTGCTCGGCCGACTCCGACTCGATGTGGCGCGACTCGTTGGCGAGGTGGGCGCTGGCGGGATGGATCCGCTCCCCCTCGCCCTCCAGCACCCGGGTCACCGGGTCCTGGGCGAGCCACTCGATCTCCAGGTCCGGCTCCAGGCGGCGCAGCTCCCGCGCGATCGCGACGTCGCGCTGGGCGTGGCCGAGCCCGATCGGCGAGGAGATGAAGAGCGCCCGCGGGCGCCCGTCGGGCCGGTAGACGGTCGGGTCGCGCGGCGTGCGCGGACGGCCGAAGCTGTCCTCGGCGAAATCACGCAGGGCGAGGTTGACCTGGACCGGCTTACGGGCATGCGGGAAGTGGCCGGCGCCGTGGACGACCTCCAGCCCGCCGTCAGCGAGGCGGGCTAGCTTGTGCCCGTCGCGGGGCGGCGTGATCCTGTCGCGGTCGCCGTGGACGACGAGGACCGGGCAGGGCATCCCCTCCGCCAGCTGCCGCAGGGTCTTGCGGTCGGTGTGGACGGGACCGTCGAGCGTGGTGGCCATCGTCGCGAAATCCGAGTCGAGCGCCCAGTCGACGCCGTCCTCGATCCCCTTGGTCGAGTGCGGCTCGAAGAAGCAGCGCTCGATGAACCACTGGGCGAACTCGGGATAGCGCTCGGGCCACTTGGTCGCGTCGAAATGACCCCACCAGCGGAACGGCGCGAGGCGGAGGAGGGCGCGGCTGAGGCGAGCGCTCTTGAAGGTCGACCAGTGCGACAGCGTGTAGGGGAAGAGCGGGCCGATGAAGGCGGCGCCGGCGACCCGCTCGGGCGCCATGCGGCCCAGCTCCAGCTGCCACTGGGCGCCCCTGGAGAGGCTCACCATCACCGCCCGCTCGGTCCCGCTGGCGTCCATCACGGCGAGGCAGTCGCGGGCGAATTCCCCCTGGCCATAGCGCCGCGGGTCGAGGCTGCGGTCCGAGCGGCCGTTGCCGAGACCGTCCATCGTCAGCACCCGGAAGTGCCGCGCGAAGTAGGCGATCTGCATCTTCCAGTGGCGCGAGTGGACCAGCGACCAGGTGGGCAGCAGGAAGACGGTCTCCTCGCCCTCGCCGTAGACCTCGTAGAAGAGGCGCTTGCCGTTGCGCTCGGCGAACCCTTCGCGGTCCGGGTAGCGGGCCCGGCTCTGCTCGCCGTCGCGGCCGGTCGGCCGCGGTGCCGTCGATCTCGCAGCCGTCGACGACGCCAGGCTCATGACTTCGCCTCGGCGAGGCTGGCGAGCCAGCCCTCGATCGAGTCAAGCAGCTCCGCGTGGCCGCGGTCGAAGCCGACTAGGCGCTCGAACAGGAGGCCCTTGTTGAACTGCATGACGAGCGCCGCCAGCGCCTCGGCGGAGAACCCCGAGTCGGCGAGGTCGTACTCCTCGATCGCCTCGGCGAGCGCATCGCGCAGCAGCGTGCGCCAGGCCTCGTTGACGGCGCGCATCCGCACCTGGACCTCCGGCCGGTTCCAGGCGAGCGCTTCCAGCTCGGCCCAGACCTTGGGATAGCCGGACTCGAGGTCGTCCTCGAGGAAGCCCATCGCCACCCGCCACTTGTCGCGGAAGGACCCCGCGGCCCCGTACATCTCGCGCTGGCGCTCGAGGACGCGCCCGGTGAACCGCTCCAGGGTCTGCAGCAGCAGCTCCTCGACCGAGCCGAAGTAATAGTGGACGAGGCCGTGGTTCTGTCCCGACTCCGCGGCCAGCTGCCGGGTCGAGATCCCCGCCGCCCCCTCCCTGATGAGCAACCGCTCAGCGGCGTCGAGGAACGCTTCGACATTGGCCTCCCGAACCGAGCCCTGACCCTGCGCATCGCGCTTGTCGACCGTCTTAGTCACTTGACTTAGTCAGGTAGCTAACCGCATCACAGGGGTTTTGTCAAACGCAATGCAGCGCCGAGAGGGCTCCAGTTAGTAGGTGCGTTGCGCCTCGCGCTGGCGCAGCTCAATCCGCCGGATCTTCCCCGTCAGGGTCTTCGGCAGCCCGTCGACGAACTCGATCCGCCGCGGGTAGGCGTAGGCGGAGAGGCGGTCGCGCACGAAGGCTTTGATCTCCTCGGCGAGCTCGTCAGATGGCTCGCTGCCCTCGGCGAGGACGACGAAGGCCTTGACCACCGAGCCGCGCCGCTCGTCGGGCGAGGCGACCGCGGCTGCCTCGGCGACCGCGGAGTGCTCGAGGCAGACCGACTCGACCTCGAAGGGGCCGATCCGGTAGCCGGCGGCGATGATCACGTCGTCGGCGCGGCCCTCGTACCAGACGTACCCGTCCTCATCTTCGCGGGCGGCGTCCTTGGAGTGGAACCACTCGCCGCCGAAGGTCTCCTCGGAGGCCTCCGGCTGGCGCCAGTAGCCGAGCGGGTAGTGGGGATTGGAGCGGGCGCGGAGGCAGATCTCGCCGCGCTCGCCCTGGGGGACGGGGTTCTCGTCGGGGTCGAGGATCGCGACGTCCCAGCCGGGCATCGGCTTGCCCATCGAGCCTTCCCGCACCTCCATCCAGGGCAGGTTGCCGCAGAGCGGGTAGGACTCGGTCAGCCCGTAGTAGTCGAGCACGGTGACCCCGTACTGGTCGCGGAACCAGCGGATCGCCTCCGGGTTCAGCGGCTCCCCCGCCGAGCAGACGACCCGGAAGCTCTGGGGATAGCGCTCGCTGGCATCCCCGATCGCCATCATCGAGCGGATCGCCGTCGGGGTAGCGAAGACGTTCGAGGCTCGATGACGGGAGAGGAAGTCCAGCTGCTTGTGGGGATCGAAGCCGCCGGCGCGCTGGTAGACCAGCTGGACCGCGCCGAGCCGCCACGGCCCAAGCAGCGGGCAGATGCCGGCGGCCCAGGCCCACTCCCCCATGCCGTGAAAGCGCTCGCCCTCGCGCACCTCGTGGCAGAGCTCGAACTCGTTGTGGGCGAGCAGGTAGCGGTGGGCGTGGACGATGCCCTTGGCGAGGCCCGTAGTGCCGGAGGTGTAGTACAGCTGAGCGGGATCCTCGGCGGAGGTATCGGCCGTCTCGAAGCTGTCGGACTCGGCGGCGATCAGGCTCGGCTCGAGAACGACGAGGCGCGGGCCGTCGAGGCCCTCGAAGCGCGAGGCGTTCGCCGCGTCGGTGATCAGCACCTTCGGCTCGGAGTCGGTGACCCGGTGCGCGATCCCCTCGTCCCCGTAGAGGACCGACATCGAGAGCAGGATCGCCCCCAGCTTCCAGGTCGCGAAGAACAGCGCGGCGGTCTCCGCGGTGGGCGGCAGGACCAGCGCGACCCGGTCGCCCTTCTCCACCCCGAGCCCGGCGAGCAGGTTTGCGGCCTGGTTCGAGAGCGCCTGCAGCTCCCCCCAGTGCACCTCCCGCGTCGCGCCTTCGTGATGCTCGTGCAGCATCGCCAGCGCGTCGGGGTCGCGCGCGTCGCAGACATCGGCGGCGATGTTGTAGCGGGCAGGAACCTGCCACGAGTACTGGTCGCGCAGCTGTGCGTAGCGGTCGCTGCTCATCAATCGCCTCCTTGAGGCTCGTACCGCATCACCACCGCCCCGGAGCCGAATTCCTGCCGGCTCAGGAGCTTCAGGTCGACATGCCTCGAGAGACCGGCGAACAAGGTCGGCCCGTGACCCACCACCCTGGGATGCACCACGAACTCGTACTCGTCGATCAACCCCAGGTCAGCCAACGCCAGCGGGAGCTGCAAGCCGCCCACGAGCAGCCCCTCCCCCGGCTCCTGCTTCAGCTTCCGGACCTCCTCTCCGAGATCCCCGCGCAGGAGCTCCGCGTTCCAGTCAACCCGGTCCAGGGTGCTCGAGACGACGTACTTCTTGGCCGCGTCGATCGTCCGGCCGAAAGGCGCCGTCCAGTCCGGCATCTCCTCCGTCTGCCCCGGCGGCCGCCACGCGGACTCCATCATCTCGTAGGTCACCCGGCCGAAGATGAGGGCGTCGGCTTCGGCGAGGATCTCCGTCGCGTGCTGATGCATCTCCTCGTCGGGGGAGATCGCACGGTGATCGCAGCACCCATCCAAAGTGACGTTGATGGAGTACCGAAGGGGTCGCACTGGGTAAACATACTTCCGGCCGAACCGCACTTCACCAATCAGCCCACCAACCCGGTGTTAGGGTCGCGAGCATGCGCGGCGCGGTCGTTTGCGGAGCAGGCGCGGCGGGGCTCGCTGCGGGCGCGACGTTGGGCCGGGCAGGCGTCGACGCGCTCGTCATCGAGCGCTCGGATCGGGTCGCGGCGAGCTGGCGCTCTCGCTACGCGGCCCTGCGCCTCAATACGCCAGGCTGGATGTCCACGCAGCCGGGTTACCGAGCGACGCACCGGCGCTACGGCGAGTACCCCTCCCGCGACAACTGGATTCAGTACCTGGAGGACTACACCGCGCACCACCGCCTCGATGTGCGGTTCGGGACTGAGATCGAGCGAATAGATCGCATCGACGGCGGCTGGAAGGTCCATGCGACCGGCGGCGTGGAGGAAGCGCGGAACGTCGTGGTTGCCACCGGCTACGACCACGACCCGTTCATGCCCGACTGGCCTGGGCGCGAGAGCTTCAGCGGTGAGCTGATCCACGCCGCCGCCTACAGCAACCCCGATCCCTTCCAGCACAAGGACGTGCTGGTGGTCGGGCCGGGCGTGACCGGGTCGGAGGTGGCCCACTTGATCGCCGAGGGCGGCGCGGCCCGCGTCCGGGTCGCTAGCCGCACCCCGCCCCACATCATCCGCCGTAAGTGGCTGGGCGTCTCGGTCAACGTCCCCGGTGTCGTCCTCCACCACCTGCCGCTGCGCGTTGCCGACCAGATCGCTTGGGGGGTAGAGAGAACCATCCGCGGAAACCTCTCGCCCTACGGCCTGCCCCGGCCGCCGGTCGGCCTCGCAACGCAGTCGGCGACGACGCAGCAGGCGCCGGCTTACGACGCTGGCTTCGTGGCCTCGGTCAAGGCGGGTCGCATCGAGATCGTCGCCGCGGTCGAGGGATTCGACGGCGGCGATGTGCTGCTCGCCGACGGCTCGCGCATCGACCCCGAAGTCGTCATCGCGGCGACCGGCTACCGGCGCGGGCTCGAGCCGCTGCTCGGCCATCTGGACGTGCTGGATGAGCGGGGGATGCCGCTCGTGCACGGCCGCCGCCAACACCCGGCCGCGCCGGGCCTCTTCTTCACCGGCTTTCGTGCCGAGCTCTCCGGCCAGCTTCGCCTGATGCGGTACGACGCGCGGGCGATAGCTCGCGTCATCGCGTCGAGCGACGGCGCAGCTGCGAAACCCGGCTAGTCCTGCCGCCCCCGGACCTGCGCCAGATTCGACTGGTGGGGACCGGAGAAGAGCCAGTCCTGCTCCAGGCGCGCGTCGACCGGCTCCTCCCCTCGCCGCAGCGCCTCGACGTAGGCACGATCGGCGGCGAGACGCGCCGCCACCTCGGGTCCCTTGGCGACGCTGCCGTGGCCGGGGACCATGACGTCGACCTGCCCGACGGCCTCACCCAGCCGGTCAAACGCCGTCTCGTAAGCGCCCAGTTGATCGTCCTGGCGGGAGTCGAAGAGCGGGACCAGGACGTCGGAGAACATGTCGCCGGCGAGCAGGACGCCACGGTCCGCAAGCACGATCGCCGCGTGTCCGACAGCGTGCGCCCGGTGCTCGATGATCTCGCCCGGCACAGGCCCACCGTCCGCCGGCAGCGGGGTGAGGACCGCGACCAGCTCGAGCTCGATCCCCGACGCTTCTTCCGCCGCCGCCTCCTGCGCCCGCTCGCGGGCTTCACTGGCAAGCTGGGCACAGGCAGAGGTCCCGTAGCGCGGCACGTCGCCGAGCCGGGAATGCCAGAGCAGATGGTCCCAGTGGGGATGGGTGCAGAACCCAGCGACCACCGGAATACCGAGCCGCTCCACGTCATCCGCGAGCTCATCCAGCTCGGCCCCCTCGATCCCGGGATCAACTACGACCAACCCATCCTCCCCACGCACCACGATGGAGTTGGTCCAGACCCACTCGCTCTGCCGGACCCAGACGCCGTCGGCCACCTGATTCAGCATCGGCTCACCCTATTAGGCACCTCCCCGTGAACGGCGAAATCCCGCTCGAGAGCGGGATTTCGTGAGGAGCGGCTGAAGGGATTCGAACCCTCGACCTTCTGCATGGCAAGCAGACGCTCTAGCCAGCTGAGCTACAGCCGCGCGGTGGCGGATTCTATCGGGAGTGGCGGGAGGTGTCGCGAGGCGACGTTGGGTACTTGTTGATGAACCCGGTCAACAAAGTCGATCCGGGGACGGTAGCCTGGGGGCATGCTCTTCCGCCAGATCATTCACGAGGACCTTGGCTGCGCTTCCTATCTGGTCGCGGATCGGGAATCTGGGGTTGCTGTCGTCGTCGATCCGCAGTGGGACGTCGAGCCCTACCGGCGGCTGGCGGGCCTGCATGGGGTGCGGATCGGGCACATCCTCGAGACCCATACGCACGCCGACCATGTCTCCGGGCACGGGCGGCTGGCGCAGGCCACCGGGGCGACGATCCATATCCATGAGCTCGCTGGGGCCGAGTATCCGCACGAGCCCTTTGGCGACGGCTGGACGCTGGAGCTTGGCGACCTCTCGGTCGAGGCCGTCCACACGCCCGGCCACCGGCCCGAGCACACCGCCTTCCTGCTCCGCGACGCAAGCCGCGACGGCGCGCCCTGGGCGGTGCTCGGCGGCGACTCGCTGTTCATCGGCGACGTCGCCCGGCCCGACCTGGCGGTGGAGCCGCGGGAGGGCGCCGCGGACATGTTCCGGTCTTTGCACGAGCGGCTGCTCGTGCTCGACGACGAGGTCGAGATCTGGCCCGGCCACCTCGGCGGCTCGCTCTGCGGCGGCTCCGGGATCGACCTCAAGACCTCCTCCACTATCGGGTTCGAGCGCCGGCACAACAAGGCGCTGGCGATCGCCGACGAAGCTGAGTTCGTCGATGACGCGGTCTCCTCGCTGGGCGACCGGCCGCCGAACGTGGAGAAGATCGTCGCGCTCAACCGCGGGCCGCTGATCGAGAGCTTCGGGACGCCAGCCTCGCTGACCCCGCACGAGGTCGAGCAGGCGGTCGCCGCCGGCGCCTGCGTGATCGACGGCCGCACCAACGACCAGTTCGACGAGGCCCACATCGCCGGCGCGCTCAGCGCCTCGGCCTACGACACCGGCTTCGCGACCAAGGTCTCGCGGGTCGCCCCAGAGGGAGCGGAGATCATCGTCGTTGCCGCCTCCGACGTGGTCGAGCGGGCCGCGGCGGAACTGCTGGCCGCGGTGGGGATGCGGGTGCGCGGCTTCCTCGAGGGCGGGATGACCGCCTGGCGCACGGAGGAGCGGGCAGTGAGCCGGATCGAGCTGATCGACCCGGAGGAGCTGGCGCGGCGGGTCGCCGGCGCCGAGGCCCCGCTCGTGCTCGACGTCCGCAACCGCGCCGAGTACGCCGGCGAGCACATCCCCGGCTCCCTCCACATCCCCTACGGCGAGCTCGCCGAGCGCTTTGACGAGCTGCCGCGCGAGCGCCCGATCGCGACGATCTGCCGCGGCGGCAAGCGCAGCGGCCTCGCCGCCTCGATCCTGCAGCGCGAGGGCTTCGAGGTGATCCACGTCGGCCAAGGCGTCGGCGTCTGGCGCGACGCCGGCCACCCGGTGCAGAGCGGCGCCCCCAGCGGCGCCGCGGCTTAGGTCGCGCGCCGTCCTACGGGTTCCGCGACGACTGCTACTTGTCCTTCGGAGGCGGACCCTTTGGGGCCAATGGAACGAGGTTCGTTGGCGCGGGCGGATTTTTGGGAGTGCTGGACGGGGTCAAGGACCCCTTGACCGGACCCGTACCGCCGCGGCCCCCGGATCCGCCTTGCTTCGAGCCGGGCCGTGGGCTCATTTTCCAGTCCCAGCCGCAGATTTGGCGGGAGTCAGCGGAACGAGCTTCGGCGTCGCCGGCGGATTGCTAGGCGTCTTCAGGGCGCTCAGAGCACCCTCCTGCAGACGCTTGTTTCCTGAATCACTCATGACTTCAGGGTAGCGGGTCCTTCGGGCACCAGATCGACCCGGGCGATCTGCGAGGCCGCAATGTAGACGCCACGCTCAGGAGCGACGCGGGACGCGAGAGTTCGGATGCCGTTCGCGTCCTCGCTAACCGTGCAGAGCGTCTCCAGATAGATGTCGTGGGGAGAAGGAGTTTGTCCTACGGCGGAGCGTTCGCCGTAGATCCCCCCAACCAGGCGCGGGCTCTCGGGCTGGTGGTCGACCAACTCGACAATCACATATACGCCGTTTCGCCGCCACCGCTGATAGGCATAGTCGAAGGCGTCCCTCGCCTCGCCGCCACCTAGCCCTGCCGCGAGGAGATTGGGTGGACCGTCCTTGGACTCGACAGAGGCGAGATAGCGATTCAGTCCGGCCCCGACCGCGACCGGAACTCCCAACAAGACAATCCCAACGTAAGTGCTGAGCGCTCCCACGTGATCGACCCAGTGACTCGGTGAACCGATCGTCCTGATGAGGTGCGCCGTCCAGAAGCCGAACGCAAGGTGAATGATCAGCGCGTACGCCAACGCGCGCAGCGCCAGCTCAAGATCGCTGCGAGAAGAGCGAGCCGAGCGCGCGACGCTGAGCTCAGCGATGATGAAGCCCGGCATCAGCAGGGCGATCGCCGCGAGAATGGAAAATGCCGTGTCTAGCACGGAGCGTTCCTATCAACAGCCGAGGACGTACAGCGCAGCCGCGCGAACCTGAGTCACCCCAGCTCGGCCATCAGGCCGTCGAGGTCGAGCGGGCGGACGAACATGTCGACCCTCTCCCCCTCCGCTTTCGGCGGCGGCCACTCATCTTTGGGGCGGTCCCAGTAGAGCTCGACGCCGTTGCCGTCGGGGTCGTTCAAGTAGAGCGCCTCGCTGACGCCGTGGTCGGAGGCGCCGGTGAGCGGGATGCCGGCGTCGATCAGCCGCTGCAGCGCGTCGGCGAGGGTGCGGCGGGTCGGGTACCGGATCGCCGTGTGGTAGAGCCCGGTGGTGCCTGGCGGCGGCGGTGAGCCGCCTTTCGACTCCCAGGAGTTGAGCCCGATGTGGTGGTGATAGCCGCCGGCGGAGATGAAGGCGGCGTCGGCGCCGTAGCGCTGCATCAGCTCGAACCCGAGCACACCGCAGTAGAAGTCGAGGGCGCGGTTGACGTCGGCGACCTTGAGGTGGACGTGGCCGATGTCGACGCCGGGATCGATTGGCTCGGGGGACATCCCGGCGAGCCTACACCCGGCTCAGGCCGCGTCGAGCGCCTGGTTGACGAGGCGGTCCGCCTCGGCGTTCTGCTCGCGGCGGACGTGGCTGATCGACCAGCTCTCGAAGCCCCGCAGCGCCTTCTTCACCTCGGCGTGCAGCTCCCGCATGGTCGCGTCCTTGACTTTGTATCGGCCTTCGACCTGGCGCACGACCAGCTCGGAGTCGCCGCGGATCTCCAGCTCGGTGGCGCCGTTCTCGGCCGCCAAGGCGATCCCGGCCAACAGCGCCTTGTACTCGGCGACGTTGTTGGTGGCGCGGCCGATCGTCTCTGAGCGCTCGGCGACGACCTCGCCGCTGCCGTCGCTCAGCACTGCGCCGATCGCGGCCGGGCCGGGGTTGCCGCGGGCCCCCCCGTCGACGTTGACCGTCAGCTTGCTCATGCTCAGCGGATCGCGGCGACGCGCGAGGGCGGCAGCGGCCGCGTGGTCACGACAACGCGACCGTCCTCCCCGGCTGTGGCGTTCCAGTGGCGTGCGGCGGCGTCGATCTCGGTCACCTCGCGACCTTTCGCCAGCTCGACCACGGAACCTGCCTCGTCGCGCAGGTCGACCCCCCACTGGTACCAGGAGAGCTCCCAGGCGACGGTCACCCGCACCACCTCGGGCGAGCCGGCGGAGGCGCCGACGGAGACCCGCGGCGTGCCCAGCGTCCTGGTCAGCCCGACGACGGTGCGCCCGGCCTCGCTGGCGTTGAAGCGGGCCGCGGCCCGTTCGAACAGCCCGGCCGGGGCCGGGTCGGAGTTGTGCCGGAGGCGCCAGCGCACTTGCTCAGGCCTGTTGGAGGTGGGACTTCAACCGCATCACGGCCTTGGTGTGCAGCTGGGAGACGCGCGACTCGGTGACGCCGAGGACCTCGCCGATCTCGCGCAGGGTCAAGTTCTCGTAGTAGTAGAGGGCGACGACGAGCTGCTCGCGCTCGGGCAGCGAGGCGATCGCCTCGGTCAGCCGGTCTTTGACCTCGCTGGAGTCGAGTGCCTCCTGCGGGTCGCTGGCGCCATCGTCGGCGATCGTGTCCAGCAGCGAGACCTGGTCGCCGGAGGAGTCGGAGACGGTCCAGAGCTCGTCCAGCGCGTAGACGGAAGAGTTGGCGATCTCCAGCAGCGCCGACTGCAGTTCCTCCTCGGTCATGTTCAGCTTGCTCGCCAGCTCGGCCTCTGAGGGCGCCCGCTGCAGCTCGTGCTCGAGCTTGGCCTGGGCGGCTTCGATCTCGCGCGCCCGCGAGCGCACCGAGCGCGGGACCCAGTCCAGCGAGCGCAGTTCGTCGATGATCGCGCCGCGGATCCGGGTCATCGCAAAGGTCTCGAATTTGATCTGGCGCTCCGGCTCGAAGCGCTCGATCGCGCCGATCAGCCCGACCAGGCCGTAGGAGATCAGGTCGGCGTCTTCGACATGCGATGGCAGTCCGGCGCCGAGCCGGCCGGCGACGAACTTGACCATCGGCGAGTAGGCGACCACGAGGCGCTCACGAGCGGTGTCGTCCCCCTCGTCCTTGTAGCGGCGCCAAAGATCGCGCAGCTCAACCTCTTTTACACCGGTTTCCATCGCCTACCGGTCGATTTTAGGGTCGTTTGCGAATTTCGTCGTCATGCCCGTGGGTGGCTGGCCGCATAGCTGTCGCGCAGACGGGCTGCGTCGACGCGGGTGTAAACCTGAGTGGTCGAGATAGATGCGTGTCCCAATAACTCCTGGATCGTACGCAGGTCGGCCCCTCCCTCCAAGAGATGCGTTGCGAAGGAATGTCGAAGTGCATGGGGGGAGACGCCGGCCGCCAGCGCCGCCTCGCGGGTCCAGAGCCCGAGACGGCGGGTGACGTCGGAGCTGGAGAGCCGGCGACCGCTCTTGGAGAGGAACAGCGCCTGCTCGCAAGGGTCGGCGATGAGGGCACGGCGACCGCGGTCGAGGTAGCGGCGCAGGGCGCGCTGGGCGGGCTCGCCGACCGGCAGGATCCGCTCCTTCGAGCCCTTGCCGAGCACCCGCACCTGCTCGCTCTCGAAGTCGACTGAGTCGGCGTCGAGGTTGACGATCTCCTCGCAGCGCAGGCCGCAGGAATAGGCGAGCTCCAGCATCGCCCGGTCGCGCAGCTCCAGCGGCGTGCGGGCCGGGATCCCCTCCAGCAGCGAGCGCATCTGCTCGCTGCTGAGGACGTGCGGCAGCTTCTGAGAGCGCTTCGGGCTGGAGACCAGCTCGGCCGGGTTCTGCCCGGCCCGCTCGGTGCGGACGAGGAAGCCGTAGAGGCCGCGGATCGAGGCCAGCTTGCGGGCCACGGTCGCGGCGGCGGCGCCGGCCGAGGAGAGCCCGGCCGCGTAGCGGCGAACGTCGCGATGGCGCACGTCGCCGGGCCCGAGCCCCTGCGGCTTCGCCCACTCCAGGAACCCGGCCAGATCGACCCCATAGGCGCGCCGCGTCCGCTCCGCCGACCCGCGGGCCCGCAGGTCGCGGTCGTACTCGGCAAGAGCGGTCTCCCAGTTCACATCACTGGATTCGCCTTGGCGGCGATGCGTCCTCCCAGGCGAGGCGTCAGCCGATGTAGATCGGCGTTCCGACTTCTACTTCGTCGTATAGCTCTTCGACGTCCGGGATCGCCATTCGAACGCAGCCATGGGACGCCGCCGTGCCGAGCGAGTAGGTCTCTTCGGTTCCGTGGATGCCGGCGCCTTCGAAGATTCCCATCCAGCGCGCCTTGATCGGGTTCGAGGGTCCAGGCGGGATCACCGACCCGGCCAGCGAGCCGGCCCAGGCGGAATCGGGCACGTGCCAGGTCGGGTTTTCTTCCTTTTCCTGGATCGCGTAGAGGCCTTCCGGCGTTTCCAGTCCTTCCTGGCCGACGGCGACCGTGTAGGTCTTGGCCAGCTTCAGGTTCTTCCAGAGCCGCAGGGTGAAGCTGCCGCGGTCGAGCGTCAGGTAGGACGGGTACTCGGCGGCGACTTCCTGCTTGGTCACCTCCGGCTTGGTCGAGTGCACGCGAGCGACAATCGTGCGCGGCGCGTCGGCATTGAGGACGGCGGCGTTGAGGTCTTTGATCAGGAGGTTGTCGCGCACCTTGCGGCCCAGCTCCCCAGCGACGACCTGCAGCGAGTCGCCGCTCGGATCGACGCTGGCGTTGCGCGGTTCGCGGTCGATTTCTTCAGCGACGTGATTGACGAACCGCTTCACGGCCCGTTCGGAGTAGGCGATCTCGGGCGAGATCGTCTTGTCGACTTCGTCGCCGGTGACGTAGCGGACCAGCCGGCCGGGGAAGCCCCCGTCCTGGCTGTCCTTGACCGCTTCTTCGACCGCTTCAGAGACGTCGGCGCGAACTTTCAGCCGCTCGCCGGAGAGCTTCCAGCTCTCACCGTCGAAGCTGACCTTGAGCGAGTGCTGGAGCGGGCGCAAAAGCTCGTGGCGAACGAGCGCTGCGGCTTCGTCTTCATTCAGCCCGCCGACGTCGACACCGGCGATCACCACGCCCTCGGCGATCTTGTCCTTCTGCGAGCTGTCGTAGGCGTAAGCCCCGGCGGCGCCGAGGACTACGAGCACCGCGACCACGATCAGCGCTATCCGCGTCTTCCGTCCCATCGCTTCCTACCGCTCACCCTCTACTCGACTTTGCATCTATTCGAAAAAGTCTAGGCACCCGGATCATTCGGCTCGCATATCCGTCTTCCCTGCAATTTGGCATCTGCATCGGTCCCTTTATCGGCGGATGGGCCGGATATCTTTTGCTTGTGCGCTCCAAGGACGAGGTTCGCAAGGAGGTCTGGGAGGCGATGGAACGCGAGGGCGTCTCCCGCTTCCCTGGTGCCGAGGGCCGGATTCCGAACTTCGCCGGGGCCAAGCTGGCGGCCGAGAAGCTCGCCGGGCACCGCCTCTGGAAGCGGGCGCGGGTGGTCAAGGCCAACCCCGACTCGCCGCAGACGCACGCGCGGCGGATGGCGCTGGACGAAGGCAAGACGGTGATCATGGCCGTGCCGCGGCTGCGCGACCCGCACCCGTTCCGGGTCCTCGACCCCGCCAAGCTCTCGAAAGCGGCGGTGAAGGAAGCGGCGACTATCAAGGGCGCGCTCAAACACGGCCGCGTCGTCGCCCTCGACGACCTGCCCGAGGTCGACTTCGTGCTCTGCGGCTCGGTCGCGGTCAACCTCAGCGGCGCCCGCATCGGCAAAGGCGGCGGCTACCACGACCTCGAGTACGGGATCCTGATCCACGCCGGCAAGATCGACGCCCACACCACGGTCGCGACCACCGTGCACCCGATCCAGATCCTGCGCCAGCACCTGATGGTCACCGAGCACGACCTCCCCTGCGACCTGATCGCCACCCCCCGCGCCGTGATCGAAGTCGAGCGCCAGTACGAGCGCCCCCGCGGCATCCTCTGGGACCACCTGCAGCCGCCGCAGATCCGCGAGATCCCGGTACTCGAACGCATGGGATACGCGTAGGCGGACCGCGATGGCCGAGACGACCGCACTGGACCCGCGCATCGTCTCCGGCTCGGATTACGGCAATCCGGAACCGATCTGGCAGGAGGTGGACTGGCGGTCGCATCTGCACCGGGTGGCGCTGCCAGGGGCCGAGATCGACTACGTCGACCTCGGCGAGGGCGAGCCGCTGGTCTTCATCCACGGGATCTCCGGCAGCTGGCAGAACTGGCTCGAGAACCTGCCGCACTTCGCCGCCCGGCACCGCTGCCTGGCGATCGACCTGCCGGGGTTCGGGGCCAGCCCGATGCCCTCCTGGCCGATCGACATGCCGGCTTACGGGCGGCTGGTCCACGACTTCTGCGAGAAGCTCGGGCTGGAGCGGGCGACGCTGATCGGCAACTCGATGGGCGGGTTCGTCGCGGTCGAGGCGGCGACCACCTTCCCGGACCATTTCTCACGGCTAGTGCTGGTCGCGGCGGCGGGCATCATCAACACCTGGAACCCGCAGCTGCGGGCGACGGCGACGGCCTGGGCCTGGAAGGAGTTCGGGCCCCACTTCGGCCGCCGCGGGCGCGAGATCGTCTCGCGGCCGCGACTGCGGGAGATGGTCTTCCGGCCCTTCGTCCGCTATCCGGCACGACTGCGGGAAGACCTGCTGCTGGAGCAGATCGTCAACGGGATGCGCCGCGCCGAGGGCTTCGGCGAAGCGCTGCAGGCGCTGATCGCCCACGACATCCGCGACCGTCTGGCCGCGATCGAGATCCCGACCTTGATCGTCTGGGGGCTCTCGGACCGGGTGATCCCGGTGGCGGCCGCGACCAGCTACCACCGGCGCATCCCGGGCTCGCAGCTGGAGATCTTCGAGCGCACCGGGCACGTGCCGCAGCTGGAGCGGCCGCTGCGGTTCAACGCGCTGCTCGACGAGTTCCTCGAGTAGCGCGTGGCCGCGCGACTCCAGCTTCTGCTGAAGTCAGCGAATGCGCGTCCTCCGCCCGGCCGACAACGTCTACGCGTTCTACGACGGGCGCTCGGACGACCCCGCCGCAGCCGGCGGCGATACCTGGGTCGATGCCGGCGCGCTCTCGCTCGGTATCGCCAGCTACGCGATCGTCGACGGCGACGAGGCGCTGGTCTATGACACCCACGTCTCGATCGGCCACGCAGAGCAGGTGCGGCGGAGGCTGGAAGAGCAGGGCGTCCGCAAGCTGACTGTCGTCCTCAGCCACTGGCACCTCGACCACATCGCCGGCAACGAGGTCTTCGCCGACTGCGAGATACTCGCGGGCACGCGCACCGCCGAGCTGCTGACGAGGCACCGCGAGGCGATCGAAGCCGGCACTCTCGAAGGCCCGCCGGCGATCAAGCCGCTGACGCTGCCGACGCGCCTGCTCGGCGGTCCAACCACGATCGCGGTCGGCGACACCGAGGTCGAGCTGCTCCCGTTCGAGATCCACAGCGACGACGCGACCCTCCTCTGGCTGCCCGGACAGCGGCTGCTGCTCGCCGGCGACGCCGTCGAGGACACGATCACCTACGTGACCGAGCCGAAGAAGCTGACGGTCCACGTCGAGGAGCTCGACCGGCTGGCCGCGCTCGGGGCCGAGCGGATCCTGCCCAACCACGGCAGCGCCGAGGCGATCGCCGGCGGCGGCTACGACGAAGGCCTGATCCGAGCCACGCAGGAATACGTCCGCGCGCTGCTGCGGATCGGCGCCGGAACCGAGGCCGCGGGCACCGAGCTGCGTGAACTGATCTCAGGCGGGCTCGAGGCCGGCTCGATCTCCTACTTCCCACCCTACGAGGACGTCCACCGGGAGAACCTGGCCCTGATCAGCCGGTGATCGCGCCCTTGGCGGCGGATGAAACGGTAGCCGCGTACTTGGCCATGACGCCGCGCCCGAACGGCGACGGCGGCGAGGTATAGCCGGCGACGCGCTCGGTGATCTCCTCGTCGGAGAGCGCGACGGAGAGGGTGCGGTTGTCGATGTCGACGGTGACCTCGTCGCCCTCCCGGACCGCGGCGATCGGGCCACCGACCGCCGCCTCGGGGGCGACGTGACCGATCATCAGACCGCGGGTGGCGCCGGAGAAGCGGCCATCGGTGACCATCGCCACGCTCTCCCCCAGGCCCTCGCCGACGATCGCCGCGGTGACCTGCAGCATCTCCCGCATTCCGGGACCGCCGATCGGGCCCTCGTTGCGAATCACCACGACATCGCCCGGGTTGATCTGCTGGTCCTTGACCGCGCGGAAGCACTCCTCTTCGGACTCGAAGACCCGGGCCGGGCCGGTCTGCTGGCGCCGCTCGGTGCCGGCGACCTTGACCACCGAGCCTTCGGGGGCGAGGTTGCCGCGCAGGATCGCCAGCCCGCCTTCGGGCTTCAGCGGGTCGTCCAGGGCCCGCACAACTTCCTGCCCCGGCGCCTCGGTCGCGGCCTCGGCCTCCTCGCCGATCGTGCGGCCGGTGACGGTCAGCGCGTCGCCGTGGAGGATGCCGGCGTCGGCCAGGCGCTTGAGGATGACCGGGACGCCACCGGCGGCGTAGAGGTCGGTGGCGACGAAGCGGCCGCCGGGCTTGAGGTCAGCGTAGAGCGGCGTCGCCCGCGAGATCCGCTCGAAGTCGTCGAGCGTGAGCTCGATCCCAAGCTCATGCGCGAGCGCGGTCAGGTGCAGGACGCCGTTGGTCGAGCCGCCGGAGGCGCAGACGCAGGCGATCGCGTTTTCCAGCGACTCGCGGGTGATCACCTTGCTCGGGGTGATGTCCTCAGCGAGCACGCGGAGCACCAGCTCACCGACTTTCTCGGCGACGCTCCCCTTGTCCTCGTCTTCGGCCGGGACCATCGCCGAGCCGCCGGCGCTGATCCCCAGCGCCTCGAAGGCGCAGGCCATCGTGTTGGCGGTGAACTGGCCGCCGCAGGCGCCGGCGCCGGGGCTGGCCACGCCCTCGAGCTCGTGCAGTTCCTCGTCGCTCATGTCGCCGGCGTTGTGGGCGCCGATCGCCTCGAAGATGTCGAGGATGGTGACGTCCCGCCCGTGCCAGTGGCCGGGGGCGATCGAGCCGCCGTAGAGCAGCACCGAGGGCACGTCTAGACGGGCCAGCGCCATCGCGCAGCCGGGGATCGTCTTGTCGCAGGCGCAGAGGGCAATGATCGCGTCGAACTGGTAGCCACGGGCCATCAGCTCGATCGAGTCAGCGATCACCTCGCGGCTGATCAGCGAGGCCTTCATCCCCTGAGTTCCCATCGTCACCCCGTCGGAGACGGCGACGGTGTTGAACTCCATCGGCGTGCCGCCGGCCGCACGGACGCCGTCTTTGATGTGCTCGGCCAGCGCCCGCAGGTGGAAGTTGCACGGCATCGCCTCGGTCCAGGTGTTGGCGATCCCGATCGTCGGCCGGCTGAGCGCGTCGTCGTCGAACCCGATCCCCTTCATGTAGGCGCGCGCGTGGGCGCGGTCGGGACCGTCGAACACGGTCGCGGAGCGGGGACGCGGGAGGGCGGTCTTGGCGCCGTTAGAGCTCATGCGTGAAATCTACTGAGGCGGTCCAGAGGTCAGATCGAAGACGTCGACCGGCCCGGGGCCTCGGCCGATCTCCCGCAGCCCGGCGCCGACCGCGGCCGAGGCGACCTCCCGTGCTCGCTGCGCCGCCTCCAGCGGCTCCAGCCCACGGGCAAGGAACGCCGCCAGGGCCGAGGAGTGGGTGCATCCGGAACCGTGAGCAGCGCCGTCCGGGTGTCGCTCCCCAGGAATCTCGACCATCTGCTCGCCGTCGAAGAAGAGGTCGACCAGATCCTTGCTGTGTCCGCCGGTGACGACTACCGCCTCCGGTCCCAACTCCAGCATGGCGCGGGCCAAGTCCTCCTGGGAAGCGCGCTTCCCAGCCCCGGTCAGCTCACGCGCCTCGGGGATATTCGGGGTGGCCACCGTGCAGCGCGGCAGCATCACCTCCACGAGCGCCTCCCTCGTCTCGTCGTCGAGCAGGAGGGCGCCGCTCTCGGCAACGATCACCGGGTCGATCACCACAGGCTTGAAGGCGACCCCCATGTAGGTGAGCCCAACCGCGACCGCGTCGATCGTCTCCGGCGAGCCGAGCATGCCGATCTTGATCGCGTCCGCCCCCATGTCCTCGGCGATCGCCAGGATCTGACTGAAGACCATCTGCGGCGAAACCAACTCGACCCGCTCCACCGCGGCCGTGTTCTGCGCGGTGATCGCCGTGATCGCGGTCATCCCGTGCACCCCACAGCGGGCAAAGGCCTTCAGGTCGGCCTGGATGCCGGCGCCGCCGCCGGAGTCCGAGCCGGCGATCGAGAGGGCGGTGGGAACGCGTCGCGTGCTCACCGGTCGCAGCCTAAATGGAACGCGTCTGCTGTTACCCCCGCATGGAGGTGGTGGGAGCGGACGCGTGGCCACAGCCGCGGTCACGAGCTCACCCCCAGCAGCGTCCGCGTGTGGGTGCCCATCGTCGAGCAGGTCACGTAGCCGAGCAGCTCGAGCCGAGCGAGCGCGGCGGCAGCGTCGGGGCCGGTGAGCCCGAGCGCGGCGGCGACCCCGTCGCAGGTCCCCTCCCCGCCCTCAACCGCGGCGAGGACGGCAGCCAGCGTCGGGTCGAGCTCGGGGCCGCCGCGCTCGATCTCCCGGGCGCCGGCTCCAAGCATCGCGTCGAGCACGTCCTGAGCGCCGCGGATGACGCAGGCGCCGCCGGCAAGCAGGTTGTTGGGGCCGGCCGAGGCGCGGGAGGTGATCGGCCCAGGGACGGCACCGAGATCACGGCCGAGGTCCGCCGCCAGGTCGGCGGTGATCAACGAGCCCGAGCGGGCCGCCGCCTCGACGACCACGGTCATCCCCGCCAGCGCCGCCATGATCCGGTTGCGGGCGGGGAAGGTCCAGCGCCAGGGCGCGGCCCCTGGCGGAAACTCGGAGATCACCAGGCCCGTTTCCGAGATCCGCCGCCAGAGTGCGCGGTGCGCCGCCGGGTAGGCGACATCGGGACCGCAGCCGAGCACCGCGATCGTGCGACCGCCGGCGTCGATCGCACCGCGGTGAGCGCAGGCGTCGATCCCGAAGGCAAGACCGCTGACCACGACCATCCCGGCGGCGGCGAGCTCGCGGCCGAGCTCCCGCCCAACCTCGCGTCCGTACGAGGTCGCCCGCCGTGAGCCGACGATCGTCACTGCCCCGAACGGCTCGATCCCGTCGAGCAGACCGGGGTCGCCACGGCCGATCAGCGCCCACGGGGCGTCGGCCGCATCGTGCAGTGCCGACGGATAGACCTCGCCATGACGACAGCAGGCCCAGCAGCCACCGAGCTCAAGCTCCCGCGTCAGGTGCGACTCCGGCAGCGCCTCGATCCGGCCCAGCAGCTGCGCCGCCACTTTCGGCGCCGTCACCTCGACCAGGTCCTCGTTGGAGAGGCGCAGCAATTCCGGCGAGCGCGAGCCGACCGAGCCGGTCGCCTTGCGCTCCAGGTAGGGACCGAGCAGGGCGAGCAGCCAGGATCGCCGCAGGCACTCGAGGCAGGCGCGGGGCTCAGTCACGGTCGCGCCTCCGAAGCTGCAGTGCCTGCGCCATCTGCTCCTGCCCGATCGCCTCCACGCCGGCGAGGTCGGCAAGGGTCTGGGCCAGGCGCAGCGCCCGGTCGTGGGCGCGGCCGCTGAGCCGCCGCCGCGAGTAGAGCTCTGCCAACAGGGCCGCGGCCTCGGGCTCCAGCGTGCACTCGCGCGACTCCGCCGGGGTCATCTCCGCATTGCAGCGGCCGTGACCGAGGCGCCGTTCCTGGCGCTCGCGGGCGGCGGCAACGCGTCGGCGAACCTCCACCGACGACTCTCCTGCCTCGCCGCCGATCTCCGCCGCGCTCGGCTGCCGGATCGCGGCGAGGATGTCGATGCGGTCGGCAAGGGCGCCGCTCAGCCGGCCCTGGTAGCGCTGCGTAGCGACCGGGACGCAGGTGCAGTCCGGATCCGCCTCACCGCGCCCGCAAGGACATGGGTTCGAGGCGGCGACCAGCATGAAGCGACAGGGCAGGTCATGACCCCCAGCGGCGCGAGCGATCGAGACCTCGCCCGCCTCCAGCGGCGCCCGCAGCGCCTCCAGCGCGTCGCGGCGGAACTCGCAGAGCTCGTCGAGGAAGAGGACGCCGCGATGGGCGAGCGTTACCTCTCCGGGCCGCGGCGGGGTGCCACCGCCAACCAGACCGGCGGGGCTGATGGTGTGGTGCGGCGCCCGGAACGGCCGGCCCGCCGGCGCCACCGCGCCGAGCCTGCCGCAGGCGCTGGCGATGCGTGCGACCTCGAGCGCCTCGCCGGGCGCCAGCGGCGGCAGGATCGAGGGCAGCCGGCTCGCCGCCAGCGACTTGCCAGCGCCCGGTGGCCCGATCATCAGCAGGCTGTGCCCGCCCGCCGCCGCCACCTCGAGCGCGTGGCGAAGGTGCGGCTGTCCGCGCAGGTCAGCAAGGTCGGGGGCGCCGCCGGGTGCGTCGAGGCGCAGCGGCAGCGGCTCGGGGCGCTCCGGCTTCCAGTCCCCCGCGACCAGACCCGGAAGGCGCCCAAGAGAATCCAGTGGGACCACGTCGATCCCCGGCACTAGCGCTGCCTCTGCTCCGTTCTCTGCCGGCAGGACGATCGCCTCCGCCCCGCCCTCCCGGGCCGCCTCGGCGATCGCCAGCGCACCAGGAATGGACCTGGTCGAGCCGTCGAGTGCCAGCTCCCCGGCCAGCGCCACGCGCAAACGCTCGTCCCACTCGATCTGGTCGGACGCGGCGAGCAGCGCCGCCGCGATCGCCAGGTCCATCCCCGGCCCCGCCTTGCGCAGGCTCGCCGGCGCCAGGTTGACGACGATCCGCTGCAACGGGAACTCGAAGCCGCAGTTGACCAGGGCGGCCCGCACCCGCTCGCGCGCCTCCCTGACCGCGGTGTCGGCGAGGCCGACGATCGCGAACCCGGGCAGCCCGCGGTGGACATCGACCTCGACCCGCACGGGGCGGGCAGAGATGCCGTCGAGGGTGAAGGTCTTGGCCGTAGCGAGCACGACCACGACGCTAGGGAGCAGGAGCGCACGCGTTGCGCGCAGAAATCAAATCTTCCGGGCCAGAAGTGGGGAGAAAGACGCGCGCCCGGGACTTAGGGGGTCCGATGACCGTCGCCCGCCTCAGAATCGGCCGCCGCGCCGAGGACCTGGTCGCCCGCCGCCTCGCCGCCGCCGGCTGGGAGATCGTCGAGCGCAACGCCCGCACCCGCTACGGCGAGATCGACATCGTCGCCCTCGACGGACGCACTCTCGTCTTCCTCGAGGTCAAGGCCGGCCGCGCCGGCTCAGCGTTCGGTCCGGAGCGCCCCGTCCTCGCCGTCGACCACCGCAAGCAGCGCCAGGTCCGCCGGCTCGCCGCGGCCTGGATGGCCGAGCGCCGCGGCGTCGCCCGCTACGACCGGATCCGCTTCGACGCCGTCGGCGTCACCTTCGACCGCGCCGACCGCGTGCTCGACGTCGAGCACATCCCCGACGCGTTCTGACCGGCGCATCTCGGCGTCCTCGGTCGCTCGCGTGCAGACACGCCACGCTCCCTGCGTCCTTGAGCTGCTTGGTCAGACCGCGTCGCCGAGCTCCAGCTGCGCGTAGGCGACGGATTGGAACGACCGCCTGTGCAGCGGCGAGATCCCCCGCTCCTCGATTGCCGCCCGGTGCTCCGGCGTCGAGTACCCGACGTGCTCCTCGAACCCCCAGCCCGGGTGCTGGCGGGCGGCCTCGCGCATGTAGCGGTCGCGGGTGACCTTGGCGATCACCGAGGCGGCGGCGATCGCGGCGCTGGTCGCGTCGCCCTTGACGACGGCCCGGTGCGGGATCGCGCAGCGCGGCAGCGAGAAGCCGTCGACCAGCGAGATCGCCGAGTCGCCGGGACCGAGCCGCTCCAGCGCGATCGAGAGCGCTTCGATGTTGGTTACGTGCAAGCCCCGGCGGTCGATCCCGGCCGCCGAGCGCACGACGACGCTGACCCGCTCCGCCGCCCGCAGCACGCAGGGGAACATCTCCAGCCGCCGCTCCTCGGTCATCTGCTTGGAGTCGTGGAGGCCGCTGAGGGCACGGCGGTCGCTGTGCGAGAGCCGCTCGTAATCGATCAGGACCGCGGCGGCGACCAGCGGCCCGGCCAGGCAGCCGCGCCCGGCCTCGTCGGCACCGGCGACATGGCGGCTCTGCAGCCCGCGGTCGAAGGCGAACAGGCGGCGGCTGCGGGCCAGCCGGCGCCGGTGGGTCTTCGGCTTAGAAGATGCCGACGCGGTCGGGGGGCCAGTAGGTGGCAAAGGCCTTGCCGATGATCCAGTCTCGGGGGACGGGTCCCCAGAAACGGCTGTCGTCGCTCGCCCCACGGTTGTCGCCCATCATGAAGTAGTGATCGGGTGGAATCGTGATCGTACGCGGCATGTTGCAGGCGCCGGCGTTGCCGCAGGGGTTGGTGTAGGGCTCGTCGGTCTTCTCCACCCCGTTTACCACCGGGTGGCCGTTGCGCACCGAGAGCGTGTCCCCCGGCCCGGCAACGATCCGCTTGATGAAGTTCTGATCCGACTGCCCCGCGGTCGGCTTGGGACACGGTTCGCCGGCTTTCGGCTGCACGCCGCACTCGGTGCCGCTGTCGGCTCCGGCGGGCGGGTGGAAGACGACGATGTCGCCCTTGGAGGGGTCGCTGAAGTGATAGAGGAAACGGTTGACCAAGACCCGCTGGCCGACGTCGAGAGTGGGCTCCATCGATTCTGAGGGGATCTGGTACGGCTTGACGATCCAGGCTTGAATCGCCAGCGCCAGCCCCAGGGCAAGCGCAACGATGACGACCAACTCGATGAGCCCGCCGCCTTTACCTTTCGGCTTCGGGATTGCGAGTTTCAGGCGGCCGAGTCCTCGTCGGAGTCGCCGGCCTTAGCCGGCTCCTCGTCCTCGGCATCCTCAGGCGTTGCGTTGTCCTCGGTCTCCCCAGCCTCGGGCGCTGCCGCGTCCGCCTCCGCCGCTGCCTCATTCCCGGTCTCAGCCGCAGGCTGCTCCGCCTCGGCCTCAGGCGCCTCGGGCTGCTCATCAGCCTCGGGCTCGGAAGTCTCGTCACTGGCCTCGGCGGCGGGCTCCTCAGGGGCAGCCTCGGCCTCGGGCGCGGCGTCCTCCGCGGCCTCGGGCTCGTCCTCGGCCTTCGCCGCAGACTCCTGCGGCTCCTCCACCGGCACGACCTCGTCCTGGCCGACGCCCTCGGCGTCGATCGCCTCGGTCGCCTCCGGGGTGGAGACCATGTCCTCGTCGATGCCCCAGCGTCGCTCGGCGACGCGTGCGGCCTTGCCGATGCGGCCGCGCAGGTAGTAGAGCTTGGCCCGGCGCACGTCGCCGCGGGCCGCAACCTCGAGCTTCTCGATCTTCGGCGAGTGCAGGGGGAACGTCCGCTCAACCCCGACGCCGAAAGACTGCTTGCGGACCGTGAAGGTCTCGCGCACGCCCGAGCCCTGGCGCCGCAGGACCACGCCCTCGAAGACCTGGGTCCGTTTCCGGCTTCCCTCGATCACCTGGAAGTGGACGCGCACGCGGTCACCGGGACCGAAGGAGGGCAGGCCCTTCTTCAGCTGGTCGCGCTCGATTTTGTCGATTACAGAGCTCATCGCGAGAAAAAACCGCCGGACCCAGTTTGCGGGAGCCGCGCGGTCGCGGAATGGTAGCCCAAAGGGTCGCCAACCGGCGTCACCCCAAGGCGACTCCGGTGGGTGGCTCGACGCCGCTAAGCGCCGAGCTTGACGCTGACTTTCGCTCCCGGCGCCAACACCCCGCCCGCTTTCGGGCTCTGCTTGACGACCACGCCGGTTTTGGCGCTGACGCCTTTCTGGCGCCTCACCTTGCCGACCTTGCAGCCGGCGTTGCGGATCCGCTTCTTCGCGCCTTTGAGCTTCTTGCCGCTGAGCTTCGGGACCTTGCAGCCCTGATAGAGGAAGGGCGCCGGTGCGGTGGCGGAGCCGGCGACCGTCGTCACCGTGACCGGGACTGCCCCGATCTTGACGCTGGGCGGCGCAACCGCCGTCATCACCGATTCGGCGCTGGCCGTGAAGCTGCCGGCGGGGATGCCCCCGAAGCTGACGCCTCGCAGTTCCGCCAGATTGGCGCCGACGATGGTGACGGCGGTGCCGCCCTTCACCGAGCCCACGCCAGGGCTGATCCCGGTTGCCACCGGCGGCGGCAGGATCTCCGCGTTGTACCCGAGCTCGAAAGACGAGGACCCCGGGAAAGACAGTCCCGTCACCCCATCCGGGACGCTCGGCGCGACGCCTTCGTAGCTGGTGCCGGGAATGTTGCCGTAGGTCAACGGCGCCCCTTTGGGGAGATCGATGCCGACGTACTGGCCGGCCTGGATCGGGATCGAGGTCGAGAACGTCTGCACGCCGGGACCGGTCGGGAACGCCGCCGCGCTCGATCCAGTCCCCGTGAAGGACGGCCCCCCGCCGCGGCTGAGGACACGCAGCCGGTACCCGAACAGCGGCGACCCGCCGAGCATGTGCCACCTGACCACCACCCCGGAGATTGGGGCGACGGCGGTCGCGCCGGGCTCGGTGAGCCCGGTCTGGATCAGCGTGCAGGGAGAGCCGCCGCACTGGCTGCTCGCGGCCAGGCCCTGCAGCGGGCTGCCGACGGTGACGACCGCGCTGGCGCTGGCGCTGAGGCCCAGCGAGACCAGAGCCGTAGCGATCAGTGCCGAGAGGACGCGAGACGGATGCACGTTCCGTCTGACGTTTTCAGATCACCCGAATGCTGTCAATCGCGGTGCTGCTCGGCGCGGAGCCTGCTCTGCTCCATCCGCCACTGCCGCACCTTCTCGTGGTCTCCCGAAAGCAGAATCTCCGGGACGCCCCAGCCTCGATAGTTCGGGGGCCGGGTGAAGTGCGGGTACTCGGGCATGCCCTCGAGGACCTCGCTGTAGGACTCCTCGGCGGCGGAGTCGGCGTGGCCGAGGGCGCCGGGGAGCTTGCGCATCAGGACGTCGGCGACGACCATCGCCGGCAGCTCGCCGCCGGCGAGCACGTAGCGGCCGATCGAGAGCTCGTCGTCGGCGAGGTGCTGGTGGACGCGGTCGTCGAAGCCCTCGTAGCGGCCGCAGAGCAGGGCCACGTGGGGCTCGGCGACCAGCTCGTCGGCGATCGGGTCGTCGAGCAGCCGCCCGGTCGGTGAGAGCAGGACGATCCGTGGCCGCTGCCCCTCCCCGTAGGCCGCCTCGAGGGCGGCGTCGACGACGTCGACCCGCAGCACCATCCCGGCCCCCCCACCGTACGGTGAATCATCGACCTGGCCCGCCGTCAGCGGCGTCGTCTCGCGGTAGTCGAAGAAGCGCAGCTCGTTGCCTTCGCCGATCGCGTTCGTCACCGACCGCTGCGTCCGGAACCAGTCGAACGCCTCGGGGAAGAGCGTGAAGATGTCGAGCTTCAAGCTCAGTCGAGTATGTCGACTATGACCCGGCGGTCAATGCGCACCGCCGCTGCCTTGGCAATCGTGCGGATCGCGTTGGCGACGCGGCCGCCTTTGCCGATCACCCGTCCGAGGTCGCCGTCGGCGACGGTGATCTCGTAGACGAGGTCGCCGTCCTCTTCCAGCTCCTCGACGACGACGGCCTCCGGCTCCTCGACCAGAGACTTGACCAGGAACTCGAGCAGCTCGGTCATCGCGGCGCAGCGGCTAGCTGCCGGAGGCGGCGATGCCCTTGGTCCGCAGCAGCCCGGCGACGGTCTCCGAGGGCTGGGCGCCGTGGTCGAGCCAGTGGCGCGCGCGCTCCTCGTCGAACTCGATCAGCGAGGGGTTGGTCTGCGGGTTGTACTGGCCGATCGTCTCGATCGTGCGACCGTCACGCGGGGAGCGTTTGTCGGCGACGACGATGCGCCAGATCGGGTTCTTCTTCGAACCCACTCGTCTAAGTCTGATTCGGACTGCCATGGACGCGGCAGATTAGCGCCTGCGGACCTTTGGGCGCGGCGCGCCGCCGCTCATCTGGGCCAATTGCTGCTGGCTGGGCATCTTGCCGTGGGCCATCGAGCGCATCATCACGCGCATCTGGTCGAATTGCTTGAGCAGCTGTTTGACCTGCTGAACCTTGGTCCCAGAGCCGTTGGCGATGCGTTTGCGGCGGGAGCCGTTGATCAGCCCGGGGTTGCGCCGCTCGGCCGGGGTCATCGAGAGGATGATCGCCTCGACCCGGTCCAGCTGGCCCTCGTCGACGTCGGCGTTCTTCATCTGCTTCAGCGCCCCCATCCCCGGCAGCATCCCGATGATGCCGCTGAGCGGGCCCATTTTCCGCACCTGGCGCATCTGCGTGAGGAAGTCCTCCAGCGTGAACTGGTCCTTCCTCATCTTCTCCTGCAGCTCTTCGGCTTCGCGCTCGTCGACCTGCTGCTCGGCTTTCTCGATCAGGCTGAGCACGTCGCCCATGCCGAGGATGCGCGAGGCCATCCGGTCGGGGTGGAACTTGTCGAAGTCCTCGAGCTTCTCGCCGGTCGAGGCGAACATGATCGGCTTGCCGGTGACCGCTTTGACCGAGAGCGCGGCGCCGCCGCGGGCGTCGCCGTCGAGCTTGGTCATCACGACGCCGTCGAACTCGGCGGCCTCGGCGAAGGATTCCGCGACGCCGACGGCGTCCTGGCCGGTCATCGCGTCGACCACGAGGAGGACGTCGTGCGACTTCGTCGTCTTGCGGATCTTGGTCAGCTCCGACATCAGGTCCTGGTCGATGTGGAGGCGGCCGGCGGTGTCGACGATCAGCACGTCGCGCCGCTCGGCCCGGGCCTGGTCGAGCGCCCAGGAGGCGATGTCCACGGGGTCGGCCTCGGTCCCCTGCTGGTAGACGTGGGCGCCGGCGCGCTCGCCGACGGTGACCAGCTGGTCGACCGCGGCCGGGCGGTAGACGTCGCAGGCGGCGAGGGCGACGTCCTTGCCTTCCTTGCCGAAGTGCTGGGCGAGCTTGGCGCAGGCGGTCGTCTTGCCGGAGCCCTGCAGGCCGGCCATCAGGATCACGGTCGGGCCGCTGGAGGCCATCGCCAGCTCCGAGCCGGTGCCGCCCATCAGCGAAGCCAGCTCCTCGTTGACGATCTTCACCACCTGCTGGCCGGGATCGAGGCTGTCCAGCACCTCGGAGCCGAGGCAGCGCTCCTTCAGCGTCTTGGTGAAGGTTTTGACGACCTTGAAGTTGACGTCCGCCTCGAGCAGCGCGAGGCGGATCTCCCGCATCGCCGCGTCGACGTCGGACTCGCTCAGCTTGCCGCGCGAGCGAACGTCGGAAAGAGTCGACTGCAGTCGGTCGGAGAGCTGGTCGAACATCGGCTCAGCTTAGCCCTATGTCATTTGTCGCCCTCTGGGCGACAAAGTGCATGGGGGTCATTCGGCGAGCAGGGCCTGGGCGTACTCGGAGGGGTCGAAGGGGCGCAGGTCCTCGAGCGTCTCCCCCACACCGATCAGCTTCACCGGGATCCCGAGGTCGGAGGCGATGGCGAGGGCGATGCCGCCCTTGGCGGTGCCGTCGAGCTTGGTCAGGACCACCCCGTCGACGTCGACCGCTTCGGAGAAGACCTTCGCCTGGCGCAGCCCGTTCTGGCCGGTGGTGGCGTCGATCGAGATCAGCGTCTCGTGCGGCGCCTCGGGGATCTGCTTGGCGATCACCCGCCGCACCTTGGCCAGCTCCTCCATCAAGTTGCTCTGCGTGTGCAGGCGTCCGGCCGTGTCGACGATGACGACGTCGGCACCGCGGGCGCGGGCGGCGGAGATCGCGTCGTAGGCGACCGCGCCCGGGTCCGCCCCGGCCTCGCCGCGGATCAGCTCGGCGCCGGCGCGGTCGGCCCACTCGGCCAGCTGCTCGGCGGCGGCGGCGCGGTAGGTGTCGCCGGCGGCGAGCACGACCGAGAGCCCCATCTCCTTGCTCAGGTGCCAGGCGACCTTGCCGATCGTCGTCGTCTTGCCGGTGCCGTTGACGCCGACCATCATCAGCACCGCCGGCTGGGCCGAGAGGTCGATCGGGGCGCGGCCGGTCGAGGCGACTTCGGCGAGGATCTCGATCAGGCGGTCGCGGACGGCGGCGCCGTCGGCGGGGACGGCGCCGGAATCGACCTCGTGCTCGAGCCGCTCGACGACCGCGGCGGTGGTCGGGGCGCCGGCGTCGGCGAGGATCAACGCCTCCTCCAGCCGCTCCCAGGTCTCATCGTCGATCCGGTCGAAGAGGCTGGCGGAGATCTCCTCGGTCAGCGCCTGGCGGCTTTTCGAGAGGCTCTCGCGCAGGCGGCGGAAGACTCCGCGGCGCTGCTCGGGCTCGGCCTCAGGCGTCGGCGAGCCGTTCGCGGTCTCGCGCGAACCGAGGTCGATCATCTCCCGCCACGTCGTCGCCATCGACCGGGGAGGCTATCTGCGCGGCGGCCTTGAGCTCCTCCACGGAGGCGGCGAGGTGGGCGTTCAGGTCCTCGGCGTCGGGCAGCACCTCGGGATTGGCGAGCAAGCCGAAGCTGACAGCGCCGTTGTAGCTGAGGATCGCGATCGCCAGCGCGTGGCGGCGGGCGAGGAAGCCAACCGGATGGATCGCGACGAGCTCACGGCCGAGCACGTAGAAGGGCATCTGCGGGCCGGGGAAGTTGGTGACCAGCAGGTTGAAGAGGCGGGTGGAGAAGTTGATCGCCGCGGTCGGGCCGAGCAGGACCGGCGGGGCGAAGTCCCGGAACCAGTCGTTTAGGCCCCAGATCGCTTCCGCCCCGAGCGGTTGCTTCGAGGACTTGAGCGCGTCCATCGCCGCGGTGATCGTGCGCAGCCGCTCGATCGGGTCGGCGATGCCTACCGGCAGCGGCCCGCGCATCGCCGTCAATTTGTTGCCGAGCTCGCCGTGCTCGTCGACGGTGCGGATCGAGACCGGGACCAGCGCCTTCAGCTCGAGGCCGTCGACGGCGACATCCCGCTCCCGCAACCAGCGGCGCAGGGCGCCGGCGGCGACCGCGAGAGTGACGTCGTTGACAGTGCCGCCGAGCGCGTTCTTCACCGCCTTTAGCTCACCGAGGTCGAAGGTCGACCAGGAGAAGCTGCGGGTCCTGCCGATCTCGGTGTTCCATGGCGTCCCCGGGGCCGGCCGGGTCAGGTTCCAGGTCACCTCCCAGAGGCCGGAGATGCCGTCGGCGGCGCGGCGGCGCGCGCGGCCAGGCTCGCGCAGAGCGCGGCGCAGCCAGCGGCCGAGGCGGGCCAAGGTGGCGAGGATGCCGCTGCCGGCCCGGCCGACCAGGGACAGGCGCGAGGGAGTCCGGTGCGGCCGCCAGGGGGCGACCTCGCGGTCGGGCTCGGCCCGCGGCTCGAGGTCGAAGAGCAGCATCCCGATGTCCACGGCGGAGATCCCGTCGGCCATCGCGTGGTGGGTCTTGTAGACGATCGCGAAGCGATCCTCGGCGAAGCCCTCGACCAGGATCAGCTCCCAGAGCGGCTTCGCGCGGTCGAGCGGCGGCGCCAGCAGCTCGCCGACCAGGGCACGGAACTGCGCCTCGTCGCCCGGCGCAGACAGCGTGACCCGGCGCACGTGGTGGTGGATGTCGAACTCGGCGTGGTCGACCCAGAACGGCGTGCCCAACCCGAGCGGCGGGTAGAGCAGGCGCTGGCGCAGCCGCGGCAGCTGGTGGACGCGGCTGAGGATGTGGGTGAGGAAGTCGTCGGGGTCGGGCGGCTCGCCCTCGCAGACGAGCACGGCCCCGATCGCCATGTGCCCGTTCGCCCTCTCGTTTGCCAGGAACGACGTATCGAACGACGTCAGCCTGTCCATGTGACGGTGCGACATCTCGCCTCCTCCTTACAGAGGAGGTTACGCAGCTACCTAAGCGACGGCTGAAAGCGTGCTGCCGCCTTCGTCCGCGTCCTCTTCGGACTCGGCGACTTCGCGCGGCAGGCGGCGGGAGACGACCTTGGTCACGCCGTCGCCGCCCATGCTGACCCCGTAGAGCACGTCGGCAGCGTCCATCGTCCGTTTCTGGTGGGTGACGATCACGAACTGGGCGCGGTCGGAGAAGCGCCGGATCAGCTGCAGGAAGCGGTCGATGTTGGCGTCGTCGAGGGCGGCCTCGACCTCGTCCAGGATGTAGAAGGGGCAGGGCCGGGCGAGGAAGACGGCGAAGACGAAGGCAAGCGCGACCAGCGACTTCTCGCCGCCGGAGAGCAGCGAGAGCTTTCGCGTCTGCTTGCCGGCCGGGGTGACCTCGATCTCGACCCCGAGCTCTTCGCGCTCTTCTTCCTCCTCGGGCTCCGGCTCGGCGTCCTCGCTCGGAACCTCCTGCTCGCCGGCCGGCCGCTCGGCCTCGCGCACCGGCCGCAGCGCGACCCGCCGCAGGCGGCCGCGGCCACCAGGGAAGAGGTGCTCGACCATCTCCTCGAAGTTCTTCGCGGTCGCCTCGAAGGTCTGCTCGAAGGCGCGCTCGATCTCCTCGTCGATGTCGCGGATCAGCGTCTCCAGCTCCCGCATCGCGCGCTCGGTGTCCTCGCGTTGGGACTGCAGGCTCTCGACATGCTCCCGCGCTTCGTCGTACTCGCGCTCGGCCAGCGGGTTGACCGGGCCGATCTGGGCGCGGCGACGGTCGAGGCGCTCCAGACGCCGGTCGATCTCCGCCCGCTCCTCGTCGCTCAGCGCCGCCTCGGCGGGCGGGATCTCCTCGCCCAGCCGCTCGGCGATCGAGGCGAGCTCCCGCTCGGCCTCGGCCCGGCGGTCGCCGAGGTGGGCGGCCTCGACCTCGGCTTTGGTCAACTCGTCGGAGATCGACTTCATCTCCGCCTGCAGCTCGAACTCCTGCTGCGAGCAGTTCCGCAGCTCCTCGGCGATCTCGTCGCCGTCGCCCTCGCCGCCGACGACCTTGCCCTCGGTGCGAGAGACCCGGTCGCGGATCGCGGCGCCGACGGCCTCGACCGCGGCCAGCGCCGTGCGGACGTCGTCGAGCAGCGCCTCGCCGTCTGCCACCCGCTTTCGCATCGCCTCGCGGTGGCGCTCGCCGAGCAGGCCCTCGGCACGGCGGGCGTGCCGGGTCGCGCGCTCGGCGCCAATGCGGAGGTCGCCGAGCGCGGCCTCGCGGGCGGCCTCGGCCGCGTCGGCGGAGCGGGCGATGGCGAAGCCCTCGTTGGCGCTGCGCAGGCCGGCGTCGATCTCCCCCAGCTCCTCCTCAAGCTTGCGGGCGCGCTCGGCAGGGGCGCTGCCGGAGCCGACGTCGAGGGTCAGCGGCCCGAGCTCGACCCGCAGGCGCTCGAGGCCAGCCTCGATCTCGGTCTCGCGCGAGCTCAGCCCGGCGACGCGGACGGCGACTTTCTCCTGCTCGCCGCGCAGCTTGGTCAAGAGGCCCCAGGCCTGGGTGCGCTCGCGGTCGCGGGCGGCGAAGCGCTCCTCGGCCTCGCGGCGGCGTTTGCCGACCTCGGCCAGCCGCTCCTCCAGCTTGGTCCGGGTGGCGCGAGCCTTAGCAGCCGCTTTCGCCGCGGCCTCGGCTCGGTCGGCGCCGAAGCGCAGCTCCTCGGAGACCAGCTGGGCGCGCAGGCCCAGTTCCTCGCGCTCGATCCGCGCCCCCAGCTCCGCGGCCTGTGCCTGGCGCTTCAGCGGCCGCAGCCGGGCGCGAGCCTCGCGCTCGACGTCGAGCGCGCGGTCGAGGTTGTCGCGGGCGGCGCGCAGCTTCAGCTCGGCCCGTCGGCGACGTTTGCGGTGCTTGCCGAGGCCGGCGGCCTCCTCGACCAGGAGCCGGCGCTCGCGCGGCTTCGAGTGCACGATCGTCTCCACCCGTCCCTGGCTGATCACCGAGTGCATCTCACGGCCGAGGTTGGTATCGGAGAGGACGTCGGTGACGTCGGTGAGGCGGCAGCGGGCGCCGTTCAGCCGGTAGCCGCCGTCGCCGCTGCGGTCGAGCCGGCGCTGCACGGCGATTTCGGAGAAGTCGGTCGCGGCACGGCCGTCGGAGTTGTCGATCACGACCTCGACCTCGGCGGCGTTGCGCTGGCCGATGCCTTTGCCGCCGGCGGAGATCACATCCTGCATCGAGGCGCCGCGGATCGCCCCCGGGCTCTGCTCGCCGAGCGCCCAGAGCACCGCGTCGGTGATGTTCGACTTGCCGGAGCCGTTGGGGCCGACGATCACGCTGACGCCGGGCGAGAACTCAAGGCTCACCCGCTCGGGGAACGACTTGAACCCCTTCATGGATATCGATCTCAGATACATGGTTTCCTCACTGGCTCCCCAGGTTCACGGTTGCCTCGGACACCAATGAGCGGCTTTTATCCCCCTAATTGCGAGAGTGCGCGCTCCGCCGCGACCTGCTCCGCCGCCTTCTTGCTGCGCCCCTCGCCGGTCCCGACCTGCTCGGAGTCGACGATCGCCGCGACTTCGAAACGGCGCCGGTGCGGTGGGCCGGTGGCGGCCACGACCTCGTAGCTTACGCGCGCCCCGCGACGGGCCAAAAGCTCCTGCAAAGCGGACTTGAAGTCGATCCGGGTCTCCGAGGCGAGCTCGATCCGCGGCGCGAAGGCGGCGACCACGGCCGCGGCGGTGCGCTCGAAGCCGAAGGCCTGGTAGCAGGCGCCGATCAGCGCCTCGGTCGCCTCCGGCAGCGGCCGCTCGCCTTCGAGCAGGACCACGGCCGGGATCGCCGCGGTGACGTCGACGGGCTCGTTGGCGCGGAGCATCTCCGGCACGCCCAGCTGGCGCCCGACCTCGGCGCAGGAGACGCCGCTGACCGCCTGGTTGTGGATCTTGGTGAGGCCGCCCGAGTCGACCTTGGCGAAGGATTTGAGCAGCTCGGTCGCAACCGAGAGCCCGAGCACGCTGTCGCCGAGGAAGGCGAGGCGCTCGAAGGAGTCGACCCGGCGCTCGGTCCAGGAGGAGTGGGTCAGCGCCTGCTTGCGGAGGGCCTCCGGCAGCTCCTCGATCAGCGCCGAGAGGGCCGCGGTCGGGGACCCAGGATCGGGCGCGCCCGTCACCTCAGGCCGGCGCGTGCTCGACCACGAAGCCGACCGCGTCGCCGACCGTCTTGATGTGCGTCGCCTGCTGCTCGGAGACGGCGACGCCGTAGCGATCCTCCAGCTCCATCACCAGCTCGTAGAGGTCCAGCGAGTCGGCGTCGAGGTCCTCCTTGAACCGGGTCTGCTCGTCGATCTTCCCGATCTCGACTTCGAGCTCCTCGGCGAGGTGCTCGCGCACGAGCGTCAGAACTTCGTCGCGGTTCATCGCGCCATTTCCTATCACGCGCTCTCCCCGGAGGCCAAGGCGCCGCGACCCGCGCCGCCCTCGCGCAGCAGGGCCGCCGTGCGGCCGACGGCGTCGAGCTCGGCGCAGCGGGCGGCGAGGCGGACGGCGTTGGCGATCCCTTCGGCGCCGGCGCTGCCGTGCCCGACCACGGCGGTGCCGCGCAGGCCGAGCAGGATCGCGCCACCGGTGGTGTCGGGGTGGAGCTCGCGGCGCAGGCCGCCGAGCGCCGGTTTCAGCAGCAGCCCGCCGAGCGCCGCGACCGGGTTGGAGCGAGCCGCGTCGCCAACCGCCGCGGCGACGGTCTTGGCCGTCCCCTCCATCAGCTTCAGGGCAACGTTGCCGGTGAAGCCGTCGGTGACGACGACATCGACGGCGGCAGCGGGCAGGTCGCGTCCCTCAACGTTGCCGGCGAAATCGATCCCGGGCGCCTGGCTGAGGATGCGGTGCGCCTCGACCACCTCCTCGCGACCCTTGCCGGCCTCCTCGCCGACGGTGAGCAGCCCGACCCGCGGCCGCTCCACCTCCAGCACCGCGGCGCTGAAGGCGGCGCCGAGGAATGCGAACTGGACCAGGTGCTGGGCGCGGACCTCGACGTTGGCGCCGACGTCGAGGAAGAGCACGCGCTTGCCGGGGACCGGCAGCTGCACCGCCAGCGCCGGCCGCTGCACGCCCTGCAGCCGGCGCAGGCCAAAGGTCGCCGCCGCCATCGTCGCCCCGGTCGAGCCCGGGCTGACCAGCGCCGCGGCCTTGCCCGCGGCGACGTCGGCGGCGGCGCGCACCACCGATGCCTCCACCTTCGCCCGCACCGCGGCGACTGGGTCCTCGTCGTTGCCGATCCACTCGGCCGTCTCGACGACCTCAATCCCCTCCGTCCCGGAGAGGCAGAGCGCCCGCTCGGGCCCGAAGACGCGAACGCCGATTCCGTCAGCGGCGGCCAGGCGCGCGCCCTCGGCAAGCACGTCGAAGCCCTGCTCCGCCCCGTAGCCGTCGAGAGCAACCGTCACCGCGCGCCGGGGCGCCACGGCTACTCGGAGTCTGCGGTGGTCGCCGAGGCCTCGGCGACGCGGTGCGCGACGACCTCGCGGCCGGCGTAGGTTCCGCAGGTCGGGCAGACCCGGTGCGGCAGCCGCGGGCTGTGGCAGCGCGGGCAGCTGTTCAGGTTGGGCTTGCCAGCCTTGTGCTGAGCGCGCCGCTTGTCGCGGCGGGCGCTGGAAGTTCTCTTCTTCGGGACGGCCATCGGTCGCGGGATGGTAGCCGGTTCTGCCGCCGCGGGCGGCAAGCGGCGCTCAGTAGGCCGCGCGGACCACGGCGAGATCCCCCTGCTGCCAGGTGACCTTGCCCTCGCACCAGCCGGCGAGGTCCTCCAGCTGGCTGCCCTGGAAGACGTCGCCGATCACCAGCGAGCGCGCCTGCCGCTTGACCTGGCGGCAGAGGTTCTGCTTCTGCTCGTCGTTCAGCTGATTGACCGAGAGCACCGAGATGACCAGGTCCCAGGGGCCGTCCGGCAGCGGGTCCTCCATCCGCGCCAGCTGCACGTCGTCGTAGGACTTGCGGGCGCGGAAGACCATGTCGGGGCTGGAGTCGAGCCCGATCACCCAGGCGTCCGGGAAGGCCTCGATCAGCCGCCGGGTCGTCTCCCCCGTCCCCATCCCCAGCTCCAGCACGCGCTCGGGCGCGAACGGGATCGCCGCCACGGACTGCGCCTGCAGATCGTCGTAGCCGGGGATCTCGGCGCGGATCCGCTCCAGGTAAACCTCGGGTGTCCAGTCGAATTGACCCATCTCGTAACCTCGTTGGGAGGGAGTCATCGTAAGCCCGTACCCAGCGGAGGTCCCCCTTGCCCCCCACGCCCTCGACGATCATCGACCTCTCGCGCCTCTCGCTCGCCCATGGCGAGGGCAAGCGACTAGAGGTGCCGGTGGCCCTGGAGCCGTTCGAGCTCGGCGGCCAGACCTACCTCGCCGATCCCCCCAGCCCGACCGTGCGCCTCGAGGTCTCCCGCCCCAGCAACGGCTTCGCCTTCCGCATCAACTTCCCGGTCCACCTCGAAGGCCCGTGCATGCGCTGCCTCGAGCCGGCCGCCCTCGATCTCGAGGTCGAGGCGCGAGAGATCGACCAAGCCGGGACCGACGACCCCGAACTGCGCAGCCCTTACGTCGACGAAGACGAGCTCGACATCGGCCGCTGGGCCCACGACGCCACCATGCTCGCCCTCCCCACCCGCCTCCTCTGCCGTCCCGAGTGCCTCGGCCTCTGCCCCACCTGCGGCGAGCCCCTCAACGACGCCGGCCCCAGCGCCCACGAACACGAGTCGGCTCCGGACCCGCGCTGGGCGGCTCTGAACGACCTGAAGCTGGACTAGCGGCCTCGCCGGGGGGAGAGCGCAGGACATTTGTCGACTTAGTCGGCCTATAGCCGACAAACTCGACAATTCCGACCTGCTTGTGGCCAAGATCGCGCGGCAACAGCATGGCGTGGTCACGTCCGCACAGCTCCGTGAAGCGGGGCTGAGCCGCGACGCTGTACTTGGCCGTGCTCGCAGCGGGCGGCTTTTCTCCCTCCACCGCGGCGTCTACGCCGTGGGCCACACCGCACTTTCCTTCCGAAGCCTCAGTCTGGCTGCCGTTCTTGCCTGCGGCAACGGTGCTGTCCTGAGTCATCGAAGTGCCGCTGCTCTCTGGCGGCTGCTGAAGCCGGCAGTTGGCGAGATTCACGTCTCGATCCCGACGATGACGGGACGGGCGGAGCGTCGAGGCATTCGCATCCACCGACGCCCAACCCTCTCCACCCAGCAGGTCACCCGCAGGCACCACATCCCCGTCACCAATCCGGCGCTCACCATCGCGGACATCCGCTCCGAACTCGAGGCGCCGCAGTGGCGCCGGGCCGTGCGGCAAGCGGAGGTACTCGGCCTGCGGACGGGACTCGAGGCGTCAGCCCCCACCCGCAGCGAGCTCGAGGACCGCTTCCTCGCCCTCTGCCGCCGCCACCGGCTGCCGCCGCCCGAAGTCAACGTCCGCGTCGGCCGCTGGGAGGTCGACTTCCTCTGGCCCGTCCAGCGCCTCGTAGTGGAAACCGACGGCTATCGCTTCCATCGCGGCCACGCCGCCTTCGAGACTGACCACGTCCGTGATCTCGACCTCCGCAACGCCGGCCTAGATGTCCTCCACCTCACCTACGACCAGGTCACCAACCACTCGTCTCAGGTCGCATCCGTCGTTCGCCGTGAACTCGAAGCCGACCGAAACGCCCCGTGCTAACCGGCTAACCGCAAAACGTGCGTGGGTGCGAGTGAGTGAGGAGGGGTACCGAGCCCTCCTACCGGCCTAAGGCTGCTCGAGCTCTTCGGCTGCCGGCTGTTCGTCCTCGCGCCCAGCCAGGCGATCGCGGCCGCGCTGCACGGCCGCGAGGAACTTCTGGAGGTTCACTTCAAGCGTGTTGAGGATCTCGTCGGCGTAGTCCTCGGCACCGAGGCGGATTTCCCGCTCGCGCGTGCGGGCGTCCTCGACGATCTCGTCGGCGGCGCGCTCGGCCTGCTTGGTGACCTCCTCGTCGGAGATCAGGCGAGCCTGCTGCTCGCGCGCCTCGCGGACGATCCGCTCGGCCTCGCGTTTGGCCTCAGCCAGCATCTCCTGGCGCTCCTTGACAATCCAGCGCGCCTGCTTGATCTCCTCGGGGATCGTCGCGCGCATCTGGTCGAGGAGGTCGTAGATCTCCTCGCGGTCCACACGCACCTGATCCGTCAGGGGGACGGGTCGGGCGTTGTGGACGACGTCGTCCAGCTTGTCTATGAGAACGAGAACGTCCATTTGCAGGTCGTAAGCCTACGTGTACGCGGGGTTTTTGGTGAAGATGCCGTTATTGAGGGCGTTTTTTGCAAGCTGTCGCCCACTTGAACCAGACACTGACGTAAGCCTACCTTTCGTCCAGGCGTTCAGACAGGGCAGCGGCAACTGGGCCCGGAACGAGGTCGGAGACGTCGCCGCCGAAGGTCGCCATCTCCTTCACCCCGGTGGAGGAAAGGAAGCTGTAGTGCGGGGAAGCGATCACGTAGATGCTCTCGATCCCGGGGTCGAGCTTGCGGTTCAGCTGTGCCATCTCGAACTCGTACTCGAAGTCGGAGATCGCCCGCAGGCCCTTGACGATCGCCTTGGCGTCGTTGTCGCGGGCGAACTCAACCAGCAGGGTGGAGAAGATCTGCACCTCGACATTGGGCAGGTTCGCGGTCGCCTCGCGGATGAAGTCGCGCCGCTCTTCGGCGTTGAACAGCGTCTTTGCCTTACGCACCGGGTTGTTGACGACGCCGACGACGACCTTCTCGAAGACGTTCGAGGTGCGGGTGATGATGTCGATGTGGCCGTTGGTCACTGGGTCGTAGCTGCCCGGGCAGACGACGGTGCCGTTGCGCTCGGTCACTCCCCTGCCCTCCCGTAGACGGCGACGTCGGCGGCGCCGTAGCGACGCTGGCGCAGAGATTCCAGCGAGTCGAGGCGCAGCGGCCCGCGGGCGCCGCTCTCGACGACGACACGGCCGTCGACGGCGAGCAGGCTCGGCAGGTGGGTGTTGAGATCCTCGGCCACGCGGCCGGCGAGTCTATAGGGGGCGTCGACGAAGATCAGGTCGAAAGTTTGGACCGGAGGGGGGAGAGAATCCTCCCCCAGAACCTTCCCCGGGTGGGGGAAAGCGGTGGTGGCCAGCCAGCGGCCCGCGTCGGAGCGGACGAGCTCCGCCCGCTCCCCGAGGCCGAGGCGCTCGACATTGCCGAGGGCCGGGCGGGTGTCGCGGTCGACGAGGACGGCGCGCTCGGCGCCGCGCGAGAGCGCCTCGATCGCCAGCGCCCCGGTGCCGCAGTAGAGATCGAGGACAGCGGCGCCGAGGACGCGCTCGCCGAGCGTGGAGAAGATCGCCTCCCGGACTCGGTCCGAGGTCGGCCGCACCTTCCAGCCGCGCGGGGCGACCAGGCGCTGCCCCCGCAGATCTCCGGCGATCACCCTCACGTGCCCATTAGAGCGGGATTGGGTCGGCGGCGCCGGCGCCGAAGCGGGCGCGGGCAGCCTCCAGGAGCGGGCCCAGGGCGGGGTCGGCGAGAGAGCCGTAGCGCTGCAGCAGCGCCAGCACCTCGTCGCGGGCGGCGATCAGCTGCTCGCCATCCTCGGGCAGGCTGGCGACGGCGAAACGCGGCAGGCCCGACTGGCGGGTCCCGAGGATCTCGCCCTCGCCGCGCAGTTCGAGATCAACCTCGGCGAGCTTGAAGCCGTCGCCCTCACGCGCGACCGCATCGAGCCGTCGCCGCGCCAGCTCGCCCGCGTCTTCGTGGAACAGCAAGCACTGCGAGGGATGCTCACCGCGGCCGACTCGGCCGCGCAGCTGGTGCAGCTGGGAGACGCCGAAGCGCTCGGCCCCCTCGATCACCATCACCGTCGCGTTGCCGACGTCGATCCCGACCTCGATCACGGTCGTCGCGACCAGCACGTCGGTCTCGCCGGCGGCGAAGGCGGCCATCGCCGCCGCCTTCTCGCTGGAGTGCATCTGCCCGTGCAGGAGGCCGACGCGGAACCCGCGCAGCTCACCGGCCCGCAGCCGCTCGGCCTCGACCTCGGCCGCCTTGCCCGGCTGTTTCTCGGACTCGGTGACCAGCGGGCAGACGACGAACGCCTGCCGTCCCTCGCGCAGCCGCTTGCGCATGAACTCGAATGCTTCCGAGCGCTGGTCCTCCTCGACCACACGGGTGGTGATCGGCATCCGGCCCGCCGGCAGCTCGTGCAGCGCGGTCGTGTCGAGGTCGCCATACGCGGTCAGGGACAGGGTGCGCGGGATCGGCGTCGCGGTCATGTGGAGGACGTGCGGGGCCATGCCCTCGACCCCCTTTGCGTCGAGCGCGCCGCGCTGCTCGACGCCGAAGCGGTGCTGCTCATCGACCACCGCCAGGCCGAGGCGGGCGAACTCCACCGTGGGCTCGATCAGCGCGTGCGTCCCCACGATCATTCCTAGCTCGCCGCTGGCGAGCTGGTCGAGCACCCGCCGCCGGCTCGCCGCCGGCGTCGACCCGGTCAGCAACGCAAACGGCGTCGCCTCTTCCGCCAGCAGCCGCCCCAGGGTGATCGCGTGCTGCTCGGCCAGCGTCTCCGTTGGTGCCATCAGCGCGGCCTGGTAGCCGGCTTCCAGGGCTCGCAGCATCGAGTAGACCGCGACCACCGTCTTCCCGGACCCGACCTCGCCCATCAGCAGCCGCTGCATCGGCTCGCCCGAGTCGAGGTCGCCCTCGATCTCGTCGAAGGCCCGCAGCTGGTCGCCGGTCGGCTCGAACGGCAGCGAGTCCAGCCAGCGCGCCACGAGGTCTCCCGGCTTCCCGAACCGCGGTGCCGGCCGCGCGGTCCGGTGGGTCCGCTTCCGCGTCGCCAGCACCGCCTGGTAGAGGAAGAGCTCCTCGAAGCGCAGCCGCTCGCGAGCCTGCTCCATGTCCTCCTGGGACTCGGGGAAGTGGATCGCGCGCAGCGCGTCCCCCACCCCCGCCAGTCCGCGGCCCACCCGCAGCGCCACCGGCAGGCCCTCGATCGCGTTGCCCGCCAGCCCGACCGCCTGCTCCGCCCACTCACGCAGCCGCTGCGCCCGCAGGTTCTCGGTCGCCGGATACACGGGTGCCAGCTCGGACCCCGCCCCCGTCGGCGCGCTGGGGGGAGGATCAGGGACGTCCTCTTCCGCAGCGCCGTCCTCGTCCTGAGAGGAGGAGCTCACCAGCTCCCATTGCTGAACCCCGAACCCCCGATTCGTCCGCTTGCCCGTCAGCAGGAGCTGGGCGCCCGGCTCCAGCTTCGCCGCGACCCAGGGCTGGTTGAACCAAGTTGCCCGCACGTGCCCGCTCTCGTCCCCGACTTTGACCCCGACGATCGTCAGGCGCCGTTTGCGGAACGGTCGCGGCTTCGCTCCCAGGACCTCGACCAGAACCGTCGCGGTCTCGCCCTCGGCGACGTCGGCCAGCTGGCGGATCCGCAGGTCCCGGTGGCGCCGCGGGATCCGCAGCAGCAGGTCGTAGACGGTGCGGATCCCTGCTTCTGCGGCCGCTTCAGCCGATTTCGGGCCGACACCGTCGAGCGCCTGCAGGCCGGTCGCGAGGACGCTCGGGCGCGGCCAGTGGACGGGCGCTTCGCGCAGCTGTGCGGGGGTCAGCTCCTCGGCCCCGGCGAAGGAGCGCATCACCGGAACCGGCGAACGCCCACTACTGGGCCGCGAGCAGCCACCACCAGCTGGGCTGACCGCCGTCGTGGGTCTCGACCTCGACCCCCGCCGGGACGTGGGTATCGATCTCCGAGAGCGGGATCGGCGCCCCCTCGCCGGCGATCACGGTGACGATCTCCGCCTCCTCAGCGAGGTGCTGAATCGTCTCGGTCAGAGTTGAGCCGGCGCCCCCCCAGGCGATGATCTCGCCGTCGGCGAAGCCGACCGCGTCCCCCTGCTTGAACCGGCCCTGTGCGTCGTCGCGGGCGGCCGGCGCCACTCCCCCGGTCGCCATCCCCGCCAGCGCCCCCTCTAACCGCTCGACGTTCTCGTCGGCGGCGGCGGCTGGGTCGAACTCGACCAGCGCCAGCAGGCTCGCCTGCTGCGAGGTCGCCGGCAGCACCCGGGCCGGCTTGTCGGAGAGCTCGCAGGCACGCTCGGCGGCCATGATCACGTTGGCGGAGCTGGGCAGGACGACGACCTCCTCGGCACGGACGCTGTGGATCCCGGCCAGAAGCTCGTAGGTGGACGGGTTCAGGGTCTCGCCGCCGGGGACGACGTTGGCGCCGAGCTCGGCGAAGAGGCGCTCCAGCCCCTCCCCCGCGGCAACGGCGAGCACGCCAGTGCGGCCGCCGGCGAGGCGGGCGTCGCGCTCGGCCATCTGCTCGCGCATGTCGGCGACATCGAGGTTGGTCACCTCGCCGGTCCCCTCGAACAGCGCAACCGCGGCCTCGGGCTCGTCGGTGTGAACATGGACCTTGAGGGTCGCTTCGTCGCCGACGACCAGGACCGAGTCGCCGAGGCCCTCCAGGCGCGGCAGGAAATCACGGCTGGAGAGGCCACTCCCGGAGACGATGAAGTTGGTGCAGTAGCGGTAGCGGCTGTCGGAGTGGTGCGGCAGGCTGAGGCGCGGTGGCTCGTGGTGGGAGACCTCGGGCAGCTCGGCGCCCTCGCCGCGCAGGCCCGTCACCACCCCGGCGAGGATCAGGACGAGGCCGTAGCCGCCGGCGTCGACGACGCCGGACTCGCGCAGGACGTCGAGCTGCTCGGGGGTGCGGGCGACCGCGCGCTCGCCGTCCTCGATCGCCCGTTCCAGGACCTCGGCGAGGACCGCGTCCTGCTGCTCGTCGGTGACTTCGCGCCCGAGCCGCTGCTTGTCGGCCTCGAGGTGGGCGAGGCCGCGGGCGAGTGAGTGGGCCATCTCGCGGAAGACGGTCAGCATCGTGCCCTCGGCCGGCTCCCGCACCGACTCGTACGCGGCGTCGGCGGCGCTAGCGAAGGCCGCGGCGACCAGGACCGGGTCGACCAGCTCACCAGGGCGGCTGGCCAGCTCCTCGGCGGCGCCGCGGACAATCTGGCTGAGGATCACGCCGGAGTTGCCGCGCGCGCCCATCAGCGCCGCCCGGGCCAGCGCCTGGACCAGCTCGGTGCGGCCGATCTCGTCGACCTCGCGGCCGTCGAGGCGGTCGAGCTCCTCCATCACGGCGCGCATCGTCATCGCCATGTTGTCGCCGGTGTCGCCGTCGGCGACCGGGAACACGTTGAGGTCATTGACCTCCTGGCGACGGGCCTCGAGAAATGCGTAGGAAGAGGTGATTACTCGCCGGAATCTGGCGATCGAAGGGTCGGACATCTAGGGGCAATCTATTCGCCCGGGACGGACGGGAGTACGAGGCTTTTGTCGGTCAGACAGGCACGGTTGCTAGCTTGCTCGGCCGATGCACTCCTTCGCCACCTGGATCACCGGCCACCGCAAGACCGTGATCGCCGCCTGGATCGCCGCTCTGGTCGGGATCGGCTTCCTCGCGAGCGCCGCCGGGTCGGATTTCAACGAAGAATTCAAACTGCCGGCCTCCGACTCCCAGGAAGCCTTCGAGCTGCTGGAAACGAAGTTCGCGGCCCAGTCCGGCGATACCGCGACGATCGTCTACAAGGCCGACCAGGGGGTCGAGTCGGCGGCGGTCAAATCGAAGATGGAAGGCGTCTTCGACGAAGTCGACAAGCTGCCCCACGTCAGCGAAGTCGCCAGCCCCTACAAGGAGGGCGGCGCCGGCGCGGTCTCCGAGAACGGCAAGATCGCCTACGCGACGGTCCAGTTCAACGTCACCACCGACCTGCTCAACGACGACGAAGCGCAGAAGGTGATCGACCTCGCCCAGGCAGCGGGCGGCGACGGGCTCCAGGTCGACCTCGGCGGCCAGCCGATCGAGCAGGCGCGAGCCGAAGAAGAACAAGACTCCTCTTTCGCGATCGGGCTGCTCGCCGCGGTCGTGATCCTGCTGATCACCTTCGGCTCGGTGGTGGCGATGGGGCTGCCCCTGATCACCGCCCTGTTCGCGCTCGGCGTCGGCCTCAGCCTGGTCACGCTCGGCACCCACGTCTTCGACACCGCCGAGTTCGCGCCACAGCTGGCGCTGATGATCGGGCTCGGGGTCGGGATCGATTACGCGCTGTTCATCGTCACCCGCTTCCGCAGCGGGCTCGCCGAGGGGCTGGAGCCGCGGCAGGCGGCGATCGCCGCCGCCGACACCGCTGGCCGCGCGGTGCTGTTCGCGGGCATCACCGTGATCATCGCCCTGATGGGGATGTGGCTGCTTGACATCAGCTTCCTCTACGGGGTGGCGATGGCGGCGGCCTTCGCGGTGCTGATGACGATGATCGCGGCGCTGACCTTGCTGCCGGCGCTGCTGACGATCGTCGGGCGGCGGATCGACCGGCTCCGGATCCCCGGCTACGGGCGCAAGGCGGCGGTCGACCAGGGCACCTGGTGGTACCGCTGGAGCCGCGAGATCCAACGCCGCCCGGTGCTGGCGGCAACGCTCTCCGGCGCCCTGCTGCTGGCGATGTGCATCCCCACGCTCTCGCTGCGGCTCGGCTCCAACGACGCCGGCACTGACCCGGCCGGGACGACGACGCGCGAAGCCTACGACCTGCTCGCCGAGGGCTTCGGACCGGGCTTCAATGGGCCCTTCCAGGTTGTGGCGGCGCTGCCGGCAAAGGGCGACGACGAGGCTCTGCAGGAGCTGCGCAGCACGCTCGAAGGCGAAGAAGGCGTCGAGGCGGTGACCGCGGTCACCCTCAACCCGGCCGAAAACACGGGCGTGTTCCAGCTGTACCCGACCACCTCGCCGCAGAGCGAGGACACCACCAAGCTGCTCGACCACATCCGCGACGACGTCGTGCCCGGGATTGAGGAGCAGACCGGCGCCCAGGTCCACGTCGGCGGCATCACCGCGATCTTCGAGGACTTCGGCGACGCGATCTCCGACAAGCTGCCGCTCTTCATCGGCGTCGTCGTCCTGCTCTCGGCGCTGCTCCTGATGATCGTCTTCCGCTCGATCCTGGTGCCGCTGAAGGCGGTGGTGATGAACCTGCTCTCGATCGGCGCCGCCTTCGGGCTGATCGTCGCCGTCTTCCAGTGGGGCTGGGGGGCGAGCCTGATCGGCATCGACGGCACCGGCCCGATCATCTCCTTCTTCCCGATCTTCCTCTTCGCGATCATCTTCGGGCTCTCGATGGACTACGAGGTCTTCCTGATGTCGCGGATCCACGAGGAGTGGGAGCACACCCACGACGCGACTGAGTCCGTCACCCGCGGCCTCGCCCTGACCGGCCGCGTGATCACCGCCGCCGCGGCGATCATGGTCACCGTCTTCGCCTCCTTCATGCTCGGCGAAGACCGGATCATCAAACTCTTCGGCCTCGGCCTCGCCTCCGCCGTCTTCATCGACGCCGTGATCATCCGCTCCGTTCTCGTCCCCGCCCTGATGCAGCTCTTCGGCACCCGCGCCTGGTGGTTCCCCGAGTGGCTAGGCAAGATCCTCCCCCGCCTCCACGTAGAGCCAGCCGAGTCGCCGTCGCGCGAAGAGCCGCTGCCGCAGACGGACTAGGTCCGGACATGGCCCGGGCAGGGGCCCGGTTGCACTCCGGGCGAATTTAGTCGCGCACCCTTCGGGTGCGGCTCCACCGGATGCTGCCCGCCTATGGCGGGCATGAAATTAGATTGCATATCGCGGCCTTCGGCCACATTCGCCCGGAGCACAACCGGACCCCTGCCCACGTCACGTCCCTGACTAGCTGAAAGCGAAAGACCTCGGGGGATCTCAGCGGAGCTTTCGTCGCTTGTCGCCCTCTGGGCTACAAACAGCGATCGCTGGGCTCGGGGTAGCTGGAAAGGGACGCCGGGGGTTGGCCGGGGAGGTCGGTGCGCCTCTGCGGGAATGTGGCCGAAGGCCGCGACATGCAATCTGTCATCTGCCCGCCATAGGCGGGCACCATGTTCGGGAGCCGCACCCGAAGGGTGCGCGACTAAATTCCCGCGGAGGCGTACCGACCTCCCCGGCCTGCGCTCAGGGTCGTTCCGCCCCTCAAAGGATGCGAGAGAGGAGGGCCACCCGGCACCTCCGGGGCAATGCCCTAGGCGGCCTTCGTAACCTTGTTCGACTTAAGGCAGCGGGTGCAGACGTAAGTCCGCAGGGGGCGGCCGTTCTCCTGGATCCGCACCTTCTGAAGGTTCGGATCGAAGCGCCGCTTGGTGGCGACCATCGAGTGGCTTCGGGACTGGCCGAACGCCGGTCCCTTGCCGCAGCTGTGGCATACCTTGGCCATCGGGTCGTGGATGGTACAGAGTGCGGCGGGGCCGCGGCTCCGTGCCTGCCAGGCGGGATGCCTAGGCGGCCAGTCGGTCCTTCAGCAGGGCCATGCGGGCGACGGTGAGGGCGGCGTTGCGGCCTTGGTCGCGTTTGTCGCCACCGGCGCGGGCCAGGGCCTGCTCCATCGTGTCGCAGGTGATCACGCCGAAGGCGCAGGGGACGCCGGTCTCCAGCTGCACGTTCTGGATCCCGCGGGCCGACTCGCCGCAGACGAAGTCGTAGTGGTCGGTCTCGCCGCGGATCACGACGCCGAGGCAGGCGACGCCGGCGAACTCGCCGCTCTGGGCGAAGAGACGAGCGGCGAAGGGCAGCTCGTAGGCGCCGGGGACGGAGACGTCGACGACGCTCTCCTCCGGCACGCCGGCCAGCTCGAAGCCGTGACGGGCACCGGCGACGAGCCGCTGCGCGAGGTTCTCGTAGAAGCGGCCGACGCAGACCGCGAAGCGGCGGCCAGAAAGGGCTCCCCGCTCCTCGGAGCTGAGCTCTTCGAGGAAGGAGCCGTCCGACTCAGCCATCGGCCTTCTCCGCGTCGCGCTCCTCCTCGTCGTGGATCATCTCCTCGTCGAGGGCCAGGCCCTGGTGGTGCAGCAGGTGGCCCATCTTCTCCCGCTTCGCCCGCAGGTAGGCCTCGTTGTGGGTGTTGGGCGAGGATTCGATCGGCACCTGCTCGGAGACCGAGAGCCCGTAGCCCTCCAGCCCGACGATCTTTTTCGGGTTGTTCGTGAGGATGCGGATGCTGGTCAGGCCGAGGTCGCCGAGGATCTGGGCGCCGATGCCGTAGTCGCGCAGGTCGGCGGGCAGTCCGAGCTTGAGGTTAGCTTCGACCGTGTCGGCCCCCTCCTCTTGCAGCTTGTAGGCGCGCAGCTTGTTCAACAGGCCGATCCCCCGGCCCTCCTGGGAGAGGTAGAGGAGGACGCCGCGGCCCTCGCTCTCGATCATCGAGAGCGCCGCTTCCAGCTGTTCGCCGCAGTCGCAGCGCATGCTGTGAAAGACGTCGCCGGTGAGACACTCGCTGTGGACGCGGACCAGCACGTCCTCGGCCCCGTCGACCTCGCCCTTGACCATCGCCACGTGGTGTTTGTCGTCGACCAGGGAGCGGTAGCCGACCGCGGTGAAGTCGCCGAAGGTGGTCGGCAGCCCGGTGGCGACGACGCGCTCGACCAGCTTCTCGGTGCGGCGCCGGTAGGCGATCAGCTCGGCGACGGTGATCATCTTCAGCCCGTGCTTTTCGCAGTAGGGGACGAGGTCGGGGACGCGGGCCATGGTGCCGTCGTCGTTCATCACCTCGCAGATCACGCCGGCCGGGGTGAGTCCGGCGAGGCGGGCGAGGTCGACGCTGGCCTCGGTGTGCCCCGTGCGCTCGAGCACGCCGCCGTCTTTGGCCCGCAGCGGGAACATGTGGCCGGGGACGACGATGTCGCGGGGGCCGGACTCGGGGTCGATCGCGACCTGGATCGTGTGCGCACGGTCGTGGGCGGAGATCCCGGTGCTGACCCCGCCGGCAGCCTCGATCGTCACCGTGAACGCCGTCTGCAGCGGCGCCTCGTTCTTCGCCGCCATCAGCTTCAGGCCGAGCCGTTCGGTGCGCTCAGCGGTCAGCGCCAGGCAGATCAGGCCGCGCGCCTCCTTGGCCATGAAGTTGACGGCCTCCGGCGTCGCGAACTGCGCCGCCATCACCAGGTCGCCCTCGTTCTCGCGGTCCTCGCCGTCGCAGACGACGACCATGCGGCCGCGGCGGATCTCCTCGATCGCTTCCTCGATCGTCGAGAAGGGGGTTTTCGTCTGGGTCTCAGTCATCTGAGTCACGCGCCTTCCTTTCCAGCGAATGGTGACACCAGCCGCTCCACGTACTTGGCCACGATGTCGCACTCGACGTTCAAAAGATTTCCGGGCTTGACTTCGCCCAGATTCGTCCGCTCCAGGGTCTCGGGGATCAGGGACACCTCGACCCACTCCTCGCCCAGCTCGGCGACCGTGAGGCTGACCCCGCTGAGCGTGATCGAGCCCTTGTCGACGAAGTAGCGCAGCAGCTGCGGGGGCAGGCCGACGCGGACCCGGCGGGCGAATCCGTCCTCGCTCACCGCGAGCACCTCCCCCACGCCGTCGACGTGCCCCTGGACGATGTGGCCGCCGAGCCGAGCGCCGGCCACCATTGCCAGCTCCAGGTTGACCGCGGCGCCGGCCTCGACGCTGCCGAGCGCGGTCACCTCGAGGGTCTGGTTCATCGCCTCGGTCTCGAACCCGCCCGCGTCGACGGCGGTCGCGGTCAGGCAGGCGCCGTTGACGGCGACCGAGTCGCCGAGCGCGATCTCGGCGGCCAGGGTCGTCTCGATCCGCAGGCGGGCACCATCGGGGCCGGCCTCCAGAGAGGCGACCCGGCCCACGTCCTCGATCAGCCCGGTGAACACGTCACCACTCCTTGTACCGGGCCGTGATCAGCGTGTCCTCGCCGACTGCCTCGGAACGGGTCTCGAGCGCAGTCCGGCGCACGGGTCCCGTCAGGTCGGCATCCCCCGCAGCGCGAGGCATCGAGGGCGAATCCCCGAGGAGGACCGGTGCCACGAAGGTCCGCGACTCGTCGACCTGGTCGGCCGCGACGAAGGAGGCGGCGAGGGTCTTGCCGCCCTCGAGGAAGAGGCTGGTGATGCCGCGGCGACCAAGATCGGCGAGGGCGGAGACGATGCGGTCGGACGGCGTCGCGCCGCTGGCGACGACGATCTCGGCACCGGCGTCGCGCAGAGCGCCGACCCGGCCACCGTCGGCGGCGGGCGCGATCACTACCAGGACGGGGGACTGGTCGAGGGTCGCCAGCAGCTGCGAGCCGAGCGGCAGGCGGGCCTCGGAGTCGAAGACGACGCGGACAGGCTGGCGAGCGTCGGCGTAGCGGGCGGTCAGCAGCGGGTCGTCGGCGAGCGCGGTGCCGATGCCGACGGCGATCGCGTCGGCTTCCGAGCGCCAGCCGTGGACCAGAGCGCGACTGAGCTCGCCGGAGATCCACGAGGTCTGACCCGGCGGCGTCGTGGTCTCGCCGTCGAGCGACATCGCCAGCTTCAGAAGGACGAGCGGGAGGCCAGTGCGGGCGTGCTTGCGGAAGGCCTGGTTGAGGAGCCGCGCTGCCGCGGCCTCCTCGCCGGCGGCGAAGGCGACCTCGACACCGCCGTCGCGGAGCATCCCCGGGCCGCGGCCGGAGGCCTTCTCGCTCGGGTCCTCGGAGGCGATCACGACCCGGCCGATACCCGCTTCGAGTAGCGCATCCACACACGGCGGCTGACGCCCCTGATGGGCACAGGGCTCGAGCGTCACGTACATCGTCGCCCCAGCCGGGTCCTCGCCGCGGTTCCGGCAATCCTCGAGCGCCGCGCGCTCCCCGTGCAGCCCCCCGAGCTCGGCATGGAATCCCTCGCCGATAACCTCCTCGCCCCTGACCAGCACTGCCCCGACCAGGGGGTTGGGGCTGACCCGCCCCCGGCCGCCCTCCGCTAGCTCCAGGGCACGCCTGAGATGTGCTTGATCGGCAGTTGTAAGCGGGGTCGTCACAGGAAAACCGATTGACGAGTCAATCAACAGTGTAATACCGCTCGCACGCTGGTCTCTATAACGCCATATCGGTCCCTCCCAAATACGCTGCAGAGCCGTGAAGCTGATCATCCAAATTCCCTGCTTGAACGAGGAGGCGACCCTCCCGGCCACGATCGCCGACCTCCCACGCCAGATGGACGGCTTCGACGCGGTCGAGCTCCTGGTCGTCGACGACGGCTCCACCGACCGCACGGTCGCGGTCGCGCGCGAGTGCGGCGTCGATCACATCGTCCGCCTGACCAACAACAAGGGCCTGGCGGCGGGCTTCCAGGCCGGGCTCGACGCCTGCCTCAAGCTCGGCGCCGACGTCGTCGTCAACACCGACGCCGACAACCAGTACAAGGGGGACGACGTCGCCCGGCTGGTGGCGCCGATCCTCGCCGGCGAGGCCGACATGGTCGTCGGCGACCGCCGGGTCGGGACGATCGAGCACTTCTCCGGTGCGAAGAAAGGGCTGCAGCGGCTCGGCAGCTGGGTCGTACGGCGGCTCTCCGGGACCGAGATCACCGACGCCACCTCCGGCTTCCGCGCCTACAACCGCGAGGCCGCCCTGCAGCTGCTGGTCGTCGACACCTACACCTACACGCTGGAGAGCCTGATCCAGGCCGGGAAGATGCTGGTCGCGGTCGACCAGGTCGAGATCGGGACCAACCCGCAGACCCGCGAGTCCCGCCTGTTCGGCTCGACCGGCTCCTACGTGCGCCGCAACAGCGGCGCGATCCTCCGCATCTACGCCCGCTACGAGCCGCTGCGCACCTTCGCCGCCGCCGGCCTGGTCGTGCTGCTGCTGGCGCTGGCGGCCTGGGCGCCGTTCCTGATCGACTGGATCTTCAACGGCGACTCCAGCGGCCACATCCAGTCGCTGATCCTCGGCGCCGTCCTCTTCATCGCCGCCGTCCAGCTCTTCGCGCTGGGCGTGATCGGTGACCTGCTCGCCGGCCAGCGGGTGATGACGCAGCGCGTCTTCGAGCGCGTGCGCCGGGTCGAGCTGGCGCTCGGGGTCGAGCCCTCGCACTACGAGCCCGGCGATCCGGGCGACCGGGCCAGCCGATGAAGCTGCGCAAAGGGGGCGGCGAGAGCTCGGCCAGCGCCGAGTACGGCAAAACCGCGAGCTTCCTCGCCGTCGGGGTCGGTCTCACCGGCTTGATCACCTATGCCTACTTCCTGATCGCCTCGCACGTCCTCTCCAAGCCCGACTACGGGCAGATCACGGTCCTCTGGTCGGCCGTCTTCATCACCATCTCCACCCTCTACCGGCCGGTCGAACAGCTGCTCTCCCGCCACGTCTCCGAGCGGCTCGAGCGCGACGAGTCGATCTCGCAGCCGCTGCGGGTCGCCTCGACGATCCAGGTCGGGCTGGCGCTGTTCTTCGCCGTCGTCGCCCTGGTCCTGCGCGGGCCGATCCAGGACGGCCTGCTGGAAGGCAACGAAGCGCTCTACTGGGTCTTCTTCGGCGCCGTCCTCTTCTACGCCGCCAGCTACTTCGCCCGCGGCTTTCTCGCCGGCAGCCACCAGTTCGGCCTGTTCACGGCGCTGATCCTCTCTGAGTCCTGCTTCCGCACCCTCTTCGCGGTGCTGGTCGCGGTGAGCCTGCTGAGCGGCCAGTCGTGGGTCGCGGTCGGCATCGTCGCCGCGCCTTCGCTGAGCTTGATGGTCGTCCCCGTGGCCTTCCTGCGCCGCGCCAAAAAGCACGAAGCCACGGCCCAAGCGTCGCCCGCCGCCCCCGGACGCGAAGCGGAGGACGCGGCGGATGACGGCGACTTCTCGATGAAAGAGGGATCCGGGTTCGCCGCGGCCGTGCTGGTGATCATGTTCAGCGAACAGGCCTTCCTCAACGCCGGGCCGCTGGTCACCCGCAGCCTGCAGGGGGCGGCGGCGGCCGGGTTCATCTTCAACGTGCTGATGCTGGCGCGGGCGCCGCTGCAGATCTTCCAGGCGGTCTCGACCAGCATCCTCCCCCACCTCACCCGCCTCCACATCTCCACCGACCCCGACTCCGAGCGCGAATTCCACCGCACGGTGCGCGGCGTGCTCCTGGGGATAACCGGGTTCACTGCCTTCACCGCCCTGGTCGTGCTGATCGACGGGCCGCACCTGATGCAGCTCGCCTTCTCGAAGAAGTTCGAGTACGACCGCACGGGCCTGCTGCTGGTGACCCTGGGGATGGGCCTCTACCTGGCCTCGGTCACGATCAACCAGGCCTGCCTCGCCCAGGGCCAGGTGCGCCGCGCCGCCGCGCGCTGGATCGCCTGCGCCAGCTTCTTCATCGGCTGGAACTTCATCCCCCTGGTCGAGAACGAGTTCCGCCGGGTCGAGATCGGGTTCACGCTGACCGCCGGCGTCCTCCTCGCCCTGCTCTATCTCGTCTATAGGCGCCCTCACGAGCGCGCCGAGGACGTGCCCGAGCCCGGCTCCCCCGAGGAGCTCGAGGCGCGGCTGGCAGCGATCGACGAGAACGTTTAAGCGTTGCCCAATAGGGTCCGACGATGGGCGGACATGACGCCGAGCTGATCCTGATCGCCGGCGCCCTCCTGGCCGCCGGCATCATCGGCGCGCTGCTGGCCGACCGGGTGCGGATCCCCGGGCTGCTGATCTTCCTCGCGCTGGGCATGCTCGCCGGCTCGGAGGGAATCGGCGGGATCGATTTCAACGACACCGAGCTGGCGCGGACGCTGGGCACGATCGCGCTGGTCCTGATCCTCTTCGAGGGCGGCCTCACCTCGGGCTGGTCGGAGATCCGGCCGGTGCTCGGCACCGCCGCCTCGCTGGCGACGATCGGCACCGCGGCGACGGCCGCGATCGCCGGCCTGGCGGCGAAGCTCCTCTTCGACCTCTCAACCCTGGAAGGGCTGATCGTCGGCGCCGCCGTCGCCGCCACCGACTCCGCCGCGATCTTCGCCGTGCTGCGTCGCTCGACCCTGGAGAAGCGGCTCGCCCGCTCGCTCGAGGGCGAGTCCGGGATGAACGACCCGGTGGCCCTGCTGCTGGTGATCGGGTTCATCGAATGGATCCAGGAGCCGGGCTACGGCGCCGCCGACATGGCCGGCCTGCTGGCGCTGAAGATCGGGCTGGGGATCGCGATCGGGCTCGGGATCGGGTGGGTCGCGGTGCGCCTGCTCGACATGGTCCGGCTCTCCACCGACGGGATCTACCCGGTGGCGACGGTCGCGGTGGCAGGGCTCGCCTACGGCCTAGCCGAGGTCGCCCACGGCTCCGGCCTGCTCGCCGTCTACCTGACCGCACTGGCCCTGGGATCGGCGGCGATCCCGGCCAAGCGCACCGTCGTCTCCTTCCACGAGGGACTCGGCTGGGTCTCGCAGATGGCGCTCTTCATCATGCTCGGGCTGCTGGTCTTCCCCAGCGACCTCGACGACGTGGCGCTGAAGGGGATCGCCCTCTCGGCCGTGCTGATCCTCGTCGCCCGGCCGATCGCCACCTTCCTCGCCACGGCCCTGGCGCCGCTGAACGCGCGCGAGCGGCTGATGCTCGGCTGGGCCGGGCTGCGAGGGGCGACCCCGATCTGGCTCGCGACCTTCCCGGTCGTCGCCGGCATCCGCGGCGGCCCGGAAGAGTTTGCGATCGTCTTCTTCGTCGTCGTCAGCTCCACCCTGGTCCAGGGGGCGACCTTCGAGCCGCTTGCCAACCGGCTAGGGCTGACCACCGACGAGCCATCGCTGCCGCGGCGGCTGCTGGAGTCGGGCCGGATCCGCCAGCTCGGCGGCGAGGTCGTCTCCTACCGGCTGCCACCCGGCGCCGCCGCCGCCGGGCACCCGGTAAGGGAGCTGGACCTGCCGCGCGAGGCGCTGGTCAACGTGATCGTCCGCGACGGACACGCGATCCCGCCGCGCGGCTCGACCGAGCTGCACGAGGGCGACGAGCTGCACGTCCTCGTCCGACGTGAGCTGCGCAACGAGGTCGAGGAGCTGACCAAGCGCTGGGCCAAGGGCCCGATCGGCAAGCCGGCCCCGCCGCCGCTGCCGCGCCGCGGCGCCTCCCAGGTCTTCACCGTGCGTCCCGCCCGGGGCGAGGACCCGGCCGGGCGGGGCGAGGTCGACGGCGTCCCGGTGGCGGCGATCCTGCGCAACCGCGACGAGAGCGGCTCTGCCTTGGCGGCCCTGAGTGACGGCCGCTACGTGGTCACCGGCAGCGAAGTGGTCGCGATCGGCGGTCGGCGGGCGGTCGCCGAGTGGTGCGAGAAGCGGGCGGCGCGGGAGGGAATTGATTCCGAGGAGCGGGCCTGGCTCCAGGAGGTCACTGGAGCGCTGATAGCGCGCGGCTAAGCCGCGCCGGCCGCGGCGGCGATGTCCGCGTAGGCCTGCGCCGGGTCCGGCGCGCCGAAGATCGCGGAGCCGGCGACGAAGAGGGAGGCGCCGGCGCTGGCGAGGATGCCGGCGGTGCTGGCGTCGACGCCGCCGTCTACCTCGATCGCGGCCTCGCCGACCAGCGGCCGCAGGCGCTCGACCTTGCCGGGGGAGGAGGCGATGAAGGACTGGCCGCCCCAGCCGGGGTTGACGCTCATGCAGAGCACCATGTCGGCGAGGCCGTGCAGCTCCGAGAGCGCCTCGACCGGAGTGCCGGGGTTGATCGCGATCCCGGCCAGGCAGCCGAGCTCACGGATCGCGGCGAGGGTGCGGTTGGCGTGCGGGGTCGCCTCCTCGTGGAAGGTGATCGAGTCGGCGCCGGCCTTGGCGAACTCGGCGATCTGGCGCTCCGGGGCCTCGATCATCAGGTGGACATCGACGGCGCCGCCGGCGTTGTGGACCTGGTCGGCGATCCCCGCCAGGACCAGCGGCCCGATCGTGATCGGCGGGACGAAGTGGCCGTCCATCACGTCGAAGTGGATGACCCGCGCGCCGGCGTCCATCACCTCCTCGATCTGCGCCCCGAGACGGTCGAAATCGGCGGAGAGGATCGAGGGGGCGATCCGAGGGGAGGCGATCAGCTCGCCCATGCGCTCGCTCATTGAGGCGCACCCTACTGAGCGCGTGCGGACGTGGATCAGGCGGCGCGGAGCATGGACGCACCGCACGACTGGCATTCCATGTCGGCGGTGTTGGTCATGCGGGCGATCGTCTGGTGCTCGCCGCAGTTGGGGCACTGCGAGACCAGTTCGAAGCGGCTGAGGCAGTTGACGCAGCGCAGGCGGCCCGGCAGCTGCGTCGGCCGCAGCCAGGGCTCGCCGCAGCTCGGGCACGGCGCCCTCCCCAGGGGGTTGTCGGCGCCGGCGCTCTGGTGGCCGGGATCGCTCACTGGCCTAATCATCCCTCTTCAGCCGGCTGATGAAGAAGCCGGTGGTGCAATCTCGGTCGGGGCGCAGCTGCAGGCAGCGCGGCTCGACCGCCGAGGCCAGCCCCGGCGCGCGGGCGCCGAGGTCCTCCAGCGCCAGCCGCGGCACCTCCCCCGCCTCGCCCGCCGCCAGCAGCGCCGCGACCCGGTCCTCGTTCTCGCGGCGGGAGATCGTGCAGGTCGAGTAGACGAGGACGCCGCCCGGCGCCAGCACCTTCGCCGCCTCACGCAGCATCTGGTCCTGGATCTCGGCCAGGCGCTCGATCCCCCGCGGTGACTTGCGCCAGCGCGCGTCCGGCCGCGAGGCGAGCGCACCGAGATCGGTGCAGGGGGCGTCGAGCAGGATGCGGTCGAAGCCTGGGGCCATGCCCTCCGTCGCGGCGCTGGCCTCGATCACGGTGACGTTGCGCAGGTCCAGGCGCTGCGCCTGGGCCGCGACTTCGGCGGCCCGCTCGGGGTCGAGCTCGACCGAGATCACCTCGCCGCGACCGCCCATCCGGGCCGCGACCTGGCCGGTCTTGATCCCGGGGCCGGCGCAGAGGTCGAGCACCTGCTCGCCCTCCTGGGGGTCGAGCACCTCGACCACCGCGGCCGAGCCGCGGCTCTGCGGGGTCAGCTCGCCGGCCCGGATCGCCGCCGGGACCGCGTCGCCGGTCCGGCCCTCGATCACGATCGCCTCGGGCGCTTCGAGCGGCCAGCCGCCGCCGGCCGGAGCCGCCTCCACCCCGGCCTCGTGCAGCTTCTCTAACGCCTCCTCGCGGTCGCCGTCGGCGCGCATCGCCACCTCCGCGCGCTCGTTACACGCGGCGAGCAGCGGCCGGGCGACCTCGGCACCAAGCTCCTCCCACCACATCCGCGCCAGCCAGAGCGGCGCCGAGTGGGCGACGGCTGCGGTCTCCGGGGTCGAGTCGTCGCCGAGCAGGTCGGCGGTCAGCTGCTCGCGCTCGCGCGCGGCCCGGCGCAGGACCGCGTTGACGAGGCCGGAGGCGTGGCCGGCGCCCGCCACCCGGACAAGCTCCACGGCCTGGTCGACTGCGGCGTGGTCGGGCGTGCCGTCGGCGAAGAGCAGCTCGTAGAGCCCCAGCCGCAGTCCCGCCAGCACCGGCGGGTCGAGCAGCCGGATCGAGCGGCCGGCGAGGCGCTCGATCGCGGCGTCGGTGGTGCCGCGGCGCTGCACGGCGCCGTAGGCGAGGCGCTGAGCCTGGGCGCGCTCGCGGCCGTCAAGCTCGCTCCGGTCGGCGCCAGCGCGGAAGGCGCGCTCGGTGAAGGCGTCCTGCTCGAAGGTCGCCCGCACCGTCTCGAAGGCGAGCGTGCGCGCCGGTGAGATCGCCGTCGCCGGCCGGGCCGGGCTCATGCGAGCCGCGGCGGCGCGTGGCCGCGCAGGTAGGCGTCGATCGGCATCGGCTTGCCGCCGGGCGGCTGCACCATCTCCAGCCGCAGCGCGCCCTCGCCGCACCCGACGAGCAGGTCTTCCTCCTCCACCTGCACCTCTCCCACCGCCGGCCCGGCTCCGACCGCGGTGGCGCCGCGCACGCCGAGCCGCCCGCCGTCCTCCAGCTCCAGGTAGGCGCCGACATGCGGGGTGAGGGCGCGGACCGCAGCGGCCAGCTCGGGGGCCGGGCGAGCCGGGTCTAGCCGGCGCTCGGCGGCCTCGATCTTCTCCGCGTAGGTGACGCCGCCCTCCCCTTGCTCGGTGAACTCCAGCCGCCCCTGGGCGAGCAGGTCGAGGGCGCGAAGCAGCAGTCCGCCGCCGAGCGTCGCCAGCCGCGCCGAGAGCGCCTCAAAGTCCTCGTCGCGGCCGATCTCGGTCTCTTCCCGCAGAGCGACCGGGCCGGAGTCGAGGCCCTCGGTCAGGCGCATGATGCAGACGCCGGTGCGCACGTCCCGGGCCATGATCGCCCGCTCGATCGGCGCCGCCCCGCGCCAGCGCGGCAGCAGCGAGGGGTGCAGGTTGAGGATCGGCCACTCGGAGAGCAGCGGCTCGCGGATCAGCTGGCCGAAGGCACAGACGACCAGCGCCTCGGGCTGCGCCGCGCGGATCCGCTCCAGGGCCGGCTCGGCGTTGACGCTCTCGGGCTGTGCCAGCTCCAGCCCCAGCTCGGCCGCGGCTTCGGCGGCAGGCGGCGGCAGCTCACGGCGGCCACGACCGCGGCGCCGGTCGGGCGGGGTGACGACGAGTGCCGGGCGGTGGGGCGAGTCAGCGAGGCGCCGCAGGACGGTCGCGGCGAACTCGGAGGTACCGAGGAAGACGGTCCTCACGCGTCGGTGCGTGGCTCGCGCAGCTCGCCCTCGTCGTCGTAGTCCGACGGCGGGCTGTAGCTGCCGCCCTCGCGCAGCGCGCGCAGCGCGGCCTTGCGCTGGGCGCGGGGGGTGCGGTCGAGGATCAGGACCCCGTCGAGGTGGTCGATCTCGTGCTGCAGCACCCGCGCCTCCAGGCCCGAGGCCTCGATCACGATCGCCTCGCCCTCGGCGTCGCTGCCGCTGACCCGGATGTGCAGCGGGCGCTCGACGTCCATCGTCACCCGCGGCAGGCTGAGGCAGCCCTCCTCGGCGATCGTCGCGTCCTCGCTCATCCATTCGATCTCAGGGTTGACGAGCGCGGTCGGCTCCCCGTCGGCGCCAGCCTGGAAGACCAGCAGCCGCCGCAGCACGCCAAGCTGGGTGGCGGCGAGGCCGACTCCCATCCCGTCGCGCATGATCCGGATCATCCGCTCGACCTCGGCCCGCAGCTCGGGGCCGAACTCGGAGACCGGCGAGGCCTTGCTCTTCAGCACCGGGTCGCCGAACTTGACGACGAAGGCAAGCGCCTCGTCGCGGCGCTTCAGCAGCTCGCTCTCGAGCTCCTTGCGCTCGCGCTCCTCGGCGTCTATCGCCTGCTCGTCGCTCACGCCACCGATTCTATGGACTGGCTTCCCGGGTGCGGCCGGGGCGGCTACTGCGGGTCGACGTCGACGCCGATCGCGATCCCGCGCAGGGAGCGGTCGGCGGCGCGGCGCTCGACCGCCTCGCGGACCGCGGCGACGCCGCCCTCGCGGTCGGCCGACTTGATCAGGATCCGGCGCCGGTGGCGGTTGCGAACGCGGAACATCGGCGCCGGGCCGAGCAGCTCGGAGTCCTCGGGCAGGGTGCGCCGCAGCTCAGATGCCAGCTCGGCCGCGGCGCCATCCATCCTCGCCTCCGCCTCGCTGGCGAAGTTGATCCGGACCAGGTGCGAGAAGGGCGGGTAGTGCAGCGCCTCGCGGCGGACGAGCTCGCCGGCGAGGAAACCTGCGGAGTCGTGGCTGGCGGCGTGGGAGATGCTGGGTGCGCCCGGGGCCAGCGTCTGCACGATCACCTCTCCCCCCGCCGCGCCGCGCCCGCTGCGGCCGGCCAGCTGGGCAACCATCGCGAAGGTCCGCTCCTCGGCGCGGAAGTCAGGGAAGCGCAGGGTCGCGTCGGCGTCGAGGATCGCGCTCAGGGTGACCTCGGGGAAGTCGTGGCCCTTGGCGACCATCTGGGTTCCGACCAGGACCGCGCTCGGAGCCTCGCCGAACCGGGCCAGGATGCTGGCATGGGCGCCGCGGGCCGAGGCGGTGTCGGAGTCGAGCCGGAAGACCGGCATCGGCGCCAGGCGCTCGGCCAGCAGCTCCTCGATCCGCTCGGTCCCGGCGCCGGCCTGGGAGAGCGTGGTCGAGCCGCAGTCGCCGCAGGCGCGCGGCATCGGCTCGGCGTGAGCGCAGTGGTGGCAGACGAGGCGGCCGCTGTGACGGTGGACGATCAGCGAGACGTCGCAGTTCGGGCAGCTCCAGTGGTGCCCGCAGGAGCGACAGGTGAGCCAAGGCGCGAAGCCGCGGCGGTTGATCATCACGATCGCCTTGGCGCCGGCGCGGCGGACCTCCTCCAGCGCCTCCCAGGTCTCCGCGTGCAGCGGCCCCGAGCGCGGGTCGCCGTCGCGCATGTCGACCAGGTGGACCGGCGGCATCCGGCGTCCATCCACCCGCCGCGGCAGCTCGATCCGCGGCAGCTCCAGCCAAGTCTCCGGGCGCGGCGTCGCGGTCCCGGCGACGAGCACAGCGCCGCGCTCGGAGGCGCGGCGGCGGGCGACGGCGCGGGCGTCGTAGGTCGGGTCGCCCTCCTGCTTGTAGGAGGGGTCGTGCTCCTCGTCGATCACGATCAGGCCGAGGTCGTGCACGGGGGCGAAGACGGCCGAGCGGGGGCCGACGCAGACCTGCGCCTCGCCGCTGCGCAGCCGCCGCCACTCGTCGTAGCGCTCGCCGGCGGAGAGAGCCGAGTGGAGGACGGCGAAGCGGTCGCCGAGCCGAGCGCGGAAGCGGGCGACGGCCTGCGGCGCCAGCCCGATCTCGGGGACGAGGACGATCGCGCCCTGGCCGCGCGCCAGTGCCGCCTCGACCGCGGCCAGGTAGACCTCGGTCTTGCCGGAGCCGGTGACCCCGTGCAGGAGCTGGGATCGGGCCGCTCCGGACTCGCCGTCAAGCGCAGCGACGATCGAGGCCACCGCCGCCTCCTGCTCGGGCAGCAGCCGCGGCGCCTCCGCCGCCGCCCGCAGCGAGGACTCGCCGGGGACACGTCGCAGGTGCGAGTCGCGGGTGGCGATCAGGCCCCGCTCCTGCAGCCGCCGCAGGGTCGCGCGGTCCGAGCCAACCGCCGCCGCCAGCTCGCCGCTGGAGAGGTCGCCGGCCCGCAGCGCCTCCAGCACCGCCCGCTGCTTGACGCCGAGCCGCTCGCCGCCGCTCAGCGCCTCCTCGCCCGCGGGGAGGATCTCAGCCCGCAGCTCCGTCTTCGAGCGAACGGTGCGACCGCCCGTCCCGGTCCCCGGCGGCAGTACCAGCTGCAGCCCGCGCGAGGGCGTCGAGCAGTACTCGCGGGCGACCCAGAGGCCGAGCTCGACCAGCTCCGGGGTCGCGCCCGCCTCCAGCGCCTCCAGCGGCTCGGCCAGCCGCTCCGGCGGTAGATCCGAGGCCTCAGCGAGCCCGACGACGACGCCGAGGATCCGCCGTGGCCCGAACGGGACCCGGACCACGCTGCCGACCTCCAGCCCCTCCATCTCCTCTGGCCGGCGGTAGTCGAACGGGCCCCGCAGCGCGCGGGCGGTGGTCAGCGGCTCGACCCTGAGGATGGACACCCAGCGAGGGTATGGGCGCAGGGGGACGAGTCGCCCCGTGCCTCTGGCGGGCCGCCCGCGGAGCGCATATGCTGGCCCGGATGAGCCTCAACCTCAGCCCGGGTGAGCAGGTGATCTTCGAGGGGCACCCGTCCTGGCGGGCGATCCTCGGCTTCTACCTGAAAGGGATCGTGATCGCCGCCGTCATCGGGCTGATCGCGAAGCTGTTCGACGCCGGCAGCGGGACCGTCTTCCTGATCGTCCTTGTGATCGTCGGCCTGACCGTGCTGATCGGCTTCATCAAGCGCGTGGCGACGACCTACACGATCACCAACCGCCGCCTCAACATCAAGCGCGGGATCATCTCCCGCGAGATCCAGGAGACGCGGCTGGAGCGGGTCCAGAACGTCAACTACCGGCAGTCGGTCTACCAGCGGCTGATGCAGATCGGCGACGTCGACTTCGACACCGCCGCCACCGACGACTACAACTTCGTCTTCGTCGGCGTCGCCAACCCAAGCGACGTCGTCCACCGCGTCGACCAGGCCACCGGCACCCACGCCGCAGGCCAGCACGGCTTGGGCGAGCCGCAACCGCCCGCCAGCTAAATCGCTGTCTTACCGGCGCTAAGCGGCGGTCGCTGCGAGACCAGCAGCCTCGCGCAATGCATCAGCGCGGTCCGTCTTCTCCCAGGTGAAGTCGGCGTCCTCGCGGCCGAAGTGGCCGTAGGCAGCCGTCTTCTGGAAGATCGGGCGGTGCAGGTCGAGGTAGCGGCGGAAGGCGCCGGGGCGCATGTCGAACTCGGCCTCGACGAGGCGGGAGATCTGCGCGTCCGGGAGCTTGCCCGTGCCGAAGGTTTCGACCATCAGCGAGACCGGCTGGGCGACCCCGATCGCGTAGGCGACCTGGACCTCGCAGCGCTCGGCGAGCCCGGCGGCGACCACGTTCTTGGCCACGTAGCGGGCCGCGTAGGCGGCGGAGCGGTCGACCTTGGACGGGTCCTTGCCGGAGAAGGCGCCGCCGCCGTGGCGGGCCATGCCCCCGTAGGTGTCGACGATGATCTTGCGGCCGGTGAGGCCGGCGTCGCCGACCGGGCCGCCGATCACGAACTTGCCGGTCGGGTTGACGAGGAAGCCGTCGCGCAGATCGCCCTCGTCGTAGCGGCCGGGGACCTCTGCCTCGAGCACCGGCAGCACCACGTGCTGCCAGAGGTCGGGCTTGATCTGCGTCTCGGAGTCGACGCCCTCGGCGTGCTGGGTGGAGATCAGGAGCTTTTCGACCGCGACCGGGCGGCCGTCGGCGTAGCGCACCGTGACCTGGGTCTTGCCGTCGGGGCCGAGGTAGCCGAGGGTCTCGTCCTTGCGAACCGCAGCGAGGCGCTCGGCGAGCCGGTGGGCGAGGTGGATCGGCATCGGCATCAGCGCCTCGGTCTCGTCGCTGGCGTAGCCGAACATCATGCCCTGGTCTCCAGCGCCGGCCACCAGGAACTCGTCCTCGGCCTCGCCGACGCGGGTCTCGTAAGCCTTGTCGACGCCCTGGGCGATGTCCGGCGACTGCTTGTCGAGCGAGACCAGCACCGAGATGTGGTCGCAGCTGTAGCCGTAGTCGCCGTGGTCGTAGCCGATCCCGCGGATCGTCTCGCGCACGATCTCGGGGATGTCGAGGTGCACGTCGGTCGAGATCTCGCCGGAGACGACCGCCATCCCAGTGTTGACCAGGGTCTCGCAGGCGACCCGGCCCTCGGGGTCCTCGGCCATGATCGCGTCGAGGACGCCGTCGGAGATCTGGTCGGAGACCTTGTCGGGGTGGCCCTCGGTGACGGACTCGGAAGTGAAGAGGTACTCGCCCTCGGCGAGCGGCTTTGAAGTTGGCATGGCGGGAAGCCTAAAGGAATCCGCGCAATGGCCGGCGAGGTCAGTCAGGCGGCCCGCGGCGCCCCGAGCGAGGGACGAAGTCGATCACCAGCGGCACACCCTCGAGCTCATAGGTCTCGCGCATCCGGTTCTCCAGGTAGTAGGCCCAGTCACGGACGATCAGCTTGCGATCGTTGACCTGGATCGCAAACCGCGGCGGGCGCTCGCCGACCTGGGCGGCGTAGAAGAGCTTGAGACGGCGGCCGCGGCGCGAAGGCGGCGGGTTCTTGGCGACGACGTCGGAGACGAACCGGTTCAGGGCCGGGGTCGGGATCCGCTCGGCGGCGCGGTCGGCCAGCTGCAGGGCGCGCGGCAGCAGCGCTGGGACGTTGCGCCCGCGGGTGGCGGAGCAGGTGATCACCGCCGGGCGCAGCCGCAGCTTGCGCGCGACCCGGGCGCGGGCGTCGTCGATGTCGGTGGCGGTCAGGTCCCACTTGTTGAGCACGAGCAGGGTCGCGCAGCCGCCCTTCATCGCCATCTCGGCGACCCGCAGGTCCTCCGCAGTCACCCCCTCGGAGGCGTCGCAGACGACGATCGCGACGTCGGCGCGGTCGACTGCCCGTTCGGAGCGCAGCTGTGCGTAGTAGTCGACGGTGCCGGCGACCTTGGCGCGGCGGCGCAGGCCTGCGGTGTCGACCAGGATCACGCGGCGGTCCTCGACCTCGAGCTCAGTGTCGATCGCGTCGCGGGTGGTGCCGGCCATGTCGGAGACGATCACCCGGTCGGAGCCGAGGAAGGCGTTGACAAGCGAGGACTTGCCGACGTTGGGGCGGCCGATCACGGCGACACGGACGGCGTCGTCGGGCTCAGCGGCCGGCGGCAGGTCTCCCAGGGCGGCGACGATCGCGTCGAGCAGGTCGCCGGCCCCGAGCCCATGCGTGGCGGAGACGGCCAGCGGCTCCCCCAGCCCGAGCGCGTGGAACTCGGCGGTGACGGCGTAGTCATTAGGCCGATCGGCTTTGTTCACGGCGACGATCACCGGCACCGCGCCGCCGCGCAGCGTCTTCGCCAGCTCGGCATCGCCGGCGCGCAAGCCGGCGCGGCCGTCGACGACCATCACGATCGCGTCGGCCTCGGCGATCCCCAGCCGGGCCTGGGTCTGTACGTCCCGCGCCAGCTCGGCCTCGTCATCGAGATCGATGCCGCCGGTGTCGACCAGCTCGAAGGCGACCCCGTTCCATTCAGTGGCGAGCCGCTTGCGGTCGCGCGTGACGCCCGGCTCGGCCGCGGTCACGGCCTCGGATCCGCCGACCAGCCGGTTGACGAGCGTGCTCTTGCCGACGTTCGGAAAGCCGACGATTGCGACGGTCGCGACGCTCATGCCAGGCCCCTCTCGCGGGCGAGGGCGACGATGCGGGCGGTGACCTGTTCCAGGGACAAGCCGGTGGTGTCGAGCTCGACCGCGTCCTCCGCGGCGCGCAGGGCGCCGTGCTCGCGCTCGGTGTCGCGGGCGTCGCGGCGGCGCTGGGCGTCGAGCACGGACTCGAAGTCCTCGCCGGACTCGGCCGCACGGCGGCGCGCCCGCTCCTCGTCGGTGGCCGTGAGGAAGACCTTCAGCGGCGCCTCGGGGCTGACCACGGTGCCGATGTCGCGCCCCTCCGCGACGTAGTGGCCGGCCGCGATCAGCTGCCGCTGGCGCGAGACCATCGCCTCGCGCACCGCTGGGTGGACGGAGACGCGCGAGGCCGCAGCGGTTACTGCCGGCTCGCGGATCTCGGCGCTGACGTCGCGCTCGCCGAGCAGGACCTGGCGGCCGTCGAATCCGATCTCCAGCGCCTGGGCGAGAGACCCGACCGCGGTCGGGTCGTCGGGGTCGGCACCGGCCTCGGTCGCGGCCAGGGCGACGCAGCGGTACATGGCCCCGGAGTCAAGGTAGGTGAAGCCGAGCTCAGCCGCGACCGCGCGAGCGACGCTGGACTTGCCGGCCCCGGCGGGACCGTCGATGGCGATGACCATTGCGGCAGCGTATGGATGCGGGGTCGCGAGCGTCGCGGCCGAGTACTCAGCGACCGCCGCCGCCCAGGAGCGCGCCGATGTCCGCCTCAAAGCCGGGATAGCTGACGGCGGCAGCGTCCATCCCCTCCACCTCGACGCCCTCCTCGGAAGCGAGACCGGCGACGGCGCCGAGCATCGCGATCCGGTGGTCGCCGCGGGAGGAGATCGAGCCGCCGCGCAGGCCGCCGGTGGCCTCGATGACCATGCCGTCCTCGGTCGCCTCAACCCGGCCGCCGAGCGCGGTCAGCGCCGTGGTCACGGTCTCAATCCGGTCCGACTCCTTGCGCCGCAGCTCGGCCGCGTCGCGGATTGTCGTCGTGCCCTCGGCGAAGCAGGCCGCGAGAGCGAGAATCGGCAGCTCGTCGATCGCCAGCGGGATCTCGGCGCCGCCGATCTCGGTGGCGCGAAGGTTCGCCGAGCGGACCCGGATGCGACCGGTCGGCTCCCCGCCCCGCTCGCCGGTCTCCTCGAGCTCGATTGCAGCGCCCATCCGCTCGAGGATCGTCAGCAGCCCGGTGCGGGTCGGATTGATGCCAACCTGCTCGAGGGCGACGTCGCTGCCGGGGACGAGCGTGGCGGCGACGGCGAAGAAGGCGGCGGAGGAGATATCGGCGGGGACGGCGATCGGACCGGGTTCGAGCTTCTCGGCAGAGCGGACGACGACGGTGTTGCCATCGCGATTGACCGCTGCGCCGGCGGCGGCGAGCATGCGCTCGGTGTGATCGCGGCTCGGAGCCGGCTCGAGGACCCGGGTCTCGCCCTCGGCAAGCAGCCCGGCGAAGAGCAGGCAGGACTTGACCTGGGCACTGGCGATCGGCATCTCGTAGGTGATGCCGTGGAGGGGCGCACCGGTTACCTGGAGCGGAGGCAGCCGATCCTCGCGGGCGCTCAGCACCGCCCCCATCAGGCGCAGCGGCTCGGCGATCCGATCGACCGGTCGCTTGCGGATCGAGTCGTCGCCGTCGAGCGTCCACTCCTCCCCCACCTGCCCCGCCAGCCACCCCGGCAGCAGCCGCAGCAGCGTGCCGGCGTTGCCGACGTCGATCGTCGCCGGGCCGGCGCCGCGCAGGCCAACGCCGCCGATCCGCAGCCCAGTGGCCGGATCGCCTTCGACCCGCGCCCCGACCGCCTCCACCGCGGCCAGGGTCGAGCGCGTGTCGGCGGCGTCGAGGTAGCCGGCGATCTCCGTCTCGCCCTCCCCCATCGCCGCGATCAGGGCCGCGCGGTGGGAGATCGACTTGTCGGAGGGCGGGCGGAGCGAGCCGCGCAGGGGCCCGGCGGGATCGAAGCGGGTCACGGGCGCGACCCTACTGGCCGCTGCCGAGCACCGTGACGGCGTGGCCGAGCTCGCGGACCTTGACTGCGGCGCGCTCCGCCTGCTCGTCGCCGGCGACCCAGAGCGTGACCGCGCCGGAGCTCATGTCCGGCGCCGGGTACAGGGCCATGTCCTCGATATTGACCCCGGCCTCGCCGAGGCTCAGCGCCAGCTCGGCGATCGTCCCCGGCTTGTTGGCGACAACGATCCGCAGCTCGACCAGCGGCCCGGCGTCGCCCGCCGATTCGAGCAGGCGCTGGCGGTCCGCGGCGGCCGCGGCGTGCCAGCCCCCGAGCGCCTCGCGCTCGCCCGTGCGGATCAGGGCAGCGGCGTCCTGCAGGCGCTGGGCCACCGACTCGACCGAGTCGGCGACGGCCTCGCGGTTGCTGGCAAAGATGTCGGCCCAGATCGCCGGGTTAGAGCCGGCGACGCGGGTCGCGTCGCGGAAGCTCGGCCCGACCTCGGGCATGCGCTCGGAGTCCTCGCCGAGCGCGGTCGCTGCCTCGGCCACGAGCGCGTCGGCGACGACGTGCGGCATGTGGCTGACCGCCGCCATCAGCCGGTCGTGGGTGGCCGGGTCGATTGCCTGCGGGCGGGCGCCGAGGTCGGCGACCGTGCGCTGCAGGCGGTCGTAGAGCAGGCCGTCGGAGCGCTCTGTCGGAGTCAGGTACCAGCGCGCGCCCTCGAAGAGGTCCTCACGGGCGTTGTCGACACCCGCCGTCTCCGCCCCCGCCAGGGGATGGCCGCCGATGAAGCGCTTGTCGCCGCCAAGCACCTCCACCAGCTCCCCCTTGGTCGAGCCGACGTCGGTGACCACGGCGTCGGGGCCGCAGGCCGCAAGCGCCTCCCGCGCCTGCTCAGGCAGTACCGCGACCGGTCCGCAGCAGAAGACGATCTCCGCTCCTTCGCAGGCCTCGGCGACCGACTCGGCGCCGCGGTCCAGCGCCCCGAGCTCGACCGCCCGCTCGATCCGCGCCGGGTTGCGGCCATGGCCGACAACCTCGGCCTCGAGCCGCCGCCGCGCCGCAAGCCCGATCGAGCCACCGATCAAGCCCACCCCGAGGACGGCGACCCGCGTCGGCACCTCTAGCCGCGCCGCGCCTCGACCGCAGAGGCGAGCCGGTCCAGCGCCGCGACCGTGTCCTCCCAATCGATACAGGGGTCCGTCACCGACTGGCCGTAGGTCAGCTCCTCGCCGGGCTTCAGGTCCTGGCGCCCCTCGACCAGGAAGGACTCGAGCATGATCCCGACGATCGCCTTGTTGCCATCGGCGACCTGGTCGGCGATTTCGCCAGCTGCGAAGAACTGTTTCTCCGGGTCCTTTTCGCTGTTGTCGTGGGAGGCGTCGATGACCAGCCGCTCCGGCAGCCCGGCGACGCCGAGCGTGACCAGCGCGTCCTCGACCTCGGGCACGTGGTAGTTCGGGACCCCGTGGCCGCCGCGCAGGATGATGTGGCAGTCGGGGTTGCCGGTGGTGTGGAGGATCGCCGGCTGGCCGGCGTCGTCGATCCCGGCGAAGGCGTGCGAGGCGGCGGCGGCGCGGACCGCGTCGACCGCGACCTGGACGTTGCCGTCGGTCCGGTTCTTGAACCCGATCGGCATCGAGAGACCGGAGCCGAGCTGGCGGTGGGTCTGGCTCTCCGCGGTGCGGGCTCCGATTGCCCCCCAGGCGACGGTGTCGGAGATGTACTGCGGCGTGATCGGGTCGAGGAACTCGCACCCGACCGCGAGGTCGAGGTCGACGACCTCGAGCAGCAGCTTGCGGGCAATCCGCAGGCCGGCGTTGACGTCGCCGGAGCCGTCCAGGTGGGGGTCGTTGATCAGGCCCTTCCACCCGGTCGTCGTCCGCGGCTTCTCGAAGTAGACCCGCATCACGATCAGCAGCCGGTCGTTCAGCTCCTTCGCCGCCGCGCTCAGCCGCTGCCCATACTCCAGCGCCGCTTTCGGGTCGTGCACGCTGCAGGGGCCGACCACGACCATCAGCCGCGAGTCGCGGCCGTGCAGCACGTCGACGACTTCCTTGCGGCCTTGGATCACCGCTTCCGAGCGTGCTTCGCCCATTGGCAGCTCCTCCAGCAGCCTCTCCGGCGGTGCCAGCTCGACCACTTTCGCGATCCGCTGGTCACGCACCCCGTCTCGTTTGGCGCCCTCCATCCCGATAATCATTTTGCCTTCGCCTTTCTCCAAACCGCTGAAATCGTACTTTCTGGTCGCTTGCGGCCATTTCCACGCAGCCGCACACGCGGACAACAATTCGGCGCCCGGCCGAAGGGAAACTGGTGCGGCGAAATGCCGCCAGGCCGGACGCCTAGCTAAATCGCCAGTACCAATAGGTGGTGAAGCAGCCAGGGGCAACGACGGCGCCGGGCGCGGGGCCGATCGCGGATATGGCCTGGTTCAACACCTTGCGGAAGGTTGTACCACGGGCACAGCAGTTAGTCGAGTACATCCCGTTACCGGTGCGGGCGGCTAGGCGAGGATCTCGCCGAGGGCGGCGAGGAAGCGGCCGTTCTCCTCGGCGGTCCCGTAGCTGACCCGGATGTGGCCGGGGTCGCCGAGGGGGGTGCCGGGGCGGACGGCGATCAGGCGCTCGGCGAGGCTGGCGACCACCTCAGCCTCCCCGGCGTCGCCGAGGTCGATCCAGGAGAAGTTGGCCTGGGTCTCGGCCGTGCGCAGGCCGAGCTCCGCCAGTCCCTCCTCCACCCGCAGGCGCTCGGCGACGGTGCTCTCGACCCGGCGCAGGACGTCGTCCTGGTGCAGGATCGCCTCGGCTCCGGCCGCCTGGGCGAGGGCGTTGACGCTGAACGGCTGGCGGACCGCGTCGATCGCGCCACGGAACCCAGCGGAGCCGATCGCGTAGCCGACCCGAAGCCCCGCGAGGCCGTAGCACTTGCTGAAGGTGCGAAGGACGACCAGGTTCGGGAAGTCGTCGAGCAGGTCGAGGGTGGCGTCGGGATCGTCCACGGTCTGGAACTCGACGTAGGCCTCGTCGAGGACGATCGTCACGTGCGGCGGGATCCGCTCGCAGAACTCGGCGATCGCCGCCGCTGAGAGGTGCGTCCCGGTCGGGTTGTTGGGATTGCAGACGATCAGCAGCTGGGTCGCCGCGGTCACCTCGGTCGCCATCGCCTCGAGGTCGTGGCGCTCGTCGCCGTCGAGCGGGACGCGGACCTCGCGGGCACCGGTCAGCGCCGGCAGGTACGGGTACATCGAGAAGGACGGCCAGGCGTAGAGGATCTCCGCCCCCGGCTCGCACAGCGCCTCGGCGGCGGCCAGCAGGATCTCGCAGGAGCCGTTGCCGACGGCGACGCGTCCGGGCTCCGCCTCGTAGCGCTCGGCGATCCGCCGCCGCAGCAGGGTCGCGTCGGGGTCCGGGTAGCGGTGCATCGCCGCCGCCGCACGGGTGATCGCCTCCACCACCGCCGGGTGCGGCGGCATCGGCGACTCGTTCGATGCGAGCTGGGCGATGCCACCGGAGACGACGGCCTCGGGCGCCTGCCCGGTCGGGACACCGGCCTGGTAGCCAGGCATGCGGGCGAGCTTCTCGGCGAAGGTGACGGTCATCGGCGCCGAATTGTGACGGACACAGCGCCGGACCGGGAGCGACGCAGCCCTACTGCGCGGCCTCGAGATCGGCGCGCAGGTTCTGCGCCTCGCCGATGTACGCGTGCGCCGGCACATGGTCCTCCGGCGCGTAGAAGTGGAGCATCACCCGGATCACCCGCGGCATCGAGCCCGGCACCGGGATCTCGCGACAGCAGAGCAGCGGCACCGCGTCGAGCCCAAGGTTGCGCGCCGCCACAGCGGGAAACTCCGCATCGAGGTCATCCGTGGTGGTGAACAGGCAGCTGACCATCGCCGCCGGCTCGAGCCCCCCGTTGCGCCCGATCAGCTCCTGCATCAGCCCTTCAGTCGCCGTCAGGATCGCTTCCGGCTCATTCGCCTCGGCCTGTGTGGCGCCGCGGACCGCAAACAGCCGCTGGCGCGGCGGCTCGTGATTCCCTCGCTCCAAGCTCACACCCGCATCTTCCCAGAGCTGAGACCCAAACATGGGGATCAAGGGGGGCGAGCTCCCACAGCGGTGTGACTTATGTCCGCATAGGGACCAAAAGTCACACCGCTGCGGGACACCGAGTCGCCGAGCTCGCCAGGGCGCAGCATGGGGTGGTTTCCAGGGCTCAGCTGCGCGCCGCTGGCATGAGCGCGACGGCAATCGCCCGCGCCAAGAAGAGCGGGCGACTGCACGGTGTCTTTCGCGGTGTCTATGCGGTCGGGTATCCCGCCACCGGCGGTCGCAGTCGGATGCAGGCGGCGGTCCTGGCCTGCGGTGATGGCGCCATGGTCTCGCACCGCAGCGCAGCGGCGCTGCTGGGTCTGGTCGACCGAGCGCCCGTGGTGGTGGACGTAATCGCTCGCGGACAGCGGGGACGCGAGATAGACGGGATCCACGTTCACAGCGTGCCCCCGCCAAGACGAGCTGAAACCGGCACCGTCGACGGCATCCCCTGCACCAGCCCGGCGCGGACGCTGGTCGACTTCGCGGGCTGTGCCACCGACCGCAGGCTACGGAGCGCGTTCGAGCGAGCGGCGGCGAAGCGGATGCTGGACCTGGATGCGATCGAGGCGGTGGGATACGAGCGGCGCCTCGGCGCGAAGACCCTGCGCGGCCTGATCGAGGAATGGCGAGAGGCGGCGCCGGTGGCGCAGCGGTCACGGCTGAAGAGCCCGTTGGAGGCGATGGTGCTGCCTCTGATCCTCCGGGACGGATTGCCGGTGCCGCGGGCCAACGCTCCAGTCAAGCTGGCGAACGGGCGCTGGATCGAGGTCGACTTCCTCTGGGCCGAGCAGCGCTTCGTGCTCGAGGCCGACAGCCGTGACTTCCACGACACCAAGGCCGCCTTCGAGCGTGACCGCTGGCGCGACCGCGAACTGATGCGGGTTGGCTACTCGACGCTCCGCGTCACCCGCCAGCAAGCCGCAGAGGAAACCGACGAGATCGCAGCCGCCATCGCCGCCGGCCTCGGAGATTCCCGACGACCGAGCGACTGAGGAAGCCGCGCCGCCTTGGATAGGGAGCCTCCTCACCCTCCTACTTGCTGGGTGGGAGGGTGAGGAGGCTCCCTATCCGGACGCCTCGCGCAGCTGCGCAACCTCTTGATCAGACAGGCGGCGAGACTTGCCCTCCGCCAGCCCCCCGAGGCCCAGCGGCCCGAACGCAACCCGGCGCAGCGACACCACCCGATTCCCCACCGCCTTGACCATCCGCCGCACCTGCCGGTTGCGGCCTTCGCGCAACACGATCTCGATCTCGCGCTCGCCGACCTTCCGAACCTCAGCCGGCCCGGTCCGCCCGTCCTCCAGCTCCACCCCGTGGCGCAGCCGCTCCAGGTCGCGCTCGGCGATCGGCGCTCGCAGTCGCGCCCGGTAGGTCTTCGCGACCTCGTACCGGGGATGCGTCAGCCGGTTCGCCAGCTCGCCGTCGTTGGTCAGCAGCAAGAGCCCCGTCGAGTCCGCGTCGAGCCGCCCCACCGGATACAGCCGCGCCGCCGAGTCGACCAGCTCCACCACTGCCGGCCGATCCCCCGGCTCCCGCGCCGTCGAAACCACCCCAGCCGGCTTGTTCACCGCCCAGACCTCATGTGTCTCCGCCCCGATCGGCGCCCCGTTCACCCGCACGTCGCTGCCGGCGTCCACGTCCCGCGCCGGGTCCGTCACCACCTCGCCGCCGACGGTGACGACCCCCTTGGCGATGATCTCCTCAGCCTTGCGCCGCGAGGCAACGCCCCCGTGGGCGAGGAACTTCGCCAGCCTCACGGCTCTGCGCGCTGCTCTCCGGCTTTGAGGAGCCGCTCGCGCAGCTCTCGCTCGTCCTCGGGGCTGGGGTCGAACTTCGCCGGGTCCGGCAGCTGGTCGAGGCCGGAGAGGCCGAAGAGGCGCTCGAACAGCTCCGAGGTCTTGAAGATCGCGGCGCCGAAGCGCGAGCGGCCCGACTCCTCGATCAGGCCGCGCTCGGCCAGCGTCTGCACGGCCGACTCCGAGGTGACGCCGCGGATGCGGGCGATCTCCGGTCGCGAGACCGGCTGCAGGTAGGCGACGATCGCCAGAGTCTCGGCCTGGGCCTGGGTCAGCGGCGGCGTTCGTGGCTTCGCCAGCAGGCGCCGCGCGGCCTGCTCGCTGGCCGGGTCGGTGGCGAGGCTGAAGCCGCCCGAGACCTCGCGCAGGACGACGCCGCGCTTGCCCTCGGCGAGATCCTCGCGCAGCAGCTCGATCGCCTCCTCGACCTGGCCCTCGGTCGCCTCGGTCGCCTCCGCCAGGTCGGCGGCGGTGACCGGCTGCGGCGAGAGGAAGAGCAGGGCCTCGACGGTGCGAGCGAGGTCGCTCACGAGCTCACCCGCTTGCGCACGGTGATCGGGCCGAAGTTCTCGCTCTGCTCCCAGGTGATCTCGCCCTTGCGGTAGAGCTCGAGCAGGGCGAAGACGGTGACCGCCTGGGTCAGCCGGTCCTCGTTGCCGAACTCCTCGTCGAAGTCGAAGTTGGCGCGGCGACCGAGCGCGTCGCGCAGGACCCGGAGGCGGCGCTCCAGGGAGACGGTCGGGCGGATGTGGCTGATGTCAACTTCAGCCGGCTCGACCAGCAGGTCGCCGAGCGCGGAGGCGAGCCGGTCGGGGTCGTAGACAGCGGTCGCGGCCTCGACCGCAACCCGGCGAAGCTCGGTCGGCAGCGGCGCCGAGCGGTACAGGTAGCCGCGCTGGGACTCGAAGCGGTCGGCCAGGACCTGGGAGACGTCGCGGTAGCGGCGGTACTCCAGCATCCGCGCGATCAGCTCCTCGACGGCTTCTTCGGGCGTCAGCTCCTCGAGCTCGTCCTCGGGCCCCGGCAGCATCAGCCGCGACTTCAGCTCCAGCAGGGCGGCGATCAGGACGAGGAACTCGGTCGCAACCTCCAGCTCCAGATCGCCCTCCTGCTCTAGATGCTCGATGTAGGCGACGACGACCTCGCCCAGCTGCAGGTCGAGCAGGCTGACCTCCTCGCGCAGGACGACCGCCATCAGCAGATCGAACGGCCCGGCGAAGACGTCTAGGTCGAGATCGAGGTCGAGATCCGCGACGGCCATCGGTGAAGACTAGAAGCCCATGCGGTCGCGGACATCGGCGACGACCGGGGCGGCGATTGCCCGAGCCTTCTCGGCGCCAGCTCCGAGCACGCGGTCGAGCTCCGCCTCGTCCGGGCGCAGCTCGGCGTAGCGCTCGCGGACCGGGTCGAGCAGCTCGACCACCGCCTCTGCGGTCGCCTTCTTGAAGTCCCCGTAGCCGGCACCCTCGAACTCGCGCTCGACCTGGTCCTGGTCGATCCCGCGGGCGACGGCGAGGATGTCGATCAGGTTGGTGATCCCAGGCTTCTCCGGCGAGCGCACGACCTCGCGCCCGGAGTCGGTGACGGCGGAGCCGAACTTCTTGCGGATCGCGCCGGGCTCGTCGAGCACCAGCACGGTCCCCTGCGGCGTCCCCCCGGTCGTCGACATCTTCCGCTCCGGCTCCTGCAGGTCCATGATCCGGGCGCCGACCTCGGGGATCCGCAGCTCGGGCACGATCAGGGCCTCGCCGAAGCGCTCGTTGAAGCGGCGGGCGATCTCCCGCATCAGCTCGACGTGCTGGCGCTGGTCGTCGCCGACCGGGACCTCGGTGGCGCGGTAGGCGAGCACGTCGGAGGCCATCAGCACCGGGTAGTAGAAGAGCGCCGCCGAGGCGAGCTCGCGGTCCTTCCCCACCTTTTCCTTGAACTGGTGCATGCGGTTGAGATCGCCGTGGGCGGTGACCGAGGAGAGCAGCCAGGTCAGCTCGGTGTGCTCGCGCACGTCGGACTGACGGAAGAGGATGCAGCGCTCGGGGTCGAGGCCGGCAGCGAGCAGGATCGCGGTGGTGTCGTAGACCCGCTCGCGCAGCTCGACCGGGTCGTAGGGGACGGAGATCGCGTGCAGATCGACGATGCAGAAGATCGCCGGGTCGCCGCGGTCCTGCCCCTCGACGTACTGGCGGATCGCGCCGATGTAGTTGCCGAGGTGCTTGCGGCCGGTCGGCTGGATGCCGGAGAAGATGATCGGGGCGGCCATCGCCCGGCAGCCTATGCGGGCTCGGAGACGGCCGTCTTCTGGACCTGGCGGCTCGGCCGCGGGTTCTCGATCCCGATCCCGGAGGCGATGCCACCGGCGATCATCAGCAGGCCGGCGATCAGCACCCCGAGGTGGAAGGCGGAGGTCGAGGCCTCGGCAGCGGCAGTCCGGACCCGGGTCGCTTCGCCGGAGCTGAGCTGCGCGGTCCCCGGCACCGCCAGTGGCTTCGCCTTGGCGTCGCTGACCGCCGCGGTCGCCGCCGGGGCGAGCGGGCGCTCGCCGAGCTCGGAGTCGAGCCGGGTGTCGAAGTGGGCGGAGATGACAGCGCCGAGGATCGCGATCGCCAGCAGCCCGGCGACGCGGGAGACGCCGTTGTTGACGCCGGAGGCGATCCCGACTCGTCGTTCCTCAACCGAGTCGAGCACGGTCGCGGTCAACGGCGCCACCGTCGCCGCCAGGCCGAGCCCGAAGACCAACACCGCCGGCAGCACGTCGGTGACGTACTCGGCGTCGGACCCGACCCGCAGCATCAGGATCAGCCCGATGCCGCCGACGATCGGCCCTGCGGTCATCGGCAGCCGTGGCCCGGTCCCGGAGGCGAGCCGGCCGAAGCGCGGGGAGAGAACGAAGAGCAGGACCGAGATCGGCGTCGTCGCCAGCCCCGCCTCTAGCGCCGTGTACCCGACCACCTGTTGGAGGAAGAGGCCGACGAAGAAGAGGCCGCCAATCAGTCCGGCGTAGGCGGCCAGCGTGGTCAGGTTGGCGACGGCGAAGTTGCGGATGCGGAAGAGGCCGAGATCGAGCATCGGGTGGCGGGCGCGGGCCTCGTAGAGGAGGAAGAGCGCGAAGCAAACGATGCCGCCGAGCAGCGGTACCCAGACCAGCGGGTCGCCCCAGCCGTGGGTCGGCTGCTCGATCAGGGCGAACACGGGGCCGCCGAGGCCGGCCGCTGAGAGCCCGATCCCGGTCCAGTCGATGCCGCGGAAGGCCTCAGGGTCGCGGCTCTCCTCGACCGCGCGCAGGGTGATCGCCACGGTGACCGCGATCAGCGGCAGGTTGACCCAGAAGATGGAGCGCCAGGAGGTGAGGCCGATCAAGGCGCCGCCACCGGCCGGCCCGAAAACGGTCGCGATCCCGGTCCAGGCGGTCCAGGTCCCGACCGCCTTGCCGCGCTCGGCCCCCTCGAAGGTGGAGGCGACGATCGCCAGCGACCCCGGGACCAAGAGCGCCCCAGCGATTCCCTGCAGCGCCCGGGCGCCGACCAGGAACTCATCCGACGGCGAAACCGCGCAGAGCACCGAGGTGACGGCGAAGGCGAGCAGACCCGCGACGAACATCCGCTTGCGCCCGAATTGATCCCCAAGCGAGCCGCCGACCAGAAGCAGCGAGACCATCGTCAGCATGTAGGCCTCGACCACCCACTGCTGGCCGGCGAGGCCCGCGTCGAGGTCGTCACTGACCGCCGGCAGGGCGACATTGACGACGGTGGCGTCGAGGAAGACGACGGTCGAGCCAAGGATCGTCGCGACCAGGGTCAGGCGCTGGGAACGGGACACCGGTCGAGTGTAGGAAGCGGCGAGCGCCGGCCCACGGAGCCCGCCCAGCGAGCCGCAAGATGCATCCCGCCCGACCCCGCCCGCTCGACCCAGCGAGGATCGGCTGGAACAATCCCGGGTAGGTGACCTGCTGATGCCGAGAGCGATTTGGAGTGGATCGATCAGCTTCGGGCTCTTGAACGTGCCCGTGAAGCTGTACAGCGCCGTCGCGCGCCGCAACATCGCCCTGCGCGAAATCCGCGCCGCCGACAGCGCCCGGATCAAACACCGCCTCTTTGCCGACGGGACCGACGAGGAAGTGCCGCGCGAGGAGATCGTCAAAGCCTTTGAGCTGACCGCCGGCAACTACGTGCCGCTGAGCAAGGACGAGCTGGACGCGATGGCGCCGGAGAAGACCCGCGCCGTCGACGTCGTCGATTTCGTCGACATCGAGGAAATCGACCCCATGTACTTCAACAGCCCGTACTACCTCGGCCCCGCCGACGGTGCAGAGAAGGCCTACTCGCTGCTGGCCGCGGCGATGGAGTCCTCCGGGAAAGCGGCGATCTCCCGCTTCGTCTTCCGCAACAAGGAGCAGCTGGCGGCGCTCCGCGCCTCCGACGGCGTCCTCACCCTGACCACGATGCGCTTTGCCGACGAGGTGGTGCCGCCGGGCGAGCTCGACGAGGTGCTGCCTGACTCAAAGCCGAAAGTGGCGAAAAAAGAGCAAGAGATGGCGGAGCAGCTGATCGAGTCCCTGAGCACGAAGTTCGACCCGACCGCGTATCGCGACGAGTACCGCGAGCAGCTGCTGCAGCTGATCGAACGCAAGGCCGAAGGCAAGGAGATCGTCTCCTCGGAGGCCGAGGCGCCGAAGGCGACCAAGGCGCCGGACCTGATGGCGGCGCTGGAGGAGAGCATCGCCGCGGTGAAAGACAGGAAGCCGGCGAAGAAGCCGAAAGCCGCGAAAAAGGCCAAAGCGAAGGGCGCGAAAGCGAAGAAAGCACCGTCCTCGCGGGCCAAAGCGAAGTCCTCGAAGTAAGCCGTGGCCTCGAGCCGAACGGTCGAGGTCGACGGGCGTGAGCTGAAACTCACCAACCTCGACAAGGTCCTCTACCCGAAGGCGGGGTTCAGCAAGGGCGAGATGGTCGACTACTACGCGCGGGTCGCCGACGTGATGGTGCCGCATCTCTCCGGCCGCGCGGTGACTCTGCGCCGGTTCCCCGAAGGCGTCGATGACCTCGACTCCGCCTTCTTCGAGAAGCGCTGCCCCAAGCACCGGCCGAAATGGGTGAAAACGACGACGGTCCGCGCCGGTCCCAACGCCGGCAACATCGACTTCTGCGTCTGCGACGGGCGTCCGACCCTGGTCTGGATGGCGCAGCTGGCGGCGATCGAGCTGCACCCCTCGCTCTCCCTGGGACGGGCGCCGACGCGGCCGACCGTGCTCGCCTTCGACCTTGACCCCGGCCCGCCAGCCGACGTCGTCGACTGCTGCCGGGTGGCGCTGCGGCTGCGCGAGATGTTCGGCCACTTCGGGGTCGAGAGCTTCCCGAAGACCTCGGGCTCGAAGGGGATGCAGGTCTACGTGCCGCTGAACGGGCGCCGCACCTACGACACGACCAAACCGTTCGCCAAAGCGATCGCCCAGCTGCTCGAAAAGCAGACGCCGGACCTGGTCGTCTCGAAGATGAAAAAGGTCGAACGGGGCGGCAAGGTCTTCGTCGACTGGTCCCAGAACCACCGCAGCAAAACCACGATCGCGGTCTACTCGCTGCGGGCGCGCGAGCGCCCGACCGTCTCCACTCCGTTGCGCTGGGAGGAGGTCGAAGCCGCAGCCGATTCAGGCGACGGCTCGGGGCTGGTCTTCGAAGCGAGCGACGTCCTTGAGCGAATCGAGCAGCACGGTGACCTCTTCGCCCCCGTGCTGGAGCTGCAGCAGGACCTGCCGGACCTCTAGCTGTCGAGCAGCTTGCGGTACTCCTCGGCGGAGAGCAGCGCCTCGGCCTCCTCCGGCGAGCTCAGCTTGACCTTGACCAGCCAGCCCTCCCCGTAGGGGTCCTCGTTGATCTTCTCCGGAGTGTCGCCCAGTCCCTCGTTGACCTCGACCACCTCGCCGGACATCGGCGCGATCACCTCGGAGACGGCCTTGACCGACTCGACCTCGGCGTAGGTGGAGTCTTTGACGATCTGGTCGCCGACCTCGGGCGGGTCGAAGAAGACGACCTCGCCGAGTGAGTCCTGAGCGAACCAGGTGATCCCGAAGGCGGCCTGCTCGCCCTCGATCCGCACCCAGTCGTGCTGGTCGTGGTAACGCAGGTCATCGGGGTAGGTGGCGTCGGACAAGGCTCAGCTCCTTTTCTCGTACAGGGGTTTGGAAGCTACCCGGGCTTGGCGATGCTTCCCCCGCACGTCGATCTCCAGCTCAGTGCCGGGCTGGGCGAGGTCGGCGCGGACGTAGGCCATGCCGGCGCCGAGCTCGAGCGAGGGCGAGTAGGTGCCGCTGCTGACGACCCCCGCCGGCTCGCCGTCGTGGAGGACCGGGTTGCCGTCCCGCGGGATGCCCTGGCCCTCGATCAGGAACGGGGCGAGCTTCTCGTCGGTGCCCTCGGCGCGGGCGCGGGCGACCGCCTCGGAGCCGAGGAACCCGGTTGCCTCGGCGCAGCACCAGCCGAGGCCGGCCTCGATCGGGTTGCGCTCGGTACTGAGCTCGTTGCCGTGCAGCGGGAAGCAGACCTCGAGTCGCAGCGTGTCGCGGGCGCCGAGCCCACAGGGGACGACTCCGGCGTCGAGCAGCTCGGCCCAGATCGGCGCCGCGACCTCGGGGTCAAGCAGCATCTCGACCCCGTCCTCGCCGGTGTACCCGGTGCCGCAGATCAGCGCCGGGCGGCGCCCGACCTTGACCGGGGCGACGTGCATCCGCGGCGGCAGCTCGATTCCGAGCGCCTGCGTCAGCACGGCGCGCGCGTGTGGGCCCTGCACGGCGAGCATCGCGTAGCGATCGGCGACGTCGCGGACGATCACGTCGAACTCGCGGCTCCAGCGGCCGAGCCAGGCGAGGTCCGTCTCGTGATTGGCCGCGTTGGTGACGATCAGGTAGCGGTCGCCGCCGAGTCGGTAGAGGAAGAGGTCGTCGATCACCCCGCCGGACTCGTCGCAGAGGCAGGAGTATTGGGCGCCACCGAGATCGACCTTGGCGACGTCGTTGGAGAGCACCCGCTGCAGGAAGGCGAGCGCGCCCGGCCCCTCGACCTCGACCTCGCCCATGTGGGAGACGTCGAACATCCCGACGTGGGTGCGGACGGCGGAGTGCTCCTCGCGAATCCCCTCGTAGGTGACGGGCATGTCCCAGCCCGCGAACGGCACCAGTTTGGCGCCGGCGGCCTGGTGCTGCTCGTGGAGAGGAGTGCGCCGGAGCGCCGCGTCATTCACGCGGCGCAGCGTACTTATTCTTTGAGGAAGCCCGGCACGTCGATGTCGTCGTCGGACACGCGCAGTTTGCGGATATCCGTGTCCTCGGCCGAGACTCGCGGACGACTCTCGTAGCGACGGCGCACGCGCTGCGGCGAGCGGGCCAGCAGCTCGAAGCCCTCGAAGCCGGTGGCGATGACCGTGACCCGGACCTCGTCGCGCATCGACTGGTCGACGACGGAGCCGAAGATGATGTTGGCGTTGTCGTCGGCCTCGGCCTGGACCAGCTGCGCCGCCTCGTTGACCTCGAACAGGCCGAGGTCCTCGGGGCCGGTGATGTTCAGCAGCATCCCGGTCGCGCCCTTGATCGACTCCTCGATCAGCGGCGAGGTGATCGCCGCCTTCGCCGCGTCGAGCGCGCGGGCCTCGCCGGAGGCGGAGCCGACGCCCATCAGGGCGGAGCCGGCGTCGCGCATGATCGTGCGCACGTCGGCGAAGTCGAGGTTGATCAGACCAGGGATGGTGATCAGGTCGGTGATGCCCTGGACGCCCTGGCGGAGGATGTCGTCCGCCTGGCGGAAGGCCTCGAGGACGCTGGTCCGCCGCTCGACCGCCTGCAGCAGTTTCTCGTTCGGGACGATGATCAGGGTGTCGACGTTGTTGCGCAGTTTCTCGATGCCCTCGAGCGCCTGCTGCATGCGTCGTTTGCCCTCGAACTCGAACGGCTTGGTGACCGCGCCGACGGTGAGGGCGCCGATCTCTTCCTTGGCGATCTCGGCGATCACCGGGGCCGAGCCGGTACCGGTGCCGCCACCCTCGCCGGCGGTGACAAAGACCATGTCGGCGCCCTTCAGCGCCTCCTTGATCTCATCGCGGCTCTCCGCCGCGGCGCCCGCTCCGACCTCAGGGTTGCCGCCGGCGCCGAGGCCGCGGGTCAGCTCCTGCCCGATTGAAAGCTTGATGTCGGCGTCACAGGCCTGCAGCGCCTGCGCGTCGGTGTTGACAGCGACGAACTCGACGCCGCGAATGCCAGCGTCGATCATGCGGCTGACCGCATTGGTGCCACCGCCGCCGGCGCCGACGACCTTGATTACCGCGAGGTAAGTGGATTCCATCTCCCGATTTCTCCAGACGCCTGCCTCGATGGCTGGCGTAGACAGCTGTTGGTTGAGTTGAGCCTTTGTTCCGTCCGAGCCTTCAGCAAGGCTCAAGGGTTCGAGCCGCCGCCTCAGACGCGGAAATTGCGCTCAACGTAGGGCATTCCAGGGGGTCTGTCAAACGCCCGACAGGCATCCTGCAAGGGAAAAGTCTACACACCAGGTTGAGACTTTCGCGACCCTCACTCTAAGGTTGAGCCTTGGCTGCAATCGCTTTCCGAAGCCGATTCACGACCGGTTCGTGGCTCTGGGATGGGCGATGCGGAGGGAACGCGGGTGTCCCCGCGTGACGACCCTCGAGGCTCACGGCAGCGACGGCAGCGTGTGACCCGACCCCCCGATCGCCGGGCGACTGGGAGCGTGCAGGTCTACATAATCGAGCGTGGTAACGGTCGGATCGGAGAGCACAGCGGCCGCGGCCTTCCACTTGCGGTCCGCTTGCGTATCGTCGCCGAAGCGCAGCTCGATCCCCGAGGTGAGGACTACGTCGACCCCGGTCTCGCCGTAGAAGCTGCGTTCGAGGTAGGGCCTCAGAGCGCCGGGGGCCGCGGCCAGCACCCGTACCTGTTCCAGCATCGGTCCCTTTAGGCGCCCGCCCTTCGGTGGCTCGGCTGGCGGCAGGTTCGGCAGCGGCGGATCGGTCGGCACCGGGAACCAGCGGACGAGCGCCCCGTCGGCGCTGACCACGACCTCGTCCTCGCCGGTTTCGAGCAGCGCCGCGGGGCGCGGCGAGAAGACCGTCGGCGTCACCGTCTTGTCGCGGATCAGGAGCCAGTAGACAGCCGCCACCGCGACCACGACCAGCGCCACCACCGCCACCCGCCGGTTCACAGCTCCCAGCCGCCGGGCCAGCTGACCTCGCCCAGCACCTGGACCTCCGGTTCGAGCTCGACGCCGAAGCGCTCGTGGACCCGCCGCCTGCCTTCGGCCATCAGCTCCAGCACGTCGGCGGTGCTGGCGCCCTGGTCGTTCTCGACGAAGTTGGCGTGCTTCTCGGAGAAGCGGGCGCCGCCGTGGCGCAGGCCGCGGCAGCCGGCGGCCTCGAGCAGCTGGCCGGCGGAGCGGCCCTCGGCGCGCTCGTCGTCGGGGTTCTTGAAGGTCGATCCGAAGGTCTTGATCCCGGAGGGCTGCGCCTCGCGGCGGCGCTCGCGCATCCCAGCCAAGGTCGCGCGGATCTCGTCCGGGTCGCCAGGCTCAAGCTGGAAGCTGGCGCGGGAGACGACTTCGCCCGGCTGCAGGTTCGACTGGCGGTAGGAGAAGCCGAGGTTCGCGGGCGCGCGGCGCTCGGTCCCAGCTGCGGTCGTCACCTCGACCCACTCGAGCACGCGGGCCAGCTGGCCGCCGTAGGCGTTGGCGTTCATCCGCACCGCACCGCCGGCGGTTCCGGGGATGTTGATCCCGAACTCGAGGCCGGAGAGGCCCCAGCCGGCCGCCTTCGCCGCCGCCGACGGCAGGCGGGCGCCGCCCCCGCAGAGAAGCGACTCGCCCTCGCGGGCGATCGCGACGAGGTCGCCGTCGAGCTTGATCGCGAGTCCGTGGAAGCCATCGTCGGCTACCAGCAGGTTCGAGCCGGAGCCGACGAGTCCTACGGCCAGGCCCTCGGCGTCAGCCCAGCGCAGCAGCTCGACCAGCCGCGGCTCGGCGCCGGGGCGGGCGAAGAAGTCAGCGGCGCCGCCGGTCCGGATCGTGGTCAGGCGGGCGAGCGGGAAATCGGCCTCAACGCCCTCAGGTCGCGCGCTCATCGCCCTCCCTCCACCAGCGCCTCGCCGAGGCGCCAGACGTCGCCGGCGCCGATAGTGACGAGGATGGTGCGACTCGAACCGCTGACCTCATGGGTGCGATCCAGGCGCTCGCCGAGAGCCCGCTCGGCCGCGCCTGCCTCCGGCAGCCACCAGACCGCCTTCCCGCCGATCCGGTCGGCTGCCGCCTGGGCGACCTGCAGGCCGCTGACCCCGGCCAGCTCACCGACCGGCTGCTCGCGCGCCGGGTAGACGTCGAGCGCGAAGACTTCGTCGGCCAGCGCCAGGGCGGCGCCAAACTCCTCCCCCAGCGCCTTAGTCCGCGAGTAGAGGTGGGGCTGGAAGACGGCGAGCAGGCGGTCGGGCTCGAGCTCACGCAGGGCGGAGAGCGCGGCGCGGACCTCGGTCGGGTGGTGCGCGTAGTCGTCATATATAGAGACCGGGCCGCGCGAGCCCTTCAGCTCCAGGCGGCGGCGAACCCCGGGGAAGTCGGCGAGCGCTGTGGCCGCTCCAGCCATCGCCCCCTCCGCCCCGCCATCGGCGTCGGGACCGAGCGCCCGCCCGATCGCCGCCAGCGCGGCGCGGGCATTGCGGCGGTTGTGGGCGCCGGGGACGGCGAGCTGCATGTCCGCCGGGCCGGGCGCCACCTCGTCGAATCCAAGCAGCTCCTTGCCGGGGAAGAGCTCGTCGAGCTCGCCCGTGGCCGGGACGACCACGGCCTCCGCCGGATCGGCGAACTCGGTGAACGCCTGCCGCAGCTCCTCCAGCGAGCCCCAGCGGGCGTGGTGGTCCATCTCGACGTTGGTGACAACGGCGATCTCGGGGCGCAGCCGGAGGAAGCTGGCGTCGCTCTCGTCGGCCTCGGCGACGACCCACTCGCCCTCGCCCCAGCCGGCATTGGCAGGCGTGCCATCTTCCCCCACCCCCGGCACCTCGCCGCCGACGAAGAAAGCCGGGTCGGCGCCGATCGCCCGCAGCGCCCAGACGACCATCGCGGTCGTGGTCGTCTTGCCGTGGGTGCCGGCGATCGCGATCAGCCGCTTCTCGGCGCAGAGCTCGGCCAGCAGGGCGCCGCGGTGGATCGCCTCCACCCCGCGCTCACGGGCCAGGGCGAGCTCCGGGTTGTCCTCCCCAATCGCGGTCGAGACGACGACCTCGGCGCCCTCCGGCAGGTTGGCGGCGTCGTGACCGACGGCCGGTTCGAGGCCGGCGGCACGCAGGCGCTCCATATAAGAGGAGTCGGCGCGGTCGCTGCCGCTCACGGTCGCACCCAACCGGGCGCAGACCAGCGCCAGCCCGCTCATCCCGGCTCCGCCGATGCCGATGAAATGCAGCCGCCGCTCCGCCCAGGCACTCACCGGGCCGCCTCCATGATCTCGTCGGCGATGCGGCGGGCGGCGTCGGGCTTGGCCAGCCCGCGTGAGGCCGCGGCCATCTCCTCCAAGCGGGTGGAGTCCCCGAGGATCGCCTCCACCTCGCGCGCGAGCAAATCGGCGTCGAGATCCTCGTCCCGGACGACCGTCGCTGCCCCCGCCGCCCGCATCCACTCGGCGTTGGCGCTCTGGTGGTCGGCGGTGGCGTGCGGGTAAGGGACGAGGATCGCCGGGCGCCCGACGGCGGTGAACTCGAAGATCGATCCGCCGGAGCGGCCGAGGACGAGGTCGCAGGCAGCGAGCACCTCGCCGAGGTCGGGCTCGTACTCGAGCAGCGTGTAGCGGTCGCGGTGCGGGGCCGCGGCGAGGCGGCGCTCGAGCTCGGCGAAGTCGCGCCGGCCACTCAGCTGGACCACGTGGAAGTCGCGACCCTCGCGCTCGGCGAAAGCCTCCACCGCGGCGAAGTTGAGTGAGCGGGCGCCCTGACTGCCGCCGACGACCAGCAGGCAGCGGTCCTCCACCCCGATCCCGAACCGCGCCCGGGCAGCCGCCCGGTTGCCGCCGAGCACCGCCGCCGGGACCGGCCGTCCGGTAACGAGGTAGCGCTCCCCCTCGCGTCCCAAGATCGGGAAGGCGAGGCAGACCCGGCGCGCGCGGCGCGCCAGCAGCCGGTTGGCGAGCCCGAGGTGGCTGTCGGCCTCGGTCAGGACCAGCGGCGTCCCGGTCAGGCTCGCCGCGACCCCAGCCGGGCCGGCGACGAAGCCGCCGCCGCCCATCACCACGTCGGCCTGGCGCCGGCGCAGCGCCACGCGGGCGGCGCCGACGGCGCCCACCGCCTCAACCGCGGCGCGGGCCGCGCGCAGCGGGTTGCGGCGGTCGATGCCGCGCACCTTGACGAAGTCGATCTCATAGCCGGCGGCGGGCACGAGCTCGGCCTCGATCCGCTCCCGGGTCCCCAGGAAGGAGACCTCGGCGCCGCTAGCCCGAAGCTCTTCGGCGACCGCCATTGCGGGGACGACGTGCCCCGCGGTTCCCCCCGCCGCCACCACCACTCTTGGCTTTCCTGGCACCGCTCGATCGACTCCTTTCGCGTGCGGGTCCACGCCCGCCTTCGACGACGCGCAGTTTGCCAGCGCCGGTGGATCGCCCCGCGCTGCTCCGCGAGGAACGCGACGAGGAGCCCGAGCTTGCCGCACTGGCGCGGCCGCCGCGGGCGACATTGAGAATCAAGCCGACGGCGAACAGGCTCGCCATCAGGCTGCTGTTGCCGTAGGAGACGAAGGGCAGCGGCACGCCCGTCAGCGGCGCCATCCCCATCACGGCGAAGAGGTTGATGACGGCCTGCACGAGGACCAGCGAGGTGAGACCGGTGACCAGCAGCTTGGCGTAGACGTCCTTGGCCTTCTGCGCGGTTTTCAGGCCGGCGTAGCCGAACATCGCAAAGAGCCCGACGACGCCGGCGATCCCGACCAGCCCCAGCTCCTCGCCAATCACCGCGGTG
>DASUMA010000008.1:0-129832 GCA_036277915.1 Solirubrobacterales bacterium
CGTCGACCGGGTTGTAGGGGTCCTTGCGTCCGTCGCCGTTGGCGTCCAGTCCGTACATCTCCCAGCTCGAGGGAAGGAACTGCATCCAGCCGACGGCGCCGGCGCTGGAGACGTTGAGGTTGGTGCCGAAGGCGGTCTCGATTTTGTTGATCGAGGCCAGCACCTCCCAGGGGATCCCGTATTCGGTTCCGCAGGCCTGGTAGATCGGCAGCAGGAAGGGCGGGATCTCGAAGGAGTCGATGATGAAGTTGGGGACGCCGATCGGGGCCGGGCCAAAGGGGGCGATCGTCATCGAAGGGTTGGCGCTGGTCGGGGTGCCGCCAGCGGCGAAGGGGGAGCCGCCGTCGTTGCTGCCAGCCAGCGGCTGGTCGCCGCCGCCGGTGGCGCTGGGGGCGCTGACGCCGCCGTCATGGCCGTTGCCGCCGCTGGACTCGCCGAGGTTGTCGTTGCGGTTGACGCCGCCGCCCGGGCTGACGATCGCGTCGCCCTGGCTGACGCCGTCAGAGCCGGTTGGCCCAGTGACTCCGGTGGTGCCGGCTTCGGCGGCAGCTGCGCTCGGTGCGACGGGACCGCTCGTCACTGGCGGTTCCTCGCTGTCGACCTCAGGGGCGGTGCAGTCAGGATCAGCGAGGTCGATGAGGCCGTCGCTGTCGTCGTCGACGCCGTTGGCACAGGCGGTGGCCTGCAGAGAGGGGATGGCAGGCGCGGTGGGCTCTGGCGTGAGGCTGGTGCTGTCGCCCACGGGGTCCGCTCCAGCCATCGCGGCGCCCATGGAGGCGACCGCCAGGAAGCTGGCGAGTACGACGATCAGTGCGATCTTGCTTCTCATCCCTTAAGCGCCTTCTGCCCGCCACCGCGGATCGCGTTGGTCGCGACCGTTCCCTCCCCGCAGCGCAGCAGTGGCAAACCAAGGTACTTGTTCGTCCAGGGGCGTGCAACGGCCCCCGCCGCCCCCCAACAAGCCCTTAATCAGTTGCAAAGTCATGCCTGCAGCCGGCAGCGTTTCAGCCGAGCCGGATGCGCTCGTTAAGCTGAAGTGAATGAGTTGCGAAAGGCGGGCGGCGTGACCTACGACGAGGACGAGCAGGACGGGCTGCGGGCGCGGTCGGAGCAGGCGCTGGGAGAGCTGGCGCAGGCGCTGATCGACAATCCCACCCTGCACAATGCGGTAACTGCTGCGCTTGGGGCGCGCGAGAAGGCGATCGAGGCCCAGCAGGCGGCGATGAGTGCTCTTAACCTGCCGTCGGCCAGCGACGTCGAGCGGCTGGAGCGGCGCCTGCGGTCGTTTTCGCAGCGGGTCGAGGATCTCGAGGAGCAGATGGACGATCTCAGCCGTGAGCTCGGGTCATTGCGCCGCGAGATCGCCAAAAACGGCAAGAAAGAGACGGAAAAAGACCCAACCTAATCCTCAACTCGAGGGTTAGAGTTAGCTTAGGGCGTTCGCGGCTGCCGTCCCCGCCCGCTCCGCTGCCCCGGCCAGGGTCTCATCATCAGCCTGCTCGCCGCCCGCGCTCTCGGCGACGATCAGGATCGCCGCGATCGCCACTCCGCGCTCGGTCCCCTCACTCAACAGCGTCGCCGTCTGCATGTCCGCCGCCTCGGCCTGCTCCACGTAGCTTCCCGCAGTCCCGCCATTGGCCCGGTGTAGGAAGTCGAGGCTGGCGACGGTGGCCTCGCGCGCCTCGCCGCGCAGCTTCTCGTGCAACCTCGCGGTCAGGGCCTCGTCGGGAAGGACCGGCTCGCCGCTTCCGCCGCCGCCCCAGGCCTGCGCCTCGCGGATCAGCAGCAAGTCCCCGGGCGCTGGGCCCGGATCGATCGCTACGCAGGTCCCGACCCGCACCGCCCGCCGCAGCCCGAGCTCGGCCAGGTCGGCGAGGACGAGGGCGGCGCTCGGCCCGCCCATCCCGGTCGATTGCACGGTCAGCGCCCGCCCCGCGGGGGTCTGGCCCGAGTAGCCCCAGAGCCCGCGGGCGTGATTGCTCATCTTCGGCTGCTCAAGCAGCACCTGGGCCAGGGCGAGGGCGCGGCCGGGGTCGCCGACCAGGACCGCGTCAGCGGCGAGCGAGCTCGTGGGGCGGAGTCTCGACGGCATCGTCGTCGGACCCTAGTGCGCCGTCGTCGTCTTCCGCCAGCGAGGCCTCGTGCGCCTCGATCGCCTTGCGCAGTTCCCGCTTGCGCAGCCACTCGGCGGCGAAGTAGCTGCCGATCACGAAGACGAAGGCGAGCGCCTGGGCAGTGAGGGTCTCCACGGTTGGGTAGACGCCGAGCCACGTTCCCATCCAGAGTGGGAATTCGATTTCGACCGGGTGGATCGAGAGCCACCCGACCCCCTGCATCGTCCGCGCCGTGTTGCCGACGAGGACGACGAGGACGAGGGCGATCAGGACCCCGGTCGCGATCAACATCTTCTTATAAGGGAGCTTGCGCTCCAGGGCGAAGGTGATCGCGCCGACGATCCCGGTCAGGACCAGTCCCAGGGTGACGCCGGCGACGACCACCGGGGTGCCGGAGCTGAGCTGCAGCGCCTGCAGGAAGAGCACGGTCTCGAAGCCCTCGCGGAAGACGCTGGTGAAGCCGAGCGTGTAGAGGCCGGCGACGGTCGCCGCGCCGGCGCCGGCGGCGAGCGCCGCCCCGGTCAGGACCTTGCCGCGGTCGCGGTGGCCTTTGATCCACTCGGTCCAGTAGACGCGGTGGAAGAACCAGTTCATGACCAGGAGGAGGACACCGATCGCGACGAGCCCGACCACCGCCTCCAGTTTCTCCCCGTATTTGGAGAGCGTGTCGAGCAGCAGGATCGCGAGGACGAACATCAGCATGCTGGCCGGCAGCGCCAGCAGGGCGCCGCGGTAGATCGGCCGCCGCAGGCGCTGGCGCGGGCCGACCATGCTGGCGGTGATCGCGGCAATGATCAGGATCGCCTCCAGCCCCTCGCGGAAGACGATCAGGGCCGAGTTGGTGATCGTCGTGAAGGCGCTGGCGCCGTCACCGGTGATCGCCCGCGCGTCGTTCAGCTTTTCATCGAGGGTGAGCCGGGTTTCGCGGATCTCGTTCAGCGGCGCGTCGTCGGCGACGAGGTTGGCGAGCCCCGGCTCGCCGCTGGCGCCGTACCAGATCAAACCCTCGATCTCGAGCGCCAGCTGGGTATCGAAGGCGCGCAGCTTCAGCTCCGGGCCGAACTCGAAGAAGCCGTAGGCGGCGAGCCGGGCCTGCTCGGCCGCCTGGTACTGGCCCGCCCCGACCGCCGCTTCCAGCTGGTCGAGGGAGATGCCGACGAGTTCGTAGTCGGCTTCGTCGCTCGGTTCGGTCCACTGCTCCGGCTCGATCCGCTCGATTTCGGCGCTGGCCGAATCGACCGCCGCCTCGAGCTCCTCCTGCGGCGCCACGTCGCCGCCCTGCTGGGCCTGGTCGACGTCTTCGCGCAGCTCGGTGAAGCTGGCCTTGATCCGCTCGACCGCCGCTGCGTCAAGTTTCAGCAGGATCGGCTCGAGGTCGGAGAAGGCGGCTTCGACACCGTCCATGAAGGCGACTGCCTCCTGTACCTCGAACGGCACCGTGACGTGGCCGTCGGCGGTGCCCTTGTCGAACTCTTTCGGCACCAGCTCGAGGAACCGGGTCAGCTGGGCGGCCCGGTTGACCTCCTCGTCGGGGGTCAGCGGCGCCGCCGTGAAGCCCTCGAGGTCGGCTTCGACCCGCGTGCGCGCGGCTTCGTAGGCGCCGCGGTCCGAGCGCGCGGCGGCGGCGGCAAGGGTCTCGAAGTCGCGGTCGGTCGCGCCTCGTTCGCCGGCGCCGCGCTGGTGCTGGTACTCAGGCGCCAGCGCCAGCCAGTAGCCCTGGGCGATCGCCGCGGTTTCGGCGAAGCGCCCGGAGAAGTCGCGTTCGGCCGCCTGGGTCGCTTCGTCGAGGTTGGTTTTGAGCCGCGCCTGGAAGGCGTCGAGCAGGTCCTTTTCGATCTGGACGACGGCGTCGTGGCGGTTGGTTTCCCGGCTCTCGAGGCCGTGGATCGCTTCGGTCGCGGTCACCCCGGGGCGGGTGAAGCGCGTGGTCTTGCGGAAGTCGCGGATCTGCAGCCAGGTCTGGGCGGTCGCGGCGTCGCCCTGCTGGGCGGCGGCCAGGGTCACTGCCATCGCCCCGCGCCGCAGCGCCGCGGTGACGCGACCGCGGGCGGTGGCGAGACCGACTTCCTCGCCGCTGGCAGCAGCGCGGCGGGCGGCCGCGAGCGAGGCCTCGATCTCGGCCAGGTCGGCCTTGGCCTCAGCCGCGAGGCCGCGGCGCAGCGGGCCGCTGAGGTGGGACTCGGCGCTGGCGACCGCGGCCGCCGCGCTTTCGTCGAAGAGAACCTGGGTCTGCGCTTCCGCGAGGTCGGCGCGGATCGCGTCGGCCGCCTGCCAGGGCGCCTCGGCGGGGGAGGGGGCGGCGCTAACCGCCGCGGCGAGACAGAGCGAAGCCACCGCCGCGAACAGAATCGCGACGGTGGCTTTTGAGCTCCTGCGGCGGTTGTCCCGCTCTGGTGCCGTCTCCGCCTCCTAGCCTTCCTGCAGTTCGACGCCGAGCTGCTGGGCGGACTGGGTCACCTGGCCGGCGATCGCCTCGGCTTGGGTCTGGGCCTGGGCGCCGAGCGCGTCGGCCTGCTTGGCGGTGAATTTCTCGCCGTCGGCCTCGCGGTCGCGCAGGTCGGAGGCGAAATCGACCAGGCTTTTCAGCTCCTGCTGGGTCTGCTTCGCCTGGGCCGCGTTCTCGGTCGCGATTTCCGGTTCCATCCCGTCGTAGGTGACGAGGATGCCGCCGAGGATGTCGGCGATGTCGGAGAGCCGCGAGGTGGCGACGAAGCCCTGTTCGCTGGCCCCTTCGCCGGCGATGAAGCGGGAGTTCTTCCAGGCCTCGAAGTACTCGCTCATCGTCGGGGTCATGATCACGATTGAGGTCAGCGCGTCCGACGGGGTCGGTTCGAACTCCTGCGCGTCTTCATCGAGGCTCTTCGCCTGGGCGGCGAATTCGTCCAGCGTCGCCTTGTAGATGTTGGCGTCAGGCAGGCCCTCGCCGAACTCGACCTTGCCGTCGCCGTTGACGTCCGGCTTCGTGCCCTTCGCCTCGAGGTCCGGGTTGGTGCCGTAGAGAGCCGTCTCGGTCAGGAAGAAGAGGTTGCCGGGCTGCTTCAGCTGCTCGCCGTCGGGCGTGGTCAGGGTGAAGGAGACCGCGTCTTCGGGGGTCGAGGCGTCGGAGCCGGCGTCGATGTCGACGTCGTAGTGAGCGAGCCGCGGCACGCCGGCGACGATGCCCTCCATCTCCTCGTAGGCGGGGTTGGCGACGACGAAGACGTCCTTCGATTCGTCGAGGATCCGCTCGACGTCGTCCCCGTGCTCCTTCAGCAGCCGGGCGTAGTCGAAGTCGACCGACTCGGCGAGTTCGTAGTACTCGTCGGCGCTGGCCTGCAGCAGCTCAACCTGCTCGACCAGGTCGGCGGAGTGGTCGGTGAGGTAGGTCTTCACCGGCGCCAGTTCGGCCGCGCCGGCCTCGGCGCTGGTCGTCTCATCGCTGCTGTCTCCGCAGCCCGCGAGCAGTCCGGCGCCGAGCGCCAGGGCGACCGCGGGGACGGCGAATCTGGTGGAACGTCTCATCGAGTCAGGTGCCTCCTGGTTAGGGGAGCCTACTTAGGGCTCCCTAAAGACCTTGGGTTTGGTGACCCTAACGAAATCCGAGTGCAGAAGTCGGGTTCCCGCAAGTTCCATTAGGTTTCCCTAATTAGGTAACCCTAATAATTGTCCGCGAAACTATCGGACCGCCAGATCGGAGTGGAAGTGCAGACCAGACGAAGGACCAGTGCCTGGGCAGTCAGTGCCCTGGTGCTCCTCTTCACCGGGATCGCCGCGGCCAGCGCCGCTGCCGAGAGCCCCTTCACCCTGCAGCGTTGGATCGGCCCTAACTCGAGCGCGACCGGGGCCTCGCTGGGCACCGGCGAGTGCGACGTCAACGGCGACGGCCTCGACGATGCCCTCGTCAACACCTGGTTCTGGGACAAGCCGACGCCCACGGGGACGATCAACAACGTCGGCGGCGCCTTCGTCGTCTTCGGCAAGCGCGAGATCGCCGGCGGTGACCTGGTGCCGCCAGCAAGCTCCGGCGCGGTCCGGATCGACGGCCCGCCGATCGCCAACTCCTTCGCCGGCTTCGCCGTCGCTTGCATTGGCGACATCAATGGCGACGGCTTCGAGGAGGTCGCGATCAGCCACTTCGACGCTGAGAAGGCCTACGTCGTCTTCGGCGCGGCCGAGTTCGGCCCAGTTGACCTGGGTGCGCTCGGGGACCGCGGCTTCGAGGTCCGGGGCGACCCCGGGCAGGCCTTCAACGTCAGCACCGCGCTCGCCTCGGCCGGCGACCTCGATGGCGACGGGTTCGACGACTACGCCGTCGGCGGCGTCGTCGCCGACACGCTCGGCCGCACCAACAACGGCCGCATCTGGATCCTCGCCGGCGACGAAGACGCGGGAGAGGTCGATCTGGCCAACCCCGATCCGAGCCAGGTCCTGATGACGATCGACGGCGGCGCCTCCGAGGACCGCCTCGGCCAGATCGCCCCGGCCGGCGACGTCAACGGCGACGGCACTGACGACCTCGTCCTCGGCGCCTTCACCGCGACCCCCTGGGGCCCGGACGTCGCGGTGCCCGGCGCCGCCTGGGTGCTCTGGGGCGACGAGGTCGGCGACGTCGACCTCGCCGATCTCGGCGACCGCGGCTTCGCGATCCTCGGCCCCAAGCGCCAGCGCGACCGGCTCGGGATCTCGGTCGCCCCGGCGGGCGACGTCAACGGCGACGGCTTCGACGACGTCCTCCTCGGCGGCGACGGCGTCTTCAACCCCGCCACAGGCGAGCGGCCGGGCAGCGCCTGGCTGATCCACGGCGACGACTCCGGGCGCACCGTGTACACGGCCAGCGACCCGGCGACCGAGTCCGCTGTCTACTCCTGCGCCACTGATGACGGAACCGGCGTCTGCAGGCCCGGCGAGACGCTGCCGCGCGGGTACTGGATGCTCGGCGCCGACTCCTCCCCCGGTACGGCCTCCGAGTCGACCGGGTTCTCCCTGGCCGGGATCGGCGACGTCAGCGGTGATGGCGTGCCCGATTTCGCCGTGGGCGCCTACGGCTACGACCCGGTCGACCCCGCCGACGCGTCGAAAACGCTGAACGGGGCGGGGGCGGTCTGGGTCCTCCACGGCCGCACCGGCACGGTCACTCAGGACCTCGCGGCGCTGACCCCTACCGAAGGCGAACGGATCGACGGCCTCCTCGCTGGCGACCGCTTCGGCCGCCAGGTCGCGGCACTCGGCGACCTCGACGACAACGGCGCCGCCGACTTCGGCATTGGTGCCGACTTCGCCCGGCGGCCGCTCGGTGCGCAGGCGCCGCGCACCCAGGCGGGCGAGTTCACGCTGGCCCTGGCGCCGGCGCCCCCGGTCGTTGAGCCGCCCGTGGAGGAACCGCCGGTGGACGAACCGCCAAGCGAGGAACCGCCGGTCGAAGAGCCCGGGATCGATCCGCCGGTGGGACGCGACAACCCGCCCTCAGCGCAGCCGCGCGTGCCGGCGGCGGCTGAGGTCTTCGCCGCCCTGCGCGGTGGGGCGCCGCTCGCGGTTGGCCGCAACGGTCGCGTCGGCGCGGCCCAGGTCAGCTGCCCGGCGGCGACGCCGTGTCCGCTTTCCGCCTCCGCCGGCAAGCTGCGGATCGGCAAGCGCCGCTACGGCGTCAAGCTGGTTGCGCCGGCCGAGGTCCCGGCCGGGGGAGGGGCCACGGTGGCGCTCCTGCTGGGGCCGGCGGCCCGGGCGGCGCTGGCCGAGTCCCCGGGCAAGCGCCGTCTCGACCTCTCACTCGAGATCGGCGTCGGAGCGGCAAAGGTGAGCTCGACTCTAACGCTCTACCTGAGCCTTAGAAACCACTAGAAGCGCCGCTTCATCCCGTGCGCAGCTGTCCCCGGTATGCGGGGACAGCTGCGCATCGGCGCTTGCGGTCTCCACTTGTGAGAGCTGGAAGCCGCGGATTTCCTCCAGGCGTCTAATTACAGCCTGCCAAGCCGAATTTACGGTGGCCACTGGAATCGCCAAACCCGCGACCGCCGTGGCCAGGGGCCTGGTGGGCAAGGAGGAAATCAATGAAAAAGAGGCTCTTGATCGCAGGCCCGGTGGCCGCGCTCGCCTCGCTCGTTCTGCCGGGGGTTGCCTTCGGCGCGGAAGAAGCGCCGGCAATCCTCGAAACGCCGGAGGCCAGCATCAACGCCATGTGGGTGATCGTCGCCGCCTGCCTGGTGATGTTCATGCAGGCGGGCTTCCTGCTCCTGGAGGTCGGGTTCTCGCGGGCCAAGAACGTGGGTGCGGGCGTGGCCAAGGTGCTCGTCAACTTCTCGATCGCCTCGCTCTGTTACTGGGCGTGCGGTTTCGCGCTTGCCTTCGGCGGGCTCGGTGAGATCGCTGGCACCCACGGCTTCTTCCTCGACGTCGGCTCCTCGATCGAAGAAGCCGGCAAGAGCATCCCCTTCGTCGAAACGTATTCGATCAGCCCAGCCGCGTTCATGTTCTTCCAGTTCGTGTTCTGCGCGGTCTCGCTGGCGATCGTCTGGGGGGCCACGCTGGAGCGGATCAAGTTCGGCGCGTACATCATCTACGCGGTCATCTTCAGCGCCGTGCTGTACCCGATCCTCAGCCACTGGATCTTCGGTGGCGGCTGGCTGCAGGTCAACGTCGGCATGCAGGACTTCGCCGGCTCCACGGTAGTCCACCTGATCGGCGCGACCGGCGCCTTCGCCGCGTTGCTCCTGCTCGGCCCGCGGATCGGCAAGTACACGAAAGACGGCAAACCGCGGGCGATCCCGGGGCACTCGATGCCGCTGGTCGGCCTCGGCGTGCTGATCCTCTGGCTCGGCTGGTTCGGGTTCAACCCGGGCTCGACCCTGGGGGCGATCGGCGGGCGCTTCGCCGAAGTCGTCGTCGTCACCAACCTTGCAGCGGCCGCTGGCGTGGTCGGCGCGGTGACGATGATGTGGCTGCTGACCAAAACGATCGACATCGGCATGGCCGGTAACGGCGCGATCGCCGGGCTGGTCGCGATCACGGCCCCGTCCGGCTACGTCGAGTACTGGGCGGCGCCGATCATCGGTGTGATCGCCGGCGTGATCGTCGTCGTCGGCGTGATCGCGATTGAGAAGCTGATCGACGACCCCGTCGGCGCCCTGTCCGCCCACGGCCTGGCCGGGATCTGGGGAACCCTCTCCTGCGGGATCTTCACGTCGCCGCGGCTGGCGGAACTGAACGAAGTCGGCGATCCGGGCCTCTGGTACAGCGGCTCGTTCAGTCAGCTCGGCGCCCAGGCACTCGGCATCGCCGTCGCCTTCGCCTGTGTGTTCGTGGTCTCCTACGTCGTCTTCTTCCTGATCAAGAAGACGATCGGGCTCCGCGTCAGCGCCGAGGAAGAGGACGCCGGCCTCGACATCTCCGAGCACGGGATGTACGGGTACCCGGAGCAGTTCATCCCGCAGCCGGAGTACTCGACGGGGCTGGCTTTCGGCTCCCCGCCACCGACCCCGGCGGCGGCGCCCGCGGCGCCTGCCGTAAGTCCAATGACCACTACTGAGTCCTAGGAGGGCTGGACGCATGAAGAAGATAGAGGCGTTCATCCGCCACGAGGCGTTCGAGCCGATCCGGGCCGAGCTGCTCGACAAGGGATTCCCCTCCCTGTCGATCGTCGAGGCCAAGGGCTCTGGTCGCCAGAAGGGCATCGTCGAGCGCTACCGCGGCTCGACCCTCACCGTCAACGTCCGGCCGAAGATCAAGCTGGAGGTCGTGGTCGAGGACAAAGACAAGCCGGTCGTCGTCGAGACGATCCTCAAACACGCCCGCACGGGCGAGGTCGGCGACGGCAAGATCTTCGTGCTGCCGGTCGAGGAGGCAATTCGCATCCGCACCGGCGAGGGGGGCATCGAGGTCCTCCAGCTGCACGAGGAGTCGGAGATTCCGACGTAGGAGCGCTGCCGCCGGGGAGGGATTTTCCCGCTCCCTCCTCGGCGGCGGTTAGCCTCGCTCGGGCATGGCCGACGAGCGGATATCTCTCAGCGAGGCAGCCCGCCGGTCCGGAGTTCCGGCGAGCACGCTGAAACGCTGGGCGGAGGAGAAGATCGTGCCGGTGCGGCGGGGGCGGTGGACGGCGACCGCCGCGGCGCAGGCCCGGGTAGTGGCGCGGATGCGGGAGCGCGGGTACTCACTCGAGGATCTGAGGGAGGCGGGGCGCGAGGGGCGGCTTGCCTTCGGCTTCGCCGAAGAGCTGTTCTCCGAGCAGGAGGCGCAGGCGTACCTGAGCGTCGCCGAGGTTGCCGCCGAAACCGGCATGGAGCCGGAGCTGGTCGAGCGGATCCTCACCATCCTCGGTACCCCGAAAGGCCGCGAGCGCAGCCTCAGCCCGGAGGACGCGGCGGCGATGCGCCACTGCGCCCGGGTGCTGGCGGCGGGCTTCCCGCTGGTCGCCTTCCTGCAGCTGGCGCGGGTCTACGCGCAGTCGATGCGGCGGATCGCCGACGCCGAGGTGCGGCTCTTCCACCTCTACGTGCACGAGCCGCTGATCCGCGACGCGGTGCCGGAGCTGGAGATGGCGGAGGAGATGGGCGACCTCGCCGCCGACATCCTGCCGCTGGCGGCGCCCCTGACCGAGTACCTGCACACCCGCTACCTGCGCTACTTCCTCGAGCAGGATGTGGTCGGTCACATGGAGTCCGACCAGGGCCTCGACACCGCCGAAATCGAGCTCGGCCACGTCACTGTCACCCTCTGCTTCATCGACCTCACCGGGTTCACCCGCTACACCGAGGAAGAGGGCGACATCGAGGCGCTCGACGCGGTTGAGAACTTCATCGCCACGGTTGAGGCGACGCTGCCGCGCGAGGCGACGATCGTGAAGACGATCGGCGACGAGGTGATGGTCGTCTCGCCCGACGCCGCCTCGCTGACCCAGTGGGCAGTCGACTTCATCGCCGGCTTCTCGCGGCGGCCGCGGCCGCGCGTCGGGATCCACTGCGGCGAGGCCGTTTACCGCGACGGCGACTACTTCGGCAGCCAGGTCAACCTCGCCCATCGGGTCGTCAACCGCGCCCTCGCCGGCGAGGTCCTGGTCACCGACCGCGTCGCCGCCGCGATCGCCGACCGCGAGGCGCTCGGCCTGGAGCCGATCGGCAGCGTCTCTCTAAAGGGATTCCCGGTCCCGACCGAGCTCTTCCTCGTCCACGCGGCCCGCTCCTAGACTCGTCCCGTGGTCGCCGAGCAGGTAGCGGAGCGGGTCGAGGCCGGCGGGCTGGTCGGGCCGCCGGCGCCGCTGGTGGTGCTGCTCTCCGGCGGGCGGGACTCGGTCTGCATGCTCGATGTTGCGGTGCTGCTGCGCGGGTCGGAGGCGGTCACCGCCGTCCATGTGAACTACGGCCTGCGCGAGGAGGCTGGGGGAGACGAGGCCCACTGCGCTGAGCTCTGCTCCCGTCTCGGGGCCGAGCTTGTGGTCGAGCGGCCGGTCCGGCCTGAGGGCCCCGGAAACCTCCAGTCCTGGGCCAGGGACAGGCGCTACGCAGCAGCCGCCGAGGTGGCGCTGCCGCAGGGGGCGACGATCGTCACCGGGCACACCGCCGATGACCAGGTGGAGACGATCCTCTACCGCCTTGCCTCCTCGCCCAGCCGCCGCGCGCTCCTCGGCATGCGCCCCCGCGACGGCAGCCTCGCCCGGCCGCTGCTCAGCACCACCCGGGAAGAGACGACGGCATACTGCGAGGAGCGCGGGCTCGGCTGGCGCGAGGACAGCACCAACGCCGGCGAGGCCTACGCCCGCAACCGCGTCCGCCACGGCCTCTTGCCGGAGCTCGCCCGAATCCACCCGGCTGCCGCCGCCAACGTCCTGCGCACCGCCGAGCTGCTACGCGACGAGGCCGAGGTGCTCGACCGCCTCGTCGACGCCGAGCTCGATGGCTCCGGCGGCGCCGGCCGCGGCCGCATCGAGCTGGCGCGGATGGCCGCGCTGCAGCCGGCGCTGCGGCGGCTCGTCCTGCAGCGCCTCGCCGACCGGGCGGCGGGGCGGCCGGTCCCCGGCGCCGCCCGCTTCGCCGAGCAGGTCACGGCGCTGCGCCGCACGGGCCGCGCCCAGCTCGATCTCGGCGGCGGCGTCCGCGCCGTGGTCGAGGCCGGGGTGCTCCGCGCCGAGCGCGACTGAGCCGCTCGTCCCCATATATCTAGACTGCGGCCGGTGAGCGACCCCGCGATCGGCGACGTCCTCGTCGGCAGAGAGGATTTGCAGCGCCGCGTCGCCGAGCTCGGCGACGAGATCAACCGCGATTACGACGGCCGTGAGCTGGTCATGGTTGGCGTGCTCAAGGGGGCTGTCCTCTTCCTCGCCGACCTGATGCGCAGCATCGACGTCGCCTGTGAGATCGACTTCATGGCCGTCTCCAGCTACGGCTCCCAGACCGATACCTCGGGCGTCGTTCGCATCCTCAAGGACCTCGACGCGCCGATCGAAGGCCGCCATGTGCTGATCGTCGAGGACATCATCGACTCCGGCCTCACCCTTCACTACCTGATGCGCAACCTGCGCGCCCGCAACCCCGCTTCGCTCGAGGTCTGCGCGCTGCTGACCAAGCCGGAGCGGCTGCGGGTCGATCTCTCGCCCCGTTACATCGGGTTTGAGATCCCTAACCGGTTTGCGATTGGCTACGGCCTCGACCATGCACAGCGGTACCGCAACCTTGATTACGTCGCCGCGTTAGCGGACTGAGCGGCATTTCCCCCCTGGTACGCTGATTTATTCCCTTGAGGCGTTTCTTTAAAAGCGCGGCATTTCCGATCCTTCTGGTCGTGATCCTGGCGTTCATCGCCCAGAAAGTGATCACCAACGACCCGAGCCCGGAGCCGCCCCCCTACACCGAATTGGTCACGCCTAAAACGGGCCTGATCGCCACCGGGAAGATCGAAGAAGTCTCGATCAACGTCAAGGACAGCACCCTCGACGTAAAGCGGACCAACGGCGAAAGCTTCTCCACCGGCTACCCGCCGAACACCGAACCGACGCTGCTGAAAGTCCTCGAAGAAGGCGAAGCGGAGGGCGGCCTCACCGTCACCAAGGTCCACGGCACCGGCGGCTCCAGCCTGCTCTCGCTGCTCACTTACATCCTGCCCTTCGTCCTCTTCTTCGGCTTCTGGATCTTCCTCATGAACCAGATGCAGGGCGGCGGCTCGCGGGTGATGAACTTCGGCAAATCGAAAGCCAAGCGGATGTCGGTCGACGCTCCGAAAATCACCTTCCGCGATGTCGCTGGCGTTGACGAGGCCGTGCAGGAGCTTGAGGAGATCAAGGAATTCCTCGAGAACCCGAAGAAGTTCCAGGCGCTCGGCGCCCGGATCCCCAAGGGCGTCCTGCTCTACGGGCCCCCCGGTACCGGGAAGACGCTCCTCGCCCGCGCCGTCGCCGGCGAGGCGGGGGTGCCCTTCTTCTCGATCTCCGGCTCGGACTTCGTCGAGATGTTCGTCGGCGTCGGTGCCAGCCGCGTCCGCGACCTCTTCGAGCAGGCCAAGCAGAACTCCCCCTGCATCATCTTCATGGACGAGATCGACGCCGTCGGCCGCCACCGCGGCGCCGGCATGGGCGGCGGTCACGACGAGCGCGAGCAGACCCTGAACCAGCTGCTGGTCGAGATGGACGGGTTCGAGATGAAGGACAACATCATCTTGATCGCCGCCACCAACCGGCCCGACATCCTCGACCCGGCGCTGCTGCGGCCCGGCCGCTTCGATCGCCAGGTCGTCGTCGACCGCCCCGACCGCAAAGGCCGCAAGAAGATCCTCGAGGTCCACACCCGCGGCAAGCCGCTGGGCCGCGAGATCGACCTCGACACGCTGGCCGGCCAGACCCCCGGCTTCACCGGTGCCGACCTCGCCAACCTGATCAACGAGGCGGCGCTCCTGACCGCCCGCTCCGGCAGCCGCGAGATCACGATGAAGGAGCTTGAGGAGGGGATCATGCGCGTGATCGCCGGCCCCGAGAAGAAGACCCGGGTGATGAGCGAGAAGGAGCGACTGATCACGGCCTACCACGAGATGGGCCACGCGATCGTCGGTCACCTGCTGGAGAACACCGATCCGGTCCACAAGATCTCAATCATCAGCCGCGGCCAGGCGCTCGGCTACACGATCAGCCTGCCCAGCGAGGACAAGTTCCTCACCACCCGCGCCGAGCTGACCGACACGATGGCGATGACCCTGGGCGGCCGCGCCGCCGAGGAGATCGTCTTCGGCGAGATCACCACCGGCGCCTCCAACGACCTCGAAAAGGTGACCGAGACGGCGAAGCAGATGGTGATGCGGTTCGGCATGTCCGAGCGGCTCGGCCCGCGCGTCTTCGGCCACGATCGCGGCCAGCCCTTCCTCGGCCGCGAGTTCTCCTCCGAGCCCGACTACTCGGACGAGATCGCGCGCGAGATCGACGACGAGATCCGCCGCATCGTCGAGGGCGCCCACCAGACCGCGAAGGGCTTGCTGAACGAGCGCCGCGACGACCTCGACCTGGTCTCGAAGCTGCTGTTGGAACGGGAGACGATTGACGCCGACCAGTTCGCGGCGCTGCTCGACGGCAAGCCCGCCAGCGAGGTCTTCGCCGACGACGAGGAGCCGGCCGCGCCGGCCGAGCCCGAGGCAAAGCCCGAGCCCGCCGCCCGCGAGGGCGCCCGCCCGAACCCCAGGCCCCGCCCGGGTTTCGCCGGCGGCGACGCAAGCTGAGCCTCGCCGTGAAACTCATGGGGGTCGTCAACGTGACCCCCGACTCGTTCTCTGACGGGGGTCTGTACCTCGACCCAGAGGCGGCGATCGCGCATGGCGAGGAGCTGGCTGAAGCCGGGGCGGCCATCCTCGACGTTGGCGGTGAATCGACGCGACCGGGGGCGGAGCCGGTGAGTGAGGCGGAGGAGCTGCGCCGGGTGATCCCGGTCCTCGCTGGGCTCGCCGGGAGTGGGGCGGAGCTCTCGATCGACACCTCGAAGGCTGCTGTCGCCGCCGCGGCGCTCGACGCCGGGGCAGCGATCGTCAACGACGTCACCGCCCTGCGCGGCGACCCCGGGATGGCGGCGCTCTGCGCCGAACGCGGCGCCACCGTGGTCCTCATGCACATGCTCGGCGACCCGCGGACGATGCAGCGCGACCCGACCTACGACGACGTCGTCGCCGAGGTTGGGGCCTTCCTCGCCGAGCGCCTGCAGGCAGCGGTGGCCGCCGGGATCGCGGAGGAGAAGATCTGGCTCGACCCCGGGATCGGGTTCGGCAAGACCGCCGAGCACAACCTGGAGCTGCTGCGCCGTCTGCCGGAGCTGCGCCGGCTCGGCCGCCCGCTGGTGGTCGGGACCTCGCGCAAGAGCTTCATCGGCCGCCTCGACGGCTCCCCCGCGGGCGAGCGGCTCGGCGGCACCATCGCCTCCTCGGTCCTCGCCGCAGCTGAGGGCGCCGCGGTTCTGCGCGTCCACGACGTCGCCGAGGTCGCCCAGGCGATGAAGATGGCCACTGCGGTTCTCGGGTAGGTTTGGCCCGATGGAGTCCCAGGGACCGCACGGCAACGGGATCGAATCCACTGCCGAGGTGGAGATTCGCGGCCTCTCGATCTACACCCACCACGGCGTCTCCGACGCCGAGCAGGAGGTGGGGCAGCGGCTCGAGTTCGACATCTCCTTCGACGTGCCCGACTGCGACGCGGTCCTCACCGACCGGCTCGAGGACACGGTCGACTACTCCCAGGTCTGCGACATCGTCGCCCTCGCCGCGACCGAGCGCAGCTACCGCACCCTGGAGCGGCTCGCCCAGGTGATCGGCGAGCGGATGATGGAGCGCTACGGCTCCGAATCGGTCCGCGTTCGCGCCGCCAAGCCGGAGCCGCCGCTGCCGCTGGCGATCCAGGAGGTTGCGATCGAGGTCACCCAGGAGCGCACGGTCGACGAGGACGACGAGCCCACCGAGGGGTAGGCCCGGTGCGCACGGGCTACCTCGGGCTCGGCTCCAACGTCGGCGACCCCGCCGCCCACCTGCGGGCGGCGATCGAGCTGCTGCCGGGGCATGGAGTGGAGGTGGAGGCGGTCTCCTCCACCTATCTGACTGAGCCGGTCGGCGAGATCCTCGACCAGCCCGACTTCCTCAACGCCGCCGCCCGCATCCGCACCGCGCTCGAGCCCGAGCAGCTGCTCGACGCCTGCAAGGCGGTCGAGGCCGAGCGCGGCCGCAGCTTCGACGTTCCCCGCCACAGCCCGCGCCCACTCGACGTCGACCTGCTCCTGCTCGGAGAGCTCGAGATGCGGACCGACCGACTCACCCTGCCGCACCGTGAGGTGACGAGCCGCCGCTTCGTCCTCGTCCCTCTGCTCGAGCTCGACCCCGGGCTGGCGCTCCCTGACGGCACCCGTCTCGCGGACGCGCTGGCGGCGCTGCCCGCGGGCGAGCGCGTCGACCCGGCTGGCTCGCTCTAGGCCGCGGCGGGCTGGCCGCGCAGCGGCTCCAGCCACTCGGCCGGGAGGATCGGCGGAGTGTGGCCGGGGTAGTTCGGGACGAGCCGTTTGGCCAGCGCGGCGCACGGACGTGACTCGATCGCCGGGCGCAGGTCCGCGAGGGTCAGCGCCAGGCCGAGGCTGGGCGCGATCTGGAAGTCGGCCGCGTTCAGCTCGGGGCCGTTGAGGATGCCGGAGGCGATCCAGGCGTCGACCCGGTCGAGCAGCGCCGGCAGCGCCGCCAGGTCGCGGCGGACGTTGTCGTCGTTGGCTTCGTTGAAGCGGGCCGAGGCGGCAACGATCGGCGCCGCCGTCTTCACCGCCAGCCCGATCGGCATCCCCAGCTTGGCGCCCTCCGAGTAGCTGCGCAGGGAGGAGCGGTCGCGCCTGATCGTCCACCAGAGAATCTGGCGGATCGGGTGCTGCAGCTCCTCGTCGCCGAAGCGCTCGGCCTCTTCGACCGCGATCCGCTTCTCGGAGTCGGCCGGGAAGAGGGCGGGCTCGGGACGCAGTCGCTCCAGCTCCCGCGCGATCGGCCGCGAGCCTTGCACCTTGTCCCCGTCGATCTTGATCGCCGGCACCTTGGTGCCGGGGAAGCCGATGGCGCGCAGGGCGACCTTGGAGATCACCGGCAGCAGGTCTTTGCGCTTGTAGGGAATGCCCTTGTGGTCCAGCATCAGCTGCGTGGTGATGCTGGGGTGCGAGGCGGGGATCACGTAGAGGCGGGCGTTCACGTCACGATCCTATGCACAGGACACGCCGGTTCGCCACTGCTCCTCATCCGGCCGTAATAATCGGCCGGTGCTCCTCGCGGTCGACGTCGGCAACACGCAAACCCACCTGGGCGCCTTCGACGGCGACCAGCTGGTCGAGCACTGGCGCTTCCAGACCCGCTCCGGGGCGACCGGCGACGAGCTGGCGGAGCGGATCGCCGGCCTCTTCTCGCTCAGCGGCTGCGCCTTCGAGGACGTCGACGCGGTCTGCGTCTCCTCCGTCGTGCCGCCGTTGGGGAGCCAGTTCGAAGAGCTCTCCGCGCGCTACCTCGACGCCAGCTGCCTGACGATCGGCCCCGGGGTCAGGACCGGGATGCCGATCCGGATCGAGAACCCGCTCGAGGTCGGCGCCGACCGCCTCGTCAACGCGATCGCCGCCTACGACCGGGTCGGCGAGGCCTGCGTCTCCGTCGATTTCGGCACCGGGATCAACATCGACGCGGTCTCCGCCGAGGGCGAGTACCTCGGCGGCGCGATCGGCCCCGGCCTCGCGCCCTCGCTCAGCGCCCTGATCGAACGCGCCGCGCGGATCACCCGGATCGACCTCGAAGAGCCGCAGGAGGCGATCGGGCGCTCGACCCGAGCGGCGATCAACTCCGGCTTCATCTTCGGCTTCGCCGGCCTGATCGACGGCATCGTCCGCCGGATCGAAGAGGAGCTGCCGAACCCGCGGGTGCTGGCGACCGGCGGCTACGCCGCGACCGTCGTCCCCTTCACCGAGACGATCGACGAGGTCGACGACCTGCTGACCTTGACCGGCCTGCGACTGATCCATGAGCGCAACCGCTGATAACGCTTCGCGCCGCCCGCAGCTGACGGACCCCTTCGAGATCGGCGGCGTCCCGATCTCCAACCGCGTCCTGCTGGCGCCGCTGGCCGGGATCGGCAACTGGTTCGTGCGCCTGCAGGCCAAACGCCACGGCGCCGGCCTGGCGGTCTCGGAGATGGTCTCCAGCTTCGCCCTCCACTACCGCAACGAGCGCACCCTGCGCGACCTGATGCGGATCCACCCCGATGAGCACCCGGTCTCGGTGCAGCTGTTCGGCCACGACGCCGAGGTGATGCGCTCGGGCGCGGAGATCGCGGCGAAGGCGGGGGCCGACCTGATCGACATCAACATGGGCTGCCCGGTGCCGAAGGTGCGCCGTACCGGCGCCGGCGCGCAGCTGCTGCGCGACCCCGAGCTCGCCCTGGCGCTCGCCCGCGGCGCCGCCGAGGGCAGCGGCCTACCGGTGACGGTGAAGCTGCGCTCGGGAATCGAGGCCGGCGACCGCTCCGGCTTCGAGCTCGCGGTGCGGCTGGCCGAGGAGGCTGGGGTGGCTGCGATCGCCTTCCACCCGCGGGCGGCGACCAAGGGCCACAAGGGCCAGCCCGACTACGCCCTGACCCGGGAGCTGACCGAACGGGTTGCGGTGCCGGTGATCGTCTCCGGTGGGCTCAGCGACGCCGAGGCGGCCCGCGCGGCCTACGAGGAGTCCGGGGCCGACGCGGTGATGATCGCCCGCGGCTCGCTCGGCAACCCCTGGCTGTTTGAGGAATTGACCGGCCGCCGGGCCGAGCCGCCGGCGCGCGCCGAGGTGGTCGCCGAGCTGCTCTGGGTGGTCGACCGGGCCGAGGAGCACATCGGGACTGAGCGGGCCCAGCGCTACCTGCGCAAGTTCTACCCCTGGTACACGCAGCGCCTGGAGGCGCCGGCCGAGGTTGTGGACGAGCTGCAGCGCAGTGCCGACCTGCCCCGCGCGCGGGTTCTGATCGCCGGCCTGGCCACCCCCGCTGCCGTTGCTTAGAAACTTTCTGAGCGAACCCTTGAACGGGCGTGGGCCATCGCTATAATCCCGCGACTCCGTGCCTGGGTGTGGCGTGCAAAAGCCGCATCGGGGCGCGTTTTTTCGCTCTGGGAGCCGGTTTGCCGGCCCCACAACCCACCAAAGCGAGGTCGTTAGTGAGTCGTCAGGCTGTCATCACCCCCGAGGGGCTAGAGAAGCTGAAAGAGGAAATCGAGTTCCTCTCGACGACCAAACGCCGCGAGGTCGCGGCGCGGATCAAGGAGGCGCGCGAATTCGGCGACATCTCCGAGAACGCCGAATACGACGACGCGAAGAACGAACAGGCCCTGCTCGAGGGCCGGATCGCCCAGCTCGAGGAGCGGCTGCGGCGGGCGACGGTGATCGACGAGAAGGCGCTGAACACCGAGGAGGTCGGCTTCGGCTCGGTCGTCCACGTGAAAGACCAGAAAACTGGCGACTCGCAGAAATTCCAGATCGTGGGCTCCACCGAGGCGAACCCGGTCGAGCACAAGCTCTCCAACGAGTCGCCGATCGGCAAGGCCCTGGTCGGGCGCAAGCGCAACGACGTGGTCACAGTCGAGGTTCCGCGCGGCCCGAAGAAGAAACTCAAAATCACCAAGATTGAGAAAGCCTGACGGTCGATAGGCTCGCGCCCTCGATGAGCGAGCCCGACGAGCAGCCAAAGCTCTCCGACGTACTGCGCGACCGGCGCGAGAAGCTCGGGCGCATAAGGGACGCGGGGATCGACCCGTTCCCGCACGAGTTCTCCGAGCGAGAGGACATCGCCGAGGTGCGGGTGGCGCACGAGGGGCTGGCGCCGGGGATCGAGACCGAGTCCCGCCACCGCGTCGCCGGCCGCCTGGTCGCTCGCCGCGGCCACGGCAAGGCCTGCTTCCTCGACCTCCGCGACGGCAGCGGCGAGATCCAGCTGCACGCCCGCGAGGACCTGCTCGGCGAGGAGGCCTACAAGCTCTTGGTCGAGCTCGACCTCGGCGACATCGTCGGGGTCGAGGGCACGGCGATGGCGACCCGGCGCGGGGGGGAGCTCTCGCTGGCGCTCGACCGCTGGCGCCTCCTGGCCAAGAGCCTGCGCCCGCCGCCCGACAAGTTCCACGGCCTCGAGGACACCGAGACCCGGTTCCGCCGCCGAGAGCTCGACCTGATGGCGAACGAGGAGAGCCGGCGCGTCTTTGGCGTCCGCGCCCGCACCGTCTCCGAGATCCGCCGCTGGCTTGACGACCACGGCTACGTCGAGGTCGAGACGCCGGTCCTGCAGCCGCTCTACGGCGGAGCCCTGGCGCGTCCCTTCGTCACCCACCACAACCAGCTCGACCGCGACTTCTACCTGCGGATCGCGACCGAGCTCTACCTGAAGCGGCTTGTCGTCGGCGGCATTGACCGTGTCTACGAGCTCGGCAAGGACTTCCGCAACGAGGGCGTCTCGCACAAGCACAACCCCGAGTTCACGATGCTGGAGTGGTACGAGGCATACGCCGACTACGAGAAGACGGCGCACGACCTCGAGCTGCTGGTCTCCGAGGTCGCCGAGCGCGTGCTCGGCACGACCAAGGTGAAGAGGGGGGACGTCGAGATCGACTTCGCGCCGCCCTGGCGGCGGTTGACCTTGCGCGAGTCGATCCTCGAGCGGGCCGGCATCGACATCGCCGAGCACCCGACCCGGGAGGCGCTGGCGGCGGCTATCGGGACCGAGCCAGACCCGACCGAGGGCTGGGGCAAGCTGGTCGATGGGCTGCTCTCGCGCGAGGTCGAGCCGGGCCTGGTGCAGCCGACCTTCCTCTTCGACTACCCGACCGAGCTCTCGCCCTTCGCCAAGGCACACCGCTCCGAGCCGGGCGTGGTCGAGCGCTGGGAGGCGTTCGCCGGCGGGGTCGAGATCGCCAACTCCTTCAGCGAGCTGAACGACCCCGACGAGCAGCGCCGCCGCTTCGAGCAGCAGGCCGAGGAGGGCAAGCGCGGCGACGAAGAGGCGCAGCCCTACGACGAGGTCTTCATCGAGGCGCTGGAGCAGGGAATGCCGCCGACCGGCGGCGTCGGGCTCGGCATCGACCGGCTGGTGATGATGCTGGCCGGGGTCCAGAGCCTGCGCGAAGTGCTGCTGTTCCCAGCGATGAAGAGCTGATTCCGGCCCCCGAGTGTGCGTGGCGCACGCTGAATTCCCGCTCTTAGCGGCTGAGTGGGGCCGCGAGCCGGGCAGCCTCGCCCGGTAGAGTTAAGGCACACAAGGACGCATACCGATATCGATGGAGCGTCTGCCGGTACTAACTCGGTCCAGCCGGGTTCGACCAAGAAGAGGATTCATTTGTTCGAGCGATTCACTGAGAGGGCTCGCCAGGTCGTCGTCCTAGCGCAGGAGGAGGCCCGGACGCTCAAGCACAACTACATCGGCACCGAGCACATCCTGCTCGGGCTTCTGCGTGAGGAGGAGGGGCTCGCCGCCCGCGTCCTCGAGTCCCTCGACATCACCGTCGAACGCGTGCGCTCGCAGGTTGTCCGGATCGTCGGCTCGGGCGAGGAGGTCACCTCCGGCCAGATCCCGTTCACGCCGCGCGCCAAGAAGGTTCTGGAGCTGGCGCTGCGCGAGGCGCTCTCGCTCGGCCACAACTACATCGGCACCGAGCACATCCTGCTCGGCCTCGTGCGTGAGAACGAGGGCGTCGCCGCCCGCATCCTGCTCGACTTCGACGCCGACTCGGACAAGATCCGCAACGAGGTGATCCGGATGCTCTCCGGCCCCGGCGGGCGCCGCCAGGGCAGCGGTGGCGGCGGTGGTCAGGGCGAGGGCAAAAAGTCTTCGAAACTGCTCGACCAGTTCGGGCGCAACCTCACCCGCCTCGCCGAGGAGGGCAAGCTCGACCCGGTGATCGGTCGCGAGACCGAGATCGAGCGGATCATGCAGATCCTCTCCCGCCGCACCAAGAACAACCCGGTGCTGCTGGGCGAGCCCGGCGTCGGCAAGACCGCCGTGGTCGAGGGTCTGGCCGCGCGCATCAACAAAGGCGAGGTCCCGGAGCTGCTGAAGAACAAGCAGATCTACACGCTCGACCTGGCCGCCCTGGTCGCCGGCTCCAAGTACCGCGGCGAGTTCGAGGAGCGGCTGAAGAAGGTGATGAAAGAGATCACCCAGCGCGGCGACATCATTCTTTTCATCGACGAGCTCCACAACCTGGTCGGCGCAGGCGCTGCCGAGGGCGCGATCGACGCCGCTTCGATCCTGAAGCCGGCCCTGGCCCGCGGTGAGCTGCAGACGATCGGCGCGACCACGCTCGACGAGTACCGCAAGTACCTCGAGCGCGACTCGGCGCTGGAGCGCCGCTTCGCCCAGATCAAGGTCGACCAGCCTTCCCCGGAGGACACGGTGCGGATCCTCGAGGGCCTGCGCGAGCGCTACGAACAGCACCACCGGGTGACGATCAACGACGAGGCGCTGGCCGCCGCCGCCGAGCTCGCCGACCGCTACATCTCCGACCGCTTCCTGCCCGACAAGGCGATCGACTTGATCGACGAGGCCGGCTCGCGGATGCGCATCAAGTCGATGTCGACGCCGCCTGTCTATCGCGATCTCGAGGAGGAAATCGAGACGACGCGGCGTGACAAGGAGGCCGCGATCGAGGCCCAGGAGTTCGAAAAGGCCGCCAACCTGCGCGACACCGAGCGTCAGCTGACGACGAAAAAGCGCCAGCTCGAAGACGAGTGGGCCGAGGGCGAGAACGGCGAGCGCCCGGTGGTCGGCGAAGAGGAGATCGCCGACATCGTCTCGATGTGGACCGGCATCCCCGTCTTCAAACTGACCGAGGCGGAGACCAAGAAGCTGATCCGCATGGAGGAGGAACTGCACAAGCGCGTGATCGGCCAGGAGGTCGCGATCACCGCCGTCTCCAAAGCGATTCGCCGCTCCCGCGCCGGGATCAAGGACCCGAAGCGCCCGGCCGGCTCGTTCATCTTCCTCGGCCCCTCCGGGGTCGGCAAGACCGAGCTCGCGCGCACCCTCGCTGACTTCCTCTTCGGCGACGAGGAGGCGATGGTCCGGATCGACATGTCCGAGTACATGGAGAAGCACGCGGTCAGCCGCCTGGTCGGCTCGCCCCCGGGCTACATCGGCTACGACGAGGGCGGCCAGCTGACCGAGGCCGTGCGCCGCAAGCCGTACTCGGTGCTGCTGCTCGACGAGATCGAGAAGGCGCACCCGGACGTCTTCAACATCCTCCTGCAGATCCTCGAGGACGGACGCCTCACCGACGCTCAGGGGCGCACGGTCGACTTCCGCAACGCGATCGTGATCATGACCTCGAACATCGGCGCCTCGGAGATCTCGAAGAACACCTCGATCGGGTTCACCGTCTCCGATGAGACCGGCATGTCCTACGGCGATATGAAGAACCGGATCATGAGCGACCTGAAAAAAGTCTTCCGGCCCGAGTTCCTCAACCGGATCGACGAGGTGATCGTCTTCCACAAGCTCGCGAAGGACGAGGTGAAGGAGATCATCGACCTGATGATCGCCCGCGTCCGCGTCCAGGTCGCCGAGCACGAACTGCAGCTGGAGCTGACCGACGAGGCCAAGGACCTCCTGGTCGACAAAGGCTGGGACCCCTCGATGGGCGCGCGTCCGCTGCGCCGCGCGATCCAGCGCTACATCGAGGACCCGCTGGCCGACGAAGTCCTGCGCCAGGGCCAGATGACCCCCGGCTCGACGGTGATGGTCGCCCGCGACGAGTCCGGCGACGAGGAGGACAAACCGCTCAGCCTGGAGATCATCGCGCCGAAGAAACCGGCCGCGAAGGCGCCGGAGAAGCCCGAGCGCGAGAAGGTCGGCGTCGGCGCCAAGAGCGAGGGCGGCGAGGGCGAGTCCAGCGGCGAGAGCGGCGATTCCGCGCCCGACGAGGGCTCGGCTCCGCACGCCGACACCGAGTCCTGAGCCGGAGCGCCAGGTGAGCGAGCCCGGCCGCACCGCCGTCGGCACCTGGAGCGGCGGTCGCTTCCTGCACTTCGGTGCGGCGATCGAGGAGGAGCGGCTGGAGGCGCTGCTGCGCCCGGGCGGCGGGATCGAGACCGTCCTCACCGCCGACGCCTATGGCCAGGGCGAGGCCGACCGCGTGCTCGGACGGGCACTGACCGGAGTCCCGCGCGAGGACTACAGCCTGGTCGGCGCCGTCGGCCACGATTTCTACGAGGGCGAGCGCGAAGGCGCGAAGGGCTTCCCCCGCTTCACCGACCCGCGGCTGCGCAAGCCCGACCAGTACGGGAGCTACCTGCGGATGGCGACCGAGGCGAGCTTGGAACGGATCGGCGCTGACCGCTTCGACCTGCTGCTCCTGCACAACCCCGACCGCGCCGGCTACTCGAGCGAGGTGGTCTGGGACGGGATGGTGGCGCTGCGGGAGGCGGGGCTGACGGACCGGATCGGCGTCGCCCCGGGGCCGGCGAACGGCTTCACCCTCGACCTGATCTCCTGCCTGGAGCGCTTCGGCGACCGCATCGACTGGGCGATGGTGATCCTCAACCCGCTCGAGCCCTGGCCGGGCGAGCTCTGCCTCGACGCCGCCGCCCGCCACGAGGTCAAGGTCCTGACCCGGGTGGTCGATTACGGCGGCCTCTTCTGGGGCGACCTGCGGGCCGACACCGAGCTGGCCGAGCGCGACCACCGCAAGTTCCGCCCCGCCGGCTGGATCGAGGCCGGCCTGGAGAAGCTGGAGCGGCTGCTGCCGATCGCCGAACGGGCAAAGCTGACCCCGATCCAGCTCGCCTGCCAGTGGAACCTCGCCCACCCGGCGGTCGAGTCGGTGGCGCCGACCCTGATCCAGGAGATCGGCGAGGGCGCCTGCCCGATCGAGGCGAAGCGGGTGGAACTGGCGAAGATGCCGGCGGAGCAGCGGCTGAGCGAGGAGGACGTGGCCGCGATCCGCGCGATCGGCGACAACGCCGGCTGTATGAAGCTGAAGGGCGGCTCTCCCGTCCACGAGGGCGATGAGCGCGCCGACGCTTGGCCTCTCGACGCCGACCTCGCCGCGGTCGGCGAGCGCTGGGGCATAGACCCCGCCCGCGACCTCGTCGCCACGCACTGAGCAGCGCCGCCGCGGGGCGGGATAGCGTCAGCGGAATGGACCGCAAGTGGTGGACGCTCGCAGGCGCCTGCGCCGGCCTCTTCCTGCTGATGCTGGATTCGACGGTGGTTGCTCTGGCGTTGCCGGTGATTCATCACGATCTCGGGGCTACGCCAGAGGCTCTGCAGTGGATGCTGAACGGGTACCTGCTGACGATCGCGATCCTTGTGATCAGCGCCGGGCGGCTTGGCGACATGTTCGGCCGCAAGCGCGCCTTCCTGATCGGCATGGTCATCTTCGCTGCCGGCTCGGTGCTCTCGGGGCTGGCGCAGAGCCCAGAGATGCTGATCGCCGGACGGGTCGTCCAGGGCGTGGGGGCGGCGCCGATGCTGACGCTCTCGTTGGCGATCATCTGCAACGTCTTCCCGGGAAAGGCCGAGCAGGCGAGCGCGCTTGGGGTCTGGGCCGCCGTCTCCGCCGTGGCGCTGGCGATCGGGCCGCTGGCCGGCGGGGCGCTAATCGAAGTCGACTGGCGCGCGATCTTCTGGATCAACGTCCCGATCGCCGCGCTCGGGATCGCGATCATGGCGGCGGCGGCGTCAGAGTCGACCGACCCCGGCTCCGGAACGCGGATCGACTGGAGCGGCCTGGCGCTGCTCAGCACCGGGCTCTTCGCGGTCGTGCTGGCCCTGGTCGAGGCCGACGCTTGGGGGACGCCGGCGATTGCGGTCGGGCTCGCCGGTGCGGCGCTGCTCTTCGCCTTCGCCCGGCTCGAGCGCCGGGTGGGGGACCCGCTGGTCGACCTGACGCTGTTTCGCAATCGCCCCTACTTCGGTGCCAGCGCCGCCGCCTTCGCCCTGGTCGGCTCCTACTGGGCGGTGATGTTCTTCCAGCCCCAGTACCTGCAGGACGCGCGTGGGCACTCGGCAGTGGAGAGCGGGCTGCTGATTCTCCCGATCACGGTGCCGATGATCTTCATCTCGCCCTTCTCGGGCCGGCTGATCGCCCGCTTCTCCGCGCGGCGGCTGATGACGACGGGGATGGTGCTCGGAACCCTCGGCCTGCTCGTCCTCACCCAGATCGACGGCTCGACTCCTTACGGGTTGCTGCTGGTGGGGTACCTGCTGTTCGGGATCGCGCTCGGCTTCGTCTACGCGCCGATGTCAACCGCGGCGATGGCGGCGATGCCGGCGGAGAAGGTTGGGATCGCGGCCGGGGTGCTGGCGATGGACCGGCTCGTCGCGGGCGCCGTCGCCCTGGCCGCCAGCGGCGCCGTCTTTCACTCCCTGCTCGGCGGCGGCACTTCCTTCGCCGACGCCGTCGCCGACTCGACCTGGGTCGTAGTCGTCCTCTGCGCCCTCGGCGCCGCCCTCACCTGGGCCTTCGTCCGCGACCCCGACTCGCCCGTAGCCGATCCGCCGCCCGAGCAGATGCATCACCATCAGCACCACCGCCGCTTCCATCTCTAGCGGTTCCTTTTTCGCGCTGGGCGCCAAAAAGGAACCGCGCGCTTGACAATCACCATTCCGACCTGTCCACTCGGATATGGGCAGACCGCATTCCAGAGCGCTTTTTGCCATCCTTGACGGGATGCCTTCATTGTCCGGGGATGAGCTTCAAGAGCTTTCAGAACGCCAGGATCCCCGCCTACTGAGGGCCCTCGACGTGGTCGCCCCAGGCGGCGCGCTGCGTGAGGGCATCGACAACATCGTTCACTCGCGGACGGGCGGCCTGCTGGTGGTCGGCGACCTCGAGGACGTCTCCCATCTGCTGTCCGGCGGCATCAAGCTCGACGTCGACTACACGCCGGCGATGCTCTACCAAGTGGCGAAGATGGACGGGGCGATCGTGCTCAACAGCGAGGCGACGAAGATTGCCTGGGCCAACGTGCAGCTGATGCCGGACCCGACGATCTTGAGCTCGGAGACCGGCACCCGCCACCGCACCGCCGAGCGCGTCTCCAAACAGACGACGGCGCTGGTGATCGCGATCTCCCAGCGCCGCGACGTCGTCTCCCTCTACGTCGAGGGGACCAAGTACATCCTGCAGGACATCCCCGCGGTGCTGGCCAAAGCCAACCAGGGCCTGGCGACCCTGGAGAAGTACCGCGAGCGCCTGGACCAGGTCTCGGCCCGCCTCACCGTGCTCGAGTTCGAGGGCGGCGGCGTCCTCCACGACGCCCTCGCCGCCCTGCAGCGGGCCGAGCTGGTGACCCGGATGGCGGTCGAGGTCGAGCGCTACATCGTCGAGCTTGGGACCGAGGGCCGGCTGATCGAGATGCAGCTGGAGGAGACGATGGTCGGCGTCGCCGCCGACAAGACTGCGCTGATCCGCGACTACTCGGTCGAGGACTCCGAGGGCAACCTGACCGCGGTGCTGCAGGCGCTGGGCCGGATGCCCCACCAGGACGTGCTCGACTTCGGGCGCCTGGCTGAGCTGCTCGGCTACGACCGCAAGCTCAACACGCTCGACTTCCCCGTCGCCCCGCGCGGCTATCGCGTGCTGGGCCGGATCCCCCGCATCCCCAAGCTTGTCGTCCAGAAGATCACCCACGAGCTGGGCGGGTTGGAGGAGGTCCTGGCGGCCTCTGACACCGACCTCGCAGCCGTCGACGGAGTCGGCCCCACCCGGGCCAAGGACATCCGCGAGGGCCTGCGCCGGCTCCAGGAGGTCGATCTGGTCGACCGGTACTTGCAGAGCTGACGGCGTAGCCGTCGGAAATTGACGAAAGGAGCCACCGATTCCTGAGCTAGACGAGGCCACTATTGACGCCGTCTTCGATGAGGACGTCGAATACGTCTGCGACTTCGAGATCGGCGACAAGGTCGTCTACCCCCACCACGGCGCTGGCCTGGTGCTGACCAAAGAGACCCGTGAGCTGATGGGCGAGGAACGCGAGTACCTCACCATCAAAATCCTCCACAACGAGCTGACCGTGATGGTCCCCTGCGAAAACGCCGGCAAAGCGGGCCTGCGGCGGGTCATCGACGAGGAGGAAATCAAGAAGGTCACAGCTGTCCTGACCGACGACGTCTCGGAGATGCCGAAGAACTGGAACCGGCGTTTCAAGTACAACCGCGAGAAGATCAAGACCGGCGACGTCTTCGAGCTGGCCGAGGTCGTCCGCAACCTCGCCCTGCGCGAGATGGAGAAGGGCCTCTCGACCGGGGAGAAGCAGATGTACACCCGGGCGAAGAAGATCCTCGCCTCGGAGTTCATGTACGCGCTCGACAAAGACGAGGACGGCGCGGAGGAATATCTCGACGGGCTGCTGGAGGACCGCTTCGCCGCCACGGCGTCCGCCTAGAGCACCCGCTGTAACCGCGGTCATCGCGGCTGCCGGCTCCGGGGATCGCCTCGGAGCCGGCGGCCCGAAGGCCCTTGTGCCGATTGCGGGGCGGCCGATGGTGGCCTGGTCGGTTGCGGCCTTCCGGGCCTGCGAGTCCGTGCACGCGATCCTCCTCGCCGCCCCTCCCGGGCACGAGGAGGAGCTGCACGGCGAGGGCCTCGAGGTCGTCACCGGCGGCGCCACCCGCTCGCAATCCGTGGCCAACGCCCTGCGCGAGGTCGAGACCGACCTGGTCGCGATCCACGACGCCGCCCGGCCGCTCCTGACCCCGGCGCTGGTCGAGGACATGGTCGTCGCCCTCGAGGCCGACCCCGACGCGGCCGGGATCATCGCCGCCGCCCCGATTGCGGACACCGTCAAGCGGGTCGCCGCGGGAGCCGTGGAGGACACGGTGGACCGCGACGGCCTCTGGGGGGCGCAGACGCCGCAGCTGTTCTGGACCAAGGCGCTGCGCGGGGCGATGGCGGTCGACGACGCCTCACGCGACGCCGCCACCGACGAGGCGATGCTGGTCGAGCAGGTAGGGGGGAGGGTGCTTGTCCACCCGACCGGGCTAAACCTCAAGGTGACGACGCCGCACGACCTGCACCTGGCCGCGCTGGTGCTCGCCGACCGCGCTGCCTCAGGCCGCGCCTGAGCGGCGGTCGCTCATCAGCACCCAGACCAGCGCCGCGGCGAAGGTCAGCTGGCCGACCCCGAAGGCGACGCCGAGGTTGGCCGCTCCGAGCAGCTCGGCCAGCGCCGTGCCGCCGGCGAAGGCGAGCGCGAGGATCGCGAGCGAGCGCAGCTGAGGGGCCATCCCCGCAAGGGTATCCACGGCCCCTGGCCGGCGGAATTCCCTAGGCTCGGTGCATGCTTACCGACTACCACCTGCACCTGCGCCCGGATGATCCCGGGACCGAGTTCGAGCGCTACTTCACTGCCGAGAACGTCGAGATCTACCTGGAGGCCGCCGCTGCCGCCGGGATCGAGGAGCTGGGCGTCTCCGAGCACGTCTACCGCTTCCGCCAGGCCCTCGACCTCTGGAGTCACCCCCTCTGGGTCGAGAACGCAGTCGACGACATCGATGCCTACTGCGAGTTCGTCCGCTCTACGCCGCTGAAGCTGGGGATCGAGTGCGACCATGTCCCCGGCGCCGAAGAGCGCGCCGCGGCGCTGCTGGGAGCGCGCGACTTCGACTACGTCGTCGGCTCGGTCCACTTCATCGGCGAGGGCGACGCCGCCGTCGACCACGAGGGCTTCGACGTCTGGGAGGGCAGCGCCGACGCCGAGGAGATCTGGCGGCGCTACTTCGAGGCGCTCGCCGAGTGCGCCCGCTCCGGCCTCTTCGACATCCTCGCCCACCCGGACCTGGTCAAGGTCTGGGGCCGCGCCCGGCCGCTGCCCGAGCAGGACCTGCGCCGCTTCTACGAGCCCGCGGTCGAGGCGATCGCCGAGACCGGGATCGCGGTCGAGATCTCCACCGCCGGCCTGCGCAAGCCGGTTGGCGAGCTTTACCCGTCCCGCGCCTTCGCCGAGATGTGCGTCGAGGCCGGCGCCTGCTTCGCGCTCTCCTCCGACGCCCACCTGCCGCAGCAGGTCGGCTACGAATATGACCGCGCGGTCGTGTTCCTCGACAGCCTCGGAGTGGAGGAGATATGCGTCTTCGAGCGGCGCCAGCGCCGGCTCGTCCCGCTTGGCAGCAGGGTCTCCTGACGATGGTCGGGATCGGGTACGACAGCCACCGCTTCGCCCCCGGCCGCAAGCTGGTCCTCGGCGGGGTCGAGATCGAGCACGAGCAGGGGCTAGACGGGCACTCCGACGCCGACGTCCTCACCCACGCGGTGATCGACGCGATTCTCGGCGCCGCCGGCGGCGGCGACATCGGCACCCTGTTCCCGCCCGAGGATGAGCAGTGGCGCGACGCCGACTCGATCGACCTGCTGCGCACCGCGGTCGGCACGATCGGCGGCGCGATCGTCAACGTCGATGCGACGGTGATCTGCGAGCAGCCGCGTCTCGGCCCCTACAAGGGAGAGATGGAGCGGGTGCTAGGCGAGGCGACTTCGGCCCGGGTCAGCGTCAAGGCGACGACCAACGAGGGCATGGGCTGGATCGGCCGTGGCGAGGGAATCGCCTGCATTGCGGTCGCCACCGTCCAGAGCCAATAGTCTGCACAATTCGATGACGGCATTGAGCGAGAGACTGTCCGGGCTGGGGGCCTCCGTCGCTGACTCGGTCTTCGAGGCCAGGGTCCTGCACGAGGCTGGGATCCTCGCCCCGACCCGCCCCGACAAGGCGGTCAAGATCGGCTCCACCTTCCTGCGCTGGGGCGCCTCGCCGGCGACCGGGATCGCCACCGCGGCGATCCACCACCCGCACGAGATCGCGGTGATCGACGAACTCGGCTCGATCAGCTTCGAGCGCCTGCACCGCCGCTCCAATGCCCTCGCCGACTCCTTCGCGGCGATGGGGATCGGGTACGGCGACGGGGTCGGGATCATGTGCCGCAACCACCGCGGCTTCCTCGAGGCGACCCTGGCGGCGGCCAAGCTCGGCGCCAGCGCGCTCTACCTGAACACGATGTTCGCCGGCCCGCAGCTAGCCGAGGTGACTCGCCGCGAGGGCCCGAAGGCGCTCGTCTATGACGCCGAGTTCGCCGGTCTCCTGGAGGGCGTGGATGACTCGGTGGACCGGGTCGTCGCCTGGTGCGACGAGGAGGCCGAGGCCGGCGGCGAGGTGACGCTGGAGCAGCTGATCGCGGCCGGCGACGAGTCCAACCGCAAGCCGCCGCCGGACAAACCCCGCTTCATCATCCTCACCTCGGGCACCACCGGGACCCCGAAGGGCGCCCAGCGCTCCAGCCCCGACGGGCTGCTGACCCTGGCGGCGCTGATCGACCGCATTCCCTTCCGCAGTCGCGAGACGATCATGGTCGCGGCCCCGCTCTTTCACTCCTGGGGCTTCTTCCACTTCGTGATGAGCCTGCCGACCGCCTCGACGCTGGTGCTGCGGCGCCGCTTCGACCCGGAGGAGACGCTGCGCGCGGTGCAGGGCAGCCGGGCCCAGGTGCTGGGCGCGGTGCCGGTGATGATCCAGCGCATCCTCGGCCTGCCCGACGAGACGCTCGACAGCTACGACCTCTCCTCACTGCGGATCACCTCGCTCTCCGGCTCGGCGCTGCCGGGTGAGCTGGCGATCGCCTGGATGGACCGCTTCGGTGACACGGTCTACAACCTCTACGGCTCGACCGAGGTCGCCTACGCGACCGTCGCCACCCCGGAGGAACTGCGCGCCGCCCCCGGCACCGCCGGCCGGCCGCCGCGCGGCACCAAGGTGCGGCTGTACGACGAGGAGGGCCGCGAGGTCCCCCAGGGCTCTGTCGGGCGCGTCTTCGTCGGCAACGACATGTCCTTCGAGGGCTACACGGGTGGCGGCGGCAAGGAGGTGATCGACGGCCTGCTCTCCAGCGGCGACGTCGGCCACATCGACTCCGAGGGGCGCCTCTTCGTCGACGGTCGCGACGACGAGATGATCGTCTCCGGGGGCGAGAACGTGTTCCCGCGCGAGGTCGAGGACCTGATCGCCGACTTCGACGGGGTCGTCGAGGTGGCGGTGATCGGGGTCGAGGACGCCGAGTTCGGGCAGCGGCTGAAGGCCTTCGTCGTGATCGAGTCGGGGGCGGAGATCGGCTCCGAGCACCTGACCGCCCACGTCAAGGCCAACCTCGCCTCCTACAAGTCCCCGCGCGAGATCGAGTTCCTCGAAGAGCTCCCGCGCAACGCCACCGGCAAGGTGCTGAAGCGCGATCTCAAGGCCCGCGAGGGCGAGCGCTCCAGCTGATCGTCAGCCCTCGTTTGCACTTTGTAACCCTGTGGGTGACAAAGTGCATGGGGGTCCGGGGAGGGCGCCGCAAATTGCGGCGAAAGCGGTTGCGGCATGGGTGGTGTGCCCGCCGCTGGCCATAGTAGGTTGCCTGGGGATGAGGGATCCGGCGAGGCAGCTGAAGGCGGTTGGCGATGCGGGCCGCGAGATCGAGGGCGTTGCGCAGCAGGCGCTCGAGTGGGTGCGGGTCAGCGAGGAGCGCGTTACCGCCGCTGAGGAGCGCGCCGACCGCGTCGGCGCCGAGGTGAAGCAGCGGGCGATGGAGACGCTCAGCAAGTTCTCCGCCGAGGGCCGCGAGCGGATTGGCGCCGAGCGCAAGGCGCGGCGAGAGGCCGAGGCGCGGATTCCCGCCGCCGAGCAGGCGCGCGACCGGGCCGAGAAGGCTTTCGAGGAGCTGCAGTTGCGCTCTCAGGGCGAGCGCGAGCAGCTGGTCGCCGAGACCGCGAAGGCGCGCGAGGCGGCCGAGAAGGCGGCCGATAGCGCCCGCGAGGAGGCCAACGCGAAGATCGCCGCTGCGGCGGAGGATTTGGAGGCGGAGGTCGAGCGCCGCGTGAATGCGGCCGCCGAAGAGATTCAGGGCGAGGCCGACCGCCGGGTTGCCGCCGCCGAGCAGCGCGCCTCCGACGCGGAGATCCGGGCCGAGCAGTCGCATGAGACCGCGGTGCGCCTGGAGACCGAGATCGAGAAGCGGGTGATGGAGGGGACCGAGGACGTTCGTCGCGAGGCCGAGGAGAGCGTCCGCAAACTTCTGGAGAAGGTCGAGCGGGAGGCCGAGGAAGCCGCCCGTGCCCGCGCCGAGGACCAGCTGCGGGCCGAGTCCGACCGCATCCGCATCCAGGCCCAGAAGCGCGAGGAGCGGGCCCGGGAGGCCTCCGAGGACGAGATCAAGGCCACGGTCAACCGGGCCAAGCGCGAGGCACAGGCTGCGGCTGAGGAGACGGCGCCTGAGTGGCTGCGCAGCGAGTCACCCGCTCCGACGGCCGGTTACCGCACGTTTTGATCTAACCTCGCCTCGCGATGCGCGAGGTACGGATCAGGGACACGCTCAGCGGTGAGCCGCGGGCGATCGAAGCCGATGGCGAGGTCGGGATCTACGCCTGCGGCCCCACGGTCTACAGCCGCATCCACATCGGCAACGCCCGGCCCTTCGTCGTCTTCTCGCTGTTCGCCCGCTTCCTGCGGTCCGAGGGCTACCCGGCGCGGCTGGTCGTCAACGTCACCGACGTCAACGACAAGATCTACACCGCCGCCGCGGCGGCGGGGGAGGGGTCGGCCGAGTTCGCGGCGCGGATGACCCGCGCCTACTTCGAGGACACCGACCGGCTTGGGGTTGGCCGGCCCGACGTGGAGCCGCTGGCGACCGAGAAGATCGCCGGGATCGTCGGCTTGATCTCCGACCTGGTCGAGTCCGGCCACGCCTATGAGTCCGGCGGCGACGTCTACTTCCGGGTGCGCAGCTTCGAGGGCTACGGCAAGCTCTCCAACCGCCGCTTCGAGGACATGGACCAGGGCGAGGAGGCCGGTTCGGCCTCGTTGAAGGAGGACCCGCTCGACTTCGCTCTCTGGAAGGCGCACAAGGAGGGCGAGGACACGAGGTGGGACTCGCCCTGGGGCCCGGGCCGCCCCGCCTGGCACATCGAGTGCTCGGTGATGGCCGAGCAGGAGCTGGGAGCGTCGTTCGCCATTCACGGGGGCGGGTCAGATCTGGTCTTCCCCCACCACGAGAACGAGATTGCCCAGTCGGAGGCCGCTGGGAGGCCGTTTGCTCGGGCCTGGATGCACAACGGGATGGTCGAGAGCGATGCGGCGAAGATGTCGAAATCGGATGGCAACATCTTTCAGCTGTCGGAGGCGCTCGATCGTTACGGGCGCGAGGCGGTCGTCGCCTACCTGATCTCGGGGCACTACCGCCAGCCTCTGGCCTTTGGCGAGGGGCCGATGGAGGAGGCGGTGGCTCGGGTCGAGCGGCTGCGGAACTTCTTCCGCGAGAACCGCCCCGGCGACGCCGTGTACGAGGGAGAGCGCCTGGAGCGCTTCAGGGCCGCGCTGGCTGATGACTTCAATACGCCGAAGGCTCTCGCCGAGGCGTTTGAGCTCGTGGGGGAAGCGAACCGGGGAGAGGTGGCCGGCGCCGCTGCGGCCGCTGCCGTTGCCGAGATGCTCGATCTGGTCGGCCTCAGCACCCTTACCCAGCCGGATGAGGGTGCCGAGGCCGACCAGGACGCCCAGAAGCTGATGGAGGAACGGGAGCAGGCTCGGGTGGAGAAGGACTTTGCGCGAGCAGATGAGATTCGGGACCAGCTGGCCGAGATGGGATGGGTTGTACGGGACTCGGCCGAGGGTCCGAGCCTCGTCCCCAAACCCTGATGGCGAGCCAGATCATCTACGGGCGCCAGCCGGTCGCGGAGGCGGAGCGGGGGAGGCGGCGGGTGCACCGGGTCTGGCGGGCGCCGGAGACGCCGGGGCCCGAGCTGGAGCGGCTCTGCGGGTCGCCGGACCACCAGGGGGTGGTGGCCGAGGTCGATCCCTATCCCTACGGGGATGCTCGTGGAATGCTGCGAGGAGATTCGCCCTTGCTAGTGGCGCTCGACCAGGTCCAGGACCCGCGCAACCTCGGTGCCGTCTGTCGTTCGGCCGAGGCGGCTGGCGCCGCCGGCCTCGTCGTGCCCGAGCGCCGGGCGGCGGCGGTGACGGCAGTGACCTGCAAGGCCTCCGCCGGCGCCGTCGAGCACCTCGAGATCGCCCACGTCCGCAACCTCGCCGACTGGCTCGCTGAGGCTAAGGCCGCCGGCTTCTGGATCTGGGGCGCCGACGCGGAGGCGAAGGCGACCCCGTGGTCAGTCGATCTCCAAGGTCCGACGGTGATCGTGCTCGGCGGCGAGGGCAAGGGCCTGCGCCCCCGCGTGGCCGCCTCCTGCGACGGTCTCGTCGCTCTCCCGAGCCACGGCAAAGTCGAGTCGCTGAACGTCAGCGCCGCCGCCACCGCGCTCCTCTTCGAGGCCCTCCGCCAGCGCTCCTGACGCCGATTCGCAGTTTGTCCCGGTATGCGGGCATAACTGCGAATCGGGCCAGGCAAATGCAACGGCGGTTGCAGAAATTTGCGGCGGGGGTTGACAGAACACTGCTGGCACGTAAACTTGCGGGCAGATAAGGGTGAACCTCAGCTTGAGGTTCGCCTTGTTTTTTATACGGCGGCGCCTCGGGGGAGGTAAGCGGCGCCACGACCCTTCAGCAAGGAGAAGGATCTGTGGCTCTATCTACGCCTACGCAGGCAATGCGCTACCCCGCGGCAGGGCGCTCGAGCGTCGCTCGGGCATCTAACTCTCAAGCTGAGCTTGATGATCATTACCTCGTCGCCCTCGCCAAGGACGGCCGGACCGACGCCTACGACATGATCGTCCGCCGCTACCGCGGCTTCGTCAGGCTCAAGGCTTCTTCGTACTTCCTGCTCGGCGGCGAGTCCGATGACCTGATCCAGGAGGGTCTGCTCGGCCTCTATAAGGCGATTCGGGACTACCGGACCGACCGCGAGTCGAGCTTCCGCAACTTCGCCGAGCTCTGCATCACCCGCCAGATCATCACCGCGGTGAAGACCGCGACCCGCAACAAGCACACGCCGCTGAACCAGTACGTCTCCTTCAGCCAGACCCCGGCTGCCGCGGGCGACTCGGAAACGACCCTGGACGAGATCCTGCCCGGGCCCAGCGTCCACGACCCGGTCAACCAGGTGATCGCGAGCGAAGAGCTGGAGAGCCTGGTCTCGTGCCTATCCGGCGTCTCCGGCGTGCTCTCCGACCTCGAGAGCCGCGTCCTCTCGCTCTACCTCGACGGCCACTCCTACGAGTCGATCGCCGAGCGCCTGGAGTGCGACACCAAGACCGTCGACAACGCCCTGCAGCGCGTCAAGCGAAAGGTCGGCACCCACCTGGCGTCCCGCGAGGTCGCGCTCTAGGAGCGAATGTCCGCGAGGACGTAGTCCAGCAGCTCGCGCCCGTGGTCCGATGCGACGGCAATGTCGTCGACCTTGACTCGGACCCGGTGCAGCGACTGCATCCGCAGCACGTCGCCGTCGGTGTGGTGGTTGGGGAAGACGCCGGAGTAGGAGACGCCGAGGCGCTCGAGGTCGTCGGCAACCAGCGCCGTCGCCGGGGTCTGCAGCGGCAGGTCGATGTAGACAGCGTCGAGCCCGAGGCGGTGGAAGAGGTGGTGGCGCTCGGCGCCGAGCGCCTGCTCGAGGTCGGCGCCGGGCACGGTGACCGTGATCAGCGCCAGGTTGTGGTCGCGGTCGACCGCGACGGCGAGCTCGGTCCGCTCGGGCAGCCGGAAGCCGGGCGGCGGCTCCTCCAGCGTGCCACGCAGCCCGCAGAGCTCGACCGTGCGGGAGACGACCTCGAGGTGCCGCTCGGGCGCGTAGACCGGGCGTTCGTGGCCGTCGTTCAGCTTCGTGTAGAAGAGCGCCGCTGACTGGCGGCGCGCCGGTCCCGCGGCGGCGGCGTTGTTGGCGACGGAGGCGGGGATCCAGCCCAGCAGAAAGCCGGTCTCGTGCGCGCCGAGCTCGATGTTGGCGCGCTGGCTGTAGGGATGGGCCGCGGTCGCCTCGCTGAACATCCCCGCCAGCCCCTCTCCCCGCGCCCAGTCCATCAGGAAGCGCTTGGTCCGCGTGAACATGTGCTGGCCGCGGGCGGCGGGCATCGTCACCGCCTGGCCTGAGTGGGCGACGGCGTCCCCTGCCGCCGCCAGGCTCATCCCCTCATGGCAGAGCAGCTCCCCCTCCGGCGTCTCGGCGACGCAGGAGACGTAGCGCCCGTCGGCCAGCCGGGCTGAGACCTCGTCGGCGTCGTAGACCCACTTGACGTCGTACGTCTGGCCGTACGCCGCTTCGATCGCCGCGGTGAGCACGGTACCCTCATGGGGATCGAGGAACCTGAAGGTGGCCTCCATCGCTGCATTATTTGCCACCCCGCCCGCCTAGCTCAACCTGGGAGAGCACCTGATTTGTAATCAGGAGGTTGCCGGTTCGATTCCGGCGGCGGGCTTTTACCTCTCAAGCGACCACTCGCCGCAACTCTCACTCGGGTTTTGAGTTTCCCTACCGAAACCACGAGCCGGATGGCAGGGGCCTCCCGGTACGGAAGGGGTAATTCGATGAAGTGTCACGTTCTATTCGCGTCCGCCGCGGCGGCGCTGGCGTTGTGTGCCGGCTCCGCCCAGGCATCGACGGTGACCGTGGGCAGCGTCCTGCCGCCCGGGGCGACGCCGGAGAAATTCGAAACCGTGCAGACGCTGTTCAACACTGCGCTGCCGGAGCCGGGGGCGAACCTCGCCTCGCCGGTCAACGGTGCGATCGTGCGCTGGCGTGTGCAGGGTGTGAAAGGCGGCCCGTTCTACCTGCGGGTGCTGCACCCGAACGGCAAAGGCGCCTTCGAAGCTGCCGGTACCAGCCTCGCGGCCACTCCGGTCGGGGAAGGGCTGCAGACCTTCGACACCAACCTGCCGATCCGCGCCGGTGACCTGATCGGGATCGACCCGACCAACGCCAGCGACGAGATCGGCGTGGTCACGGTCGCCGGGGCCAGCTTCGGGACGATCTTCCCGACGCCGCTGAACGGCTCGACGGTGCCGCCCAGCAGCAGCATCGCGGGCAAAGAGATAGCCCTCAGCGCCGAAATCCAGGCCGCGCCGGCTGTGACCACGGTCGCTCCCAGCTTCGGCCCGCTCAAAGGCGGCACCGAGGTGGTCATCACCGGCACCAGCCTCAAAGGCGCCAGCGCGGTGAAATTCGGCACCGTCCCGGCGACCAACGTCACTGTTGACTCCGACACCCAGATCACCGCCACTGCACCGCCCGCGGTGAAACTGGGCAAGGTCGACGTGAGTGTCACCACCCTGGCGGGGACCAGTGAAAAAGCAAACGGCGCCGCTTTCACTTACACCGCTTGCATCGTCCCCAAGGTGACTGGGAAAAAGCTGGGCGCGGCGAAAAACCGACTCCGCCTCTCGGGCTGCAGGCTCGGCAAGGTGAAGAAGGTCAGTGTTCCGCGCCGCAAGGCCGGCACGGTCGTCAAGCAGACGCCGAAGCCCGGGACCGTCTTGGCGCAGGGGGCCAAGGTCGCGGTCAAGGTGGTGAAGAAGTAGGAGGCGAATCCCAGGATTCGCGGCAATCGCCAACTCGAGAGGGGCCCGCGGGCCCCTCTCGGCGTTTTAGCTCTCGGCCAGGACCCGGGCCTTCTCGGCCGCCAGCTCCTCGTCGCTGAGCACGCCCTTCTCGTGCAGGGAGGCGAGTCGCTCCAGGCGCTGCAACCGCGCGTCCTCGACACCTAGCGCCTCGGTTGGAGCCTCCGAACCGGCACCCGGGACTGGCGGCCGTCGCACTTCCGGCAGCCGCAGCTTCGCCGCGCGCTCGCCGATGTTGGCGCCTTTGACCGCGCCGACGACCTTGTCTTTGGTGTCGCCGAAGACGTCGGAGAACTCGGCGTCGGGGTACTCCTCCTGCGTCTGCTTGCGCAGCTCGTGGATCCCGAAGGCGGCCATGCCGGCGATGATCAAGGTGGTGACGAAGGCGCGCAGCCCCTGGGTCGGCCCGGTGAGGAAGTAGAGGCAGACGAGGATCCCGAGGCCGGTGTAGACGTAGGCGGGGTAGCGCTGGAGGGCCGGCGCCATCGCCTTGCGCGTCGCGCTCGCTGCTTTGGTCGGCGAGGCGAGCCAGCCGGCGATCGCGAAGAGGACGCCGATCACGATCACCGTGGTCGCGATGCTGACCATCAGCGAGGTGCCGATCGACCAGGCAGCTTCTCCGGCTGGTTTGACGCTCTCGGTCGTGACCAGCTGGTCGATCACGATGCCGCCGGCGATCTTGCGGACGATGATCACCCCGAAGCCGGCGGCGATCAGGGCGATACCGCTGGAGAGCACCGTCACCCAGCGGCTGCCGCGGGCGAGGTAGATCGCGCCGCCAAACGCGGCGAAGGTGAGGATCGAGAGGACCAGGGCGAGGCCCTTGATCGCGACGGCGATGTTCTGCGCCGTCTTCAGCTGGTCGGAGCGGAGGATCTCGACTTCGGCGGCGTCTTCCGGCAGTTTCTCGGCCAGGCTCTTGCCGATCCCGATCTCATCGGCGAGGTTGGTGACCAGGGTGTTGAGTTTGAGGCTGACGTTGCCTTCGTTGGTTGAGACCGCTTCGCCCTTGTCCTCCAGCACCGCGATCAGCTGTTCGTGGGCGGAGCGGTTGGCGTCCTCCCAGAGGTCCTGCGCGGTCGAGGTTTCCAGCACCCGTTCCGCCGCCTGGCCTGCCACCTGGCGCAGCCCGCCGGCCGCGGGCCCGGCCAGGTCCTTGGTGTCGCCGGGGAGGACTTCTTTCAGTTCGGTCTCGACGTCGACGTTTTCGTAGAGCTGGTCGACGATGTAGTCAGCGAGGGCGCTGCGGATCTCCTGGTTCGCCAGCAGCCGGTCGCTGGTCGCCACCCAGTCGTCCGTGTTGAGCGCCTGGCGCTCGGTCCAGATCGCGAAGACGCTGAGGAAGGCAAAGACCGAGCCAAGAACGACGAGAGCTTTAACCATCCGTCTACGCCCGCGACTCATTAGGGGGATGGTATACGTGACCAATGAAGCTAGAGGGAATTCACCACATAACCGCGATCACCGAGGACGCCCAGCGCAACGTCGATTTCTACGCCGGCGTGATGGGCCTGCGGCTGGTGAAGAAGACGGTCAACCAGGACAACCCGACCGTCTACCACCTCTTCTTCGCTGACGAGGACGGCGACCCGGGCTCCGACCTGACCTTCTTCGAGTACCCCGGCGCGGCGCTCGGCCGGGCGGGGGCGGGCATGGTCCACCGCATCGTCTGGCGCGTCGCTTCCACTGACTCACTCGACTTCTGGGCCGAGCGGCTCGGCGCCAATGGCATCGAATCGACCCGCGACGGTGACAGCCTGCGCTTCGCCGACCCCGAGGGCCTCGAGCACGAGCTCGCCGTGGTCGAGGTGCCGGACCCGCCGCTGGTCGCCGACCACCCCGAGGTCCCGGCCGAGCTGGCCCTGCAGGGCTTCCACGCGGTGCGCGCCTACAGCGCCGCCCCGGAGGCCTCCAGCGCGCTGCTCGAAGCGCTCGAGTTCGAGCTCGCCGGTGATGCCTGGGAGGCGCGCGGGGCGCAGCGCGGCGGCCTCTACGCCTTCGACCCGCCGCCGCCCGAGCGCGGCCTGCAGGGCGCCGGCAGCGTCCACCACGTCGCCTGGGCCTCGCTGCCCGACGAGCACATGGGCTGGCGCGAGAAGGCGGTCTCGGCCGGAGCCCAGCCGACCCCGGAGATCGACCGCTTCTACTTCAAGTCGATCTACTTCCGCGAGCCCAGCGGCGTTCTCTTCGAGATCGCCACGATGGGCCCCGGCTTCACCGTCGACGAGCCGCTTGAGCACCTCGGCGAGAAGCTCTCGCTGCCGCCCGACTACGAGCACCTGCGGGCTGAGGTGGAGCCGAACCTGCGCCCGGTGCGAAACCCGCGCTCGGGCCGGGGGGAGTGAGCCGGGACTTCACCTGGCGCGACGCGGGGCGCACCGTCGTCCTGCGCCGCGGCGCCTTGGCCGCCGCTCCCGCCCTGATCAAGGAGCACGGCTTCGGTCCCTTCCACCTCTTCAGCACGCCCCGGGCCCTGGCGAGCGCCCCGGAGCTCGCCGCCGCGGCGGACTCCGTCCACGAGATCCCCCCCGGCCAGATCCCCGACCTAGCCGCCGATCTCCTGAGCTCGAACGCAGTTGTCCCCGGTATGCGGGGAGAACTGCGTTCGGAGCCTGGGCCGGCGCTCGTGGCCCTCGGCGGTGGGCGGGTGGTGGATGTGGCGAAGGCGCTCGCCTCGGTTGTCGGCGCCAAGGTTGCGGCGCTCCCGACGACGATGTCGGGAGCGGAGATGACGGCAATCCACCGGCTCCCGGCTGGGGCGGAGGACCGGGTGCGGGGGATGGTGCGGCCGGCGCTGGTGATCGCCGACCCGGAGGCGATGACCAGCCAGCCGGAGTTGCAGCTGCGGGCGAGCTCGATGAACGCCCTCGCCCACGGCGCCGACAGCCTTTACACGCCGCTCTCCAACCCGGTCTCGGAGATGACCGCGCTGCGCGGTGCCGGGCTGATCGCCGCCGCGCTGGACCAGCCGCGGGTTGAGCGCGACAACGCCGGCCTCGCACTCGGCTCGCTGCTCTGCGGCTACGCGATCGACTCGGCCGGGTATGGCCTGCATCACGTCGTCTGCCAGACCCTGGTCCGTATCTGCGGCAGTCCGCACGGGGAGACCAACGCCGCGATCCTGCCCGAGGCAGTCGCCTTCCTTGCGGCCCGTGCGCCCGAGCCCTACGCAGAGCTGGCTGCCGCGCTTGGGACCGACCCCGCCGGCCTCGCGCAGCGCATCCGCGAGCTCGGCCAGCCCGCCGGCCTCGGCGCCGCCGGCGCCGATCGCGCAAAGCTCGGCGAGGCGGTCGAGGCGATGCTGCGGCGCCCCGAGCTCGGGGCCGTCCCCGGCTCCCTCTCCGCTGCGGACCTGGACGGACTGATCGAGCCTGCCTGGTAGCGGGTAACCGCGGCGCCGCCCCCGTGTAGCGCTCTGCGTGACCGCCGAGCGACTGGCCTCCTACCACGCCTACACCCGCAAGCACAGCGTCAACTGGCCGCTGTACCTGCTGGCGCGGCTCTTCCTCGAGCCGTTCTTCTTCGTCTACTTCCGCTACTCCCGCACCGGCCGCGAGTACGCCCGCGTCAAGGGCGGCCTGATCGTTGCCGCCAACCACCGCAGCTTCCTCGACCCGTTTGTGATCGGCGGGTGCCTGCCCTGGCGGCGGCCGATGAACTACGTCGCCAAGGTCGAGCTCTTCGAGCGCCGCTGGCAGGGCTGGCTGCTCTCCCGGCTCGGCGCCTTCCCGATTCGCCGCGGCGAATCCGACGAGGAGTCGATGGAGACGGCGCGCATGGCGGTCGAACGCGGCGGCGTCGTCTGCATGTTCCCCGAGGGGACGCGGATCCGCCGCGGCACTCTCGCCAGCCCGCGCCGCGGCGTCGGCCGCCTGGCGCTGCAGACCGGGGCACCGGTGATCCCGACTGCCGTGATCGGCACCGAACACGTGCGCCGCGGCTGGCGCATCCGCCCCCGCAAGGTCAAGGTCAGGCTCGGCAAGGCGATGACCTTCCCGGTCGCCGAGGAGCCCTCGAAGGCGCTGGCCGAAACGGTCACGGGCCGGATCTGGCCCAACGTGCAGCTGCAGTGGGAAGACCTCGGCGGAGTGCCGCCGATGCGCCGCGCCGCGGTGATCGGAGCCGGCAGCTGGGGGACCGCGGTCGCCGTCCTGCTCGCCCGCGGCGGCCTCGAGGTGCAGCTGGGGACCCGCTCCAACGAGCGCACCGCCGAGCTGATCGAGGACGGTGAGAACAGGCGCTACCTGCCGGGCGTGAAGCTGCCGGAGTCGATCGACGTCCGCCACTCCTCGGCGATCGAGCTCGCCGGCCTCGACCTGATCTGCCTCGCGATCCCCTCCAAGTCGCTGCCGCAGGCGGTCGGGGCGATCGCCGACCGGGTCAGCTCGCGCTCCTCCGTCCTGCTCCTGACCAAGGGCCTGATCGCCCCCCAGGGTCAGCTTCCGGCCGAGTACGTGGGGGAAAGGGTGCGGGCGCGGGCGATCGCCTGCCTCGGCGGCCCCGCCCACGCGCGCGAGTCGGTCTCCGGCTCCGCGGCGCTGGTGCTCGGCTCCGCCGACGCCGACCTACGCGACCAGCTTGGTGCCGTCTTCGACCGCGCCGGCCTGGTCTGCGAGCGCTCGCCCGACGTCACCGGAGTGGAGATGGCGGGGGCGGCGAAGAACGCCGCCGCGCTGGCCGCCGCCGCGGCCGAGCCGCACGGGCTCAACGCCGCCGGCATCGCAGTCGCCGAGATCTGGGGCGAGTGCATCGAGTACGCGCTCGGGCACGGGGCGGAACTGGAGACCTTCGCGGGCCTCGCCGGAGTGGGGGATCTGACCGCGACGATGATGGCCCCGGACGGGCGCAACCGGCGTGCGGGGGAGCTGCTCGGGGCCGGCGTCCCGGCCGAGGAGATCCCCGCCAAGGTTGGCCAGGCCTCCGAGGGGCTCGACACGGCGCCGCTGCTGGCGGCGACGGTCGCCGCGGCCGGCGGGCACGCCGCGGCGCTGAACGGCCTGGCGGAGCTGATCCGCGGCGAGATCGATGCCGAGGAATGGATCGCTGGCCTGCGCCGGGCGGAGCGCGCGAGGCGGGCTGCCTGATGCCGCAGCCGGGCAAGGTCAGCCAGGGGCAGCGAGGACTAGGCTTGGGCGGTGAGTGGTCCCGAGGAGAACGTCGAGCCGCGCGAGCTGGGACCGGCGGCGAAGGCGGAGCTGGACCGCGCCTTCGAGGAGTTCTACCGCTCCCATCTGCGCGACTGCTACTCCTACGCCTACTACCGAGTGGGCAACCATCACGACGCCGAGGACTTGACCGAGCAGGCCTTTCTGCAGGCCTACCGGCACTTCGACCGGGCGCGGCGCGAGTCCGACGGGCGCCCGCTGCGGCCGTGGCTGATCCGGATCGCCCACAACCTCGCCTCCAACTACTACCGCGACCGCTCGCGCCGGCCGCAGACGCCGCTGGAAAACGCCGACCCGATCGCCGCCCGCCACGACACCGAGGCAATCGCCGAGGGACGAGAGGAGCTGCGTCAGGTGATGGCCAATCTCGAGCACCTCTCCGACGACCGCCGCGAGGCGCTGATCATGCGCTTCGCCCTCGGCATGGACAATCGCGAGATCGCGCGGGCGCTGGGTCGGTCCGACGGCGCTACCAAGGTCCTGATCCATCGCGCGATCAAACAGCTGCAGGAGGAGATGAGTGATGAGCGACCCGAGTAGCGGCATCGGCAGCTGGGACGTCGAGGCGCTCTTGACCGACGCGCTGCGGCCGATCGAGCCGCCGGAGCGCCTCTCCAGCCGGGTCGAGGACACCCTCTCCGCCGTCACCGCGGCGGCCGCGGAGGAGCTCTCCGAGTGGGCCGAGGAGCTCTCCGAGAGCGAGCTCCGGGCCCTGCGCGACCCGCGCAACTGGGTGCGGCCGGTGGTCGCAGTCGGGGCCGGCAGCGTTGCCACCGGCGCCCTCGTCCTGCTGGAGCTGCGCCGCCGCAGCCGCCAGCAGAGCGCCAGCGGGCTGAAGGCCCTAGCCGACGGCCTGCGCTCGCGCCTCTGAGCGCCGCGGCGTCCCGGCGGCAGCCAGCAGGCCGGTGATGCCGGCGATCAGCGCGACGGCGTCGTCGCTCCCGCTGGAAGGGAGGAAGCCGAGGATCTCGGCGCCGCTGTCGAGCGCCAGCCCCCAGGCTCCGAGCAGAGTGAGGAGGAGGCCGGCGCTCAGCGAGTAGCCCCGCGGGGCGGTGCCAGCGAGGAAGACGCCGAGCGACCCGGTCGTCACGTAGAGCATGTTGAGCCAGAAAGAGGCCCCGTGGAAGAAGCCGACGATCCCCAGCACAAACAGGATCACGCCGGCCGCGGCGGCGTAGAGGCGGGCGGGGCTGGGGGGCTGCATCGGCGCCGATTGTAGGCTCCCCGTCCCCATGCCTGAGACTTGTTACCGCCACCCCAACCGCGAGACCGGCGTCTCCTGCTCCTCCTGCGGGCGCCCGATCTGCCCCGACTGCATGACCCCGACCCCGGTCGGGATGCGCTGCCCGGAGTGCATGAAGCAGCGGACCAAAGTCGTGCAGGGGGTCGGCCAGCCAGGCGGGTTCGCGCAGGCGCCGGCGACCTTCGTCCTGATCGCGGTCAACGTCGTCGTCTACCTGATCGAGCTGGCGGGCGGGACCGGCGGCCTCAACAACCCGGGCGGCGGCATCGTCGTCGACTTCGGCCTCTTCGGCCCCTTGGTCGGCGAAGGCGAGTGGTACCGGCTCGTCACCTGCGGCTTCCTCCACGCCAGCCTCTTCCACATCGGCTTCAACATGCTGCTGCTGTTCTTCCTCGGCCGGCTGCTGGAGCCGGCGCTGGGGACGCCGCGCTTCCTCGTCCTCTACTTCGCCTCATTGCTCGCCGGCTCCTTCGGGGCGCTGATCCTCGACCCCAACGCGCTCACCGTCGGCGCCTCGGGGGCGATCTTCGGGCTCGCCGGCGCCACCTTCGTGATCGCCCACGGCAGGGGGATGGACGCGATCGCCGGCGAGGTCGGCTTCCTCATCATCTTCAACCTGATCTTCAGCTTCACCGCCAACGGGATCAGCCTCGGCGGCCACCTCGGCGGCCTCGTCGGCGGCGCCCTCTGCGCGCTGGCGATTGTCGCCGGCGAGCGCGGGATGTACGGGCCTCAGCGGGTCCCGGTCGAGTTCGCGGCAATGATCCTCGTCGCCGCGGTCTCAGCCGTTGGCGCGATCGCGATCAGCTGAGCCCGTTCGGCGGGCCGAGCGCGGCGAAGGCGGCTGTCCCCGGCGGGTCGATCCGGTCGGGGTGGAGCAGGTGCCCGAGCAGCTCGACGCCGTCGACCAGGCGCGGGCCGGCTTCGGCGAAGCTGGTGCTGGCGTCGACCGCGAAGGCGCGCGGTGCCCCGAGCGCGGCGATCTGCTCCCAGTGCTCCATCGCCTGGGCGCGGGCGCCGTCGAGCGAGCCGTCGGGCATCACGATGACGACGTCGGCGCGCAGGCTCTCAAGCTCCCCCCATCCGACCTCGGGCGGGTTCAGGCCGGGGTCGCCGGCGACGTCCTCACCGCCGGCGATCGAGATCATCTCCGGGATCCAGAAGCCGCCGACCCGCGGCTGGTCGAGCCCCTCGAGCGCGATCACGCGCGGGCTCGGCGCTCCCGCGACCGCCGCCCGCACCGTCGCCAGGCGCCCCTCCAGCTCCCCCCGCAGCTCATGCGCGTGCTCTTCCATCCCCGTGGCCTCGCCAAGGTGAACGATCTCTTCGAGCATCTCGCTGAGCGTCGCGACCCTCATCGGTCGATCAATATCGCACTTATCCAGATCTTCCCCGGGGGCGCCCAGCTATATTCCGTTCGCTGCATGGCCGAGGACGTCCCAGCCCGAAGTACCGGGCCGCATAGCCGATGAGCGTCCTCCTGCTCGTCCTCCTTCTGCTGTTGATCGCGATCAACGGCTTCTTCGTCGCCGCCGAGTTCGCGATCGTGCGCTCGCGGCGGACCCGCCTCGAGGCGCAGCGTGACGAAGGGGTCGGCCGGGCGCGCCTGGCGCTCGAGCAGATCGACCACGTCGACGAGTACGTCGCCACCTGCCAGGTCGGGATCACGCTCGCCTCGCTGGGCATCGGCTTCCTCGGCGAGCCGGCGCTGGCGGAGCTGCTGGAGCCGGTCTTCGGTGGCTTCCTCGCCCACACCGCGTCGATCGCAATCTCGATCGCGATCGCCTTCACCCTCGTCACCTTCCTGCACGTGATCCTCGGCGAGCAGGCGCCGAAGATGGTCGCGATCGCTCGCGCCGAGACGGTGCTGCTGCGCGTCGCCGGGCCGTTGCGCTTCTTCCGCTCCGCGCTGCACCCCCTGATCGTCGCCACTAACGGGCCCGCAAACTGGATCGTCCGCGTCTTCTTCCGCGTCGACCCCGCCTCGGTCGCCGAGGAGACCTCGCCGGAGGAACTGCGGCTGCTGATCTCGCGCGGGGCCCAGCGCGGCCGCCTCGATCCCGGTGAGGCGGGCATGCTCGGCGGTGTCTTCCACCTGCACGAGCAGGTCGCACGCGAGGTGATGACCCCGATCCCGGCGGTGGTCACCGTCGACGCGGCGGAGACGGTCGAGGCGGCGCTGCGGCGCTGCGTCACCTCCGGCCATACTCGTCTCGTCGTGATCGAGGACGACAACCCCGACAAGGTGAAGGGGATCGTTCACAACAACAGCCTCGCCCGGCTCTACATGAGTGACGGCCCGGAGGCGACGATCGACTCGGCGATCCGCGACGCCCTGATCGTCCCGGAGACCCGTCCGCTCGATGACCTCCTGCACGATCTCCAGGTGCAGCGCACCTCGCTCTCGGTCGTCGTCGACGAGTACGGGCGCACGATCGGGGTCGTCACCGTCGAGGACATCCTCGAGGAGGTGGTCGGGGAGATCGAGGACGAGACCGATCCCCGCGCGGCCGAGCTGCGGCGGCTCACCAACGGCGACTGGTTCGTCCGCGGCCACGTCGCGCTCGGCGACCTCGCTGACGCCGGGATCGAGCTTCCCGTCGACACTGACGCGTACAACTCGGTCGGCGGCTACGTCTTCGGCGAGCTCGGCCGCCTGCCCAAGCGCGGCGACTCGATCGTCGCCGACGGCTACACGATCCGGGTCGAGGCGGTTCGCGAGAACCGGATCGAGGCCGTTCGGATCAGCAGTTCCGTCCGTACTGACGCCTAGTTTCTCCGGGCAACCCGCGAGTCACCCAAGTTTGGAGGTACGAGCATGTGGGTTGTTCGCCTGACCGACAAGCAGCTCGAGGTTCTAAGGGCTCTGCTGCGGGCCGAGGAGCACCTCGGCCCAGCTCTCAAAGGCTCGATCGAGGCCCTCGATCTAGCCCGCTGGGACGAGCTCCCCGAGGCCGAGCTGCCATGGGAAGAGATCGAGATCGTCGCCCGCCGCCAGGGGATATCCGAGGCGGACGTGATCTGGGACCTATCGGGGAAAGGAAAAAGAAAGACGGCGCAGGCCGACTAGCGAGCCGCTAGTCGTAGGGGTAGAAACCCGCGCCCGACTTACGACCCAATTTTCCTTCGCCGGCCATCTTCACCATCAGCGCGGGGGGCTTGTGCGCCTCCTCGCCGGAGTCGGCGTGGAGCGCATCGCCGATCGCCTCGGCAACGTCGAAGCCGACGAAGTCGAGCAGCGCCAGCGGACCCATCGGGTGGCCGGCGCCGAGCTTCATGCAGGTGTCGACCTCGCCGGCCTCCATGCCGGTCCGTTCGACCAGCCGCACGGCGTCGAAGAGGTAGGGGAAGAGCAGGCGGTTGACGACAAAGCCGGCTTCGTCGGGGACCTCGACCGCGGTCTTGCCGAGCGCCGCGCACCAGGCCAGCGCCTTGTCGCGCGAGCCGGCGGCGCCGTCGGGGAAGCAGACCTCGATCAGCTGCATCCGCGGCACCGGGTTGAAGACGTGCAGGCCGAAGAGCTTCTCGGTCCCGGCCGCGGCGGCGATCGCGCCGATGCTGAGCGACGAGGTCGTGGTCGCCAGGTCGGCGTTGGGGCAGGCGGCGGCGATGGTGGAGAGGAGCTCGCCCTTGGGCTCGACCTCCTCGACGATCGCCTCGACGATGACGTCGCAGTCGGCGAGGTCGGCGGGGTCCGTGGTCACCCGCAGCCGTGACGGCTCAGCGCCCTCGATCTTCGCGCAGGCAGCGACGATTTTCTCCTCCGCGCGCCAGGCCGAGGCCTCGCTGCGGGCAAGCAGGATCGTCTCCGCGGTGGTGGTCGAGACGGCGGCGAGGCCGGTGGCGATTGCCCCGCTCCCCGCGATCCCCGGACTTTCGTACCCCTGGTTAGCGCTCATTGGGCGGGTTCCTATCACGCTGGCCCCGGCCGGTGACGGGCGGGTCTCCAAACGGCCGTCGCCGAGACCGATTGACGAGTCAGTCGGCGATCTATGATTCAGATGCGACGCGCTGAAAAAGATCTTGAGAGGAACGGAGAAAGCGATGGCGGAGAACGGAAACGGCAGCTTCGGGGGCCGCGAGGTTGTGATCGTTGAGGCGGTCCGCACCCCGATCGGGCGCGGGCACCCGGAGAAGGGCTACTACAAGGACACCCACCCCTCGACGATCCTCGCCCGCACCCTGGAGGAGCTGGTCAAGCGCTCCGGGATCGACCCGGCCGAGGTCGGCGACGTGATCGGCGGCTGCGTGCAGCAGTTCGGCGAGCAGGCGCTGAACATCACCCGCAACGCCTGGCTCGAGGCGGGGCTGCCGATGGAGGTCCCGGCGACCACCGTCGACCGCCAGTGCGGCTCCGGCCAGCAGGCGGTCAACCTGGCGGCGGCGCTGATCGCCTCCGGCGTCCACGACGTCGCCGTCGGCTGCGGCGTCGAGCACATGGGCCACATCTCCTTCGCCGACAGCATGACCGTGCAGCAGGAGCATGGCTTCGCCTTCACCCCGGAGCTGATGGAGCGCTACAACCTGATCCCGCAGGGCCTCTCGGCCGAGATGATCGCCGAGCAGTGGGAGATCCCGCGCTCCGAGCTTGACGAGCTCGGCGTCCGCTCCCAGGAACGGGCGATCAAGGCGACCGAGGAGGGTCGCTTCGAGCGCGAGATCCTGCCCTTCCAGGTCAACGGCGACACCTACGTCAAGGACCAGGGGCTGCGCGAGACGACGCTGGAGGGTCTGGCCGGCCTCAAGCCCGCCTTCAAGGAGGACGGCAGGATCACCGCCGGCAACTCCTCGCAGGTCTCCGACGGAGCCGCCGCGGTGCTGCTGATGACCCGCGAAAAGGCGGACGCCCTCGGCCTCACCGCGCGGGCGCGGATCTTCGACCAGACCACGGTCGGCGTCGATCCCGTGATCATGCTGACCGGCCCGATCCCGGCGACGGAAAAGATCCTCGAGCGCAACTCGATGCAGATCGACGACGTCGACCTGGTCGAGGTCAACGAGGCCTTCGCCTCGGTGGTCGCGGCCTGGCAGCGCGAGCTCGAGCCCGACATGGACCGGGTCAACGTCAACGGCGGCGCGATCGCCCTCGGCCACCCGCTGGGCGGCTCCGGCGCGCGCCTGATCACCACCCTGCTGCACGAGCTGGAGCGCTCCGACAAGGAGATGGGCCTGGTGACGATGTGCTGCGGCGGCGGTCTCGGCACCGGGACGCTGATCCAGCGCGTCTGAGCCGCACCTGGGTCCCGGCGGGGAGCTGACGTTTGTCCAGTTCCCCGCCGGGTCACCCCGGGGCGCCGCCGGCGGCAATAGGTTGCCGCCTCCCTAACTCCTATTGAGAGGATCAGAGTTGAGCAAGCGACTCATCGCGCTCCTCGCCGCCGTGCTCGCGATTGCCGCGATCGCCGGCTGCGGCAGCAGCGACAGCGACACCGGCACCGCCGCCAGCGATACGGCCAGCGCCAGCGAGGGCAGCAGCGCTCCCGCTCTCAGCAAGGCAGAGTTCGCCAAGCAGGGCAACGAGGTCTGCACGGACGCCAAAGACGCGGTGGAAGGCAGGATCACCGAGTTCTTCGAAGGCATCGACGGCGAACCATCGGAGGAGGATCAGGAGCGGGTGGTCACCGAGGTAGTCGGCCCCTCGTTCCAGGAAATCATCGACGGGATCGCCGCCCTAGGCGCGCCGGAGGGCGAAGAGGACACGGTGGCGGAATTCATCCATGAGCTCGAAGCTGGCGTCGCCAGCATCGAAGACGACCCGGTCGCGGCGGTCGAAGACGACGACCTGTTCGCCGAGGCGAACGAGAAGGCGACCGACCTCGGCCTCGACGTCTGCGCCGAAAACTAGACGCTCGTCCGAGATACCAGGTTGTGAGAGGCGCCCTCCGGGGCGCCTCTCTCTTTGGCCGATATGCTGCGCCGCGATGGACCTGACGCTGTCGCCATCGGAGGAGGAGTTCCGCGACGAGGTTCGCACCTGGCTGGAAGAGAACCACCCGGGTCCCGAACCCGAGGGCGCGGGTCTCGACGAGATCATGGCCTTCCGCCGTGAGTGGCAGCTGAAGATGCACGCCGCCGGCTGGGCCGGGATCTCCTGGCCGAAGGAGTACGGCGGCCGCGGCGCGACGATGATCGAGCAGGCGATCTTCGTCGGCGAGGCGGCGCGCCAGGAAGCGCCCAGCCCCGCCAACGTGCTCGGCCTGGCGATGGGCGGCCCGGTGGTGATCGCTCACGGCACCGATGAGCAGAAGCAGCGCTACCTGGAGCCGATCCTGACTGGCGAGGAGATCTGGTGCCAGGGCTTCTCGGAGCCCGAGTCCGGCTCTGACCTCGCCTCGCTGAAGACCCGCGCGGTCAAGGACGGCGACGAATGGGTCGTCACCGGGCAGAAGGTCTGGACCACGTTCGCGCAGTACGCGAAGTGGTGCATGCTGGTCGCCCGCACCGACCCCGACGCTCCCAAGCACCAGGGGCTGACCTACTTCCTGATGGACATGGAGCAGGACGGGGTGGAAGCGAAACCGCTGGTCCAGATCACCGGTGAGGGCGAGTTCAACGAGGTCTTCTTCGAAGAGGCCCGCGTCCCCGACGCCAACGTCGTCGGCGGCGTCGGCAACGGCTGGAGCGTGGCGATCACGACCCTGATGAACGAGCGCGCCGGGCTCGCCTTCGGCGCGATCGCCCAGATCCAGAACAGCCTCGACCGGCTCGCCAGGCTGGCGACCGAGGCGCGCGAGCTCGGCGGCGACACCAGCGCCGCCGAGGACTCCTACTACCGCCAGCGCATCGCCCAGCTTTACATCGAGGCCGAGACGATGCGGCTCAATGCCTACCGCGGTCTGACCAAGACGATGCAGTCGGGGATCCCGGGTCCCGAGGGATCGCTCGGCAAGTGGCAGTGGGCGGACATCAACCAGGACCTGACCGAGCTGGCGCTGGAGCTGGAAGGCCACAACGCGCCGCTCGTGCACGGAGCCGGCGGCACGATCGAGACCGGCACCTGGCAGTACGGGTTCCTGCGCTCCCGCGCCAACTCGATCGAGGGCGGGACGACCGACATCCTCAAAAACATCATCGCCGAGCGGGTCCTGGGCCTGCCGCGGCTGCGCTAGGAGAGCGATGTACTTCGACCTCACCGACGAGCAGCAGGCGATCAAGGCGACCGCCAAGGACTTCCTCGCCTCCCGCTACAAATCGGAGCGGATCCGCGAGCTGGCGGCCAGCGAGGACGGCTTCGACGCCGCCGGCTGGGCGGAGATGGCCGAGCTCGGGTGGGCCGGTCTGGCGCTGCCCGAGGAGTGGGGAGGTCAGGGCCTCGGCATCGTCGACCTGGCGGTCCTCTTCGAGGAGATGGGCTACGCGCTTGCCCCCTCGCCGCTGCTCTCGAACACGATCGCCGGCCTCAGCCTTGCTCTCGATGGCTCCGATGACCAGCGCGAGCGCTACCTGCGTCCCCTTGCCACCGGCGAGCGCCGCGGCGCCTCGGCCGTGATCGGCGAGCTGTCGGCGGAGGCAGACGGCGACGGCTTCGTCCTCAACGGTGAGAAGACGCCGGTGATCGATGGTGGCAGCGCCGACTTCTTCCTTGTCGCCGGCACCGACGGGGGGCGCTATCTGGTCGAGCGCGATACCGCCGGGCTTACGGTGACCCCGCAGTACTCGATCGATCCCACCCGCCGGCTAGCCACGGTCGCCTTCGACGGCGTCCGCGTTGCCGCTGCCGACACTCTGCCGGAGGGCCAGGGCTACTTCCCGGTCTTCCACCGGGCCTGCGTCGCGATCGCCGCCGAGTCGACCGGGATCGCCCAGCGGACGATGGAGATGGCGGTCGAGTACGCCAAAGACCGGCAGCAGTTCGGCCGCCCGATCGGCGCCTACCAGGCCGTCTCCCACCGCTGCGCGCAGATGCTGCTGGAGACCGAGAACGCCCGCTCCGCCGTCTACGGCGCCGCCTGGGCCGCCGACGCCGAGCCCGGCTCGCTGCCGCTGGCCGCCTCGATGGCCAAGGCCTACGCTTCCGACGCCGGCTGGCGCGTCCCCGATGCCTCGATTCAGGTCCACGGCGGGATCGGCTTCACCTGGGAGCACGACCTCCACTTCTTCCTCAAGCGCGGCCGCGCCAACGCAGCCATGTTCGGCGACACCAAGTTCCACCGTGAGCAGGTCGCCGAGGCCGTCCTCTCGCGCGCCGGCGAGCCGGCGGCGGCCTGAGCCAGGGCTGGGGCGTGAGATGAGCGCCCTGGACCGAATCTCCGTCGCTGCGATCGGCACCTCGGTAGCCGAGCTCGAGGCGGATGCCCTGCGGGCCGAGGCAGCCGGAGTCGAGTGCGTCTGGGCGCCGGAGCTGTTCCGCAGCGCCTCGACCCAGGCGGCCTACCTGGCGGCGAAGACCTCGACGATCGGGGTCGCGACCGGGATCGTCTGGGCCTTCACCCGCAGCCCCTTCATCCACGCCGTCAGCGCCCTCGACGTCGACGAGATGTCCGGCGGCCGCTTCCGCCTCGGCATGGGGGCGGGAGTGAAACGGCTGAACGAGACCTGGCACAACGCCGATTACGGCAAACCGGCGCCGCACCTGCGCGAGGCGATCGAGGCGACGCGGCTGATCATGCAGCAGGCCAGCGCCGGCGAGCCGATCCGGTACGAGGGCTCCTACTACGACATCGACATCAAGGGCTGGATCCGGCCGCACCCGCCGGCGCGCGAGGGCGTGCCCCCGATCTACACCGCCGCGGTCCAGGGTGGGATGGCGCGGATGAGCGGCGACGTCGCCGACGGCCTGATCGGCCACCCGATCCAGAGCCTGCGCTGGATCGACGAGGTCGTGGTCCCGGCCTTCGAGACCGGCCTCGAGCGCTCCGGCCGCGACCGCGCCTCCTTCGACTACCTGCCGACCGTCTGCTGCGCGATCGACGAGGACGAGGGCCGGGCGATCGAGATGGCGCGCCGCACGATCTCCTTCTACGCGACGGTCAAGACCTACATGCCGCTCTGGGAGCTGCACGGGTTCGCCGACAACGCGGTCGCGGCTGGCGAGGCCTTCCGCCGCGGCGACCTGGCCGGCGTCCCCGCGGCGATCAGCGACGAGATGGTCGATGCCTACTGCGCCGCCGGGCCGCTCGACAAGGTGCGGGCCCGGGTCGAGCAGACGGCCGAGCGCGCCGACGGCCTCTTCCTCACCCCGCCGACCTACTTCATCTCGCCCGAGGAGCTGGGCGAGTTCCAGAACCGGATCATCGACGCCTTCGGGCCGGGCGCCTGAGCGAGCCGGCCGAAAGCCGCCTCGACGAAGTCCTCGAGCGGGTGCGCGAGATCCCGCCCGGGTTCGTCCGCAGCTACGGCGACGTCAGCCCCGGCGCCCCTCGCTACGCCGGCACCGTGCTGTTCGAGATCGACGAGCCGGACCTGCCCTGGTGGCGCGTCGTCCGCGCCGACGGCTCGCTCGCGAAGGGGGCCCGCCAACGGCGACTCCTTGTCGCCGAGGGCGTCCCCTTTCGCGGCGAGCGCGTCGAGATGAGCGCGGCTCGCTTCGCTCCCTAGCCGTCTACGGGCAGACGACCACCAGGTGGAAGTCGGCGTCTTCATTGGCGCCGTCTTTGGCCCGGGTGTGGACTTCGACCGCGTTCGGGTTGGCGGGCGAGGTGTTGGTCTGGGCGTAGCCGGAGGTCGGGATCGTGGTGCCGGCGTTGTTGCGGGCGGCGATGTTGGCGCAGCCGGAGATGTTGAGCGGGAAGACGACCGAGACCGAGCCGCCGCCCTCGACCGCGCTGATACCCGTGTCGCTGGCCCGGGCGAGCGCCGCGTTGCCGGGGTTGGCCGGGTTGTTGACGACCGCCCAGTAGGTGTGGGTGGCGCGCTGGGCGAAGGGGACGACGCCGAGCTTGTTGGTGTTGATCTGGAACCCGGTCAGCGTCTTCTGCTTCAGCTTGCCGCCGCCGATCGTCTGCTTCTTGATCGCGCCGCCGTTGATCGTCTGGGCGGCGTAGGCGGTGCCCGCGAGGGCCGTGATCAGCGCGATCACCGCGACCACCATCGCCGGCGACGGGCGTCTGCTCTTGAGCGTGCTCATCTGGACTCCCTTCGGTTTGAGGAGGAGTAGCGGAAATTAGGTAACCCCAGCCTTCGGCGGAAGCTGCGGTACGCCTGCGTGCGCAAAGCGACTTGCGTCCGCGAAACCGGGTGGCGCCAGGTTCAGGCGGGGAGCTTCGCGACGAAGCGCTGGAAGGCGTCGATGTCGGTCACGGCGGGACCGTGGCCGGGCAGGATCAGGCTCGGCTCCAAAGCCGCGAGCTTTTGGATCGAGCGGCGGTTCTCGGCCGGGTCGTAGGTGAAGATCTTCGGTGGCTCCTTGATCCCCGGCAGGGCGGTGGCGTAGCTCATGTTGCGGATCACGTCGCCGCAGATCGCGACCCGGTCGGACTCGCGGAAGAAGATCACCTCGCCGCGGCAGTGACCGGGGGCGTGGACGACGCGGAAGCCGGCGACCTCGTCGCCCTCGTTGAGGACGCGCTCGACCTTGTAGGGCGGGCCCTCCCAGATGCGTTTGATCAGCTTGTTGACCGGGTGCGAGGCGGCGGCCTCCTGGATCGGGCGCTTGCCTTCCATCGCCTCGACGTCGTCGGCGTGGCAGGCGAGCGGGACGTTGCGCGCCTCGCAGACGTCCTTGGCGACGCCCTGGTGGTCGGGGTGGACGTGGGTCAGGGCGACCATCGAGATCTCGCGGTCCTCGAGCTCGGCGAAGACGCGGCGTCGGTCCCAGGTGCGGCCGGCGTCGATCAGCACGTCCTCGGCGAGGTAGATGTTGATCGACGGGGTCGGGACCTCCTTCAGGCGCCAGACACCGGGGGCCAGGTACTTCAATGCGACCCGATCCCGAGCGTGCCGCGAGGGTCGCCGCTGTGCTCGGCGAGCTCTTCCAGCTTGGCGATCTTGCGCTCGCCTTCGAGGCGCGCCGGGTGCTCGGCGCTCAGCGGCTCGATCAGGCGGCGGATCCGGTTGCGGACCTGCAGCGCGAAGTGGGGGGTCGAGGCGCCGGCAAGGGCGCGGATGTCCTCCGGGGTGATCTCCTGGGCGCCGAGCAGGGCCGGGTTCTCGGTCTCGCTCACGGCGCGCTCCCGATCTTGGTCAGCTCGGCAAGCTCGTTCACTTCTGCCTGCTGGTTCACGTCGATGGCCTCCTGGTCGCCGATCACCCACACGTGGTTGTAGAAGGCGCGGGTCGGGTTTTTGGTGTAGCCGGGCTTCACGTCAAGGAAGTAGCTGCGCAGCTCCGCCGGGAGGGTACCGGCGTCGTCCGTGAGCAGCAGCGGTCCCCAGGTGCCTGAGGCCGAGAGCGGCGCCGCGGCCGCCGCGTTCAGCGGCGTGTCGGTGCGGGTGAGGACGAAGCCGTGGCCGGGATCGTTGATGCTCCAGCCGAAGTCTTCGTCGTCGTAGCGGGCGAAGGCGATTGCGTTGGCGACCGGGTCCTCGCCGGAGACGCGCTTCACCTGCTTGGCGATCGCGGCAGCTTCGCGCACGACCGCGGAGGAGATCGCCGAGGAGGGGCCGAGGACGTAGACGGGGACGCCGCGGTGGCTCTTGAGCACAGCGGCGGTTGCCTTTGGCAGCTTCCCGGTGGCGCTGAAGAGGACCGGGTCGCCGGAGCGCGCGGCCCAGGCGGCGGCTGGCATCGCCAGCTCCGGAGCGGTTTCGGGGGCGAGCACGAAGTGGTCCGGGGGGGAGCCGGTAAGGCGCTCGCGCAGCCGCGCGATCGCGGCGGCCTCGGCCGCTGGGGAGCCGGCGGCGACCTTCGTCACCCTGCCGTCGACCGGCGCCGCGACCTTGCCGATCGCGAAGCCGGCGGCGCCCTTGGTTCCCTTGCCGCCATCGGGCTGCAGCGCGTCGAGCGCCTCTTCCGTCTCTTCGGGAGCGCTGTCGGCGGCGGAGATCAGGACCGGCGCGCGCACCGGCGCCGCCATCAGCACCGCGGCGGCAATCCCACCCGCCCAGTCGTCCTCGACGACGAAGGTGACCGCGGCCGGCCGCTGCGCGGCGGTGACGGAGGGGAAGACAGCGAGCGCGACGCCGGCCGCGTTCGCGGCGGGGTCGGGGCCGCCTACCCGGGTCGTGTTGCCGGTGGCGAAAGCGGGGAACCCGAGTTCGGTGGCCTCGGCGGCGGGTGCTGGCGTCTCGCCCGTCTCGTCGTCGCCACCGCTGCCGCCGACGATCGCGACGATCAGGAAGACGATTCCGAGCAGCGCCAGGGCGCCAACGAGCTTCAGCGCGCCGGGGATCCCGGATTGCGGCGGTTTCGGCTCGACGGGTTTTGGCCTCGGCGCCTTCGGTTCGACTGGCTTCGAGGGCTTGGGCGCAGCCTTCTTCTGGGCCGCGGGCGCGGATTTCTCCTCCTGCTTCGCCGCCTCGTCGGGCGTCTCGTCTGCCGGCACGTCGGCGTTGATCGGTCGTCCCCTGCGCACGCGGCGAACGCTACACCGGTCCCCCGGGGCGCTTTTGTTTCCCATAGGCGAACAAAAGCGCCCACGGGGCAGCTAAAGTGCGGTTGTGACTGGCTGACTGACCAGTCAATCAGTCGACTCGAGGGAGACAGAACATGGACTTTTCATTCAACGACGAGCAGCTCGAGTACCGCGCCAAATGCCGCAAATTTGCCGCTGAGGTGATCCGGCCGGCCGCCCGCAAGCACGACGAAGAGGAGAGCACCCCCTGGGAGGTGATCAAGGAGGCGCGCGCGCAGGGCTTCGGCGGCCTCGAGGGCATCCAGCGCAATGCCGCCGACGCCGAGGGCCAGATGCAGGTGATCTCGGCCGAAGAGTTCCACTGGGGCTGCGCCGGCACCGCGCTGGCGATCTCCGGCTCCGGCCTCGCGGCCGCTGGCATCGCCGCCTCGGGCACCCCGGAGCAGATCGCCCGCTGGGTGCCGGAGTGCTTTGGGATGGGCGACGAGATCAAGCTCGGCGCCTACGCGGTGACCGAGCCGCAGGCCGGCTCCGATGTCAAGAGCCTCAAAACCACCGCCAAGCGCGATGGCGACGAGTGGGTTCTGAACGGGACCAAGGTCTTCATCACCAACGGCGGCATCGCCGACGTTCACGTCGTCGTCGCCGCAGTCGATCCGGAGCTCGGCACCCGCGGCCAGGCCTCTTTCGTGATCGGCAAAGACACGCCCGGCCTCTCCCAGGGCAAGAAGGAGACCAAGCTCGGGATCCGCGCCTCGCACACGGCCGAGATCGTGCTCGAGGACTGCCGCGTCCCCGCCGAGAACCTGCTCGGCGGCGATGAGAAGCTGGCGAAGAAGCTGGAGCGCGCCCGCTCCGGGCAGAAGTCGCGCTCGGCCGACGCCCTGGCGACCTTCGAGGTGACCCGGCCGCTGGTCGGCGCCTCGGCCCTCGGCATCGCCCAGGCCGCCTACGAGTGGACGCTCGAATATCTCGACGGCCGTGTCGACGGGGCCACGCCGTTGCTGCAGACGCAGCGCATCCAGCAGACCCTGGCCGACGTCGCGACCGAGATCGAAGCGGCCCGCCTGCTGGTCCAGCGCGCCGCCTGGATGGGCCGCAACGGGGTGCCGATGACCGGTGGCCAGGGCTCGATGTCGAAGCTCAAGGCCGGCGACGTGACGATGTGGGCGACCACCACCCTGATGGACCTTGTCGGCCCCGACGCCTGGAACACGGAGTACCCGCTGGAGAAGTTCTTTCGCGACGCGAAGATCTACCAGCTGTTCGAGGGCACGGCGGAGATCCAGCGCATGGTCATCTCACGGATGCAGGCGCGCGAGTACGCCGAGCGCCTCCAGTTCGGCGCCGAGGTCGCTGCCAAGGCGATGGCCGGGTCGGGCAAGGAGCCGGTCGCGGCGTAGGCAAAGAGTTCCCCGGCCCCGGCCGCAAGCCCAGTTGCAGGGGCTTTGCGGCCGGCGAGCCGGAAATCGCGCTTGGCTAGCCTCGGGACGATGCCCAGGAATCGCCTCGCTGCGATGGCGCTCGTCGCTGCCTTCGCCGCCACCTGCCTCGCCTTTTTCGCCAGCCCTGCCGGGGCGGCGGACCTGCAGAGCGAACTCGAAGACAAGCAGTCGAAGCTGGAAGGTGTGCGTGAGCACGAGGGCGTGCTGACGACGACGATCGCGCGCTACGGCGAGAAGATCGACCGCCTGACCGGCGAGGTCGCCGCGATCCGCAACGAGGAGGCGGCGGTGGAGCAGCGGCTCGCCGCTAAGCAGGCGGAGCTCGATGGCGCCGTGGCCGAGCTCGATGCCGCCCGCAAGCGGCTGGAGCAGATCCGCGCCCACCTGAAGCGGGCGCTGATCGCGCTGCGCGAGCGCCTGGTCGCGATGTACGAAACCGGCAGCCCCGACCTGCTGACGGTGATCGTCGATTCCGGCGGAGTCGAAGACCTCGCCGCCCAGGCCGAATACCTCAACCGCCTGCACGGGATGGACGAGGCGGTGGTCGGCCGGGTCACCGACCTGCGCAACGAAGTCAAGAGCCTGGTGGCCCGCCTGCGCGACACCAAGAATCGGATCGAAGACGCGCGCGACGTGATCGCCGCCGAAGAGCAGGCGCTGGCCGATGCCCGCGCCTCGCTGCAGAGCCGCCAGCATGAGCTGGCGAGCGCCCGCGCCGACCGCGTCGCGGCGCTGGGCAAGATCCGCGCACACGAGAAGGAGCTCGACGGCGACGTCTCCGCGATCCAGGGCAAGATCGCGGCCGAACTCTCGACCTACGGCTTCACGCCGCTCCCCGCTGGCCCGATCCGGGGCGGCAGCGGCAGCATGATCTGGCCGGTCGACGGCGCCGTCGTCTCCGGCTTCGGCGGCCGCGACATCGGCGCCGGCTACGAGTACCACCCCGGGATCGACATCGCCGTGCCCGAAGGCACGCCGATCCGCGCCGCCGACGCCGGGGTCGTGATCTTCACCCAGCCGGAGTCGAGCAGCGGCGGCTACGGCAACTACACCTGCATCGACCATGGCGGTGGGCTCTCCACCTGCTACGCCCACCAGACCAGCTTCGCGGTCGCCGCCGGACAGGCGGTTTCGCAGGGCGCAATCATCGGGTACACCGGCTGCACCGGTTACTGCCTAGGTCCCCATCTGCATTTCGAGGTGCGGATCAACGGTGAAGTAACCGACCCGATGGGTTACCTTTAACAATCAAGAAAGTGATACGCCAAGCGCACACCTACTTGGTGGGCGCGATGTCGGGAGCGACGCTGATCGCGATCGCGATTGCCGTCTTTGTTCTCCTGGTCTCCGCCCAGGTCTTTCGAGACTGGCCGATCGCCGCCCTCGGCAGCGGTGACGACAGCGCCGCGGTCTCCGCTGCGCAGGCGGCTGACGGGGCCGGCGGCAACGCCCAGGCCGGCGGCTCTGGCTCTGGCTCCGGTGCAGGCGCTGCGGGCGGGACTGGCGACAGCGGCGAGCGCGCCCGTAAAGGGGACGGATCGCTCGCCACGGTCCGGACCGGTTCCTCGCCCAGCGCGACCACCGAGGCGACCGGCGGTGGCGGCGCTCCTGAAGGCAGCGTGCCGGGTGGCGGCGCCCAAGAGGCGGCTCGGGCTCCCGACTCGCCTTCGTCCCCCAGCGGGAACGATGGGGGCGGCGGCGACGGCGGGAGTGGCGGTGGCGGCTCCGAAGGGGGCGGCAGCAGCGGCGGAGGATCCGCTCCCGCAACCAGCGGCACGACCACCGGCAAAGTCACCGAAACCGTCAACAACACGGTCAACCAGGTCGACGAAGACGTGCTCGGCGGCACCCTCAACGAAGCCGGCGTGACCGATGTGACCGAAGAAGTCGTCAACGGCGTCGTCGGGCCCGAATCGACCGTCGGCAAAGTCGTCGACGAAGTCACCGGGGCGGTCGGGGGCATCCTCGGCGGCGGCCACTAGACCCAGCTCCACCGCCAACCGTCACAATGCCGGTCCTGATGGCGGCGGAGCGAGAACAGGCGGGGTCGGTCGCGAGCGGCGACCCGATCGAAGGCTCCGCGGTCTTCCCTGTCACCAGCCGCGTCAACGCGCGCGGCCACCTTGAGATCGCCGGCTGCGACGTCGTCGAGCTGGCAGAAGTGCATGGCACTCCCGCCTACGTCTATGCCGAGGACGACCTCCGCACCCGTGCCCGCGCCTACCGCGAGGCCTTCGAGCAGCGCGGCGCCGAGTTCGAGGTCCTCTTTGCCAGCAAGTCCCTGCCTTGCACGGCCGCCTACAAGCTCTTCGCCGACGAGGGGCTCTCGGTAGACGTCGCTTCCGGGGGGGAGCTGCACATGGCGCTGCGAGCCGGCTTCGACCCCGACCGCATCCACATGCACGGCAACAACAAGTCCGACGAGGAGGTCCTGATGGCCTCCCGCGCCGGCATCCGCCACCTGATCCTCGACTCCTTCGACGAGATCGACCGCTGCGAGCGCCTGCTAGATCAGCCGCAGCGGGTGCTGATCCGGGTGACCCCGGGGATCAAGCCCTCGACCCACGACTACATCCAGACCGGGCAGCTCGACTCCAAGTTCGGGTTCGGGCTCGAGGACGGGCTGGCGGCGCGGGCGATCGAGCGGGTGCTGGCCTCCGACAAGCTGGAGCTGGTTGGGCTGCACGCTCACATCGGCTCCCAGATCTTCGAGCTCGAGCCCTACACGCTGGCGATCCGCGCCCTCGGCGAGCTCGCCGGCGATTGGTGCCGCGTGGTCAACGTCGGCGGCGGACTTGGGGTCGCCTACACGGCAGAAGACGAGCCGCCCTCAATCGACGAGTACGTCGACGTCAAGGTCCGCGGCGTCGCCGAGGTCTTTGGCTCCGGCGTGCGGATCCTGGTCGAGCCGGGGCGCTCGCTGGTCGCCAACGCCGGCCTCACCGCCTACCGGGTCGGCACCGTCAAGGAGATCCCCGGCATCCGCACCTATGCCGCCGTCGACGGCGGCATGTCCGACAACCTGCGGCCGATGCTCTACGGCGCTCCCTACGAGGCACTCATCGCCGACCGCGCCGCGGCGGCGCCGGAGACGCTGGCGACGATCGCCGGCATGCACTGCGAGTCCGGCGACATCCTCGTCCGCGACGCGATGCTGGCCGAGCCGGTGGTCGGCGACGTCCTCGTCACCCCAGCGACCGGCGCCTACGGCCACGCGATGGCGAACAACTACAACGGTGTGCCGCGGCCGCCGGTGATCTTCTGCCGCGAGGGCGAGGCGCGGGTCGTGGTCCGGCGCGAGACTTACGAGGACTTGACCGCTCGTGATGTGTGAGGTGCGCGCTGATGTCTGAGGGCTCCAAACCCGTTCGCATCGGGCTGCTGGGACGCGGCACGGTCGGTGCTGCCTTCGCCGATCTGGTCGCCGAGCGCGCCGACGCGGTCGAGGCCGCGACCGGGCGCCGTCCCGAGATCTCCGGCGTGCTCACCCGCTCCGAGGGCGACTTCGGCGAGATTCTCGAGCACTCCGACCTGGTCGTCGAGCTGATGGGGGGGACCGACCCGGCCCGCCAATTCGCGATCGACGCGATGCGGGCGGGGCGGCCGCTGGTCACCGCCAACAAGCAGCTGCTCGCCCAGCACGGCGACGAGCTCTTCGCGATCGCCCGCGAGGCCGGGGTGCAGCTGCGCTTCGAGGCCGCGGTCGCCGGCGTGATCCCGATCGTCCGCACGATCCAGGAGAGCTTCGGCGTGACCGAGATCTCGAAGGTGTTCGGGATCGTCAACGGCACGACCAACTTCATCCTCAGCGAGATGGCGGCCAGCGGCGCCTCCTACGACGACGTGCTGGCGCAGGCCCAGGAGCTCGGATACGCCGAGGCCGACCCGACCGACGATGTCAGCGGCGCCGACGCGGCGGCGAAGATGGCGATCCTCGCCCGGCTCGCCTTCCACACGCCGGTCAGCCTGGCCGAGGTCTCCTACGAGGGGATCGAGTCGATCCAGCCCGACGACCTCGCCTACGCGAAGGAGCTCGGGCTCTCGCTGAAGCTGCTCGGCGTCGCCGAGCGCCGCGACGGCGGCATCAGCGTCCGCGTCTTCCCCTGCTTCCTCTACCGCGGCCACCCGCTGGCGCCGATCGAGGGCCCGTTCAACGCGGTCATGGTCGAGGCCCCGGCGATCACCGAGGTGACGATGTCGGGACCGGGGGCAGGGGGGATCCAAACTGCCTCGGCGGTGCTCGGCGATGTCGTCTCGATCCTCGCCGGCGACGCGCCGGTGCATGAGACCCGGGGCGAGCTCCCGATCGTCGCCGACGTCACCTCCTCCTTCTACCTGCACCTCGAGGTAGCCGACCAGCCGGGCGTGCTGGCCCGGGTCGCGACCGTGCTCGGCGAGCACGACGTCTCGGTCAAGAGCGTCGTCCAGCGTGGCATCGGGGACGACGCCCGCCTGGTGATGGTTATCCACGAGTGCTTGGAGTCGCGCTTCGCGGCGGCGCTGACGGCGCTGGGGGAGCTTGGGGACCTGCGGGCGCCGGCGCGCTCGATCCACGTGATCGAGGAGGAGTTCTAGGTGTCCGAAGGCTTGATCGAACGCTACCGCGACCGCCTCTCGCTGGAGCCCGGCGACCCGATCGTGACCCTGAGCGAGGGCTCGACGCCGCTGATCGCGGCCGACCGGCTCTCCGAGCGGATCGGCGCCCGCGCCTACATCAAGTTCGAGGGTGCCAACCCGACCGGGTCGTTCAAGGACCGGGGGATGACGGTGGCCGTCTCGCGCGCCAAGGGGCGCGGGGCGGAGGCGGTGATCTGCGCCTCGACCGGCAACACCGCCGCCAGCGCCGCCGCCTACGCGGCGCGGGCGGGGCTGCGCGGGGCGGTGATCGTGCCCGAGGGCAAGATCGCGATCGGCAAGCTGGCGCAGGCGCTGATGCACGGCGCCCGGGTGGTCGCCCTGCAGGGCAACTTCGACGACGCCCTGACCCTGGTCCGGGAACTCGCCCAGAAGCACCCGATCGAGCTCGTCAACTCGGTCAACCCGCACCGGATCGAAGGCCAGAAGACGGCCGCATTCGAGATCGTCGAGGACCTCGGCGAGGCGCCCGGCGCCCTGGCGATCCCCGTCGGCAACGCCGGCAACGTGACGGCTTACTGGCGCGGCTTCCAGGAGTCCGACACGGCTCCGGTCCTCTACGGCTTCCAGGCCGAGGGCGCGGCACCGCTGGTTACCGGCTCGCCGGTTGCGAACCCGGAGACCGTCGCCTCGGCGATCCGGATCGGCAACCCGGCCCGCTGGGAGGAGGCGATGGCCGCCTTCACCGCCTCCCGCGGCCGCGTCGCCGCCGTCTCCGACGAGCAGATCCTCGACGCCTACCACTGGCTCGCCGCCAACGAGGGCGTCTTCTGCGAGCCCGCCTCCGCCGCCTCGGTCGCCGGCCTCCTCGCCCACGGCCTTCCCGTCGGCGAGGGCGAATCGCCACCGGAGTCAGTGGTCTGCGTGCTTACCGGCCACGGCCTCAAGGACCCCGACACCGCCCTCGGCAAAGCCCCCGCGGTGATCAACTGCGACAACGACCTCAGCGCCGTCGAGCGCGCCGTCTTCGAGTAGTTATATTGAGTTTCAATACGATCTAGTACTGAAACTCAATACAAACTGATACTGTGCCTCGGTATGGAGGAGCTCAATCCGTTTGTCTTCAATCGGCCGGTGGAGCCAGACGAGCTGATTGATCGCGATGAGGAGGCGGAGCGCCTGCTGCGTCTGGCCGAAGGCGGCCACGCGAGCAGGCTCTCGGCACCGCGCCGCTACGGCAAGACCAGCCTGCTGCGGCGGATCGGGAGGGATGCCGATCTGGCCGGGATGAATTACGTCGAGGTCGACTTCTACGGCGTCCTCTCCCCGGCCGATGTGATCGGGCGCTTAGCCGAGGCCTACGCTCGGCTGCGCCCGCCGCTGCGCCGGATCGCGATCGCGGCGCTCGAAACGCTGAAGGTGAAGGTCAGCCTCGGCGGAGGGCCGCTGAGGATCGAGGCTCAGCCGGTGTCGCAGCCCCAGGCCAGCAACCTGGTTGGCGAAGTGCTCGATCTCCCGCTGACGCTCTATCAGCGCAACGGCACCCGCTCCCTCGTCGCCTTCGATGAGTTCCAGGCGCTGCTCGCGGTGGGGGGCGGCATCGACGGCCTCTTCCGCAGTCGGATCCAGCGCCACGGAGACGCAGCGAGCTACATCTTCGCTGGCTCGCATCCGGGACTGATGAACGAGCTGTTTGGCAGACAGGAGCGACCGTTCTTCGGCCAGGCCCGGGTCTTTCACCTCGACCCCTTGGCCGGGGCCGACCTCGTCGAATACATCGGGACCAGGTTCGAAGCGACGAAGCGCGACGCCACGCCTGTCCTCGGGCCGCTGGTCGACCTCGTGCGCGGTCATCCTCAGAGAGCGATGCTGCTGGCGCACCATCTCTGGGAACAGACCCCGCCCGGCGAGCCGGCGACGCCGGAGGTGTGGCAGGCCGCACTCGGCACCGCGCTGGAGGAGCAGTCGGAGGCGCTGGAGGCGGCCTGGGACGCTCATGGCCCCAGCGAGCAGTCGGTGCTGGCGGCGCTCGCACTCTCCCCTGACCCACTTTTCTCCGAGCGCACTTTGAGTCGCTTCAACCTGAGCAGAGGCGGCGCCCAGCACGCGCGTGGCAAACTCGCACGAATGGGAAGCGTGCACGAGGTGGACGGGCGCTGGGAGCTGGTCGATCCCCTGCTCGCGGAGTGGATCGCCCGGCTCGAGGGACGGGTGGGCCCGCGATGACCGCGCGTCACCGGCTCGTCCGCGTCCCCGCCTCGTCGGCCAACCTCGGCCCGGGATACGACGCGATGGCCGCGGCGGTCTCTCTGCGCCTGGAGCTGGAGGTCGAAGAGGCCGGCGGGTACTCCTTCGACGCGGGCGGGCTCGAGGTCCCGACCGGGCGCGAGAACCTGATCGTCCGCGCCTTCGAGTCTCTGCGCCCAGCCGACGGGATCGCCTTCCGGCTGCGCAGCGAGATCCCGCTGGCGCGCGGGCTCGGCTCCAGCGCCGCCGCGATCGTGGCCGGCCTCACCGCCGCGGATCACCTCTTCGAGCTTGCCCTCACCAAGGAGGAGATGCTGGCGCGAGCAACCGATCTGGAGGGCCACCCCGACAACGTCGCCGCGGCGATCTACGGCGGCTTCGTGGTCTGCGGCAGCGGTGAGGGCGGCAAGCCGCTGGCCGCTCGCTTCGACCCGCCCGAGGGGCTGGAGGGGATCGTGGTGATCCCGCCGGAGGAGGTCTCGACCGAGCGCGCCCGCGAGGCGATCCCGGCCGAGCTGCCGCTGGCCGACGCGGTCGCCAACGTCTCCGCCGCGGCGCTGCTGGTGCTGGGCCTGCGCAGCGCCGACCTCGACCTCGTCTCCCGCGGCCTCCGCGACTCGATCCACCAGCCGCGCCGCCGCGATCTCTACCCGCGCTCGATGGAGATCGTCGACGCGGCCCGCGAGCTCGGCGCGCTGGGGGCGACGATCTCCGGCGCCGGCCCGACCGTGCTCGTCTGGACCACCTGGCAGGAGGCCGGCAACGTCGCCGCGGCGCTGGACGAGCGCTGCGCCGGCTGGGCCGAGGTCCGCCGCCTCCCGTTCGAGCCGCTCGGCGCCGACGTCCCCGAGCTCTGAGATGGACTGGCTGATCCAGATCGGGCTGATTGAGCTTGCGCTCGGCGGCCTGCTGGGCTGGGCGATGGTGGTCAAAGACGAGAAGCCCGAGTGGCTGCGCCAGATCGGCATCGTCGCCCCGCACCGGATCCGCCAGGTCCACCTCGACTACGTGATGATGGGTTTGATCCTGATCGGCGTCGGCCTCGCCGTCCCGGACCTGCCGACCGGCATCGCGATCGCCCTCGCCTTCGGCACCTTCGTCAACCCCTTCCTCTTCGTCCCCCTCGCCTTCGACCCCAAAGCCGAGCAGCGCGCCTGGTACCGAGCCGTCGCCGTGGTCTCGTTTGTGGGTGTCAGCGGCGGCCTCGTAGCGGCCGCCATAGTTGGTCCCGGATAGACGCTCCGGGCGCCGGTACCGCGACTACGATCGCGTGTATGACAAAACTCCGCCGCCCGCTCCCGCTCGTCCTTCTCGTCACCGTCCTGCTGCTGGCTGTGCCGGCCGCCGCGCAGGCGACGCTTGCGTTCGTCCGCAATCCCCTGAAACCGGTGGTCTTCGTCGCCAACGACGACGGCTCAGGTGTGCGCAAGCTCGACGCTGGCACCAGTCCGCGGGTCTCGCCGGATGGGCAGACGGTGATCTACTTCCACGAAGGGCCCGGGCACGCGCAGGAAATGAAGGCGGTTGCGGCCAGCGGCGGCGCCTCGCGGACGCTGCTGGGCGGCTGGCAGGAAAACTCGATCCTCGCCTTCTCGCCCGACTCGAAAACGGTCGCGGCGCTGCGGGGTCCCGAAATCGGCAAGCGCAAGCTGGTCCTGGTCGACATCGCCAGCGGCGCCCAGCGGGTGCTAGCCGCCGGCTTCTTCAGTGGCGTCAGCTTCTCGCCCAGCGGCACCGAGCTGGTCTACTCGCGGGCACCGAGCGAAAAGTTCCCGCCCCGCAGCGACGTCTTCCGGGTCGCGGCCGCCGGCGGCAAGCCGGTGCGGCTGACCAAGGACCACATCTCCCAGGACCCGCTCTGGGGGCCGACGAACCAGATCGTCTTCGTGAAGATGATCGAGGCTAAGAAGCGCAAGTACGGCCCCAAGAGCGAGCTCTTCCTGATGAACCCACAGGGCAAAGGGGTCAAGCGGCTCACGCACACGAAGGTCGGCGCGCTCTTGATCGGGCTCTTCCCGACCGACTGGTCCGAAAACGGCAATCGCCTGCTGGCCGAGTTCGAGGGCCAGGACACCAGCTACGCCGTCGCCGTCAACCCGCGCACCGGCGCCCAGCGGCCGATCGACAAAGCCGGGGAGCAAGGATTCGTCGCGACTTCGCTGTCGGCTGACGGCACCTCCGTGCTCGGGTTCAGCGGCGGCTTCGAACCGGGACCCAATCACGACGTCGTCACCGTTCCCTACGGCGGCGGCAGGAAGACGACGCTCGCCAAGAACGCGTTCCTGCCGGACTGGAGCCGCTAGTCGATCAGGCCGACCTGGCGCAGGATCGAGACGCTGTCGGAGTAGACGTCCTTGCGCTTGACCAGGCCGTTGGCGAAGGGAATCGTGTCAACTCCCTCCCAGGAGACGCGGCGGCCGGTCGGCTCGGCGACGAGGTCGCCGCGGCGCATCGTGTTCGCGTGGGTCGCGGTCGCGGTCCATTCCTGCACGACCAGCCCCTGGCGCACGTAGAGGCGCTCGGTGGCGAAGTTGATGTCGGGCCAGGTCTCGAAGATCGAGCCGATGTGGCCGCGCACGTCGGCGCCTTCAGCGGACTCGCCGGCGGTGTGGTTGTGGAAGACCATGTCGGGCGCGTGCATGGCCATGATCGCGTCGAGGTCGTGGGCGTTCCAGGCGTCGTTGTAGCGGTCGATCGTGACGGCGAGGGCGTCGGCGGAGTCCAGCGCTGGGTCGTTCATGCGTCTCCCTTTCCCGGTTGGCGGGGCAGGGGTATCGTCGCACGGAAACCCCAAGCGAACGGAGGAGCGCGATGGCCGGCGACTACACGATCAAGCACCGCGACGAGTTCGAGTCAATGGAGGGCTCCGGAGAGTGCACCTGGCGCCTGGCGCGGAAAGCGCTCGGGACCTCGGCCTTCGGCTTCAACCTGGTCGAGATCGGGCCCGGCGGCGAAATGCCGGAGCACAACGAGGCAGAGAGCGGCCAGGTCGAGCTCTACGCGATCCTCGAGGGCGAGGCCGTGATGCGCCTGGAGGGGGAGGAGCACCCTGCTCCGGCCGGCACCTTCGCCTCGATCGAGCCGCCCGCCAGCCGCACGATCCTCAACCGCTCCGAGGCCCCGGTGACGGCGATCGTGATCGGAGTCGATCCTGCCGGGACGTATGAGCCGATGTCCTGGGGTTAGCCAACTCGCCCTATAATCATCCGGCCCGTCAACCCGTCGCGCGCCCGCTCGAAGAAGGCGCGGAAACCGGGAGGTCAGATATGAGCAGGTCCCAGTCGTCTGCCGCGACTCGCGAGCGCTACTCGCCGGAGCGGCCCTACAAGCCACTGGTTTCACCGCCCAGCGTCGAGGACAAGGACGCCTGCGCGATCTACGCCTCGGTGCGCAAGGACGCGACGCCGAGCCACGAGCCGATCGAGCTCGCGATCCCGGCCCTGCAGAAGATGCTCCACCGCGCCGGCAACGTCGATGGCGAGGGCGACGGCTGCGGCGTCATGCTCGACATCCCGCGCAAGATCTGGGCGGAGGAGGTGCGCAGCGACGGCCACGACCCCTCGCTCACCCTCGACGACGCCTTCGCGGTCGCTCACGTCTTCATCGAGCGCTCCCAGGACCAGGCCAAGGTCCAGCACGACGCCCGGGAGCTGCTGAAGAGCGGCGGCTTCCGCATCCTCGCCGAGCGGGTCGGGGTGGTGAACTCGCCCGCGCTCGGCCCGACCGCGCGCGAGGAGGAGCCGATCTTCTGGCAGATCGCCGGGCTCGTCCCCGACGCCGGTCGCCGCGACCCGATCCTCTTCGAGCTGATGATTGAGCTCGAGCGCGAACTCGGCGTCCACGTCCCCTCCTTCTCCGCCACCACCTGCGTCTACAAGGTGATGGGCGCGCCGAAGGTGCTCGGCGAGTACTACCCGGACCTCAGCGACCCGCGCTTCGAGACGATCGGGTGCTTCGGCCACAACCGCTACTCGACCAACACCTGGCCCTCGTTCAAGCGGGTGCAGCCGTTCTCGGCGCTCGGCCACAACGGCGAGATCAACACGATCGAACAGCTGCGCCAGGAGGCGCGGATGCTGGCGGTGCCGATCCAGCCCGACGCCTCCGACTCCCAGGATCTGAACCGCACGATCGACACCCTGGTCAGCCGCGAGGGCCTGACCCTGGCCGAGGCGATGGAGATGGTGCTGCCGCCGATCGTCGAGGAGGTGCGCTCCCTGCCCGAGGACCTGCGCGGCTTCTACATGTACCTGCGCCAGGCAATGGGACCGTTCGCCCAGGGCCCGGTGGCGCTGATCTCCCGCCATGCCGACGAGTGCGTCTTCTCCGCCGACGCGATGGGCCTGCGCCCGCTCTGGCAGGTGGAGACCGAGGATGACTTCGTCTTCAGCTCCGAGCCGGGCGTGGTCCCGGTCTCGAAGATGGCCTCCGAGCCGATGCCGCTCGCCCCGGGGGAGAAGGCGCTGGTTCTGATCAACCGCGAGGAGCGGCGCTCGACCCTGCACCCGCACGCCGAGATGCTGCGGATCGTCCGCAACAGCTGGCTGCGCCGCAACGGCGCTGAGGCGGTTGCCGGCTACGAGCGGGCGCTGGAGTCCGGTGGGCCGCTGGAGGGACAGGACGTCCCCGGCTACTCCGAAGCCGGCCCGGAGGAGCCGGTCAAGGTCGCCGACCGCGTCCTCGCCGGCTTCGGCTGGCAGCGCGACGACGTCAAACTGGTCCAGCAGATGGCTTCCAACGGGGCCGAGCCGGTCGGCTCGCTCGGCTACGACGGGCCGCTGGCGGCGCTCTCGCCTGAGCGCCAGAACCTCGCCGACTACTTCAAGGAGACGGTCGCCGTCGTCACCAACCCGGCGATCGACCGCGAACGGGAGATGGAGCACTTCTCCACCCGGGCGCTGTTCGGCCGCCGTCCCTCGATCGACGACGCCGGCGAGGACACGGGCACGATCGAAACCTCGTTCCCCGTCATCCTCGGCGGTCACCACGGGCTAGCGCCGCTCTCTGACAAGACCTACCGGGCGATTGCCCGCGAGCACCACACCTACCTGCTGGAGGACCTCTGGGAGGAGTTCCGCGGCCGCGCCTCGGCCGTCGACATCTCCCTGCTGGAGTCGGAGACGACCGCCGGCGCGATCGAGCGGATCCGCCAGGAAGCGGTGAAGAAGGTCCGCGACGGGGCCGAGCTCGTGGTTCTCACCGACCGCACCGTCTACGACGCCGAGCGCCGCTACCTTGACCCGCACCTGGCGACCTCGGCGATCGACCAGGCGCTGAAGCAGTTCAAGGTCGCGCCCGGCGAAACCAACCTGCGCCGGCGCTGTGGCCTGGTTCTGCGCTCGGCCGCGATCCGCAACGTCCACGACGTGATGCTGGCCCTCGGGCTCGGCGCCAACGGCGTCTGCCCGTACACGATGGTCGAGGTGATCTGCGTCGAGGACTACGAGTCCGACGTCTCCAACCTCTGCGCCGCCCTGACGAAGGGGATCGAGAAAGTGATCTCGACGATCGGGATCCACGAGGTGCGCGGCTACGCGCGTCAGTTCTCATCGATCGGGGTCAAGCCGGAGCTGGCGGAGATCTTCCAGACCGAGGCATTCGCCGCGACCGCTGAGGGCGGCACCGGCTTCGCCGAGCTCGACGCCGACACCAACGAGCGCGCCCGCGCTCTCTCCGGCGACGACGAGGCGGCGAAACCGGCGAAGACGTTCCGCTTCTACCCAAAGGTCTACAAGGCGGCGATCGCGACCGCCAACGGGACCGGCAGCTATGAGGAGTACTCGGAGAAAGTCCGCGACCTGGAGAAGCAGAACCCGATCTCGATGCGCCACATCATGGCCCTGGTGGGCGACAGGGAGCCTTTGAAGGACGCATCGGTGGTCGACGCCGGGGTCGGTCACCACGACTACCCGATCGTGATCTCCTCGATGAGCTTCGGCTCGCAGTCCGAGCCGGCCTTCCGCGCCTACGCGGAGGCGGCGAAGGCGACCAACATCCTCTGTGTCAACGGCGAGGGTGGCGAGATCCGCGACATGTACGGCCAGTACCGCAGCTGGCGCGGGCAGCAAGTCGCCTCGGGCCGCTTCGGCGTCTCGGCGGAGATGCTGAACAGCTCCTATGTGGCCGAGATCAAGATCGGCCAGGGCGCCAAGCCCGGCGAGGGCGGCCACCTGCCCGGCAAGAAGGTCTCGGCCAAGGTCGCCGCCGCCCGTAACGCGGCGCCGGGCACGGACCTGATCTCGCCCTCCAACAACCACGACCTCTACTCGATCGAGGACCTGGCCGAGCTGATCGACGAGCTCAAGACCGTCAACCCCGACGTGCGGGTCTCGGTCAAGGTCCCGGTGGTGCCGAACATCGGCACGATCGGGCTCGGGATCGCCAAGGCCGGAGCGGACATCATCACCCTCTCCGGCTTCGAGGGCGGCACCGGCGCCGCCCGCCAGCACGCGCTGCGCCACGTCGGCCTGCCCTCGGACATCGGCACCCGTGCCGTGCACCGGGCGCTGATGGAGGCCGGGCTGCGCAACCGGGTCGAGATCTGGGCCGACGGCGGCTACCGGACCGGCCACGACATCGTCAAGCTGCACTGCCTCGGCGCCAACCGGGTCGGGTTCGGGACCCTGGCGATGGTCAGCCTCGGCTGCACGATCTGCCGCGGCTGCCAGCTCGACACCTGCCACGTCGGGATCGCGACCCAGATCGAGACCGTCGAGGCCGCGCAGGAGCACGGGCTGAAGAAGTTCACCCCGCAGGAGGTCGACCTCGCGGCTGAGAGCTGTGCCCGCTTCTTCTCCGCGATGGGGGAGGAGGTCAAGCAGGTGGTCGCCTCGCTCGGCTACGACCGCGCCCAGGACCTGGTCGGCCGCTACGACCTGCTGGAGCAGGTTGGGGCCAAGGAGAGCATCGACCTGGCGCCGCTGATCACCCCGCTGGAGGAGTTCCTCGACCTCGAGCCGATCGACCTGCCGGTGGCCGAGGAGGTCGAGGCGCGGGCCGAGGCCGGCCTCGTCGTCGCCCGGCCGATCCGGATGGAGGAGAAGCAGGCCTCTACCCAGCTGGCGGCGCTGGCGCCCGAAGTCTGCTCCGGGCAGACCGTGCGCTCGGCGTTCCCGCGCCCGACCGACGCCAACGACCGCGTCCTCGGGACCGAGCTGGCGGGCGCGATCGCCCGCTCGCGGATCTTCGAGGACGGCCCCGAGTCCAACGACGAGGTGCTGGCCAGCCTTGAGTTCAACGGCGGCTCCGTCGCCGGCCAGGGCCTCGGCGCCTTCAACGCCTACGGCGTCGCGATCCGGATCGAGGGCGGCGCCCAGGACGGCGTCGGCAAGACGATGCTGGGCGGGACGATCGCGATCCTCAAGGGCAAGGGGGCCAAGGGCCAGCGGGTCAACGGCTCGGTCGGCAAGTCCTTTGCCTACGGCGCCCAGCGTGGGCAGCTGTTCGTCCAGGGCTCGGCCGACTCACGCTTCTGCATCCGCCTCTCCGGTGCCGACGTCGTCCTCGCCGGCGAGCCCCAGCAGGACATCGACGACGCCCGCGGCTGCGTCGTCGACCGCGCCAACGCCAAGGGCTTCGCCTTCGAGTACATGACCTCGGGCCGCGCCATCGTCCTCGGCGACATCGGCCCCTGGGCCTGCGCCGGGATGACCGGCGGCCGCGTCTACGTCCGCCACAACGCCCACGGCATCGACCGCGCCGCGATCGAGCGCCGCCTCGGCGAGGGCGCCAAAGTCGAGCTCAAGGACATCGACGCCGAGGGCCTGATCGACATCGACGACCTGCTCACCGCCTACGCCCGCGAACTGCGTGCAACCGGCCAGGACGAGGAGGCCGACCGCATACTCGACCTCTCAGCCGACGCGACCAGCAACTTCATGATGGTTGTGCCGCACAAGGTCCAGGCGGACCCGAGCATCTCGACCGAGTGATTAGGCGTAGTGCGCAGGGCACCCGCCTTCGCATCCGATGCACCGCTTGACTTAGTTGCCTTTCCTGCTGCGTAGCATCCGATTTCGGAACGTTCAGTGACAGAAGCCTACGCTGGGAGGTGTGGGCTCAGACATGCTGATGGGGAAGTTGTCCGGACGCCGAGTGCTCCGCCATCGGCACCTAATGCCAACGTTCCTGGGTGTTGCCCGTCTGTTCTGATCCCTCCAGTGCCCTGAGACTGCTCGGAATACTCAAGTGTTCTTGCTCTATTCCCTTCAGTGTAGTAGGGCTGGTAAGGCATGAGGTCGACAGTGATAGGTCATAGCAAGGCGCGCGCTGCGCGAGCGCTTCCGATCTGTCTTGTGGGGGCCGTCCTGCTGTTCGCGACCACGGCTCGAGCGCTTCCACATGACCCCTCCCTCGGGGCCTTCGGGAAGCAAGCCGAATGGCAGCGCCTCGCGCCTGGCCTCCAGGAAAACGCAAGGCAAGCACTGAGTTCTGCCTTCGCGGGGGTTTGGATTGACAATTCGGACGGTGGTCGGATCAAGCTGGCCATCGTCGATTCGTCACCGGCCCTGTACGCCCAAGTGCACGGAGTGATTGCCGACTCCGGCCTGACCGGCGCGGTGGACGTGGTGCAGGCCGCTCGCACTGAAAGGCAGCTAACCCAGATTCTTAATCAGCTCGCCGCTCGTCTAGCTGCTGCGAACCAAGGTTCCTCTACTCCTTTGACCGTGGGCATCCGACCAGATCAGAATACGGTGAGGGTGTCCTCCCCTAACGAAGCCGAACTGACGCCGCCCCAGCAGCAACTCTTGAGCGAAGCCTCTCAGCGCTACGGGGCCGCTATTAGCTTCGGCGTCTATCGAGGCAAGATCCGGCCAGAGGCCTGTAGCTACCCGTTCTGTACGCCGCCCCTCAGGGCAGGCGTGAAGATCGGCCCATCCAGCTCTTTTTTTGGAGGGTCGGAAGAGGGAAGTTGTACCGGTGGGTTCCTCGCACGCGGAAAAGAAGACGGGAAACTGTACCAACTCACTGCCGGCCATTGTGGGGGTGGAACCGAAATCTGGGGGAGCAGGCCGGGCAGCAGCAAAGAAGCATGGAAAGAAATTGGGGCCTGGTCGAAATCCTCGATCACCGAAGCCGGGGACTTCGGTATGTATCAAGTCTCGAATAATTCACTCTGGCAGGAGCGTCCGTGGGTGTACTGGGCTGGCTCCAACGACGAGTATCCAATTACGTCTGATGCCAACGTTGTAAAAGGACAGAAAGTCTGCGGTAGCGGTGCGTTCTACGGAACGACCAGCTGCGGAGAAGTTACCGAAGTGTCCGTAGTTCTCGAATCCTACTATCCGGGTCTAGGTGTAAAAAAAGTCAAATTGTCCCGCGCGAATTTTTGCGCGGTTCCGGGAGACAGCGGCTCGCCGGTTCACTACAACGGAGTGGCTTACGGCATCCTCACGGGAGGATCGGGACAATGCAATACGTACTTCAGCAGTGTCATTGCTGCCGAGGAAGTACTGAAAGTTGACGTCATACATGCAGGAACTCACTATCTCCTCCGTAACACGAACTCAGCGGGTTCGCCCGACGTAGCGTTTGAGTATGGGCTTTCCGGAGATAAGGCAGTCGTAGGCGACTGGAACAACGACGGCACCGACACGATCGGCGTCTATCGCCCCAGCAACAGGACCTTCTACCTGCGAAACAGCAACTCGAGCGGAGCCGCAGACATCGCGGTCGATTGGGGAAACTTCGGTGACCTGCCGATCGTAGGCGACTGGAACAACGACGGGACGGACACCTTTGGGGTCTATCGCCCGGGCAGCACGGCCTTCTACCTGCGAAACAGCAACTCCAGCGGTGCCGCAGACATCAGCGCGGTGTTTGGGGCTAACGGTGATACCCCTATCGTGGGCGACTGGAACGGGGACGGAACCATGACGATTGGCGTTGTCGGGTAGTCCGCCCTATTCCGGTGGTGTCCGAAACAGTTAGACCGGCAGCCACCGCACCCAACTACTGCGAGTGCTTGGTGAGGAGGTTCGCGATTGCGCGGACCTCCTGGAGGAGGCCGTCTAGGAGACGCTCGGTGTCCGCGTGGATCCGGTACTCCGCTGCCTGGCGGTCGGCCTCTACCTGGTCGATGCGGCGCTCCAGGGCATCGGTGCGGTCGTCGAGGCGGGTGATCTTGCGGTCGAGCTTCTTCTCCGTGCGGCGGACGCGCTTCTTCACGTAGAGGCGGGTGTCCTCGCGCAGGGTGTCGATCTCGCGGCGCAGGTCGGGGTCGGCGTTGGCGCCCTGTTCGGCCAGCATCTCTTCGACGCCGATCCGCACCCGCTCGATCTCCTCGTGCAGCTGTGCGCGGGCGCGGTCGGCGGCCGCGGAGACCGAAGGGCCGCCCTGCGGCTGCCAGGGATCGGCAGGGTTTGGAGCAGCATTCACCGGGTCCATCCTAGGGCCAGGGGTGGCCGGAAAGTGCGGATTTAGGCCTTCAGCGTGTAGAGACGGAAGCGGCCGACGGTGAGCTCGTCGCCGTCGCGCAGGGTGCCCCACTCGATTGATTGGCCGTTGACGAAGACGCCGTTGAGGCTGCGGTCGTCGAGGACGCGGAGGGCTTTGCCGGGCTCGGCGACGATGAGGACGTGGCGGCGGGAGACGGTGGGGTCGTCGAGGCGCAGGTCGGCGGTGGCGCTGCGGCCGATCCGGGTCCAGCCGCGCTCGATCGGGAAGACGACAAGCGCCCGGTCCTCGTCCTGCATCGCCAGGTAGTGGCCCGGTCGCGGTAGGGACTCGCGCACACGGTGGAGCCAGGCGGGCGGGGCGAGCTCCTCGGGAACGGCGAATTCGCTGGTCGTCGAGCTGTGGTCTCGCATCGACTCGAAGATCGAGTCGCGGCGGAAGCGGGCGGCGCCGCAGTCGGGGCACTCGGGGAGCTCGTCGGTCTCGCGCAGCGAGAGCTGGGAGCCGCACGAGAGGCAGAAGTACGTCCCGGAGCCAGGGATATAGCCGGACCCGAAGGTCCCGTCGAGGGGACTGCTGCTGACGCTGTCGAAGATGGTGGCCTCCTTCCTGCGTCGCACCGATCCTACCGCGCGGTAGGCCCCGAGTCACCCCCTTTTTCCGGCGATCCGATGCGGTTTTCCCGCAACCTCGTAGAATCGCGCCGCGATGGGCCCCGTCAGTGCCGAGATCGAGATCGACGTTCCGCGCGAGCGCGCCTTCGCGCTGCTCACCGACCTCTCGGCGCGCCCCTCCTTCACCGACCACTTCCTCTCCGGCTTCCGTCTCACCAGGATCGACCCGGTGGGGGTCGGGGCCGGCGCCAGATTCCGGGTCGAAGCGCCGCTGCGCTCGCCCTGGATGGACACGACGATCGTCGAGCAGGAGGAGCCGTTCCGGATCGTCGAGCGCGGCCTCGGCGGCCGCGTCAACCGGATCCCGACCCAGACGGTCTGGGAGATCACCCCCGGGGCCGGCTCCCTGAGCACGGTCCGCGTCACTTTCGGGACCGATCCCAGTCACCCGGTGGACCGCGTCCTGGAGAGGCTCTCGATGGGCGCGCACTGGCAGCGGCGGGGCTGGAAGCGGGCGCTGACGCGGCTCCGCGACCTGCTCGAGTCCGAGCAGCCGGCGAGCGAGCGGATCGCCGTCGCCGGCGGCAACCGGTACGCGACCGGCATCCCCTGAGCAGGGTTAATAGACTTCCGCCGCCGATGCCCGCCACCCGCCGATTCCTGCTGCCGCTCTTCGCCGTCCTCGCCCTGGGCGTGCTGGCGCTCGGCGTCTCCGCCTGCGGCTACGAGAGCGATTCCACGGAAGTGGTCGAGGGTGAGCCGGTGGAGCTGGGTGAGCTGACCTTCAACGTCACCTTCTCCCGCTACCTGAACGAAGACGACAACGAGGACGCCGCATACCTGGTCGGCCAGCCGCCGCCGCCCGACGGCGAAACCTACTTCGGGGTCTTCTTCGAAGTCCAGAACGACAGCGAAGAGATCCAGACGCTGCCCTCGACGCTGGAAGTCACCGACGCCGAGGAGCAGACCTACGACGTGATCCCCAGCGAAAGCCTCTACGCGCTGGAGCTGGGCGGCGAAGTCGAACCTCAGGAACAGATCCCGGTCCTCGACTCGACCGCCGACCTCGGCCCGATCGAGGGCTCGCTGGCGCTCTTCCTGCTGCCTGAAGATGCTTCGGAGAACCGGCCGCTGACGCTGCACATCCCCGGTGCCGACGGTGAGACCGCCACCGTCACGCTGGACCTCTAGAGCCTTCTAGAGCCCGGACGAGAGAACTTCGGAGGCGATCGGCGCCGCGACTTCGCCGCCGGCCGCTTCGGCTTCGATCAGCAGCACCCCGACCGAGAGCCGCGGCTTTTCCGCCGGAGCGAAGGCGGCGAACCAGGCGTCCTTGATCTGGACCGGGTTCTCCTCTTCCTCCTGGCCCGGCTTCGGCCCGAGCTCGGCGGTGCCGGTCTTGCCGGCGACCTGGGCCTCGGGGATCGCCCCGGCGGTGCCGGTGCCTTCGGTGACGACGCCGATCATCAATTCGGTGAGCTCGTCGGCGGTCTCCTTCGACATCACTCGCACCGGCTCGGCGTGCGGGCGCAGCTTCTTGTTGAGGACGATCGAGGTGGGCTCGCGGACACCGCCGTTGGCGACCGTCTGGGCGACGCTGGCCATCTCCAGCGGCGTCGCCAGCACTTCTCCCTGGCCGATCGCGGAGACGCCGAGGTCGACTTCGGTCCCGATCTCCTCCGGGATCGTCGATTCGGCCGGCTCGACTTCGCGCACGACCTCTGGCGCGTAGAGGGTCGGCGGCGAGTTGAAGCCGAAGCGCTCGGCGGTCGCGACCAGGTCGTCGTTGCCGACTTGAGGGCCGAGCGGGGCGAAGACGGCGTTGCAGGACTCGGCGAAGGAGGCGCGGAAGGTGCCGCCGCAGAGCTCGCCGTTGGCGTTGTTGATGAAGCGGCCGCCGACGTTGATGCCGTCGGTGATTTCGTATTCGTCGTCGAGCGAGACGATGCCGTCCTGGAGGGCGGCGGTGGTGGTGACGATCTTGAAGGTCGAGCCCGGTGGCTGCGGGGCGGAGAATGCCTGGCCGGCTAGGGCCCGGACGTCGCCAGTCTGGGTGTCGAGCACGGCGACGCCGCCGACCCGCCCGGCGAGGGCCGCTACGGCTGATTCCTGCAGGTCGGGGTCGATCGTCGTCTTCACCGGGGCGCCAGCTTCCGGCTTGGACTGGGCGATCACGCGGATGCCGCCGCCGGAGGCGTCCACCGCCAGCAGCGAGCCGCCGGGCTTGCCGGAGAGGCGGGCGTTGAAGGCCTGCTCGAGGCCGCTGATCCCGACCGGGGTGTCGGGCGCGAAGCCGCGACGGGCGAGCAGCGCCTGGTCTTCTTCGGGCGCGGTGCCGACTTCGCCGGTGATGTCGATGGCCGAGCTGCCGAGCGGGTGGTCCCGTTCCTCGGCCGGGCCTTCGGCCAGCGGGGTGCCGTCGCGGGCGAGGATCGGCGCCCGCGGTGCCAGCTCGACGTCTGAGCCGAGGTGCTCGCCGCTCTCCAAGCCCGGGAAGACGAGGCTCTTCTCCCAGGCGACGCCGCCGTCGGCGAAGGGGAGGACGAGGTCGTCTTCGAGGCTGCCGAAGGCGACGGTGCGGACGGCGATCGGCACCGGGATCGAGTTGCGGCCGTCGACCGAGACGGGATCCTGGGCGGAGCCGGGGTCGAGCGAGCGCACGGTCGCCAGCTGCGCCGCTTCGCGGTAGGCGGTGGTGAATTCGTCGAGGTCGATCTTGGCCCGCGAGTCGTCGTTCAGCTCCCGGTACATCCCCGGATAGTCGTCGCTGGCCCAGCTCTCGGCGAAGCGGCTCGCGGCTTCCTTCTCCGGCGAGCCGGGCGCGCCGACGCTGGCCCCGACCACGAAGGCGATTACCGCCAGGGCGGCGAGCGGAAGGGTTCGGGTGAGCAGGCGCCTCCGCCGCTCCTCCTCAGACGAAAAACGACTCACCGCTGGAAAGGTAATGAAGCGTTCCCGTGCGTGAGCGGACGAAACGGGCTCTGCGTGCTTCCATTCACTGATGACCGTGCTCGATTGGGCGATCGTCGCCTTCACCCTGGCGCTGGGGATGTGGGGGTACCGGCAGGGCCTGATCGTCGGCGCCCTCACCCTCGCCGGCTTCGGGTTCGGCGCCTTCGCCGGCAGCCGGCTGGGCCCGCTGGTCCTCTCCGACGGCGCCGAATCGCCCTACGCGCCGCTCTGCGCCGCGCTTGGCGCGCTGCTCGCCGGTGCTCTGATCGCGGTCGCCGTGGAGAGCTTTGCGCTGGGGCTGCGGGCGAAGCTGATCCGCCGTCCCTCGCTACACCTCGCCGACGGGGCCGGCGGCGCGGCGCTGATCGCCTCGGTGGCGCTGGGCATGGTCTGGGTCTTCGGCGCCGTTGCCCTGCACGCCCCGGCGACCGAACGGCTGCGCGCCGACGTCCAGGAATCGGTGATCCTGCGCAGCCTCAACCAGGTGCTGCCGCCCTCGGGGCCGGTCCTCAACGCGCTCGACCGGGTCGATCCGGCGCCCTCGATCGCCGGCCCGGCACCGCCGCTGCGGCCGCCCGACCAGGCGATCGCCGCCGATCCCGAGGTGGAGGCTGCTGCTGACTCGGTGGTGCGGGTGCTGAGCACCGCCTGCGGGCTCGGGGTCGAGGGCTCCGGCTGGGCGGTCGCGCCGGACCTGATCGTCACCAACGCCCACGTCATTGCCGGCGCCGACGACACCACGGTCACCACCAGGTATGGAATCGAGCTCGACGCGACGCCGGTCTACTACGCGCCGCCCGACGACCTGGCGCTGCTGCGGATCGAGGCTGGGCTGCCGGTCCTGCCGTTCTCCGAGCGGCGCCCGGTTGGCGCCGACGCGGCGGTCCTCGGCTACCCCGAGAACGGCCCCTTCTCGCTCTCACCGGCGCGGATCGGCGAGACCCGGACGACGGTAAGCGAGGACTCCTACGGCAACGGGCCGGTCGAGCGGGAGATCGTCGCGATGGGCGGGTCGGTGCGCAGTGGCAACTCCGGCGGGCCGCTGGTCGACGCCGACGGGCGAGTCGTCGGCACCGTCTTTGCCGCCACCACCAGCGGCGCCCCCGGCGGCTTCGCCGTGCCTGCCGAGCTGGTCCGTGACGCCCTGGGCCGGACCCGCGAATCGGTCGAGACCGGCCCCTGCACCCGCTGAGCGAGGCGGTGAGCCAAAAAGCCGATCACTTACGTTCAGTAAGCTCGGGATTCGTGGAGGCGGTCAACCAGACTCAATCCCAGGCCGGCGAGCCCTGCATCTGTCCGCACTTCCATGCGGCGGTGGAGCTGATCGGCAAGCGCTGGACCGGCGCGATCGTCTGCGCGCTGACCGAGCGGCCGATGCGCTTCGGCGAGCTTGGCCGTGCGGTCCCCGGCCTCTCCGACCGCCTGCTCTCTCAGCGCCTGCGCGAGCTCGAGTCCGAGGGCCTGATCGAGCGCGAGGTCGAAGCCGGCACCCCGGTCCGGGTCACTTACTCCCTGACCGAGTCGGGTCACGATCTCGGCCCCTCGATCGCCGAGCTGAAGAAGTGGGGCCAGCGCTGGAAAACGGCTGGCTGACGCGCCTGGGCCGTCAGTAGCCTGCCGTTCGTGGATCTGCCCGGACCGTTCCCAGTTGGTCGCTACGCGAAGCGCCTGCAGGAGGAGATGCGGAAACGGGCGCGGGTGCAGCTGATGGGCGAGGTGACCGGGGTGGGGCGAAGCAAGGTCCAGGCCTACTTCGAGCTGCGCGACAGCGAGGGCGCCGTCCCTTGCACGATGTGGCTGAACGACCTCGAAAAGGCGAAGCTGCCAGAGGGGGCGCTGCGCGACGGGGCGGAACTGGTGATCTCCGGCGGACCCGACTACTACCCCGGCGGCGGCCAGGCCTCGCCCAGCTTCAGCTTCCGCGCCACGCACGTGCGGCTGGCCGGCGAAGGCGACCTGATGGCGCGGCTGGAGGCGCTGCGCAAGCAGCTGCGGGCGGAGGGCCTGTTCGAGCTGCAGAAGCAGCTGGCGCGGCCGCTCCTGCCGCGGACGATCGGGGTGGTGACGGCGGAATCGGGCGCGGCGCGGCGCGACCTGCTTGCCGGGCTGCGGCGGCGCGGCTGGGGCGGCAACGTCGTCTGGGCCTTCGCCCCGGTCCAGGACCGCCACGCGGCGCCGGCGATCGCCGCGGCGCTGCAGGGCCTGGCCGCGCGGCCCGAGGTCGAGGCGATCGTCGTCACCCGCGGCGGCGGCAGTCTCGCCGACCTCTGGGCCTTCTGCGATGAGACGCTCTGCCGCACCGTGGCGCTGCTGCGGGTGCCGGTGGTGAGCGCGATCGGACACGAGCGCGACACCACCCTGCTCGACGACGTCGCCGCCGTCGCCTGCTCGACCCCGACCCACGCGGCGGAGGCGGCGGTCCCGCTCGACTGCGTACGCGCCCGCGGCGAGCTCGGGCGTAGCGGGGCCGCGCTGCGGCGGGCGGCGGAAGGGGCGATCGGCGCCCGCGCCCGCCACCTCGGGGCGCTGGCGCGGGGACCGGCGCGAGCGCTGCAGCGCGAGCGCTCCGGCCTCAACCAGAAGACGCGCGAGATCCGCGCCGCGTCCGAACGCGGCCTGACCGAGCGCGGCGTCTTCCAGCGGCGGATCGCGACGATCGTGCTGGAGCGGGCGCGGCGCCGGGCGATCGAGCGCACCGTGACGGCGCAGGAGGGGGAGCGGCAGCGCGGTGCGGCAATCGAGCGCTCGGCCGAGCGGGCGCTGCGGCGGCGGCGCGAGGAGCTGCGCAAAGCGGTCCTCACCCTGCGTGCCCACGACCCCGAGCGGACCCTGGAGCGCGGCTACGCCCTAGCCGAGTCGGTCGAGGGGGAGCCGGTGACGACGGCGAGAGCCGCGGCCGCCGCCGGAGCGGTAAGACTGCGCTTCGCGGACGGCCGCGTGCGGGCCGGGATCGAAGGGGAGATTGAGCGAGAGACCTGACAGCTACGAGGCCGCGGTGGAGCGGCTGGAGGAGATCATCGACCGGCTCGACTCCGGGCAGGCGGGCCTGCGCGAGACGCTGGAGCTCTGCCGCGAGGGGAAAGAGCTGGTCGGGTACTGCGCGGGGGAGCTGGATGCGGTGGGCGAGGGGCTGAAGGAGCTGAGACTGGACGAGCTGGCGGCGAAGCTCGACACCTCGGCCGAGCCGCCTGCCTGAGTTACTCGGCAGGGCCGGAGCAGAGGCGGCCTAGGGCGGGGCAACCACGGCAGAGGGACCAGGTCCGGTCGTCCGCAATCGCGACTGGGAACTCGCCTCGGGCGATCTGGGCGATTGCGCTCTCCAGGCGGGTGCGGCCGGCTGCCATCTCGTCGGGGCCGAGGCAGGTGACGGCTGGCTGGTCGGGCTGCTCCAGGAAGACGTAGGCGACTTCGACTTCGGTCGCTCCGAGGGACTCGGCGGCGGCGATCGCGTAGATGGAGCGCTGGATCTCGTAGCGGGCGGCGTGGTCGGTTGGCGCTTCGCCGCTGAGCTGGTCGGTCTTGTAGTCGATGACCAGAGGCGGGGCGCCGTCGCGCTCTACGAGAAGGTCGATCGAGCCGCGGAGGACGGTGCCGCCGGTGGTAAGGAGGATCGGGACCTCGGCGCGGGTTCGGGTGGCGGACGCCAGGTCTTGGCGCAGGGTCGAGCCGAGCCAGCCACGGACGGGGGCGAGCAGGCCGGCGTCGGGGTCGGCACCGGCGGCAGCTGCGTGGTGGGCCACCAGCTCCTCGGAGGGCTCCGCCCACCCGTTCGCCGCGCTCCACTCCAGCAGCGCGTGCACCGCGGCGCCGAAGGCGGAGCGCTCCTCGCGCGCCGAGGGCGTCGGGGCCGCCGGGTCGTCCGGCCGATTCGCAGTTCCTCCCGGTATGCGGGAAGAACTGCGTTCTGACCGCGGGAGATCGAGGACGCGCTCCATGTAGAAGCGGTAGGGGCACTCCTCGTAGGCGGAGATCGCGGTGTAGGAGAGGGGGCGGCTGGGGACGACCGGTGGGCGCCGCTCGACCAGGGGGGGCGGGCCCTCGCCCAGGTCGCGCTCGGCGGCGGCGTCGCGGCGCAGAGTTCGCAGCTGCGCCGCCCGCTCCGGGCTTGGCAGGTTGACGCGGACGGCGATCTCAGACGGCGGGAACGACGCGTCCAAGCCGGGGCGCGGCTCGGGTGCCGGCACCGCCACGGCCGAGTCCTCCTCGCGCCCGACCCCGAGCGCGTCGACGATCCGCTCGATCACCGGCGTGCCGGGCTTTGTCTCCCTCCCGGGCTCCGGCTTGACGACGCCGCTGAGGATCAGCCGCTGGCGGGCGCGGGTGGCGGCGACGTGGAAGAGCCTCAGGCCCTCTTCGGAGTCGCGTGCCTTTGCCTCCTCGAGCAGCTCGGCGTAGCCGTAGAGGTTGACGCTGCCGCTGCCAAGCCGGCGCAGCTGCATACCCACTCGCGGCGGCCGCTCGCGGCCGAGGGTCAGGAGCGGCGGCCGCGCCCCAGCCAGCAGGCTGCGCGAGAGGTCGGGGACGGCGACGACGTCGAACTCCAGCCCCTTGGCGTTGTGCACGGTCAGGATCCGCACCCCGTCGTGGCCCTCGGCCGCGGTTGCCGCCTGCGCCTCGGCGTCGCTCTCGGCCCGGGCGGCGAGGAAGTCGAGCAGGCCGCGCAGGTCGCGTCCCTCGCGCGCCTCGAACTCGGCCGCGAGCCGGGTCAGCTTGCGGACGTTGGCCAGCCGCGCCTCGCCAGCCGGGCGCATTAGCACGGCGAGGTCGTAGCCGGTGACCGTAATCGCCTCCTCGATCAGCGCCGCCAGCGGCAGCCGCGGCGCGCGCTCGCGCAGCGCCGCCAGCCGCGCCCCGAACGCGCGCAGCAGCGCCATCTCCGGCTCTGGGATCTGCTCGAGCCGCTCTGGCGCCTCGAGCTCGGCCTCGCCAAGCTCGGCCGCGCGCTCCAGCGCCGGCCAGACGTGGCGCCGGCTCCCGGCGGCGCGGCGCAGCAGCCAGAGGGTGTCGGGGGCGGCGCCGCAGGCGGGGGAGGCGAGGGCGCCGAACAGGGCCTGGTCGTCGAGCGGGTTGGCGATCGTCGCCAGCAGGGCGCAGACGTCGGCGACCTGCTGCTGGGACCAGTAGCCACGCCCGCCGACCACGTAAGGGCGCAGGCCGGCGCGCTCCAGCGAGTCCTCGTAGGCGTCGAGGTGGGTGAAGGCGCGGAGCAGGACCACCATCTCGCCGCGGCCGACGCCGGCGTCGGTGAGCTCGCGCAGGCGGGCGGCGAGGGCGCGGGCCTCGGCCAGACAGTTGAGCGGGGTGGCGCCGTCGATCGCCGGGTCGAGCCGGATCTCCTCCTCGTCCCAGCCGTCGCGCGCGGTCAGCAGCAGCTCGACCGAGGGGCCGGTGCCGGGCGCGGGCCCGTCCGGCGGCGGGGCGCCGACCCGCAGCGGCCGGTAGCGAGCGTCGAGCAGCTCGCCGCCGAGCAGGTTGACGGCGCCGATTAGCTCCGGGCGCGAGCGGAAGTTGCCGCTCAGCTCCATCAGCTCGGCGTCCGGCCGCGCCTCGATCTCCTCGCGCTGGCGCCGGAAGACCTCGAGGTCGGCGTGGCGGAATCCGTAGATCGACTGCAGCTCGTCGCCGACCACGACCAGCTCGCTGCGGGGGCCGCGCAGCGCCTCGACCAGGCGCAGCTGCAGCCGGTTGGTGTCCTGGAACTCGTCGACCAGGAGGTGGCTGAAGCGGCCGCGATAGGCCTCGCCGATCTCGGCCCGCTCGAGCAGCCGCGCGGCGAGGATCTGCAGATCCTCGAAGTCGACCCCGGCGCGCCGTTCCTTGGCCCGCTCGAAGCGCTCCGAGAACAGCCCCAGCAGCGCCGCCAGGTTGCGGTAGGCCTGGCCGCCCTCTCCCGCCTCGGCGGTGCGCGCGGTGGCGGCGTCGATCGCCTCGCGGTAGGCGGCGAGCGGCTTCGCCTTGCTCGTCGTCTGCAGCGCCCGCAGCTCGTCGAGTCCCGGCGGCGGACCCGGCGCCCGCAGCCGCGCCAGCGCCCGCTCCAGCAACTCCCGTTTCGCGTCTTTGGGACCGCACTCCTCCAGCGCCGCCGCGGCCGCCTCGGACGCGGCGCGGACCGCCGCCTCGGGGTCGGCGGGCGGCGGCTCGGGCAGCCGTGGCTCGGCCTCGCCGCGGCTGCGCAGCTCGGCATGGACGCCGGTCACGATTGCCCGCAGGCCCTCGATCTCGAACGTCGCCACCAGCTCCTCGCGTCCCTCGCCGCCGTCGGCGAGAAACTCGCGCAGGGCCTCGTCGAAGGCCTCGCGGGCGGCCCGGGTCGTCTCGGGAGTGTCGAGGACGCGGAAGCCGGGGTCGATCCCGGCCGCCACCGGGTGGGCGCTGAGGAGCCGATTGCAGAAGCCGTGGATCGTCGTCACCCAGGCGCCGCCGATCGCCGGCAGCAGTGCCGCCGCCCGCTCGTCCCCCAGCTCGGCCCGCCGCGCCAGCTCGGCCCGGATCCGCTGCCGCAGCTCGGCTGCCGCCTTGTCGGTGAAGGTGAAGGCGAGGATCGCGTCCGGGGCGACGCCGGCGTCGCAGGCGAGCCGGCAGTAGCGGTCGACCATCACACCGGTCTTGCCGGTCCCGGCGCCGGCCTCGAGCAGGACGTCGTGGCCCGAGGCCGCGATCGCCGCCGCCTGCTCCGGGGTTGGCGTGCGCTCGCTCACCGCTCCTCGACCTCCACGTCCTCCTCGTACTGCGGGGCGCGGTCGCGGCGGCAGATCGGCGCGAAGGTGCAGAAGGCGGGGCAGACGTCGTGGCCGCGGAGGCCGTGGCGCGGGCCGGGGTCGCGGCGGATCTCGCCGCCGCGGATGCGGGCGACGATCTCCCGTGCCCGCCGCCGCGTCTCCTCCAGCAGCTTCTCCATGCCCTCGGCGTCGACGACGTCGCGGTCGTAGAGGCGGTAGCCGAGCTCGGGCGCCGCCTCGGCGGCGATCGCGCCCCGCGGCCGCCGCACCGAGGTCGCGCGCAGCGGGTGGTAGAGGCCGCCGACCGGCTCGCCGCCCCAGTGCTCGGCGACGGCCAGCAGATAGAGCGGCAGCTGCAGCTTCGCTCGCTCCTCGAACTTCTCGCGCGGGGTAACGGCTCCGGCGAGCTTGTAGTCGATGACGACGGTGCGGCCGTCGGGCGAGCGGTCGACGCGGTCGACGGCGCCGTGCAGGCCCCACCCATCGAGGTCCAGCACCGGCCGCTCGTTGTCCTCGTGCTCGCCGAAGGCGGCCTCCAGCAGCCAGGGCTCGAAGCCGCCGGTCTCGCGCGCCGCCTCCTCGGCGAGGAAGCGCTCCAGCAGGCGCTCGACCCGGCGCGCCATCGCCCGCTCCGCCGGGTGCTCGCCAAGCTCGCGCTCGGCGGCGATCTCGGCCACTACCTCGCGGCCGCGGGCGATCCAGGCCGGGAGGGAGCCGGGGCGGGGGAGGGGGTCGCCGCCGGGGCGCTCGCGGTAGAGGCGGTCGAGGGCGGCGTGCATGAGTCCGCCCTGCAGCAGCGGGTCGGGGGGCGGGTCGAGCGGCTCGGGCCGCAGCTCGTGGCCGCTGAACCAGCGGTAGGAGCAGAGGTCGAACTCCTCCAGCGTGGTGCCGCCGTAGGCGCGCACGGCCTCGAGCGACGCCAGCACCTCCGGGTTGGTCAGGGGACCGGGCGCGCGGGCGGCGGCCTCGGCCCGGCGGGCCGCCTCGACTCGCGCCAGCAGCCTCGTCTCCAGCGGCCCCCCGACTCCCACGGTGGTCAGAAGGGCGGCAGCGTCGGCATCCGCGCCGTGGCTGGCCAGGGCGCGGGCGAGCTCGTTCTCGGAGGGCGCCTCGGCCAGCGGGCAGACGACCTCGGCCAGGTCTCTGCCGCGGGTGATCTCCTCCTCGACCAGGTCGGGGATGGTGCCGTCGGGCGGCGGTGCCAGCAGCGCCCGCACCTCGTCGAGCAGCGGCGACCGCGCCTCGGCGGCCCCGTTCTCGTCGCTGTCGCGGTAGGAGAGCCAGAGGCTGCGGCGGGGGAGGGCGAGGCAGACCGCGAACAGGTAGCGCTCCTCGGCCTCGGCGTCACGGCGCGGGTCGAGCCCGAGCGAGACCCGCTGCGCCTCGGAGAGGAAGGGGTCGCCGCCGCGGTCGCGGCGGGGGAACTCACCGTCCTGCAGCGAGGCAGTGAAGACGTGGTCGAAGCGCCCGGCGCGGAGCCGGTAGGGGCTGGCGATCCGGACCCGTCCCTCGACTGGTCCCGACCAGATGCGGAAGCGCAACTCGGCGATCGTCGGCGCCAGGTCCGCCGCGCCGGGGGCGAGCGGCCCGAGCTCCGCCAGCTCGGCCAGTGCCGCGGCGATCTCGCCGGCGGCCCGCAGCTCCAGCCCGTCGCCGCGCCCGGGCAGCGGTCCGTCCTCCGCGGCGCGCAGCGGACGCGCCGCCATCGTCGCCGCCAGCCGCCCGACCTCGGCTGCCAGCGCCGCCCCGGAGCGCCCGGCCGCCTCACGCAGGCGCTGCAGGTCGCGCGGCGGCTCGCCGTCCTCCCCCTGCCAGAGGAGGAGTGCCGTCGATGCGTCCTCGACCCGGCCACGCCGCAGTGAGCGCTCGAGCCAGTCGACGCGGCCCGGAGAGAAGCCCGAGGGGCCGCGCAGGTAGCGGAGTAGGTCGGCCGCAAGCCCGGTGCCGAACTCGGCTTTCAGCAGCGCCAGCAGGGCGCCGCCGACCGCGGTCCCGGCCACCGGCAGCTCCGCCTCCAGCGCGGTGGCGACGCCGTTGGCCTCCAGTGCCGCGGCGATCTCCGGCCCGCGCCGCCCGGGATCGCGCAGGGCGATCGCGATCTGCGCCGGGTCGGCGCCGCCGTGGACCAGCCGCGAGACCTCGAGCGCGACCGCCTCCGCCTCGCCCCGCGCCCCGGCGGAGCGCAGCAGGGTCAGGCCCTCGCCCGGGTCGAGCGGCTCCGCCGCCGGCGCCCCGAAGCCGCGGGCGAGGGCGTAGAGCAGCGGGTTCTCGGTGTTCCCCGGCTCGGCCTCGGTCTCGACCTCCTCGGCGACGCCGATCCACTCCCGCAGGCGGGTGAGCAGGCCAGCGCGGGCCGCGAGCGCGGCGCTCCCTGCCTCGAACGGAAGGGCCACGGTCACCTCGGTGCGGGCGGCCAGCGCCGCGATCAGGTCGAACTGGTTCGGAGTGAGATCGTCGAGGCCGTAGAGGAAGACGGGCCGCTCGCCCCAGAAGGAGCCGTCCTCGCGCAGCAGCCGGATCGCCTCGCGGGCGATCCCGTGCGAGTCGACGCGGCCGCTGCGCTCCCGCGCTTCGGCGTAGCCGGCGAAGAGGGCGGCGACGTCGGCGAGGTAGGCGGAGCCTTCCAGCGTGGCGGCGCTGGCCTCGACGTCGGCCGGGTCGACCCCGGCGCCCTGCAGCTCGTCGAGCAGCCGCTCGAAGGCGGCGGCGAAGCCGGGGCGGGAGGCAGAGCGGCGCAACGGCCCGAGGCGGCCGCCTCGGGACTCGACCCCGACCGCGACCGCGCGCAGGCGCTGAGCGGGCGAGAGCTCGGCCCCCGGGGGTGCCCCAGCCACGGTGGCGACGGTGCGGAACAGCGCCCCGAAGGTCATCGCCGAGCCGCCCAGGACCGCGCCCCCTTCGCAGAGCTCGCGCTCGAAGGAGAAGACGTCGTCGAGGGTTGGCACGACGAGGATCGGGTCGCGGCCCAGTGAGGCGGCGAAAAGGTGCCGCACGAGCCCCGCCTTGCCCGAGTTGGGCGGTCCGTGGATCAGCTTCAGAGGCACCCACCCAGCCTATGGAGGGCAGCGGCGCACGCCCGCACGGGCGACCCGCCCATGACCCCGCAAACTGCGGCGTACCGGCCCCGTTTTGACGTCTACCGACCCCTCTAGATTGCGGTTCAGCCGATGTCCCTCTGCTTCGTAGACCCCGCCGACGCCGTCCGTGCCATCGCCGACTCGATCGGCCGCGAGGCCCGTCGCCAGCTGCTCGGCGAGGCGGTCCGCGCCTGGGTCGACGAGATTCCGGACGCCGAGCTCGAGGTTCACTACGCGAAGGCGATCTCAGAGCTCGACGAGCACGACCTCTCAATGCTCGCCGCCTGGCACGGCTCGCTCGAGGTCGGTCACCCGGTCCCCAACCGCGACTTCCTGATGGGCGCCTTCGGCTCGCTCGGCGAAAACCGCCGCGAGGCCCTCAAGCTCGCCGCCGGGTTCCGCGGTGAGGAGGCAGTCGACGCCGGCGTCACCGAGGAAGACGCGCTCGAGCTCGTCCTCGACCTGCTCTCCCCGCCGCGCCAGATGCAGCTCGCCGTCGAGGCGGTCGAGCTCTACGTCTGGGACCGCGCCGGCTCCGACAACTAGAGCGCGCCGGCGTCCGCCGGTTGCCCGCCCAGCGCGGCGCGGATCTCGGCGATCGCCTGCGTGGTGTCCTGGAAGTGGACGGCGGTCATGCCAGCCGCGCGGCCGCCCTCGCAGTTGACTTCGATGTCGTCGATGAAGAGGCACGCCTCGGCGGGCATTCCGATCCGCTCCAGGGTGATCTCGTAGATCTGCGGTTCAGGCTTGCGGCAGCCGACGAAGGCTGAATCGACGACGGTCTCGAAGATCTCATCGACCGGGAGCATCGCTCGCCAGGTCGGCTCCCACTCCCGTACGTTGTTGGTCAGCATCGCCATCCGCAGGCCGGAGGCCTTGAGCTCGCGCATCAGCTCGATCATCTCCTCGTTGGGGGAGAGGGTGCCGATGAAGAGCTCGCGGAAGCGGTGCATGTGGGGGCGGTGTCCGAGGATCGGCTCGAGGCCGTCGGCTAGCTTCTCGAGGAAGGCCTCCTCGGTGATCTCACCGCGCTCCATCGCGTAGAGCGGGTTCTCTGCGCCCTCCGCGGTCATCGCCCGCATCGACCTGCCGAAGTCCTCCGGGGAGATCCCGATCTCATCCTGCAGGGCGAGGAAAGAGCCGAGCAGCGGGGTGGTGAGGACGCCGCCGAAGTCGGAGATGATCGCGCGGATCTCAGTCATCGGCGCGGGCAACCTCGTAGTGGCCGAGGCCCTCGCGTCCCTCTACGGACCAGCGGAAGAAGGCGATCTCCGAGCGCATGCCGCGGCGCTCGACCGTGATCGAGCTGATCAGCGTCCCGGCGCCGCGCAGCGGCCGGGCGTCGTCGGCGTCGGGCCACAGCTCCAGGGTGGCGCGCCGCTGCACCCCGTCCTCGCCGTACTCGGTCGAGAGCAGCGCTTCGTCGAAGGCGACCGGGGCGGCGTCGGGGTCGCAGAGGACCGCATCGACCTCCTCCTCGCCGAACCCGTCGGCGCCCTCGGGCAGGTCCGCGGTCAGCGCCAGCAGGCCGCCGTCGGAGAAGACGATCCCGATCGACCGTCGCAGAACCTGTCCGGAGCCGCTCATCGGGGCGCAGCCTATTGACGCCAAACGTGGCTGTGCGGCGCGGGCTAGATTGCCGCGATGGAGACGGTCGCGATCCGCAGCGCCGACCCGGCAGCCGACGCCGCCGCCTGCGCTGCGATCTACGCGCCATACGTCGAAGGCACCGTTATCTCCTTCGAGGAGCGGGCGCCGGACGCCGCCGAGTTTGCGGCGCGGATCGAGCGCACCGCCGCCATTCACCCCTGGCTGGTCGCCCAGCGCGGGGGAGAGGTGGTCGGGTACGCCTACGCCTGCCCCCACGAACAGCGGCCGGCGTACCGCTGGGCGGCCGACGTCTCTGTCTACGTCGCCGCCGCGCACCACGGGCAAGGCATCGGCCGGGCGCTCTACGAGGCCCTGTTCGAGCGCCTGCGCGCCCAGCGCCTGCGCACGGTCTGTGCCGGCATCACCCTGCCCAATCCTGCCAGCGTCGCCCTGCACGAGCGCCTCGGCTTCGCCCAGATCGGCGTCTACCGCAGGATCGGGTGGAAGCACGGCGCCTGGCGCGACGTCGGCTGGTACCAGCTGGAGCTGGCGCCGCCCACCGCCGAGCCGCCTCCGGAGCCGCTGCCACCGGGCTGAGCCGCCCGCCCGGCTACCATTGGCCGATGCCCGACGAGAACGCAGCAATCCCCGCAGAGCACGACGAAACCCTGACCGAGGAAGACGTCTACGAGGCGCTGGAGGAGGTCATCGACCCCGAGCTGGGTCTCGACTTCGTCTCCCTCGGCCTCGTCTACGACGTCGCGATCGAGCAGGAGGACGTCTACGTCACCTTCACGCTGACGACCCCGGCCTGCCCAATCGGCCCCCAGGTCTCTGAACAGATGAAGGAGTTCGTCGGCGACCTCCCCGGCGTCTCCGCCGTCCACCCGAAAATGGTCTTCGACCCCGCCTGGAGCCCGGAAATGATGACCGACGACGCCAAGTTCGCCCTGGGCTTCTAGCATTTCTTCACCTCCTCCCCTGCAGGTCGATGACAGGTACTCACCGGCACCATTGGCGTCTCTGGCTGACCAACAATCGAGTGATGCTTTTCCGACCCTATAGGGGCGTCAATGCATCACTCGATGCTCAGTCCAGGTCGGTGCGGGGGAGTTGGCGCTCGCCGTTGGTTGGCACCTCTTCGGCGGTGGCGTCGAAGTCGTAGTCGCGGCGGCCGCGCTGGTCGTCAGGGCCGCCTCGCGGGCCACCCGGTCCGAATGGGCCGCCGGGGCCTGAGCCGAAGCCGCCGCGGCCGCCCCCTGGGAACCCGAACACGGTCACGCGGCCGACCGCGAAGCGGCGCAGGCCGGCGCGGACCAGCGCCCGCGTCGGTGGGATCAGGAGGATCAGGCCGAGGATGTCGGAGAGGAAGCCCGGGGTCAGCAGCAGGGTGCCTCCGACGATGATCAGGGCGCCGTCGGCGACCTCCTTGCCGGGGAATTTGCCGGCTGCGAGAGCTTCGTTGAAGCGGCGCCAGGCGCTGCGGCCCTGGTGTTTGAGCAGCATCGAGCCGAGGATCGCGTCGGCGAGCAGCAGGAAGAGGGTCGGCCAGAGGCCGATCGCCTGCCCGACCTGGATGATCACGTAGAGCTCCGCGATCGGGACGACGATGAAGAGGATGACCAGCAGCGCCATGCCTGAAGCCTAGAGAGGCGCGCGCGTCGCCCGGGTCGAGTTCCTCTCGGTATACGAGGGGAAACGCCCCTACGCCGCGGCGGCGCTGGCGCTGGCGGCGGCCTCGAGCTCGGCAAGTGACTCGTTGATGCCGGCGGCGATCGACTCGACGTCCTCCATCGCGTCGTAGTCGGCGAGCAGCCCGAAGCCGACCTTGCCGTTGTAGCTCATGATCGCCACCGCGAGGGCGTGGTTGGGCGGCAGGAAGGCGACCGGGTAGACCTGCCGCAATTCGCGCCCGAGCACGTAGAGCGGCAGCTGCGGGCCTGGCACGTTGGTGACGATCGTGTTGAAGAGGCGGGTGGTGAAGTTGATCCGCGAGGCCTGGGCCAGCAGGGTCGGCGGCGCGAAGTCGTTGAAGCGGGAGATCACTTCCGCCCCGAGGGCCTGTTTGGAGTTCTTCAGCCCGGCCATCTCGTCGCTGATCACCCGCAGCCGCCGCACCGGGTCCTCGACGTAGACCGGCAGCGGCCCGCGCATCAGCGCGATCCGGTTGCCGAGGTTGCCGCGCTCGTCCTCGGCGCGGATCGAGACTGGGACCAGGGCCCGCAGCTCCAGCCCCTCGGTGCGAACGCCGCGACCGTGCAGCCAGCTGCGCAGGGAGCCGGTGACGACGGCGAGGACGACGTCGTTGACGGTGCCACCGAGCCCGTCCTTGATCCGTTTGAAGGTCGCCAGCTCCGAGCTCGCCCAGACGTAGCGCCGGTGCGGGCCGATCGGCTGGTTGAGGGGGACGTCGGGCGCCGGGTCGGCGAAGGCGGTGACGATCTCGCTTAGCCCCTCCAGCGCCTCGACCGCCTTGCGCGCGGTCGTCTCCGGCCGCCGCACCGCCGCCACCGCCCGCTCGGCGATCTTGATCGGCGCCGCGACTGCGTCGCTGATCCCGCGCGCGACCAGCTCGGTCGTCCCCGGCTCCTTCTGCGGCACCCAGTCGTCGGTCACTTCCGCCGGCTCCGGCTGGGGCTCCAGTTCGAACAGCACGGTCCCGAGGTCGACCCCGGAGACGCCGTCCACCATCGCGTGGTGGGTCTTGGTCAGGATCGCGAAGCGGTCGTCCTCCAGCCCCTGCGCCAGCCACAGCTCCCAGAGCGGCTTGGAGCGATCCAGCTGCTGCGAGAAGACCCGCCCGGCCAGCTGTTTCAGCTCCTCCTCGCCGCCCGGCTCGGGCAGCGCGGTGTGGCGGATGTGGTAGGTCAGGTTGAAGTTGACGTCGTCGGCCCAGAGCGGTCGCCCGGCCTCCAGCGGCGGCACCACCAGCTTCTGGCGGAAGCGCGGAACCTGGCTCAGCCGGCCGCGGACGTGCTCGACCAGGTCGACGTAGCGGGGCGGCGGGCCCTCGAAGATGAGGATGCCGCCGATGTGCATATGGCTGGAGGAGCTCTCGTTCGTCAGGAACGAGGCGTCCAGCGCGGTCAGGCGGTCGAGATGGCGTCCTTCCGTCGGCATTCAAGAAGGCTAAACCCCAGCGCCGGTACCGGTATGGCCCGCAAGCCCGGCCGCAAGGCCGCCACCGCTACCCTGCACTCATGTCCGGCACCGCCACCGCCGCGCCCAAGCGCGTCCTGCTCGCCGCTCCCCGGGGCTACTGCGCCGGCGTTGACCGCGCCGTGCAGACGGTTGAGCGCGCCCTGGAGCTGCACGGGGCGCCGGTCTACGTGCGCAAGGAGATCGTCCACAACAAGCACGTGGTCGAGGAACTGGCCAAGCGCGGCGCGATCTTCGTCGAGCAGGAGACCGAGGTCCCAGAGGGCGCGATCGTCGTCTTCTCCGCCCACGGCGTCGCCCCCGCGGTGCACGAGAACGCCGCCGCCCGCAGCCTGCAGACCATCGACGCCACCTGCCCGCTGGTGACCAAGGTCCACGTCTCCGCCCGCCGCTTCGCCGCCCAGGGCTACACGATCGTGATGATCGGCCACGACGGCCACGAGGAGGTCGAAGGGACGACCGGCGAGGCACCCGACAGCATCGTCTTGATCGAAACCGCGGACGAGGTCGAGAGCCTCGAGGTGTCGGATCCCGACAAGGTCGCCTTCATCACCCAGACGACGCTCTCAGTCGACGAGACCGCCGAGGTGATCGCCGCCCTGCGGGCCAAGTTCCCGGCGATCGTCAGCTCCAAGTCAGACGACATCTGCTACGCCACGACCAACCGCCAGATCGCCGTCAAGCAGCTGGCCCGCGAGTGCGAGCTGGTGCTGGTGATCGGCTCGACGAACTCCTCCAACTCGAACCGCCTGGTCGAGGTGGCGCGCGAACACGGTTCCGCCTCGCACCTGATCGACAACCACACCCAGGTCCAGGAGGAGTGGCTGGACGGAGTCGAGACCGTCGGCATCACCTCCGGCGCCAGCGCCCCCGAGGAGCTGGTCGAGAGCCTCGTCGCCTTCTTCCGCGAGCGCGGCGCCGAGGACGTCTCCGAGCTCCGCACCGTCCACGAGGACGTGCGCTTCATGCTGCCCAAAGAGATCCGCGACGAGGTCGCCGCGCGCGCTTAGGGTCCCGTCCTACTCGTAGGGCTTGTAGCGGTTGTGCAGCATCAGGTCGTTGCCGTCGGGGTCGGTGAAGAGCGCCATGTGGCAGACGCCGGTGTCGAAGGTCTCGCCCTGGAACTCGACCCCCTTCGCCTCGAGCTCGGCCCGGGTGGCGGCGACGTCGTCGACGTGCAGCGCCGGGTGGGCGTTTTTCGAGGGCGCGAACTCCATGCCCATTTTCGCCGGCTCCCAGATGCCGAAGCAGGTCTCGCCGACCCAGAACTCGTACCGGGAGTTCTCGTCGGGCTTGAGCCCGAGCGTGTCGACGTAGAAGGCGCGGGTGCGGTCGGCGTCGGTCGACGGGACACCGACGAAATCGAGCTTGCTGATCATCGTTCCTCCTCTATGGGGGTCCTGGCGAAAAGCTGATCGACCATATCCGTACCCCATCGGCGGGCCGAATCACCAGCGAGTGCGCCTCGTGGCGGGGATGCTCGGCGAGGGCGATCAGGCCGGGGGAGGGGCCGGCGGCGACCGGCTCGCCCCACTCACCGTCGAGCTCGACCTGGATCTCGCCCGCGCCCTCGACCGTCGCGTAGGCGCCGCCCGCCTGGTAGTCGAGAGCCAGCACCTCGCCGTCCTCGCCCGCGGTCCACGGCTGCTCCCAGCTGCCGCCGGGGAAGACCTCGGGAGTTGGCGCCATCACCCGGGCGCCGGGGCCGTCGGTCGGGCGCAGCGGTGCCAGCGTCTCCGGCAGCTCCTGCAGGGCGTCGATCTCGCGCAGCTCGGCCTGGATAGCCACCTCGGTGGCCGCGTATTCGCCCTCGCCGAAGTGGGCCCAGGTGAGCGAGCCGCCGAGGCTCCAGAGGAAGAGGCTGGGCCAGCCCTCGCAGCCGTAGGAGTGCCAGAGCTCGTGCTCGGCGTCGATCGCGACCGGGAAGGAGACGCCGAGCCGCTCGAGGCTGACTGCGACCGCGCCGGGGTCGGCGCCGAAGGGGAAGCGCGGCGCTTGCACCCCGATCACGCTGAGACCGGCGTCGCGGTAGCGGCGCGCCCACTCGCTCACGTAGGGCAGCGTCCGCACGCTGTTCAGCTGGCCGATTTCGAAGAAGTGGACGAGTGCCGGCCCGCCCGCGGTCAGCGCCGGCATCGACTCCGGCTCGAGGCCGACCCAGGCCAGCCCCTCGGGCAGGTCGGGAGCGGCGATGTTGTCGCGACCTGGGCGCACCGGCCGGACAGTATCCTGGGCTGCCGTGACCGAGCTCGGCGCCTTCCTGCTCCCGGCGATCCCGCTGCTGTTCCTGGTGGTTCCGCTGCTGCTCGGACGCTACCCGGGCTGCGAGGCTATCGTCCGCCTCGCCGAGCGCATCGCCGCCGACGGCCCGGCCCGACCGGCCGATGCCGGCGCCCCCACGGCGCCGCGGCCGCGATCCTTCGCCCCCGGCGGCGGGCTCCTGCTCGCCCTCTCGCTCTCCGGCCGCGCTCCGCCCGCCAGGGCGTAGTCAGCCGTCCTTAGGCGTGCGGTGACTCGCCCGGCGATGCACGGGCGGCGAGTCGCGCGTGACCGATCGAGAGGAGATTCACCGATGAAGCACTCGAAGACGCTGTTCCTGCTGCTGGCAACCGCCCTCGCCGCCGTGGCCCTGGCCGCCTGTGGTGGGGGAGACGACGACACCACCGCCGCCCAGGGCACCGACACCACCGCGACCGCGCCGGCCGGTGGCCAGACCGAAAGCGCCGACAACGGCGCCGATGAGACGACCGAATCTAAGCCCGAAGCCTCCGTCCCGACGATCGTCGTCAAGAACGGCGAACCGGTCGGCGGCATCCAGGAGCTCGAATTTGACGCCGGCGAACAGGTCCGCTTCAAGGTCAGCTCCGACGCCGCGGAAGAGATCCACCTGCACGGCTACGACATCGCCAAAGAGGTCCCCGCCGGCGGCACGGTCGAATTCGACTTCCCGGCTGAAATCGAAGGGATCTTCGAGGCCGAGCTCGAGGGCTTGGGGGTCCAGATCGCGGAGCTGCAGGTCAACCCATGAGCTGGCTGCCGCTGGCGCACGCGCTGGCCGCCCGGCAAGACCTGCCGGTGCCAGCCTGGCTTTTCGCCTGGGGAGCGTCGATCGTCCTGATCGTCTCCTTCTTCGCGTTGGCGGCTGGCTGGCGTAAACCCCGCTTCGAGCAGCTGCGCTGGCGGCCGCTCGGAGCGGGGCTCTCGCGGGCTTTGCTCAGCGCCCCGGCGCAGGCGCTGTTCGGCCTGGTCGGCGTCTTCCTGCTCGGCGTCGCCGTCTACGCCGGTCTGCGCGGCACCGAAGCCCCGGACCGGAACTTTGCCCTCACCTTCCTCTTCGTCACCACCTGGCTCGGATTCCCCTTCTTCTCCGCCCTGCTCGGGGACATCTTTCGCCCCTTCAACCCCTGGCGCGCGGTCGGCCGGGCCGCCGGGATCGCCTTCACGGCGATCGCCGGGCAGCGACCCGCCCACCTCGCCTACCCGCCGCGCCTCGGCCGCTGGCCCGCCGCGATCGGCCTGCTGGCGGTTGTCTGGCTGGAGGTCGTCTACGGCGCCAGCGGCGGCGTCGCCGTCGGCCTCGACCCGCACGCCGCTGGCGTCGCCACCCTCGTCTACAGCGCCTACACGCTGGCGATGATGGCTCTCTTCGGGGTCGAGGAGTGGTGCGAGAAGGGGGAGATCTTCTCGGTCTACTTCGGGATGTTCGGCCGGCTCGGGTGCTTCGGCGTCGACGACGAGGGCCAGCTCGCCCGCCGCCGCCCCCTCGCGGCCGCGACCACCTGGGCGACCATCCCCGGCTCCGCCGCGGTCGTGATCGCCTCGATCGCCACCACCAGCTTCGACGGCGCCCAGGAGGGCGCCTTCAAGAACGCGATGGAAAGCGTCTTCGACTGGATCGCCGACGCCGGCATCGGGCTGACCACCGCGCTGCGCCTTACCGACACGATCTTCATGCTGCTCTGCTTCGCCGGCGTCGCCCTGGTCTACATGCTCGGCGTCCGCGGAATGCGGACCGTCCCCGGCGCCCCCTCGCTGGCCAAGCTGCGGATCGGGTTCGCCCACACCCTGATCCCGATCGCCCTCGCCTACCTGGTCGCCCACTACTTCAGCCTCTTCGTCTTCCAGGAGCAGGCGCAGTTCACCTACCTGCTCTCCGACCCGCTTGGGACCGCCCACACCGACCTCTTCGGGACGGCCTCCGGCGGCATCAACTTCAGGGTCTTGAGCGCCAACGCGATCTGGTACGTCCAGGTCGGCTCGCTGGTCGCCGGGCACGTCCTCGCCCTCACCCTGGCCCACGACCGCGCCCTCGTCTACTGGCCCGACTACCGCCGCGCCACCGCTTCCCAGTACTGGATGCTGGCGGTGATGGTCGCCTTCACCTGCTTCGGGCTCTACCTGCTCTCGGTGGCGAATGGATGACCCTGCCGCTCGCCCACGCCGGCCACTACGCCCTCTGGGTCGTCTACCTGGTCCCGGTCCTGGTCGTGATCGCTGGCATCGTCCGCTCGGCCATGGTGGGCCGCCGCGACCGAGATGGACGGGACGAATGAGGTTTCGACGCTTGGCGCCTGCCGCTTTGGCCGGTGCGATCGTGTTGGCCTTGACCATGACCGGGGCGGCCGCGCCGGCCGTGGACCCCTTTGTCGAATACTGCGCTTACAGATCCGCCGGCCCGCCGGGTCCAGCGGGCAACCGGCTGGTGGTCAAGGGCGCCTCGGTGTATGTCTCCCGCCAAAAAGCCGCGATCATGGTGAGCTATTGGGGCCCTGATTGCAGTGGCCCTCAGGCGACGGTCGACAACATCGACCGGATCGTCGTCTGTGCGGACGGCGAAGGAGTCCAGATCGACCAGGGTGTGGGCGGCAGTTTCGGACCCGGCGCTACCCCCGAGCGGCACGGGTCGGAGATCGAGATCGCGGTTGAAGGCGATCACGTCGAGCTGTTTGGCACTCGCGGTCCCGACCAGATCGAGATCCGCACCCTTCCGGGTGACCACGTCGCACTGAACACGGACCGTCGCCGCGACGGCGTCCGACCCGATTACGACCTGATCGTCTCCGGCCCGATCCCACGCGTATTGCGGGTCCGTGGCTACAAGGGCAACGACCGCATCGACGCTCGCCGCCTTACCGGCATGGGCGACGCCCGTCTCCGCCGTGTGATCCGACTCTTCGGCGACGCTGGGGACGATGTCATCCTCGGCAGTCCCGGAGGGGAGTGGCGTCTTAAAGATGGCCCCGGTGATGACCTGGTTTTCGCCGGCCCCGGTGATGACAGCGTCGATTTGAACCGTGGACACGACAGGGTCTACGGCGGGCCGGGCCATGATGCCCTCTTCTACTCCACGTACGAACGCTTCGGCGGCAGGCCACCCGACGCCTCGGATCGCCTCTTCGGAGGTCGCGGTGACGATGTGATCTCCGACCACAACGAGCACCCGGACCAGGTCCACTGCGGCCCGGGCTTCGACAAGCTCGACACAGAACCGCACGACCGGCTCCGCGACTCCGACTGCGAGCGGCGTCTGACCGGCTGAGGTGCTGGCTCGCTAAAGAATCTCGGCCAGGCGCCGCTCGAGCGCGGCGGAGATCTCGTCGCGCACCGGGCCCTCGGCCAGCCGTTCGACCAGGGACTCGAGGAAGCCTTCGATGATCAGCGACTTCGCCGCCGCCGGGTCGAGGCCGCGCGAGGTCAGGTAGAAGAGCTGCTCCTTGTCAACCTGGGCGATCGCCGCCGCGTGGGTGCAGCGGACGTCGTCGGCGAGGATCTCCAGGCCCGGGATCGCGTCGGCGTGGGCCTCGGGGGAGAGCAGCAGGTTGCGGCTCTCCTGGAAGGCGTCGGTCTGCTGGGCGCCGGGATCGACCTTGATCATGCCCCGCCAGACGGCGGTCGAGCCGGCGGCGAGGACGCCGCGGAAGGCGAGGTCGGAATCGGTGTTGGGTGCCGCGTGCTCCTGGGTGGTGTCGTAGTCGAGGTGCTGCCCGGGACCGCCGGCGTAGCCGCCGGTGACCCGTGCCTCGGAGCCAGGGCCCGCGAGCTTGGTCTCCATCCGCACCTTGCCGCGGCCCGAGCCGAAGCCGAGGGCGGCCCAGTCGAGGCGGCCGTCGCGCTCGACCTGGGCGCGCTGGGTGGCGAAGATCCACGCCTGCTCGGAGATGTCCTGGGTGTTGACGTAGCGCAGGGTCGCGCCCTGGCCGACGCTGAGCTCGACCACCGAGTTGAGCAGCGCATCGACCTTGTCGCCGGGCGAGGACCAGTGCTCCCAGACCTCGGCTTCGGCGCCCTCCTCGAGCACGATCAGGGTCCGCCAGCTGAGCGCCGAGCCGGGGGCGTCGAGCGGCAGCGCGATCCGGATCGGCTCGCTCAGCTGCACGCCGCGCGGCACGTGGATCAGCACACCGTCGCGCCAGCCAGCCTCGTTGCGGGCGACGAAGGGGTCCTCGATCCCGACCAGGGAACCGAGGTGCTCCTGCAGCAGCGCCTCGTGGCTGGAGAGCGCCTCGGTCAGCGAGACCACGGTCGCGCCCTCGGCACCGCTGACCTCGGGCTCCGCGCCGGCCGCCTCATAGGCGCCGAGGTCGAGCCCGGAGAGGTCGGTGAATTCCCAGCCCTTGGCTTTCTGGTCGGGCAGGGGCAGGCTCTCCGCAAGAGAGGCGCCGCGCTGGCGCCTCTCCTCGAGCCAACTCGGTTCGGTCACCAGCTCAGCCAATTGAACCCTCCATCTGCAGCTCAATGAGTCGGTTGAGCTCCACCGCGTACTCCATCGGCAGCTCCTTGGTGACCGGCTCGATGAAGCCGTTGACGATCATCTTCGAGGCCTCCTCCTCGTCGAGCCCGCGGCTCTGCAGGTAGAAGAGCTGCTCGTCGCCGATTTTGGAGACGGTCGCCTCGTGGCCGACGTCGGCGTCGTTCTCGTCGATCCGGATCGTCGGGTAGGTGTCCGAGCGGGAGTCCTCGTCCAGCAGCAGCGCGTCGCAGACCACCTTGGAGCGGGACTCGCTGGCCCCGTCGGCGATCTCCAGCAGGCCGCGGTAGGTGGCGCGGCCGCCGTCCTTGGAGATCGACTTGGAGAAGATCGAGGACGAGGTGCGCGGGGCGGCGTGGATGATCTTGCCGCCGGCATCCTGGTGCTGGCCGTTGCCGGCGAAGGCAATCGAGAGGATCTCGCCGTGGGCTTCGGGCCCGAGCAGGTAGATCGACGGGTACTTCATCGTCAGCTTCGAGCCGAGGTTGCAGTCGACCCACTCCATCGTCGCCTTTTCCTGGGCGATCGCCCGCTTGGTGACGAGGTTGAAGACGTTCTGCGACCAGTTCTGGACGGTCGTGTAGCGGACCCGGGAGCTCGGTTTGGCGACGATCTCGACCACCGCCGAGTGCAGCGAGTCGCTGGAGTAGACCGGCGCCGTGCAGCCCTCGATGTAGTGGACGTCGGCGCCCTCCTCGCAGATGATCAGCGTGCGCTCGAACTGGCCCATGTTCTCGGTGTTGATCCGGAAGTAGGCCTGCAGCGGCATCTCGACCTTGACCCCGGCCGGCACGTAGACGAAGGAGCCGCCCGACCAGACGGCCGAGTTAAGCGCCGCCAGTTTGTTGTCATTGGCCGGGATCACCGTCGCCCAGTACTCGCGCACCAGATCCTCGTGCTCGCGCAGGGCGGTGTCCATGTCGGTGAAGATCACGCCCTGGGCCTCGAGCTTCTCGTTTACCTGGTGGTAGACGACCTCGGACTCGTACTGGGCGCCGACGCCGGCGAGGAATTTGCGCTCGGCCTCAGGGATGCCGAGCCGGTCGAAGGTGTTTTTGATGTCCTCCGGGACCTCGCTCCAGTCGCGGCTGTTCTTGTCCGAGGCACGGACGAAGTAATGGATGTCGTCGAAGTCGATCTGGTCGAGGTCGCCGCCCCATTTCGGGGTTGGGCGCTGTTCGAAGTGCTCCAGCGACTTCAGCCGGAAGTCGCGCATCCACTGCGGCTCGTCCTTGTAGTCGGAGATCGTTTCGACGACCTCGCGGGTCAGCCCCTTCGGGGCTTTGTAGGCGTAGCCGGTCTCGGGATCGTTGAAGCCGAACTTCTCCTTGTAGTCGGCATTGATGCCGGCCAATTCTCTTTTCTCAGCTACGACCTCGGGCGTTGCCATGTCTACTCGACCTCCAGGGTGATGGTGTCGTTCTCGATGGCTATCGGGAACGTTTGCACCGGCTTGAAAGCGGGGAGCGTCTTCGGCCTGCCGGTGCTGAGGTCGAAGAGGGAGCCGTGGCGGGGGCACTCGACGGTGCAGCTGGCGGGATCGAACTCGCCCTCGGCCAGCGGGCCGTCGTCGTGCGAGCAGCGATCCTCGATCGCGTAAAGCGTGCCCTCGCAGTTGAAGACGCCGATCTTGCGGCCGTCGTGTTCGACCAGGCGCATCTCGCCAGACGCCAGCTCGGCGGCCGGGCATACGGCGATCGTGGTTCCAGCGGTTTCAGTCAAGAGGGCGAGGCTCCCAGCGGTAGCTAGTGCGGGATGAGACTTAATCCTACTTCTATGGTCGGATTTTAGCGGGGTGCCACCGTCGCCTCTTCACAGCCCGGCGATGAATTTAGGGCGCGTCTCTGGTCTTATGGGAGACAAGGCACTACCGAGAGGAGCAGCGATGAGTGAGAGGACCAGCTACGAGCCCGGGACCCCCAGCTGGGTCGAACTCGGGACCCCCGACATGGAGGCCACGATCGGCTTCTACAACGCCCTGCTCGACTGGGACATCCCGGAGCAGCCGAACTCGGTTCAGCTCGGCGGGTACCGGCGGGCGAAACTGCGGGACAAGGACGTGGCCGGCGTCTCGCCGCTGCAGCAGGAGGGCCAGCCGCCGGCCTGGTCGACCTACATCTCGGTGGCCGACGCGGCCGCGACCGTGGAGGCGGTCAAGGCGGCTGGCGGCACGGTGATGTTCGAGCCGCTCGACGTGGTCGGGCTGGGGACGATGGCGATCTTCACCGACCCGACCGGTGCTGTCTTCGGCATCTGGCAGCCGGGCACCTTCGCCGGTGCCGAGCTGGTCAACGAGTACGGCGCCTTCAGCTGGAATGAGCTCCACACCCGCGACGCCGCCGCTGCGAAGGAGTTCTACGGCGCCGTCTTCGGCTGGACCGTCGAAGAGCAGGACATGGGGGAGATGGGCACCTACAGCGTGTTCAAGCTCGGCGAGGACATGGTTGGCGGCATGCTCGACATGGCCGCGATGGGCATGCCGGACGAGATCCCGCCGAACTGGCTGACCTACTTCACGGTCGAGAACACCGACGCCGCGATCGAGACGATCAAAGGCAACGGCGGCAGCGTCCTCAACGGCCCAATCGATATCCCGATCGGCCGCTTCGCGATCGTCACCGACAACGCCGGCGCGGCCTTCGCGGTGATGCAGCCGAACGAGGAGACCCTGGCGGAAATGCCGTAGGGCCGAGATTCAGCCGAGGTCGGCGACCGCTTCTGAAGGGTCGCCGGCCTCGCCCTCGTCCTCCCATTCGGCCGGCTGGCCGAGGCTGGCGCTCTTGACGATCTTCAGGCCCAGCATCGCGCACTTCATCCGCGTCGCGGAGATCTCGATCCCCAGCAGCTCCAGCACGAACTCTTTCGGCAGCTTCAGCAGCTCCTCGCGGCTCATCCCAGTCAGCTCGTCGGTCAAGAGCGAAGTCGCCGCGGTCGAGATCGCGCAGCCTTTGCCCTCGAAGGCGATCTCCGCCACCCGGTCGTCCTCGCCGAGCCGGATGGTGACGTGCTGCTCGTCGCCGCAGAACGGGTTGGTGTCCTCGAACTCGAGGTCGGGAGCGTCGAGGTGGCCGAAGTTGTGCGGCCGCTTGTAGTGCTCGAGGATCTGGTCGCGGTAGAGCTCGTCCATCAGAGACCAAACACCTTACGCGCGTCTTCCAGCCCCTCGACCAGGCGGTCGATCTCCTCGGGCGTCGTGTAGACGCCGAAGCTGGCACGGGCGGTGGCGGCAACGCCGAGCCGGTCCATGAGGATCTGGGCGCAGTGGTGGCCGGCGCGGACGGCGACGCCGTGGCGGTCGAGGATCTCGGAGACGTCGTGGGCGTGGATGCCGTCGATCTCGAAGGAGACCGGGCCGAGGCGGTCGGCGCCGCGGGGTGGGCCGAAGATGCGCAGGCCAGGTACCTCGGCCAGCTGCTCCAGCGCGTAATCGGCGATCTCCTGCTCGTGCTCGCGCACCGCCTCCATCCCCAGGGAGTCGAGCCAGCGCAGGGCCGAGGCCATCCCGATCGCCTGCGTGATCGCCGGCGTGCCGGCCTCGAAGCGGGCCGGGACGTCGGCGTAGGTCGTTCCCTCGCGCGTCACCTTGCGGATCATCGAGCCGCCGCCGAGGAAGGGCGGCATCTCCCGCAGCAGGTCGAGCTTGCCCCAGAGGACGCCGATCCCGGTCGGGCCGTAGAGCTTGTGACCGGTGATCGCGTAGAAGTCGACTCCCAGATCGGCCATCTCGAGCGGCAGCTTCGGCGCCGACTGGGCGCCGTCGGCGAGCACCAGGGCGCCGGCCTCGTGCGCCATCCGCGCGATCTCCGCCACCGGGTTCTCGGTCCCGAGCACGTTGGATACGTGGGCGACGGCGACGAGCTTCGGGCCGCGCTCCAAGAGCGCCGCCAGCGCATCCATGTCGAGCAAGCCCTCGCCGTCGATCGGCGCCCAATCGATCTCCGCCCCGACCCGCTCCGCCAGCTGCTGCCAGGGAACGATGTTGGAGTGGTGCTCCATCTCGGTCAGGACGATGCGGTCGCCGGCGCCGACGTTGGCCTCGCCCCAGGCCCGCGCCACCAGGTTGATCGCCTCGGTCGCGTTGCGGACGAAGAGGACCTCGCGCCGATCGCCGGCGCCGATGTGGTCGGCGACCGTCGCCCGTGCCCCCTCGTAGGCATCCGTCGCCTCAGCCGAGAGGGTGTGGGAGCCGCGGTGGACGTTGGAGTGATGACGGCGCTCGTAGCGGTCGACAGCCTGGATCGAGGCCAGCACCCGCTGGGAGCTGGCGCCGCTGTCGAGGTAGGCGACGGGCTTGCCGTTGACCTCACGCTCCAGCGCCGGGAAGGCGGCGCGGACCTTCTCAATCGGCAGGGGGGCGACCGCGGCCGCGCTCTTGGCGCCGAGCGGCTCCATCTCCCCAGGGGCTAGGCGCTGGCGCCCGCCCCGACCTCCTCGCGGATCCAGCCGTAGCCCTTCTCCTCGAGCACGCCGACCAGCTCCGGGCCGCCCTCTTTGACGATCCGGCCCTCGAACATGACGTGGACGGAGTCCGGCTTGACCATGTGCAGGATGCGCTGGTAGTGGGTGATGATCAGGACCCCCATATCGGGGCCGGCGAACTTGTTGACGCCCTCGGCGACGGTGCGCAGGGCGTCGATGTCGAGGCCGGAGTCGGTCTCGTCGAGGACCGCGATCTCGGGCCGCAGCAGCGCCAGCTGCAGTAGCTCCATCCGCTTCTTCTCGCCGCCGGAGAAGCCGTCGTTGAGGTAGCGGCTGGAGAAGTCTTTGGGGATGTTGGCGAGCTCCATCGCCTCCTGCGCGGTGCGGGCGAAGTCTTTGATCTTGATCTGCTCTTCGCCGCGCGCCTCGCGGTGCGAGTTGATGATCATCCGCAAGTACTTGCTGACGGAGACGCCGGGGATTGCGACCGGGTACTGGAAGGCCATGAAGAGACCGGCCTGGGAGCGCTCGTCGGGATCGGCCTCGGTGATGTCCTCGCCCTTGAAGGTGATCGTGCCCTCGGTCACCTCAAGCGCCGGGTGGCCCATGATCACGTTGGCGAGCGTCGACTTGCCGGAGCCGTTGGGGCCCATCAACGCGTGGACCTTGCCTTTCTCCACGTCGAGATCGAGGCCTCGGAGGATCTGCTTGTCCTCGACCTTCACGTGCAGGTTCCGTATCTCCAACTCAGCCAATTTCGCTCCGTTTCTGGATTGCAGTAAGTGGTTTAGGCGGCGCCGACGACGGCCGGCTCGGGCCGGTCGCTCGGCTGCGAGAACTCGACCAGCTCCGCCAGCGTGGTGCCCGCGAGCGCCTTGGTGACGCCCCCTTGCACCCGCATCCACAGCAGCTTCGTCGCGCAGGCGCGGTCGCCGTCGTCCTCGTGCGAGCAGAGGACTTTGCCCTCCGGCGTCTCGTGAAAGCACTCCATTGGCGCGATCTGCCCTTCCAGCGCCTCGACCACCGCGTCCATCGTGATCTGGTCGGCCGGCTTGGCCAGCCGGTAGCCGCCGTGGGCGCCGCGGGTGGAGGTGACGAGGTCCGCCTTGCGAAGTTTCGCGACCAGGTGCTCGAGATAGGAGAGCGGCAGGTTCTCCGCTTCGGCCACGCTCGAGAGCGAGATCGGCGCCGACCCGGGCTGGCGTCCCAGCTCCACCATCAGGCGCACTCCGTACTCGGCTTTGGTCGAGAACAACATCGGTCCTAAATCCTACCGAAGCAGTCGGTTATGCCGTCCCGAGTGCTCAGGGCTCGATCAGGCCGCGGCGGATCGCGTACCGGACCAGCTCCACCCGGTCGCGCATCCCGAGCTTGCGCATCGCGTTGGCGCGGTGGTTCTCGACCGTCTTCTCGGAGAGGTGGAGGACCTCGGCGATCTGCTTCGTCGTGTGCGCCTCGGCGACCAGCTTGACGATCTCCTCCTCGCGCGGGGTCAGCTCCTCCTCGCCGCTGGAGCCGCGCTCGAGCACGTCCTTGATCAGCGTCCGCTGCGCCTCGGGGGTGAGGAACGGCTCGCCGCGCTCGACCGCGCGGATCGCCGCCAGCAGGTCGGTGTCCGCCTGGGCCTTCAGCACGTAGCCGGAGGCGCCCGCTTTCAGCGCCTCGAACAGGTACCGCTCGTCGTCGTGCATCGAGAGGATCAGGACCGCGGTCTTCGGCACCTGCTTCTTGATCTCCCGCGTCGCCTGCAGCCCGGTCAGCTTCGGCATTTTCACGTCGAGGATCGCCAGGTCGGGCCGCTCCCGCAGCGCCAGGTCCCGCGCCTCGGCCCCGTCCGCCGCCTCGGCCACGACCTCGAGATCGGGCTGGCGCTCCAGCAGCAGCCGGATCCCGGAGCGGACGATCCCGTGGTCATCGGCGATCAGCACCCTCATCGGCCGAAGTGTCCCAGGAGAGTGAGGAAGCGTCCGTCCACTCGGGGGGCCGTTCGGCGAACTCACTGCTGTGGCGCCAGAAGAGCCAACGCAAACTGGAGCGCAACGAGGATGCCGCCGACTCCCAGGTCCGCCGCCGCGCGTGATGAAGGATGAGGTAGAGCATCGTCGTGACGGCGGCGATCGCGGTAAGGCCGAAGACCGATTGTTCTAGATGAGCCGCGAATCGCTGTGGATGTGAGACGACGATGACCGTGACGAAGGAGCAGGCGGCGAGAATCGCCGTTCGGGCGGCCCCGAGGGCGTGGTAGATGTCCGAGAGCAGCGCGTACTCCGATTTTATCTGGCTGCTCTCAGGTGACGCCCCAGCCACGTCGACGGTTGAGCGGACGACATCCCAATTCGCGTACCACCGCTTTTCGTATGCGGATTGGCGCTGTTTCTGCTCGACAGGCAGCAGCTTTAAAGCCGGCGTCAGCTCAAGGACGCCGAGCCAGTGCAGCAGCTTCTGGCGCGGATGCAGATACCAGGATCCCGGGTCGGGGACGCGGGTGTGGGGTTCATCCATCTCAATCGCCCGACCGAAGATCCTTTCGAGCCGATGCAATTGGCTGGAGTCGAGCGTTCGCAAGATTTCCCAACCGCGATCGCCGCGGACGTAGCGGCCTTTCCACCGTCGCAGCACAGGCTGGTAGTTGGAGTAGTAGGCCTGGTAGATGACGAAGCCGATCGGGATCGTGGCGAGGACGGCGGTGACGGCGCCAACGTTTTCCTCGATCGTCGCCGAGGCTTCAGCAAACGAAGCTCCATGGATGCGCCTATAGATGAAGTAGCAAGCGAGGGAGTGGAGCAGGAACAGTGCCCCCGGGATGCTGAAGCGGAGTATCTGTCGCCCGGTGTCCATGCTCTGACTCCCCAGCGGAGGGGCAGTCGAGCTTAGGTCCGCCGAAACCCAAGGCAATACTGAAAAAACAAAGAACCCCTAAGTAGTGAGAATTGTCACGTCGACTCCGGGGGCAGGGTCAGCGCCACCGTGGTTCCGCGGCCGGGGCGGGACTCGATCGTCAGCTCGCCGCCGACCAGGAGCGCACGCTCGCGCATGCCGCCGATCCCGAGGCCGCCCTCGGATTCGTCGAAGGCGAAGCCGCGGCCGTCGTCGGCGACCTCGAGCCCGACGCCGCCGTCCTCGCGGCGGCGCATCCGCACCTCCACCCGGGTGGCGCCGCTGTGGCGGCTGGCGTTGGAGAGCGCCTCCTGGGCGACCCGGTAGACGACCAGCTGGGCGTCGTCGGAGAGGTCGGAGAAGTCACCCTCCGCGTCGAAGGAGGCCTCGATCTCGCCGCGGCCAACCTGCTCGACCTGGCCGCCGACCGCGGCGGTGAGGCCGAGGTCGTCGAGCGCGGTGGGGCGGAGCTGGCGGGCGAGCGAGAGCAGCTCCCGCATCGCCTGGTTGGCAAGGGACTTGGTCTCGGCTAGCTCCGACTCCAGCTCCGGCGGCGCCGCCTCGCGCACTGCCTCCAGTCGCAGCAAGAGGCCGGTCAGGGACTGGTTGACCTCGTCGTGGAGATCCCTGGCGACCCGGGTCCGCTCCTCCTCTTGGGCCCGCAGCGCCGCCGAGCCGGCGCGCCGGCGCTCGGCTTCCAGGCGCCGCATCATCCGCAGGAAGGCGAGCTCGATCCGCGCCACCTCCTCGGTCTCGCCGACCCCGTCGATCGAGGCCGGCAGCAACGGCCCGGGCCGGCTCAGATCGACCTTCTCCATCTCCTCGATCAGGCCCTCGAGCGGGCTCAGCCGTCGCTGCATCCGCAGCAGGCTGAGGGTCAGCGCGATCACGACCAGCCCGAGGCCGATCACCAGCAGGGTCATCGGCCAAGCCTAGTTCCCTCCTAGGGGGTGCCCCCGGGCACGAAGGGGGGTGGCCCCTATGGTCGAATTCCGTCCCGCTCGCAATACTCGCCAGACCAAGCGACCCCTAGGAGCGAACACGCGATGACCACCACCAAGCAATCGACCTTCGGCGCCACTCTGCGCACCACGATCCTGCTGGCGTCCCTGTCCGGGCTGCTGGTCCTGATCGGCGCCCTGATCGGCGGCCCCAGCACGGCCGCGATCTTCCTCGGCATCGCCCTGCTGATCAACCTCGGCTCCTACTTCTTCAGCGACAAACTGGCGCTGAAAATGAGCCGCGCGCAGCCGATCGAGGAGTCGGAGAACCCGCGGCTCTACCAGATCGTGCGGGAGCTGACGACCCGCGCCGGCCTGCCGATGCCGCGCCTCTACATGATCCCTCAGGACCAGCCCAACGCCTTCGCCACCGGCCGTAACCCGAAGCACTCGGCGGTCGCGGTCACCCGCGGCATCACCAAGCTGCTCTCCGAGGACGAGCTTCGCGGCGTCCTCGCGCACGAGCTCGCGCACGTCCGCAACCGCGACATCCTGATCCAGTCGGTCGCCTCGGCGATTGGCGCGGCGATCACCTACCTCGCCTACATGTTCATGTGGTTCGGGAGCGACGACGAGTCGCCGCTTAGCCTCGTCGCCTCGCTGGCGATGGTCCTCCTGGCCCCGATCGCGGCGAGCATCATCCAGCTCTCGATCTCACGCCAGCGCGAGTACGCGGCCGACGCCGGCGGTGCCGAAATCTGCGGCAACCCGGAGTCCCTGGCGAGTGCCCTGCTGCGGCTCGAGCAGGGGGCGGAAGCGATGCCGATGCAGGTCAACCAGGCAGCGGAGCCGCTCTACATCGTCAAGCCGTTCTCCGGCAAGGGCATCGCCGGCCTCTTCTCGACCCACCCGCCGATCGAGGAGCGCGTCAAGCGCCTGCGCCAGATGCGCCCCAGCCTCGGCTGAGGCTCCGAACCCTCGCGCGGTTCCTTTTGGTCGCCACAGCGCCAAAAGGAACCGCGTCTAGTTGCAGCACGGGCTCGCTATACTTTTTGAAGTAAAGCCGATCCGAATTAGGGGATTTTCGAATGGCCACTGGCGCAGAGACTGAGCAGGTCCAGACGATCGAGGAGATCGAACCCTTCGAGGCCGCTGAGGAGATCAAGGGCGGCGACGTCGTCCTGATCGACACGCGGGAGCCGCACGAGTACCAGGAGGCCCACCTCGACGGGGGCAAGCTGGTGCCGCCCGGGCTGCTCGGTGACGAAATCGGCACGGCTGCGCCCGACAAGTCGGCGCGCACGATCCTCTACTGCCGCTCCGGCAACCGCTCCGCGATCGCCGCGGCGCAGCTGCAGGCGTTGGGCTACGAGAACGTCGCCTCGATGGCGGGCGGGATCCTCGCCTGGCAGGAGCAGGGGCTGCCGGTCGTCGCCGCGCACGGGATGACCCCCGAGCAGCGCGAGCGCTACTCGCGCCACACGCTGCTGCCGGAGGTCGGGGTCGACGGGCAGGTGAAGCTGCTGAACGCGAAGGTGCTGCTGCTCGGCGCCGGCGGGCTCGGGGCGCCGACGGCGCTCTACCTGGCCGCGGCCGGCGTCGGCACGATCGGGCTGGTCGACGACGACGTCGTCGATGCCTCCAACCTGCAGCGCCAGGTGATCCACAACACCGAGCGGATCGGGATGCCGAAGACGGCCTCGGCGCGAATCTTCATCGAACAGCTCAACCCCGACGTCAAGGTGGTCGAGCACAACGGCCGACTCGACGCCAGCAACATCCTCGACGTGATGAAGGACTACGACATCGTCGTCGACGGCGCCGACAACTTCCCCACCCGCTACCTGCTGAACGATGCCTCGGTGCGGTTGCGCAAACCGGTCGTCTCCGCCTCGATCCTCGGCTTCGACGGGCAGATCTCGACCTTCGTCCCCTTCGAGGGCCCCTGCTACCGCTGCCTTTACCCGACGCCGCCGCCGGCCGAGCTGGCGCCGAGCTGCTCGGCCAACGGGGTGCTTGGGGTGATGGCTGGGACGATGGGCACCCTGCAGGCCAACGAGGTGATCAAGCTCGTGCTCGGCGCCGGCCAGCCGCTGATCGGCCGCCTGCTTCTCTACGAGGCCCTCGGCACCAGCTTCACTGAGCTCAAAGTCCGTCGCGACCCGGAGTGCCCGATCTGCGGCGAGAACGCGCCCGAGGTGCCCGAGTCCGAGATGGGCCAGTTCCCCGACTACGACGCGTTCTGCGCCGGAGCCGGCGGGGACCGCTGACAGGCGCCGCTGCAATAGGATCAGCGCTCGATGGCCACCGTTCGCATTCCCCCAGTCCTGCGCCCGAAAGCCGGCGGGCAGCCCGAGGTCGAGGCTGACGGCGGCAACGTCGGCGAGGTGCTGCGGGCACTGACCTCCGCCCACCCCGACACCGAGGCCCAGCTCTTCGGCGAGGACGGCGAGCTCAACCGCTACGTCAACGTCTACCTCAACGACGAGGACGTGCGGGTGCTGGACGGACTCGAGACTGCCGTCAAAGATGGCGACACCGTCGTCATTCTGCCGGCGATGGCCGGCGGCGCCGCCTAGCCCCGCTGGGCCAGACGGCGCGCACCAGGTCGGCCTAGTGGCTTAGCACCAGGCCGAGGAATTTCTTCGTCCGCTCCTCGCGGGGGTTGTCGAAGATCTCGGCCGGCTTGCCCTGCTCGACGATCACGCCGCCGTCCATGAAGACGACCTTGTCGCCGGCTTCGCGGGCGAAGCCCATCTCGTGGGTGACGACGAACATCGTCATCCCTTCGGCTGCGAGCTCCCGCATCACGTCGAGCACCTCCTTGACGAGCTCGGGGTCGAGCGCGCTGGTGACCTCGTCGAACAGCATCACGTGCGGGTCCATCGCCAGCGCCCGCGCGATCGCCACCCGCTGCTGCTGGCCGCCGGAGAGGCGGTCGGGGTACTCGTTCAGCTTCGCCCCGAGGCCGACCCGCTCCAGCAGTGGAGTCGCTTTCGCCTTCGCCTCCGTGGAGGAGCGGCCGAGCACCGTTTCCTGGGCGAGGGTTACGTTCTCCAGGGCGGTCTTGTGCGGGAACAGGTTGAACTGCTGGAACACGATCCCGACCCGCTGGCGGACGAAGTCGAGGTCCCATTCCTCCTCGGTGCTGCCCGAGGTGCCCTTGCAGATGTCGCGGCCCTCGAGCACGATTTCGCCCTTCTCCGGGGGGGCGAGGAGGTTGATGCAGCGCAGCAGCGTGCTCTTGCCCGAGCCGCTCGGCCCGAGTACGCAGACGACTTCGCCGCGCTCGATGTCGAGGTCGACGCCTTTCAGCACCTCGAGGTCGCCGAAGCGCTTGTGGATGTTCTTCAGCTGCAGCAATGGCTCAGCCATGGTTAGACCACCTCCGTCGGGGCGCTGCGGGTGAACCGGCCCTGCTCGCGGTCGATCAGCTTGTCGATCAGCCGTGCCAGCGGCAGGGTGACGACGAGGAACATGATCGCGCCGAGGGTCAGCGCCGAGCTGTTGAAGGTTTCGGACTGGATGTCGCGACCGACCAGGGCCACCTCGTTGAGGGCGATCACGCTGGCCAGGGTCGTGTCTTTCATCAGCGCGCTGAAGTCGTTCAGCAGCGGCGCGAAGACTTTGCGCACGGCCTGGGGGACAACCACGTGCTGCATCGCCTGCCAGTGGCTCATGCCCAGCGACCGCGCCGCCTCGGTCTGGCCAGCAGGGACCGCTTCGATCCCGGCCCGGTAGACCTCGGCCATGTAGGCGCCGTAGGTGATCGTGATCGCCATCGTCGCGTACCAGAAGGGGTCGGGCTGGCCGAACCAGTCGGGGATGCGGATGAATTCCGGGAGGAACTCGAGCGAGGGCAGGCTGCCGGAGATCAGCAGCACGATCAGCAGCAGCGGGATCCCGCGGAAGACGTCGATGTAGGCGATCGTCGCGAACCGCACCGGCAGGAAGCCGCGCCCGGGCGTCTGCCGCAGCAGCGCCAGGATCAGGCCCCAGACCAGGGAGAGGACCCCGGCGATGATCGAGAGCTTGATCGTGAACCAAAAGCCGTCGAGCACTTCGCCGAAGTGGTCGAACATGAAGCCGACGTCGAAATACTGATTTAGAAGTTCTTGCATCGTCTCTCCTGATCCCTGCCCTCTATACGGCTGGCCCCCCGGTCAGCCCACCTGAGGATAGAAAGGGGGCGCCCTTCCAGGGCGCCCCCTTTTACTGCTGTTTCAGTCCTGAGGTTCGATCAGGAAGCTTCGTGCGTGGCCGATTCGATCGCGGCCGGCGGCTCGCGGTGGAACCACATTTTGTAGATCTTGGCGTAGGTGCCGTCTTCGATCGCCTGCGCCAGGCCTTCGTTCAGCTCGTCGAGCAGTTCCGTCTCGCCCTGGGCGACCGCGAAGCCATACTCTTCTTCGGTCGGGATCGCGGCCGAGATCTCGATGCCACCGCCGGCGTTGACGGCGTTTTCGGCGACCGGGATGTCGATCATCACGGCGTCGACGACACCCGATTTGAGGGCGTTGACGGCGTCGGGGCCGCTCGGGTAGGTGCGGACTTCGTCTGCTTCGGCGTTCGCTTCCGAGTATTCCTCGCCGGTGGTGCCCTGCTGGACGCCGACCTTGGTGCCCGCGAGGTCCTCGAGCGAGACGATGTCGCTGCCTTCCTCGACCAGGATCGCCTGTTCGGAGAGGTAGTACGGGTTGGTGAAGTCGACCGTCTTCTCGCGTTCGTCGGTGATCGTCGAGGCCGAGGCCACGGCGTCGAACTTGCCCTGGGCGAGGTCGCGGAAGATCGTGTCGAACGAGGTGTCCTGGAACTCGACTTCGCGGCCGATGTTCTCCCCGATTGCTTCCATCAATTCGATGTCGAAGCCTTTGTAGTTCGGGGCTTTGCCTTCCTCGAACGGCGGGTAGGGGATGTCGGAGCCGACGGTCAGCGTCTCGCCGCCGCCTTCGCCGCCGCCACTGGCGCTGGTGGTGTCGTCGTCGCTACCGCCGCAGCCTGCGATCACAAGCGCCGCCATCGCGACAAGGAAGACCGCGAGCAGTGCGGTCAGCCGGGTCCTGATCATTTGGTACTTCCTCCGATCCAAAAAGGTGGTTGGACGCGCGAAGATACAGGGCGGGAGTACCCCTGGTTCACGAACTAGACACATTGTCCGTCACGGTTTTCCCTCGCTACACTTTCTGAAGTAACGGGGACCGGGCAATGCTTCGCGACGACCAACTCAACAGACCCTGCGGCGGCCGCTTCGGCAACGTCGTCGAATCGATCGGCAATACGCCGCTGGTGGAGCTGCCGCGGCTGACGCCGAATCCCAGCGTCCGCATCTTCGCCAAGCTCGAGGGCCACAACCCGACCGGATCGGTCAAGGATCGGGTCGCCAAGTCGATGATCGAGGCGGCTGAGGCGGAGGGGGCGATCAAGCCCGGGCACACGATCCTCGAACCGACCTCGGGCAACACCGGCATCGCCCTGGCGATGATCTGCCGCCGCAAGGGCTACCCGCTGAAGGTCGTGATGCCGGACAACGTGACCGAGGAGCGGACCCAGCTGCTGAAGATGTACGGGGCGGAGATCGTCTACTCGGAGGGCGCCAAGGGCTCCAACGGCGCCGTCGAGGTGGCGCTGGAGATGTCGCAAGACCCGTCCTTCTACATGCCCTACCAGTACGGCAACGAGGCCAACCCGCTGGCCCATTACAACGGCACCGCGGTCGAGATCCTCGATGAGCTGAACGGCGAAGTGGCCGCCTTTGTCGGCGGTCTTGGCACCGGCGGCACCCTGATGGGCAACGGCCGCCGCTTCAAGGAGGAAAACCCGGAGACGCTGGTCGTCGCCGCCGAGCCGATGCAGGGCGAGCTCGTGCAGGGCCTGCGCTCGCTCGACGACGGCTTCATCCCGCCGATCATCGACCTCTCGCTCCTCGACCGGAAGATCATGGTCTCCAACCGCGACGCGATCGTCTGGACCAAGAAGCTGCTCGAGGAGGAGGGCGTCTTCGCCGGGGTCTCCGCCGGCGCCATCGCCGCCATCGCCGTCCGCATCGCCGGCGAGATCGAGAGCGGCAACGTCGTCTTCCTGATCCCCGACGACGGCTGGAAGTACCTCTCCTCCGGCGTCTACACGAAGCCGATCGAGGAGATAGAAAACCTCGATTCGACGGTTTGGTGGTAGCGAGATCGCCCTCGCTCCGCCGCTAGCGCCGATGAAGATCTCCCAGCAGCTGATTGATGAGCTCGTCGCGCACGCGCGCGAGGATCTGCCGAACGAGTGCTGCGGGATGGTCGGGGGACGGGATGGCGAGGCGACGAGCGTGGTCCGGGTCGTCAACTCCGCTGCCAGCCCGCTGCGCTACGAGATGGACCCGCAGGGCCAGTACAACGCCCTGAAGGAGATCGAAGACGGCGGCGACGAGCTGCTGGCGATCTACCACTCGCACACCAAGAGCGCCGCCTATCCCTCGCAGACCGACGTCAACCAGGCCGTCGCCTGGCCCGAACAGGTCTACCTGATCGTCTCCCTGGCGGAGGAGGAGCCCGACGTCAAGGGGTACCTGCTGGCCGACCTGAAGATCGAGGATGTCGACCTCGACGTCGCATAAGCGCGGTTCCCACCACCGCGGCGCCCACGGCGGTGGGGGCGGCTCCGAGGGTGGCGGGGGTGGTGGTGGAGGAGGCGGCGGCGGGCCGCTGGTCAAGGTCGCCTTCGCCCGCAACCAGGCCGAAGCCGAAATGCTGCAGGGGCTGCTCTCCGAGGAGGGCATCCCGAGCGTGCTGAAACGCAGCGGCGGCTTCGACAACCCCGATTTCCTCGCCGCCGGCCCGCATGACGTGTACGTCGTCCGCGCCCTCGCCGAGCGGGCGAAGGAGGTCCTCGCCGAGACGCTGATCGAGAGCGAGGGCGAAGAGCGGACTGAGATCGAAGAGCAGCGCCGCCTCGCTCGCGGGGAAACCGGCCAGACCTCGGCCGCCCAGCTCGCGTTCTGGGTCGGGGCCGCCTTCATCGGCGCCGTCGCCCTGGTCTGGGTTCTCTACCAGATCAGCTGAGGGCGCCCCCGATGCGGATCTGGCCCAAGGGACGGAGCGCGGACGAGAGCGGCGGCAGCGACCTGGTCGCGGTCGCCTTCGCCCGCGACGTGACCGAGGCAGAGCTGATTCAGGGCCTGCTCAGCAACGCCGGGATCGCCAGCATGCCGCGCCCGGCGCCGCTCAACGAGGGGAGCTCGCTGTTCGCCTTCGGCACCTTGGCCCGCGGCTTTGGCGGCGGGCAGCAGCAGGTGCTGGTCCACGCGAATCGGGCCGACGAGGCGCGCCAGCTGCTGGCGGAGACGCTGATCGAGGACGACGAGGCGGGCTAGCCGACGCCGAGCGGGCGGGCCATGCCGCGCAAGTGGTCGCGCCAGGCGGACTCGATGTCGCGGAAGCGGGCGTCGAAGGCGTCTTCGAGGGTGGGGACGGCACCGCCGGGGAGGAGGCCGTCGACCAGGCGCTCGCAGGCCTCGGGGCCGCGCTCGTTCTCGAGCAGGTCGAAGATCGTGCCGCCGAGGATCACCGCGTCGCGGCGCGAGGGCGGGAACGAAGGCCGGGCGCTCTCGCGCAGGCGGCGGATCACCGCCGCCCGGTAGAAGCCGACCTGGCGGGCGAAGTACTGGGCTCCGCCTTCGACCAGCCAGGCCCAGCGCAGGTAGCGGGCGAAGCGGCGCGGGGTCCAGGAAGGGGGGAGGGCGGAGTTGTTGGCGGCGACGACCAGCTGCGCGTAGAGGCGCTCAGCGGTGCCGCGCAGCGCCTCCAGCGAGTCGTCCCCGGCGGCGCGCCGTTCCATGTGCGGGTCGTTGAGGACGTGCAGCTCAGTCGCCATCGCCCAGCCGGCGAGGTAGCGGCGTCCCGCCGGCGCCGCTGACCAGCGAGCGGCGGGCAGGAACGGGTGGGCCATCGTCAGCCAGGCGGGATTGGTGTGGACGACCACCGTGACCTCGCCCGGAACCACGGCAAACCGGTCTTCCAACCGCAACCGCAGATTCTCCATCCGGTCCAACGTCCGCTCCGCGAAGGCAGAGTCGTCCGAGTCATGCCTGGCCGTAAACGACAGCGACTCCGTCTCGATCCAAGACATGCGACGAGACTAGCGAGCGGCGCTGAAGCTAGACCAGCGCCGGCTCCGCCGCCGGCTCGCAGACTTCCATGATCTCTGCGCGAGCACGGTCGAACTCCTCGTCGGCCATCACCGGGGTTCCCTCGAAGGGGAGTTCGCGGTCGATCTCGACCCAGGAGCGGCAGCCGTGGTACTCGTCGCGGACGCGCACGGTGACCGGGCGCGGGATGCGATGGACCCGCAGCAGCAGGATGTGAAGTGGGTGGCGGCGCTTCCAGTTCAGACGCTTCTCGGCGTAGTCCGGAGTCCAGACGTAGTACGGCGAGAGGCAGTCGAGGGTGCGACGGTCGTTGATCGTGACGTGATCGGTGACCTCGGCCCAGGCGCGCAGGCGGACCCGGTCGGGCTGCGGGATGCCGCCGTCTTGGAGCAGGGCCTTCGGCGGCGGCTCCTCGTCGGGCCAGACACCCTCCTCGAGAGCACGGCGCAGCTCCGGGTGGTGGGATTCACGCACCAGGTCGTTCCGCTGGTGGTCGAAAGTCGGGTAGAGGAAGAAGCGCTCGTGCTCGAGTTCGAAGTGCTTGTTCTCCTCGCGGATACCGCCCTTGCGAAGAGTCAGAAGCTGCTCGCCCTCGGCAAGCGCGCGGACAGTTACTGCCCATTCCTTGATAGCGATCGGCATTGAGTTAGTACCTTCAGAGATTGATGTGGAGGTGGGGCTGGGACTTCGCCTCCGGGTCGTCCAGCGACCCGTGCGCCCGCCCGAGGGCGTGCATTCTAGAGGAGCAAAGCGAAATCACCAAATAAATTTGCCCTTCTAGGGGGAAGCTCATGCTGGAAAGTGGGCCCAATTGGCCCGGCTCGTAAGAAATTCGGCCAGCTCCTCGCCCGGAACCGGGTGCGAGTAGAGGTAGCCCTGGGCCGCGTCGACCCCGAGCCCGACCAGGGTTTCGTGCTGCTCCAGCGTCTCCACGCCCTCGGCGACGATGTCCGCGCCGATCGCCCGGGCCATCGCCACCATCGCCGCGATCAGCGCTTCTTCGGAGCCGTTCTCGCCGATCCGGGCGACGAAGGAGCGGTCGATCTTCAGCCGGTTCACCCGTAGCTGCTGGGCGATCTCGAATGAGGACCAGCCGGTGCCGAAATCATCGAGAGCGAGGGTGACCCCGGTCTGGCGCAGCGCCCGCAGGGTCGCGTCGGCGTCGACCTGGTCGAGCAGCGCGGTCTCGGTCAGCTCCAGCTGGAGGCGGTCGGGACCGATTCTGGCGTCGGACAGCGCCGCTTCCACCTGCTCGGCTAGCCCGGGATGGAGCTGGCGGGCGGAGATGTTGACCGCGACGGAGATCCGCGAGGGCCAGCGGGCGGCTTCCTCGCAGGCCCACTGCAGCATGTGGGCGCCGAGCTCGTGGATCACCTCGCCCTGCTCGGCGACCGGGACGAAGTCGGCCGGGTTGAGCAGGCCGCGGCGGGGGTGCTGCCAGCGGGCGAGCGCCTCGCAGCTGGCGACGCAGCGGTCGCCAAGGCAGACGATCGGCTGGAAATAGGGGACCACCTGTCCGCTGGAGATCGCGTCTCGCAGCTGCGCCTCGCGCCGCAGTGGGTGGCTGCCATGGGCGCCGCTGCGGCTCAGCCGCCAGCGCCCGCCGCCGGCGGTCTTGGCGTCGTGGAGGGCGATCGCGGCGTCGCTGAGCGCTTCGTGCGGTCTGGTCCAGGCGATCCCGGCGCTGATCGTCGGGGTCACTGTGTGCCCGTCGATCTTGAACGGCCGCGAGAGCAGGGCCAGCGCCTTCTCAGCCAGGGCGATGGTCTCGCCGCGGTTCGCCCCGGGCCCGTGCAGGACGGCGAACTCGTCCCCTTCCAGGCGGGCGACCTTGCCGCTGGTGGGAGCGACGGAGGCCAGCCTGGACCCGGTCTCGATTAGGAAGCGATCGCCAGCCTCGTAGCCGAGGCCGCTCTTGATCAGGCGGAAGCGGTCGATGCTGAAGACGATCAGGCCGATGTCGGAGGTGACGCCGCGCAGGTGGGTCTCCAGCCCGAAGCGGTTGGAGAGGCCGGTCAGCTCGTCGGTCGCGGCGCGGTCGGTGAGGTCGGCGATCGCGTCGTCGCGGGCGTCAAGCGTGGCGGCGAGGACGAGGACCGTGATCGTCATCGCGGTGAGGATGAACTCGAGCTCGAAGACGCCGGACGCGCCGCGACCGGCGAAACCGCTGGCGCCGCTCTCGGCGTAGGGCAGGGCGACAGCCGCAGCGACGACGCCGGCACCGAGAGCGCCGGGGCCCCTGCCGATCACCGCCGCCAGGGTCACCGCCGGGATCAGCGCCACCGGGGCGGCGTCGCCGATCAGGTTGAGGGCGGCCGCGGTGATCGCGACGAGCGTCAGTGCCCCGGCCAGCTTCAGCGCGGCGTGGGCGCCGGGCAGGTGGCTGGCCGGGATGACCAGGCCGAGGCCGCCGACGAGGAAGGCCCCGCAGACGTCAGAGAGCCACCAAGTGCCGAAGGCGTCGAAGAAGCTCGACCCAACCCCCGTGGTGACCAGCGCCAGAGCGCCGAGCGCGGCCCCGATTGCCCCGGCGACGGCGATCGCCGCGACGAAGCCGACCGTGTCGCGGGTCGTGCGCAGGGCTGGGTTGACGCCGAGGGCGACAATCAGCCCTGCCCCGACCCCGGCCTCGACGCAGACCGCGGTCGCGGTCGCCGGCAGCGCCGCGCCGACGGGAACCGGCCCGAGGACGCTGATCATCACGTCGGCGATCCACAGCGCCGCTAGCCCGCGCCAGCCGAACCAGAGCGCCAGCAGCAGCCCGACCCCGGCCCCGGGCCAGAGCGGCGAGACCGCGTCCACGGTCAGCCGCTCGAGGCTGAAGATGCCGAGCGCCGTGTAGAGGACGGCGCCGGCCGGGATCAGCCAGAGAGGCTGGGATGGAGCCTCGGCCCGGAACCATGATCGGAGTCGTTCCACCAATGGTCTGACGATTCGCTTTCTCGATCTATTCCATTTAGGGCTAAGCCTCTGCGCCGCGGCCGCCGCCCCCAGGGGTCTCGATTCGCAGCCGGTCGCCGGGCGCAAGGTCGCCCTCCGCCTTGCCCGGCAGCCGCTCCCCGTTGCGGAAATCGCGCCCCGGGGCGCCGTCGGCGCCGCCGTCGCGGCCGCGGGGCGGGTGGCGCCGGCGCTCGCCGATCACGGTGAATCGCATCGGCGCCAGGGCCTCGATCTCGCGCACGATCCCGTCGCCGCCGCGGTGGGCGCCGGCGCCGCCGCTGCCGCGCCGCAGCGCCACCTGGCGGACCCGCAGCGGGAACTCGGTCTCCAGCGCCTCGACCGGCGTGTTCAGCGTGTTCGTCATTGCGACGTGGACTGCGCTCGGGCCGTCGGCTCCGGGGCACGCCCCCTGGCCGCCGCCGATCGTCTCGTAGTAGGTGAAGTCGTCGTTGGCAAGGGTGAGGTTGTTCATCGTCCCCTGGCCGGCCGCGGGGACGGGGCAGGCGCCAGCGAGGGCGGCGAGCACGAGGTCGGCGATGCGGCTGGAGGTCTCGACGTTGCCGGAGGCGACCGCGGCGGGGAAGGCGGCGTTCAGCAGACAGCCGGCCGGGGCGCTGACCTCGATCGGCCGGTGGGCGCCGGCCGACGGCGGTGCCTCGGGGTCGGTGAGGACGCGGACGGCGAAGAACGCGGCCGACTTGGTCACCGAGAGCGGGCAGTTGAGGTTGCCGTCGACCTGGGGGTCGGTGCCGGTGAAGTCGAGCCGCAGGGAGTCACCGGCGATCGTCGCCTCGACCCGCAGGCGGATGTCGCGCTCGGCTGTGGCGGAGTCGTCCTCGAGTACGTCCTCGGCCGCGTAGACGCCGTCGGGAAGGGCGGCGATCGCGGCGCGGGCGCGGCGCTCGGTGTAGGCCAGGATCTCGGCCATCCCCTCCCGAAGGAGCTCGGTGCCGTGGCGCTCGGCCAGCTCGAGGAGGCGGCGCTCGCCGACCCGGTTGGCGGCGCGCTGGGCACGGAGGTCGGCCAGGCGCTGGTGGGGGAAGCGCATCTGCCCGGCTAGGCGCTCGAGGGCGGGCTCGGTCGCTGGGGTCGGCGGGATCACCACCCCCTCGTCGGCGAGCGTCTTCGAGAAGGCCGGCATCCCGCCTGGGGTCGGGCCGCCGACGTCGGCGTGGTGGGCGCGGCTGGCGGCGAACCCGAAGAGCTCGCCGGCGATGAAGACGGGGAAGACGAGGGTGATGTCGGGCAGGTGGGTGCCGCCGCGGTAGGGGTCGTTGAGGATCCAGGCGAGGCCGGGCTCGTGCTCCTGGTCGAGGACGGCGGCGACCGCGTCCGGCATCGAGCCGAGGTGGACCGGGATGTGCTCAGCTTGCATCACCAGCTCCCCGGCGGCGTCGAAGAGCGCGGTCGAGCAGTCGTGGCGCTCCTTGACGTTGGCCGAGTAGGCGGAGCGGATCAAAGCGGCACCCATCTCGTCGCAGGCGGACCGCAGGCCGCCGACGAGGATCTGCAGCGTGATCGGATCGAGTCCGCTCATCGGTCAGTTACTTTTGCACCTTTTGCTTCGGAAAAGAAACCTGCATCAATAGTGCCAGCTTCGTCAACGGTGGCCGACCAGCCCGGCGGCAGCACCAGCGTCGCCTCCGGCAGCTCGAAGACGACCGGTCCCGCGGCGACGGTGCTGGCCGGCGGCTCGCCGCGCAGGACCGGGGTCTCGACCCATTCCCCGTCGAAGTAGACCGGCCGGCTCGTCTCCTCCAGTGTGGCCTCGGCGGCGCGCGGGCGCGGCTTTGGCCCGGGGACGACCAGGGCCAGCCCGATGTCGACGAGGACGACCTCGCCGTCGGGGTCGCGGTGGCCGTAGCGCTCCTCGTGCAGCCGCTCGAAGCCGGCGATCAAGTCAGCCGGGTCGGGGTCGACTGGCCCCGGCACCGGCAGCTGGAAGGCCTGGCCGGCGTAGCGCAGGCCGTAGGTGACCTCGGGCCGCGCCCCCTCGAGCCCGGGCCCGGCGCCGGTGATCAGGTCGCGCACCTCGGCCGCGAGCCGCTCCGCGCTCAGCTCCTCGCCGCTCAGCATCACCGTGCGGGCGGTGTCGCGGCGGCGCTCGGAGGCGCAGAGGCCGAGGGCGGAGAGGACGCCGCTGGCGCGCGGGCAGAGGATCCGCTCGATCCCCAGCTCGGCGGCGATCGCTGCCGCGTGCATCGGGCCGGCGCCGCCGAACGGCATCAGGGCGAAGCCGCGCGGGTCGATCCCGCGCTCGACCGTGACCACGCGCAGCGCCCGCAGCATCTCCTGATTGGCGACGCGGACGATCCCGGCCGCGGTCTGCAGCCGCTCCAGCCCGAGCTCGGCGGCGAGGCGGTCGATCGCGGCCTCGGCCGCGCCGGAGTCGAGGTCCACATCGCCGGCCAGACGCGAGTCGGCGGCGAGGTTGCCGAGCACGAGGTTGGCATCGGTAACCGTCGGCTCGGTGCCGCCGCGGCCGTAGCAGGCGGGCCCGGGGTCGGCGCCGGCCGAGCGCGGTCCGACCCGCAGGGCGCCGCCCGGGTCGCGCCACCCGACGGAGCCGCCGCCGGCGCCGACCGTGTGCACGTCGACCATCGGCAGCTGGATCGTGCGGCCGCCGATCACGCGGGAGTCGGTGCGGCGGACGTTGCCGTCCTCGACCACGCAGACGTCGCAGGAGGTCCCACCCATGTCGAAGCCGAGGGCGTTGCCGTCGCCGCTGCGGCGCGCCAGCATGCCAGCGCCGACCGCGCCGCCGGCCGGGCCCGAGAGCACGCTCCAGGCCCCGGAGCGGGCGGCCTCCGCGGCCGGGGCGACGCCGCCGGAGGAGCGCATGACCAGCGGCTGCGGCAGCCCAGCCTCGGCGGTGGCCTCGCCGAGCTGCCCCAGGTAGCGGCCGAGCAGGGGGGTGAGGTAGGCGTCGATCACCGTGGTCGAGGAGCGCTCGTACTCGCGGAAGCGGGGCAGCACCTCGTGCGAGGCGGAGACGTGGACGCCGGGCAGGCGGCGGCGCAGGTGCTCGGCCAGCTGGCGCTCGTGCGAGGGGTCGAGATAGGAGAAGAGCAGGCAGATGGCGACCGACTCCGCTCCCATCTCCTCCAGCAGCGCCGCAATCCGCTCCGGCTCCTCTGCGCCCAGCGGTGTGATCGTCCCCTCCGGCCCGATCCGCTCCTCCGCCTCGAGGCGGAGGTCCCGCGCCACCAGGGGCTCCGGCTTCGGCTCGCAGAGCTTGTAGAGGTCAGGCCGGTCCTGGCGGCCGATCTCGATCACGTCGGCGAAGCCGCGGGTCGCGACCAGGGCGGTGCGGGCGCCGCGCTCCTCCAGCAGGGCATTGGTCCCGACCGTCATCCCGTGGGCGAAGACCTCGACCGCGGCCGGCTCGGCGCCGGCTCGGGCAAGGACCGCGGCGACCGCCGCCATCACCCCGGCCGACTCGTCCCCCGGGGTGGTCGGGACCTTGGCGCTGTGGATCTCGTCGCGGTCGAGCAGGACGGCGTCGGTGAAGGTGCCGCCGACGTCAACTCCCAGCAGCAACTAGAGCCACTCCTCGTGGCGTGCTGTGCCGTCGGGGCCGAGGACGACGTGGATGCCGTCGAGCGCCGGGTCGGCCTCGGGCCGGTCGCTGCGCAGGTGGCCTCCGCGGGACTCGGCCCGGTCGAGGGCGGCGCGGGCGATCGCCTTGCCCAGCGGGTAGGGGCTGGAGACGAGCCGGGCGAGGTCATCGGGGTTGCGCAGCGGCCCGGCCAGCCGCCAGACCTTCTCCCGGGTCTCTTCGGTTGGTGGGTCGAAGCGCCACTCGGACGGCGCCGGCCGCGGGCCGGATGCCTCCTCCTCGACCGCGGCAGCGGCGGCGCGGCCGCCGAAGACGAAGCACTCGCTGAGCGAGTTGGAGGCGAGCCGGTTAGCGCCGTGCAGGCCGGTGCAGGAGCACTCGCCGACGGCGTAGAGGCCGGGGAGCGAGGAGCGGCCGTCGAGGTCGACCGCGACCCCGCCCATCGTGTAGTGGGCGGCGGGGGAGATCGGGACCGGCTTGGCTCGCGGGTCGAGCCCGGCCTCGGCCAGGGAGGCGAAGACGTTGGGGAAGCGGGCCCGGTCGATCTCGCGCAGGTCGAGCCAGACGTTCGCCGAGCCCTCCGCCCGCATCCGCTCCAGGATCGCCGCCGTGACTGCGTCGCGGGGGGCAAGCTCGTCGGTGAAGCGCTCGCCCTCGGCGTCGAGCAGGGCTGCGCCCTCGCCGCGAATCGCCTCGGTGATCAGGGTGCCGTCGAACTCGGTGCCCGGAAGGGCCAGCGCGGTCGGGTGGAACTGGCAGAACTCGAGGTCGGCGAGGTCGGCGCCGGCGGCCGCGGCCAGCACCGGCCCGGCGCCGATCGCCCCGCGCGGGTTGGTCGTCCGCCGCCACAGCGCCGCGGCGCCGCCGGTCGCCAGCACCGTCGCCGCGGCGCCGACGCTGCCGTTGTCGGTGAGGACGCCGTGGCAGCGCTCGCCGTCGCTCCAGAGCGCCAGCGCCGAGGTTCTCTCCAGCGCCTCGATCCGCCCGTCGGCGGCGACCATCGCCGAGAGCTTCGAGGTCAGCTCGCGCCCGGTCTGGCTGCCGCCGGAGTGGACGATGCGCCGCTGCTTGTGCCCGCCCTCGAGCCCGAGCGCCAGCCGGCCCTCGTGGTCGAGATCGAAGACGACACCGCGTGCCTGCAGGTCGCGGACCACCGCCGGGGCTTCCTCGGCCAGGACCTGGACGGCGGCGGGCCGGCAGAGCCCGCGCCCGGCGGCGATCGTGTCCTCGGCGTGGAGCTGAGGAGAGTCGTCGGGTTCGAGCGCCGCCGCCAGACCGCCCTGGGCCCAGAAGCTGGCGCTGAGTGAGAGCGGGGTGCGGGAGACGAGCGCGACCCTGCCGCCCAGCTCAGCCGCCCGCAGGGCGGTCCACAGGCCCGCGGCGCCGCCGCCGACGACGGCGACGTCGTACTCAGAGACCGCGGTTATCGGCCCTCCGCCTCCCGGCGCAGCGCGTCGAGCTGCTCGCGCAGCCAGGCGGCAGCTGCCTCGCGGGCCCGTGCCTTCTCGTCGGTGACCGCCGCCTCGGCGGCCTCGGCCCGGTGCTCGGCCGCCTCGATCCGCCGCTCGGCGGACTCGACCTCGGCCTCGATCTCGCTCAGCCGCTGCTCGGCGGTGGCGATCGCTCGCTCCTTTGCCTCGCGCTCGCGCTGCAGCTCCTCCTCGTGGCCGAGGCGGGCCTTCTGCAGGGCCTCCTCAGCGGTGGCGCGGTGGTTCTCGAGGTCGGCCTCGAGCGCCTGGATCTCGGCTTCAGCGCGGCGCTCGGCCTCGGCGGCGACGTCGGCGGCCGCCTGCAGCCGGCGCTCGGCCTCCTCGACCCGCGCGTTCAGCGGCTCGCCGCTCCGGTCGCCCGTCTCCGCGCTCATCGCATCACACTATTACGGGGTGGCGGTGACGTCTCGGTAGGCGGTGATCACGCGCTCGGCCATCCGTGCTGCCGAGAGCGAGTCGGCGCGGGCGGAGCCCTCTACCCGGGGGTCGGCGGCCTCGAGGTGACGGCGCGCCACGGCGCTCCAGGTATCCGGCTCGAAGGGCGCGCAGAGGCAGCCCTCGACGTCGCCGAGCGCGTAGGGAGCGACGCCGACCGGGGTTGAGAGGACCGGCACGCCACAGGCGAGCGCCTCGACCGCGGCCATCCCGAAGCCCTCGTAGTCGGAGGTGACGAGGACGGCGCTGGCGGCGTTCAGCCAGAGCGGCATCTGCTCCGGCTCGATCGAGCCACCGCTGCGCAGCTCCGCCCCGCAGGCGGCGGCGAGCTCGGCGGCGCGGTCGTGGCGCTTCTCCGGCCGCGCCGGGTTGGCGGGGAAGAAGAGGAAGCAGCCGTCGGGGTCGAGCCCGAGCTGGCGCCGCGCCTCGGCCCTGGGGATCGGCTTGAAGCGGGCGAGGTCCGGCCCGCAGGGGAGGACGGCGGAGCCGGGGACGGCGGGCAGCCCCGGCCGCCCGTCCTCGGGATCGAACAGCGCCCGCGAGACGGCGGCGACCAGATCGACCCGCCAGGCGAGCCGGCGCGAGAGCGCGCCGACCACCGAGTGGCGCACGTCGGTGCCGTGGAAGGTGACGACTAGCGGCCGCGCCCCGGCCAGCTTCGCGACCCATCCGGGCAGCCCATAGTGGGCATGGACGAGGTCGAAGCGCTCGCGGCGCAGCAGTGCCCTCAGCCGTTTGGTCGCCGGCACGTACTCGCCGCGCCCGGGCGGGAAGCTGAAGACATCGACCTCGATCCCGCGCCGCCGCACCTCGTCGACCTGGTCCCGCACCCAGCGCCCGCGCTGCGGCGCCTCCTCGTCAGGCTCGAAGTTGGTGACTACGAGGACGCGCACCCGGCCCAGAGTATCCGGCGGTGGAAGGCGCTGTTCGATCCAACAGCAAGGTTCATTGAATCCCTGCAAGATCCCTGCAAGGGCGGAAATTCTAAGGATGCTCGGAGGCGCCGATGTTTCCGAAAGACCACGGTCACCGCGGAATTCGAGGATTGAAGCGCATTCCTCGCTCGAAGTCCTACGAGGGGCGATTCGGCCGCATGTTTCGTCGCCTCCCGCCGGCGCCTTCTCTCGGTGACGGTGCTCTTCGCGAGCTGGCGGAGCAGATGCGTGCGCCGGTCCCCTCGAAGGGATTGGCCCGCGGATGGGGCAGCCCTGGGGCGCCTCCCAATAAATCAGACAACTCGACGATCCCGGCCGGGTTCACCTACTTCGGCCAGTTCGTCGACCACGACATCACGTTCGATCCAGTCTCGAGCATGCAGCGGCAGAATGACCCTGACGCGCTCACCGACTTCAGGTCGCCGCGCTTTGACCTTGACTCCGTCTACGGCTCGGGCCCCGCTGACGAGCCATTTCAGTACGACAAAGACAGCGGAGGTCTCAAGTTCCTGATCGAGACCAACGTAAATGGCGAGCAGGATCTCCCGCGGAACAGCCAGGGCACTGCTCTGATCGGAGATCCCCGAAACGACGAGAACACGATCGTCAGCCAGCTGCACTTGGTGTTCCTCCGCTTTCACAACAAGATCGCCGATGAAGTCGCGAACGACGGCTCGATCTCAGGGGAGCGCCGCTTCGAGGAGATTCAGAGGCGAGTTCGCTGGCACTACCAATGGGTGATTCTCCGAGATTTCCTGCCTCGAATCGTCGGTCCGGAGCTGCTGACCGAACTCCTCACGATCACCGACCAAGCGGTCCAGATCAATCTCGGCTGGTACAAGCCGAAGCAGTCGCCCTATATGCCGGTTGAGTTTTCGGTTGCCGCCTTCCGCTACGGGCATAGCCAGATACGACCGGCCTACCACCTCAACCGCAAAGTTCGGGATCGCCCGATGTTCACTCCCGGTGAGCCTGGTCCGGTGGCCGACCTCCGCGGCTTTCGCCCAATTCCGGGCGGATCGACCATCGATGACTGGGCGTTTTTCCTGGAGACGGGAGGCGGCGCTCTGAAATTGCAGCCCTCCCTGAAGATCGACTCGCAGCTGTCCGCGGGTCTTTTCGATCTCCCCGGCTTCGACGACGCGGAATCGTCGCTGGCCTACCGCAATCTCAAACGAGGAGAGGCTCTCGGACTTCCATCCGGCCAGGACGTAGCTCGGCGACTCGGCGTTGAACCGGTGCTTGATGGCGCGAGCCTGGCCGCGCCGGCGGCAACGCCTCTCTGGCTCTACATCCTCAAAGAGGCCGAGCTGTCGGGCGGACATTGTCTTGGTCCCGTGGGTGCTCGGATCGTCTCCGAGGTCCTGCTCGGATTGTTGAAGGGCGACTCGAGCTCCTTCGTCAACGCCGAGCCGTCATGGCGCCCTTTTCTCGGACCCAATCCGGGCAATTTCACTCTCGGCGACTTGGTGGTCTTCGCGACTGCCTGAGCCGCCAGGAAGCTTCAAGCGTCTGGGAGGAGCGGTGGGGGCAGGCGGTAGGTGGCGGGGGTGCGGGAGAGGCGGATCGGGTTGCGGGTGAGGCTGACGGCGCCGCCGTCGGGGCGGGGGATCTCGACCGTCGGCCCGAGGCCGATCCGGTTCGCGAAATCGAAGGCGGCGGCGAGGTCGTTGACGACGCCGGCTGGGACCCGGCGGGCCTGCAGCAGCTCGACCCACTCGGCGGCGGGCTTGGCGGCGAGCGCCTGCTCGAGGATCCGCTTCAGCTGCTCGCGCTCGGCGACCCGGGCGGAGTTGGTCGCGAAGCGCTCGTCCGCGGCAAGCTCGGGCTGCCCGATCGCCTCGCAAAGCTGGCCGAACTGCCGGTCGTTGCCGACCGCGAGGACGAGGTCGCCCGCGCCGGTGCGGAGCAGCTCGTAGGGGGCGATGCTGGGATGGCGGTTGCCCATCCGGCCGGGGACGACGCCGGCGACCGTGTAGCCGGAGCCCTGGTTGACGAGCGCGGCGAGCAGGGACGAGAGCAGGTCGACCTCTACCCGCTGCCCCTCGCCGCTGTCGCGGCGGTGCTCGAGCGCGGCGAGGATCCCGACCGTCGCGAACAGCCCGGCGAGCACGTCGACCAGGGCGACTCCGACCTTCAGCGGCTCGCCGCCGGGCTCGCCGGTGATGCTCATCAGGCCGCCGAGCGCCTGGACCAGGAGGTCGTACCCCGGCAGCTTCGCACCTGGTCCCTCGCCGCCGAAGCCGGTGATCGAGCAGTAGACGAGTCCGGTGTTCTCGGCGGCGAGGCTCTCGTAGTCGAGCCCGAGTCCCGCCATCAGGCCGGGACGGAAGTTCTCGACGACGACGTCGGACTCGAGCGCCAGCCGCCGCGCCTCGGCGATTCCGGCCGGGTCCTTGAGGTCGAGCACGAGGCTGCGCTTGTTGCGGTTGACCGACTGGAAGTAGGTCGCCTCGCCCCGGTCGTCGTGGGGCGGCCCCCAAGCGCGCGTGTCGTCGCCGCGGCCGGGTCGCTCGACCTTGGTCACGCTGGCCCCGAGGTCGGCCAGCATCATCGTCGCGAAGGGCCCGGCGAGGACCTGGGAGAAGTCGAGGATGCGGAGCTCGCCGAGCGCCTGGAGTTGAGTCGGGTTCGTCATCTGATTCAATCGATCTTAGATATTCGAAAATCGGAGAGAGGCCCGCCCCGTGACCAGCACCGCCACCAAGAAGCCCATCGCCCCCACCGACTTCCTTGACGTCGACAGCCTGCTGTCCGATGAGGAGCGCGACATCCGCGACACCGTCCGCTCCTTCGTCCGTGACCGCGTCCTCCCGGACGTCGGCGACTGGTTCGAGCAGGCGACGATCCCGGCCGAGCTCGCCCCCGAGCTCGGCAAGCTCGGGCTGCTCGGCATGCACCTCGAGGGCTACGGATGTGCCGGCGCGACCGCGACCGCCTATGGCCTCGCCTGCATGGAGCTCGAGGCCGGCGACAGCGGGATCCGCAGCCTCGTCTCGGTCCAGGGCTCGCTGGCGATGTTCGCGATCTGGCGCTGGGGCTCGGAGGAGCAGAAGCAGGAGTGGCTGCCGCGGATGGCCGCCGGCGAGGCGATCGGCTGCTTCGGCCTGACCGAGCCCGACTCCGGCTCAGACCCCGGCTCGATGCGCACCCGCGCGCGCCGCGACGGCGACGGCTGGGTGCTCAACGGC
>DASUMA010000009.1:0-77795 GCA_036277915.1 Solirubrobacterales bacterium
GAACGACTCGCTCGGCGATCCCAGCGGCGGCGGTGGCAGCACCGGCGCGGTGACCGCGCCCGGCGTCAACGGCGGCGGCGACCAGCCGCTGGCCAAGGGCGCCGACGGCGGCTCCCAGTACAACGCCGGCGGCTCGCCGACCGCGACCAACCCGACGACGACCTTCGCCCCCTTCGGGCCGGCGCCGATCGGCGTCCCCAACTTCGTCATCGACTCCTTCGAAATCCCGCCCTTCCTGCTGCCGATCTACCAGGCCTGCGGCACCGAATACGGGATCCCGTGGGAGGTGCTCGCCTCGATCAACAAAATCGAGACCGGCTTCGGCACGAATCTCAACGTCTCCAGCGCCGGCGCCGTCGGCTGGATGCAGTTCCTGCCGTCGAGCTGGGAGGCCTACGGGCTCGACGCCAACGGCGACGGGCGCAAAGACCCCTACAACCCGGTCGACGCGATCTGCGCCGCGGCGCACTACCTGAAGATCGCCGGCGGCACCAAGGACCTCTACGGCGCGATCTTCGCCTACAACCACGCCGACTGGTACGTGCAGGAGGTGCTGCTCTACGCCCGGGCCTACGGCAAGCTGCCGACCGACCTGGTCGGCTCACTGACCGGCCTCACTGAGGGCGCGCACTTCCCGGTCGCCGCCGACGCCCGCTACGCCGACGACATCTCGGCCCGGGCCTCGCTGAAGCGCTCCCAGCCCGGGACCCGCGAGAGCTACGGCAACGCTGCCGAAGTGATCGCCTCCTCCCCGACCCGGCGCGGGATCAACATCTTCGCCGCCGAGGACTCGCCGGTTGTCGCCGTCAACGACGGCGTCGTCCGCAAGATCGGCTCCTCGCCGAAGCTCGGCAAGTTCGTCGTGCTCGAAGACACCTATGGCAACAGCTACACCTACGCCGAGCTCGGCCGCCTGGTCCGCGACCGGCGCCTGGTCGTGATGCCGACCGGCAAGGAGAAGCGGGTCCCGGTCGAAAGCGAGAACCTGCGGCCGCGGCTGCGAGCGCTGCCGGGCCGGATTGAGGACGACGGCGCCCGCAAGCGCGAGAAGGCGGTCACGACCGAAGCCGAAGTCGCTGCGGCCAGCGACGGCAACATCCACGTCGGCTCAAAGGTGATCGCCGGCACCGTCCTAGCCCGCGTCGGCGGCGTCGAGGACGGCGTCGACCCGCACCTCAACTTCTCGATCCGCCCCGCCGGCAAGGGCGCGCCGCGGATCGACCCGAAGCCGATCCTCGACGGCTGGAAGCTGCTCGAGGCGACGGCGATCTACCGGGCCAAGGGCAAGAGCCCGTTCGCCACCAAGCTCAGCGGCGCTGGCGTCCTCCTGCTCTCCAAGGAGGCGCTGCAGAAACGGGTGCTGGAGGACGAGGGCCTCACGATCTACGGCTGCGGCCGCGAAGACATCGCCGCCGGCCGGATCGACCGCCGCGTGCTGGCGATGCTCGAGTTCCTGCGCACGAAAGGCTTTGAGCTGGGGATCACCTCGCTGCAGTGCGGCCACGGCTTCTACACCACCTCCGGCAACGTCTCTGAGCACTCGACCGGCGACGCCGTCGACATCGCCGAGATCAACGGCGAGCCGGTGACCGGGAACCAGGGGCCGGGGACGCCGACCGACGAGCTGATCCACACCCTGCTGCAGCTGCAGGGGACGATGCACCCGCACCAGGTGATCTCCCTGGAGGACCTGCCGGGGCCGACCAGCTTCCCGCTCTCCGACCACTACGACCATGTCCACGTCGGCTACTACTCGCTGGCCGGCGGCCCGCTCGACTCGCAGTTCCTGGCGCTGCTGAAGCCGGACCAGTGGCAGCGCCTGATCGACCGCCTCGGGCAGATCGAGAACCCCGAAGTGCCGACCGCGCCCTCGCCCTTCTCGCTGCCCGACGAGGGCGACACCTCGGGCGGCACCACCAGCGGCGACTAGCACCGGCCGCGGCGCACGAATAGCGGGAGAATCCCCCTCCTGTCCAAGCTATTCGGATTCGCCCAGCTCGACTTCGCCGGCGCCCTGCCACTGGCCGATGGCCGCTACCTGGCCCGGGATGCCGGCGCGGCGCCGGACCGGGAGACAACGCCCGGCGGTGAGAGCGTGCTGGTGGTGCGGACGCTAGGAGCGCCCCCTCCCCCGGCCCGTCGGCGGCGCCGCGCCCGCCGCGCCGAGCCCGACGCGGTATCGGCCCCCCTGCCGCTGGCCCGGGCAACCGCGATCCGCGCCTTCGCCCCGTTCCCATCCCAGCAGGACGCACAGGCCTGGCTGGAGGAGGCGTGCGAGGCCGAGGACACGGTCGACGTCCTCGTCAGCGAGGGCATCGCCCTGCTCAACCGGGCCCTGCACGCCCAGGCGGTGTCCAGCGCCGACCCACATATCCAGGAGCTGGTGCCGGAGCGAGCCGTCGCGGTGCGGCTCGGCTACGGCAGCGGCGAGCAGACGGCGGAGGGGAAGTTCACCGAGGCGCGCGAGGTCGACGTCTGGGCCAGCGGCGCCTCCCGCCGGCGCCGCCGCCAGGAAGACCTGCGGCCGCAGGAACGGGTCGCCGCCGTGCTCGGCGGCCGCGAGCGCCTCGACGTCTGCGAGGTCCTGCTGCTGCGGGCCCGCGGCGACCTCGACGCCGGCCGCGATCGCGGCGCCGCCCTGCAGCTGCGGATCGGCCTGGAGGCACTGCTGGCGGAGCTCAGCGACGCCCCCGCGGATCCGGCCCACCAGGAGGACATGGGAACCCTGAGCGAGCGCCGCCACGAGGCCGGTGACGCCGCCAACGCCGCGCTCAAGCGCGAGCTCGACCCCGAGACCGCCACGAACGTGCGCGAGCTGCTTGAGACCTGCGAGCGTGTCCTCCGTCGCCGCCGCGTGCTCCGCGGCTAATCCCGAGCCCTAGCCTTTTGTAACCCAGAGGGTTACAAAGTGCATAAGGTAAGTCTTAACCTTAGCCTTAGAGTTGGAGGCGGCGGGCGATTACGTCGTCCAGAAGGGACTCGGCGATGTGGTGAGCTTCGTCGAGGGTGAAGCCCTCGATCGAGGGGACGCCGATCACGGTCAGCCCGGCCGCGCGCGCCGCGGCGACGCCGGTCGGCGAGTCCTCGAGGGCGACGACGTCGGGGCCGGCCTCGACCCCGAGGCGTTTGCAGGCCTCCAGGTAGGGGTCTGGCGCGGGCTTCGGGGCCGCCACTTCGTGGGCGCTGAGAACGACGTCGAAGATCTCGGCGAAGCCGACGATCTCCAGCGAGCGCTGGACGAAGACGCGGGGCGAGTTGGAGACCAGCCCGATCGGGGTCCCGCGCTCGCGCAGGGCCTCCAGCAGCTGACGAGCGCCGACCATCGCCTCCACCCCACGCTCGAGCTCGGCGACGACGAGGGCGTTCAGCTCCTCGATCAGCTCCTCCGCCCGGCCCGGCTCGTCTAGCCGCCGTTCCAGCACGGCGCCGGCGATCGCCGCCGAGGTGCCGATCAGCTCCCGCTTGTCGCCCATCGTGAACTTGGTGCCGCGACGCTCGAAGAGGTCCTCCTCGGCCCGGGTCCAGACCGACTCGGTGTCGAGCAGGAGGCCGTCGTTGTCGAAGACGACCGCGTCCGGCAGACGCAGCGCCTCCTCGGCGCCGTCCGCGCTCACGCTTCCTCCAGTGCCGCGATCAGCGCCACCAGCTCCTCGTCGACCTCGCCCTCGAGCTTCAGCTCGGCGTCATCGTCGTAAGGGGTCGGCCCCTGGGTGACGATCGCCAGGCGGCCGCCGCGATCGAGGGTCAGCTGCGGCAGGCCGGCGACCGGGTGCACGGCCAGCGAGGAGCCGACGCAGATCATCAGCTCCGCCGCTTCGGCCATGTGACCGGCCTGGGCCATCGCGCTCTCGGAGAGCAGCTCGCCGAAGAGGACGACGTCGGGCTTGACGGCGCCGCCGCAGACCGAGCAGATCGCCACGCCCTCGGCATCGAACAGGTCCTCGACCTCCTCGATCCCGAAGGAGTGGTTGCAGCGTCGGCAAGAGGAGGTCTCGATCGAGCCGTGCACCTCGACCACATTGCGCGAGCCCGCCGCGCGGTGCAGGCGGTCAATGTTCTGGGTGACGACGCCGGCGATCAGGCCGCGGCGCTCGAGCTCGGCCAGCGCCTCGTGGGCGCGGTTCGGCTGCTTGTCGCCGAGCGACTGGAAGCGCGGCCGGTAGTAGGACCAGAAGCGGGCCGGGTCGCGTTCGAAGACGTCGATGTGGGCGACCTCCATCGGGTCGACCTTGGCCCAGAGCCCGGTCTCCGGGGTGCGGAAGTCGGGGATCCCGGACGGCACCGAGACCCCCGCTCCGCTCAAGACCACGGTCGAGGCCGACTGGCGCAGCAGCTGCGCCAGTCGGGCCTGCTTCGAAGGCGCTACTTGCCGCTCCACTTGGGGGTGCGCTTGCCGAGGAAGGCGGAGATGCCCTCCTTCGCGTCCTCGCTGGAGAAGGCGGCCTGGAAGCCGCCCTTCTCGGCCTCGATGCCCTCGTCGAGATCGCCCTTGTGGGAGACGGCCTTGATCTGGCCGACCGCGAGCGGGGCCTGGCTGGCCAGCTTGCGACCCCACATCAGCGCCGTCTCGAACAGCTCGTGGTCGGGGACGACGCGGTTGACGAGGCCGAGTTCGAGCGCCTCCTCGGAGAGCAGCGCGTCGCCGGTCAGGTTCATCTCCAGCGCCTTATTAGGGCCAACCAGGCGCGGCAGCCGCTGGGTGCCCCCGAAGCCGGGGATGATGCCCAGCTTGATCTCAGGCTGGCCGAAGACGGCGGCCTCGGCGGCGATCCGCACGTCACAGGCCATCGCCAGCTCGCAGCCGCCACCGAAAGCGATCGAGTTGACGGCGGCGATCGTGGCCACCTGCTCGGTGCCGAATTCGCGCAGCAGCGCATGGCCGCCGTGGATCAGCTGCTCGCCCGCGGCTTCGTCCATCTGCGTGAAAGCCTTGATGTCGGCGCCGGCGGAGAAGACGATCGGGACCGAGGAAGCGATCACCATCGCCCCCACGCCGTCCGCCGCCTTGACTCGCTCCCAGACCGTGCCCAGGTCGCGGATCACGTCCGGGGAGACGGCGTTCATCGGCAGGTTGGCGAGCCAGGCGATCGCGACCTCGCCGCGGGTCTCCAGCTTCACCGTCTCCGGCTGCTCGCCCTCGTCGGGCTGGGGGTAGGGGTAGAAGCCCTGGCCGGAGGCGAGGCCGAGCCGGCCCTGGGCGACCAGCCGCTTCAGGGTCACCGGCGGCGTGAAGCGCTCGCCGTACTTGGCCTCGAGCTCCTCGATCGTCGCCAGCGCCTTGTCGAGGCCGTCGACGTCAGCCCGCCAGAACGGCGGCAGCAGGCCGCGGCGCGGGTCCATCCCGGCCCCGGCCATCATCGCCAGGTCGATGTCGCGGACCGAGGCGACTCCCTCCTCGACCAGGAGGCAGCACTCGATCAGGGTGCGGGCGGAGGCCATCGCGACCAGCTCCTCCGCGTCGGGCTCGGCGTCGCCGGGGATGGTCTGCTCGCCGTCTTTGTAGAAGCCCTCGCCGCCGCTCTTCGCCCCCAGCTTGCCTTCCGCGACCAGCTTCTGCAGCCCCTCGTGGACGTAGAAGTGCTCGCCGTATGAGGCGTTGAGGTATTCGGCGACGTGGAGGATCGTGTCGAGGCCGAGCAGGTCGGCAAGGAAGAACGGACCCATCGGGGCGACGTTGGCCTCCGCGATCGCCGCATCGATCGCCTTCAGGGAGAGGCCCCTCTCCGCCTGCAGCCGCAGGATCTCGCCGGTGGAGGCGGTCAGCACCCGGTTGACGACGAACCCGGGGACCTCGCCGCAGACGATCGGCTGCTTCTTGATCGCCTGGGCGAAGTTGTAAGCCGCGGTGGCGGTCTCCTGCGAGGTGTCCTCGCCGACGATCACCTCGACCAGCGGCATCACCGATGCCGGGTAGAAGAAGTGGAAGCCGACGACCTTGTCGGCCCGCAGCGTCGCCTCGCCGATCTCGGTGATCGAGAGCGAGGAGGTGTTGGAGGCGAGGATCGCGTGCCCCGGCGTCGCCGCGTCGATCTCGCGGAAGACGGCCTGCTTGATCTCCATCCGCTCCGGCACCGCCTCGATCACGAAGTCGGCGTCCGCGAACTCCGCGTAGCTGGTGGTGCCGGTGATCAGGCCCATCACCTCGGCCAGGCGCGCGTCGGCCTGGTCCTGGGTCAGCTTCTCCTTCTTCACCAGCCCGCCGAGCTGGCCCTCAGTGACCGCGCGCGCCTTCTCCAGCGCGGCGTCGACGAACTTCTGCTCGACGTCTTTGACGACTACGGGAATGTCGGCGGCGGCGATCGCCTGAGCGATCTCGCCGCCCATCGTGCCCCCGCCGACGACGGCGGCCTTGGAAACGAACATTTGGGTCAGGTCCTCCCGGTTTTTGGCTTGATCGTGCGGCGCGGCCGCGGGAACCGCAGGCTATACAGATGCCTGCGGCTCCCGCTCCTCGACCTCGTCTTCACCTTCCTCCGGCTTGAACCGCTGGTAGGCGAAGGCGCCGGCCAGCAGCAGCAGGCCCAGGGCGACGAAGGAGAGGGCCCGCGCAAGCTCTTCGAGCTCCGCGAGGTCGTAGGTCCAGACCTTGGCGATCGCGACCGTGAGCAGCGCCAGGCCGCCGAGGCGGGCCTTCGGCGACCTGCGCAGCATGCCCCAGACGACCGCGCCGAGCCCGGTCGCCGTCCAGAAGGCCGAGAGCCAGGCCTGCCCGATCTCGCGCGCTTCTCCGCTCGAGTCGGCGCCGATCGCGTCGATGATCAGGACCGAGCCCAGGTAGGTGAATCCGAGGGCGCTGACAAAGCCAGCCACCGTCGCGGCCTTCGGCTCGATCTGACGACCCCAGTACCAGCAGGCCAGCGCGGCGCCGGCGCAGCAGGCAATCGCCACCAGAGCGCTGCCGAGGTCGTCGACCCCTTCGGCGATCGCGTAAGGGGGCGCCTCGACGACCAGCATGTGCACGATCGCGAGGGCGAGGAAGCCAAATGCCCCGATCAGCAGGCGCTGCGCGTCTGAAAGCGTCGGCGAGAACTCCCGTTCCACCTGCGTCGACATGAAGGCGAACGCGGCTGCCAGGGCGGACCAAACAGCCACCAGCGTGGGCCCATCGAAGGAGCTCGCCAGCCCAATCCCGCCGAGCGTGATCCCTCCTGCAGTCAGGAGCGACCCGATTTCGCGGTGGATGCCGAAGCGAATGGCGACGCCGCCGAGCAGAAGATGGACGCCGGCGAAGCCGAGGATCCAGGCGTTGAGGGCGACATCCGAATCACCGCCGATAGCGAGACAGCCGGCGCCCACCACGAACACGCTGCTGCAGAGAAGCAACAGCCAGGAAGAGACCGGGAGCCTTTCTTCGCCACGAGTCCGCAGCTCGAAGCCGAAGGCCGCGGCAGCGTAGAGGACCCAGAACCCGACCAGAACCGCAAGGACGAGCGGGACCGGCGTGGTGGGATTGATCTCCCCCTCGTAGAGGATGAATTCGCTGTCCCAGATCCACGCAATCAGCTGCGGCGCCGAGACGGCGAAGGCAGCCAGCGCCAACCAGTTCCAGCGCTGCCAGAGGAGGACGCCGACGCTGGCGGCAAGAGCTATTGCGACGAAGGCGACCGAGCCGCCCTCGCCGGCCGTGCCGACCAGCCAGGGCGCGGCCAGCGCGCCGAGTATCCCGACACTGCCGACCAGCATCGAGGACCAGCGCACCGCGATCGCCACCCCGATGACGCCGATCACTGCACCGACCTCGAGGCCGATGATGGGCGAGATCAAGTCGTAGGCCTGAGTGGCGACGACGGTCGTCGCGTAGAGACCCGGGATTGCAACCGCGACTAACACGCGGGCAAGCTCGAGGTGCCGCTTCTTTTCGTGCAGCCAGATTCCGAGGCCGAGCAGCGAGAACGAGCCGAGGGCGGCCAGCAGGATCCGGATCTCCTCCGTGAACCAGCTGCTGTCCACCGCGCTGCGCATGAAGAAGACGACGCCGAGGAGGACGGCGAAGCCGCCGATCCAGGCGAGCGCGCGGCCAAACAGCCGCTCGAACTCGATTCTCGACAACGGGTTGCTGGTGGGTGCGGGCGGTGGGCTCTCCCCATTTCCCGGCGGTTGGTCGTACATCTCGCTGTACATCAGTCTCCCCTTCTGTTGTGTGCTTGTTGACCGACGGTTGATAACCGTAGCAAGCTTGTCAACCGCCGGTCAGCAAGCTGAGTACAATGGGGGTATGAGCCGCCCCTCCTACCGCCGCCTCGACGTCGATGAGCGCCGACGGCAGCTGCTCGAGCGCGGAGCCGAGCTGTTCACCGCTTACCCCTACGACAAGCTCTCGATGAGCAAGATCGCCGCCGAGGTGGGGATCTCGAAGGCGTTGCTCTACCACTACTTCCCCAGCAAGCAGGCGTATTTCGAGGCGACGCTGAGCGCCTGGGCCGAGCAGCTGCGGGTGCGGACTGAGACCGATCCCGACCTGCCGCCGTTGGAGCAGCTGACCCGCAGCCTCGACGCGTTCCTCGAGCTGATCGAGGAGAACGCGGGCGCTTACCGCAACCTGATCCGCAGCGCCGCCGGCGTGCCGGAGATCCGCGACCTGATCGAATCGGTGCGACAGGCCACGGTGCAGCGGATCCTCGAAGGGATCTACCCCGACGGGGCTCCGCCGAAGGCGCGGACGGCAGTCAGCGGCTGGCTCTGGTTCATGGACGGGGCCTGCCTCGACTGGATCGAGCACCGCGAAGTCGATCGCGAGGAGATGCGCGGCCTCCTGCTCGGAGTGCTGATGGGCGCGCTGGTCGCGACGGGCACTCCGCCCGAGATTCCCCAGGTCCCCTAACTCAGATCTCTACGCTCGCTGCATGCGAGATCAGCTGCTCGAGTTCGAGATCGGGCTCGACGAGGGGGTCTGCGACGAGGTCGTCGTGCACGAGTGGGGCCGCGCCTTCCTCACCCCCTCCCTACCGATGGTCTGGGACGCGAGCTGGGTGCTGATCGAGCGCTCGGGGATGGGCGTGGCTGAGATCCTCGCCGCCGCCGACGCGGCGCTCTCGGGCTTCGAGCACCGCACGGTCGTCTGCCGCGGGGAAGCGGACGGGCAGCGAGTCGCGGAAGAGTTCGCGACGCTGCCGGGCTGGAAGGTCGAGCGCGTGATCTACATGGTCTGGAAGGGCTGGCCGGAGGGCGAGGGCGGGCGCCAGCGGGTGACCGAGGATGTCGCCGAGCTGCCGCTTGCAGAGCTCGAGGCGCTGCGGCGCCAGATCCACCTGAGTGAGCTGCCGGCTAGGCCCGACCCCGAGGCGGTCTCCACCCAGCTGCTGGCGCTCGACCGTCGCTACGGAACCGTCGCCGGCGACCGCTGGTTCGCCGCCCCGGGGGCCGAGCCGGCTTCGGCCTGCCGCCTGCTCAGCCGCGGGCGCGGGCTATCCCAGGTCGAGGAGGTGGCAACCCTGGCGGCAGCGCGGGAGCGGGGCCTGGCCCGGGCCACGGTCGAGGCGGCGATCCTGGCGGCCGGGGTCGACGGCGCAGAGACGATCTTCCTCACTGCCGACGCCGAGGACTGGCCGCAGGTCTTCTACGCCCGCCTTGGGTTCTCCCCGATCGGCGGCTACACCGTCTTCAGCCGCAAACCGATCTGAGCGGACAAGCGGTGCGCGGCAGCCCTCCTGAGCGGACAAACGCCACCTGGATAAGCCGGTGCAGCAAACCCTGTACGGCGGTACAACTCACCGAATGCTCAAGCCCACTAGGCTTTTTTGGCTCTCTATAAGGGAGAGAGACCGCAAATCCGACCGCGCCCCGCACTGGGCGCGCGCCAAGCGAGGGACAAAGCCAAGCGATGACTCGTATCCGCCAGCAGAACGTGACCGCCGCGCAGTGGAGCTCGAACGGGGAGGCCCTCGGCGCCGTCGACCTGACCCTTCCCGAGAACGAGGCCTTCGGCGCCAACGTCTTCTCCACCGCGGTGCAGCGCGATCGGCTGCCCAGCGACGTGTTCGAGAAGCTGCAGGAGACCCTGGCCGGGGGCAAGGCGCTCGACCCGAGCTTGGCCGACGCCGTCGCCGAGGCGATGAAGGAGTGGGCGCTGGAGAACGGCGCCACCCACTACACCCACATGTTCCAGCCGCTGACCGGCTCGACCGCGGAGAAGCACGACTCCTTCTTCGAGCCCGCCGGCGACGGCACCGTGCTCGCCGGCTTCTCCGGCAAGGAGCTGATCCAGGGCGAGCCGGACGCCTCCTCCTTCCCGACCGGCGGCGTCCGCGCCACCTTCGAGGCCCGCGGCTACACCGCCTGGGACCCGACCAGCCCCGCGTTCATACTCGAGAACCCGAACGGGACGCTGCTCTGCATCCCCACCGCCTTCGCCTCCTGGACCGGCGAGGCGCTGGACGCGAAGATCCCGCTGCTGCGCTCGATGGACGCGCTCTCCAGCGTCGCGGTCAAGGCCCTGCGCCTGCTCGGTGACGAGGAGACGCAGCGGGTCTTCACCACGGTCGGGCCCGAGCAGGAGTACTTCCTGATCGACGAGCAGTACTTCTTCGAGCGGCCTGACCTGATCAGCACCGGCCGCACCCTGTTCGGCGCCAAGCCGCCGAAGGGGCACGAGCTCGACGACCACTACTTCGGCTCGATTCCGGAGCGGGTGCTCGCCTTCATGATGGAGTCGGAACTGGAAATGCGGAAGCTCGGCATTCCGGTCAAGACCCGCCACAACGAGGTCGCGCCTGCGCAGTACGAGATCGCGCCGATCTTCGAGAACTCGAACGTCGGCTCCGACCACCAGCAGCTGCTGATGCAGACGCTGGAGAACGTCGCCCGCCGCTACGGGCTCGTCTGCCTCCTGCACGAGAAGCCGTTCGCCGGCGTCAACGGCTCCGGCAAGCACAACAACTGGTCGATGGGGACGGATGGCGGCGACAACCTGCTGAACCCGGGCGATACTCCGGCCGACAACCTCCACTTCCTCTTCTTCTGCACGGCGGTGATCCAGGCCGTGAACAAGCACCAGGGCCTGCTGCGCGCCTCGGTTGCCAACATCGGGCAGGACCACCGGCTCGGGGCCAACGAGGCGCCGCCGGCGATCATCTCGGTCTTCCTCGGCGCCGAGCTGGAAAAAGTGTTCGAGGCGATCTCCACCGGCGAGGGCGATCCGAACACGCCGGCCTCCTTCCTCGACCTGGGGACGACGGTGCTGCCGCCGCTGCCGATGGACGGCGGCGACCGTAACCGGACCTCGCCGTTCGCCTTCACCGGCAACAAATTCGAGTTCCGGGCGCTGGGATCGAGCATGTCGCTCGCCTTCCCAAACACGGTCCTGAACACGATCGCCGCCGAGGCGATCGACGAGCTCGCAGCCAAGCTGGAGGAGAAGCTGAACGGCGGCACCCAGATGCCCCAGGCCGTGATCGAGCTCGTCAAAGAGTCCTACCTGGCGAACAAACGGGTCTGCTTCAGCGGCGACAACTACTCCGAGGAGTGGCACGCCGAAGCTGAGCAGCGCGGTCTGAAGAACCTGAAGACGACGCCCGACGCGCTGCCAGAGGTGCTCGCCGACGACACCGTGGCCGCGTTCGAGAAGTACAGCGTGCTCTCCAAGCGCGAGCTCGAGTCCCGCTACGAGGTCTGGATCGAGCAGTACTGGCTGCGGGCCAACATCGAGGCGGAGACCGCCTTCTCGATCGCCAAGACGATGATCCTTCCCGCCGCCCTGCGCCACCTGGCGCTGATTGGCCAGTCCGGAGTTTCAGCAATCGAGGGCGAGGTCCGCGAGCTGGTCGACGAGCTGGTCGCCGCCCTGGGCCAGCTGGAAGCGGCCAACGCCGACCCCGGCCTCGAGGGCCTGGAGATGGCGATCCACTCCCGCGACAAGCAGCTCGGGGCAATGGCCAGCGTACGCGAGGCAGCCGACAAGCTCGAGAAGGTCGTTGCCGACGACCTATGGCCGCTGTCGAAGTACGAGGAGATGCTGTTCATCAAGTAGCCATCGACCTCAAAGGGGTGGCAAGAAAGGGCCCGCGTTTGCGGGCCCTTTCGTCGAGAAATCGTCGCTGCACGTTGTCTATGTTGTCGCGCTCAGTGCAGTGTAGGACTGGGTGTTGTTGAGCCTCGATTTGAATGTCACGGTGCCTTCGATGCCCGCTTTGATCGTGCCGTTGATTTTCAACGTGCCCTGATTTGTAGTGTCCGCATGGGTGAAGTTGACTGTCGCGCCTTCGATCGTGGTGCTCTTCACGCTTCCGGTCACGGTGTATGTGCCGTTGAGGCCAGAGTTCGTGCAGCCCTCGAGGATGAAGCGGGCGAACACCGTGCCTTCTGTCGGCTCGAATTTCACGGCATCACCCTGCCCTTTGGTGGTGCCTTTGATCGGTTCGGTGTGAACTACACCTTCTTCGCCTTTGGTTCCTGCGGGATGATTGTCTGTGAAGACTTTGCATCCCCCTGTGGAGGTCACTCCGGTTTTTGTGGCCGTGCCATCGCCATGTGCGTACATTTCGCCGCCTTCTTCGGCGTTTGTCATCCAGCCGCTGGCCGAGCTGGTCGTCGCGGTCAGAGAGAAGACCGAACCGGCCACGGTGGCTTTGAGGACTGTGTTCTGCGTTGCGCCACCTGTCGTTTCGTTGCTACCGGTGAGTTCTGTTGTCGTTCCGTTTGCAATTGATTTATGAACAAAGCTCCCACTGCCCACCGCGGTTTTACAGTGCGCGTCGGAGAAGCCCGGACCGCTACCTGCGGCACATGTATACGCTGTTGTTCCAGCCGCGCTGGCTCCCTGCGCCGCGAAGGCGCTAGCTAGCAGCGCGCAGAGCATGCAGAGGCCGGTGATGGCTCTACGTCCGTTCATTTGACGTCTCCCTAATTGATGCCCGCCGGAGCCGTCCCCGGCGGCACGCCCCGAGACTCGCCCTCGCCTCTTGCGCTGTCAATCGGCCAAAGCGCGCGCTCGCGGATGCGTGCAAACTCAGGCGCGCCTTGCAGAGCAAAGGCCCCACGTGCGCGGGGCCTTTGCCTGGACTGGATGGGCCCTACTTGATGCCTATGTTGTGGCGCTGAGCGCTACATAGGAGTCGGCGCTTTTCGCTCGCGATTTGAGTGTCAAGGTTCCTTCGATCCCTGCTTTGATCGTGCTGTTGACTTTCAACGTGTTTTGAGCTGTGGTGTCTTCATGGGTGAAGTTGACTGTCGCACCGTTGACCGTGGTGCTCTTCACGCTTCCGCTAACCGAAAATGTTCCGTTCAGGTTGGCGTTCGTGCACCCTTCAACGATGAAGCGGGCGAAAAATGCGCCTGCGGGTTCGAATTTGACCGCGTCGCCTTGTCCTTTGGTAGTTCCTTTGATCGTTTCCGTGTGAACTACGCCTTCTTCACCTTTACCGGGAAGGGTGTCTGTGAAGACTTTGCAGCCCGCGGCACTGGAGGTCACGCCGGTTTTTGTCGCGGTGCCTTCGCCGTGTGCGAGCATTTCGCCGCCTTCTTCGGCGTTTGTCATCCAACCACTGACAGTGTTGGTCGTCGCGGTGAGGGTAACGGCAACCCCCGCGAAGGTGAATTTGAGTTTTGTGCTGTCTTTGATGCCATCTGTTGTTTCGTTGCTTCCGCTGAGTTCTGTTGTCAAGTTGTTGTTGATCGCTTTGTGTACGAAGCCTCCGCCTTCAGATTGGGTTTTGCAGTGCGCGTCGCTAAATCCGCCCGGAGCGCTTGCCGCGCATGTATAGGCTGTTGTTCCTGCCGCGCTCGCCCCTTGCGCCGCAAAGGCGCCGACGATCAGCGCGCAGAGCATGCAGAGGCCGGTAATGGCTCTACGTCCGTTCATGTTCTCTCTCCCTCTAGATGCCCGCCGGAGCCGCCCTCCAGCGGCACATCCCGAGGGTCTCCGGAGTCCCATGCGCTGTCAATCGGCCAAAGCGCGCACTCGCCGGATCGGTGCGCCCTCCGCGCCTGGCTCTGCCTTGGAGGGCCCCGCATATGCGGGGCCCTTTCTCGCCTGCTCCCTATGTTGTGGCGCTCAGCGCGACGTATTTGTCAGCGCTTTTCGCCCTCGATTTGAATGTGATCGTCCCTTCGATTCCCGCTTTGATCGCGCCGTTGAGTTTCAGCGTGTTCTGAGTTGTGGTGTCGGCGTGAGTGAAGTTGACTGTCGCGCCATTCACCGTGGTGCTCTTCACGCTGCCGGTCACGGTGTATGTGCCGTTCAGTCCGGCGGGAGTGCAGCCTTCAAGAATGAAGCGACCGAGCACCGTACCTACTTTCGGTTCGAATTTCACGGCATCGCCCTGACCTTTGGTGGTCCCTTTGATCACTTCGGTGTGGACCACGCCAACTTCGTTCAGCATGTCTGGACCGTCTGTGCGGACCGTGCAGCCGTTACTGGCTGTAACTTCGGTTTTTGTGGCGGTGCCCTCGCCGTGCGCGAACATTTCGCCACCTTCTTCGGCATTTGTCATCCAGCCGCTGACGGTATTCGTATGTGCGCTGATGGTTAAGGCCACTCCCGCCACGGTGGCTTTGAGGACTGTGCTGTCTTTTGAGCCTTCTGTTGTTTCGTTGCTTCCGGTCAGTTCTGTTGTCAGGTTGTTGTTGATCGCTTTATGTACGAAGCCTCCACCTTCTGATTGCGTTTTGCAGTGGGCATCGCTGAAGCCGCCCGGAGCGCTTTCCGCGCATGTATACGCTGTTGTGCCTGCGGCTCCAGCACTCTGAGCCGCAACCGCGCTGACAATCAGCGCGCAGAGCATGCAGAGGCCGGCGATGGCTCTACGTCCGTTCATTTCTGCGTCTCCCTAGTTTGGTGCCCGTCGGAGCAGCTCTCCGGCGGCGCATTCCGAGGGTCTCCGCCTTCCTCAGCACTGTCAATTGGCCAAAGCGCGCGCTCGCGGATGCGTGCATCTCCCGGTGCCCCCGCCCCACAGAGCAAGGGCCCCGCGCTCGGGACCCTTGCTCGGACTGGATGCGCTTCTACCTGATGCCTATGTTGTGGCGCTGAGCGGCGTGTAGGACTGGCCGCTGTTGAGCCTCGATTTGAATGTCACGGTCCCTTCGAGTCCCATTTTGATCGTGGCGTTGAGTTTCAGCGTGTTTTGAGTTGTGGTGTCCGCGTGGGTGAAGTTGACTGTCGCGCCGTTGACCGTGGTGCTCTTTATGGCTCCGGTGACAGTGTATGTGCCGTTGACACCCGTGTTGGTGCATCCTTCGAGGAGGAAACGTGCGAAGACCGTTCCGGCGGCGGGTTCGAATTTCACGGAGTCCCCCTGCCCTTTAGTGGACCCTTTTAGCGGTTCCGTGTGGATCACCCCTTCTTCGCCTTTGCCAGCGCCGCTGTCTGTGAAGACTTTGCAGCCTCCGCTCGCAGTTATTCCGGTGTATGTCGCGGTTCCTTCACCGTGAGCGAACATTTCCCCGCCTTCTTCTGCGTTTGTCATCCAGCCAGAACCGGAAGTGGTGGTTCCGGTGAAGCTAATTGCGGATCCCGCGATAGTAAATTTGAAGAGCGTGTTGTCTTTCACTCCTTCTGTTGTTTCGTTGCTCACGGTCAGTTCTGTTGTCGTGCCTTTTGGGATTTCGACGTGACGAAATTCACCGTTGACGTTGCTCGTTTTGCAGTGTGCATCGGAGAATTTGGTTCCGACGGCGGTTCCCGTGGTGTTGCATGTGTAGCCTGTTGTGCCGACTGCGCTGGCGCCCTGGGCTGCAAACGCACTTACAAGCAGCGCGCAAAGCATGCAGAGGCCGACGATGGCTCTACGTCCAGTCATTTGACGTCTCCCTGATAGATGCCCGCCGGAGCCGGTCCCCGACAGCACACGTCGAGACTCCCCTTCGCCATGAGTCCTGTCAATCGGCCAAAGCGCGCGCTCGCGGATCGGTGCTTGCCGTGACAACTAACGGGGCTGACAAAGAAAAGGCCCCGCTCCCGCGGGGCCTTTTCTCGGTCGAGTGACGTCGGTCAGTACGCCCAGTCGATGCTCGCCGGGTAGCCGTTGGGCCAGTGGCCGGGGAAGCCGTCGCCTGGCATCTGCGGGATGACGTTGCCGTCGGCGTCCTGCCAGATCGTCGCGATCACGCCGGCTTCGCTGTTGGCGTTCGACATCTCCGGGCCGCTGAGGGGCAGCTCGAAGTAGTTGTCGTGCACGGTGACAGTGCGGTCGGGGGCGCTGCCGAACTTGGCGGTCAGGGTGGCGACGCCGTCGGGGACGACGCCGAAGGCGACGGTGATCCCGGCTGGCTGGTGGGAGTAGGTCGCCCTGGCGTTTCCGGTGAGGATCTGGGTTAGGCCGAAGCACATTGCGCCGGCGTCCTCGCCGGTGACGATCGGGCGGTAGACGCAGACCGGCTCCTCGTCGCTGGAGAGTTCACCGGTCTGCTCGGCGGAGAAGAGGAAGGTCGCTTCGCCGTCGACCCCCTCGCCTACTTTTCGGACCGAGTCGAGGCGGACGCCGTCGGCCCCGAAGGTGAGATTGCTGAGGGCGGCTTCGACGTCGGCGTCACGATCGGTGTCGGTCTGCTCGCGGCCGAGGGTGCCGACCACTTCGGTGACAGCGCTCGGGACCGCGCTGGTGGCAACCGTCGGCGGCGTCTTGTCGAGGATGCCCGGGTCGGCGTTGGTGCCGATCTCCGGGCTCCAGATGTCTGCGGCCAGTGCGGTGCCGCCGATCGCCATGCAGGCCAGCCCGAGGGCGGCGACGTGGCGCGCTCGGGGAGCACCCCGGCGCCCCCTCTTCATGTTCGCGGAGGCGGTGCCAGCCAGCATCCGCTCCAACTCTGGCAGTGCGACCGAATTGCTCTTGCTCAGTCTCATGTCCGATCCCTTCTCGCTTGCTCTTGCTTCCTTCAATGGCTGGCCGGCAGCAGGATGGACCGCAAGCGCGTCAGCCCTCGGCTGACGCGCTTGCGCACCACCTGCTGAGAGCAGCCAAGCTCGGCGGCGATCTCGTCGTACTCGCGCTCCTCGACGACGCGGGCGACGACGGCCCCACGGACGTCCTCCGGCAGCCCCTCGAGCAGCTGCTCGAGGGGAGGCAGGTCGAGACTCGCCTGATACTCGATCCGCTCCAGCGCCTCGTCATCGAGCACCAGCGGCTCGCTGCCCATGCTGCGGCGGGCCGCGTCGGCGACGACGCCGCGGCGGACGCTGGCCAGCAGCGTGTTGCGGGCCACCGTCAGCAACCAGGGAATCGCGCTGGTCCCGCCCGAGCGGGAGGGATCGAACCCGTCTGCCGCCGCCAGCACGCTGACGAAAGTCTCGGCGGCGAGGTCGGCGGTCAGCTCGGCGTCACGACACCGGGCCATCAGGTAGCGCAGCACCAGCCGCTCGTGGCGGCGGTAGAAGGCGGCGAACGCCTGCGGCTCGCGAGCGCTGCGCTGCAGCAGCTCGGCGTCGTTGAGTCGCTCCAGGAAGTAGTCCATATCCCTAGATAGTCGGACTCGGGAAATCTGTGACCGCTTCCCAGCGGAAGGGCGGCGCCAGCGTCTCTAGGCGTGCGGCAGCCCGGGCCCGCCATTCAGCGGGTTGAGATCCTCCAGCAGCTGCAGCAGCCGCGGCTCCGGCTCCTCGGTGTCGATCAAGACAGCGGTGCCGGGCCAGGCGTAGCGGAGGTAGCGAGCGTAGGCCTGGCGGGAGCCGAGGTCGGGCTCGTAGATCCAGGAGCCGGTGTTCCAGTAGCGGAGGCGGGAGTCGGCGGCGGAGCGGACGTCGGCGAGCGGCTGGTGGGTGTGGGCGAAGACGATCTGCTCGGTCTCTTCCCCCCAGCCGAGGTTGGCGACGACCTGAGCGAAGGCCTCGAGGGCGTGCTCGGAGGGGTCGCTGCGGGAGATCACGGTCGGCTCCGGGTAGAGCGGGCGTGAGAAGGGCGGCGCCGCCAGGGGCTGCTCGCGCGCCTGTCGCGCCGCCTCGTCGCGGACTACGGCGTCGAAGTGCTCGGCGCTCGGCAGCGGCTCGTCCTCCTCCCCGCCACCAACGCCGCGCTCGCGCAGCCCGGCGGCCAGCCGCTTGGCGCCGCGCACGGGAGCCGCCAGCGCTGAACCGAAGCGGCCGGCGCGCTGGGCGGCGCGGAAGACGTTCTGCTGAGCGTGGGTGCCGTGCGGCATCTGCGCGGCGACGTAGAGCCACTCGGTGAGGAGCGTGGTCACCGACTCGTAGTCCTCGACGCACTCCGGCTCCTCCGGGCCGCCGGCGGCGATCGCCCACAGCGTCCGCGTCAGCAGCCGGTCCCCGCGCGACCCGGTCAGCCGCGCGTGCGGGTCGAGGTAGTGGCCGTGGGTGCAGAGGACCTCGCCGAAGCGGTAGGTCGGGTAGGCGATCTCGACCTCGATCTCCGGCAGGCGGCGCTCGAGGAAGGCCTGGAAGAACCACGGGCCGGGCCGGGAGACCTGCGGCTCCGAGCCTTCCGCCAACCGCGCCTCTAGCCGGTCCTCCTCGTCGCGGTGGACCAGGTGGTGGTCGTGGTTGCCGGCGAGGAAGACCAGGCGCTTGCCGGCGAGGCGCTCGGCGAGCAGCCGCAGCAGACCGTCGGCGGCGTCGACAGCCTCGTCGACCGAGCCGAAGAGGAAGTCGAAGAGGTCGCCGAGGAAGATCAGCTCGTCGACGCCCTCCAGCGCCGGAGCCAGCCGCTCGAGGAAGAACTCCTCCCGCAACAGGTCGCGCCCGGTCCAGGCGCCGAAGTGGGTGTCGGAGACGACCAGGGCCCGCATCGAGCCGAGTCTAGGTCTCCCCCGATGGTGTGACTAGGCCTGCTGGCGCTCGGCGACCCGCATCCGCAGCCCGCCCTTGGGCGAGAGAGTGGGCATCTGGCGCACCGTCATCGTGCGGCCGGGCAGGGCGTCGAGGCGCAAGCGCTGCAGCAGCATCGTCGCCACCAGCTTCACCTCGGTCTGGCCGAAGCGCTTGCCGATGCAGATCCGCGAGCCGCCGCCGAAGGGGACGTAGGCGCCGCGCGGCAGCGCCGTTTTGCGCTCGCGGGTGAAGCGCTCGGGGATGAAGGCCTCGGGGTCGGGGAAGACCTCGGGCAGGCGGTGGCTGGCCCAGGAGCAGTAGTTGACGTAGGCGCCGCGGGGCACCGTGTAGCCGCCGAACTCGAACTCGCGGACGGCGCGGCGAGGACCGATCCAGGCGGGCGGGTAGAGCCGCAGCACCTCGTCGAGGACCATGTCGAGATAGGGCATCTCCCGCTCCAGCTGGTCGATCGTCGGGGTGGCGTCACCGAGCACCTGGTCCTGCTCCGCGCAGAGCCGGGCGATCACGTCCGGGTGGCGGGCGAGCTCGTACATCATGAAAGTCAGGGTCGAGGTCGAGGTGTCGTGGCCGGCGAACATCAGGGTCATCACCTGGTCGCGGATCTCACGGTCGCTGAAGGCCTCGCCGCCCTCGCCGCGGACGCCGACCAGCAGGCTGAGGATGTCGCGCCGCTCGGGGTCGGGGTCGGCGCGATGGCGAGCGATCTCGCCGAAGACGATCTCGTCGAGCACCTGGCGTGAGGCCTGCATCTTGGCCCACGGCGAGCGGGGGCCGCGCAGGAGCCGCCACTGGTAGTCGATCCCGTAGAAGCCGAGGGCGCGCTCGAAATGGTGGGCCGCGGCGGCTCCCTTCCCGGCCTCGTCGGGGTCGAGCCCGAGCAGCGCCCGCATCGCGATCCGCATCGCCAGGTTCCGCATCCAGGCGTAGATATCGACGACGCCGTTCGCGGGCAGAGCGGCGATCCCGGCCGCGGTCTCAGTCTCCATCGCGTCGAGGGCGGCCGTCACCTGCTCGCGGTGGAAGGCCGGCATCATGATCGCCCGGGCGCGGTCGTGGTAGTCGTCGTCGATCGTCAGCAGCCCGTCGCCGAGCAGCGGGATCAGGTCGCCGAAGCTGGACTCGCGCCAGTGGAAGTTCTCCGGGTGGGCGACGGTGACGAAGTTGTTGGCCTCCGGCCCGAGCATGAAGACGACCCGCGAGTGCAGCAGTCGCATGCTGAAGATCGGCCCGAGCTCTTCGTAGGCGCCAAGCAGCAGCGGCAGCGGGTCGCTGGCTATCTGATGGGTGCGGGCGAGGCTGAAGTTGCCGGGGCCGGGTGGGAACTTCCCCCTTGCCCGCCACTCGGCGACGACGTCGTCGACAACCCGGCGCGCCGGGTTGTCGGACATCTGCGGCGGCCGCGCCACCGGCCTCGCCGTGTCAACCGTTGCCATTGCTCAGCAGGTTACTGGCTGGCTGGCCAGTTTTTGCGCGCATCCGATTTTTCGGCCCCCATAGGGGCCGAAATGTCGGCTACGAGGCGGCGGTCGCGGCGAGCTGGCCGCAGGCGGCGTCGATGTCGCGGCCGCGGGTGAGGCGGACGGTGGCGGTGAGGCGGTGCTCGGAGAGGATCGCCCGGAAGCGCTCGATCCGCTCCGGCGAGGAGCCGTCGTAAGCGCCGGTCGGGTTGTAGGGGATCAGGTTGACTTTGTAGACGCGGGGGTCGAGCAGGGCGGCGAGCTGGCGGGCGTGCTCGGGCAGGTCGTTGACGCCGTCCAGCATCACGTACTCGACGAAGACCTTGCGCCGGCGCTTGGCCCGGTATCGGTCGCAGGCGGCCAGCACCTCGGCCAGCGGGTAGCGGTCGTTGACCGGCATCAGCTGCGAGCGCAGGCCGTCGTTGGGGGCGTGCAGGGAGAGGGCGAGGCTGACCGGCATCTCGCACTCGGCGAGGCGGTCGATCCCCGGCACCCAGCCGACCGTGGAGATCGCCGTGCGCCGGTTGGTGACGCCAAGGTCCGGCAGCCGTTCGCAGGCCTCGAGCACCGCGTCGACGTTCATCGTCGGCTCCCCCATGCCCATGAAGACGACGTGGTCGATCTGCTCGATGCGGCGGAAGTGGAGCGCCTGGTCGAGGATCTCGTCCGCCGTCAGGTTGCGGGCGAACTTCATCCGCCCGGTGGCGCAGAAGGTGCAGGTCAGCGGGCAGCCCGATTGCGAGGAGACACAGACCGAGCGGCGGCCGTCGCGGTAGCGCATCAGCACCGCCTCGATCGCCCGCCCGTCGGCGGTGTGGAAGAGCGTCTTCACGGTGCCGTCGTCGGACTTGGCCTCGGCCTCGACCCGCAGGGTCGAGAACGGCACGGTTGCGTCCAGGCGCTCGCGCAGGGCCGCCGGCAGGTTCGTCATCTCCTCGTAGGAGGAGACCCCGCGCGCGACCCACTCCCACACCTGGCCGGCGCGGTAGGTGGGCTCGCCGGCGTCGGCGAGGGTCGCTGCGAGCAGGGCGCGGTCCACGGCACGAGTGTAGGCGCCGCCCGCCCCCCGCCCAGCGCCGCTACCCGACTGCGGCCCCGAGCCCGGCGGCGTCGGCGAGCAGATCGACCTGGCCGGGGTCGCTGCTGGTCGGGAAGAGGATCAGCTCGTCGCAGCCAGCCTCGGCGAAGCCGGCGAGGTACTGCTGGACGGTCTCCGGATCGGTGGCGGCACTGCCGGCGATGAAGTTGGCAATGTCCTCCCCGAGCCACTCGTAGTAGCCGGTCAGCTCCTCGCGTGCCTGCTCCTCGGCGTTCTCGCCGAGACCGAAGTAGGTGAGACCCATCAGCCGCGGCTCGCCCTCCCGGCCCGCCTCGCGCCAGGCCGCCTTCGCCTTTTCCGCCATCCCCGCGTACTGGTCGGGCGGCGAGCCGCCGGCGATCCATCCTTCGCCGAAGCGGGCGGCGCGGCGGAAGGCGACGTCGACGCCGCCGCCGACCACGAGCCGCGGCGCGCTGGCGCTCCTGGGCCCGACCTCGTCGCCCTTCCAGATCTCCTCGATCCGCTGCAGCTGAGCGTCGAAGAGCTTGCCGCGGCGGCGGTACTCGACATCGCTCAGCTCGTAGTCGTCCTCGCGAGCTCCGAGCCCGATGCCGAGGGTGAAGCGGCCGCCGGAGAGGGCGTTGAGGCTGAGAGCCTGCTTCGCCAGCTCGACGGCGTTGGGACGGAGAGGACCGAGCAGGACCGACGTGCAGAGGCCGATGCGATCGGTGACAGCTGCCGCGGCGGCGAGCGCGGTCAGCGGCTCGTAGTTGTCGTAGGCGATGCGGTCGATCGTGCCGAGGCTGGAGAAGCCGCGAGCCTCCGCCCGCCGCGCGAACTCGACCAGCTCCTTCCCGCTCGTCCCCGGCACCGCATTCGGCAACCCAATCGCGACGTCCATCCCACTCCTCCTCATCCGAATTTCAGATCGAGTGATGCATTACCCGGGTCATGGCCCGGACAAAGCATCACTCGGCACTCACTCCGGCAGCTCGGCGGCCAGGCGCTCGAAGGCGGCGCGGGCGTGGTCGAAGACGCGGCGGTCGCCGCTTAGGCGGTAGCGGGCGTTGGCGCCCATGATCACCGCGTAGAGCTCGAAGCCGTAGCGCTCCGGGTCCTCGACTCCGGCGGCCGCGGCATTGGCGACGAGGGCCGCCATCCAGGCGTCGAGGGCGGCGGCGATCGCGTCGCGGACAGGGCCGGGCCGGTCGTCGTACTCGGCCGAGGTGGCGCCCCAGAAGCAGCCGCCCTCGTAGAGGTCGAGCTGGTCGAGGTAGCGGTCGGCCATCGCCCGCAGCCGCGGCGCCCCTTCGGGGAAGCTCAGCGCCGGCTCGATCACGGCGACCCGGAACCGCTCCCCCGCCGCCTCAATCGTCGCCAGCTGCAGCTCCTGCTTGGAGCCGAAGTGGGCGAAGAGCCCGCTCTTGCTCATCTGCAGCTCGGCGGCGAGGCGGCCGATCGTCAGTCCCTCCAGCCCCTCCGCGGAGGCGAGGTCGACGGCGCGGTCGAGGATCGCGGCGCGGGTGCGGGCGCCCTTGCTCACCTCCTGAGTGGCTGCGGTCACCAGTTCAGCGTACAGAAAAGAACGAACGTTCGTTCAAATCGACTACGATGGCGCCGCAACGACCACACACACGAGGGAGAGAGACGATGGGCGGATACGCGGCGAAGGAAGTCGATGGCATGGAGGCGGTCTTCCTGGGGGCGATGAAGCGCGCCCGGGCGGAACTCGGGATCGGGGCCTTCGGGCTGCAGATCATCGACCTGCCGCCGAACTTTGAGAATTACCCCGAGCACGACCACACCGAGGACGGCCAGGAGGAGGTCTTCCTGGTGATGCGCGGCGGCGGCGAGATCGAGATCGACGGCGAGCGCTTCCCGCTCGACGACAACAACGTCGCCAGCGTCGGCCCAGGGTCGAAGCGCAAGCTGCTGCCGGGCGATTCGGGGATGCGGGTCGCGGTCCTCGGCGGCGTCTCCGGTGCCGCGTACGAGCCGCACCAGCGGACCGAACTGGGAGAGCCCGACCCGATGGCAGCCAGCTAGGGGGTTAGGCTGGCCATGTGCTTGCCCGCCTCTGGCCTTTAGCGGCGCTGCTGGCGCTGGCGCTGCTGATCGCGCCGGCGCCCGCCTCGGCCGTCGAGTCCCCTGATTCCGGCGATCCGATCGTCGTCATCTCCGGCGACGTCACCGTCGACCCCGGCGAGACGGTCGAAGGCGTCTTCATCGTCAGCGGCGACGCCGTGATCCGCGGCAACGTCGACGGCGACGTGGTCGTGCTCAGCGGCGACGTCCTCCTCTCCGGCACGGTCGACGGCGATGTCTTCGCCGCCAGCGGCCTGGCGACCCTCTCGCGCACGGCGGAAGTCACGGGCGACGTCAGCTACAGCGACCAGCGGCCCTTGGTCTCCGGCGACGCCCGCGTCCGCGGCGACGTCCAGAAGGAGAGCTGGCCCGACCTCGGGGGCTCCCTGCCGCTGCTTGGCGGGCTGATCGTCTGGCTTGCGATCACCATCTCCAGCCTGCTGCTCGGCCTGCTCCTGCTGCTGGTCGCCCCGCGCGCCGCCGACGTCCTGCACGAGCGCAGCCGCGAACGGATCGGGCCGCTGATCGCGATCGGGATCGCGATCGTGATCGTCCTCCCCGTCGCCGCCTTCCTCGCCGCGATCACGCTGCTGGGGCTGCCGCTGGCGATCGGCATCGGGCTCGCCATCCTGCCGCTCGGCGCCGTCGCCTACGTCGTCTCCGCCTGGGTCCTCGGCCGCCGCTTCGTGGGACCGCCGCGCCACCGCATGATCGCCTTCCTCGCCGGCCTGGCGATGCTCCGCGTCGCCGCCCTGGTGCCGATCCTCGGCCTCCTGGTCGGCCTCGCCGCGGTGATCTTCGGCTTCGGGCTGCTCGGCGCCGCTATCGGGGCGGCGCGGAACGCGGACTCGGCGGAGCCGGCTCAAATCCCGGGCAGCTGAGCACCGGCAGCCGCGGGTAGCGCGGGTAGGCCGGGTCGGTCCGCGAGCGCTCGCAGAGGGAGAAGACCGAGCCGCGGGTGTTCGGGACCAGGCGCTGGTGGCGGCAGCGGTCGCAGAGGCCGGCGTCCGGCCCGGGCCGATCGGTTCTCACGCTCACTCCTCAGAGGATCCAACACCCGGAAGATGCGCGGCGGCCAGGCGCCCGCCGCCTCGCCGGCGGCTAGCTTTGGAGGGGTGACCCGAACCGCCACCCTGTTCGACGCCGACGCCGCCTCCTACACGGGCACGGTCGAGGTGCTGGGCGTGATCTTCCGCGCCGAGGACGACGGCTACGCGGTGCTCGAGGTGCAGGAGGCGGGCGGCGGCGAGGGCTTCGCCCTGGTCGGCCCGGTCGCCCACCTCGGGGCCGGCGACCGGGCCGAAGTCAGCGGGGAGTGGCAGACCCACTCCCGCTACGGCCGCCAGCTGCGAGCCCAGGGCGCGCTGCCGCTCGACCCCGCCGACCGCGAGGGCCAGGTCGCCTACCTGACGACGCTGCGCCACATCGGCCCCGCCCGGGCCGAGCGCCTCGTCGACGAGCACGGCGAGGAGGTGCTGGCGAAGATCGCCGCCAACCCGCAGGCCGTCTTCTCCTCCCTGCGCGGGGTCAGTGCCGACCAAGCCGCAGCGGCGACCGAATCGTGGCACGCGAGCCGCGCCGTCCGCGACCTCCACGTGCAGCTGGCCCCGCACGGGCTGGCCCACCTGGCGGCGCCGATCCACGCCCGCTACGGCGACCGCTCGATGACGATCCTGCACGAGGACCCCTACCGGCTGACCGAAGTCGAGGGCGTCGGCTTCGCCCGCGCCGACCGCATCGCCCTCGCCGCCGACGTGCCGCCGGAGTCGGCCCGCCGGGCCCAGGCCGCAGCCGTGTTCGCCCTGGCCGAGGGCGAGCAGCAGGGCAACAGCTTCCTGCCGCTGGGAGAGCTGACCCGGCGCACCGCGAAGCTGATCGGCCTCCCTCCCGACCCCGACGTGCTGATCGAGGCGCGCGGCCTGCTGGTCGACGAGGACCGGGTCTACCGCGAGCCGACCCACGCCAGCGAGCTGGCCGTGGCGGCGACCCTGCGCGAGCGAGCCGCCGCGCAGCCGCACCTCGACTACGACCCGGGCGAAGACGACCCCGAAGGGAAGCTCACCGCCGAGCAGTGGGCGGCGGTCCACGGCGCCTTCGACTCCCGCATCTCCGTCCTCACCGGCGGTCCCGGCGTCGGCAAGACTGCCTGTACGAAGCAGATCGTCGCCCAGGCACAGGCGGCCAACGCGACGATCGCGCTCTGCGCCCCCACCGGGCGGGCGGCGCGGCGGATGGAGGAAGCGACCGGCCACTCGGCGGCGACGATCCACCGCCTCCTGGAGTGGATGCCGGGGCGCGAGCCGACCTTCCGGCCCGGCCACCCGCTGCCGGTCGACCTGGTGATCGTCGATGAGTCCTCGATGCTGAACCTGCGCCTGGCCGAGGTCCTGCTGGCGGGGATCGCCGAGTCGACCCACATCGTCTTCGTAGGCGACGCCGACCAGCTGCCGCCGATCGGGGCCGGCAAGCCGTTCGAGGACCTGATCGCCTCCGGCGCGGCACCGGTCGTGCGGTTGACCCAGATCTTCCGCCAGGCCGCGCGCTCGATGATCACCACCGCCGCCCACGAGATCAACCAGGGTCGTCCGCCTCACCTCGAGCCGGCCGAGGACCAGGACCACGACTTCTTCTTCATCGACCGCGCCAACCCCGAGCGGGCGCTGGAGACCGTGGTCGAGGTGGTGGCCGAGCGGGTGCCGGAGCGCTTCGAGGTCGACCCGGTGCGCGAGGTCCAGGTGCTGGCGCCGATGTACCGGGGGCCGGTCGGGATCGACGCCCTCAACGAGCGCCTCCAGGCCCGCCTCAACCCGGATGGCAAGCGGGCGCTGAACGACCGCTTCCGGATCGGCGACCGGCTGATCCAGACCCGTAACTCGCACGAGTTGGGGCTGATGAACGGCTCAATCGTCTTCCTCCGCCGCGACGAGCCCGACGAGGAGGCGATCGTTGTCGACACCGACGAGGGCGGCACGCTGGTCATCCCCTATAGCGAGACCGCGACCCTGAAGCTCGCCTACGCGATCTCCGTCCACAAGGCGCAGGGCTGCGAGGTGCCGGTCGTGGTCGGCGTCTGCCACCGCTCCCACGCCCGGATGCTGACCCGGCCGCTGCTCTACACGGCGATCACCCGCGCCCGCAGCAGCTGCGTCCTGGTCGGGGACCGCGGCGTGCTCGAGTCAGCGGTGCGCCGCGACGACGGCGGCGGGCGCCACTCCGGCCTGGCCGAGCGCCTGCGTGACTGAGCCGAAGCGCGGCCGCCCGGCGCTGCCGCTGGCCGAGATCGGCATCACCCTGGCCGGGATCGCCCTGCTGGGCGGGCTGGTGCTGGCGATCCCCGACCTGCGCGACGCCTTCAGCGCCGCGATCCGGGGTGACCACGAGCAGGTGCGCGAGGAGATCGACAGCCTCGGCGCCGCCGGGCCGCTGCTGATCCTCGCCCTGACGCTGATCCACACTGTCGTCTTCTACCCGGCGGAGATCGTCGACGCCGCCGCCGGATACGCCTACGGCTTCGGGCCGGCGCTGGCCCTGACCATGTTCGGCTGGATCCTCTCCGGGCTCCTCTGCTACGCGATCGGCACCTCGGTCGCCCGGCCGCTGCTCGACCGCTGGCTCGGGGCCGAGCGCTTCGAGCGGATCGAGGCGATGATCGAGCGCGGCGGCGCCACCCTGATGATCTCCCTGCGGCTGATCCCGATCCTGCCCTTCAGCATCGTCTCCTACGCCGCCGGCGCCGCCCGCGTCCCACTCTGGCGCTTCGTCTGGACGACCGCGGTCGGGTACCTGCCGCTGACCGCCCTCTTCGTCTACTTCGGCACCCGGCTCGAGGGGCTCTCGCTGACCGACCCGATCGTCCTCGGCAGCGCCGTCGCCCTCCTGGCCCTGCTTGCCGGCGGCCACTGGGTGATGCGGCGCCAGAGCGCCCGCACCGAGCCCTAGGCGGGCTAGCCCTTCCGCTCGACCCGGAAGCGGAAGACCGCCGGGCTGGGGTCCATCAGCCCGGTCGCACCGCGGGCCTTGACCTTCAGCGTGTGGGTGCCCGGCGCGAGGACGAGGTTGATGCGACTGGCGCAGGGCTGGAAGGTGCTGCGGTCGAGCTTGCAGAGGAAGGTCGCGTCCGGCTGGTTAGTGGCGAAGCGGAAGCTGACCCGGGCGCTGGCCTGGGAGGTGCGCACGACCTTCGGCGGGTGGCGCTTGATAGTCGTGGTCGGCGCCACCGCCGGGGGCGGGGGTGATGGCTGAGGCGGGGTCGGTTCCTTTTCCGGAATCGGGATCACCGGCGGTGATTCCAGGCCCCAGGACCCGGGCGCGACGAAGACGCCACCGGAGGAGTCCGGCGGCAGGCAGGAGGCAGGAGGTTCGATCAGCGCTTCGCCTTTGATGGCTTTCAGTGCTTCGAGGGCGTCGATCAGGCCGCCGCCGACCGCGCAAGGGCCGAAGGCGCCAACCGGCACAGCGGTGCCGACCAGCGCTTCGCGGATCTGGGCCCCAGTAGCGAGCGGTTCACGCTCCATCATCAGCGCGACCACGCCCGCCGCATGGGGTGCCGCCGCAGAGGTGCCGCAGAAGCGCCAGGTGATGCCGTTGTAGCGGTGGGCGAAGAAGGTGGTCGCGCCGCAGTCGGTGGCGGCGGCGTCGGGCTTGGAGATCGGTTCGGGGAAGGCGAGTTTGGCCGCCGGCGCCGTCCCTTCCACCGGCCCGAAGTAGTGCGCGAGCGGCCCGCGTGAGGAGAATTCCTCGGGCACGGAGCCGTCGCTGTAGGGAACCGCGCCCAACACGATTGCGTTGGCCGAGCCGGCGTGCCCGAACACCGTCGGCCCAACCACGTCGCCACCACCGGACTTCGGGTACTCGGTCGCCGTCACCCCGCCGCCGTTCTGCAGCAGGGCGAACTTGAGCCGAGGGCTGCTGCCGCCGGAATACCGGTTCACGACCACCTGCACGGTCTTCTCGGAGGTGCTCTTGTTGGTCCACTGCAGAATCTCGACCGGCCGTTTCGTTTTCAGGTTGAATTCGGTCGCGCCGGCCAGCAGTTCCCCGTTCGCGTTGAGCAGGAAGGCATCGAAGTCGGTGGCAACCCCGTTCCACGATTCCGCCCACTGCAGGTCGACGGTGAGCGTCGCTTCGGGTTCCACTTTGAGCCCGAAGGTGCGGTCGGTGCCGGAGCTAGGATCGAAGTCGACGCAGTCGAAGCCCTGTAGTTCCGGGACCGACCGGATCGCGGCCGGGCAGCTGCCGGAGTCGCGGTATTCAGCTGCTTCCCAGGAGGCAATTTCGTTGCCTTCGGAGTCGAAGAGGTTGTCGTTCCCAGCGGCGGAGAGATAGACCACGCCTTCAGCCGTGACTTTCGCGATCGCGGTCGCGACGGGACCGTCCTGGAAGAAGGGCTCCTCAAAGTAGGCGACGTCGTCGACGATCACGTCTGCCCCTGCTTTCGCCAGCTCTTCGATGTTGCTGGCGAACGATTCTTCGCTGAGGAAAGCGGTGGCGAAGGCGAGTTTCGCTTTCGGCGCGACGTCGCGGATGATCTGCGCCATCGCCCGGCCCTCGTCGGTGGCTTCGGTGGAGCTGAAATCACTCAGCACGTCGGCCGTCGTCTCGCCGGCGCATTCGGCGGAGCCCGGGAGGTCGCCCGTTTCGACGTCGTCGCTGGCTTTGGTCGCGACTTTGCCGCTGCCGTCGGCGGCCTGCGTCGCCTGGTCGAAGGAGTCCGAGAGAACCCCCACGGTGATGCCTTCCCCGAGCAGCCCGAGTTCTTCGCGGGCGCTTTTCACTTTCAGCTGCTCGACGCCCTCGGAGATCACGGACCCCCCTTCGCAGTTGACGGCGTAGAGCACCGGCGCCCGCACTGGCGTCACCGCGGCGACGGTCGGCACCGCCGCCAGGGCCCGCAGGTCGGCCGGCGCCAGCGCGACGGTCGCCGTCTGCGCGCGGCGGTCGGCCCCGAGCACGCGGCCGCCGAGCTCCCGGATCTCGTCCCGGCTGGCGATCGCGCCGCGCTCGAAGCGAACGCTGACCACGACCCGGTCCCCGAGCCGAACCAGGCTCCCGGGGCCCTGCGCCGGCAGACCGAGCAGCGCCGCCTGCTTGGCCGGGGCATGCGAGCGCACCGCCGGCTTCGCCAGCTGGGTCAGCTGCGGCGCCAGACCCCCGTCGGCGCTTTTCGGCACGATCGCGGCCACGGCGGAGGCCGGGCCAAGAACGCAGGCGACCGCGCAAGCCACCACCGAGAGGCGCAGCGCGAAGCGCCCGCCAGCCTTAGCCTGGACGATCATCTGAAGTAAGTATCGACCCTTGCGATGATTTCTCAAACACCGCCCGGGGACGATCCGAGCGGCAAAACCTCGGCGCTAGTGAGGGCGATCCTGCTACGGTCCCCCGTGTTAGGGCCGGGTTCATCCGGCAAAGTTTGTGCCTAGCGCTCGCGTCGTTGCTTCACAAGCCTCCGCGTTCGCAGCACACGATGTGGAGGCAATGCATGCCCACTGGAACTGTTAAGTGGTTCAGCGACGACAAGGGCTACGGGTTCATCACGCCCGATGACGGCTCGAAGGACGTCTTCGTTCATCACAGCGCGATCCTCGGCGAGGGCTTCAAGTCCCTGACTGAGGGCGCCAAAGTGAGCTACGAGTCCGAAGAAGGCCCCAAGGGCCCGGCCGCCGCGAGCGTCCAGCAGACTTCGTAGCGACCACGCTTAAACCAGTCTGCGAAGCCCGCCAACTGGCGGGCTTCGTTATGAAGGAAGCCAGATGAGTACTCGAGACGACCTCCGAAACATCGCGATCATCGCCCACGTCGACCACGGCAAGACGACCCTGGTCGACGCCATGCTGTGGCAGACCGGGACCTTCCGCAAAGGCCAGGACGTCGCCGAGCGGGTGATGGACTCGATGGACCTCGAGCGGGAGAAGGGGATCACGATCCTCGCCAAGAACACCGCCGTCACCCGCGGGGATGTCAAGTTCAACATCGTCGACACCCCTGGTCACGCCGACTTCGGCGGCGAGGTCGAGCGCGCCCTGACCATGGTCGACGGCGTCCTGCTCCTCGTCGACGCCTCCGAGGGGCCGCTGCCGCAGACCCGCTTCGTCCTGCGCAAGGCGCTGGAGCGGCGGCTGCCGATCATCCTCGTCGTCAACAAGGTCGACCGCCCGGACGCGCGCATCGCCGAGGTGATCGACGAGGTCTACGAGCTCTTCCTCGATCTCGATGCTGATTCGGACCAGATCGAGTTCCCAATCGTCTACACCAACGCGAAAGCCGGCTGGGCCTCGCTCGAGGAGGGCGTCGAGGGCACCGACCTCTCCCCCCTGCTCGACCTGATGCTGGAGCGGATCCCCGCCCCGCAGTACGACGCCGAGCTGCCGCTGCAGGCGCACGTGACCAACCTCGACGCCTCCCCCTACGTCGGCCGCCTGGCGATCTGCCGGGTGCGACAGGGGACGATCCGGGCCGGCCAGCCAATCGCCTGGTGCCGTGCCGACGGCAGCGTCCAGCGCGCCAACGTCTCTGAGCTCTACGTCACCGACGGGCTGGAGCGGGTGACCGCCAAAGAAGCCGGGCCGGGCGAAATCATCGCCGTCGCCGGGATGGAAGAGGTGACGATCGGCGAGACCCTCGCCGACCCCGAGAACCCGCAGCCGCTGCCGGTGATCACCGTCGATGAGCCCTCCCTCTCGATGGTGGTCGGGATCAACACCTCCCCCCTGGCCGGGCAGGAGGGCAAGAAGCTGACCGCCCGCCAGATCCGCGACCGGCTCGACGCCGAGCTGGTCGGCAACGTCTCGATCCGGGTCAAGGACACCGAGCGCCCCGACGCCTGGGAGGTTCAGGGCCGCGGCGAGCTGCAGCTGGTCGTGCTGCTGGAGATGATGCGCCGCGAGGGCTTCGAGCTGACCGCCGGCCAGCCACGCGTCCTCACCCGCGAGGTCGAAGGCGAGGTCCACGAGCCGGTCGAGCGGATGGCGATCGACGTCCCCGAGGAGCACGTCGGCGCCGTCACCCAGATGCTGGCGGGGCGCAAGGGACGCCTGGAGCAGATGGTCAACCACTCGACGGGGTGGGTGCGGATGGACTACCTGGTCCCAGCCCGCGGACTGATCGGGTTCCGCACCGAGTTCCTCACCGAGACCCGCGGCAGCGGCATCCTCCACCACGTCTTCGACCGCTGGGAGCCCTGGGCCGGCGAGCTCCGCACCCGCCAGACTGGCTCGCTCGTCGCCGACCGCCGCGGCAACACCGCTGGCTACTCGCTGATGAGCCTGCAGGACCGTGGCAAGCTCTTCGTCGGCTCCGGCGAGGAGGTCTACGAAGGCATGATCGTCGGCGAGAACGCCCGCTCCGACGACCTCGACGTCAACCCGACCAAGGCCAAACAGCAGACCAACATGCGCGCCGCCAGCGCCGACGTCCTCGTCCGCCTGGCGCCGCCAACCCGGCTCAGCCTCGAAGGGTCGCTGGAGTTCCTGCGCGAGGACGAGTGCGTCGAAATCACGCCTGAGTCGGTGCGGTTGCGCAAGCTCGAGCTCGACAAAGTGCTGCGGGCCAAGGCAGCCAAGCGCGGCGCCGCCGCACCCCGCGTCGCCTAGGTCACAGAGGGCCGGTCGGCTAGAGGTCTTCGGCGGTGATGTCGCCGGCGGCGATGGCGGCTTGGAGGGCGGCGTGGTCGCGCTCGTTCTGGTCCGCGTAGGCGGCGGAGAAGGCGACGATGGCCTGGTCGAAGGAGTCGCTGCCGCCTAGGTAGGCGCCGATCGCGATGCGGTCGCCGGAGCGGGCGTGAGCGCGGGCCAGGGTCCAGCCGCAGACCCGGGCGTAGATCTCCAGGCCACGCGGTGAGAGGCGCTCGACCTCGGCGGAGCGCTTCCAGTCCCAGAGCTGGCGCACGTAGAAGTCGCGGCGGCCTTCGAGGCCGACCGCCGGGCACCAGCCGAGGAAGATGTCGCTGGCAGCCTGCATCAGGCGCTGGCCTTCGACCACGCGGCGGCCGTGGTTGCGGTAGCGGCTGGCGCCGGCGTAGGGCTCAAGCACCGAGGCCTGCGCCTCCTTCGCCTGCAGGAACAGCGGGTCGGCGTCGCCGGAGCCTTCGAGCAGGACCACCCAGGCGCGGGTGCCGACGCTGCCGACCCCGACTACCTTGCGAGCGATCTGGGAGAAGCGGTAGCCGTCGAGCAGGTGCTGGCGGTCGGGTGCCAGGCTTGCCCGGTAGGCGGCCAGCACCTCTTCCAGCGCCTCGGCGACGTCGCGGCCGTTGCCGGCCGGGACCAGCTCCTCGCCGGGGACCAGGAGCGGCGGTTCGCTGCGGAAGCGAAGTTCGCCGTCGACCTTCTCGGTCAGCTTCTCCAAGGCGCGCAGACTGTCCTTGCCTTTGGCCTTGACGACGCCGCGACGGAGCCGCGGCAAAAGCTCGGGGTCCTCCGCTTCCAGCTCACTCAGCGCATCCTCGATGTCGAGCCGGGCGTACCAGACCTCGAGGTTGCCCTGCGAGGCGAACTCGCGCATCGCCTCGCGGTAGGCCCCCACTCCGCGCAGCACGGCCGCCTCGCGCCGCTTGCGCTTGAACCCGCTTTCACGCGCGGCGATCTCGAAGCTCGCCGCCATCCGCTTCACATCCCACTCCCAGGGGGCGGGCAGGGACTCGTCGAAGTCGTTGAGGTCGAAGACCAAGCGCCGGTCTGGCGCCGCGAAGGCGCCGAAGTTGGCGAGATGGGCGTCGCCACAAGCCTGCACGCGCAGGCCGGAGACCGGCGTCCGGGCGAGGTCCGCCGCCATCACCGCGGCGGCGCCGCGGTAGAAGGCGAACGGGGACGCGGCCATCCGCCCGTAGCGAATCGGGACCAGCTCGGCGACACGGCTCTCGGCCTGGCGCTCCAGGATCGCGACCGGGTCCTCGCGGCCCGGCGCCGCTTCCCACCCGCCGTGGGCGGAGCGCGGCGCGCCGTTGCGCGCCGCCTTGCCCAGGGCTGAGCGGTCAGCGATGTCCATCCGCGCACCGTACCTCCCGGCGGGCCGGCTTCAAAGCCGGCCCGCCGGCACTGCTCAGACGGTCGCGGCGGCCTGCTCGCTCTGGCTGTCGCGGGCCGCGTCGGCCTTCTTGGCCTCCGGGGTCGGCTCGTCGATGTTGCGCGGCAGCAGCACCTCTTTGGCGATGACCAGGCGCTGGATCTGGCTGGTCCCCTCGTAGAGCTGCATGATCTTCGCGTCGCGCATCAGTTTCTCGACCGGGTACTCCTTGATGAAGCCGTAGCCGCCGTAGACCTGGACGGCGTCGGTGGTGACCTCCATCGCCGAGTCGGCGGCGAAGCGCTTGGCCTGCGAGGAGACCAGGGTGTTGCGCTTGCCCTGGTCGAGCAGGACGGCCGAGTTCCACATCAGGAGACGGCCGGCGTCGACCTTGGTCGACATGTCGGCGATCATGAACTGGATCGCCTGGTGCATCGCGATCGGGACCCCGAACTGGACCCGTTCCTTCGAGTACTCGGCGGCGAACTCGAAGGCCGCGCGAGCGATCCCAACGGCCATCGCCGCCACGCCCGGGCGGGTGCGGTCGAGGGTCATCATCGCCAGTTTGAAGCCGTGGTTCTCCTCGCCGAGCATGTTCTCGGCCGGGACCTCGACTTCGTCGAAGGAGATGGTCGCGGTGTTGGACGCCCGCTGGCCCATCTTGTCCTCCTTCTTGTCGACGGTGACCCCGGGGGAGTCGGCGTCGACGACGAAGGCGCTGATGCCGCGATGACCGGAGTCCGGGTCGGTCTTCGCGTAGACGGTGAACCAGTCGGCGTAGCTGCCGTTGGTGATGAAGCACTTGGAGCCGGAGAGCACGTACTTGTCGCCCTTCTTCACGGCGCGGGTCTTCATCCCGGAGAAGTCGGAGCCGGCGTCCGGCTCGGTCAGGCAGAAGGAGGCCAGTTTCGGCGCTTCGGTGAGCATGCCGAGGTACTTCTTCTTCGTCTCCTCGGAGCCGCCGAGGCTGACCGGGGCCGAGGCGAGGCCATTGGCCATCAGCGAGGTGCCGATGCCCGAGCAGCCCCACCCGATCTCCTCCTCGATGATGCAGCCGGAGAGGTAGTCGAGCCCGGGGCCGCCGTAGGCCTCCTCGACGTGGGTGTTCATCAACCCGACCTCCCAGGCCTTGTCGATGATGTCCTGCGGCCAGGTGCCGTCCACGTCGTACTCCCAGGCGACCTTGCGGATCTCTTTGTCGGCGAAGCTGTGGGCCAGCTCGCGCAGATCCTTCTGTTCGTCGGTCAGGGTGAAATCAACCACCGGTCGCAGCTCCTTTTCGTCGGTGCCTAAGTCTGTTCAAGAGCGCCGCCGAGCAGGATGGGCGCCCCGCCGATTGACTGGTCAGTCAACCAACGGGGAGAGTAGCAACGGCGGTCCCCCATGTGGGGGGCTACCCTAGGAAATCGTGGACTTGGCGCTGGCGATGACGGCTACGCAGAAGGGCGCGGTGCTGCTGGGGATCTCCGCGATCGCGGCGCCGATCGCCGGGTACCTCTTCCACCGCTCCGCCGAGGCCTGGAAGAGCTTCGGCAAGGGCCCGCTCTCGATCGAAGCCGAGGGGATGCCGCCGAGCCGCGGGGCGGCCGCCGCGCCGCCACTAGACTCCGCAGTGCAGGCGGCGGAGGTGCGGCAGATGCTGGAGGCGAAGGCGGAGCGGCTGCGACGACACGGCAAGCCGCCGATCGACGTCGAGGTCGAGGCGGCGCGGCTGCTCGCGGCGGAGGCCGCGCCGGCCCGCGACCGCGGCGGCGAGATCGACGCCGAGCTGCGGGCCGAGGTGCGCCAGCTCGTCGTCAGCCGCAACGAACGGCGGATGCGCCGGGGTCAGGAGCCGCTCGACGTCGAGGCGGAGACCGACCGCCAGCTCGCCGATTTCGTAGGATCGGATTGATGGCGCCCGGACCCGAGGAGAACCTCTACGAGGTCGAGGAGCTGCTGGTTCAGCCCGGCACCTACTTCAACCCGCAGACCGAGGTGGTCGTGGTGGTCGACGACTCGGCCTCGATCGACCAGGAGGTCTTCAACATGGAGGCCTATGAGGGCGCCGACTGGGTGCGGATCTCCGAGGAGACGCCGATCGACGAAGACGGCCGCGACCGCATCCTCGAGACCTTCCAGACGCACTACCACCCCGGCTCGACCGGATCCGTCTCCGAGACCGCGCTCGAACAGGGTGACGAGGAGCTGGACGAGGACGAGGACGGCCAGGACCCCGGCCGCGAGGACTGAGCCAGTGCTCGCCGAGGGCGACAAAGCGCCTAACTTCACCCTGCCCGATCAGAACGGCGAGAAGGTCAAGCTCTCCGACCTGCGCGGCGAGACGGTGGTCGTCTACTTCTATCCGCGGGCCGATACCCCCGGCTGCACGACCCAGGCCTGCGGCATCCGCGACCGCGGCGGCGAGTACGCCGAGCTGGGCGCAAAGGTGATCGGGATCTCGCCGGACGAGGTCGAGGCGGTCGCCAAGTTCGACTCCAAGTACGACCTCGGGTTCACCCTGCTCGCCGACGCCGACCACGCCGTCGCCGAGAAATGGGGCGCCTGGGGCGAGAAGTCGATGTACGGCAAGAAGTACCAGGGAGTCCTGCGCAACAGCTACATCGTCGATCCCAAGGGGAAGATCGCCCGAGTCTTTCCCAAGGTGCAGCCGAAGAAGCACGACGACACGATTCTCAAGGCTCTTCGCGAGCTCGCCGCGGCCTAGGCGCTTAAGACCACAGCGACGAGGAAGGCGCTGTAGAGCGCGAACCAGCCGACCACCGCCGGCAGCTTGAAGCGGCGGGCTCGGTGCAGGCTCTCGTAGGCGAGCAGGCCGCCGGCCAGACCGAGGCCGATCGAGAGAACGGCGTTGCCGCTCAGCTCCCAGTCGGTGAAGATCAGCCCGATCCCGACCGGAATCATCGACTGGAAGACCATCGCGCCGGTGATGTTGCCGAGCGCCAGCGCGTCCTTGCCTTCGCGCACCCAGAAGAAGCTGTTGACCTTCTCCGGCAGCTCGGTCGCCAGCGGCGCCAGGATCAGCGCCAGCACCAGCGCGTCCACCCCGACGTCCTCGGCGACCTTGAGCAGCTCCTCGACGAAGAGGTGGGCGCCGCCGACCATCGCCCCGAGGCCGACCAGCAGCTGGATCACGCAGAGCGCCAGGGCCGGGTCTTCGCGGCGCTCGGCCCGGCGCTCGAACAGCAGCGGGTTCAGCGACTCCTCGCCCTGGACGTCGCCGCCGCCGCGCAGGGTGAGGCGGATGTAGAAGACATAGGCGACGAGGAAGGCGACCCCGACCGGGATCCGCACCGCGGCCGGCGGCCCCCAGGCGAGCAGCCCGCCGATCGCGAAGAGGACGAGAAAGAAGATCAGGTCGCGCTCCAGCGTCGGCCGGTGCGCGCGCAGCTCGACCCCTTGCTCTCGTTTGTCGCGGTAGAGGTAGGCGAAGAGGCCGACCAGCCCCATCGCCAGGGTCGCCAGCAGGAACGGCGCGCCGACGATCGCGCCGACCGCGACGTCTTCAGAGCCCTCGGCGGCGCCGAGGAGGGCGACGATCGCGATCAGCGTCTCCGGCATCGCCGTTCCGACCGCGGCGAGAACGCTGCCGACCGCGCCCTCTCCCAGGTTCAGCCGGTGGCCGATCCACTCGACCGCGTTGGTGAACAGCAGAGCCCCGGTGAGGACGACCGCGAAGCTGACCAGCAGGAGCAGTGCTTCCATCGGGGCAGGCTATATGGCCGCCCTAACGAGATCCTCAGGCGAAGTAGAAAGCCAACCCGAAGACGAAGTACACCGCAAGTAGCTGAACTCCCTCGAACCAGGTGGACTCGCCGTCCTGGGTCACATAGTTGGCGATCAGGATCGCGAGCAGGATCGCCCCGAGCTCGAAGCCGTTGAAGACCAGCGCCAGCGGATAGGGGCCGATGAAGAAGGAGGCGATCACCAGCACCGGGGCGACAAACAGGGCCACCTGGGCGCTGGAGCCGATCGCGATGTTGACCGCCAGGTCCATCTTGTTCTTCATCGCCACCAGCACCGCGACCCAGTGCTCAGCGGCGTTGCCGACGATCGCGACGACGATCACGCCGACGAAGAACTCGGAGAGGCCGATCGCGTGCGAGGCCTCCTCGATCGAGCCGACCAGGACCTCCGACATCAGCCCGACGAGGACGCCGGCGACCGCCAGCGCGATCACCGCGGTCTTGACCGACCAGCCCCAGGTGTCCTCGTCCTCGTACTCGGGGTTGAAGATGTCGCGGTGGGTCTTCAGCGAGAAGAAGAGACCGGCGACGTAGGTGGCGATGAGGACGATCGCGACTGCCAGCGAGAGGTCCTCGACGGTGCCCCCGTAGTGGATCGACTCGGCGCCCGGATCCGGCAGCCCGACGCCCTCGACCAGCTCGAAGATCGCCGGCATCAGGAGCGCCGCGGCAGCCAGCATCAGCATCGAGGTCTGGATGCTGGCGCTGGTGCGGCTGAAGGTCTGTTTGTCGCGGCCGATCCCGCCCGCCAGCATCGCTGCGCCGAGGACCAGCAGGATGTTGCCGATGATCGAGCCGACGACCGAGGCCTTGACCACCTCCTGCAGGCCCTGCCCGAGCGCAAAGAGGGCGATGATCAGCTCTGGCGCGTTGCCGAAGGTGACGTTGAGCAGGCCGCCAATGCCCGGGCCCGAGCGAGCCGCCAGCTCCTCCGTCGCCCGCCCCATCAGCGCCGCCGTGGGGATGATGCCCAGGGCCGAGGCGGCGAAGACGATCGTCGCCGAGGCGCCGGCGATCTCCAGCGCCACCGCGATCGGGATCAGCGGCGTCAGCAGGTAGGGCCAGCCGTTCGGCGTGCGGAAGAAGGAGGCGTCGAGGCGCGGCGCGCCGGAGTGGGCTGGCTCGGGGTTCACCGGGGCGCGAAGCCTATGGGTAACGCGCTACTGCAGGCTCGCGCACTTCTGCAGGTCGGCGGCCGTTTCGACGTCCTGCAGGCATTCCAGGTAGGCGGCCGGGTCGTCAGCCGAGCCGCCGCCCGAGGACCCGCCACCAGAGGAGCCGCCGTCGCCGCCGAGCGAGCCGCCGAGGCCGTCGGTCAGTTTTTCCAACAGAGCGGAGATGCCGCCGGTCGGGCCTTCTTCGAGCAGCTCCAGCGGGTCGATGCCGAGCTCCTTGAACAGGCCTTCCAGCGGTTCGGCGCCAGACGGGGGCGCAATCTCCTGCTCCTCGTTGACACCGCTCAGAGTCAAGTCGAGGTCGACTTCGACCTTGCCGCTGCCGTCCTTCGGGACCACGATCACTTCAGCGACGGCGCGGCGAATGATGTTGTCGTCGCCGACGTAGAGGTCGACGTGCGCTTTCTTCAGTTCGTTCGGGACTCGGCGCTTCGCCTCTTCGAGTTCGTCCAGAGGCAGGGGGCCGGCGGCCTCGAGCTGGGTCTTGCAAGCCGGCGCTTCGGTCAGCTGGATGATTGCGTCGATCGCGCCCTCGGCGTTGAGGTCGGCGCTGACCTTGGTGGTCGAGGTGCCCTCGACGTCCTCGCCGCCTTCGCTGGTCACGTTTTCGACGAAGTCGGCGATTTCCAAGCCTTCGGCCGCCTCCTGACAAGCGGTGAGGTCAGCGGAGTTCTGGGACCCGCCTTGCTGCTGAGCCTGTTCGAAGCCCGACTTGACGAAGCCGAAGGTGGTCGGGTCGACTTCGTACTCGGTCCCTTCGTAGCCGACGAAGGCGCGGTCGGCGAGCAGCGTCAGGCTGCCGTCGAAGTCGACCGGTTCGCCGTCGACATCCCCCTTCGCGGCCAGCGTCACGTCGGCCAGCGGCAGGTCACCTTTGCCCTGGCTCTGGAACGGCCCGGAGAGGCTGAGATCGATGTTGCCGCTTTTTTCCCCTTCGGCCTTGACCGAGAGCGAGAGGTCGAGGTCGCCGCTTTCCACCCCTTCGAGCGTGGCGTCGTCGACCACTTGCTGGGGGTCCTCGCTGCCACTGCCGCCGCAGGCGGCGAAGGGGGTCGCAAGCGCGGCAATCGCCGCCAGCAGCACGAAGATGCGGAAACGACTCAAGGGATACGACTCCTCACTATTCGCCGGCAGATCGAGCTTTGATTCTAGGGAGGCGGTGGTGGCTCCTGCCCCCACCGGCGCATTCCAGCCTCGATTTCGTCGATCACGATGCGGATCGTCTGCACGCGCGCGTAGCGCTTCGACTCCGCCGCGACCGGGTGCCAGCGGGCGTGCGGCTGGTCGGTGCGGGCGAGCATGTCCTCAACCGCCTCCTGGTAGGCCGGGCGCTTCTCCCGGTTGCGCCAGTCCTCCGGCGTCAGCTTCCACGACTTCAGCGGGTCCTCGGCCCGGCGTTCGAACCGCTTCAGCTGCTCCTCGGGGGAGATCTGGAGCCAGATCTTGACCAGGATCGTCCCTTCGTGGGCGAGCGTGCGCTCGAAGCTTTCGATCTCGTCGTAAGCGCGCAGCCACTGCTCGCGGGTGGCGAGCTCCTCGACCCGCTCGACCAGCACCCGGCCGTACCAGGAGCGGTCGTACACGGTCATCCCGCCCCAGCCCGGCAGCGCCGGCCAGAAGCGGGCGAGGAAGTGGTGGCGTTTCTCGTCGGCGCTGGGCGCGGCGAACTGGGCGATGCGGACGTGGCGCGGGTCCAGCGGCGAGACCAGGCGCTTGATCGAGCCGCCCTTCCCGGCCGCGTCCCAGCCCTCGAAGACGACGCACAGCGGCGGCCCCAGCCGTTTCTCCCCGATCAGGCCGCCGAGCGTGAGGCGCAGCTGCGCCAGCCGCCGCCAGAGCTCCTGCAGCTCCCGCTCCTCCTCGTCGCGGCTGAGGCTGAGAGTCAGATCGACCTGGTCGAGCGCCTCCACACGACGATCGTAGACCCGCTAGCCGGAGTCGCCGCGGGATTCCTCAATCGGGGCCGGCCGGTCCTCGGTCGTCAGGTTGGCCGCGAGCGGGAAGAGAAAGGCGCCGAGGAAGATCAGGATCACCCCGCAGGCAACCAGCCAGCGGGCGCCGGCGAGGTGACCGAGGATGCCGATCGCGAACCCGATCAGCATTAGCGCGATGTAGGGGCCCGGGCTGTGCGGCAGGAGGTCCGCGAGCGGCAGGAAGAGGTCGAACACGTGCCGGGATTATCATCGCCGGCATGTCCGACGGCTCCGTGGCTGAGATGAAGGACGCGCTGGCGCAGGTTGGCTACCTCGCCGACGAGCCGGCTGCGCTCGTCTCCTTCCTCGCCCAGCGGCTAGGCAAGCCGGTTCTGGTCGAGGGTCCGGCGGGGGTCGGCAAGACCGAGCTGGCGAAGGCGCTCTCGCGGGCCAGCGGCCGTGAGCTGGTGCGCCTACAGTGCTACGAGGGCCTCGACGAGGCGAAGGCGATGTACGAGTGGAACTACCGCAAGCAGCTGCTGCGGATCCAGGCCGGCGGCGAGGCCGGGTGGGAAGACGTCCAGGACGACATCTTCAGCTCCGACTTCCTCCTGACTCGACCTCTCATGCAGGCGATCTCCAGCCCCGAGCCGGTGGTCCTGCTGATCGACGAGATCGACAAGACCGACCAGGAGTTCGAGGCGATGCTGCTCGAGCTCCTCTCCGACTTCCAGATCACGATCCCGGAGCTGGGGCAGATCTCGGCGACGACGATGCCGATCGTGGTCCTCACCTCGAACGACTCGCGAGAGCTGACCGAGGCGCTGAAGCGCCGCTGCCTCTACCTCTGGCTCGACTACCCCGGGGTCGAGCGCGAGATGGAGATCGTCCGCCTACACGCGCCGGAGCTCTCCGAGACCCTCGCCCGGCGCCTGGTCGAGGTGATCGGGATGGTTCGCGCGCTGGATCTCAAGAAGCCGCCCTCGATCGCCGAGTCGATCGACTGGGCGCGAACGCTGCTGCTGATGGGCGCCGAGGACATCGATCGCGAGACCTTCAACCAGTCGATGTCGATCATCGTCAAGCACCGCACCGACATCGACCTGGTCGCCGAGCGGGTCGGGATGAAACTGGCCGAGGCGCCCAGCCGGGCGGGGTGAGCCCCACGGCGGCAACGCCCTACGGGCCGCGAGCCGACGCCGGGCCCCCCGGGCTGGCGGCGAAGCTGCTCGGCTTCTGCGAGGAGCTGCGCGGCGAGGGAGTCGCGGTCGGGACCTCTGAGATCCTCGACGCCTTCGCCGCCCTCGAGCAGGTTGAGTGGACCTCGCAGGCGGACTTCCGCGAGGCGCTGGCGGCGACGATCGCCAAGTCCCAGGACGACCGTCGCGTCTTCGAGCTCCTCTTCGACCGCTACTTCTTCCGCGCCGCCGAGGCGGAGGCGGTGCAGCGGGGGATGAACGAGGCCGAGGAAGGAGAGGGCGGCGCCGGAGAGGGCGAGGGCGGCGGCGACCGGCTTGACGTCGACGAGCTCGGCGAGCAGATCCGCGACGCGATGTCGGCCGGAGACGAGGACCGGCTGCGCGACCTGGCGCGGCTGGCGATCGCCGCCTTCGGCAAAGGCGAGGGCTCGGGCGTGGTCGGGGTCGACGTGCAGCGGATCCGCCGCACCCTCGGCCTCACCGCCGGAACCCAGCCGCCGAACGCCGCCGGCGAGGAGCGGCCGCCGATCGACCGCGAGCAGCTGAGCGCCTTCGAGCGCCACCTGCGACGCGAGCTCGAGCGCGACCTGATCGAGCGCACCCAGACCCTGCCCCCCTCCCGCCCGCTGGCCGAGCTCGATCGCGCCCTGCCGACCAGCCCAACCCAGGATCTGGCTGCGGTCCACCGCGCAGTCGGCCAGATGAAGCGGCGCCTGGCGACGCTGGGACAGGAGCAGCGCGGCCGCCGGCAGGGCGGGCACGTGGACGTGCGGCGGACGATGCGGGCCTCGCTGGAGACCGGCGGCGTGCCGCTGCGGCTCAAATACAAGCCGAAGCGGCCGCGGCGACCGGAGATCTACGTGCTCTGTGACGTCTCCACCTCGGTCACCTCGGCCAGCGTCTTCTTCCTTTCCGTGCTGCACGCGCTCCACGACTCGTTCCGAAAACTGCGCAGCTTCGTCTTCATCGAGCGGATCTCCGAGGTGACCGACGTCTTCGAGCACGAGCGCGACTTCGCCGTCGTCGCCCAGCGGATCTCCTCCGAGGGCGGCGTCGCCGACGTCTCCGGGTACACCGACTACGGCCGCGTCTGGCAGGAGTTCCTGACCGAGATCTCCGACGAGCTCGACCCGCGCTCGACTGTGATCGTGCTCGGCGACGCCCGCACCAACGGCCGCCAGCCCCATGCCGAGGTCTTCGCCCAGGTCTCCGAGCGGGCCGGACGCCTCTTCTGGCTGAACCCGGAGCCGAAGCTCTACTGGAACTACGGCGACTCGGTGATGGCGGCCTACGAGCGCTACTGCGACGGCGCCTTCGAGTGCTGGACCACCCGGCACCTGGAGAACTTCGTCAACGTCGTCGCCGGCGGCGTGCCCGCAGCGGAATGACGCAGGCGCTGCTGCTGCGCCACGGCGAGTCCGCCCACAACGCCCACACCGGCGCCGCGGCGCTGGCCGAGGAGGACGGCGACCGGCTGACCAAGCGCGGCCACACGCAGGCGCGCGCCGCGGGTGCCGGACTGGCGGAGGAGGGCGCGACCCGGCTCCTGACCAGCCCGCTGCGGCGGGCGCGGGAGACCGCGGCGGAGGTGGGAGCGGCGCTGGGCCTGGAGCCGGAGGTCGTCGATTACGCGCACGAGCTGCACGGCGGCGAGAGCTTCGAGGCGGCGATCGCGCGGGTGCGGCGGCTGAAGGACGAGCTGGAGACCGGCGCGCTCGGCGCGCGGCCGCTGCTCGTCACCCACGGCATCTTCACCCGTTTCTTCCTGCTCGACTCGGTCCTCGGTGACGCCTTCGAGGCACCGATGGCGGCGGGCATCTGGAACCTCGGCTCGCACAACTGCGGCCTCTCGGTCTTCGCCCATGGCGAGACCCGCGACCCGGCCGGCGCCATGGTCCCTGGCTGGACCTGCCTCAGCTGGATGGCGCGGCCGTGGGATCCGCCGTGATCTGCCGGGGCGGGTCGTCGGGCGAGACCTGCCACTGCTCGTTCACCGTCGCCCCCACCGGGGGCTCAACCGGTCCCTCCCGCAGCGGGTCCCTGGTCTGGCGCATCCAGACCTCGAGCCGCGCTCGCATCTCCTCCAGAACCGCTCCTGCGGCCGGGTCGTCGGCCAGGTTCGAGCCCTCCGCCGGGTCGAGCACGAGGTCGTGCAGCTCCTCCCTGGGGACGGCCTGGTCGCCCCAGCCGGCCTCGACTAGGAGCTCCTTGGTGGCGCTGTCGTCGCAGTTGGCGAGGACCGGGTGCGGGTACTCGTCGAAGCGGCGGATGTACTTCCAGCGCTCGGTGCGCACCGCCCGCTGCGGCTCGTAGGCGGCGTGGAAGGTGACCTCGGCGAAGATCGCCTCATGCAGGCGATCGACCTCGCCCCGTACCAGCGGCATCAGCGAGGTCCCTTGCAGCCACGGCGGTGGGTCGATCCCGGCGAGCTCACAGAGGGTCGGGTAGACGTCGAGGTGGCTGACCGGCGCGTCGAGGACCTTGCCACCGCTGAAGCCCTCCGGCCCGCGCACGATCATCATCACCCCGATCCCGCGGTCGAACAGGGTCGCCTTCGCGCGCGGGAAGGCGACGCCATGGTCGGTGGTGCAGATCACCAGCGTGCTATCGACCAGGCCGTAGTCGTGCAGGGCGTGCAGCACAGCGCCGATCCCCTGGTCGAGCGAGCGGGCGCTGGCCTTGAAGGAGGCCATGTCGCGGCGGGTCGCGACCACGTCCGGCAGGTTCGCCGGCGGCAGTGAGTAGAGCGTGTCGCGGACCGAGGTCGGGGCGGAGAAATCGCGGTGGGTCTCGAAGAAGCCGACCGACATGAGCCAGGGCTCGGGCGGCGCCTCGCGCAGCGCCTCGATCGTCAGCGGCGCCACGTTCTCGGCGTGATTGGAGTCGACGTCGACGAGCTGGTCGTAGCCGATCACCCCCGGGTCGAGGGAGATGTGCTGCTCGCCGATCAGGATCGAGTGGTACCCCGCCCGGCGCAGGGCGTGAACCCAGTGGTGGTCGTAGTCGTTCAGCTCCCAGCCGCGGTGGGCCAAGCCGAGCATCCCGTTGCTGTGGCAGTACTGCCCGGTCAACAGGCTGGCGCGGCTGCCCGAGCAGGTCGGGGCGGCGCAGAAGGCCTCGCGGAAGAGCACTCCCTGGTCGGCCAGCATCTGGATGTTCGGGGTCGGGACCTGAAACCCGTAGGGCTGCACGTAACGGCCCGTGTCGTGCGAGTGGATGTAGAGAACGTTCGGAGGGGTGTCCACGTCGAGTTTCTCCTCTACCCGGGTAGAGCCAGATGGAGACTTCGATGCAACCAGACCGCTCCTACCTCGTCTGCGCCACGCCGCGAAGCGGCAGCACGCTGGTCTGCCACGCCCTCGAGGAAACCGGCGTCGCCGGCCGTCCCGAGGAGTACTTCGAGGCGCTCCGCCACAGCGGTCGGCCGCGCCGGCCAGAGGAGTACTTCGCCGGCGTCGAGGACCCCGCGATCCACGACCATCTGGGCGAGCGCGGGATCGGGGCCGAGCCGCAGCCGCGCTCGCCGCTGTGGAGCCGCGCCGCTTACGACCGCTACCTGGAGTGGGCCTTCGAGACGGGTACGACGCCGAACGGGATGTTCGGCGCGAAGCTGATGTGGGGCTACTTCGGCGACTTCGTCAGCCTCCTGCGCAACATCCCCAGCTGCCGCGAGGTGCCACTGGCCGAACTCTTCCCCGCCATCTTCCCCAAGGTCACCTTCGTCCGCGTCGTCCGCGCCAACAAGGTGCGCCAGGCGGTCTCCCTGTGGAAGGCGGTGCAGACGGCGACCTGGCGCGAGGACCAGGCTCAGGCGAAGGCCGCCTCAGTCGAGGACGGCGGCGGCCCCCCCTACCGCAGCTTTCTCGAGGAGCACCGCCCGCAGCTGCGCTTCCACTACCGCGCGATCGACCACCTGCTGCAGGGGATCCTGGCCGAAGAGGCAAGCTGGGACGCCTTCTTCGAGCACGCCGCCATCAAGCCGATCCTCGTCCTCTACGAGAACTTCGCCGACGACTACGAGACCAGCACCATGCGCCTCCTCGACCGGCTAGGTCTGTCCCCACCGGCTGACTTCGCTTTCGAGCCTCGAATGAGGCGCCAATCGGATCGGGTCAACGATGACTGGACCAGGCGCTACAGCGACCTTCGCCTCGGAGCTGACTTTGATCTGGTGCCTGTGCCTGTCGATGAAGCGCAGAGGCAGTGAGGTGGCATCGGGAGGGGTCCGGTTGTACTCCGGGCGAATTTGTCGCGCGCCCTAAAGGGCGCGGCTCCCCTAGATGGAGCCCGCCTATGGCGGGCAGATGACAGATTGCATTTCGCGCCTTCGGCCACATTCGCCCGGAGCACAACCGGACCCCTCCCCACGTCACATCCCTGACTAGCTGAAAGCGAAAGGGCTCGGGCTGCTCCCTTCATCCCGTGGTTCCTTATGCACGTTTGGGGTCCGAAAGGAACCGCGGGATCAAGCGCTTGGGTTCGCGGTTCATTATGCGCGTGTGACATCCGAAAGGAACCACGAGACTGACGCTGGGGGTTGGCCGGGGAGGTCGGTGCCCCTCCGCGGGAATGTGGCCGAATGGCCGCGATATGCAATCTGTCACTTGCGCGCCATAGGCGCGCAGCATGTTCGGGAGCTGCCCCCTTTAGGGGGCGCGACTAAATTCCCGCGGAGGGGTACCGACCTCCCCGGCCTTCGCTCGGCGTCCTCTAGGCGCTAGCGCGCGACCCAGGCGTCTGGGGTAGCCGCAAGGTCGCTGACGACCTCCGGCAGCTCACCGGAGACGAGGTCGGCGAGCGTTACCTGCTCGAGCACGGTGCGCAAGCTGGCGCGGACGGCGATCCAGACTTCCTGCAGGTGCTTGGAGTTGCCGCGGTACTCGATTGCCTCGGGCGGGGTCGACTGGACGTGGGCGATCGGGCCCTCGACGGCGCGGACGATCTCGGCGATCGTCACCTCGTCGGCGGGGCGAGCGAGCCAGTAGCCGCCCTTGGCGCCGCGACGGGCGCGGACGATGCCGTGGTGCTTGAGCTCGAGCAGGATGTGCTCGAGAAACTGCAGCGGGATGTCTTGCGCCTCGGCGAGGCGCTCGCCCTTGACCGGGCCCTCCTCCGCGGCGGCAAGCTCGGCAGCGGCCCGCACCGCGTAGTCGGCCTTGGCAGAAACGCGCATGCGGCTAGTAAATCAATCAGCCGACGACTTCAGGCGCGAGATCGTCGGAGCGGTCGCGCTCTTGCTCTGCTTCACGCTTCACCCGGCGCTCGTTCCACCAGCGCGGGAACCAGATCAGCAGCCCGAGGCCGATGCCGGCGACCGCGGCTGCGATCGGCCAGACAAGGGGGTCCCCCTTCTGCACGGTGACCACCCCCGAGGCGATGAGGACGACGCCGAGCGCCGTGCGCAGGAACCCGGTCGGCGCCCGGGCGGCGAAGTGGGAGCCGACGATCACGCCCGGGATCGAGCCAAGCAGGATGTTGCCGGCGAGCACGAAGTCGACGTTGCCGCCGACCCAGTGGGCGATGCCGGCGGCCCAGAGCAGGATCGCCGCGTGGAAGACGTCGGTGCCGACGACTTTGACCGGGGTGAGGCGGAAAACGGCGATCAGCAGGATCGCGATCACCGTGCCGGAGCCGGCGGAGGTGATCCCGATCACGAACCCGGTGGTGGCGCCGATCGCCACGGCGGCGATCTTGTGCCGCCGCTGCAGCTCGAAGTCGTCGCGCTCTTCAATCAGCTTGCTGAGGATCAGCGCCCGCGCCAGGGTGATGATCCCGACCATCAGCAGGGTGCCGCCGAGCAGCGCGTAGACGATCGAGTCGAGTCGCTCTTCGCCGATCTTGCTCTGCAGGACCGAGATCGCCCAGACGCCGGTCACCGAGGCCGGAACGCTGCCGGCCGCCATCCACAGCGCCAGACTCATGTTCACCGTGCCCATCCGCAGGTGGCGCCAGCCGCCGACGGTCTTGGTCACCGCGGCATAGAAGATGTCGGTGCCGATCGCGGTCACCGGCTTGACCCCGAAGATCAGGATCAGCAGCGGGGTCATCAGGGTGCCGCCGCCCATGCCGGTCATGCCGACCATCGCTCCGATGCCGAAGCCGAAAAGAACTATTGCCGGGTCCATTGAGATCTCTGCCGTCGCCGCACCGACGGGCTTATTCGACTTTCCCGACCTTCTGACTTTCTTGACTGCCTAGGTCGGGAGTGCGGAGTGCGGCAGGATACCAGCATGGGTCCCGAAATTGGGCAAATTGGGGTCTCGATCCGAGGCCTGGAGCACGCCTACGACGAGCTGCAGACGCTTGCTGGAATCGACCTCGAGGTCGGGCCGCACGGCGTCCTCGGCCTGGTCGGCCCTTCTGGATGCGGCAAGTCGACGCTGCTGGAGCTGATCTGCGGACTGGGCGAGCCGACCGGCGGCACGGTCGAGGTGAGCAGCAGCCGCGAGGCCGGCGGCCGCCTGGATCGCTGCGCCTACATGCCCCAGCGCGACCTGCTCCTGCCCTGGTACTCGGCGATCGACAACGCGGCGCTGGCGCTCCGCAACCAAGGCGCCAGCCGCGCCGAGGCTCGCCGCCAGGCGGCGGCGCTGTTCGAGCGCTTCGGCCTCGCCGGGTTCGAGGCAGCCCGCCCGGCCGAGCTCTCCGGCGGCATGCGCCAACGCGTCGCCTTCCTCCGCACCCTGGTCTCCGGCAAGCCGGTGCTGGCGCTGGACGAGCCCTTCGCCTCGCTTGACGCGATCACCCGGGCGGAGATGCAGGAGTGGCTGGCGGCGGCGCTGCGCGAGGACCCGCGCACCGTCGTCCTCGTCACCCACGACGTCGAGGAGGCGCTCTACCTCTGCGACCGCGTTGCGGTCTTATCGGCCCGCCCCGCCCGGATCGTCGCCGAGCTGTCCGCCCCCGCCCCCCGCGCGCCCGACCGCGATGCCGCCGTCACCTCCCCCGAGTTCGTCGCCATCCGCGAGCGCGCCCTGCGCGCCCTGCACGAAGCCGCAACCGTGGTTCTTTAAGCGCGCCATGGGACCGAAAGGAACCACGCGATGGGACGGGGCCTGGCGGTGGGTCCTCCCCGGCCTCTTCCTCGCCGGGATGATCGGCGCCTGGCAGCTGGCGGCATCGACCGGGGCCCTCGCCGAGGTGCTCGGGCTCGAAGACTTCCTCGCCCCCTCGCCGGCGGAAATCGCCAGCGCGATCTGGGAGAACCGCACCCTGCTCGCCGAAAACACCTGGGTGACGCTGCAGGAGATCCTCATCGGCTTCGCCCTTGCCCTGCTCACCGGCATCGCCTTCGCCGTCGCCATGCACTTCTCGGTCCTCGTCCGCCGCGCCACCTACCCGCTGATGATCGCCTCGCAGACGATCCCGATCATCGTCGTCGCCCCGATCCTCGTCCTCTGGTTCGGCTTCGGGATCGTGCCCAAGGCGCTCGTCGTCGTCCTCGTCTGCTTCTTCCCGATCACCGTGGCCACGGTCCAGGGCCTCGGCTCGGTCGACCCCGACGCGACCAAGCTGATGCGCACCCTCTATGCCTCGCGCTGGCAGATCTTCCGCCGCCTCGAGGCCAAAGCGGCGCTGCCCTACCTCTTCACCGGGACCAAGATCGCGATCGTCGTCGCCCCGCTCGGCGCGGTCTTCGGCGAGTGGGTCGGCGCCAGCTCCGGGCTCGGCCACCAGATCCTCCAGGACAACGCCCAGCTGGAGATCGCGCGGCTGTTCGGTGCGGTCTTCGTGCTCTCCGCGATCGGGCTCGCCCTCTTCGGCCTGACCGCACTCGCGGAGCGTCGCGTCGTCACTTGGCGATAGAACACAGGGGATGAAGACGCCCCGCCGCCCGGCGATCGCCGTCGTCGTTGCCCTGCTGGCGCTCCTCCTCGGCCTCGCCGCCTGCGGCGAGAAGTCGGAGGACTCGAGCACCGCGGCCGAGCCCTTCACGCTCACCCTCGACTTCTACCCCAACCCCGACCACGCCGGGATCTACATGGCGCAGAAGCTCGGCTACTTCGAGGAAGCCGGGCTCGACGTCTCGATCGACGCCCCCTCCGACCCGGCGGCGCCGATCAAGCAGGTCGCCGCCGGCCGCTCCGACCTGGCGATCTCCTACGAGCCGGAGGTGATGCTCGCGCACGAGCAGGACCTGCCGGTGATCGCCGTAGGCGCCCTGGTCAACCAGCCGCTGACCTCGATGATCTGGCTCGCCAAATCGGGGATCAAAGGCATCCCCGACCTCAAGGGCAAGACCGTTGCCACCGCCGGGATCCCCTACCAGGACGCTTTTCTCGACACGATCCTCGCCCGCGCCAACCTCGCGCCCTCGGCGGTGCGCTCGGTCAACGTCGGCTTCGGCCTGCTGCCGGCTCTGATCGGCGGCTCAGCCGAGGCGATGCTCGGCGGCTACAGCAACGTCGAGGGCGTCGACCTGCGCGAACGCGGCAAAGCGCCCGTCGTCACCCCGGTCGACCAGCTCGGCGTCCCCACCTACGACGAGCTGGTCCTGGTCGCCAACCGCGACTCGGTGGCAGACGATCCAGAAGCGATCCGCCTCTTCATCGCCGCCCTTCAGCGCGGCACCGAAGCCGCGGTCGCCCAGCCGAATGCCGCGGTCGAAGCGATCACCGAAGCCAACGGCGACCTCGACGCCAAACTCACTCGAGCCGAGGTCGAGGCGACGCTGCCGCTGCTCGGCGCGCGCGTGCAGGGCCAGCCCTACGGCTGGATGGACCCGGCCGAGTGGAAGACCTTCGCCGGCTGGATGCGCGACAACGGCCAGATCGAGTCGCTGCCCAACACCTCAGCGCTGCTCAGCAACGCCTACCTGCCGGGCGAGATCCCCGAATAGCTCAGCGCGTCTTCGCCGATCAGGCGGCTGACTTCGCTGGCCGGCATCGCCACGTGGAAGAGGTGACCCTGGGCGTAGTCGCAGCCGAGTCGGCGTAGCTCCGCCAGCTGCACCTCGCTCTCCACGCCCTCGGCGATCACCTCCAGCGAGAGCGCCCGCGCCATCCCGATGATCGCCTCGACGATCGCCGTCCGCTCCTGCTCGATCCCCAGCGCGTCGACGAAGGAGCGGTCGATCTTCAGCGCGTGGAAGGGGAAGCGGTTGAGGTAGGCGAGCGAGGAGTAGCCGGTGCCGAAGTCGTCAAGGACCAGCCGCACGCCGAGCTCGTTCAGCGCCTCCAGCGAGGAGATCGCCGTCGCCGACTCCTCGACCAGGACGCTCTCGGTGATCTCCAGCCGCAGGTGTTCGGGCTCGAGGCCGGTGCGGGTGAGGATCTCAGCCACGGTCGCCGGCAGGTCGCGGTGGGCGACCTGCCGGGCGGAGAGGTTGACGGCGACGTCGAAGGGGCGGGAGTCGGGGCGCAGCCGGTGCCAGTCGAGCGCCTGGCGGCAAGCGCGGTCCTGAACCCAGCGGCCGATCGGCTCGATCAGGCCGCTGTCCTCGGCGACCGAGACGAACTCGGCGGGGTCAAGCAGGCCGCGCTGAGGGTGCTTCCACCGGACCAGCGCCTCGAGGCCTGTGATCTCGCCGTCCTGGAGGCTGACCACCGGCTGGTAGTGGAGCGTCAGCTCTTCGCGCTCGAGCGCGTGGCGCAGCTCCCTTTCGACCTCGAGCCGGCGCATCGCCCAGGCCCGCATCTCGGCGTCGAACATCACGCAGCGGGCCCGGCCGCTCTCCTTCGCCCGGTACATCGCCGCGTCGGCGTCGCGGATCAGGAGCTCGGCGTTGACCTGGCGCTCGGAGGCGCGGGCGACGGCGACCCCGATGCTGGCGCTGACGAAGTGCTCGACCCCGTCGATCGAGAACGGCTGCGCGAAGGCGGCGGCGACACGGTCGGCGATCGCTGCCGCCTCTCCGTCGTCGGCCAGTCGGTCGATCAGGATCCCGAACTCGTCGCCGCCGAAGCGGGCGACGACGTCACCGGGGCGCAGGTGGGCACGCAGGCGCGGCGCCACGGCGCGCAGCAAGGCGTCGCCCGCGTGGTGGCCAAGGCTGTCGTTGATCAGCTTGAAGTGGTCGAGGTCGAGAAAGAGGATGCCGACGGGCGAGCCGGAGACGGTCGCGCGCTGCAGCGCATCGGTCAGCGCATCGACGAAGCTGAGCCGGTTCGGCAGCCCGGTCAGGGCGTCGTGGAGGACGCGGTGGCGCAGCGCCAGGTCGGAGGCGTGGCGCTCGATCGCGTCGGCGAGGACGTTGGCGGCGGCCTGGACGAAGGCGACGTCTTTGGCGCTGAACTGGCTCGGCTCGGCCGCGTGCAGGTCGAGGACGCCGAAGGGGTGGTCCTTGCCGTCGATCATCACCGCGAGGCTGCTGGCGGCGCCGACCACCCGCAGCACCGGTGGCATCGTGAAGCGCTCCTCGGTGCCCCAGTCATCGACGATCGCGTGCGCGCCCGAGTCAAGGGCGGCGCCGGCGTGGGAGTCGCGCGAGGCAGAGACACGGCGGCCAGCGCCGACCACCTCCTCCTCCAGCCCCGCCCGCAGGTTGAGGCGTCGGCCGTCGCGAGAGAGCTCCCAGATACAGGCGCTGTCGACGCCGTCGATTTCGGCGATCAGCGCAGTCGCGTCCTGCATCAGCGCCTCGGGGTCACCGTCCCCCAGCGCCCGCTCACCCAGTTTGGCGACGACCGCCTGCTGGGAGAGCGCCCGTTGCAGCTCGGCCTCCGCGTTCTTGCGCTCGCTGACCTCGTAGAGGACCCCGTGCCACACCGGCACCCCGTCCTCGTCGGCTTCCAGGACCGCCTCGTCGAGCATCCAGACGATCTTGCCGCTGCGGGTGCGCATCCGGTATTCGATCGGGCTGGTGTCGCGGTCGCCGAGGTAGACCTTGCTTTCGATCGCCAGCGCCCGCTCGCGGTCGTCGGGGTGGAGGAGGCGCACCCACATGGTCGGGTCGCTGATCAGCTCCTCGGCGGTGTAGCCGAGGATTTCCTCGACCTGGGGGCTGACGTAGCGCCAGCGGCCCTCCTTGCCGATCTCAGCCGTGTAGACGATCACCGGCAGGCGCTCGACCAGGCGGCGGTAGTCCTCGCCACCGGTCGCTATCTGGTCGACGAATTCGTTGAACTCGTGATCAGGCCACTGCCTTTCCCCGGGCTCGCGCATTGGCTGTGTATCGACAGATGACCCACCCCCTTGACCCCCCGTTCGTCCAGGCACGAATCCGTGCGTGGCCTGGAGCGGTCGCTCAGGCGGCTATTCGCAGCGGTCTGCCGCTGGCGACGGCGCGGTACAGGCCGGCCAGGGTGAGCGCCCCGACCAGCCCGCGGTAGGGCTCGTACTGGGCGTAGAACTCCTCCACCTCGGGAACCGTCGCCCGCCGCCCGAGCCCAGCGAGGTGGCCGACCAGCTTGATGTAGGCGAGGTCGCCGGCAGGCAGCGAGTCCATCTCGCCGCGCCCGAAGAGGCCGAGGCACTGGACCGTCCAGGGCCCGATCTGGGGGATCGCGAGCAGGCGGCGGTCGGCCGCTGCGGACTCGATCGCGCAGCGCCCGGTGGCCACTTCCCGCGCCACCCGGCGCAGGGCGATCGCGCGAGTCCCTGCGAGATCCATCGACTCGAGCTCGGCCGGGGCGCGGCCGGCGATCGCCGCCGCTCCGGGCACGTCGCGCGGCGCCTCCCGCCCCGATCCCGCCCACGAGCCCCAGCGGCCGATGATGCGGCGTTCGATCCGGGCGGCGCGGTCGGCCTCGATCAGCTGGCCGACGACCGCCGAGGCGAGCGCCTCCCAGGGCCAGGGTCGGCGGCGCGGCCGGAAGCCGGGCAGGCGCCGGATCAGCGGCCCGACCAGCTGATCGCGGCGGAAGCGCTGGTGGAAATCGGCCAGGTCGTCGTCGACCCCAAGCGCGAAGCGCATTCGCTCCAGCGCCAGTCGCAGGTGCGCCGGCCCAGCGCAGGTGGCATCAGAGGCCGCCGCGAGGCGGTACTCGACAGCGGCCGGGTCCAGCGCCTGCGCCCGCAGCTTCACCCGCCCAGGGCCGGGCTGCCAGGCGCGCACCAGCACGGGCGCGCCTTCGACGTGCAGGAACCGGGTTGCGATGCCGCTGCGGATCCGCAGCGTCAGGTCCTCGCTGCCACGGACCAGGCGGAATGGCGAGGGTGGCCTGACCTCGGTTTCGAGCGCCGGCACCGGCACCGGGGGCTAGCGTCCGAGCAGGTGGACGTCGACCAGGAAGGAGCGGCTAGCGACGACGTTGGACCGCTCGCGGCGGCCGAGACGGCGGCGCGGCGAGCGGGACTTGGCGCCGACGGCGCTGACCGCGCGCACGGCGGCAACCGTCGCAGCGCCGGCTAGGACCCCGCCGGCGGCAGCAAGCGCGGCGGTGCGGACCTCGGCCCGCAGCACCGGCAGCCCGGCGTCAGCCCCTTCCTCGTAGGGAAGCGGCAGCCGCCGCACCGGCTCGGTGGCCTCGCGCGGCTCGGCGTCTTCCTCGGCGAGGATCTCGCCGTCTAAATCGAGCTCACTCACCGCAGCGACTCTAGCGGCGGTAGAGGTCGGCGCCGGTCAGATCACCGCAAACTGCGCTCGTATATGCGGTATCGCTTGACGATCTCGCCGCCCATCCCTTCCATGGCGCGGTTCATCGGCTCGTTCGTCTCCAGGATCCAGCCCATCTCGCCGCCGGTGATCCCGCCTGGGACCGCGGCCTCCTCGAGGTGGCGCAGGTAGAGCCCGGCGGCGACGCCGGTGTGGCGGTACTCGTGCTTGACCCCGAGCGCGAAGACCCGACACTGGTTGATCTTGCGGCGGCCGAGCAGGAACTTCGCCCAGCCCAAGGGCAGCAACCGCCCGTCCAGCTTCGCCATCACTTGGTTGATGTCGGGCAGGGTCAGCGCCGCCCCCACGACCTCGCCGTCCTTCTCGGCCATGTAGGTCCAGCTCTCGTCCAGCACCTGCTTCAGGTTCTTGGCCTGGAACTCGACCTCCGCGTCGGTGATCGGGACGAAGCCCCAGTTTTTGCCCCAGGCCTCGTTGTAGACGTCCATGAAGCGCCGCACCTCGTCCGCCATGTCGCGCTTGCGCATGTTGCGGATCTCGATCCCTTCGTCCTCCAGCGCCTTCTTCGCGGCGGTGTGGATCGAGGGGTCGAAGCGCTCGCCCTCCTTGAGGTCGCCGAACTGCAATTCCCACATCAGCACGTCCATCGTCTTGCCGAAGCCGAGCGACTCGATCAGCTCCCGGTAGTAAGGCGGGTGCCAGGGCTCGAGGATCATCGGCCGCCGCTCGTAGCCCTCGATCAGGATCCCGATCTCGTCGTTGGTGGTGAAGTCCATCGGGCCGAGGATCCGCTCTCGCCCCTGCGCCGTGGCCCACTCGGCTGCCGCCTCCAGCAGCGCCCGCGCCACCTCGGCGTCCTCGACCGTCTCGAAGAAGCCGAACATCGCGTCCTTGCCGCCCTGGTACTCGTCCCAGCGGCGGTCGAGATGAGCGCTGATCCGGCCCACCGGCTCTCCGTCGCGCTCGGCGATCAGGAGCTGCGCCTCGCCGTGCTCGAACCACGGGTTCTTGGCCGGGTCGAGGAACTGCATGCGCTCATAGACCAGCGGCGCCACCCACTGCGGGTGCTGGCGGTGGATCCCGAACGGGACCTTGACGAACCGCTTCAGCTCCCGCCGGCCGCGTACCGGCCGGATCGTCACGCTTCCCATCCGGCCGCAACTTACACTCTGGCCGATGGGTGAGACCGCCAAGGCCCCGGTCGACGTCTTCGCGAAGGCCCGCAGCCACGACCGCCTCGAGCAGCTCGAAGCCGCCAAGGAGCACGACCTCCTCCCCTACTTCCGCCTGCTCACCTCGCAGGCCGGGCCGGTGGTGGAGATGGAGGGGCGGGAGACGATCATGCACGGCTCCAACAACTACCTGGGGCTGACCGGCGACGAGCGGGTCAAGCAGGGCGCCCGCGACGCGCTCGAGACCTACGGCACCGGCGTCACCGGCTCCCGCCTCCTCAACGGGACGACGCCGCTGCACCTGGAGCTGGAGCGGGAGCTGGCAGAGTGGATGCGGACCGAGGACGCGATCGTCTACACCACCGGCTACCAGTCGAACGTCGGCTGCATCGGCACCATCCTTGGCCCCGCCGACACGGTGATCTGCGACTCCGGCGACCACGCCTCAATCCTCGACGGCTGCCGCCTCGCCGGCGCCAAGCTGCGCCCCTTCCGCCACAACCGGATGGACAAGCTGGAGAAGATGCTGCAGCGCGCCGCCGAAGACGGCGGCGGGGTCCTCGTGATCGTCGACGGCGTCTTCTCGATGGAGGGGGACGTCTGCGACCTGCCGCGGATCGTCGAGCTCTGCCAGGCCCACGGCGCCCGCCTGATGGTCGACGAGGCCCACGGCGCCGGCGTCCTCGGTGCCCGCGGCGCCGGTGCCTCGGAGCTCTTCGGGCTCGAGGACGAGGTCGACCTGCGTATGGGCACCTTCTCCAAGAGCCTCGCCTCCTGCGGCGGCTTCATCGCCGGCCCGGCCGACGTGATCGAGTACCTGCGGGTCTCCTCCCGCTCCTTCATCTTCAGCGCCTCCGCCGTCCCCGCCGCCGTCGGAGCCGCCCTGGCGGCGCTGCGGGTGATCCGCGCGGAGGGGCCGCAGCTGTTCGAGGCGCTGCTGGCCAACGCCGAGTACCTGCGCGAGGGCCTGCGGCACCTGGGGCTGAAGGTGATCGAGCCCGGGACCCTGCCCGACGGCACCGTTGCCACCACTCCGGTGGTGCCGGTGATGGTCGGCGACGACTGGCAGGCGGTGCTGCTCTGGAAGGCGCTGTTCGACGCCGGCGTCTACACCAACGTCGCGATCCACCCGGCGGTCCCCCCGGGCGGGGCGCTGCTGCGTACGAGCCTGATGGCAACCCACCAGCGCGAGCATCTCGACGGCGCCCTGGGGACGATCGCCCAGGTGATCGAGGACTTCCCGGACCTTCCCCGGTCCTAGATCCCCGGTAACCGGATCTTGACATCCCCCGTCCTGGGTAGTTTCAGGCTTGACCGGATCGGGACATCGTCCGCGGGCTTCCGAAATTGTTGCTCTTAGCGACCAGCCCGCGCGTCATTTCGTTCACATCGGGTTGACGCGAGCCAGGCCCGAGGCATAGCTTGGCCTCCTCGACGGATGGCCCGGCGGGGCGTCCGGCGAGAGACCCGAACCGGACCAGGCCACGGCCTGTTGCCACTGGTCACCGGCGAGATTCCAGTTAACCGATTCCTTGAAGGGAGGAGTCCAGTGGACGCTGCCACCACGGCAACCGCAACGACTACCGCTACCGCTATCCAGGTAGAAGCACCGCAGCACATGCAAGCTCTCGAACGGGCCAACCTCGTCCGGCTCGCCCGCGCTGAGCTGAAGCGGGCGATCGCGCGGGGCGACCTCGACGCCTCCGAGGTAGTCCGCGATTGCCCCTGGGAGACGGAGAGCATGACCATCTCCGAGCTGCTGACCAGCCAGCGGCGCTGGGGACGCACCCGCGCCCGCAAGTTCCTCACCCCCCTCTCCCTGAACGAGAACAAGCAGCTCGGCACCCTGACTTCCCGGCAGCGTCGTCTGCTCTCGACCGAGCTCGCCTCCCGCTCCTCGGCCGCGAGCCACGACGCGGTAGCTGCCTAGCGCATCAGCCGCGCATTCCACCGACCCGGAAGCTGAGGCCTCCGGAGGCTCGCTGGAATGCGCGGCGCGCCAGGTAGAAGGCGATCGCGAAGGCGACCGCCCCCACCGCCAGGCAGACCGCGAGGATCTGGTTGGCGACGTAGAAGAGCAGGCCGACCGTGAACACGAACACGGCTCCGGCCAACAGCGTGGTGTGCGAGCGGTAGCCGGCGAAGTGCTCGCGGATCGCCACCTCCATCCCGCCGAGGCCGGCGAGGGCGACGCCGAGACCGATCGCGGTCGGGTGCTGGCCGACCAGCCCGACGACCAGCGAGATGATCCCAGCGAGAATCACCAGCTCAGCCAGCGGCGCCGACCCCCAGGGGGCCGGTGGGCGCTCCTCCGGCTTCGCTACCCGGCGCGCCGGCTTCCTCTCCTTCGCGCTCAACGGCCGCAAGCCGCCCGGCTAACGGACATCCGGAGGAGACCTTGACCCGCCACCAGCCCATCAGCATCCCGATCGGGCCGAGCACGGGGCGCGAGTGCCAGTGGCCGCAGCCCGGGACGCCGATGTCGTCGCGGCTGATCTGCACCCACTTGAAGTTCTCCGGCGCCGCCATCATCTCGCGCAGCAGCTCGCGGTTGGCGGCCTCGAGCCGGTCCTGCTCGGCCAGGGTCAGGCGCGCGTCGGCAACGCAATCGGCGAGCTCGTCGCGCAGGCGCTCGAGCTCACCGAGGTCGAGCAGGCGCGGCGCGGTCGCAGTCGCACCAACGCGGTAGCCGACCTCGACCCGTCCGAAGCCCTCCGCCAGGAGGCCGGCAAGCTGCCGCTCCAGGGCGCCGATCTGGCGGCGCAGCTCACGCCGCGCGGCGCGCTCGTCGACGTCGACGCGAAGCCCCGTGAAGCTGTCTCGTGAGAGCAGATCCGGCATCTTTCCTCGCTCCGAGTGTAGATCACCCTCCCGCGGCGACAAAGGAGGAACGGTTAAGCGCCGGAGGAGGCCTCGGCGGTCGCCGCCGCCATCCACAGGGCCTCCTCGATCGCAATCTCCGGCACTCCCTTGACCCGGGTGGCGACAATCGCGATGCGGCGGGTGGTGGACTCGACCGTGCAGCCCTCCGCCGCCTGCCCGAAGAGCAGGGCGATAGGCCGGGAGCCGTCGGCGATCGTCAGCGTCCCCTGCGCCAGCTCACCGGGCTTCCCCAGCAGCGACTCGCCGGGGGCGGAATCCCGGATGCAGAGGCCGCCTTCGATCCGCTCGGCGTCGAAGGCGCGCAGCGCCACTCCGGTCTCGACAATCGCCACCGTGAGCGCATCGCGCGGCAGGCCCTCGCTCTTGAAGGCGCCGTCGTGGAGGCGCTCCAGGGCCAGCTGCTCGACCGGGGTCCGGTTGCGGTCGGGGTCGAGCCCGATCTGGCGGAAGAAGACCCGGTAGGCCCAGGGGATCGGCCGTTCGCGCATGCGGATCGCGTGAGCGCCGTAGAAGCGGTCGGAGAGGTCGCGCAGGCGCCGCCGCACCGGCTCCGGGCTGCGCTTGCGTGGCCGCACGTCGACCTCGACCCAGGCAAGCCCGAGCCCCGGGAACTCAGCGGCGATCCGCGGCGCGACCCAGCCCTGCTCCGGCGCCGGGTCCCAGCCCAGCCGCGGATCGGTCGCCTCCGGGCCGCCCATGCCTCAGCCCTCCTCGGCCTCGCTGGTCGCGGTCAGCAGGCTCTCGACCTGAGCGGTCAGCTGCCCCTGGCCGAGTTCCCCGACGTCGGCTGCCTGCAGGGTGCCGCCCGGGTAGACATAGGCGAAGGTCGGGCAGCCGCCGACACCGTAGAGGCTGCCGACGGCGCCGTCGCGGTCATACCCAACCGGCATCTCCCAGCCGCGCTTATCCGCAAGCTCGCGCACGGTGCCGGGGTCGTCGTGAATGTCGAGGGAGAGAAAGTTCACCCTTCCACGGTAGCGGCGGTAGACGCGATCGACGACGTCCTGCTGGACCTCGCAGTCGCCGCCTTTGGTGAACCAGAACGAGATCACCAGCGGCCGGTCGAAGAGATCGCAGACCCGGATCGCGCCCGCCGTGGAGATCTCGCAGGCCGGGTCGCGGACGGCGTCCTCGGGACAGGGCAGGGCCGAGGATTCGCAATCGTCCTGGGCGACGTTGGCGTCTCCTTCAAGCTGGCCGCGGGCGTCGGGCACGGCGAACTCGGGCAGCGGCCAGCGGTCGGGCCGGGAGTCGAGGCCGAGCGTGCCCTCGGCGCCGCCGCCGCCGTTGAGGGTGTTCAGCGCCGCCACCGCGACCAGGATCAGGAAGAGCAGGCCGACGACGATCGAGTAGCGGTCTCTCATCGCTCCTCGCTCCAGATCAGCACCGCGGGGAGCACGATCATCACCCCGAGCAGCGCGGCGGCGAGGTCGATCACGGTGACGAAGCCGAAGTCCCGCAGCATGCGCACGTCGCTGGCGATCAGCACTGCGAAGCCGGCGACCGCGGTGACGCCCGAGGCGAGCACCGCGGCTCCGGTGCGGGCGTAGGCGCTGCGCAGCGCCGCGGCCGGGTCCCGGCCCGCGCGCTCCTCGTGGTAGCGACCGGAGAGAATCACCCCGAACTCGGTGGCGACGGCGATCGTCAGCGCCCCCAGCGCCGCCGACATCGGGTTCAGCGGGACGCCGCTGACCCAGAGCGCCAGCGAGGCCCACCCGGTTGCCAGCACCGTCGGGACCAGCGGCACAAAGGCGCGGGAGACCGAGCGGTAGACGACAAGCAGCGCCAGCGCGACCAGCAGCAGGCCAGCCAAAGTCAGCCAGTAGCGGCTGGCGTCGAGGTCGGCGGCAGATTCGGCGGCGATCACCGGCAGCCCGGCAAGCCGCACCTGGACCCCGGCTGGCGGTCCCCCCCGCTCCCCCGAGGTCCCGATCTCCGCCCGCACCCGGTCGATCAGCTGCTGCTGGTCCGACAGCGACTGGGCGCGGATCCCGAAGCTGATCAGCGCCGCCGTTCCGACTTCGCCGGTCTGCGGATCGACCGGCGCGACCTGGCGCAGGGAGTAAGGCGAGAGGGCCGCCAGCGTCGCGTCGATCCCCGCTGCGGTGACTTCCTCTTCGCCGCGGACGAGAAAGTCGGAGAGGGCGGGGCCGGGGCATATCTCGGCGTCGAGGCAGCTGGGGTTCTCGCCCCGGAACCCGTTCGCCCGCAGGACGCGGCGCTTGAAGTCCGCCATCCACGCAACCACCGCCGGGTCGGTCAGATCATCGGCTTCGATGGAGACGTCGAGCTCGCCGGAGACGCCGGTGGTCTCTTCCAGGGTGCTCAGGTTGCGGACGGCGTCGAGGTTCTGCGGGGCCAGCGACTGGATGCGCGAGGCGGTCTCGATTTGGGTTCCGACGCCCCACCCGACAACAGCCAAGGCGATGGCGATACCGATGACCAGGATGGGGCGCTCTATTGCGAGGGAGAGGAGGCGCTCCGGCGGGCGGGCCCTGACGACGCCTGGGGATGATCCCCCCCTCAGGCTGAGGGCGGCGAAGCCTGCGGTCAGGGAGAGGGCAAAGGCCAGCGCAATGCCGGCGATCAGGAGCCAGCCGAAGCCGCGGACCATTGGGATCGGGGAAAGCTGGAGGGCGAGGAAGCCAGCTGCGGTTGCAATGCAGGCAGTGGCGATCGTGGGGCCGCCTGCTGCGGCGGCGGCGCGGGCTGCAGCCGAGGGCTCGGGGTGGCTGCTGGAGGCCTCGTCGTAGCGGGCTTGGAATTGGATGGCGTAGTCGACGGCGAGGCCGATCAGGATCGGGAGGGCGGCGATTGAGGCCATGGTCAGGGCGCCGTCGGTGAGGCCGAGGAGGCCGAAGGTGATTGCGGTGGCGGAGAGCGCGAGGCCCAGCGGCAGCAGGCGCCAGCGCGAGCGGAAGGCGAGCATCAGAGTCAGGGCCATCACCCCCAGGGCGACGGCGAGCAACACCAGCAGGGCGTCCTTCAGAGCCTGGGCGACGGCGTCGACGACGACCGGGGCGCCGGAGACGACGTAGCTGCCTCCTTCGAGCTCGAAGCAGGGCGCCGGTGCGCCGCCCTGCTTGCACTCGGCGCGCGGCGTCGCATCGTGCACAGCGGCTTCGATCAGACCGATCGCGCGGCGGCGCTCGGAGTCGCTCAGGTCCGGCTTCAACCGCACCACGATCTGGGCCGAGCGGCTGTTGGGGAAGAGGTACGCAAGTCGCGCCTTCGGCGTCCCCCGCGCCCGGGCCAGGTCGAAGACGACGGTGGCGACGAAGTCTTCGCTGTCGATGCTCGGCGCCGAGGTGATCCCATAGCGGGTGGCGACGGCGAGGAGGAATTCGCGGAAGCGGTCAGCGGAGACGTGGCGGGCGAGGCGCCGCAGCTGCCGGTCGATCTGCAGCACCGCCTCGTTGAGGAAGGTCCCAGGGCCGGAGACGAACTCGACCGGCGCCATCTCCGCCAGCTCCGCGCAGGGCCCGGGGATCGGCTTCGCCCCCTCCGGCACCTTTCCGGAGAGGCAGCCCTCCAGCCGCAGCAGGCGGAAGATGTTGTCGGTAAGGATCAGCTGCGGCAGTTCCCCCTTGGCCAGGACCACCACCGGTTCCTCCCCGAACTGCTCGCGCACCTGCTGCGTCGCCTCGTAGGTCGCGCCGTCGGCCTCGGCCAGCGTGTCGACGCCGGCGTCGGTCGGGATCCGCGTCGCCCCGACCGCCGCCGCGACGGCGAGGACCACGGTGACCGCCAGGACCCAGCGGGCGTTGTCAGCGGCCCAAGCCGCGACGCGGCCGAACCAACCCCCCGGGCTCAACTCAGTCCATCGAGAGCGGACCGCTCACGTCCGCGTTGAGGAACTGGCTGACGAACGGGTTGCTGGAGTCGAAGAGCTCGTCTTTGGGGCCGGACTCGACGATCTTGCCGCTCCACAGCACGGCGATGAAGTCGGCGATCCGGCGCGCGGTCCCGAGGTCGTGGCTGATCACCAGATAGCAGCCGCCGTTCTCGGCGTGCACCTCGCGGATCAGCTCGCAGAGCAGCGCCGTGCGGACCGGGTCGAGGCCGGAGTCAGGCTCGTCGAACATCACGATCGCCGGTTCCAGCACCAGCGCCCGGGCGAAGCCGGCGCGCTTGCGCATCCCGCCGGAGAGCTCGTTGGGCATCTTGTAGGTGGCCTCGATCAGGCCCACCTCTTTGAGCCGGCGGTTGACGATCTCGCCGATCTCTTCCTCGCTTTTGTCCGTGTGCTGCCGCAGCGGGAAGGCAACGTTGTCGTAGATGTTCATCGAGCCGAACAGCGCCCCGTCCTGGAACAGCAGGCCGAACTTTTTGCGCACCTCGAAGAGTTCGTCGTCGGTCATGTTCGGGATCGATTCGCCGTGCACGAGCACGTCGCCCGAGTCGGGGTAGAGCAGCCCGACGATGTGCTTGATCAGCACGCTCTTGCCGGTCCCCGACGGCCCCAGGACCATCGAGACCTGGTCCTCCGGCAGGCCGAGATTGAGCCCGTTGAGGATCCGCGCCCGGCCGAACTGTTTGACCAGGTCGATGATCTCGATCGCGTCCTCGCCGCCGTGGTCGCGCTTGCGGCCAGTGTGGAAGCGGTAGGGATCGTGCTCACGCGGGTCGACGCCGGGGATCACGAAGTCGCGGCCCATCACGGCGCCGTCTTCGCTGATGTAGGGGCCAGAGCCGTCTGAAGCCTGTGCGGGCTCGGGCTCCGGCGCGATCTCCGGCGGCGCTTCGGCGCTGGCCTCCGCCTCGTCGCGCAGCTCCTCTTCCTCGTGGCGGTTCTCGTCGTCGATCGACACGTCAGCCTCCTATCGGTGCCCTCGGGTTGGCCCCCCAGAAGACCAGGGTTCCCAGCATCCCGATGATGTGGACTAAGACGATGTTCAGGACCATCGACTTCGCGGTCGCGGTTCCCACCCCGACCGGCCCGCCGGAGGCGGTGTAGCCGTAGTAACAGCCGACCATCACGATCGCGGTCGCCATCACCATGCCCTTGATCAGGCTGAAGATCAGGTCAGGAGGGTTCTGGAACATCCAGAAGATCAGGAAGTAGCCGCCCGAGGAGACGTCACCGATCTGCTCGACGACGGCCAGGTAGCTGGCCAGGTACATGATCCCGATCCCGACCAGATACATGAACGGGAAGGAGATCCAGGCGGCGAGCAGGCGGGTCGCGCAGAGGAAGGTCACCGGCGGCACGCCCATCACCTCGAGCGCGTCGATCTCGTCGGAGATCCGCATCGCCCCGAGCTCGGCGACGATCCCGGTCCCGACCTTGGCCGCGAGCATGTAGCCGAAGGCGTAGGGCATGATCTCGCGCAGGTCACACCAGGCGGAGAAGACCCCAGCGTAGGCGGGCGCGCCCTGGGCGCGCAGCAGGTAAGCACCCTCTATCCCGCACTGCAGGCCGAGAGTGAAGACCAGTCCCCAGATGATCAGCGCCGAGCCGAGGATCAGGATCCCGGCCTGGCGCAGGCTCTCGCCGAAGAAGCGCAGGACTCGGCCCGAGTAGACGAGGCCGGCGACGCGGGACCCGAAGCGGGCGATCTCCCCGAAGGAGTCGAGCCAGCCGCGCGGGACTGCGAGCCACTCGCTCATCGGATCGTCTGCAGCTCTGGGTTGGTGGCAAGCAGGGTCTGGGTGAAGACGTAGTTGAAGGCGAAGACGCCCATGAAGGAGATGACGACGGCCTCGTTGACGGCGCGCCCGACTCCGGCGGCCCCACCCGACGCAGTCATCCCTTTGTAGGAGCAGACGACCGCGATCAGGGCGCCGAACAGGGTGCACTTGACCACCGAGCCCCAGAGATCGGTGATCGAGGCGTTGGAGAAGAGGGTGGCGAAGAAGCCGCCGAGGGGCTGGTTGTAGAGGAGCTCGGTGAGGATGCCGCCGCTGATCCCGAAGACCAGGGCGTAGATGTCGAGCAGGCCAGTGATCAGCATCAGCGCCAGGAAGCGCGGCACGACCAGGTTCTTGATCGGGTCGACGCCGAGCACCTGCAGGGCGTCGAGCTCCTCGCGGATCTTGCGGGCACCCAGGTCAGCGGTGATTGCGGTGCCGGCGACGCCGGCGACGACCACGGCGGTCACGAAGGGCGCGAACTCGCGGATCGAGGCGAGGACGAAGAAGCCGCCGAGCCGGTCGAGGGCGCCGAACAGCGAGAGGAAGTTAGCCGCCTGCAGGCCCGGGGCGCCGAAGCCGAAGGCCACGGTCGAGACCAGCAGCGGGAACCAGCAGAGCTGCAGGGCGAAGAGGAACTGGCCGATGAACTCCTCGCCGTAGGGATACGGGGGCTTGACCGCGGAGACGATCGTGCGAGCGGTGAGGATCATCATCTCCCCCACCTGCTCGAACAGCGACTTGGCGGGCAAGAAAGCCCTGTTGACCGCAGATCCGACCATCAGCTCCTCCGTCGAGCCGCGCCTCGCATTCGCGCGCAGCGCCCCACTCGTGGCCTGAGTCTAGGGGATGGGTCCCCCCCAACCGTTAGCCCACTGTTGAGATCCGGCTAACCCGCTCCGGAGCCCGGAAACCATCGCGGAAGCAGGGAAAGCCCGTGCTATGTTCGGGCCGCTTTGGGGGGGACCGGAAGACATTCCCGGCGGGCCCGTCTCCGAGCTACCGCGATCGGATTTGCCGCGGTGGCCGCGGCGGCGCTGCTCGGCGCCTGCGGTGGCGAATCGTCCTCGGACGCGAACGAGCCGGGCGGCACCTACCGGGCGACGGTGACCACCGCCAAGTTCCCGACCGAGCAGAACCTGGGCCAGACCTCGCTGCTGCGCCTCGGCGTCCGCAACGACGGCAACAAGACGATCCCGGCCCTGGCGATCACGATCGGGATTGCCGGCGAGCAGGGCACCACCTCCGCGCTGCCGTTCGGGATCCGCGACCCGCAGGTCGGGCTTGCCCAGCCGGACCGGCCGGTCTGGGTGCTGGCCCAGACCTACCCGCGGCTCGCCGGCTCCTCGGAACCGGGCGGGACCTCGACCTCGAACGCAAAGACCTTCGACTTCGGCCCGCTGAAGCCGGGCCAGACTACGAACGCGGTCTGGAAGCTGAGCGCGGTCCGGGCCGGCAAGTACACGCTGCTCTACCGAGTGAATGCCGGGCTGAGCGGCAAGGCCAAGGCGAAGACCGACGGCGACGTCGCCCCGGGCGGCACCTTCGTCACCGAGATCACCTCCGACCTGCCCGAAACCACGGTCAACGACGAGGGCGAAGTCGTCGAAATCGACAAGTCCGGCCAGGGCACCGAATAGCGACGAACCGGCCCGGGTAGCGTTCCTCGCGATGCGACGCGCGACTCTGTCGGCCCTGATCCTCCTGCTGCTGTCGCTGGCGCTGCCGGCCTGCGGCTCGGCGGATGCCACGACCGAGACCGCGGCCGAGCGGCCCCGCCGCGGCGTCGCCCTGAAGCAGGTCGGGAACTTCGACGCCCCGGTCCACGTCACCGGCGCACCCGGCTACCCGCGGCTGCTCTTCGTGGTCGAGCAGCAGGGGCGGGTGATCGTGCTGCGGGGAGGGAAGCGGGTCGGGCGGCCCTTCCTCGACCTCCGCTCCCTGGTCGGGTTCGACGGCGGCGAGCGCGGGTTGCTCTCGATCGCCTTCCCACCCGACTACCGCGCCAGCGGCCGCTTCTACGTCTATTACACGGACAACGCCGGCAACATCCGCGTCGATGAGTTCAAGCGCCGCACGCCGACCCGCGCCGCCAGCGGCTCGCGGCGCCCGGTGATCGAGATCCCCCACCCGGTCAACTCCAACCACAACGGCGGCCAGCTGCAGTTCCTCGGCGACCTTCTCTACCTCGGCACCGGCGACGGCGGCTCCGGCGGCGACCCGCCGAACAACGCCCAGAACAAGGAGGTGCTGCTCGGCAAGCTGCTGCGGATCGACCCGCGCGCCTCTGGCGGCCAGCCCTACTCGGTGCCGCCCTCGAACCCCTTCGTCGGCCGGCCGGGCCGCGACGAGATCTACAGCTACGGGCTGCGCAACCCGTTCCGCTTCTCCTTCGACACCGTCACCGCGGCGCAGCCGCGGATCGCGATCGGCGACGTCGGCCAGGGGATCTACGAGGAGCTCGACTACACCACGGTCGCCGCCGCCTCGGGCGCCAACTTCGGCTGGGACGCCTTCGAGGGGTTCGCCCCATACACCGAAGACAACAGCGGCACCGCCGACCCCGGCGGCACCGTGAAACCGATCTTCGCCTACCCCCACAGCCGCGGCGGCAGCTGCTCGATCACCGGCGGCTACGTCGTCGCCGACCCCGCCCTGCGCTCCCTCTACAAGCGCTACCTCTACGCCGACTTCTGCGAGGGCCAGCTGCGCAGCCTCGTCCCCCACCTCAGCCGCGCCAGCGATGACCGCAAGCTTGGCCTCTCCGTCGAGAGCCCCTCCTCCTTCGGCGAAGACGAGCGCGGCCACGTCTACGTCACCTCGCTGGCCGGTCCGGTGTACCGACTGGCGCCCCGCTGAGCGGACCGCACCGCAGCAACCTTTTGTCTACAGTAGGATCGTGCCCACGATGGTGAGAGAGACCTGGACCGACGAGCGCCTCGACGACCTCGCGAACAGGGTCGATGAGGGCTTCCGCGAATCCCGTGCGGACCTGCGCCAGTTCCGGCAGGAGGTCCGGTCGGACATCGGCTCATTGCGGACCGGTATGGACCGCCGCTTCAGCGAGGCAAAAGCAGAGGTCGACGCGCGGCTCGACAAGGTCGACGCCAGGTTCGACAGGATCGACGCGCGATTCGAAAGTCTCGACGCAAAGTTCGATGCGAAGTTCGACTCGCTGCAGCGCATGATGATCGGTGGGCTGATCACCTTGGTCGTCACCATGGTCCTGACGCGGGTCTGATCCCGAAGATTCCTGCTCGATCTGCCCGGGCCGGCTAATCTTGGCTGACCAGCCAAACGGGTCGACGAAGGGAGCACCCAGTGGAGAGCGGCACTGCCGAGACTAGGACCGAGGCGATCGAGGTCAGCAACGGCGCCAGCGCGGCCGCTGACGCGTTCGACGTCCACAACCCCGCCACCGGGGAGCTGATCCAGAGGGTGCCGATCGACTCGCCCGCGTCCGTGGCCGAGACCGTCGCCCGCGTCCGCGCCAACCAGGTCGAGTGGGAGGCGATGGGGATCGAGGGCCGCTACCACTGGCTCGGCAAGCTGCGCGACTGGCTGCTCGACAACTCCGACCGGGTGCTGGACACGATGCAGGCGGAGACCGGCAAGGTCCGCGCCGACGCCTCCAATGAGCCCGTTTACCTGGCCGACCTGATCAACTTCTACGGGGCCAAGGCGCCCAAGTTCATCGGCGAGGAGAGCGTCCGCCCCCACTCGGCCCTGCTGGCGGCGAAGAAGCTGCGGATCCAGTACCGGCCGCACCCGGTCGTCGGCATCATCAGCCCCTGGAACTTCCCCTTGATCCTCGCCCTCGGCGACGCGATCCCGGCCATGCAGGCCGGCGCCGCGGTGGTGATCAAGCCGTCCGAGTTCACCCCGCTGGGCCTGGCCGAGGTGGTCAAGGCCTGGAAGGAGGAGATCGGCGGACCGGACATCCTCGATTGCGTGCAGGGTGTCGGCGAGACCGGCGGCGCCCTGGTCGACAACGTCGATTTCATCCAGTTCACCGGCTCCGACCGCACCGGCCGCAAGGTGATGGCCCGCGCCGCCGAGACGCTGACCCCGGTCAGCCTCGAGCTCGGCGGCAAGGACCCGATGATCGTCCTCGCTGACGCCGACCTCGACCGCGCCGCCAACGCCGCGGCCTGGGGCGGGATGATGAACTCGGGCCAGATCTGCATGTCGGTCGAGCGGATCTACGTCGAGGAGCCCGCCTACGACCAGTTCGTCGCCAAGCTGACCGCGGAGGTCGGCAAGCTGCGGCAGGGGTCAGACGACGCCCGCGACCCGAAGGACGTCGGCGCGATGACTTCGCCCAACCAGACCGCGATCGTCGAGGACCACGTCACCGACGCCCTCGCCTCCGGCGCCAAGGCGCTGACCGGCGGGAAGCGGGTCGAGGGACCCGGCGACTACTACGAGCCGACGGTGCTGGTCGACGTCGACCACTCGATGAAGGTGATGAAAGACGAGACTTTCGGGCCCGTGGTCGGGGTGATGAAGGTGCGTGACTCCGAGGAGGCGCTGCGCCTCGCCAACGACAGCCGCTACGGGCTCTCGGGCTCGGTCTTCGGCGAGAAGGAGCGGGCCGAGAAGGTCGCCCGCCGGGTCGAGTGCGGCGCGATCAACGTCAACGACGTGCTCGTCAACTACTTCGCCTCCGACGTCCCGATGGGCGGCTGGAAGCAGTCCGGAATCGGGTTCCGCCACGGCGAACCGGGGATCAAGAAGTACTGCCGCACCGAGTCGCTGGTGATCACCCGCTTCGGCGGCAAGCGCGAGCCGACCTGGTACCCGTACACCAAGGCCCGCCGCGGCCTGGTCGGGCGCATCGCCCAGGCGTTCAACGCCCGCGACCTGAAGCGACGCCTCGGGATGCGCGGCTGACAGACGTCGCCGCATTGTTTTGTCTACAGTGTCATCATGGAGGCGATGGCGCAGAGTTGGACCGACGACCGCATGGACGACCTGGCACTCCGGGTCGACAACGGGTTCGCCCAGGTCGACCGCAGGTTCGAGCAGGTCGACCGGCGCTTCGAGCAGGTCGACCGGCGCTTCGAGCAGTTGCAGCAGGAGCAGCGGGAATTTCGGGTTGCACTCGAGCAGAGCTCGCGCGAAGCGCGAGAAGAGCTGGCGCGCACGACCGCCGAATTGCGAGGCGAGATCAGGGCACTCGGCGACGGCCTCAGCCAGCGGATCGATCAGAGCAACGGGGGCCTCAGCCAGCGAATCGATCAGAGCAACGGGGACCTCAGCCAGCGAATCGATCACGGCAACGGGGGCCTCAACCAGCGCTTCGATGAACTGCAGCGGACCCTGATCAGGGCTTCGTTCGCAGCCATCTTCTGCCTGATCGCCGGCATCGTCACCCTGATCGCGACGCAGATTTCCTGACTGCCGCCGCCGCCCGGGAGAGGGCGCACCGCTCCCCGGTAGCCTCTCTAAGTTCATGCCCGAGCGTGACTACATAGCCGCGGTGCGCGAGCGCGTCGTCGTCTTCGACGGCGGCATGGGCGCGACCCTGGAGATGTTCGACCTCACGCAGGAGGACTACGGAGGCCTCGCGGGCAAGTGCCACGAGGCGCTGGTGCTGAACCGCCCCGACGTGATCGAGGGCGTTCACACCTCGATGCTGGAAGCTGGCGCCGAGGTGGTCGAGACCGACAGCTTCCAGGGCTCGCGGCTGAAGCTCGAGGAGTGGGGCCTGGGCGAGCACACGCACGAGATCAACCTCAAGGCGGCGGAAATCGCCCGCAAGGCCGCGGGCGAGGACCGCTTCGTCGCCGGCTCGATCGGCCCGACCGGCTTCCTGCCCGCCTCCACCGACCCGACCCTCGGCGACATCTCCTTCGCCAAGCTGGTCGAGGTCTTCGCCGAGCAGGCCCAGGGCCTGACCGAAGGCGGCGCCGACTTGATCATCATCGAGACCGCGCAGGACATCCTCGAGGTCAAGGCGGCGATCTTCGGCGCCCGCGAGGCCTTCGCCGCGACCGGCCGCCGGCTGCCGCTGCAGATCAGCGTCTCGCTGCTGCCCAACGGCGGCAAGATGCTGCTCGGCACCGACATCCGCTCGGTGCTGACGACGCTGACCGCGCTCGACGTCGACGTCGTCGGGCTCAACTGCTCGACCGGCCCCGAGGACATGCGCGACGCGATCCGCTTCCTCGGCGAGACCAGCCCGCTGCCGGTCCACTGCATCCCCAACGCGGGGCTGCCGCTGCAGGGCCCCGACGGCGAGACGATCTTCCCCGAAGAGCCCGAGCCGCTGGCCGCGACCCTGGGCGAGTTCGTCGAGCGCTACGGCGTCGGCATCGTCGGCGGCTGCTGCGGGACCACGCCCGAGCACATCGCCGCGATCCGCGCCCAGGTCGACGGGCGCACGCCGGCCGCGCGCCCCGCGCCGGGGCCGATCGAGGTCTCCTCGATGATGACCTCCGCCACCCTGGTCCAGGAGCCGCGGCCGACCCTGGTCGGCGAGCGGGTCAACTCCCAGGGCTCGAAAAAGGCAAAGGAGCTGCTGCTCGCCGACGATTACGACGGCCTCGTCCAGGTCGCCGAAGACCAGGTCGAAGGCGGCGCCCACGTGCTCGACGTCTGCGTTGCGCTGACTGAGCGCCAGGACGAGGACGAGCAGATGAGCGCGGTGGTAAAGCGGATCTCGCTGACCCAGCCGGCGCCGATCCAGGTCGACTCGACCGAGCCTGAGGTGATCCAGGCGGCGCTGGAGCAGATCCCCGGCCGCGCGATCGTCAACTCGATCAACCTTGAGGCGGGCCGCGACAAGGCCGACGTCGTCGTGCCGCTGGCAAAGGCGCACGGGGCGGCGCTGATCGCGCTGACCATCGACGAGGTCGGGATGGCGAAGACGGCCGAGCGCAAGGTCGAGATCGCCAAGCGGCTGGTCGAGATCGCCTGCGACGAGCACGGCCTCGACCCGGAGGCGCTGATCTTCGACGCGCTCACCTTCACCCTGACCACCGGCGACGAGGAGTGGAAGCCCTCGGCGGTCGAGACGATCGAGGGGATCCGCCGGATCAAGGCGGAGATCCCCGGGGTCAAGACCTCGCTCGGCGTCTCCAACGTCTCCTTCGGCGTCTCGCCGCGCCCGCGCGCGGTCCTCAACTCGGTCTTCCTCCACCACTGCGTCGAGGCCGGCCTCGACCTGGCGATGGTCAACCCGAACCACATCACCCCATACAGCGAGATTCCTGACGAGGAGCGGGAGCTGACCGACGACCTCGTCTTCAACCGCCGCGAGGACGCGCTCGAGCGCTTCATCTCCCACTTCGAGTCGAAGGGCGAGGGGGACGAGGCCGAGGCCGCCGACCCGACCGCCGGGATGGAGCCGGAGGAGGCGCTGCACTGGCACGTCCTGCGCCGCAAGAAGGACGGGGTCGAGGACTGGATCGACCGCTCGGTGGAGAAGATCGGTGCCGTCCCGACCCTGAACGAGGTGCTGCTGCCGGCGATGAAGGAGGTCGGCGACAAGTTCGGCGCCGGCGAATTGATCCTGCCCTTCGTCCTGCAGTCGGCGGAAGTGATGAAGCGCGCCGTCGCCCAGCTCGAGAACTACCTTGACCGGATCGAGGGCCACACCAAGGGCAAGGTCGTGATCGCCACCGTCTTCGGCGACGTCCACGACATCGGCAAGTCGCTGGTCAACACGATCCTCACCAACAACGGCTACACGGTGATCGACCTCGGCAAGCAGGTCCCGGTCGACACGATCATCGAGGCGGCGGTGGAGAACGAAGCCGACGCGATCGGCCTCTCCGCCCTGCTCGTCTCGACCTCGAAGCAGATGCCGACCTGCGTCCAGGAGCTGCACCAGCGCCAGCTCGACTTCCCGGTGCTGATCGGCGGCGCCGCGATCAACCGCGACTTCGGCCGCCGCACGCTCTACCCGAAGGGCAAAGAGTCCGACGAGGTCTACGAGCCCGGGGTCTTCTACTGCAAGGACGCCTTCCAGGGGCTGGACACGATGGACGCGCTGGTCGACGAGCAGGCGCGGTCGGCGCTGCTCGAGCGGATACGCGCCGAGGCCAAGCAGCTGCGCGAGAAGCCGGTCGAGGTCGACGACGCGCCGCCGACCACTGACGACAGCGTCCGCTCCTCCGCCCGCACCGACGTCGCGATCCCGCAGCCGCCCTATTGGGGCGTGCGCGAGGCCGAGGTCAACCTCGACGACGTCTACCCCTACCTCGACCGCCACGTGCTCTTCAAGCTGCACTGGGGCGGGCGCGGGGTCAAGGGCGAGGCCTGGCGAGCGCTGGTCGAGGGGACCGACGAGGAGGAGGGCTTCGCGCCCCGCCTGGAGCGGATGTGGCGCGAGCAGGACTACCTGCGCCCGCGGGCTCGGCTCGGCTACTTCCCCTGCAACGCCGACGGCAACGAGCTGGTCGTCTTCGACCCGAAGGACCACGAGCGCGAGATCGAGCGGCTCGTCTTCCCGCGCCAGCCCAAGCACGACCGCATCTGCCTCGCCGACTTCTACCGGCCGCTGGACTCGGGCGAACGCGACGTCGTCGCCCTGCAGGGGGTCACCGTCGGCCCCGAGGTGACCGAGCTGATCGAGCGGCTCGAGTCCGAAGGCGAGTTCGCCGAGCAGCTGTTCGTGCACGGCCTCGGCGTGCAGGCGGCCGAGGGCCTGGCCGAGTGGATGCACTCCGAGGTGCGCCGCGAGCTGGCCGTCGACCTCGACCAGGGCCGGCGCTTCTCCTGGGGCTACCCCGCCTGCCCCGACCAGTCCGAGCACGAGAAGGTCTGGCGCCTGCTCGATCTCGAAGCAATCGGGATGACCCTCTCCGACGGCTTCGCGGTGATGCCGGAGCAGTCGACCGTGGCAATCATCGCCCACCACCCCCAGGCGGTCTACTTCGGCATGAAGTCCGGCTTCATCCCGGCCGAGAAGACGCCGGACGAGCTGATCGCCGGCACCGACCGCGGCGGTGAGCTGCCGCCGGAGGCCGAGCCCGACGAGGCCGGCTCCGAAACAGTGGCTGCTCCCGAGCTCAGCCGCTGAGCCCCGGCGAGGCTCAGCGCACGCCGGCCGGGTGCAGCGCCGGGCGCTCCCAGATCTGGCTTTCGTAGGCGAGCTCGAAGCCAGCCCGGTGGAGGATGCGCTGCGGCCCTTCCAGCTTTTCCCAGTCGGCATTGAAGAGCTCGACGAAGACCGTGTGGCATCCCGCTGCCGCCGCGTCGAGCAGGCGGCGACGCAGCAGCGCCGTGTTGCAGCCGCGGCCGCGCGCGTGCTCCAGGGTCTGGCCCGGCCCGAGCTGGGCGACGCCGCCGCGGATCAGCATCGCCCCGGTCGCGACCGCCGCCTCGCCCGGGGCGAGCGCCGCGGTGTAGCAGCGCCAGTTGCCTTCCTGCGGCAGCGAGAAAAAGAGCGTCCCGGCCGTGGTCGGCAGGCCGAGGGCCTCGGTCGCGATCGTGCTCAGGCCTTCGCCGTCGGCCTCGTCCTCGCCGAGCTCGTAGATCACGATGTCGGGGTTCACGGGCAGGTCCGGCGGCGAGCCGTCGCGGACGTACTTGATCGCGCCGCCGCCGCGCTCGTACCCCCTGTCGCAGAGCCAGACCGCGGCGTCGACGGCTCCGGGGCGGATCTGCGCCACCGGAACGCGGTAGTCGACTTCGCGCGCCCGCATCCATTCGACCGCCTCGGCTAGGTGGCCTTCCTCGATCGCACCGGGCTCGGCCGCGCCCTGGATCTGGTTGAGAAGAGCGGCCTCAGGCAGGTCGCCGAACGCCGTCGCCTGGACTGGGCCGAAGCGTTGCACCTCGACACCGGATTCGGTCACAGCCTCCGGTACCACCGACATCCACATGTCGCGCCGGAACTCCTGCGCGACCGCCTCGATCACTGCCGGGTCGTACTCCATGATCTCCACCCCTAACGAGTAGCCCCCGCCACTGGTTTGAAGCCCGACTCTATGCAAAATGGCGCGTATACGTCAAGGAGCTTGTCCTTTAAGGCGTAGGCCTCAGGCACAGCGGCGCCTGTCGTAAAACTTTTGACCGAGGAGGGGGCCGACGCCAGCTGGATGGACTCGACGCCGGCCACGCGCCTCCTCGGTAGCCAGGAGTGCCGGCCTGGGAAAGGTGGCGGCACCTCCGAGAACATCCTAGATCAATACACCGGAGTTTTTTATAGCTCAGGGAATTTTTTTCCCTAAATAACGCTTTCCCGGTTCCCTTCGCGGCGTTCCCGCGGCTCTGGATCGAGCCGGACGGGGGAAGTCGAGAGAGCCTGCACGCGCAGATCACTCCAGGTCAGGCCCTCGCGGACGAGCGCCGGCAACCCGAGCGCGACCGCAGTGGCGATCTCCACCCCTTGCAGGATCACGCCGTAGGCGAGGGCGTCGGCGGTGCTGATCCCGAAGCCGGAATGGAGGACGCTGATCACCGCCAGCTGGAAGACGCCGATGTTCGACGGGGTCGCCGGTACGACCGCGGTCACGTTGACCGCGAACAGGACCGCAGCGGCGGCGCCGATCCCGGCCTTGCCATCGAGACCAAGCGCGTAGAGCAGCGCCCAGCAGGCGGCGAGCTGGATCGCCCAGGCGCCGAGCTGGGCGGCCGCGGCGGCCGCCCCCCGGCGGGGGTCGCGGAAGACGGCGAGCCCGGCCCTGACCTGAACCAGGGCACGGTGGACCGCAGCGCCGATCCGGGCCACGCGGCCGTTGCCGTTGCGTCGCATCACCAGCGGCGCCAGCAGCACGATCACCAGCAGCAGCAGCGGCACCAGGCTGAAGGCGAAGAGCTTCTGAGTCCCGGAGTGGAATAGCGGCGTGGCGGAGACGATGATCACGCCCAGCATCGCCAGCGCGACCAGGTTCAGCAGCGTCTGCGAGACCAGGGTCCCGAGCAGGACCGGGAAGGTCTCGCGCATCCGGCCGGTGCGGCGGGCCAGGGTCAGCGCGCGCGCGGGCTCGCCCAGGCGGGCCGGCAGGGTGGCCGACATCAGGACCCCGATCATCGTCGCCGAGGTGACGTCGCGGCGGCGCACCGAGCGGTTCGGCAGAGCGGCGCGGGCGATCCAGTACCAGGAGGCGGCGCGGAAGAAGAGTGAGGCGCCCATCAGGACCAGCGCCACCAGGACCCAGGTCGCGTTGGAGCGAACGATGCTTTCGACGACCTTGTCGACGCCGATTTTCTGCGCCGCGAGGACAGTCAGGCCAACGCCGAGGATGCCGGCGATGGCGAGCCCGGCGCGGCGGGCGACCTGACGACCGCGATTGCCCTCCTGGGCCAGCGGCGGGTCGAGCGAGGGCAGCCGCTTCGCGGGCACCTTCGGCATCCCGTCGGCGGGCCGGAACCCGGCCCAGTGGGCGAAGTGCTCACCGGCGCCGCGCGGGGCCGGTGCCTCCAGCGCCTGCCCGTAGACCTCCGTCACCTGGTCGGCGACCCGGGGCCAGGCGTAGCGTTGGGCACTGCGGCGGGCCGCCTCGCCCATCGCCGCCAGCCGCTCCGGCTCGTGGTGGAGCCGCTGCAGCTCCTCGGCCAGGCGCTGCGGGTCGCCGGGCGGGACCAGCATGCCGTCGACCCCGTGCTCGACCACGTCGCTGTAGCCGGCGATCGCCGAGGCGACGACCGGGGTGCCGGCGGCGAAGGCCTCAGTCAGGACCATGCCGAAGCTCTCGCCGGCGAGCGAAGGCGCGCAGAGCACGTCGGCCTCGTGCAGCTCGGCCCAGAGCTGCTCGCCGGAGACGCGGCCGCGCAGGTCGATCCACTGCAGAAGGTCGGGGTCGGCGATGTAGCGGAGCACGTCATCGCGCTCGGCGCCGATCACGGTCAAGCGGCAGGGCACGTGCTCGACCAGCGCCCCGAAGGCAGTCAGCAGGATCGGCAGGCCCTTGCGCTCCTCCGGCCGCCCGACGAAGAGGATCCGCAGCTCCTTCGAGGCCGGCGGCGGCGTGCTCGGCGCAGCGTCGACGTCGACCCCGTTGGGGATGATCGTGTACTCGCCGCCGTACCAGCGGCGGCCGGTCCAGGCCGCCGCCTCGGAGACCGCGATCCGGGCGGAGAGGCGGTTGAAGAGGCGCCGGGCGCCGACCGCGTTGGCGATGTAGTTGGACAGCGCCTTGGTCGAGTAGGCGTGGAAGGTCCCGACCACCGGGACCTGGGACGCCAGGGTCGCGTTCCAGCCGACCAGGGGGACAAGCGGCTCGTGCACGTGGATGACGTCGAACTCGCCGGCGCGAACCGCGCGGCGCGGCGCGACGACGCCGCCCATCGGGAACGGCGCCAGGTTGGAGACCGAGCCGTTGGCACCGAAGCCGGCGGTGCGCCCGAGCGGCACCAGGTAGTCGGGCAGCTCCCGCACTTCCGCCCCGGCCCTGTGCAGGACGCGGCTGACCCGGCCAGGCGGGTCGACGGGAGCGAGCACGCGGACGTCGTGGCCACGGCCGAGAAACTCCTCGGCCAGCGCCTCGACGTGCCGGTTCACGCCGCCCTGGTAAGACCAGGAATATGGCGAGACGAGACCGATTCGCACGAGCTACTAAGGGTAGATCATCGCCCGGCCCACCCCGCGGCCGCAGCTAGCGGCTTTCGGCCCAGGCGAAGCCGGTGAAGACCAACAGATAAGCCGTTCCGACCTCGAGCACAAGGGCGCCGGAGTCATTGGCGAGAGTCCCGACGAGGGTCGCCGCGAGCGCGCCGGCGAGTCCCGCCTGCATCGCCCTCGACCCGCTGAGCCAGAGTCGCAGCCGGTCCCGCTTGACCACGGCGACGACGGCGAGCGCGGCAACTAGCGGCAGGAAGGCGAGCAGGACCGGACGGCCGAAGCTGTGGGCGGAGAGCTGGAGGCGGCGCTGGGCGACGTCGGAGAGGTCGCCGAGACCGCCGGCGTCGAGGACCGAGCGGGTGAGGTGGGCATTGGCGCCAGAGATCAGGTCGACCACCGCCAGCAGCGCCAGGATTGCCAGCGGGGCGGCGATGATCAGCCAGAGCGCCCCCCGTCTCCCCCGTCCCGCAACCACCACTGCGGCAACTGCGGCGCCAACCGGGAGCACGATCGCGGCGCCGACGTCGGCGCCGAAGCGGCCGGCGGCGAAGACCGCCGCGGCGAGCAGGCCGCAGGCCAGGAAGACGGCAGCGCAGCGCTGGCGCGAGGCGGCCGCAGCGAACCCGGCGAGAGCGGCGCCGGTGCCGGCGACGACGAGCACGGCGAGGATCGCCTCGAGCTCGTTGCCGATTCCGTAGAAGCGCACGCCGAGGCCGGGGTTTGGGCCAAGCAGCGAGAGCGCGGTCAGCGGCGAGCCGGCGATCACGTCGATCGCGTAAGCGCCGGCGGTAAGTGCCGAGGCTGCCGCCAGCGCCCGGTAGTCGCGGAGCAAGGACAGCGTCAATGCTCCCAGCGCCGGCGCCCCAAGCATCACCAGAAGCGCTTCCGCCGCTTCCCCGGGCTCGAGCGCAGCGGCGAGCAGCAAGAGCAGCGGCATGTAGACGATCGCCAGGCCCGTGACCTGAACGGCCGGACGCGCCAGCCGCCCGCGGCTGAGGAGGGAAGCCAAGGCCAGCGCCCCGAGCCAGAGCAGCAAGCTGTACCCGATCACCGGCCCGCGCCGGTGCGAGATCACCTCGAGCCGGTCCCCGAGCGATTCGATCGTCGCCACGTCGACCTCGCCCTCGCTGCGGATCGGCTGCCCCGACATCTCCGCCGGAGCCGAGATCCCGAATCGATCCAGAATCGTCGGCGCCACGTCGGTCGACAGCACGTACCCGTCCATTCGCGTGCTGTCCGAGGTCAGGTTGCCGTCGAAGCCGTTGCCCGCGATCCCGATCGGCACCAAGTCGTCCGAGCCTTCGCGCGGCCGGGCGACCGCGATCACGAGGTCGTCATCGTGCACAGACGGCAGCTGTCCGAGCGTCGCATTCCGAACCTCGAACGCGCCCCCATCGCCGGCGGCGTTCAAGGTTGAGCCCAGGAGCCCGGGGACGATGTCCGCGGGCGCGGATTCAGCCCGCTCGACGACTTCCTTCCACCACCCAGCGCCCCGTCCCGCCGGCAGCTCCGAGTCGTAGAGCGAATCGAACACCCGGTTGCCCTGGCTCACATCCAGATACGTCTGCCGCACCGGCACCGATCCCAGGCCAGCCGAGAGAAGTCCCGGCGACAGTCCGACCCTCGCCAGCTCACCCAAACTCGTACTCGGCGGAACCCAGGCCAGCGTCACGTGTGGGCCATCCTGCTGTTCGGCTTGGAGCTGGGCGGGGGTCCGGGGATGGGGTGAAGCGTCTTGTAATTTTTCGGCGCCACGCCCGGAGGCGGCCGCAGC
>DASUMA010000010.1:0-76813 GCA_036277915.1 Solirubrobacterales bacterium
ATCCGGGTGGTGAACAGTGTCAGGTGGGCAGTTTGACTGGGGCGGTCGCCTCCTAAAATGTAACGGAGGCGCCCAAAGGTTCCCTCAGCACGGTTGGAAATCGTGCGTAGAGTGTAAAGGCAATAAGGGAGCTTGACTGCGAGACCGACGGGTCGAGCAGGAACGAAAGTTGGGCTTAGTGATCCGGCGGTAGCAAGTGGAAGCGCCGTCGCTCAACGGATAAAAGGTACTCCGGGGATAACAGGCTTATCGTTTCCAAGAGTCCACATCGACGAAACGGTTTGGCACCTCGATGTCGGCTCGTCGCATCCTGGGGCTGGAGTAGGTCCCAAGGGTTGGGCTGTTCGCCCATTAAAGCGGTACGCGAGCTGGGTTCAGAACGTCGTGAGACAGTTCGGTCCCTATCTGCTGTGGGCGTTGGAGAGTTGAGAGGAGTCATCCCTAGTACGAGAGGACCGGGATGAACATGCCGCTGGTGTATCTGTTGTCCTGCCAAGGGCATCGCAGGTTAGCTACGCATGGAACGGATAACCGCTGAAAGCATCTAAGCGGGAAGCCGTCCTCGAGATGAGCTCTCCCATCCCCTTGAGGGAGTAAGACCCCTGGTAGACCACCAGGTTGATAGGCCGGCGGTGCAAGTGCAGTAATGCACTCAGCCGACCGGTACTAATGGGTCGAGGGCTTGACGGATATTTAATTTCTTACTCTGGCTTTGTGCGGTTTTCAAGCTCCACCGGGGCGGTTGTCTCGCAAAATTCCGGTGGCGCATAGCGAGTGGGAGACACCTCTTCCCATTCCGAACAGAGCAGTTAAGCCACTCTGCGCCGATGGTACTTGGGGGGCAACCCCCTGGGAGAGTAGGTCGCCGCCGGTTCTTCGTAGTGCGGCCCGCGACGGTAATCGTCGCGGGCCGGTGTCGCCCGATGAGCGGCGCGGATAGCCACGATCACGTGGCTCGCGTGGCGCTGCCACGCCACGCCCCGCGCTCGCGCTTTCCCGCTTGCTCCTCGGACGCCCCGACCTCGCGGCGATTCCCGTCGCGGGCCGCGGAATTGGGTGCAGCAGCCTTAGCGAAGCCCGGAGGTCGACAGCGCTTTTTTGCCTTGCCTCACGGGCCGAACCGTCTTGCGACGGGGGCCGTGGAGGATGTCGGCGTAGGGGCTGTCTGCAGCTACCGTCGAGAAGAGCGAGGTGTCGCCGGGGCGGCGGGGCTGACGCGTGCTTGGGGCGCAGTTGGTGTCGCGGGACTGGCGGGACAGGGGCGGGCGGCTGTCGGCTTCGCACGCTCGGGTCGTTCTCCCAACGGGCTCGAGCCCGTACTCCCCGAGCGTGGCGAAGTCGATCAGCAGGTCGGCGCTGTCGGTCAGTCGCGCGGTGATTGATTTCTTTGAATCGAACATGGGTTCGTAAGGTACGCCGGCCTCCGGACGGCATCCTGATTCTGCAATCTGGGTTGCAAGTACCCTGAAAAACCCCTGCAAATCAGCATGTTGGGTTTGGACGGCACGCCGCAGCGCTACTGGTTGCCAGTAGCGCTGCGAACCCCAGAAGCGCGATCGAGACGGGCGGGAGCTTCGCTGTGGCCTGGTGCCACGCTCCGACGCCTCGTGCCGAATGATCCTAGGGGCTCCCGGTCGCTTTAGCAACCTTGCCACGGACCCGTGCAGCGTTGCCGAAGGCGAGCACGAGGGCGGCCGTTTGGGCGGGCTTCTCGACGTTTGGAGAGTGGCCGGCGCCCTGGATGAGGGTAGTTTTAGTCCTCGGATAGGTCTGCCGGTATTCGGCCAGCGCTTCGGCTGGCCCGTCGATGATCTGCTCCTCGGCGCCCATGATCACCAGCAACGGCAGCCCGGTGTCGCGCATGCGCTCGTCCAGCGGCTTCTCCTCGGCGAAGTCCTCCGAGCTGGAGGGCGATTCGTCGTAGGAGGTGTAGGTCATCCGGTTGACGTCGTCGACGAAGGCATCCGGCACGTCGAAGCCGGGAGCGAAGGCGACCTCGAGGCCCTGGCGCACGGAGAAGTCGGGCTTGATGGTCCAGAGTGCCTCGCCGATCACGGGCTGGAAAGCGAGGCCGGCGATGAAGCCGAGGCTGACCCGGGAGCGATCTGGGGGAGTGTCGACGATCACCACCCGGTCAACGAGGTCCGGCGACTGCTCGGCCAATGCCACCGCGACCGAGCCGCCAAGTGAGTGGCCGACCACCTCGGCGCCACTGACCCCGAGCTCCTCCATCGCCTCGGCGACCAGCTTTGCCTGGTTTTCAGGCGTGTATCCCGAGCCGGGCTTTTCTGAGCCGCCGTGACCGAGCAGGTCGACGGCGACGACGCGGTGCTCTGCTTCGAGCAGCGGCCGCATCTGATCCCACCAGTCGATCGCGCAGCTGAAGCAGTGGATGAGGACGATCGGATCGCCGCTCCGGGGGCCGCCTTCGACCGCTTGAATTTCGCCGTCCGGAAGGTCGAGGATGCGGCCGTTCGGCACGGTTACGCCCGCCGGCTCGGTCGCGCCGGCGACCACGAAGGCGTTCACCGCGATCAGCACAACCAGCACGACCGCGACTCCAATCCCGACTTTCAAACCTCTGCCCATGCCGGTCGTTACCCTAGCCGCGTGAGCGAAAAATTTGTCATACAGGGTGGTGCGCCACTCTCTGGCGAGCTGACAGTCGCCGGCAACAAGAACGCGGCGCTACCGATCCTCGCTGCCTGCCTTCTCACCGAGGAGGAGCTGCTGCTGCACCGGGTGCCGCGGATCCGCGACACCGAGGCCCAGATCGCGCTGCTTGAGCGCCTCGGGGTCGAGGTCGCCTGGGTCGCCGACAACAGCGTCCGGCTCTGCGCCCGCAACGTCACCGAGCCTGCGGTCGACGAGGAGCTCTCGCGCCAGATCCGCGCCTCCTTCCTGATCGCGGGGCCGCTCCTGGCCCGCTTCGGCGAGGCCCACATGCCGCCGCCCGGCGGTGACTTCATCGGCCGCCGCCGGCTTGACGCCCACCTTGACGCCTTCCGCGACCTCGGTGCCCGCGTCGATGGCGACCGCTGGATCGAGCTCACTGCCCCCGGTGGGCTGCGCGCCTGCGAAATCTTCATGGACGAGCCCTCGGTGATGGGGACCGAGAACGCGCTGATGGCCGCGGCGCTGACGCCCGGCCCGACGACGATCTCCAACGCGGCCTCCGAGCCGCACGTCCAGGACCTCGCCCGCCTCCTGACCAAGATGGGCGCCCGCGTCGACGGGATCGGCTCCAACGTGATGACGGTCAACGGCCGCGACAGTCTCGGCGGCGCCGAGCACTCGATCTCGCCCGACCACATCGAGGTCGGCAGCTTCATGGCGCTGGCGGCGGCGACGGGGGGGGACGTGCGGATCCGCGACGTAGAGCCGGCCGACCTGCTGATGGTGCGCCGCCAGTTCCGCCGCCTCGGCCTGCGCTCGGAGATCGAGGGCAGCGACGTGATCGTGCCACCCGGGCAGAAGCTCGAGGTCGAATCCGACCTCGGCGACGCGATCCCGAAGATCGAGGACGGGCCCTGGCCCGCCTTCCCGGCCGACCTCACCTCGATCGCGCTGGCCCTGGCGACGCAGGCGCAGGGGGAGATCCTGATCTTCGAGAAGATGTTCGAGAACCGCCTCTTCTTCGTCGACAAGCTGGTCGCGATGGGCGCTCGGATCACGCTGTGCGATCCCCACAGGGCGATCGTCAGCGGTCCGAGCCGGCTTCACGGCGAGCGCGTCGAGAGCCCTGACATCCGCGCCGGGATGGCGATCCTCATCGCCGCCCTGGCGGCCGAGGGCACTTCGGAGATCGGCAACATCCGCCAGATCGACCGTGGCTACGAGCAGATCGACGAGCGCCTGCGCGCGCTCGGCGCCCAGATTGAACGGGTTTCGGCCGAGGTCCCTGCGTAACAGGGTTTTTGCCGCTTCTCTCGTAAGGTCCGTCCGATGATTCACCCGATCCCACCCGGAACCCGGGACGTGCTCCCGGACGAGATGCGCGAGCTTCGCCGGCTCGAGCGAGCCCTGATGGACGTCTTCGAGCAGCGCGGCTTCGGCGAGGTGGCGACTCCGGCGATCGAGTACGACGAGGTGCTGGCGCGGGGCGACGGCCGGGTCGCGGCCGGCGCCTACCGCTTCTTCGACGAGAGCGGCGACCTGCTGGCGCTGCGCTCGGACATGACCGTGCCGATCGCCCGCCTGGTCGCCAGCCGCTTCGCCGAGGCCCCGCGGCCGCTGCGGCTCTCCTACCTGGCCAGCGCCTACCGCGCCGTCCGTCCCCAGCGCGGGCAGATGCGCGAGTTCGTTCAGGCCGGGGTAGAGCTGATCGGCGCACCTGCGCCGGAGGGGACGGTCGAGGTGATCGAGGTGCTGGAGGCGGCGCTGCGGGCCGCCGGCCTGGACCGCGCCGTGATCGGGCTTGGCGACGCCGACCTCTACCGCCAGCTGCTGACCGAGTTCGGCCTCTCCGACGAGGCCCGCGAGCCGATCCTCGCCCGCCTCGCCACTCACGACCTAGTCGGCCTCGAGGCCGAGCTGTCGCAGGCCGGCATCGAGAGCGCGCAGGTCAAGACCTGCGTCGCCCTGACCCAGCTGCGCGGCGGCCGCGAGGTGCTGGAGAAGGCGCGCTCGCTGGGCGGCTCCACGGTCGAGCGCGCGACCGCCCGGCTGCAGGAGACCTACGACGAGCTCGAGCGCCGCGGCGCCGCCGACCGGGTCCAGATTGACCTTGGCCTGCTGCGCGACCTCGGCTACTACAGCGGCGCCATCCTCGAGGTCTACGACCCCGCCCTCGGCCACGTGCTCGGCGGCGGGGGGCGCTACGACGGGCTGCTGAAGCGCTTCGGCCTCGACCTGCCCGCTGCCGGCTTCGCCCTATACCTGGAGCGAGTGCACGTGGCCCAGATGGAGGAGGAGTCGCGAAGGAGGGCGGAGCTGTGACCTTCCAGGTGGCCGGCAGCCGCGCCAAGTCCGATGGGCCGCTGAAGCTGGCCGTGCCCCGGGGTGCCCTCTTCGGAGAGACCCTCGACCTGCTCGACGCCGCCGGGGTCGACACCGCGCCGGCGCGGGGCGACTCGCGCTCGCTGATCTTCGAGACCGAGGAGATGACGCTGGTGACGATGCGTCCCTCCGATGTCCCCACCTACGTCGAGGCCGGCGCCGCCGACGTCGGCATCACCGGCAAGGACGTGCTGCTGGAGCAGGCCGACCGGGTCGTCTACGAGCTGCTGGACCTCGGCTTCGGCCGCTGCACGATGGTCCTCGCTGGGCGCCGCGGCGACGCCCGCCTGGGCGAGGCCCAGCGGCGGCTGGGGATGATGCGGATCGCGACCAAGTACCCGCGGATCGCCGAGCGCCACTTCGAATCGACCGGGCGCCAGGTCGAGGTGATCGAGGTCAAGGGCTCAGTTGAGCTGGCGCCGCTGATCGGGCTCGGCGACGGCATCGTCGACCTCGTCGCCACCGGCCGCACCCTGGAAGAGAACGACCTCGAGGTGCGCGAGGAGATCCTCGAGTGCACCGCCCGCTTTGTCGCCAACCGCGTCGCCCACAAGCTGCGGGCCGCCGAGGTCGACGACCTGACCGCGAGGCTGCGGGAGGCGGGCGCGAGATGAGGGTCGAGCGCTTCCAGTGGGAAGGGGCGGCGCAGACCGCAGCGACGATGCGGGGCTGGTCCTCGACCCTGAACGAGCCGGTCGACGTGACCGAGATCTTCCACCGCGTGGTCGGCAGCGGCGCCGCCGGCTGGGCCAGCGAGGAGGCGGTACTGGAGCTGACGAACCGCTTCGACGCCAGCGCCCGCCCGCGCGAGCAGCTGCGGGTCGACCCCGAACTCGCCGCCGCGTCTCTGGACGCGCTCGAGCCGACCCTGCGCGAGGCGCTCGACCTTGCGGCCGAGAACGTACGCGCGGTCGCCGCCGCCCAGCTGGCCGAGCCAAGCCGGGTTGAGCTTCCGCAAGGACAGAAGGTGACGGTGCGCGAAGTCCCGGTGGGCGCTGCCGGCGTCTATGCGCCTGGCGGACGTGCTGCCTACCCCTCCAGCGTGCTGATGTGCGCGATTCCCGCCCGGGTTGCCGGTGTCGAGCGAGTCGCGCTGGCCTCGCCGCCGGGCCCCGACGGCGAACTCAACCCGCTGGTGCTCGCTGCGGCGGCGCTCTGCGGGGTCGAGGAGATCTACGCGATGGGCGGGGCGCAGGCAATCTTTGCGCTCGCCCACGGGACCGAGAGCATCGCCCCGGTCGACATGATCGCCGGCCCCGGCAACGCCTGGGTACGAGAGGCCAAGCGCGCCGTCTACGGCCGGGTCGGGATCGACTCCCTCGCCGGCCCCTCGGAGCTGATGGTCGTCGCCGGCCACGACAGCGACCCCGAGTGGGTCGCCCTCGACTTGTGCGCTCAGGCCGAGCACGGCCCCGACAGCCCGCTGCTGGCGGTCGCGGTCGAGGAGCAGGTCCTGGACTCCGTCGCCGCCGCGACCGAAGCCGCCGCTGCCGCTCGCCCGGGGATCGGCGACGCGCCGCTGGCCCTGGTCCTGGTGCCCGACCTCAGCGACGCGATCGACCTCGCCAACGCCTACGCACCCGAGCACCTGGAGCTGTTCGAGGAGGACGCAGCGCTGCTTGCTGACCGCGTCACCACCGCGGGCTGCGTCTTCGCCGGCCGCCACGGCGCCACCGCCTTCGGCGACTACGTCGCCGGCTCCAACCACGTGCTCCCGACCGGCGGCGCCGGCCGTTTCTCCGGCCCGCTCGGCCCGGCAGCCTTCCGTCGCCGGATCTCCACCGTGGAGATCGATGCGGGAGCCGCAGCGGCGCTGGCGCCGCACGTCGACGCCCTTGCCCGGGCGGAGGGCTTCCCCGTTCACGGCGAGTCGGCGATGATTAGGCGATGAGCAGAACCGCAAACAAGGAGCGGCAGACCGCCGAGACGCAGATCCGCCTCGGACTCGACCTCGATGGCGGCGAGTCCAGTGCCGCGACCGGCGTCGGCTTCCTCGACCACATGCTCGACCTCCTCGCCCGCCACGGGCGGCTGGGGCTGAAGGTCGAGGCCACCGGCGATCTGGAGACCGGGGCCCACCACACGGTGGAGGACGTCGGCATCGTCCTCGGCCAGGCGCTCGACGAGGCGCTCGGCGACCGCGCGGGGATCCGCCGCTACGGCTCCGCCTTGGTGCCGATGGACGAGTCGCTGGCCGAGTGCGCGATCGACATCTCCGGCCGGCCGCTCTGCGTCTTCGACGCCGACCTGCCAACGACCTCGATCGCCGGCTTCGACACCGAGCTGGCGGAGGAGTTCTTCCGCGCCGTGGCCAACAGCTCGAAGATGACCCTGCACGTCTCGGTCCGGTACGGCACCAACGCCCACCACATGATCGAGGGCTGCTTCAAGGCCTTCGCCCGGGCGCTGCGGGTTGCCGTCTCGATCGATCCGGAGGAGAGCGGCGTGCCCTCGACCAAGGGGACGCTGAGCGAGTGACGGCGCGGATCGCGATCCTCGATTACGGCATGGGCAACCTGCGCTCGGTCGAGAAGGCGCTGGAGCATGTTGGGGCCACGGCGACGATCACGAACGACGCTGCGGCGGTGCGCGCTGCCGACGGCGTGATCCTGCCCGGTGTCGGCGCCTTCCCGCGGGCGATGGAGCGGATCGGCGAGCTCGGCCTCGACGAGCTGATCGCCGAGCGCCGCGAGGCCGGCGTCCCGATCCTCGGCATCTGCCTCGGCCTGCAGCTGCTCTTCGACTCGACCACCGAGCTCGGCGGCGCCGCCGGTCTCGGCCTGCTGCCCGGGCCGGTCGACGGCATCGAGGCCGACGGCCTCAAGGTCCCGCACATCGGCTGGTCGCCGGTGCGCTGGGAGACCGACTCGCGCCTGGTCGAGGGGATCCCGACCGAGACGCCCTTCTACTTCGTCCACTCCTTCGCCCCGCAGCCGCACCCGGGGGTGCTGCTGGGGAGCGCCGCCTACGGCGCCCGCTTCGCCTGCGCGGCGCAGAGCGGCGACGTCTTCGGCGTCCAGTTCCATCCTGAGAAGTCGAGCGCCGCCGGGCTGCGGCTGCTCTCGAACTTCGCCGGGATCTGCGCCGCGGTTCCCGCTTAGCGTGCTCCTCTACCCGGCGATCGACATCCGCGGAGGCAAGGCCGTACGACTGCTCGAAGGCGACTACGAGCGGGAGACGACCTACGACGCCGACCCCGTCGACGCGGCGAAGCGCTGGGCCGGCGAAGGGGCGGAGTTCCTGCACGTGGTCGACCTCGACGGGGCGAAGGCGGGCTCGCCGCAGAACCTCGACGCCGTGGCGCGCATTGCCGCCGCGGTCGAGTGCCCGATCCAGGTCGGCGGAGGACTGCGCGACGCTGCTTCGGTTGGGAAGTTGCTGGAGGCCGGCGCGGCACGAGTGGTGATCGGCACCGCGGCCTTGCGGGACTTCGATTTCCTCGCCGCCGCCCTGGCCGAGCACGGCGACCGGGTCGTCGTCTCCGTCGACGCCCGCGGCGGAATGGTCTCCCTTTCCGGCTGGACCGAGGACACCGGCCGAGATGTCGCCGAGACGGTGATGGAGCTGAACGAACGGTTCGGGGTCGGTCGCTTTCTCTGCACTGAGATCGGTGTGGACGGCACCATGGCCGGCCCGGCGTTGGGTGAGCTGGAGCGGATTGCCGTCACCGCTGGCGCGCCCGTGATCGCCTCCGGCGGCGTCGGCAGCCCTGACGACCTCGAGGGACTACGGGAACTCGGGGAGAGGGTTCCGAACCTCGAAGGCGCGATCGTCGGCAAGGCTTTGTACGAGCGCAAATTCACGGTCGCTGAGGCGATTCGCGCCCTAACCTGAGCGGATGGTCCTGAAGCGAGTCATTCCCTGCCTCGACGTCGATGCCGGCCGCGTCGTCAAGGGCACCAACTTCGTCGGCCTGCGCGACGCCGGCGACCCGGTTGAGCTGGCGGAGCGCTACGACGCCGAGGGCGCGGACGAGCTGATCTTCCTTGACATCACCGCCTCACACGAACGGCGCGAGACGATCGTCGAGCTGGCCCGCCGCACCGCCGACAACGTCTTCATCCCGTTCACGATCGGCGGCGGCATCCGCTCCGTCGCCGACGCTCAGGCGGTGCTCGACGCCGGCGCCGACAAGGTCTCGGTCAACTCCGCGGCGCTTGACCGGCCGGAGCTGCTGAACGAGCTCGCCGCCCAGTTCGGCGCCCAGTGCGTGGTGATCGCGATCGACGCCAAGCACGAGGGGGACGAGTGGGGCGTGTTCGTCCACGGAGGCCGCACCCGGGTCGAGGGACGCGACGCGGTCGGCTGGGCTGAAGAGGCGGTCGAGCGTGGGGCGGGGGAGATCATGCTGACCAGCATGGACCGCGATGGAACCAATGACGGCTACGACCTCGCTCTCACCCGGGCGGTCGCGGACGCCGTGCCGGTGCCAGTGATCGCCTCCGGCGGCGCCGGTGAGCTCGGCCACCTGAGCGAGGCGATCTCCAAGGGCGGTGCCGACGCGGTGCTAGCTGCCTCGATCTTCCACTACGGCCAGTTCCGGGTGCGCGAGGCGAAGGAACGGCTCGCCGCCGACGGCATCCCGGTCCGGCTCTAGCCGGCGCGGGTCAGCCCGAGCCGAGGTCGGCCGCCATCCCGGCGACCCCGCTGGAGCCGAGGATCTCGAAGCGGGCCAGCTCGTAAGGCGTGTCGGGCTGCGCGTAGCCGGGGATCTCAGTCGTCGCTCCCTCGTAGCCAGCCGCTTCGACGGCGGCGATCACGGCTTCGTCGTACTCCCCGGCCGGGTAGCAGAAGTTCTCGACCGGGACCCCGTATTCGCGCTGCAGCATGCGCCGCGAGCCGGACAGCTCCTCGCTCAGCCCGGCCGCGTCGAGCGTGGTCAGGTCGGAGTGGTGGACGGTGTGCGAGGCAAGCTCCCAGCCGGCGGCGAGCATCGCCTTGACGTTGCTTTCGTAGAGGTCGGAGCCTTCGGCCTTGAGGTTGAGCACCCCGGGCCAGCCGTGCTTGCGCAGCTGCGGCAGGGCGAAGGTGAACTGCGGTCGGTAGCCATCGTCGAAGGAGAGGACGACCGGCTTCGCCGGCAGCGTCCCGTCCCCGTACCAGGCGTCCTCCACCTCCTCCAGGGTCACCGCCTCGTAGCCGTGGCCGTCGAGCCATTCGAGCTCGTGGCGGAATTCCGGGCGGGGGACGAACAGCTCCGGGTACGGGGCCCCGGCGGGCGCTTCGCCCAGCTCGTGGTACTCGAGGATCGGGACCGGGCCGTGATGTGGCTCCCAGTCCGGCTGCGGGGTGGCGTTGCGGACGAGCTCGGTGGCGCCAGCCTCGTCCGGGGCATTGTGGCGAGCGCGTCCGCGCCAGCGCGTCGTCCCGGCGCCGGCAAAGAGGACCGCGCCGGCGGCGAGCAGCACGACGCCGACCAGCGCCCCGGCCGCGAGCAAACGCTGTCTCCCTTTCCGCCGACCCCTCATCCGCAGACGGAATCATGGTAGGGAAGGGGAACGATGCCGAGCCAATCGAGCGAGATCGAGGGCCTCGTCGCCGGCCTGCGCGCGGAGCACCCCGAGCTCGATGCGGTCGCCGCGGCGACCGCGGACCCTCTCTACGTGGTCGGCGGGGCGGTCCGCGACCAGCTGCTGGGGCGCGGCCGGGCCGACCTCGACCTGGTCGTGGTCGGCGACGCGGCGGCGCTGGGGCGCTCGCTCGGCGCCGACCCGGTCGAGCACGAGCGCTTCGCCACCGCCAAGGTCGAGATCGCGGGCAACGAGGTGGACCTGGCGACGGCGCGGACCGAGACCTACGCGGAGCCCGGGGCGCTGCCGGACGTGGCCCCGGCGGCGAGTGTCGAGCAGGATCTGGGACGGCGCGACTTCACGGTTAATGCGATGGCTGTGCCGGTGGGGGGCGAGCCCGCCCTGGTGGATCCGCATGGCGGCCGCGAGGATCTCGATCGCGGCCTGCTCCGGGTGCTCCACGCGCGCTCTTTCGAGGACGACCCGACCCGGGCGATCCGTGCCGCGCGGTACGCGGCGCGGCTGGGATTCGAGCTGGAGGAGGGGACGAAGCGGCTGCTGAGGGAGACGGATCTCGGGACGGTGTCCGAGGACCGGCGTTGGGCGGAGCTGCGGCGGCTGGCTGCTGAAGGCACCGCGCCGAAAGGGTTCGAGCTGCTGGCCGGGTGGGGGCTGGTTGAGTTGAGGGACGGGGGCACGGCGCTCGCCTCCGAGGTCGGGGCGCTGCTCGCGCGGGAGCCTTGGAAGGGCGAGGTGGAGCGAGCCGATGCCGTGCTGGCTGCCGTCTTGAAACCTGAAGGGGGAGAGGCGGCGCTAGCCGCCACCAATCCCGAGAGTCCATCAGAGGGAGTGGCGCTGGCCGGGCGGCGCAATCCGGTCGAGCTGGTGCTGGCGCGCGCGCTCGGCGCCGAGTGGCTCGACCCCTACATCTCCGAGTGGCGAGCGGTCGCCCTCGAGATCGACGGTGCCGACCTGATCGCCGCCGGCATCCCCGAGGGTCCGGCCGTAGGCCGTGGCCTGGCGGCGGCGCTGCGGGCCAAGCTCGATGGCGTGGTCGTGGATCGCGACGCGGAGCTTGCCACGGCCCTCGCCGCTGCTCGCGACGAGCAACCCTCGTAGGTGCGATGCACTTTGTAACCCAGAGGGTGACAAAGTGCATGCGGTTGGCGGCTCGTAGGGTGTGGGCATGGAGTGGCGCGAAAGTGACGGCGTGCGCTGGCTCGAGGCCGAACTCGGCGGTGCCACCGCGGCGTTCTCAACCCGACAGGGCGGAGGAAGCAAGGCCCCCTTCGACAGTCTCAATCTCGGCCTGTTGACCGAAGACGAACCCAAGACGGTGATCGAGAACCGCCGCCGCCTCGCTGCGGCCCTTCGCCACAACCGGATCGCCCACGCCCGGCAGGTCCACGGAAAGCAGCTATTAGACGCGGATGCCAGCGGAATTGTCGAGTTTGTCGGGGTATGGCCGACAAACTCGACAATTCCCGCTGAGCTGCCCGAGGCCGACGGGCAGATCGTGCGCGAGCCGGGAGTGGCGGGGCTCGTGTTCGTGGCGGACTGCCTGCCCGTGGTGCTGCATGGACCCGGAGGGATGGCGGTGCTGCATTGCGGGTGGCGGGGGCTCGCCGCGGGGATCGTGGCCGATGGGGCCGCGGCGGTTGGTGCTACGGCGGCGGCGGTCGGGCCGGGGATCGGCCCGTGTTGCTACGAGGTGGGGGAGGAGGTGCTCGACGCCTTCTCTGGCCTGGGCGATGGCATAGCCTCCGGGCGCATGCTCGACCTGCCGGAGGTGGCGCGGCGCCTTCTGGCCGCTGCCGGCGTCGAGACCGTCGAGTCCGCCGACCTCTGCACTTCCTGCAACCCCGAGGTCTTCTTCTCCCACCGCCGCGACGCCGGTCGCACCGGGCGCCAGGCCGGGCTCGGCTGGCTTACGGGGAAAGCGGGCTGATGGCGGGGCTGATCCACGGGATCGAGGCGGCCAAGGTCGCCGCCAACCTGGAGCGCATCCGCGAGGTGACTGGAGACAGCGTCGAGCTGTTGGCTGCGACCAAGTACGTGCCTCTGGAGGAGATGGGGACGCTGGCCGAGGCCGGAGTCCGCCTGGTCGGCGAGAACCGCCAGCAGGACCTTGCCGCCAAGCACGAGCGCTGGGGCGGCGAGTTCGAGTGGGACTTCATCGGCAACCTGCAGAGCCGCAAGGTGAAGCAGGTGGTGCCGCTCTGCCGGCTGATCCACTCGGTTGCGACCGACTCCGTCCTCGCGCAGCTGGAGAAGCACGGGACGTCCGAGACCGAGGTCCTGGTCGAGGTCAACGTCAGCGGTGAGGAGGAGAAGGGCGGGGTGGGCCCGGCGGAGCTCGGCGAGTTCATCGCCCGCTGCCCGGTCCGCGTCTCCGGGCTGATGACGATGCCGCCCTTCAGCCAGAGCCCGGAGGACTCGCGCCCCCATTTTGCCCGCCTGGCGGAGCTCGCCGGGGAGCACGGGCTGGACCGTCTTTCGATGGGGACTTCGCAGGACTGGCGGATCGCGGTCGAGGAGGGAGCGACGATCGTCCGCCTCGGCACCGCCCTCTTTGTGTGAAACGACGCTAATCTCCCTGCTATTGCGTAGAGGACTCGGCCGCTTTAGGCCGAATGACGCCTGCATATGGCCCTGAGAGACACTTGGCATAGAGCACTCGTCTACTTCGGACTCGCGGAGGACCACGACTACGGTCCCGAGTACGAAGACGACTTCGAGCCCGAGACGGGCACGGAGGAAGTCTTTGAGGCTCGCCGCGAGCGCGGCGAGCAGAGCTCGGTCCGCCGCCTGCCGACCTCGCGCCGCGCCCGCCGCGACGAGATCGACGACATCTTCGCCGACGACGAGCCGATCGCCGCCAGCCGCACCCGCACGCTGCGCCCGGTCGACAACGGCGGCGACATCCAGGTCCACCTGGTGATTCCGCGCAACTTCAACGACGCCCAGCAGGTCGCCGACCAGTTCAAACGCTCGGTCCCGGTGATCCTCAACCTGCAGACCGCCGACCACGAGCTCTCGAAGCGGATGATCGACTTCTGCTCCGGCCTCACCTACGCCCTGGACGGCGGCATGCAGCGGATCGCCGAGAAGATGTTCCTGCTGACGCCCCGCAACGTCGAGGTCTCCGCCGAGGAAAAGGCGAGGCTGATCGACAAGGGCTTCTTCAACCAGTCCTAGCTCCCGCTGTCCTCGCTTCGCGGCACCCGGTACGGGGATAGTCTCCCGGCCATGGTCGTCGGGTTCATCGGTTCCGGGAACATGGCCGCCGCGATCGCCCGCGGCTGGGCGGGGGAGTTCGACTCGATGCTGTTCTCCGACAGCGGCTCCGGCCGGGCGGCGCAGCTGGCCGCGGAGCTCGGGGGAGAGGCGCTAGCCAACGCTGAGGTGGCGGAGCGCGCTGACCTCCTGGTCTTGGCAGTGAAGCCGGCGCAGCTGGAGGCCGTGGCGCCTGGCCTGGCAGCCGCGCGGGAGGTCGTCTCGATCCTCGCGGCGACGTCGCTGGAGCGGCTGCAGGCGGCGTTTCCGGGGGCCTCGGTGCTGCGGACGATGCCGAACGTCGGCGTCGAGGTGCGCCAGGGCGTGATCTGCGTCGCGGGGGATATCTCAGCGGCCGCCCGCGAGAAGCTCGATCTGCTCGGACACGTGGTCGAGCTGCCCGACTCCGACTTCGACGAGGCGACGGCGATCATGGGCTGCGCGCCGGCCTACCTGGCGCTCGCGGTCGAGGCCCTGGCCGACGCCGGCGCCGCGGCGGGCCTTGATCCTGAGCTGGCCCTGGAGCTGGTGGTGGAGACGACCGCCGGCACGGCCGAGCTGCTGCGCGCCAACCACCCGGCCGACGTCCGCAAAGCCGTCACCTCACCCGGCGGCAGCACCGAAGCCGGGCTGGAAGCGCTCGACCGCGAAGGCGCCCGCCGCGCCTTCGAGGCGGCGGTCGAGGCCTCGCTGGAGAGGATGCGGGGATGAGCGGGCTGCCGCTGGCCCTCAGTCGCGCCGACGTCGCCGATTACGTGGGCGCCCTGTTCATCGTCTACATCGCGCTGATCTTCTGCAACATCCTCATCTCCTACGTGCCGCGGATGCCCTACCGGCCCTGGCTGCGCTCGGTCCTCGACTTCATCACCGAGACGACCAACCCGTACCTCAACTTCTTCCGCCGCTTCCTGCCGCCGGTCGGCGGCGGCGGCTTCGCGCTCGACCTCAGCCCGATGGTCGGGATCATCGTCCTCTTCCTGCTGCAGGCGGTTGTCGTCGGCCTGATCAAAGGGTGACCGCGCCGGCCGCTCGCGCCTGGTGGCTGGCAGCTGCGCTCTGCCTGCTGGTCGTGATCCTCGACCAGGTCGCGAAGGCGGTGATCGAGGCGCAGCTGACGGTCGGCGAGCAGGTCGACGTGCTCGGCCCGCTCGGGCTCACCCTCTCGCACAACCGCGGCGTCGCCTTCGGGATTGCCGGCGGTGCCGGGGCGCCGCTGATCGTCGTCACCCTGGGCGCGCTCTGCGTCGTCCTCTACCTCTTCTCGCGCAACCCCGCCCGGCCGGGGATGTGGATCGCGGCGGGGCTCCTGGCCGGAGGCGCGATCGGCAACCTGATCGACCGTGTCCGCCTCGACGAGGTCACCGACTTCATCGACATCTCGGCCTGGCCGCCTTTCAACCTCGCCGACGTCGCGATCACCTGTGGCGTGGTGCTCCTCGTCTGGATCTACCTGCGCGAAGCCGAGCGGCAAGAGCCCAAGCGCGCGGATGGCTGAGCTGCGGATCGTCCACCTCGACGAGTTCCTGGCCGTGGTCGACAAGCCGGCGGGCCTGGTCGTCCACCCGGCGCCCTCGCACACCGGCCCGACCCTGGTCGACGAGCTGGGGGAGATCCTCGGCGGCGGCGACCCCGAGCGCCCGGGCATCGTCCATCGGCTCGACAAAGGCACCAGCGGGCTGCTGGTCGTCGCCCGCGACGACGAGACCCACGCGGCGCTGCAGGCGCTGGTCCAGGCGCGCGAGGTCGAACGCGTCTACCTGGCCCTGGCGGGTGGGCGGATCGCCTCCCGCACCGGGACGATCGACGCCCCGATCGGTCGCGCCTCGCGCCAGCGCCACCGGATGGCCGTCTCCGGCGCCGCCTCGCGCCTGGCCCGCACCCACTTCACCGTGCAGGAGCTGCTGACCCGGGAGACCTACCTGGAGGCGAAGCTGGAGACCGGCCGCACGCACCAGATCCGCGCTCACTTCGCCGCGATCGGCCACCCGCTGACCGGGGACGTGACCTACGGCGGGGCCGAGCGCTACGGCCTCGAGCGCCAGTTTCTCCACGCCCACCGGCTCGCCTTCGAGCACCCGCGCAGCGGCGAGCAGATCAGCTTCGAGTCGCCGCTGCCGGCGGACCTTGCGGTGGCGCTGGATGCGGCCCGCGCCGGCTAGCCGCACCTCTCTACAATCCTCGAACCAATTCCCTAACCCCGTTCGAAAGCGAACCGGATCCTGCCTGGCGCCCGCGTCAGGTCCCGGCAAGCGCGGCGGGAGAGCTGCACCACGACCGACAAGGAGAACGCTATGCCCGAGGCAGGCCTGAAAGAGCTGCTCGAGGCCGGAGTCCACTTCGGCCACCAGACGCGCCGCTGGAACCCGAACATGCGCCGCTTCATCTTCGGCGAGCTGGACGGGATCCACATCATCGACTTGCTGCAGACCGAGGCCCTGCTGGAGAACGCCCGCCGCTTCGCCGGCGAGCTCGCCAGCGGCGGCGGCACGGTGCTGTTCGTCGGCACCAAGAAGCAGGCTCGCGACGTGGTCCAGGAATGGGCCGAACGCTGCAAGATGCCCTACGTCAACAAACGCTGGCTGGGTGGCCTGCTGACCAACTTCAACACGATGTCGGGCCGGATCGCCCGCCTGCACGAGCTCAACGGCTGGAAAGAGGAGGGCAAACTCGACCTGCTCCCGACCAAGGAGCGGATGGGGATGGAGGCCGAACTCGCCAAGCTCGAGTTCAACCTCGGCGGCGTCCGCGATATGGACCGGCTGCCTGACGCGGTCTTCGTCACCGATCTGAAAACCGAGGAGATCGCGGTCCACGAGGCGGCGCGGCTCCGGATCCCGATCATCGGCCTGGTCGACACCAACTGCGACCCGACGCCGGTCGATTTCGTGATCCCCGGCAACGACGACGCGATCCGCTCCTGTGAGCTGGTCATCGGCACCATCGGCGCCGCCGTCGAGGAGGGCTCCAGCGCCTGGCGGGTGCAGGAGGAGAAGCGCATCGCCGAGGAAATGGCGCGGCGCAAAAAGGACGAGGAAGAGCGGAAGAAGCGCGAGGAAGAAGAGAAAGCCCGGGTCGAAGCCGAGGAAGCGAAAAAAGCCGCCGAAGAGGCCGAGAAAGCCGCGAAAGCGACTGCGGCTGCACAGGCGCAGGCGGTCCAGGCCAAAGTCCCGCAGACGCCCGACGCGCCGCCGCCTCCGAAAGCACCGGACGCTCCAGCGGCGAAAGCGCCCGAGGCTCCGAAAGAGACCGCCGCGCCCAGCGAGCCGGCGCAGCCGGCCGCCGAGGCCAAGGAGGAGGCCCCGGCGAAAGCAGAGGAGCCGCAGGCCGAGGAGACCCCGGCGGCACCAGAGACTGAGCAGAAAGAGGGAGAGGGCAAATGAGCATCAGCGCTGCTGACGTGAAGGCGCTCCGGGATCGGACCGGAGCGGCGATGATGGATTGCAAAGCCGCGCTGAGCGAGGCCGAGGGCGACGTCGAGCGCGCGGTCGAGCTGCTGCGGGTGAAGGGCCAGGCCTCCGCCGCCAAGCGCGAAGGCCGTGGTACCAACGAGGGCGTGATCGCCTCCTACATCCACGCCAACGACAAGGTCGGGGCGATGGTCGAAGTCCAGTGCGAGACCGACTTCGTCGCCCGCACCGAGGACTTCCGCGCCTTCGCCTACCAGGTGGCCCTGCACGCCGCCGCGACCGCCCCCAGCTATGTCTCCACCGAGGAGATCCCGCAGGACGAGCGCGACGCCGAAAAGCGCGTGTTCGAAGAGAAGGCGCGCGAAGAAGGCAAGCCGGACAACGTGGTCGAGAAAATCGTCGAGGGGCAGCTCAGCAAGTGGGCGAGCGAAGTGGCGCTGCTCGACCAGACCCACGTCAACACCGAGAAACACGACTCGAAGACGATCGAGGAGCTGCGCCAGGAGATGGCGGCGAAAACTGGCGAGAACGTTCAGATCGCCCGCTTCACCTATTTCCGCGTCGGCGAATAGAGTCGTCCCCAGTGACTGACTCTCCCGAGCCGCGCTTCGGGCGCATCCTGCTGAAGCTCTCCGGCGAGGCCCTGATGGGGGGCCTCGACTTCGGCACCGACGGTGCTGAGGTGGACCGGATCGCCCGCCAGGTGGCGGCGGTCCACGAGCGTGGGGTGGAGGTGGCGATCGTGGTCGGCGCCGGCAACATCTACCGCGGCCTTGACGGCGCCGCCAGCGGCATGGACCGGGCGACCGGCGACTACATGGGCATGCTGGCGACGGTGCTGAACGCACTCACCTTGCAGGACGCGCTGGAGCGGCTCGGCCAGCACACCCGGGTGATGTCGGCGATCGACGTCAAGGAGGTCGCCGAGCCCTACATCCGCCGCCGTGCGATGCGCCACCTGGAGAAGCGCCGCGTGGTGATCTTCGCCGCCGGGACCGGCAACCCGTTCTTCACCACCGATACCGCGGCGGCGCTGCGCGCGCTGGAGATCCACGCCGAGGCGATCCTGATGGCCAAGAACGGCGTCGAGGGCGTCTACGACGCCGACCCGGCGACCAACCCCGGCGCCAAGTTCATCCCCGCGATCAGCCACCGCGAGGCGATCGAGCGCGGGCTCAAGGTGATGGACTCGACCGCGCTCTCGCTCTGCATGGACAACGATCTGCCGATCTACGTCTTCAACATGGGCGACGAGCTGAACATAGATAGGATCGTCTCCGGCGAGAAGGTGGGAACGCTGGTCTCCAACGGACCGGCCGCATAGCGAGGACGGTGCCGGTGGAGCTGATCGACGAACTGCTTGAGGACGCCAAGGGGCGGATGACGAAGTCGGTCGAGTCGAGTCGTGGCGAGCTTGCCACGGTCCGCACCGGCCGCGCCTCCCCGCATCTGCTGGACCGGATTGTCGTCGACTACTACGGCAACCCGACGCCGCTGAAGCAGCTGGCCAACGTCGCGACCTCCGACGCCCGTCTGCTCACCGTCACCCCGTTCGACAAGGGCGCCCTGGGCGGGATCGAGAAAGCGATCCAGGAGTCCGACGTCGGCCTGACGCCGAGCAACGACGGCAACGTGATCCGGCTGGCCATCCCGGAGCTGACCGAGGAGCGGCGCAAGGAGATGGTCAAGGTCGTCCACGGCGTCGCCGAGGAGGGCCGCGTGGCCGTCCGCAACGTGCGCCGCGACATCATGCACGACCTGCGCGAGCTGAAAAAAGAAGGCGAAGCCGGGGAGGACGACGAGCGGCGCGCTGAGGCGACGCTGCAGAAGCAGACCGACGAGGCGATCGCCGAGATCGACTCGCTCCTCAAGGGCAAGGAAGAGGAAATCCTCGAGGTTTGAGGCGGTCGCTGGCGTGACCGCGCCCAAAAACGTTGCGATCATCACCGACGGCAACGGCCGCTGGGCGCAGGCGCGCGGGCTGCCGGTGCTGGAGGGGCACCGGGCGGGGGCGGACGTGGTCAAGGAACGGCTGCGCGACGCGGCCGAGCTGGGGGTAGAGGAGCTGACCGTCTTCTCCTTCTCGACCGAGAACTGGAGCCGCTCCGAGCAGGAGGTGGCAGGGCTGATGCAGATGTTCGGCGAGCGAATCGAGGCGGAGACGCCGGAGCTGAACGACGAAGGCGTGCGGATGCGCTTCATCGGCCGCCGCGAGGGGGTCGACCCGGCCCTGGTCGAGCGCATGAGCTGGGCCGAAGAGACCACCGCCGGGAACGACCGGATCGCCTTCTTCGTCGCCTTCAACTACGGCGGCAGGGCGGAGATCGTCGACGCAGCGCGAAGCTTCCAGGGGGGCTCCGAGGAGGAGTTCCGAAGCCACCTCTACGCGCCCGAGATGCACGATCCCGACCTCCTGATCCGAACCAGCGGCGAGCACCGCGTCTCTAATTACCTGCTCTGGCAGTGCGCCTACTCGGAGCTGGTATTCCGCGACGAGCTCTGGCCCGAATTCGACCGCGCCGCCTTCGAGGCCTCGCTGGGGGAGTACGCGAACCGACAGCGGCGCTTTGGAGCCCGCACGTGACCGTGGAAATCTTCAACGACGAGGACTTCGAGCCGGATCCGCAGCCGGCGCCGAAACCGCCGCGGGAGCCGCGGCCGAAGAAGCGGCGCGGCCCGCGCGGCGAGACGGTCAAGCGGATCGTGGTGGCGCTGCCCTGGATCGCCTTCGCGATCGCGATCGTGGTCGCCGGCGGGATCGTCTTCGCGGCGGCGATGCTGGCGATCGGCGCTCTCTGCCTGCGTGAGTACCTGGCGATGGCCGAGGGCGCGCGGCCGATCCCGATCCCCGCCTACGCCGCCGTCGCGGGGCTGATCGTCGCCGCCCACTTCGGCACCTCCTTCAACGTCCTGATGGCGCTCGCCGCCGCCTTCCCGCTGCTCTTCTTCTTCGGCGCCGGCGAGCGCTACCGCCATGGGGTGACCGTCTCCATCTCGGTGACGCTGCTGGGAATCGTCTGGATCGGCATTCCGCTGGTCCACGCGGTACTGCTGCGCGACCTGCCCGACCACGGCGGCGCCTTGCTGATCGACGTCCTCGTCGGCACCTTCGTCGCCGACACCGCCGCCTACGCGACCGGGCGCATGTTCGGCAGCCACCACGTCTTCCCCAACATCTCGCCGAACAAGACCCTGGAGGGGCTGATCGGCGGCTTCCTGATCGGCACCATGGGCTTCTGGTTCGCCGGCCTGTACCAGGACTGGCTCTCGGGGACCGACGCGCTCCTGATCGGCGCCGCCGTAGCTGCCGTCGCCCCGATCGGGGACCTCTTCGAGTCGCTGCTGAAGCGCGACCTCGGGACCAAGGACACCGGCACCCTGTTCGGCCCCCACGGCGGCATCCTCGACCGCCTCGACGCCGTCTTCTTCACCGTAGTCGTCGGCTACTACCTCGCGATTGCCCTGGTCTACTGAGTCCGCTCCGCCACGCGTCTGCTGTGACACGTGCACAGGGCGGGTCAGAGCAGACGCGTGAGTCGGCCTCCGTATTCTTCGGGTCGATGAAGAAGGTCTTGATACTTGGCTCGACGGGGTCGATCGGGACGCAGGCGCTGGAGGTGATCGGCGCCTCTGAGCAGCTGCAGGCGGTCGGGCTCGCGGCTGGGTCCAGCTGGGAGCTGACGGTCGAGCAGGCTCGCGAGCACGGCGTGCCGACGATCGCGCTCGCGGACCCCGCGGCGGCTGCCAAGGCCCGTGACGCCTGGAGCGGGCGGGTCCTGGAGGGGGAGGAGGGGGTGCGGGAGCTGATCGCCGCCTCCGAGCCCGACCTCGTCCTCAACGGGATCGTCGGCGCTGCCGGCCTCGGCTCGACCGTGGTCGCACTGACCGAGGGGATCGACGTCGCCCTCGCCAACAAGGAGAGCCTGGTGATCGGCGGGGAGCTGGTGATGGCCCTGGCTGAGGCGACCGGAGCGCGCCTGGTCCCGGTCGACTCCGAGCACTCAGCGCTGCACCAGCTGGTCGGCGGCGAGGCCCCAGGCACGGTCACGAAGCTCGTCCTCACCGCTTCCGGCGGCCCCTTCCGCGGCCGTACCGATCTCGGCGGCGTCGGGGTCGAGGACGCGCTCGCGCACCCGACCTGGGCGATGGGGGGGCGGATCACGATCGACTCGGCGACGCTGATGAACAAGGGCTTCGAGGCGATCGAGGCGCACCACCTGTTCGGCGTCGGCTACGAGCGGATCGGGGTCGTCGTCCATCCCCAGTCGCTCGTCCACTCGCTGATCCACCTCAACGACGGGTCCTCGCTGGCCCACCTCGGCTACCCCGACATGCGGGTGCCGATCTCCTACGCCCTCCACTACCCCGAGCGGGCCGACGTCGACGTGCCGCAGCTGGACCTCGCCGCGGTCGGCGAGCTCACCTTCGAGCAGCCCGACCTGGAGACCTTCGCCTGCCTGCGACTGGCGCTGGAGGCGGGAGCGGCAGGGGGGACGGCGCCCTGCGTTCTGAACGCCGCCGACGAGGTCGCGGTCGCCGCCTTCCTCGACGGGCGCATCCCCTTCACCGGGATCGCCGCTTTGGTCGAGCAGGTGCTGGGTGAGATGCCGGCGCAGGCGGTCTCCCACTTCGACGACCTCTTCGCCGCCGACGCCGAGGCCAGGCACCGCACCGAAGCGGGCATTAGGGGGTTGACTCCTGCATGAACTGGCTCTGGATCTTCCTCGGCTTCACCCTGCTGATCTTCCTCCATGAGTGCGGGCACTTCGTGGCGGCCAAGGCGACCGGGATGCGGGTCGAGCGCTTCTTCCTCTTCTTCGGCCCGACCCTGTGGTCGTTCAAACGCGGCGAGACCGAGTACGGGATCAAAGCGATCCCGCTCGGCGGCTACGTGAAGATCAGCGGCATGACCCGGGAGGAAGAGGTCCCAGAGGGCTCGGAGGGGCGGCTGTACTACGAGCAGAAGGTCTGGAAGCGGATCGTCACGATCGGTGCCGGCCCGGCAGTGAACATCGTCCTCGCCTTCGCGATCCTCTTCGGCGTCTACATGACCTCCTTCGAGAAGGTCGATCAGTCGGTCGGCGAGATCCGCTCCGGCAGCCCGGCGGCTGAGGTGCTGCAGTCGGGCGATGAGATCGTCGCTGTCGACGGCAAGCGGTTCGCCGCTCTCAGTACGGAAGACCGCCTGGAAAGGTTCGGCAAACAGGTCGGCTCGCACGAATGCGCCGGCAAGCAGGTCGACGGCTGCGTCGCCGCCACTCCGGCCCAGCTGACGATCCGCCGCGACGGCCAGCTGCAAACGATCACCGTCAGTCCCGAGTACGACAAAGCGGCGAAACGCGCCCTGGTTGGCTTCTCCTACGGCTCGGTCCCGGCCGATCTCAGCGCCGGCGCCGCCGCCTCCGAAGCGCTGGACCGGATGTGGATGGTCACCTCGGGCACGATCCGCGTCCTCTCCCACATCTTCGAAGAGGAAGAGCGCAAGGAAATCTCCGGCGTCGTCGGCACCAGTGACGTCGCCAACCAGGTGATCGACGTCGGTATCGCGCCGGCGCTGCTGCTGCTCGCCCTGGTCAGCCTCTCGCTGGGAGTGATCAACCTGCTGCCGATCCTGCCGCTCGACGGCGGCCACATCTTCTGGGCCCTGGTCGAGAAGCTGCGGGGCCGGCCGGCCTCTTTGCGGGTGATGGAAAGGGCGAGCGTGATCGGGTTCGCCCTGGTCGCGGTGCTGTTCGTGATCGGGCTCTCGAACGACATCGGCCGCCTCGGCGGCGACGGCTTCACCCCGCGCTGAGGCCCGACCGCCGGGCGATTGCGAGACGGGCGAGCGCTCAGCGGCGCTTGCCGAGAACCGTGAAGCGGAAGGTCGCGGGCGAGGCGTCGGTGTGGTGGCCGTCGACGACGGCGCGAACGCGGAAGGTGTGGGGGCCGAGCGCCAGCGACTTGGTCGTGTAGGGGGAGCGGCAGGGGCGGAAGCGCTTGCCGTCGAGCTTGCACTCGAACTTGGCGCTCTTCTCGTCGGAGGTGAAGCGGAAAGTAGGGGTGCGGTCGGTGCTGCGCTTGGCGGGCTTGCCCCGCAGCGTCGTCTGCGGGTTGTGGTCGTCGCCGGCTTTGCCGCCGCCGGCCCCCGGGGTGGTCGTGGTTCCAGTGCAGAGCTGCTCCGTGGGGGCGACGGCGTTGGGGCGCGGGGCCGGGGCGACCGCAACGAAGTCAGCGGCGCTGTCGTCGCTGTCGTCGGCGGGGTCGAGCGCGGTCGCGCAGCCGCGGCCGATCGTGCGCTGCAGGGCGACGCCGTCGGGGATCGCCGGGGCGGGATTCCCGGCCGGGCCGGCGATGAAGGCGGCGCCGGTGAAGGCGCCCCAGGAGGCGCAGTCGAGGTCGTCGAAGCAGACGGCGCCGGCCGCGGCTTTGATCACGCCGGTCGGCAGGGTGGCGTCGGCGGCGATCCCCAGCTGCGGCGTCGCGACCAGGAGCGTGCTCTGGCTGTCGCCGCGGGCGACGTTTGCGGGGAAGGGGACGGCGGCAATTTCTTTGCCTTTGTCGTCGTAGACGCGGATCGAGTGGCCGGCGACGAAGTTCTGACCGCTGGCGTACATCTGCAGCTCCACGTAGGCGGCATCGGGGTTGGCGGCCGAGCCGGCGAAGACCTCGCGGATCTTCATCAGGTGGAAGCTCGCCTGGGCGGGGGCGGCGGCCAGCCCGGCGAGGACAGCGATGGAGCCGAGGATTGCGAGCGTGCGCTTGCCCATTGCCGGGTTATACCGCCCAAACCCCGGCAGGGTTCAATCTGCTTGCAAGGTCCTCTCGGTACGCTTCGGACATAGCCTCGAAACGACAGATATTCGTCGGCGGCGTGCCGATCGGCGGCGGTGCCCCGGTCGCGGTGCAGACGATGACGAAGACCGAGACCGCCAACCTGACGGCGACGATGGACCAGATCCGCAAGGTCGCGGACGCCGGTGCCGACATCGTCCGCTGCGCGGTCCCGCGCGAGAAGGACGCCGAGGCGCTGCGGACGATCGTCGCCGAGTCGCCGATCCCGATCATCGCCGACATCCACTTCAACCACACCCTGGCGCTGAAAGCGATCGACGCCGGGGCCCACTGCATCCGCCTCAACCCCGGCAACATCGGCGGGCGCGAGAAAGTCGCCGAGGTCGCGGTCAAGGCGAACGAGAAGAACGTGCCGATGCGGATCGGGGTCAACTCCGGCTCGCTGCCCAAGCACCTGCACGAGCTCGAGCGCGAAGCACCGGTCGAGGCGCTAGTCGCCGCCGCCGTCGAGTTCGTCGAGCTGATGGAGGGCCTCGACTTCACCAACTTCAAGGTCTCGATCAAGTCGACCAACGTGCCGTACACGATCGCCGCCAACCGGCTGCTCTCGGAGAAGATCCCCTACCCGCTGCACCTCGGGGTGACCGAGGCCGGGACCAAATGGGCGGGCTCGCTGAAATCCGCGGTCGGCTTGGGCACGCTGCTGGCCGACGGGATCGGCGACACGATCCGGATCAGCCTCTCGACCTTCCACGCCGAGGAGGAGGTCAAGGTCGCCTGGGAGATCCTCAAGGCGCTGCAGCTGCGCGAGCGCGGCCCGGTCCTGATCGCCTGCCCGACCTGCGGCCGCCTCCAGTTCGACATGGACTCGGTCGTGGCCGAAATCGAGCAGCGCCTCGAGAGCTACGCCGAGCCGGTCGAGGTCGCCGTCCTCGGCTGCGCCGTCAACGGCATTGGCGAGGCCAGCCACGCCGACTTCGGGATCGCCGGCGCCAAGGACGAGGGCCTGATCTTCGCCCACGGCAAGCCACTGCGAAAGGTGCCCCAGGCCCAGCTCGTCGACACCCTCTTCGAGGAGATCGACAAGAGCCTCGACCGCGGCGGCAAGGTCGAGTTCGACGAGACCGAGTCCCGCGAGGGCGCCGAGTGGGTCGCCAAGATCGAGCAGGAAAACGCCGGCGACCTGACCCCCGAGAAGATCGCCCAGATGGAGAAGGAAGCCGTCGAAAAAGGCGAGTCCGACAAAGTCCTCCTCGACGAGGAGTCCTCGCCCACCGCCGGCCGCCGCTTCACGCGCGCGTAGTGGCGCTGCTGTAAGCGGATAAGTTCCCCGCGTGAGCCGTCTCTCCCAGACCTTCCTCCCGACCCTGAAGGACCCGCCCGCCGATGCGGAGGCGCTTTCGCACAAGCTGATGGTGCGGGCGGGGCTGATCCGGCAGCTGGGGGCCGGGCTTTGGACCTACCTGCCGGCGGGGTGGCGGTCGCTGCACAAGGTCGAAGAGATCCTGCGGGAGGAGATGGCGGCGATCGGGTGTCAGGAGATGCTGATGCCGCTGCTGCAGCCGGCCGAGAACTGGGAGAAGACCGGGCGCTACGGGATCGACGAGCTGTTCAAGCTCGAAGACCGCAAGGGAGCGCCGATGGTGCTGGCGATGACCCACGAGGAGGCGCTGACTTTCCACGTCGGGCGCGAGGTGCGCTCCTACCGCGACCTGCCGCTGATGCTGTTCCACCTGCAGTCGAAGGAGCGGGACGAGCCGCGGCCGCGGGCCGGGGTGCTGCGCACCCGCGAGTTCACGATGAAGGACGCCTACTCCTTCGACCGCGACGAGGAGGGGCTGGCGCGCTCCTACGAGCTCCAGGCGGGTGCCTACGCGCGGATCTTCGACCGCTGCGGGCTGCAGTGGTACAAGGTCGAGTCCGACGTCGGGATGATGGGCGGCTCCGGTGCCGACGAGTACATGGCGCCCTGCCCGGCGGGCGAGAACGAGGTGGCGCTGGCGCCCGGGTACGCGGCCAACGTCGAGGTCGCGACGGCGACCGCGCAGCCGGTTCAGCTGCCGCCGGCACTGCCCGCGCCCGAGGCGGTCGACACCCCCGGCCTGGCCAAGGTCGAGGAGGTGGCGTCGCATCTAGGTCTGCCGGCGGGCGCCTTCATCAAGACCCTGCCAGTGATGGTCGAGGGGCGCGGCATGGTCCTCGTCCTCGTCCGCGGCGACCACCGCCTGAACGAGATCAAGCTGCGGAACGCGCTCGGCGCCGACTTCCGCCAGGCGAGCGTGGAGGAGATCGAAGCGAAGGCGGGGCCGATCGGCTTCATCGGCCCGGCCGGCCTCGACCTGCCGATCATCAAGGACGTGGCGATCGACGGCGACTCCTACGTCAGCGGCGCCAACCGGCCCGACACCCACCTGAAGGGGATCCAGCCCGGCCGCGACTTCGCCTTCGAAGAGCTCGACGTGCGCACGGTCGAGGCCGGCGACACCGCGCCGGGTGGTGGGGCGATCGAGATCGTGCCCGCGATCGAGGTCGGCAACATCTTCAAGCTGGGGACCCGGTACTCGGTGCCGCTGGGCGCGACCTACCTCGATGAGAACGGCAAGGAGCAGCCGATCGTGATGGGCTCCTACGGGATCGGCCCGGCCCGGATCGTCGCCGCCTCGATCGAGCAGCGCGCCGACGAGAACGGCATCGTCTGGCCGCCCGCACTCGCACCCTGGGACATCCACCTCGTCTCCCTGGCCAAGGCCGGAGAGCCCGAGCGCGAGGCCGCCGATGCGATCTACGAGCAGCTGCTCGCCGCCGGCGCCGAGGTCCTCTACGACGACCGCGACGCTGGCCCGGGGGAGAAGCTGACCGACGCCGAGCTGCTCGGCTGCCCGCTGCGGGTCGTCGCCGGCCGCCGCGGCCTCGCCGAGGGCGTGGTCGAGGCCTCCGAGCGGGCGAGCGGCGCCGAGCACAAGCTCCCGGTCGACGACGCCGCCGCCCAGGCCGTGACGCTGCTCGAGGGCCTGGCGGCCGGCGACGCCGGCGCCGATGTCTGAGAAGAACCCCTTCGGGCGCGGCCGCGCGCGCCGCCTCTTCGGCCTCGACCGCAGCGCCCCGCCGCCGACCACGACCCGCCGCGGCGAGCCGCTGCACCCGTGGACGCTTCCCAACCTGGTCGGCTACCTGCGCCTGGCGGCGATCCCGGTCTTCATGGTGATGGCCTACAACACCGAGGACGGAACCTCGTTCGCCGCCGCGATGGTCTTCTGGGCGATCGCCGCCGGCGACTATGTAGATGGCTTCCTCGCCCGGGTCACCGGCCAGTACAGCCGCCTCGGGGCGCTACTGGACCCGCTCGTCGACCGCCTCACCGTGCTCGCCGGCGCGGTCGTCTGCTGGAGCTTCGAGCTGCTGCCGCGCTGGCTGCTGCTGGTGCTTGCCCTGCGGGAGCTGGCAATGCTCTTCCTCGCCCAGTACGGGCTGCGCCACGGGGTCGACATCGAGATCAACTGGCCGGGGCGGATCGCCGTCTTCCCGACCATGGGCGGGATCTGGCTGGCGCTCTTCGCGCCCGGCTTGGTGGCGACGGCGCTGGTCGCCTGGGGATTGGCGATGGCGATCCTCGCCACCGTGCTCTACGCGCAGGCCGGCAGGCGCGCGGTGCAGGCACGCGCCGCTGCAAGCTGACTGCCATTCCGGGCAACCTTCAACCTGGAGTTGAACCTTGAAGGTCGCTCGACCTATAATCGTCCCCCGCGCAAACGGAGGCGCCCGGTGCGCCCCGAGATAGGAGCACGATGGAGGACACCTTTCCCGATCTCGGCTCGCTCAGCGACAAGGAGCTGAAGGACCTGATCGACAGCCTCACCGAGGAAGAGAACGAGATCTCCTACAAGCGGCGCGTCCTGCACGGGAAGATCGACATCCTCCGCGCCGAGCTGGTCAACCGGCTGCGCGACAAGCACGAGCGCGGCGACTCGATGATCTCCGGCGACGACGTCAGCAAGCTGACCGAGATCCTCGCGGGCAAGGCGCAGAGCGCGCCGGAGGACGATCCGGCCGCCTGAGCGCCCGGGAGCGACCATGGCCGTCCACTGTCCCGAGTGCGGGTTCGCCAACCCCGAGGGCGCCAACTACTGCCAGAAGTGCGGTGCGTATTTGGGCGGCCCCAGCGAGGGCGGGGAGGACCCGACGACGATGACCTACCGGGTCGACGAGACCGGCGACATGCAGCCGGTCGACATCGACGAGGTGGTCTCGGAGGCCGGGGCGGCGCTGGTGATTCGCGCCGGCGGTGGTCGCGCGGGGGAGAGCTTCAGCATCGAGGAGGAGCGGGTCAGCATCGGCCGCAGTCCCGACGCCGGTGTCTTCCTCGACGACGTCACCGTGTCCCGCAACCACGCACTGCTAGTGCGACGGCGCGACGGCCTCTACATCGACGACCTCGGCTCGCTCAACGGCACCTACGTGAACCGGCGCCGGATCGAGTCTCACCGGCTCGCCGACGGCGACGAGATCCAGGTCGGCAAGTACAAGCTGAGCTACCTGGAGCGTTAGGACGATGCCTGTCTCCGAGCAGCCGGCACGGACGCCGGAATCAGCCAGCCGCCCCCGCAAGGCGCTGACGATCGGCGCCGTCTGCAAGATCCTCCAGGGCGAGTTCGACGACGTCTCGATCTCGAAGATCCGCTACCTCGAGGACCAGAAGCTGCTGAGCCCGCGCCGCACCTCCGGCGGCTATCGCCTCTACAGCCAGTCCGACGTCGAGCGGCTGCGGACGATCCTGCGCCTGCAGCGCGACGAGTTCCTGCCGCTGCGGGTGATCCGCCAGGAGCTCGCGGCCGGCGGAGACATGGTGCTCGGCGGCGATGGGGACCGCAAGCCCGCCGGCGGCGCCGTGCGGCGGGCGATCCTGGTCGACACCTCGCGCGCATTCCTCACCCTCGACGAGGTCGTGGAGGAGACCGGCGCCCGCGAGGAGCTGATCGCCGAGCTGGAGAACTTCGGGATCGTGCAGCCCGAGAAACGCGAGGGGAAAACGGTCTACGACGAGACCGACCGCGAGATCGTCCGCGCCGCCAACGAACTCTCCCGGGTCGGTGTCGGGGCCCGCAACCTGCGCGTCTTCCGCTCCTCCGCCGACCGCGAGGCGCAGCTGCTGGAAGCGCTGCTCGGCCCCTCGCTGCGCTCGCGCAATCCGGAGCGCCGCAAGGAGGCGCTGCAGAGCCTGGAAAGCCTGGCGGCGACGGTCAGCCACCTCAAGCATCTACTGCTGGTGCGCGACCTGCGGCGCCTGGCCGGCGACTGAGTCGCGGCGCGGTGCCGCGGGTGACGCGCAAACGGACGATCGCGGCCGACCCCGGTGAGGTCTGGGCGCTCGTCTCCGATCCCTACAGCCTGCCCCGCTGGTGGCCGCGGACTACGCGGGTCGAGAACGTCGACCGACAGGGCAAGGGCAGCGGCCGCCGCGGCCAGTGGACCAAGGTCCTGGAGACCGCCGAGGGCCGCGGCGTGCGGGCCGACTACCGCTGCCTCAGCGCGGCTGAGAACGAGCGCTACGTCTGGGAGCAAGAGCTTGAGGGGACGCCGTTCGAGCGCCATCTGCGCGCCTCGCGGGTGGAGATCGGCCTGCGCGGCGCCGACGGCGGCACCGAGGTCAGCCTCGCCTCGGTCCAGACCCTGCGCGGCATGTCCCGCCTCGGCTCGGTGATGATGCGCCGTGGTCAGGGCGCGACCCTGGATGAGGCCCTGGACGGAATCGAGAGGGCGCTGACGTGACCCCGCGGCGCGACACGAAGTGGTGGGGCTGGGGAGACCCGGCGGTGCCGGCGGAGCTCGACGACGTGGCACTGGGTGTGCTGCGGGAGCGGATCGGGGCTCTGGAGGCGTGGCCGCTGGCGGCGCAGCTCGACGGCTTTTCGCTGCCGCCGGCCGAGGCGCTGCCGGAGGCGCTGAGCACGGCGGTCGGTGCCGAGAATGTCTTCACTTCGCAGGAGGACCGGCTGCGGCACGCCAGCGGCCGCGGCTACGCCGACCTCGCGCGGATGCGCATCGGCTCCCTGGAGGCGGCGCCGGACGCGGTGCTGATGCCGGCGGACGCCGAGTCCCTGCGCCGGGTGCTCGAGATCTGCGCCACCGAGGGCATCGCCGTCGTCCCCTTCGGCGGTGGCACCAGCGTTGTCGGCGGGGTCGAGCCGTTGCGCGGTACCCACGGCCGCCTGATCAGCCTCGACCTCGGTGCCTTGCACGACGTCGAGGTCGACCGCCGCTCGCTGACCGCCCGGCTCGGTGCCGGTCTGCGCGGGCCGGAGGCGGAGGCCGCGCTGGGCCGCGAGGGGCTCACCATCGGCCACTTCCCGCAGTCCTTCGAGTACGCGACCATCGGCGGCTTTGCGGCGACCCGCTCGGCCGGCCAGGCATCCAGCGGCTACGGGCGCTTCGACTCGCTGGTCTCCTCCGTCCGCCTCATCGCCCCGGCTGGTGACCTACGGACCCTGGAGACCCCGCACACCGCTGCCGGGCCCGCGCTGCGCGAGCTCGTGATCGGCTCCGAGGGCGTCCTCGGCGTGATCCCCGACGTCACCGTGCGGGTGCGGCCGGCGCCGCGGGTCCGCCGCTACGAGGCCTGGATCGCCGAGAGCTTCGAGGCCGGGGCGGAGATCGTCCGCGCTCTCGCCCAGGGCCCGGGCCTGCCGGACATCATCCGCATCTCCGACGAGGAGGAGACGCGGGGCTCGCTGGCGCTCTCCGGCCCGCGCGGGGCGCAGGGCCGCGCCTTCGACGCCTACCTCGGCCTGCGACGCCGGCGCGAGGGGGCGCTGACCATCGTCGGCTTCGAGGGGGATGAGGAGTCGGTGGCCCGGCGGCGGGCGCTCGCCGTGCGGGCGCTGCGAGCGGGCGGCGCCGCCTATCTCGGCCAGGCAGCCGGCCGCTCCTGGGAGCGCGGCCGCTACCACGGCCCCTACCTGCGCGACACGCTGATGGCAAAGGGGGCGATGGTCGAGACCCTCGAGACCTCTCACACCTGGAGTCGCCTCGGGGAGCTGCACGCGGCCGTCGGCGGCGCGATCCGCGACTCGCTGGCCGGCCAGGGAACGCCCGGCCTCGTCTTCTGCCACCTCTCTCACGCCTACGCCGACGGCGCCTCCCTCTACTTCACCTTCATCTCCCGCTCCTGCCACGGGGCCGAGCTGGAGCAGTGGGCGCAGGTCAAGCGCGCCGCCTGCGAGGCGATCGTCGCCACCGGCGCCACGATTACCCACCACCACGCGGTCGGCCGCGACCACGCCCCCTACATGGAGGCCGAGGTGGGGCGGACCGGGCTCGACGTCCTGCGCGCGGTCAAGGAACAGCTCGACCCCGCCGGGATCATGAACCCCGGCAAGCTCCTCGACTGAGGCCTATTCCTTCTTCGCGGCGCCGACGATCTGGCCGGTGACGGTTCCGCGGAGGATTTCGGTGCCCGTGTATTTGGGCGATTCTTTGGCCTGCGTCGCTTTTCTCAGCGAGGCTTTGAGCGCGTCTTCCTCGACCAGGGTGATCGCGATCTGCTTGAAGGTTTCGTTGGCGAGGTAGCCGAGGACTTCGATCGGCACTTCGAACTGGGCGCCGATCCGGCCCGAGTCGTCGACAGGGGTGGAGGCCAGCGGCAGCATCTTCTGCGGCGACTGGGCGAGCCAGACCGCGTAGGCCTGGCCTTTGGCGGTCGGCTCCAGACCGGTCGCTTCGACCTGGAGGGCGAGCGATTTCTTCAGCCGGCCGAAGATCGCGACTCCGGCGGCGTCGCTGCCGTCGACCGGGGCGAGCACGGCTTTGGTCAGCTTGCGGGATTCGCCCGCAGCAGCGTTCTGGGATTCGGCGAAGGCTTCCTTCGCCCTGCTCAGTGCCGTGGTCGAGTCCCCAGAGTCACCGTCGCCGCTGCTGATAATCAGAACCGCGACCAGGGCGATGACCACGAGGGCGCCGGCGAGGAGCGCGCCGCGCATCCCCGGGTCGGAAGGCAGGGAGATCTTGGGACCTCCGGATTTCGCGGCGGGGGCGGGCGGAGACTGCTTCGCGGCGACCGGCTCCGGCGCCTTCGATGGCTCCGGCTCCGCCTTGGGCGGCTCCGGCTTCACAGGCTCCTCCGCGGCGGGCTCCGGCTGCTTCGGGTCGAGCGGCAGCGCCGGCGGCGGCAGGCCTTCGTCTTCGAGCTGGGTGACCGCCTCGCGGACCTGGGCGCGCACGTCCTCGACGCTCAGCCCCTTGAGCGCGGCAATGTCCTCGTACCCCTGCTCGCCGCGCTGCGCGAGCAGGCGCAGCATCGCTTTCTGATCCTCGCTGAGCGCCACCGCCGGGAAGCCTACGCGGCGCGCCGGCTCAGGTGACGCGATCCCCCCACGGGTCTCGAAAGCTTAATCTCCGGCCTCGCTAGGGTTCGGCGCTGATGAGCGAGGACCCAGGCCAGCTGCGCTCTGACTTCGACGTCCTGCTCGGAACCGAGTGGGTCGACGATGACCCCGACCACGCCCGCGTCCGGATCGAGATCCGCGACGAGCTGCGCCAGCCGGTCGGCCTCCTCCATGGCGGCGTGATGTCGAGCCTGATCGAGAGCATCTGCTCACGGGCGACGGCCTTGGCCGTGTTCGACCAGGGGATGATCGCGATGGGGCAGTCGATCAGCGTCAGCTTCATCCGGCCGATCACCGAGGGCGCCGCCGAAGTTCACGCCAAGGCCCGCCACCGCGGCCGCACCGGCTGGGTCTGGGACGCCGAAGTCCTAAACGAAGAGGGCAAGCTCTGTGCCCTCTCGCAGATGACGGTCGCGGTGCGGCCGGCCCCGAAGAGCTAGCCGCCGAATTGATTCGTAATCGGGAGGCGGCGATCCTTGCCGAACGCCCGCGGGGTGATGCGGATCCCCGGCGCCGCCTGGCGGCGCTTGTACTCGGCGCGGTCGACCATCCTGATCACCTCATCGACGGTCTCCGCCGGCAGCCCGGCGGCGAGCATCTCCTCGCGGCCCAGATCGCGCTCGACATAGGCCTCGAGCGTGCGGTCGAGCAGGTCGTAGGGGGGGAGGGAGTCGCTGTCGAGCTGGTCGGGGCGGAGCTCGGCCGAGGGGGCCCGCTCGATCACGCTGGCCGGGACTAGCTCGGTCCCGGCGCGCTCGTTGCGGCGCTCGGTCAGCTCGTAGACCAGCGTCTTCGGCACGTCCTTGATCACCGCGAAGCCGCCGGCCATGTCGCCGTAGAGGGTCGCGTAGCCGACCGACATCTCGCTCTTGTTGCCGGTGGTGAGGACCAGCCAGCCGTGCCTGTTGGAGAGGGCCATCATCAAGTTGCCGCGGATCCGCGCCTGGATGTTCTCCGCTGCCAAGTCGGGTCCCGAGGGCGCGGCGGAGGCGCCGAGCCCGTTCAGCGCCCGCTCGTAGCCCGCCATCATCGGCTCGATCTCGATCTCAATCAGCTCACAGCCGAGGTTGCGGGCGATAGTTCTGGCGTCATCCTGGGTTGCAGAGCTGGAATGAGGCGACGGCATCACCACGCAGCTGACCCGCTCCGGCCCGACCGCGTCGGCCGCGAGCATCGCCACCAGGGCGGAGTCGATCCCGCCGGAGAGGCCGATGCCGACGTGGCCGAAGCCGTTCTTGAAGACGTAGTCGCGGAGGCCGAGGACCAACGCCTCGTAGACCTCGTCGAGATCGGCGAGGGGCGCGGCCAGCGGTCCCGGCCCGTCCGGGTACTCGCAGACGAGCAGCTCCTCCTCGAACTGCGCGGCGCGGGCGATCACCTCGCCGCTGGGAGCGACGACCATGCTCTGGCCGTCGAAGACGAGCTCGTCCTGGCCGCCGACGAGGTTGCAGAAGGCGAAGCCGGCGCCGTAGGCGCGGGCGCGCTCGGCGAACATCGCCTCGCGCTCCCGCCCCTTGCCACGGTGGTAGGGCGAGCCCGACGGGTTGGCGATCAGCTGCGCCCCCTGCTCGGCCTCGGTCTGCGCCGGCGGGCCCTCGACCCAGCAGTCCTCGCACACGGTCAGCCCAACCGCGGTCCCCTTGACCTCGATCGTCATCGGCTCGGCGCCGGGGACGAAGTAGCGCTGCTCGTCGAACACGGAGTAGTTGGGCAGCAGGTTCTTGCGGTAGACGCCGCGGACGCATCCGTCGGCGAGCACGGCGAGCGAGTTGTGGGCGTGGCGGAAGTCGCCGCCGCCGGCGACCGGCTCGGCGAAGCCGACGAGCGCGGTCAGGCCCTCGACGCCGGCGGCGAGCTCCTCGACGGCGCGCCGGTTGGCCTCGACGAAGTGGCGCTTCAGGTAGAGGTCCTCGGCCGGGTAGCCGGGGATGCAGAGCTCGGGGAAGATCACCAGCTCCGCCCCCGCGCTGCGGGCACGGCCGATCCACTCGGAGATCTTGGCCGCGTTGCCGTCGATGTCGCCGACGGTCGGGTCGATCTGGGCGAGGGCTATGCGCATGCGATCTCGGGGCGGCTCATCCCAGAAGTATCTCGTTCGCGGCAGAGGGGACGGCCCGACGCCCCCGGTAGGCTGGGCGCGATGCGGGACCGCCGTCTCCACCTAGCCGGCTTCTCGGTGGCGGCGCTCTTGGCGCTGGCCGCCGTGCCTGCGCTGGCACCCGCGAGCGCGGACCTGGCAAGCGCGGTGCCGAGCCTCGCCTCCGCCTCGCAGAAGCCGTTCATCCTGCCGAAGCCGCGCCCGACCGAACGCGGGCGGCCGACCGACGACCCCGATCCCAACCGCAACGCCTACGCCGTGCCCGAGGCGCCGCGCTCGCCGCTCTGCGGGCTGCACTTCTGCGTCCACTGGGTGGCAGATGGACTCGACGCCCCGAGCCTGGACGACGCCGACGCGGACGGCGCCCCTGACTACGTGGAGCGGGTGCTGACGGTGGCCGAACGCGTGCACGAGGTCGAGAACGACCACCTCGGGTGGCGTGAGCCGAAAGGCGACGGGCGCAAGGGCGGCGGCAAGGACAACACCGATATCTACCTCTCGCAGATCGGCGGCGAGCTCTTCGGGTACGCCGCCCCCGACCGCGGGCAGGCCTCCAAAGAGCACCGGATCCCGCGACGGCTGCACGGCTACTTGGTGCTCGACAACGACTACAGCCCCTTCGAGTTCCCGGGGACGAAGCCGCTCGAGGACCTCCAGGTGACCGTCGCCCACGAGTACAACCACATCCTCCAGTTCGGCTACGACGCCTTCCAGGACCCCTGGTTCGCCGAGTCCAGCGCGACCTGGATGGAGGACCAGGTCTACAACGGGATCAACGATTACCTGCGCTATGTACGGCGCTGGGTCAAACGCCCCGACACGCCGCTGACCGCGAACTCGATCAAGGAGTACGGCTCGGCGGTCTGGAACCAGTGGCTAGCGCGCCGCTACGGCGGTGGCGCGATCGTGCGCCAAGCCTGGGCCGGTGCGCTGCACAGCCGGCCCGGCGGCTTCTCCGTCAGCTCATACGAGCGCGCGATCCGCCGCGCCGGCCCGTCCGATCTCAGCCGTGACTTCGCCCGCTTCGCCGCGGCGGTGGCCGAGTGGCGGACCGGCGAGGGCTTCCGCGAGAGCGCACTCTTCCCCGACGTGCCGCGCGAGGGCAATCTGCCGCTTGGCGGATCCCACCTGCACCGCCAGCTCAACCACACGACCTACGACCTGCTGCGAGTCCACGCCGGGGGCGGCCGCGCGGTCGTCGTCCATGTCGACGGACCGCGTGGCGTCGCCACCGGGGTGGCCCTGGTCGGAAGGGTCGGAAGCGAGAGGAAGGGTCGGACCGTGACCCGGCTCGTCTACCGGCGCGGCGGCGGCCAGCTCGCCGTGCGCCTGCCCAATCCGGGCCGCTTCAGGCGCATCACCGCGGTCGTCGTCAACGCCGACGCGCACGCCAACGGGTTCAGCGCCCGTCGCCTCGACTGGCAGTACCTGAGCGACCGGCTGCAGTTCGAGATCAGCGGCGAGCTGCGGCGCTAAGCGCTAGGAGCTCTGCTCGGCCGTTACGTGGCCAGTGCCGTTGCTGGAAGCGGCCTTGGCCTTGGCGGCCTTCGCCGCCGGCGCGGTCGCGATCGTCTCCCGCGTCGCCGCCTCGAGGTCGAGGGCGAAGCTGTCGAGGTCGGCCATCGCGTCGTAGTCGCCGATCAGGCCAAAGTTGACCTGGCCGTTGTAGGACATGATCCCGACGCAGAGCGCCTGGCGCTGGGCCAGCGGCACCATCGGGAAAATCGACTCCATCTTGCGCCCGAGCACGTAGAGCGGGAACTGCGGTCCGGGCACGTTGGTGACGACGAGGTTGAAGAAGCGCTGCGCTGACTGCAGCCGCGCCGCCTGCGAGGCGATCGTGGTCGGCGCGAAGTCGGTCACTTTGGTGAGGATTTCCGCCCCGACCGCCTGGCCGGAGGACTTCAGGTCGCCCATCTGCCCGGTGACGATGTGGAGGCGCTCGACCGGGTCCTCGCACCAGACCGGAAGCGGCGCCATCATCGCCGAGATCCGGTTGCCGAGCGCCCCGTGCTCCTCGGCGGCGCGGACGCTGACCGGGACCATCGCCCGCATCTCCAGCTGATCGGTGCTGTGGCCGCGGGCGCGCAGGTACTTGCCGAGCGCTCCGGCGACGATCGAGAGGATGACGTCGTTGACGGTGCCGCCGTGGGCGTCCTTGACCCGCTTCAGGTCGGCCAGCGAGGTCTGGGTGATCGCGAAGCGCCGGTGCGGGCCGATCTCGACGTTGAACGGGGTGCTGGGGGCGGCGATACCGGCCGCGGCCATCTTTGAGGTCGCAGTCAGCCCACGCAGGACCTGGCGCGGCCCGCGCAGCGCCGCGCGGACGCCGCGGTAGATCTCCGGCGGGCTGGTCAGCCGCTCACGCCAGGCGTCGCTCAGCAGCTTCAGGTCAGTCGGTTCGGGACGGGCCAGCCAGGGCGGGGCCGAGCCACCGCCCTGCGGCTCGGCGTCGAGGTCGAAGAGGACGGTGGTGATGTCCACCCCGGAGACGCCGTCGACCAGGGCGTGGTGGCTCTTGCCGATGATCGCGAAGCGCTCGTCGTGGCAGCCCTCGACCAGCCACAGCTCCCAGAGGGGCTTGGAGCGGTCGAGCTGCTGGGAGAAGATCCGCGAGGCGAGGTTGCGCAGCTGCTCCTCGGAGCCCGGCGCCGGCAGCGCAGTCTGGCGCACGTGGTAGTCGAGGTTGAGATGGGGGTCGTCGACCCAGACCGGGCGGCCCTGGTCGAGCGGCACGTTGCGCAGCTTCTGGCGGAAGCGCGGGACCAGGTGCAGGCGCGATGCGATGTGGTCGCGGAACTCCGCGTGGGTCGGCGGCTCGCCCTCGAAGATGATCGTCGAGGCGACATGCATGTGCGCCCCGGAGCGCTCGAGGTGGAGGAAAGACGCGTCGAGACCGGTCAACCTGTCAGAAGCCACGGTTCATCTTCGCACAGCACGCTCAGGGCCGATAGGGGCATTTTCTCCCCTCTGGGAAGCCGTTTTGCAGTGTTTCTTGCCGCCAGCGCGCGGTGTGAGCCTGGTCACACGGGGGAATCATGAGTACCCATACGGTGTTCGCCCTCTAGACGAACGCAATCCCATCTGCCGAGTTCCTCGCGCGAAGTCGCTGGGGAGCGGGGGACCCAACGCCGCGGACAGCTCCCGCGGCCGGGGCGAATCGGGCGGCGAGCCGCCCGTAGCGAGCGCAGGCCTGTGCCGGCGCCCGCGAGCCCGTCAGCTAACCCCGTAGGCGGGAGAAGGAGAACGAACGCGAATGCGATACATCCTGCCCGCGGTGGCGGCTGCCGCCGTGCTCTCGCTCGGCCCCGCGCCGGTCGACGCCAAGGCCCCGCAGCGCCCCAATGACCAGCGGCCGCGGCACGCCCGCAGCCACGTCTCCCTGCACCTGACGAGCCACGCGGTGCTGGGAGGGAAGGGGCTGGCGGCCCACGGCCGGGCTCGTCCCGGCGGCCGCCGCGCGGTCAAGCTCGTCGTGCGCGGCGCCGCCTCGGTGGTGCTCTGGACGCGGACCCGCGCCAACGGCACCTTCGCCGTGCGCTGGTCGCCGCCGCGCCCCGGCAACTATCGGGTGCGCGCCTATGCCGCCCACGACGCGAGGCGGCGAGCCGCCGCAAGCCTCGGCCGGCGGCTGACCGCCTACCGCCTCGCCGGCGCCTCCTACTACGGGCCGGGCCTCTACGGCAGCGGCGTCGCCTGCGGCGGCACCCTGCAGCCGCAGACGATGGGCGTCGCTCACAAGTCGCTGCCCTGCGGGACGCTGGTGAAGCTGCGCTACAACGGCCGCACGACGACCGTGCCGGTGATCGACCGCGGCCCCTACGTGGCCGGCCGCGACTATGACCTGACCGAGGCGGTGAAGGCGAAGCTCGGCTTCCCCGGGGTGGGGACTGTGCAGGCCAACCGCTGAGGCCGGCTCAGGCGGCGCTGTTGAGTCCCAGCTGCAGCTGCCCGGCGGGCGGCTCGGCTGCGGGCTCGGGCTCCGCCTCGCCGGTGAAGGAGGCGACGCGGACCCCGAGCAGCCGCACCGGCCGCGGCGGGTCGTAGGCGCGGAGCAGCTCGAGGGCGACCGCGCCGACCCGCTCGGGGTCGTTGGTCGGCGCCTCGATCGTGTGCGAGCGGGTGACGTTGGTCCAGTCGTCGAGCCGCACCTTGATCCCGATCGTCCGGCCCTCGAGCTCACGCTTGGCGAGGCGCCGGCAGAGCTCCTCGGCCAGGCCCTTGAGCGAGGCCTCCAGCTCGGCCCGGTCGCTGACGTCGGCGTCGTAGGTGGTCTCGGCCGACTGTGACTTGGTCTCGTGCACGGGGGTGATCGGGGTCTCGTCCCAGAGCCGGCCACGGGCGTGCAGCCAAGCGCCGGAGCGCGGCCCGAAGGCGTCTTCGAGCTCGCCTCGCTCGCGCTGGCGCAGGTCGGCCAGGGTCGCGATCCCCATCGCCTCCAGGCGCTCGACCGTCTTCGGCCCGATTCCAGGCACCAGCCCCGGGGATTCCGCCGCGAAGCGCTCCAGGGCTTCCTCGCGGGAGAGGACCACGAGCCCCGCCGGCTTACCGAGCTCGCTGGTGATCTTCGCCAGCATCCGGCTCTCGGAGATCCCGACCGAGCAGGTGAGCCCGGTCTCGGCCCGGATCTGCGTCGCGATCCGCCGCATCGTCGCCTTCGGCGAGAACAGCCCCGTCAGGTCCAGATAGGCCTCGTCCAGCCCGACGACCTCGACCACCTCGACGTTGTGCCGCAGCACTTCCATCACCTGCGCCGAAGCCTCCCGATACGCCGGAAAGTCCGGCGTCAAGTACACCGCGTTCGGCAGCCGCCGCCGCGCCACCGCCGCCGGCATCGCCGAGTGGATCCCGGCCAGCTTTCGCGCCTCATAGCTCGCCGTCGTCACCACCGCCCGCGGCCCCGACCCGCAGACGACCACGGGCTTCCCCCGCAGCTCCGGCCGCTTGCGCAGCTCAACCGACGCGTAGAACGCGTCCATATCGAGATGGGCGATCGTCCTCGTATCGGTCACCCGAGGATCGTAGGAAAGGGGAGGGACGGCTACGCTCTGCTCGTGTCTTCACCTGAGGCGAAGAACCTGGAGGCGATCTCCAAGGCGATCGACCAGCACAACGCCAACTGCCCGTTCCCGGCGGCCGAGGTGCGGATGAACCCGTTCGAGGTCGAACGACTGGGCTGGGACACGATCCGCGGCCTTCCGGTCATCCCCGACGGGGAGATCGGCACCGGCCGCTTCCGCATCGTCTGCTCCCGCGACCTAGAAGACGACGGCCTCGAGATCACCGAGGCCGTCGGCAAAGAGCTCGAGACCGTCGCGCCAAGCCAAAACTGAGCACGCGTCTGCTCCTACACGTCTATAGGACGCGTAACTGCAGACGCGTGGGCTTCAGACTGAGTTCCAGAAGTCCAGGCCGAGTTCTTCGGCCCAGGACTGGACTTCGATGTTGAGCTGGAAGAGCTCGCCGGTCCAGATCAGGATGCCCATCGCGATCAGGATCAGGCCGCCGACGGCGACGATCGCCTGGTAGTGGCGCTTGACCACGGCGAAGGCGGTGGTCATGCGGGAGAAGGCGAGCGCGGTGAGGACGAAGGGGATCGCCAGGCCAGCCGAGTAGACGGCGAGCAGCAGCGCGCCGCGGCCGGCCGAGTCGGAGAGCGCGGCGGCGGAGAGGATCGCGCCGAGGGTGGGGCCGATGCAGGGAGTCCAGGCGATCGCGAAGGCGGCGCCGGCGATCACCGGCCCGCCTTTGCCGGCGCGCTCGAGCAGGGCGTCGACGTGCCACTCGCGGTTGAGACGGACGATGAAGAGGGAGGAGACGAAGAGCACGCCCATGGCGACGATCAGCGCCCCGGAGATCTTGGTCAGCAGCTCCTGGTGGTCCTGCAGGGTGGAGCCGATGCCGGTGGCGGTCAGCCCGAGCAGGATGAAGATCGCCGAGAAGCTGGCGACGAAGAGCAGGCTCGGGCCGAGCACGCGGCGCCAGCTGGCGTCCTCGAGCTCGGTCGCGGAGACGCCGGTGACGGCCGAGAGGTAGCCCGGGACCAGCGGCAGCACGCAGGGGGAGAGGAAGGAGACGATTCCCGCCGCCAGAGCGGCGAAGATTCCCACTCCGGCGGCCGGATCGGAGCTGATTACGGCGTTTACCACGGGACCTCAGGTTACCCTCCGGGCGTGTCCGTCCAACGCCCCCCGGGTCTCTTCAACGCCTCTGGGATGGCGCGTGGCCTGCGGGCTTCGCCGCTGTTCGCAATCGGCCCCGCCGAGCCGGGGCCGGCGCTGCGCCGCGGCGCCCTGCTCGCGGTCCCGATCGGCGCCACGCTGATCCTCGAGCTGGGGTTGGGGGACCCGACCCAGGGCGCGATCGCCACCGGCGCGATGCTCGCGGGCTTTCCGGGGATGGATGCCCCAGCAGGCCCGCGCGCCGTCTGGCAGGCGGTCGCGGCGCCGCTGATCGGGCTCGCCGCCGCCCTCGGCATCCTCAGCAGCCAGTCCGACATCGCGATGGTGGCGGCGATGGGGCTGCTCGGGGCGATTGCCGGCTACGGCTTCGCGGTCTCTCTGCGGCTGGCGATCCTCGGCCTCTCGGTCGCCCTGGCGCTGATGATCGGGCAAGGGCTCTTCCTCGACCCCGGCGACGCGGGGCCGGCGCTGCTGTACGGGACCATCGGCGGGCTCATGCAGGCGGCCTGGTCGCTCGTCATCTGGGTCTTCGTCGACCGCGCCCACCGTGAGGAGAGCGGCTGGAACGCCCGCGAGGCGGCGAGCGCGCTGCGCGAGAACCTCACCCTGCGCTCGACCAGCTTCCGCCACGCGATCCGCTTTGGCATTGCACTCGCCGTCGCCGTCAGCACCTACCTGCTGCTGGGCATGGACGAGCACGGCTACTGGATCCCCCTGACGATCCTCTTCGTGATGCGCCCCGAGCGCGGCGAGACCTACAAGCGGCTGGTCCTGCGCGGGCTCGGCACCGTGGTGGGCCTGGTGATCGCCACGGCGCTGGCCGAGGCCCTCGCGGGCGATGACCTCGTGATCGGGATCATCCTCACGGTCGCCGCCGCGCTCGCCTTTGGCTTGCTCACGGTCCAGTACGCGCTGTTCACGGCGGCGGTCACGACCTACGTCGTCCTCCTCATCGACACCCTCGGCGAGCCCACCTTCGAGGCGGCCGGCCAGCGCGCCGCGGGCACCGCCCTGGGCATCCTGATCGCCTTCCTCGCCTTCGTGATCTGGCCGAACCCGGGGGAGGGGAGGGAGGTTGAAATCGCCGAATCCTCCCCATCGGAAGCCGCGGCCCGGTAGATTTCCTGGCTAGCCAGCCAAACCGCCGCGGGGAGGCCGCGGGCGACGACAGGAGCAGACGTTGAGCAACCGCACGTTCGTGATCGGGGTCGGGATGACCAAGTTCGAGAAGCCCGGCACCAAGGAGGGCGACTACCCGGACTGGGCCAAAGAGGCGGGGGAGAAGGCGCTCGCTGACGCCGGCATTCCTTACGAGGACGTCGAGCAGGCTTACGCGGGCTACTGCTACGGCGACTCCACCTATGGCCAGCGGGCGCTCTACCAGCTCGGCCTGACCGGGATCCCGGTGGTCAACGTCAACAACAACTGCTCGACCGGCTCCTCGGCGCTGTTCCTGGCGCGGCAGGCGGTCAAGGGCGGGCTCGTCGATTGCGCTCTGGCGCTGGGCTTCGAGAAGATGGAGCCGGGCAGCCTCGGGGTCAAGTACACCGACCGCACCAACGCGCTCGACAAGCACGCGACGCGGATGTTCGAGCTGCGCGATCCGGAGCAGTCGCCCCCGGCGCCGCAGATGTTCGGCAACGCCGGCCGCGACCACATGGCCAAGTACGGCTCGACCCCCGACCACTACGCCTGGATCGGGTGGAAGAACCACAAGCACTCGGTCAACAACCCTTACGCCCAGTTCCAGGACGAGTACTCGCTGGAGGACATCAAGGCGGCGAAGATGATCCATGACCCGCTGACCAAGCTGCAGTGCTCGCCGACCTCCGACGGCTCCGCCTGCGCGGTGGTTGCCTCCGAGCGCTACGTCGAGGAACACGGGCTCTGGGAGCGCGCCGTCGAGATCGTCGGCCAGGCGATGGTGACCGACCTCAGCTCGACCTTCGACGAGGCCGCCGACTGCATGACGATCGTCGGCTCTGACATGTCGCGGACCGCGGCCCGGCTCGCCTACGAGGAAGCCGAAGTCGCCGCCGCCGAAGTCGACGTCTGCGAGCTGCACGACTGCTTCAGCGCCAACGAGCTCATCACCTACGAAGCGCTCGGGTTCGCCGCCGAGGGCGAGGCGCACAAGCTGGTCGAGGCGGAATCGACCACCTTCGGCGGCCAGGTCGTCGTCAACCCCTCGGGCGGCTTGATCTCCAAGGGCCACCCGCTCGGCGCAACCGGCCTGGCGCAGTGCTCGGAACTGACCTGGCAGCTGCGCGGCGACGCGGAGAAGCGCCAGGTGGAGGGCGCGAAGGTCGCGCTCCAGCACAACATCGGCCTCGGCGGTGCCGCCGTGGTAACCGTCTACAAGCCGGCGAGCTGAGGGCTCGCCGCAACGACTAGGAGGAGAGACGATGGCGAAGGAGCGACGCTCACTCAGCGGCAAGGTCGTGGCGATCACCGGCGGTGCTCGCGGGATCGGCAAGGCGACCGCGACGGCGCTGGTCCGCAAGGGCTGCCGCGTCGCCATCGGCGACCTCGACCTGGAGCTGGCCGAACAGACGGCGACCGGGCTTGGCGGCGGCACGATCGCGCTGCCGCTCGACGTCACCGACCGTGCCTCCTTCGAGGCGTTCCTGGAGGAGACCGAGCGCCAGCTCGGCCCGGTAGACGCGGTAATCAACAACGCCGGGATCATGCCGGTGACGCCGTTCGTCGACGAGACGGGCGACTCGGTCAAGCGCCAGATCGACATCAACCTGCACGGCGTCATCACCGGCACCCAGCTGGCGATCGAGCGACTGCGCCCCCGGGGCAGCGGCTACATCGTCAACATCGCCTCCCAGGCGGGCAAGGCGGGGATCCCCGGGATCGCCACCTACTCGGCGACCAAGCACGCGGTCGTCGGCCTCAGCGAGGCAGTGCGAGCGGAGCTGCGCGACTCCGGGGTCGAGGTGCTCTGCGTGATGCCGACGATCGTCAACACCGAGCTGACCAGCGGCGTCGGCCAGCGCTGGATCAAACCGGTCGAGGCGGAGGACGTCGCCAACGAGATCGTCGACGCGATGGAAGTGCCGCGCTTCGACGTCTTCGTCCCGCGCGCCAACGGCGGCCTCTACAAGTTCATGAACCTGCTGCCGCGCAAAGCCCGCGAGGCGATGGGCCGGGCGATGGGCGTCGACAAGCTGATGTTCGAGGTCGACCACGGCGCCCGCCGGGCCTACGAGGAGCGCGCCGCGGCAAGCGAGCCGAGCGCCGAGGCCGAGGCGCCCGAGCCGGCGCGGCAGGACGCCGCCTAACGCTCTGTGTCGGATCTCCCACAGCGTGACCTGTGGGAGATCCGAGAATGTCTCTGATGGGCCGGCTCTACAACGCCACCTGGGGACGCGGGTTCGCCGCGATCTACGACCGCGGCTTTGAGGCGACCGAAGAGGCCGGGCTGCGGGCGATGCGGTCCGAGCTGCTGGCCGACGCTGCGGGAAAGGTGGTCGAGCTCGGGGCGGGCACGGGCTTCAACCTCGAGCACTATCCAGAGGCGGTGACCGAGCTCGTCCTGACCGAGCCCGACCCGCACATGGCTAAGCGCCTGCGGGCGAAACTGGCCGAGGCGCCGGAGGCGGTCACCACGAAGGACGTCCGCGTGCTGGAAGCGCCGGCCGAGCGCCTTCCGGTCGAGGACGACAGCTTCGACACCGCCGTCGCCACGCTCGTCTTCTGCACGATCCCTGACCCGGTCGCGGCGCTGACCGAGCTCGAGCGCGTGCTGAAACCCGGCGGCCGCCTGCTTTTCATCGAGCACGTCCGCGCCGAGGACCCGGGCCTGGCCCGCTGGCAGGACCGCCTCGAACGGCCCTGGCGCTTCCTCGGCGACGGCTGTCACTGCAACCGCGACACGGTGGCGACTATCTCCGCCTCAGGCCTGCAGCTGGGCGAGGTCGAGCAGGACGAGCTGCCCAAGGCACCGCCGATCGTGCGCCCACTGGTCCGCGGCAGCGCCGTCCTCGCCGGCTAGCCGGGGTACCGGTGGTTATGTCTACTCGTCGGGGTACTCAGCCCGCGCCGCGTGTGCCCATTCGTAGACCGCGAACGGCCCCAAGGCAACGAGAAAGCCGAGCAGGGAGATGGAGGCGACCGACACGCTGAAGACCAGCTCCTGGGCGAGCGAGAAGGTCTTGCCGGCGCCGCTGAGCGCAAGTGCGAGGCCGATGCCGACGAGCCCACCGCAGCCAAGGCCAACAGCGATGCCGACCCAGTTCTCGCGCCCAGCGTCGCGCAGCCTCGATTCCTTCAAGACCCAGGAGATCTCGACGCCGTAGGCAACCAGCAGAGTCGCTCCAATCTGAGCCATACCCGTAAGCACGGCCTCGGAGGGACGACCGGCGTAGGTATGAATCACGGAGAGCGCGGCCAACGACAGCACGAGCGTTACCCACCATGCCTCCGTCGCACCGCGCCAAAGCGGCGATAGACGCCGCAGTCCCGGCAATGTCCACCAAAACCCCTGCACAGGCCCAGAATAGGCGGCGCTGGGGACGGGTCGATCTGCGGATCTAACGCACGATAATGGTGGTTATGTCAACTCAGAGGGAGAGACGTGCTGGAGGGCGCTGGGAAGCGGCGAATCTCCCCTAGGAGGCGTCTTCGATCGCTGCTTCGAATTCCCCGCTGTTGCCGAGGGTCCCCAGCGGTTCGAGGCCGGTCGTGCTCGGACCTTTGATCGCGAAGGACGGCGTGCCCTGGAAGCCGAGGCGCTGGGCTTCGGCGCTGGTGTTTTCGACCTCTTCGGTCGCCTTAGGGCTGTTTCGTTCCTGGTTCCAGGTGGCGATGTCTTTGACGCCGGCGGCTTTCGCCACCGCGGTGAGGAATTCGTCGTCGACGTAGCCGCCGTTCTCGGCTCCCTGGTTGCGGTAGAAAAGATCGATGAAGTTCCAGCCGCGGCCCTGTGCGCCGGCGGCTACCGCGGCCGTGCCGGCCGGAGTCGAGTCCGGGCCGATGATCGTGAAGTTGCGGAAGACGATCTTCGCTTCGCCCTTGGCGACCTGGTTTTCGATCACCGGCGGCAGCACGTCTTCGGCGAAGGCCTTGCAGACCGGGCACTGCAGGTCCCCGAACTCGACCAGTTCGACCGGGGCTTTCGGGTCGCCGATCACCAGGTCGTTCTGCGGGATCCCACTCAGCTCTTGGTTGACCTCGGAGACGCCCTCGAGCTCGGTGTCGCCGCCACCGCCGCTGGAGGACGCGACGACGATCACCACGACGACGGCGACGATCGCCAGGAAGAACGCGCCGGCCGCCAGCTTCAACATCCGCTCGCGGCGGTCCGTGGCGGCGTCCTTGGACTCCGCCTGCAGCCGCTCCTCGCGGCGTTTCTCCCGCTCCCGCTGGTTGCTCATCGGCGCTCAGGCCTCTCTCAGCGGCGCTTGTGCGCCGGTCGTCGTCCCTGCGTAGGCGATCAGCCGCGTCGCGTTCAGCAGGAAGAGGATCGTCATCAGCACCGCGCTGCCCACGCACCACTGGCAGATCGCTTCGATCTTGAAGATCTCGATATAGGTCAGGTAGATGCTGAACCCGAAGCCGCCCAGCGCCAGCGCGAAGCCGGCAAACCGCGCCGCGTCGCTGACCAGGAACGCGGTCGCGAGAATTCCCAGGTAGCCGACGATCCCGAAGATCGCGACGTTGATCCCGGCGATGTGCGAGTAGGAGCTTTCGGCGACGGTGCGGCAGCCGCTGCCGCCCGCCAGGCAGACCGGCGAGCCGCCGCCGGACTCGACGATCGCGATGTAGGTGGCGACGCCGACCCCGAGGGTCGCGACGAACGCGATCGCTTTGCGCAGCGCGGCTTCGCTCGGGAATTTCATAGCGGTGACGATAGAGGCTCCGCCGGGACCGCGTTTGAAAGCTTCCTAAAGGTCTGCGACCGCCGGATCGGCGCAGAAGGCGGCGATCTCACGCGAGAGCTTGCCGCCCTGCCAGGCCAGCGGCGACTCCCCTCGCCTCTCGCTGATCAGCCGCGAGTCCGGCAACGCCTCCGCGTAAGCAGCGGCCGCCGCGTAGGGATGGCCGGGGTCGGCGTCGTCGTGGCTGGCGACGACCAGGGTCGGGACGTCCAGCTCGCGCAGGTCCTCCAGCGACTCGAAGGGCCGCGAGCGCGGCACTTCGCGCAGCGCATCGACCACCGCGTCGAGGTGGCGATGCAGCTCCATCCGCGCCCGGGTGAAGGCGAGCACGGACTCGCGCCAGGCCGGATCAGTCGTCTGCTGCCGGTCGATGTAATTGACGAAACCGTCGATGCCACCGCTCGCCAGCGCGTCCGCGAGCCCTTCCCAATAGCGCTCGCTCTCAGCCGTGATCTCCCCCGTGAACACCGGACCGATCACGACCAGGCCCGCCAGTCGCTCCGGGTTGCGCAGCGCGTAGGCAACCGCGGTGTGGGCGCCCATCGAGTGGCCGCCGAGGACGAAGCTTCCCTCCCCCACCTCGCTGGCGACGACCCGCTCGAGGTCGTCGACCAGCTGCGGGTATTCATAACCCTCACCCGCCGGGGCCGGGTCTGACTCGCCGTGCCCGCGGGCGTCGTAGGTGGTGACCCGGTGACCTGCCCGCTCCAGCGCGCGCGAGCCCTGGACGACGTAGCGTCGGCTGGCGGTGATCCCGTGGCAGAGGACGATCGGCGGCCCCTCCCCCGCGCTCTCGCCGCGGATCAGCGGCGCCGGCTCGGCGACGAACTGCTCCGCCGCCGCGGCGGCCATCAGGCGATCGCGGCCAGAGCCTGCTCGAGGTCGTCGACTGACTCGTAGGTGAGGCCGGCCAGCGTCACCTTGCGGTGGCGGACGATCCCGTCCTCGTCGACGATGAAGATCGCCCGGCGCACGATGCCGGCGGCGAGCACGCCGTAGGCGCGGGCCACGCTCTTGTCCTCGTCGGCCAGCAGCGGCACGTTCAGGCGCTTCTCCTCGGTGAAGCGCTCGTGCGAGTCGACCGACTGCGGTGAGATCCCGAGCACGTCGGCGCCGAGACCGTCCATCCGCTCGCCCTGGTCGCGGTAGGAGCAGAACTGCTTCGTGCAGACAGCGGTGAAGTCGCCGGGGTAGAAGGCGATGATCACCTTGCGGCCGCGGTAGTCCGCGAGGTTGTAGGTCTTGCCGCCCGTGCCGGGCAGCGAGAAGTCCGGGGCCTTGTCTCCGACGTTCAGCTTCGCCACGCGGCGCAGCTTAGACGCTGGCGAGGGCTTAGCCCTTCTCGACCGTCACTTGTTCGATCAGCACGGTCTGCTTCGGTTTTTCTTCCGGGCCGCCGAGCTTTTCGATCCGTTCGACCGCGTCGTAGCCTTTGGTGACTTTGCCGACCAGGGCGTATTCCGGCGGCAGGCCGGCGTCGGGCGCGGTGACGACGTAGAACTGGCTGCCGGAGCGGCCGGGCGGCTCCGCCGAGCTCTTCGCCATCGCTACGAGGCCTTTGGTGTAGGAGAGGCTGGCCGGCGGTTTCTCGTCGACGCTGTAGCCGGGGCCGCCGGTGCCGTCCCCAAGCGGGTCACCGCCCTGGATCACGAATCCCGGGACGACCCGGTGGAAGGTGGTGTCGTCGTAGAAGCCTTCTTCGGCGAGGTAGGCGAAGGAGTTGGCGGTCTTCGGCGCCCGCTCGGTGTCGAGCGCGATCTCGAAGGTGCCGCAGCTGGTTTCCATCACCACGGTCGCTTCGTCGCCTTTGGCGACGACCGCGCCTTCTTCGGGCGCGTCAAGCTGGACGTTCTTGGGTTCCGGCGCTTCGACTTCCTTGCAGCCGTTAGCGCTGGCCGTGGTCGAGTCGCCGCCGCTGGCGGAGGTCGAGTCGCCGTCGTCACCGCCGCTGCGCGAGATCAGGACCGCAGCTACAACGGCGATCGCGACCAGGGCAAAACCGGCAAGGATGTACAGGCGCCTGTCCACTTTCCCCTCCATCGGCCGGGAAGCCTAGCCGACTACGATCGACCTGGGATGCCAGACCCGCTGCCGCCTCTGACCCCGCTCGCGGCCGCCGTTCTCCACGTCGGCGCCCCCGAGCGGATCCTCGCGCTGGAGTGCGGCGACGGCGAGGCGGCGCTGTTCCTGGCCCGCGAGTTCCCGCTCGCCCGGGTGCGCGGGGTCGACCGCTCCGAGAGCGCAATTCGCCAGGCGACGGGCCGGGTCGGCCTCGATCCCGAGGGCCGGGTCGCCTTCAAGCAGGGCAAGCCGCGATCCCTGCCCTTCCCCGACGACCATTTCGACCTGGTGACGGCGCTTGACGCCACCCCAGCGCCGGCCGAGATCGAGAGGGTGCTGCGCCCCGGGGGCTTCCTCGCCCTCGCCCGCTCGCGCGGGGACGAGGCCCTGCGCGGGCCCGCAGGCGCTTTGCTGCGCCGGCGCCTGGCTCACCGGGGGATCGAGCCGATCTGGAGCGAAGCCGCCGGCGAGGGCAGCTTCTCGGTCTTCCGGCTGGGCCGGATGGGCCCGCTCCCGGCATCCCAATAGGCTGCAAATACGTGAATTTGGAAGGGATGCCACTGGCCCTCCTCGTCAACCCGTCTTCAGCTGGCGGGCGGGCGCTGAAGCTGCTGCCCCAGGTCGAGGCGGCGCTCGACGCACGCCGCGCGGTCTTCCGCGTCCAGCGCACCAAGGGGCTCGAGCACGGCGTCGAGCAGGCGCTGCGGGCGGTCGAAGCGGGCGAGGTGCCAGTGGTGATGAGCGGCGACGGCCTGGTCGGCGCCGTCGGCGGCGCGATGGCGGGGGCTGAGACCCCGCTCGGGCTGATCCCCAGCGGCCGCGGCAACGATCTCGCTCGCGTGCTCGAGATCCCCGACGAGCCGGAGGCCGCGGTCGCCGCGATCCTCGCCGGCCACACCCGCACAATCGACGTCGGCGAGGCCAACGGCAAGCGCTTCCTCGGCATCGTCAGCGTCGGCTTTGACTCCGAAGCCAGCCGGGTCGCCAACGAGACCCACTTCCTCGGCGGCAGCCTGGTCTACGTCTACGCGGCGGTCCGCACCCTGGTCGGGTGGAAGCCGGCGCGGTTCACGGTCGCGGTCGGCGAGGAGCGGATCCGGCTCAGCGGCTACTCGGTCTCAGTCGCCAACAACCGCGCTTACGGCGGCGGCATGTTCGTCGCCCCCAACGCCGAGCTCGACGACGGCGAGTTCGACATCGTCGCGGTCGGCGAGGTCAGCAAGTGGAAGTTCGTGAGTAACCTGCCGAAGGTGTTCAAGGGCACCCACGTCGAGGCCGACGAGGTGCAGGTCTTCCGGGCCTCGCACCTGGAGCTCAGCGCCAGCCGTCCCTTCCCCGTCTACGCCGACGGCGAGCACCTGACCGACCTGCCGGCCTCGCTGCGGGTGCTGCCGCAGGCGCTCAGCGTGATCGTGCCGGCGCCGGCCGCGGCTTGAGCGGGTTCGGCGCCAAGGTCGCGCTCGCGCGGGCGATCGGCGCCGCCAGCCGGGCCAGCGGCCGCGGCGGCGGCACGACCCTGCCGGGACGGGTGCTGCTGCGGCTGGAGCCGGAGGCGATCGCCCTGCTCGGCGCCGGCCTCGATCGCGGGACGACGATCGTCAGCGCCACCAACGGCAAGACGACCACGGCAGGGATGATCGCTGCGATTCTCGCCGCCGACGGTCGCGAGCCGGTCCACAACCGCGCCGGCTCCAACATGACCTGGGGAGTCGCCACGGCGCTGCTCGAGCAGCGTGGTCACGAAGGCCTGTTCGAGGTCGACGAGGCCTGGCTGCCGCGGGTGACCGAGCAGCTTGAGCCCTCGCTGATTGTGCTGGGCAACCTCTTCCGCGACCAGCTCGACCGCTACGGCGAGATGGAGGCGCTGGCCAACGAGTGGGCGCGCACGGTCGCCGGCCGCGACGGACGCACCGCGTTCGCGCTCAACGCCGACGACCCGCTAATCGCCGACCTCGGTCGCGACGCTGGGGGTCGTCGCCGCGACGGCGTCCTCTACTTCGGGATCGAGGACGCCTCCCAGGCTCTGGACGAGCTCCAGCACGCCTTCGACGCCAAGCACTGCCGGCGCTGCGGGCATCCCTACGCCTACGAGCGCGCCTTCGTCGGCCACCTCGGGCACTACTCCTGCCCCAACTGCGGGGCCGAGCGGCCGGCGCCGGACGTAGCGGCGACGGAGATCGAGCTGCGCGGAATGGACGGCTCGCGGTCGCGGGTTCGAACCCCATCGGGTGAGATCGAGCTGGAGCTGCCGCTGCCTGGCCTCTACAACGTCTACAACGCCCTCGCCGCGATCGCAGCGGGGCTACGGCTCGGGGTGGCGCCGGCGACGACCGCCAGCGCGCTCGGGGAGATGCGGGCCGCCTTCGGCCGGGTGGAGACGATCGAGGTCGGCGGCACCACGGTCTCGATCCTCCTGATCAAGAACCCGGCCGGTGCCAACGAGGTGCTGCGGACGCTGCGACTGGAGGCCGGCGGCGAGGGCATCGACCTCTGGATCGCGCTCAACGACCGGATCGCCGACGGCCGCGACGTCTCCTGGATCTGGGACGCCGACTTCGAGCTGCTGGGGACGGCCGTGCGCCGGGTCGTCTGCGCCGGCACCCGGGCGCCGGAGATGGCGCTGAGGCTGCAGTACGCCGGCTGGCCGCAGGAGGCGATCGAGGTCGAGGCAGACATCGAGGCCTCGCTCGACCGCGCCGTCGCCGGCGCTTCCGGGCGGCTCTTCGCCCTCCCCACCTACACCGCCTTGCTGGAGCTGCGCAAGCTGCTCGCCGACCGCGGCCTGGCAAAGGAGTTCTGGCAATGAGCGCAGCGATCTGGCACGACGTCGAGTGCGGCTCCTACGCCGCCGACCTGCCGCTTTGGGAGGAGCTGGCGCAGACGGCGGGCGGGCCGGTGCTGGAGCTCGGCTGCGGGACCGGCCGGGTCGCCCTGCACTTGGCCCGGCGCGGGCACGAGGTGGTCGGGCTCGACTCCGACCCGGAGCTGATCGCGGCGCTGCGTGAGCGCGCCGAGGGGCTCCCGGTCGAGGCGCTCGCCGCCGACGCGCGCGATTTCTCGCTGGAGGAGCCGGTCGCGCTGGTGCTCGCGCCGATGCAGTTCCTGCAGCTGCTCGGCGACTCGGAGGAGCGGCTCGCCTGCCTGCGCTGCATCGCCGCCTGTCTGCGCCCGGGCGGCGCCGTCGCCGCGGCCCTGGTCGAGGAGATGCCCGAGCCCGACGGCGCGGCGCCGCCGCTCCCTGACGTGCGCGAGGTCGACGGCTGGGTCTACTCCAGCCTCCCGACCGAGGCCGCGCTGGCGGCCGGGGAAATCCGCCTGCGACGCCTGCGCCAGACCGTCTCCCCGGGCGGCGAGCTGAGCGAGGAGCCGAACGAGATCCGCCTCCGCACCTTCCCGGCGCACCAGTTGGAGGCCGAGGCGGCGCAGGTCGGCCTCCGCGCCGGCCAGCGGCGCTCGATCGCCTACACCGAGGCCCACGTCGGCTCGGTCGTCTCGATCCTGGAAGGAGCGGGCTGATGGAGCTGCGGGTGCTGAGCCTCTATCCGGAGCAGATGAACATCTACGCCGACCGCGGCAACATCCTCTTCCTGCAGCGCCGCTGCGAGTGGCGCGGGATCGGGTTCACCCACGCGGGCGCTGGACCGGGTGACCCGGTCGATCCCGCCGCCCACGACCTCTTCTACGTCGGCGGCGGCCAGGACCGGGACCAGCGGATGGTCGCGGCCGACATGGTCGCGACCAAGCGCGAGGCGCTCGCCGCCGCGGTCGATGACGGCGCCGCTCTGCTCGCGGTCTGCGGTGGCTACCAGCTGCTCGGCCACAGCTACCAGCTCGGTGAGGAGAAGCTGCCGGGACTCGGCCTCGCCGACCTGGAGACCGTGCGCGAGCCGGGCGAGCGGCTGATCGGCAACGTCGCGATCGCGGTCGACCTCGGCACCGGACCGCGCACCCTTGCCGGGTTCGAGAACCACGGCGGCCGTACCTACCTGGGCACCGGGGCCGAGCCCCTGGGCCGCGTCCTCAAGGGCCACGGCAACAACGGCCGCGACGGCCAGGAGGGCGTCCACCGCGCCCGCATGATCGGCACCTACCTGCACGGCCCGCTGCTCCCCAAGAACGCCTGGCTCGCCGACCACCTGATCGCCGACGCCCTGGAGCGCCGCTACGGGACCCGCCCCGACCTCGAGCCCCTGCCCGACGGCTTCGAGGCCGCCGCCCACGCCAGCGCCCGCGCCGCAGCAGGCATCTAGCACCCCCTCATGCACTTTGTCACCCTCTGGGCTACAAAAAGCAGGGGAGGTCAGCGACCGCTGGAGCCGAAGCCGCCGGTGGCGCGGCTGGAGTCAGCCAGGGCCTCGACCTCGACCGGCTCGGCGAGCACGATCGGGGTCACGACCAGCTGGGCGATGCGGTCGCCGGGGGCGACGCGGAAGATCTCGGCCGGGTCGTTGTTGATCAGCAGCACCCGCAGCTCGCCGCGGTAGCCGGCGTCGATCAGGCCGGGGCTGTTGACCAGGCCGATGCCATGGTCGCGGGCGATCCCGGAGCGCGGCAGCACGAGCCCGGCGTGCCCCTCGGGGATCTCGATCGCGACCCCGGTGCCGATGCTCCAGCGCTCGCCCGGCCCGAGGTGGGCGGTCTCGCAGGCGTAGAGATCGAGCCCGGCGTCGCCCTCGTGGGCGCGCGTCGGCAGGATCGCCTCGTCCTTCAATTTCGCGACCGGCAACTCCACGGCGCGGAGCCTACCGAGCGACTAGGCGACGGCGAGGTCGTCGAAGCGGTGCATCTCCGCAGCGGGGACGCGGGCGCGGACGAGGACTCCGTCCTCGCGGTCGGTCCGCTTCAGCTCCCCGGCGACCTCGTGCAGCTCGTGCAGGCGGCCGCCCTGGGAGTAAGGGAAGAGCAGGTCGACCTCGGTCAGCGTCTCGGCGAACGCCGCCTCAACCCGCTCGCAGAGCTGCTCCAGACCCTCGCCGTCGAGCGCCGAGACCATCACCGCCTCGGGATGGGCGAGCGCGACCTCGTGCCGCGCCGCCTCGTCCAGCTTGTCGGCCTTGTTCAGGACCAGCAGCCGCGGCTTCTCGCCGGCGCCGATCTCCTCCAGCACCTCGTCCACGGCCTTCATGTCCAGCAGGCGCCGCTGCTCGGTCTCCGAGGCGTCGAGCACGTGCAGGATCAGATCGGCCAGGACCGTCTCCTCAAGGGTCGCCTTGAACGCCTCAACCAGCTGGTGGGGCAGCTTCTCGATGAAGCCGACGGTGTCGGTCACCAGGTAGTCGCGGCCGGAGAGCTCGAGGCTGCGGGTGGTCGGGTCGAGGGTGTGGAAGAGGCGGTCCCCTACTCCGACCTCGGCCCCGGTGAGCGCGTTCAGCAGGGTCGACTTGCCGGCGTTGGTGTAGCCGGCGAGGGCGACCCGCGGCAGCGAGGAGCGGTCGCGCTGGGCGCGCATCACGCCGCGGTTCTGCTCCAGCCGGCCGAGCCGGCGGCGCAGGGCCGAGATCCGGTTGCGGGCCAGCCGGCGGTCGGTCTCGATCTGGCTCTCGCCCGGGCCCCTGGTGCCGATGCCGCCGTCCATACGACCGGCGCCGAGGCGCTCAAGGTGGGTCCACAGCCCCCGCATGCGGGCCATGTTGTATTCCAGCTGGGCGAGCTCGACCTGGAGCTTTCCCTCAGCCGAGTGGGCGTGGTCGGCGAAGATGTCGAGGATCACCGCGGTGCGGTCGATCACCGGCACGCCCAGCGCCGCCTCGAGGTTGCGCTCCTGGCGCGGCGCCAGCTCGTCGTCGCAAGCGACGAGGTTGGCGTCGCAGGCGGCGATCTCCGCTTTCAGCTCCTCCAGCCGGCCGCGGCCGAAGTAGCGGTTCGGGTCGGGCTCGGGGCGCTGCTGAGTTGCCTCACCCGCGGTGGCGACGCCGGCGGTGCGCAGCAGCTCCTTCAACTCGGCCAGCGGGTCGCCCTCCTCGCGCCCGTCGACGATGCCGATCGCCAGCGCCCGCTGGCGGGCACGGCGATTCGAGACGCCCGCGCCATTGCCGTTCGACGCGGCGTATCGCGTCTCGGTGTTGCGGCCATTTCTCGAACGTTGCACTCAGGAGGATTGTAAGCGTCCCCTGCGGCCAGATAGTGTTGGGAACCGTGAAGGTCTTCGTTACGGGAGGAACGGGCTTCATCGGCGGCGAGGTCGTGCGCCAGCTGCGCGCTCGCGGTGACGATGTCGTCTGTTTGGTCCGAAACCCCGAGAAGGGGAAGAAGGTCGCTGAGCTTGGCTGTGAGCTCGTCTCAGGCGACCTCAGCGACGAGGGCGCGATCCGCGAGGGCATGCACGGCTGCGACGCCGTCATCCACGTCGCCGCTCTCTACGAAGTCGGGATCCCGGCCTCCCAGCGCGAGCCGATGCGCGACGCCAACGTCGGCGGCACCGAGCGGGTGCTGGGAGCGGCGCTCGAGGCGAAGATCCCGAAGGTCGTCTACGTCTCCACCGTCGGCGTCTTCGGCAACACCCACGGCAAAGTCGTGGACGAGACCTACGAGCACCCGGCCGTGGAATTCACCTCCTGCTACGAGCAGACGAAGTGGGAAGCCCACCAGTCGGCAAAGCGGCTGATCGGCGAGGGCCTGCCCTGCGTGATCGTCCAGCCCGGCGGCGTCTACGGCCCCGGCGACACCTCCTCGATCGCAGCCCTGCTCGACCAGTACTTCGCCGGGAAAATGCCGCTGATCCCCTTCCCGGACGCCGGCTTCTGCCTCTCCCACGTCGAAGACATCGCCACCGGCGTCTTGCTCGGCCTCGACAAGGGCCAGGCCGGTGAGGCCTACGTGATCAGCGGCCCGGTGACCACGGTCCGCGAGGCGATCGAGACTGTGGCCAAAGTAAGCGGGAAAAAGGCTCCGAAGCACGCGATCCCGGTGCCGCTGATGAAGGCGATGATCCCGATCGGCCCGCTGGTCGGGAAGATGATGGGACAGCCGCCGAACTTGCGTGAGCTGATCTCCTCCACCGACGGCGTCACCTTCTGGGCCAGCCACGAGAAGGCGACCCGAGAGCTTGGCTACGAGCCGCGCGGCCTCGAGCAGGGCCTGCGCGAAATGCTCGAGGTCGAAGGCCGGATCCCGGCCGCCTCCGCCGCCTGAGCGCCCTCCCTGAATAAGCTGCCGCGATGCGCGTGATCGACGTCATGCACCTTGGCCGGCCCCACGTGATCGGGTGCTGGGAGGTCGACGGCGCCCTGGTCGACCCAGGGCCAGAGTCCTCGCTCCCGACCGTGCTCGAGGCGATCGGCGACGAGCGGCCGCGGGCCGTGGTTCTCACCCATATCCATCTCGACCACGCCGCCGCCACCGGCGCCCTGGTGGAGCGCTGGCCCGATCTAGAGATCTACGTGCACGAGCGCGGCGCCCCGCACCTGATCGACCCCTCGAAGCTGCTGGCCAGCGCCGAGCGCCTCTACGGCGACAAGCTGGAGTACCTCTGGGGCCGGATCCTGCCCGTGCCCGAGGCCAACGTGCGGGTTCTGAGCGGCGGCGAGACCGTGCTCGGGATGCGCGTCGCCTACACCCCCGGCCACGCCTCCCACCACGTCTGCTATCTGCACGAGGAGACCGGCACCGCCTTCGTCGGCGACGTCGCCGCCTGCCAGATCCCGCCCTCGAAGCTGGTCATGCCCCCCACCCCGCCGCCCGACATCGACGTCGAGCTCTGGGAGCAATCGCTTGACCTCATCGAGGGCTGGCAGCCCGAGCGCCTCGCCCTCACCCACTTCGGCCCGATCGAGGACGACGTCCCCGCCCACATCGCCACGGTCCGCGCACGCCTGCGCGAAGAGGCCGAGCTGGTTCGCCAGATGTCCTCCGACGAGTACAACGCCGACCTCCAGCGCCGGATCCGCGAGCAGCTCAGCGCCGAAGGCCAGGACGAGGAGACCGTCGCCGAGCTCCTGCAGGCGGTCCCCACCGCCTACCAGTGGGGCGGCCTCGATCGCTACTGGCGCAAGAAGGCGGAGCGCGAAGCGGCTTAGGTCCCGCGCTTAGGAGAGGTGCTCGCGCATGCGCTCGACGGCCTCTTCGATGCGCTCGTCGGGCGTGGTGAGCGAGATGCGGAAGAAGCCCTCGCCGCTCGGCCCGTACATCGAGCCGGGCGAGACGACGACAGCCGCCTCCTCCAGGACCAGCTCGGCGAAGGAGGTTGAGGTCTGGCCCTCGGGGACGGGGGCCCAGACGTAGATCGTGCCCTTCGGGGCGGCCACCTCGACGCCGATCTCGCGCAGGGCGGAGACGACCAGGTTGCGGCGGCGGGTGTAGGTCTCGTTCATCCGCTGCAACGGGCCCTCGGGGCCCTCAAGGGCGGCGACGCCGGCCATCTGCACGGCCTCGAAGAGGCCGGAGTCGACGTTGGTCTTGAGCCGCCAGTAGGTCTGGATCGCCTCGGCGTTGCCGAGGATCGCGGCGCAGCGCCACCCGGTCATGTTGTAGCCCTTGGAGAGCGAGAAGACCTCGACGCCGATCTCCTTGGCGCCGGGGGTGGCGAGAAAGCTGGGGGCGTCGTAGCCGTCGTAGGTGGTCTCCGAGTAGGCGTTGTCGTGGACGACGAGGATCTCGTGCTCGCGGGCGAAGGAGACGACCATCTCGAAGAAGCCCTCGGGCACGACAGCGCCGGTCGGGTTGTTCGGGTAGTTGATGAACATCAGCCGCGCCTTGGCGGCCACGTCGGCAGGAACGGCGCTGAGGTCCGGGGCGAAGCCGAGCTCGGGGACCAGCGGCAGCAGCTCCGGCTTCGCGTTGGCGAGGATCGGGCCACCGGTGTAGACCGGGTAGCCGGGGTCGGAGGCGAGGGCGACGTCGCCGGGGTCGAGGAAGGCGAAGCAGAGGTTGTAGATGCACTCCTTGGCGCCGATCGCCGGGATCACCTCGGTCGCAGCGTCGATCTCGACTCCGAAGCGACGGTCGTAGAAGTCGGCGAAGGCCTGGCGGAACTCCTCGCGGCCGCGGTTGCTCGGGTACTGGTGGTTGGCCGGGTCGGCGACCGCGCCCTGCATCGCCTTGACGATGTGCGGGTAGGTCGGCTCGTCCGGGTCGCCGATCCCAAGGCTGATCACGTCGATGCCGGCGGCACGCTTGTCGGCGATCTGCGCCTCCAGCTCCTGGAACTTGTACGGAGGCATCGCCTCCAGGCGCTTTGAGGGGTCAGCGATTCCCATGGGCGGGGAAATCTATTAATCCAGCTCGGACAGCGCGGTGAGCAGCTCTGGCGAGAGCTCGCCGGCGTAGACCGGCTCGGCCCAGCCGTTGAGTCGCACCGAGAGGTCCTCGCCGATCTCGACCTCGAGCTCGCCGCCTTCGAGCTCGACCACGATCGGGCTCTCGGAGCCTTGGAGGAAGGCGGTCACGGCGGCGCCGCTGGCCCCCGTGCCGGAGGAGAGCGTCTCCCCCACGCCGCGCTCGAAGATGCGGGCGCGGACGCGGCTGCCGTCGATCTCGACGAAGGAGACGTTGGTGCGGTTGGGGAACAGCTCGTGGCCTTCGATCCCCGGCCCGATCTCGCCCAGGTCGAGGTCGTCGAGCTTGGCGCCGACGACGATCGCGCACTGCGGGTTGCCGATCGAGACGTGCTGGAACTCCCACTCGCGCCCGGCGGCGCTCAGCGACCCCTTGCCGTCCTCGCCACCCGAGGGGAAGTCCTTCGAGGTGACCGAGGCGCTGCCCATGTCGACCGAGCAGGTGAGCTCACCGGTGATCGTCGGCCGGATCGGGCCGGCGACGGTCGAGATCGCGAACTCGTCCTCGTCGGTCCAGCCGTGCCGGCGCAGGTAGAGGATCGCCTCGCGGGCGCCGTTGCCGGAAAGCTCGGCCTCGGAACCATCAGGGTTGAAGATCCGCAGGTCGGCGACGAACTCTGGGTCCTCGGAGCGTGAGAGCAGTAGCACGCCGTCGGCACCGACCCCGAAGTGGGGATCGCAGAGCCACTCGACCCGTTTGCCGTTGAGCTCCCAGGGCAGGTTCTGCGACTCGAGGATCAGGTAGTCGTTGCCCAGCGCTTGCCACTTCTCGAATTTCACGGCGTGCAGCCTATTCGCCGAGCGCGGCGGCGATCCGCGCGGCGACCTCGGCGTCGTCGAGTCCGGTGCGATCGATCGCCTCCAGGTTGGGGATCTTCCGCATCCAGGTCAGTTGGCGGCGCGCGTAGTTGCGCGATCGCCGCTTCATCAGCTCGACGTCGCCAGCCAGCAGCTCGTCGAACCCAAGCGCCTTCCGCGCGGTCCGCGAGGGCCCCACCGCATCTGCCCGCCGCGCCTCCTCTGCCGCCCCGCCGGCCACGATCGCCTCCGTGCGCCCGTCGATCCGCTCGTAGAGCAGCGTCCGGTCCATGTCGAGCCCGAAGATCGCGGTCGGGTGCCGCGTCTCCGGCGACCAGAGCTCCGAGTCCGCCGATTCCGCCGGCGCCTTGACTAGCGACAGCTGGGCCAGCGCCGCCCGCAGGTACAGACCGGTCCCCCCCACCACGATCGGCCGCCGGCCCACCGCCAGCGCACGGTCCACCTCTTCGTGCGCCAGCACCATGTAGTCCCCGACCGAGAACGGCTCCGTCACCGGCACGAACCCGACCAACCTGTGCTCGAGCCGTTCCCGCTCGGCCGCGCTTGCCACCCCCGTGAGCGTCCCCAGCCCCTCGTAAACCTGCAGTGCATCGCAGCTGATCGCCACCGGATCCTCGCCCCGCGCCCGCAGCTGCTCGGCGAGCTCAATCGCCACCCCGGTCTTTCCCACCCCGGTCGGGCCGAATATCGCCAGTACCTTCAAAGAAGCGAGACGGGCTTCGCGGCAATCCCGCTCAGCGTCTGCGAGGTCGCGGCCTCGATCTCGACCGGGACGAACTCACCGGGATTGGCGACGCCTTCGAAGTTCACCGCCTTGTTGTGGCGGGTGCGGCCGCGCAGCTTGGTCTCGTCGGTGCGGCTGAAGCCTTCGACCAGGACGTCCAGCGTCCGCCCAACGAACCGCTGGGACCGCTCACGCGCGCGCCGCTGCACCACCTCGACCAGCCGCTCCATCCGCTCGACCTTGACCGGGTGCGGCACCTGCTCGCCCATCTCGGCCGCCTCGGTTTCCCGTCGCGGCGAGAAGACGAAGGTGAAGGCCCCGTCGTACCCGACCTCCTCCGCGACTTCCAGAGTCTCGGCGAAGTCGGCCTCGGTCTCGCCGGGGAAGCCGACGATGATGTCGGTGGTGATCGCGCAGTCGGGGACGTGCTCGCGAATCAGCGCCACCCGGTCCATGTAGCGGCCGCGGTCGTAGGTGCGGCGCATCCGTTTCAGGATCGCGCTGGAGCCCGACTGCAGCGGCAGGTGAATCTGCTCGCAGAGCGCCGGCAGCTCGGCGTGGGCGCGGATCACGTCCTCCTTCATGTCCTTCGGGTGCGGGCTGGTGTAGCGGATGCGCTCGATTCCCTCGATCGCGTCGACCCGAGCCAGCAGCTCGGCGAACCCAATCCGCCGGTCCTTCGGCAGGTCGCGGCCGTAGCTGTTGACGTTCTGCCCCAGCAGGGTCACCTCGCGGACGCCGTCGGCGGCAAGGCCCTCGGCCTCGGCCATCAGCTCGTAAGGGTCGCGGCTGACCTCGCGCCCGCGGGTCGTGGGCACGATGCAGTAGGCGCAGGCGCAGTTGCAGCCCTGGGAGATCTGCAGCCAGCCCTGAAACTCGCGCTCGCGCCGGGTCGGGAGATGGCCGGAGAAGTCCTCGAACTCGAAGTAGCCCTGGGCGCTGAGCGAGTCGGAGTTGAGGAACTCCGCCAGCTTGTGGATCTGCCCAGGGCCGAAGGCGACGTCGACGAAGGGGAAGCGCTGGAAGACCTCGTCCTTGACCGACTGCGCCCAGCAGCCGCCGACGCCGACCACGCGCTCGGGGTCTTCGCCCTTCAGTCGCTTCGCCTCGCCGAGGTGGGCGATGAAGCGGCTGTCGGCCGACTCGCGGATCGAGCAGGTGTTGAAGAGGATCACGTCGGCCTCTGCGCGACTGCCGGCCTCCTCGTAGCCGAGCGAGGCCAGCATGCCGCGCATCCGCTCGGAGTCGTGCACGTTCATCTGGCACCCGAAGGTGGTGACGTGGAAACGCTTGCCCATCGCGCTCAGAGTACTGACGGCGCGGAGCGCCGGCCAGCGCGGCTACTTGACGGTGAGGGTGCCTTCCATGCCTGCCTGGGCATGACCGGGGACAGTGCAGAGGAAGGTGTAGGTGCCGGGCCCGAGCTCGGCGCTGACCGAGGTCTTGCCTTCGGTGATCGTTTCCGACTTCGCCAGCTGTTCGCCGTCGGAGTCGATCGCGACGTCGTGTTCGATCGCCGCGGGGTTGTCGAAGTCGATCGTCACCTCGCCGGCTTCGGCTTCGAGGGAATCGGTGTCAAAGGCGAGCGTGGTGGTGTCCGCGGCCAGCTGCAGGGTCGAGCCCCCGCCGGCGCTGGCGCCGCCTTCCTCGGCGGGTTCGGCTTCCTCGCCACCGGCTTCTTCAGCTCCAGCTTCCTCTTCAGCTTCCTCTTCTTCGAAGGGCTCGCTGCCCTGTGCGGCCTCGATTTTCTCGTTGGCCTCTTCGAGCTCGGCCGCCCTAGCGACCTCCTCGTCCTGGCCGTTGAGCACGCTGTAGGTCGTCGCGCCGGCAATCAGGACGACGAACCAGAGGACGACGATAGGGAAGGCTTTGCCCGGGAAGCCCTTCAGCTTCAGACCGGCGAAGCTGAAAATCACCGCGGAGACGGCGAGGGCGATCCCGAAGACGTAGAAGAGAGTCTCGTTGCTCATGGAAGCGGCCGGAACACTACCCACTGCAAGCAGCGGATAGAGCCCCGCCCCGTCGTCGCTTCTACGCGGCCTGCGCCTCCGGCGCCGGCGCCTCGGCGGCAACCTCGGCCGACTCGGCCTCGGCCGGCGCGCTGCCGTCGATGCCAAGCGCGGCGCGAACCTTGGTTTCGATCTCCAGCGCCAGCTCCGGGTTGTCGACCAGGAACTGTTTGGCGTTGTTGCGGCCCTGGCCGAGGCGGGTCTCGCCGTAGGAGAAGAAGGAACCCGATTTCTGCACCAGGTCCTGCTCCATCCCGAAGTCGAGCAGGCCGCCCTCGCGCGAGATGCCGACGCCGTACTCGATGTCGAACTCGGCCTGGCGGAAGGGCGATGCGACCTTGTTCTTGACGACTTTGACCCGGACCCGGTTGCCGACCGCCTCGGTCCCGTCCTTGAGGGTCTCGATGCGGCGGATGTCGAGCCGCTGCGAGGAGTAGAACTTCAGCGCCCGGCCGCCCGGCTGGGTCTCCGGCGAGCCGAACTGGACGCCGACCTTTTCGCGGATCTGGTTGGTGAAGATGCAGACGGTGTTGGTGCGGTTGAGGTTGCCGGCCAGTTTCCGCATCGCCTGCGACATCAGCCGCGCCTGCAGGCCGACCGTGGTGTCGCCGATCTGGCCGTCGAGCTCGGCTTTCGGGGTCAGCGCCGCGACCGAGTCGATCGCGACCACGTCAACCGCACCGGAGGCGATCAGCCGGTCGGCGATCTGCAGCGCCTGCTCGCCGTAGTCGGGCTGGGAGACCAGCAGCTCGTCGGTGTCGACCCCGATCGCCCGCGAGTAGACCGGGTCGATCGCGTGCTCGGTGTCGATGAAGGCACAGACGCCGCCGAGCATCTGGGCCTGGGCAATGATGTGGTTGACCAGCGTCGTCTTACCCGACGACTCCGGACCGAAGATCTCGACGATGCGGCCGCGCGGAACCCCGCCGATGCCGAGCGCCAGGTCCAAAGCCAGCGCCCCAGTCGGGATCGCCTCGACCTTGACCGTGCCTTTGTCCCCAAGGCGCATCAGGGATCCCTGGCCGAAGTCGCGCTCGATCTGGGTCACCGCGGCCTCGAGTGCCGCGTCCTTCGCCTTAGCCTCTTTCGCCGAGGCGTCTTTCAAGTTCACTTTCTTGTCAGCCATCTCATTCACCTCACTGCCGCCCCGTCTCGGGCAACTTGACTTGGGCCAGCGGGACGTAGCGCGCACCCGACGGCTGGAGTTCAGAACGGTAGAGCGTCAGGCGGCGGCAAAACCATGCCTCCGCCAGCTTCTCGGGGAGCTTTTCCGGCGACTGCTCGACGGGCCGGGGACGCCTCGAGCGGCCGCTTTCGGAGCGCACTCTCGCCACCGTCACATGGGGCCAGAAAGGTCTCTCCTCAGGCTCGTGCAGGCCCGCCTCCGCCAGCCTCCCGACCAGGCTCGCCTGCAACGCCTCGGCGCCCGGCGAGGTCGCCGGCAGCCCAAACACCTTCGGCCGCCGCCGCGGACGCGGCTCCGGGTTCCCCAGGGCCACCAGCGGCGCCTCTCCAGAGCCGCCTTCGACCACCCCGGTAATCGCCTCCACCTGCTGCTGCGGCCGCGAGCCGAGAAAGGCGAGGGTGATGTGCAGGTTCTCCACCGAGACCGGCCGCAGCGCCGGATCTGCCAAGGCCTGCCTCCCCCACTCCCCAATTCTCTCGCGCAGATCGCGCGGTAGGTCGAGCGCCACGAACAGGCGCACTCTCTCGCTCTTCTCTTGCCCCTCGGCCATGCCGCCACGCTACGCCGTGCGGACGCACGAGATCCACTCGCTTTGGGCAAATTCAGCGCCAGAAGGCGCGCGGAACCGTGAATTCGGCTCGGTTTGGCCTAGATCGGCGGCTCGCCGCCGCCCAGCAGCATCCGCAGCAGGTGCATCCCGACCAGGGCCGAGCGTTCGCGGATGTCGGCGCGGCCGCCGGGGATCGTCGGCTGGCGGGCGATCACGGTGCCGTCGGCGAGGCGGGCGTCGAAGCAGACGTAGCCGACCGGCTTCTCCTCGGTACCGCCGTCGGGGCCGGCAATGCCGGTGATCGCGACCGCGACGTCGGCCTCGAAGCGCGCCAGCGCCCCAAGCGCCATCGCCTCGGCCACCTCGGGCGAGACCGCGCCCTTGGCCTCGATCAGCCCCGGGTCGACGCCCAGCAGGTCCATCTTCGCCTCGTTCGAGTAGGAGACGACGCTTCCGGCCATGTAGTCAGAGGCGCCCGGAAGGTCGGTGATCCGCGCCGCCAGCAGGCCGCCGCTGCAGGACTCGGCCAGCCCCAGTCGCCGCCCCCGCAGGAGCGCCGCGACCTGGGCGTCGATCGTCTCGCCATTGAGGCTGAAGGTCTCGCGCGGGTGCCGCTGGGCCAGCCCGTCGCGGACCGCGGCTGCGGTCGCCTCCGCCTCGTCGCGGTAGCGCACGTCGATCTCGATCTCGCCTTTGCGCAGGCAGGTGGTGATCTCGACGGTGTCCAGCAGCACCCCGCCGGCCTCGATCTCCCGCAGGCTCCTGGCGATTTCGGACTCCGGCACCCCGAACATCCGCATCGTGAAGCCGTGCAGCGGCGTCGCCCGGCCGAGCACCTCGCGAACCGGCTCGGTCGCCAGCGCCGTCTCCCACATCGGCTGCAGCTCCCGCGGCGGGCCCGGAAGCACGACCACGACCCGGTCCCCGGCCGGCACGACCAGGCCCGGCGCCGTTCCCACCGGGTCAAGTGCGATCGCCCCCTCCGGGACCATCGCCTGCTTGCGGTTGGACTCGACGATTGCCTCCTCGTCGAGCTTCATGCGGCGGGCGAAGCTGCGGATGATCTCGGCGATTTTCGCCTCCATCTCCGGGTCAAGCACCATCTCGCGCCCGGCGAAGCGGCCGACGATCTCCGCCGTGAGATCGTCCGCGGTCGGCCCAAGTCCGCCGCTGGTCACGATCAGGTCCATCCCCTCCGCCGCCATAAAGCGCAGCGCCGCCTCGAGGTCGTCGGGGCGGTCGGCGACGACGAGGATGTGCGCGACCTCGACGCCGAGCTCGGCCAGGCGCTCAGAGACCCAGGGACCGTTGCTGTCGGCGATCCGACCGGTGAGGACCTCGGTCCCGGTGACGACGATGCCGGCGCGGATCACGTGCAGGTCGGGCGTTCTGATTCGGACAGCTCGCGCAGCGCGCCGCCCTCGCCGATCGAGTAGCCGATCGGGTTCGGGGTCGGGGGGATGCTCGCTTGCTGTCCGTCCACGGTCATGGTCACCTCGCCGTTGCCGAGCGAGACCGTGAAGCTACCGGACCGGTACGGGCCCTCGACCACTCCGGATTCGAGCACGAGCCCGTCGACCAGCTCCTCGCCCTTCGCGTCGAGCAGGCAGACCCAGACTTCAGCGTTGGTGGTCAGCTGCACCGCGAGCCCGGATTTGGGGGCTTCCTCGGTCTTCGATGCCTTGCGCGGCGAAGCCCCCTTGCCCGCCTTTGCCGCCGGGCCAGCTCCCCGCTGGGGCAGCGGGCTCTCTTCCTTCTCACCGAGGACGACGATCAGCGCCACGAGCAGCGCTGCGCAGACGGTCGCCACCACCGCGAGCGAGCGCAGCGGGCCCCTGCCCCGGTCCACCTGGGCCGCTTGCACCGGCTCCGGCTCAACCCGCGGCAGGCGTTCGACCGGCCGCCAGGAGCCCGTGTCCTGCCGCTGGCGCTCTGCCAGCGCCTCGCCGTCGAGCCCAAGGTAGTCGCCGTAGGTGCGGACGAAGCTGCGCGCGTAGGCCTCCCCCGGCAGGCTCTCCCATTCCTCGTTCTCGATCGCCCTCAGGAAGCGAGCGCGGATCTTGGTCGCCGCCTCGACCTCAGCCAGGTCGATCTCCCGTTTACGGCGAGCCTCTCTCAGCGTTGCGCCAACGCCGGGGTCCATACCCCCATTGTCACCACTTGCGGCCGCCTGGCAACCGCAAATTGGTTAAACGTCCGAGTCGGCCTCGACCGAGACTGGCTCAGGGGCGGACGGCGCGCCCTGGCCGGCCGGGGCGAGCACACGGCTGAGGTCGGCCTGGGTAATCAGCACCTGGCGCGGTTTGGAGCCCTCGTAGCCGGAGATGACGCCGCGCCGCTCGAGCATGTCGATCAGGCGCCCGGCGCGGGTGTATCCGACCCGCAGTCGACGCTGGATCATCGAGACCGAGGCGGTCTCCGTCTGGACGACGAGGCGGATCGCCTCGTCCAGGAGATCGTCGCTGTCGGGATCGAAATCGCCGTCGCGCGCCTCCTCCTCGGCCTCTGCCGGGGTCTCCAGCAGCTCGGCCTCGAATTCCGGTTCGCCCTGCTTCGCCCAGTGGTCGGTGATGCGGGCGATCTCGTCCTCGGTGATGAAAGCGCCCTGGACGCGGGCCATCTTCGAGGTGCCGGCGCCGCGGAAGAGCATGTCGCCCTGGCCGAGCAGGGCCTCTGCCCCGCCCTGGTCGAGGATCACCCGCGAGTCGGTCTGGGAGGAGACGGCGAAGGCGATCCGGGCCGGGATGTTGACCTTGATCGTGCCGGTGATGATGTCGGTCGAGGGGCGTTGGGTCGCCAGCACCAGGTGGATCCCGGTGGCGCGCGACTTCTGCGCAAGGCGGATGATCGAGTCCTCGACTTCGGCCGGGGCGACCATCATCAGGTCCGCGAGCTCGTCGATCACGCAGAGGATGTGCGGCAGCGGCGCCTCGCCTTTCTTGCGCCGCGAGCGGTTCAGCTCCTCGAGGTTGCGGCAGCGGGCCTGGCTCATGATCCCGTAGCGGGTCTCCATCTCGGTGATCAAGTTGGAGAGAACGTTGGCGGCGAGCCGCGGCGAGGTCACAACCGGGGTCAGCAGGTGCGGGACGTGCTCATAGTGGTTGAGCTCGACTTGCTTGGGATCGACCAGCACCAGGCGGACCTCGTTCGGCGAGGCCTGCATGAGGATCGAGGAGAGGATCGCGTTGACGCAGCCGCTCTTGCCCGAGCCGGTAGTGCCGGCGACGAGCACGTGCGGCATCTTCGCCAGGTCGGCCCAGACGGCGTTGCCGTCGATTCCCTTGCCGAGCCAGGCGACCAGCGGCGAGGTCTTCTCCGGGCGACCGGCGTAGACGTCGCCGAGCCGGACCATGCGGCGGCGGGTGTTGGGCACCTCGACGCCGACCGCCTGTTTGCCCGGGATCGGGGCGAGGATGCGGATATCGGTCGAGGCCAGCGCGTAGGCGAGGTCGTTGGCGAGCTCGGTGACTTTCTTGACTTTGATCCCGGGCGCGAGCCGCAGTTCGTACAGCGAGACGTGCGGGCCGCTGACGACGCCGACGATCTTCGCCTCGACCCCGAAGTGGCCGAGCGCCTCGATCAGTTTGCGCCCGATCGCTTCCTGGTCGCGCGGGTCGGGGCCCTTGTCGCCTTTGCCTCGCTCCAGCGCCTTCGCCGGCGGCGGCCGGTAGTCGATCTCGTCGGAGGTGGTGACGCCGCGGGACTTGCCCATCGGGGTCGTTCCCGGCGCCTCGGTCTCGACCACGGCGGCCTCGGGGGCGTCGGACTCAAGCTCGGCGACCGGCAGGTCGTCCTCGGGGTCGAAGTCGTGGTCTCCCCGCGGCTCGGCCTCCGGCTCTGGCTCGTCCTGGACCTCGAAGACCGAGGTGTCGAAGTCGTCCTCGTCCTCCTCGGCCAGGGCGATCGTCGGGTTGAAGTCCTCGTCCTCCTCGGGATAGGTGCTCATCACGTCGGTCTCGCCGGCCTTGGTCTCGGCCTCAGCCCGGGTCTGGGCGCGATCCTCGCGCCAGTCGGCGTGGGTGCGGGCGACGGTGCGCGCCGCTTCGCTGGAGCCGAAGAAGATCGCCCGGGTGGCCCCGCGCAGCCCGCGGCCGACGCCGCGTGCGAGGGCGGAGACGGAGGTCCCGGTCAGGAGCATCCCCCCGACCAGCAGCATCAGCAGGGTGAAGATCTTGGCGCCGACGGTCCCAAACAGGTAGACGAGGCCGGTTTCGATCCCGTACCCGACCTTGCCCCCTTCCCAGTGGGCGAAGAGGACGAAGACGAGGTAGACGCCGGCGGCGATCAGGGCCAGCCCGATCAGGTCGAGATGGCGCTGCTCCAGCCCGAGCGGCAGGTGCAGGCCGCCTTTCGGCTTCGCTTTCGCTTTCGGCCGTTTTCCGGCTTTGCTTTTACGGGCAGGGGTGGACCGCTTCTTGCGCACGAACATTGCTGTCCACGTTCGACGCCGGGGCGCAGTCCCCTGTCAGGTTTCCGCCAGGTCCTCTGCGCGGCCATAAATTCGCCCTAAAACCAGGGAGATGTGGCCGTTTTCCGGGCTACCATCGTCAGATGCTCGCGGAAACCGAACAGGGCGGCGGCCGTGTCCTCATCGTCGAGGACGACACCGACATCGCCGACGTGCTGCGCCGCTCGCTCCGCAACGAGGGCTACGAGGTGCGGACATCGGCGGACGGGATCGAGGCACTAGACGTCGCCGCTGGCTTCGTCCCCGATCTGGTCGTGCTCGACCTTGGCCTGCCGGGGATGGACGGGGTCGAGGTCTGCCGACGGCTGCGCACAGACGGCGACGTGCCGATCCTGATGCTGACCGCGCGGGCCGAGACCGAGGACCGCGTGATCGGCCTCGACAGCGGCGCCGACGACTACCGGGCGAAGCCGTTCGAGCGCCAGGAGCTGCTGGCGCGGATCCGCGCCCTGCTGCGCCGGCGGCCGCCCCGCGGCGCCGCCTCGATCGAGGTCGGCGACCTCACCCTGAACCCAGACACGCGCGAGGTGCGGCGCGGCGAGCGCGAGATCGAGCTGACCAACCGCGAGTTCGAGCTGCTCGAGTTCCTGATGCGGAACGAGCGCCTGGTCGTCTCCCGCGAGCGCCTGCTCGACGAGGTCTGGGGCTATGACCCGATGGCGGCGACCAACACGATCGACGTCTTCATCTCCAACCTGCGCCGCAAGCTCGAGGCCGGCGACGAGCCGCGCCTCCTGCACACCAAACGGGGCGCCGGGTACGTGCTGAAGGACTGATGCGGCGGGCTCGCGGAATCCGCGCCCCGGGCTGGCTCCCGCGCTTCGCGCGCCCGCGCTCGTGGCCGGTGCGCTGGCGCCTCGCCGCCGTCTCCTCCGGCTTGACCCTGGCGATCCTGCTCGTCTTCGGGATCGCGATCGGGGAGATGGCGACGCAGCGGGTCCGCAGCGACTTCGACAGCGAGGTGCAGAGCGCGTCGCAGACGCTGGCCTCCGAGTTCCGGGTCGAGTACGACGTCTTCGGCCGCAGCTACGCGCTTAAGGGGCCGAGCCTCAAAACCTTCGTCCTCCCCGACGACGCCTCCGCCCGGGTGCTCGACGTCAGCGGCAACGTCAGGAGCCGCACCCCCGGCTCGGCCAAGCTCGGCAGCGTCGTGCCCGGCCTCAGCGAGCACGGCGGCATGCGAGTCGCGAGCGCGCAGATCATCTCCGACCAAGGCGAACCGACCGGGTTCGTCCAGTACGGGCGCAGCCTCGACCACGTCAACTCGACCGTCGACCGACTCTGGTTCTTCATCTTCGCCGGCGTCCTCGGCGGCACCCTGCTGGCCAGCCTCGCCGGGGTCGCGATCGCGGCGCGGGCGATGCGGCCGATCGCCTCGCTCACCGCCTCGGCCCGCAAGATCGCCACGACCCGCGACCCCTCACTGCACATGCCCGAGCCGGCAGCTGAGGATGAGGTCGGCGAGCTCGCGCAGACCCTGGAGGAGATGCTGCGCTCGCTCGACGCCGCCCGGGCCGAGCGTGAGGGGGCGATGCAGAAGCAGCGCGAGTTCGTCGCCGACGCCTCGCATGAGCTCCGCACCCCGCTGACCAGCGTGCTCGCCAACCTGGAGCTGCTGCAGGCCTCGCTCGGCGGCCCCGACCAGGCCGAAGACCGCGAGGTGGTCGACTCCGCCCTGCGCTCCTCGAAGCGGATGAGCCGCCTGGTCGCCGACCTGCTGCTGCTCGCCCGCGCCGACGCCGGGCGGCTCGGCCAGCGCCGCCGCTGCGACCTCGCCGAAGTGGCCGGCGAAGCGGCCGCCGAGGCGGCGCCGCTGATGGGCGAGCGCCACCTGGTGATTGAGAACGACCGGCCGCTGCGGGTCGAAGGCAACTCCGACGAGCTGCACCGGATGGTCCTCAACCTGCTCGACAACGCCGCCAATCACACCCCGGCCAAGGCCCAGGTGGAGCTGCGGCTGCGCGAGCAGGACGGCGAGGCAATCATCGAAGTCGCCGACGACGGCCCCGGGATCCCGGCCGCGATGCGCCCCCAGATCTTCGACCGCTTCGTCCGCGGCGAAGGCCCCTCCGACACCGCCGCCGGCCCCGGAACCGGCCTCGGGCTGGCGATCGTCAGCGCCGTCGCTGAGTCCCACGGCGGCTCCGTCGAGGCCCTGGAGTCCGATTCAGGCGGCGCCCTCTTCCGCGCCCGGATCCCCATCGCCGACCAAACGTCCACGCCCGCGGATGTTTTAGAGCCGCTTTAGGGCTGGCCCCTACCTTTGCTTCTGGACGAGACACTGGCCCGCCGGGATTCTCCCCAGACACCATCCCGGCGGGCTTTTTCTTTGCTCTTTTTGGAGCGCTGGTCAGGGGGTGGTCGGTAGGGGTCCGGCGCGGCAACTCGTGGGGACAGGCCTACGCTGGTTGACGCCTTGAAGCTTTCCGGCCCCACTCGTGCTGAGTCGCGCCGGACCCCTACCGACCACCCCCTCACGAGTCGGACCAGGTGATCAAAGAAAAAGCCCGCCTCCCTTCAGCTTCTGGACCTCGGGCCGGGCTAGACCTCGATTACGACCGGCAGGATCATCGGGCGGCGGCGGAGCTTTTGCCAGACGAACTTGCCGATGGAATCGTGGAGGTCTTCCTCGATTAGGTGGGAGGCTCGGTTGCCGGCCTCAGCGGCCTCTTCGAGGCCGTCTTCGACCAGGTCCGAGAGCTCCTCGACCAGGGCGTCGGCCTCCTCGAGGAAGGCGACGCCACGGAAGATCACCTCGGGGTCGGCGACAACGCGGCCGTCGTCGGAGGAGATCGTGACGACGACGATGAAGATGCCGTCAGCCGAGATCTCGCGGCGATCGCGCAGGGCGGCGTCGTCGGGGTCCCCGATGTTGACGCCGTCGACGTACATCGTGCCGGCGTGGATGTCCTCGCCGAAGCCAGCGCTCTCCTCGTTCACCTCCAGCGGCAGGCCGTTGCGGCCGCGGAAGATGTTGCCGGGCTCGACCCCGACTGCCTCGGCCAGCTCGGCGTGCAGGCGCAGGCGCTTGTGGTCGCCGTGGACCGGCATCACGAAGCGCGGTTTGGTCAGGTTCAGCATCAGCTTGATCTCCTCCTGCCAGCCGTGGCCGGAGGCGTGGATCGGCGCGTCTTGGGCGGTGATCACGGTCGCCCCGATCTCGTAGATGCGGTCGATCGTCTCGTTCACCGCGCGCTCGTTGCCGGGCACCGGCGTGGCCGAGAAGACGACCGTGTCGCCGGAGTGCAGCTGCACGTCGCGGTGGTCGTTGTTGGCCATCCGCCGCAGCGCCGAGAGCGGCTCGCCCTGGCTGCCCGTGGAGATCACAACGACCTTCTCATCCGGGAAGTCCTCGATCTCCCGCGGCTGGATGAACAAGCCCTGCGGCGCCTGCGCCATCCCCAGGTTGGAGGCGATGTTGAAGTTCTTGCGCATCGAGCGCCCGACCAGGGCGACCTTGCGGTCGAGCTGCACGGCGGCGTCGATCACCTGCTGGACGCGGTGGATGTTGGAGGCGAAGGAGGTGACGATGATCCGCCCCTTGCAACGCGAGAACTGCTGCAGCAGGGCCGGCCCGACCGCCGACTCCGAGGGCGCAACCCCGGGCCGGTCGGCGTTGGTCGAGTCGCCACAGAGCAGCGTCAGCCCTTCCTTGCCGATCTCGGCCAGCCGCGAGACGTCCGCCGGGCGGCCGTCGACCGGGGTCTGGTCGAACTTGTAGTCGCCGGTCATCAGGACGGAGCCGGCCTCGGTCTTCAGCAGGACCCCGCGCATGTCCGGGATCGAGTGGGCGAGGTGGACGAGCTCGATCTCGAACGGTCCGCGCTTCACTTTCTGGCCCGGCGGCAGCTCCTCCAGCGGCGCTTTCTCGCCGAGCTTGTGCTCGTCGAGCTTGGAGCGGACCATGCCGATCGTCAGCAGGCCGCCGTAGATCACCGGCGGGATGCCGATCTCACGCAGGACGTAGGGCAGGGCGCCGACGTGGTCCTCGTGACCGTGGGTGAGGACGATCGCCTCGATGTCGTCGGCGCGGTCGCGCAGGTAGGTGAAGTCGGGCAGGACCAGATCGATCCCGTGCATCTCGGCGGTGGGGAACATCAGCCCCGTGTCGACGACGACGATACGGCCGTCGAACTCGATCACGGTCATGTTCTTGCCGATCTCGCCGAGGCCGCCCAAAGGCAGCACTCGGAGTTTCTTACTTGGCACTGGTTGCTCTCACTCTCTTCAGAAGTTGGTTACTGGGCGACAGGAAGGCCGATGCCCTCCAGTGCCGCCCTTACGGCTGCCCGCTGCTCCGCGTCGGCGGAGACGAGCGGCAGGCGCAGACGGTCCGGGGCAAGCCCCAGCATCGCCAACGCCGCCTTCACGGGTATCGGGTTGGTGGTGACCGAGAGCCCCTCGTACACAGGGGTCAGCTCGGCGTCGATGCTGCGTGCCCGATCCAAGTCTCCGCTCTGGGCGGCGTCCCACATCGCGCGCATTTGATCGCCGACGACATGGGAGGCGACGGTGATCGCCCCGGCGCCGCCGAACTCGAGCACGCGCAGCAGGGTGTTGTCGTTGCCGGCGAGGATCGAGAGGCCCTCGATCGGGCCCAGCTCCTCATCGTTGGCCTGCTTGACGGCGACGATGTTGTCGACCTGGGCTAGCTCACCGAGCAGCCCGGGGTCGGCGTTGACGATCACCCGCGAGGGGATGTTGTACATCACCATCGGCAGGTCCGGAACGGCCCCGGCGACGGTTTCGAAGTGCGCTCTGATGCCGGCCCGGTTCGGCTTGTTGTAGTACGGGACGACGACCAGCGAGGCGTCGGCCCCGGCCGCGGCGGCCATCTTGGTCAGCTCACAGGAGTGGCGGGTGTCGTTGGTGCCGGTGCCGCAGACGAGGGTAACGTCGTCGCCGACCTCGGCGCGGACCGCAGTCAGAAGCTCGATCGTCTCCTCGTCGGTCAGCGTCGGGCACTCGCCCGTGGTGCCGCCGACGACCAGGCCGTGCGAGCCGTGCTCGAGCAGGTGTGCCGCAAGCCGGCGGCCGGCGTCGGTGTCGATCGCGCCGGACTCGGCGAACGGCGTCGCCATCGCCGTGAGAATGCCGCGAATCTCCTTCATCGCTGCCAGGGTACCCCGTGGGACGGGCGCTGGGTATCCATCCGCCCTACAGCAGCTTCTCGAGCCCGACCGTGAAGCGGTCCGGGAGGCCGCCGACCTTGCGCGCGGCGAGCACCACGCCGGGCATGAAGGAGTGGCGGTCGATCGAGTCGTGGCGCAGCGCCAGGGTCTGCCCGGCGCCGCCGAAGATCACTTCCTGGTGGGCGACCAGACCGGGTAGCCGCACCGAGTGGATCGGCTGGTGGACGTTGCCGCCGGCGGCGTCGATCAGCTCCTGGGTGCGCTTGGCGGTGCCCGACGGCGCGTCGAGCTTCTTGTCGTGATGGAGCTCGACGATCTCGCACTCGGGCATGTGCGGCGCGATCGTCTGCGAGACCATCATCAGCAGCACCGCGCCGATCGCGAAGTTGGGCGCGACGAAGCAGTTCGCCTCGGAGTCCTCGGCGGCGGCGCGAGCGGCCTCGAGGTCGAAGCCGGTGGTGCCGACTACGACGTGGACGCCGGCGGCGAGGCAAGCCTTGACGTTCTCCAGGGCGGTGTCGGGCACCGTGAAGTCGACGACGACGTCGGCCTCGCCGAGCACGTCGGCCAGGGCGACCCCGAGAGCCGGGTCAGCCTTGCCGGTCAGCTCGAGATCGTCAGCGCCTTCAACTGCTTCGCAGACCGTCTGGCCCATGCGCCCGGCGGCGCCGGAGACGGCGACCCGAGTCATGCCGCTACCAAGGCCTCGGAGACAGGCGCCAGGGCGGCGCGGAATCGGTCCTCATCGGCGCCGACGCAAGCGGCGGAGAGGCGGTCGGCGGCGTAGAGCTCGGCCGCGAGCTCGGTCAGGTCATCGACCTCGATCGCGTCTACTTTGGCCAGCATCTCGTCGAGGCTTTCGATCGGCAGCCCGAACAGGGTCGCGCGGGAGATCCGGGTCATCCGCGCCGCGGTCGACTCCGAGGAGAGCACGAGCCGGCCCTTGACGCTCTCCTTCGCCCGCGCCAGCTCCTCGGCCGAGACCGGCTCGGAGCGCAGGCGGGCGAGCTCGGCGCCGATGATCGCGCAGGCCTCCTCGACGTTGTCCTCGCGGGTGCCGACGTAGGTGGCGACCAGGCCCTGGTCGGTGAACTGCTCGTTATAGGAGCCGACCGAGTAGGCGAGCCCGCGCTTCTCCCGCACCTCGCGGAACAGCCGGGAAGAGGTCGAGCCGCCGAAGATCGAGTCGAGGACGGCCAGCGGGTAGCGCCGCTCGTCCTCGCGCCGCAGTCCCGGCGCGCCGAAGCAGATGTGGTACTGCTCGGTCTCCTTGGGGTGGAAGCAGAGCCGGGCGGAGCCGTCGAGCCCGGTTTCCGGCGCCACCCCCCCACCGTCGGCCGGCGGCTGCACCAGGCGCTCGGCGAGGGCGACGATGCGATCGTGGTCGAGGTGCCCGGCGGCGCCGACGACGATCTCCGAGCCGGCGTAGCGGGCGTGGTGGTAGGCCGAGATGTCCGGAATCGGGATCGAGGCGATCACCTCGGCCTCGCCCAGCACTCGGCGGCCCAGCGGGTGCTCGCCGAAGACTGCCTCGGCGAGGACGTCGTGGACCCGGTCCTGCGGCTCGTCCTCGTACATCGCGATCTCCTCCAGCACCACCTGGCGCTCGGAGTCGATGTCCGGGTAGGTCGGCGCAAGCAGCATCTCCGCCAGCAGGTCGAAGACGGCGTCCGTGTGCTCGTCGAGGAAGCGCGCGTGCAGGTGCGTCGTCTCCTTGCCGGTGGCGGCGTTGACCGAAGCCCCGAGCCCGTCGAAGAGCTCGGAGATCTCGATCGCCGAGTAGCGCGCGGTCCCCTTGAACAGCAGGTGCTCGAGGAAGTGCGAGACCCCCGCCTGGGCAGGGGTCTCGTTGCGCGAGCCGGTGCGAACCCAGAGCCCGAGCGCCACGGACCGGACCGAGGGAACCTCCTCGGTCACGACCCGTACGCCCGAGCCGAGCTCGGTTAGCTTGGCCTCGCTCAAGGCCTAGCCGCGGCGCTCGCGTTCACGCCCGCGACCGCCACGGTCGCGATCGCGTCCCCGGCCGCCACGGTCACCGCCGTTGCGCCGGCCGCCGTCGCCGGAGCCGACCGCGGCCAGCTCCTCGGGCGATTTGCCGGCCACCGACGGGTCGTCGGAGAGGCGCAGGCCGATGCGGCCGCGCTCCTTGTCGACCTCGACCACGGTGACGTCGATCTCCTCGCCGGCGGTGAGGACGTCGTCGACGGAGTCGACCCGCTCACCGGGCTTGACGTTGGAGATGTGCAGGAGGCCATCGGTGCCCTTGACGAGCTCGACGAAGGCGCCGAAGGTGGTCGTCTTCACGACCTTGGCGGAGTTGTAGCGATCGCCGATCTCCGCCTCCTTGGTCATCGAGTTGATGCGGGCGACGCAAGCGTCGACCAGCTCTCCGGTCGGCGCGTAGATCCGCACCGTGCCGTCGTCCTCGACATCGATCTCCGCTTCGAACTCCTCACAGAGGGCGCGGATCGTTTCGCCGCCTTTGCCGATGACCGCCCCGATCTTCTCCGGGTCGATCTTGATCGACTCGATCGCCGGCGCGTGCTTGGAGAGCTTCTCCCGCGGGCCGTCGATCGCCTCGGACATCTTGCCGAGGATGAACTGGCGGCCCTTCAGGGCCTGCTCCAGCGCGTCCTCGAGGATCTCGAAGGTGACGCCGGTGATCTTGATGTCCATCTGCAGGGCGGTGATCCCGTCCTTGGTGCCGGCGACCTTGAAGTCCATGTCGCCGAGGTGGTCCTCGACGCCGGCGATGTCGGTGAGGACGATGTAGTCGTCGCCCTCCTTGATCAGGCCCATGGCGACGCCGGCGACCGGTGCGGAGACCGGGACGCCCGCGGCCTGCAGCGCCATCGAGGAGGCGCAGACCGAGCCCATCGAGGAGGAGCCGTTGGACTCGAGCGTCTCGGAGACCGCGCGGATCACGTACGGGAACGACTCTTCGTCGGGGACGGTCGCCAGCAGCGCCCGCTCGGCGAGCGCGCCGTGGCCGATGTCACGCCGCTTCGGGCCGCGCATGAAGCCCGCCTCCCCGACCGAGAAGGGCGGGAAGTTGTAGTGGTGCCAGAAGCGTTTGGTCGTCTGCAGGCCGAGCGTGTCGATCCGCATGTCCATCCGCGTCGTTCCCAAAGCCACGTTGGAGAGGATCTGGGTCTCACCGCGGGTGAACAGCGCCGAGCCGTGCACGCGCGGGGAGATGTCGACCTCGCACTCGATCGGCCGGATCTCGTCCTGGGCGCGGCCGTCGGGGCGCTTCTTGTCGACGGCGATCGCCTTACGGATGATGTCCTTCTCGATCGAGCCGAAGGCGGCCTTGACCTCGGCGACTCGGGCCGCATCGGTCTCGCCGTCGGCGTCGGCCGGGGCCAGCTTGGCGACGACCTCGTCCTTGACGTTGTCGATCGCCTCGTAGCGCTCAAGCTTGCCCTCGGTCGCGATCGCGTCGACCAGCGACTGGCCGAAGTCGGAGCGGACCTGGTCGAGCAGCGCCGCGTCCTGCTGCGGCTCCTCGTGCGCGATCTTCTCCTTGCCGGCCTTCTGCTGCAGCTCCTCCATCGCGGCGCAAAGCTTCTTGATCTCGCTGTGGGCGATGTCGAGGGCGTCGAGGATCTCGGCCTCGGTGACGCCGTTGGCGCCGGCCTCGACCATCAGGATCGCCTCGTCGGTGCCGGCGACAATCAGGTCGAGATCGAGCTCCTCGTGGCGGTCCTCAGGTGGGTTGACGACGAAGTCGCCCTCGAGCTTGCCGATGCGGACGGCACCGACGTGAGAGGCGACCGGGACCGGCGAGATCGCCAGCGCCGCGGAGGCGCCGTTCATCGCCAGGATGTCGTACGGGTGGACCTGGTCCACCGACATCGGGATCGCGACCAGCTGGGTCTCGTAGTGCCAGCCCTTGGGGAAGAGCGGGCGAATGGGGCGATCGATCATGCGTGCGGTAAGCGTCGCCTTCTCGCTCGATTTGCCCTCGCGACGGAAGAACGAGCCGGGGATTTTGCCCGCGGCGTACATCCGCTCCTCGATGTCGACGGTGAGGGGAAGGAAGTCCACGTCGCGCAGGCTGCCGACGGTTGCGGTGCAC
>DASUMA010000011.1:0-77248 GCA_036277915.1 Solirubrobacterales bacterium
GGGGATGCCGGTCGGCGTCTCCGTGACCCTGCGCCGCGCCCGCATGTGGGAGTTCCTCGATCGCCTCACCTCGATCGCGGTGCCGCGCATCCGTGACTTCCGCGGCCTCAACCCGCGCTCGTTCGACGGCCGCGGCAACTACTCGATGGGGATCAAAGAGCAGCTGATCTTCCCCGAAATCGACTACGACTCGGTCGATGTGGTGCGCGGTCTCGACATCACCATCACCACCTCCGCCAAGACCGACCTCGAGGCCTTCGAGCTGCTGCTCGGGCTCGGCATGCCCTTCGCCGAGGAGGGCCGCCCGGGCCAGGAGGCCCGCGAAGCGGCCAAAGCCGAGGAAGAAGAGGAGCAGCGCAAAGAGGAGGCCCGCCTCAAGGCCGAGGTCGAGCAGGAAGCGCTGGAGCAGCTGAAAGAGGAGAACCCGGAGGCCTACGCCAAGCCCGAGCCCGAAGCGGGCGAGAGCGAGGGCGAGGATGCCGCCGAGGGCGGAAACGATGAGGCCGAGGCGTCGGCCGACGAGGAGAGCTAGAGATGGCGAAGACTTCCCAGAAGGTCCGCCAGGGCCGTAAACCGAAGTTCAAATCGCGCGCCTACAACCGCTGCCGTCGCTGCGGGCGCCCGCGGGCCTACTACCGCAAGTTCGGCCTCTGCCGGATCTGCCTGCGCGAGGCCGCGCACGAGGGGTACATCCCCGGAATGACCAAGTCGAGCTGGTAGAGAGATGCATACCGACCCCATTGCCGATTACCTGACCCGGATCCGCAACGCGATCCGCGCTGGCCACGATGAGGTGGAGATCCCCCTGTCCGGCCTCAAGCTGGAGATGTCGCGGATCCTCAAGGAGCAGGGCTACATCAAGGACTTCAGCCGCAAGCCCGCCACCGTTGGCGAGGCGATCAACGTCGAGCTCAAGTACACCGAGGAACGCGAACCCGTCATCATCGGGATCGAAAGGGTTTCCCGGCCCGGCCGCCGGCGCTACGTCGACCACAAGAACGTACCGCGGGTCCATGGTGGAACCGGAACCGCGATAGTCAGCACCTCAGTCGGTGTGATGACCGGCCACGAAGCCCGTGCCAAGGGCGTCGGTGGCGAGGTCGTCGCCTACGTCTGGTGATCCCATGAGCAGAATCGGAAGAAAGCCCGTCCCCGTCCCCGAGGCCGTCACGGTCGAGATCGCCCCTGGGTCGATCGCCGTCAAGGGCCCGAAGGGGGAGCTGACCCAGACCCTCTCGCAGGAGATGGCGGTCGAGCAGTCAGACGGCGTCGTCACCGTCGCCCGTCCGACCGACCGCGGCGAGCACCGGGCCCTGCACGGGCTCACCCGCAGCCTGATCGCGAACATGGTCGAGGGCGTCACCGACGGCTTCGAGAAGCGGCTCGAGATCCAGGGCGTCGGTTACCGCGCCGCGCTCAAAGGCAAGAACCTGGAGCTGGCTCTCGGCTACTCCCACCCAGTGCCGATCGAGGCGCCGGACGGGATCGAGTTCGAGGTTCCGCAGCCGACCGAGGTGATCGTGCGCGGGATTGACAAGCAGCTGGTCGGGCAGGTCGCAGCGGACATCCGCAAGCGCCGTCCGCCGGAGCCCTACAAGGGCAAGGGCATCCGCTACAAGGGCGAGCAGGTACTTCGAAAGGTGGGTAAGCGCGCATGACGGTCATTACCAAGAGGCAGGCGCGGCTGCGCCGTCGGCGCCGGGTTCGCGCCCGGGTCAGCGGCACGGCGGAGCGTCCTCGTCTGTCCGTCTACCGCTCGAACAAGGGCGTCTTCGCCCAGCTGATCGACGACACCAAGGGTCATACCCTGGCGGCGGTCAACTGGATCGAGCCGGACCTGCGCAAGCTGACCGCCTCTGCACAGGCGAAAAAGGCCGGCGAACTGCTGGCCGAGCGCGCCAAGGGCGCCGGCGTCGAGACCTGCGTCTTCGACCGCGGCGGCTACCAGTACCACGGTCGCGTCAAGGCTCTGGCTGAGGGCGCGCGAGAGGGGGGACTGGCTTTCTGAACCGTTTCGCTACGGTGAGCCGCTCGTTATGAAGGGAATGGATACCAAGAACGTGGAGACGGTCAGCCCCCGCGGGCTCGACCTGCAGGAGCGCGTGATCGAGATCAACCGCGTCGCCAAGGTGGTCAAGGGCGGCCGGCGCTTCTCCTTCACTGCCCTAGTCGCTGTCGGCGACGAGGAGGGCGTGGTCGGGATCGGCTACGGCAAGGCCCGCGAGGTCCCGCTGGCGATCCAGAAGGGCGTCGAGGACGCCCGCAAGAACTTGATCCGGGTGCCCAAATACGGGCAGACCATCACCCACCGCATCATCGGCCGCTTCGGCGCCGGGCACGTCGTACTGCGCCCGGCCAGCCCCGGTACCGGCGTGATCGCCGGCGGTGGCGTCCGCGCTGTGCTCGAGCTCGGCGGCGTCCGCGACGTCCTTACCAAGAGCATCGGCACCCAGAACCCGATCAACCTGGTCAAGGCGACCATGGACGGCCTGGTCCGTCTGCGCCGGCCGGAGGAGGTTGCGGAGCTTCGTGGGCTGACGGTGAGCCAGGTGCTGGGTCTGCAGAACGGGACTTCCACTACCGATGGGGAGCATCTGGCGGCAGACGCCGCTCCGGCTGCTGAGGCTGAGGCTCCGGCCGCTGAGGCTGAGGTGCCAGCCGCCGAGGAGCCACCCGCCCCTGATGCAGCTGCCACCGAGGAGCCCAAACCCGAGGAGGCTTCCTCGTGAGCGGCGTGAAGATCTCGCAGGTGAAGTCCACGAACGGGACTGACCCGAAGCAGAAAGCGACCCTGAAGGCGCTTGGGCTGGGCCGGATCGGCAAATCGGTTGAGCGCAAGGACTCGCCGCAGCTGCAGGGTCAGCTGCGCGTCGTCTCGCACCTGGTGGAGGTGAGCTCCTGATGGCTGAGACGCCGCGCTCAGAGGAGATCGGTCTCCACAACCTGAAGCCGAAGCCCGGCTCGCGTCGTCCGCGCAAGCGGATCGGCCGCGGCGAGGGAAGCGGACTCGGCAAGACCTCGGGCCGCGGCCACAAGGGCGCCGGCGCGCGCTCGGGCCGCAAGCAGAAGGCCAACTACGAAGGTGGCCAGAACCCGATCCACATGCGGATGCGAAAGCTCCGCGGCCCGCACAAAAAGCAGTCGATGCCGTTCGAGAACTTCCGCACCAAGACCCAGCCGGTCAACCTCTCCGATCTCGAGGAGCGGTTCGACGCCGGCACCGAGGTCAACCCCGCGACGCTGAAGGAGAAGGGTCTGGCCAAGCGCTCGGACCCGGTGAAGATCCTCGCCCGCGGTGAGATCAAGAAGAAGCTCGAGGTTCACGCCCACGCCTTCAGCGCTGCCGCGAAAGAGAAGATCGAGGCGGCCGGCGGTTCCTGTCACACTCTGGAGCCGTAATGCTCAGGACTATTCTCAACGCGTTCAGCGTTGCCGACATTCGCAAGAAGCTTGCGTTCACGGCAGCGATGCTCGCCCTGTACCGCCTCGGCGCCTACATCCCGGCCCCGGGCGTCGATATCGACGCCGTCAAGGAAATCTCCAACAACTTCGCCGGCTCCGGGATCCTCAGCTTCCTCAACACCTTCTCGGGAGGGAGCCTCTCGCGCCTCTCGCTGTTCGCGCTGGGGATCATGCCCTACATCACGGCCTCGATCATCCTCCAGCTCCTGACCGTCGTCGTCCCCTCGCTGGAGCGGCTGCAGAAAGAGGGCGAGGTCGGTCAGCAGAAGATCACCCAGTACACGCGCTACCTCACCGTCGGACTCGCCTTCGGCCAGTCGATCGGCTACGTCTTCCTCTTCAACTCCTTCGGCAACGAAGCCGGTACCAGCGTTCTCGGCAGCCTCACCTTCACCAACACCTTCCTGATCGTGATCTGCCTCACCGCCGGCTGCACCCTGCTGATGTGGCTGGGCGAGCTGATCACCCAGCGCGGGATCGGCAACGGGATCTCGCTGATGATCTTCGCCTCGATCGTCTCCGGCCTGCCCAACGGCATCACCAAGTGGTGGAACAGCCCGGACCAGGTCTTCGTGGTGATGATGCCGTTCATCGCCCTGGCGGTGATCGTCGCGATCGTCTTCGTCCAGGAGGGCCAGCGCCGGATCCCGGTCCAGTACGCGAAACGCGTGGTCGGGCGCAAAATGACCTCCGGCGGCTCCACTTACCTGCCGCTGCGGGTCAACATGGCCGGCGTCATCCCGGTCATCTTCGCGGCCTCGATCATGGCCTTCCCGCCGACCATCGGCCAGCTGCTCAACACCCCGGCCGCGCTCGACTTCGCCGCCTTCTTCAGCCCCAACAGCTGGGCCTACGTGGTCGGCGAGGTCTTCTTCATCATCCTCTTCACCTACTTCTACACGGCCGTCACCTTCAACCCGGTCGATCAGGCCGACAACTTGAAAAAATACGGCGGCTTCATCCCTGGCGTGCGGCCTGGGCGGCCGACGGCCGAGTACCTGGACCGCATCCTCTCGCGCCTGACCTTCCCTGGCGCGCTCTACCTCGGCGCCGTCGCGGCGCTGCCGACGATCCTGATCAGCCAGACGTCGGCCAACTTCTTTTTCGGCGGCACCTCCATCCTGATCGTGGTCGGCGTTGCGCTGGACACGGTCAAGCAGCTGGAGGCGCAGCTGATGATGAGGAACTACGAGGGCTTCCTGAAATAGGGTTCGGCGATGCCGGAGCTGAACCTAGTGCTGCTCGGCCCCCCCGGGTCGGGCAAGGGAACCCAAGGAGAGCGGCTGCAGGAAGACCTGCGCCTTCCCTACTACGCGACCGGTGACATCCTCCGCGCCGCGGTACGCGACGAGACCGAGCTCGGGCGCACGGCTAAGGAGTACATGGACAGCGGCGACCTCGTCCCCGACGAGGTGATCGTCGGCGTGATCGCCGAGGCGCTGGACTCGACCGAGGCGCGCGATGGCTTCATCCTCGATGGCTTCCCCCGCACGACACCGCAGGCCGAGGCGCTCGACCGCAAGCTCGAGGAGCTGGGCCGGGCGCTGACCGCGGTGCTGCTGATCGATTCCTCCGACGCCGAGGTCGAGCGCCGGCTCGGCGGCCGCCGCACCTGCGAGGCCAACGGCCACGTCTTCCACGTCGAGTTCAACCCGCCGAAACAGGAAGGCGTCTGCGACCTCGACGGCTCCGAGCTGATCGTCCGCGACGACGACAAGCCGGAGGTGATCCGCAAGCGGCTCGCGACCTACCACGAGAAGACCGAGCCGCTGATCGAGTACTACGACCACCGCAGCGTGCTGCGGCGGATCGGCGGCGAATCAAGCCCGGACGAGGTCGCGGAGGAGATCCGCCGCACCCTGGCGACGATGCGCCTGGAGCAGGACGAGGCCGTCTAGGCCCTGTCGAGCCCGCTGGGCGACCACTAGCGTGTATCGCATGATCATCCGCAAGACCCCCGAGGAGCTCGACCAGATGGCCGTTGGCGGCGACATCCTCGTGCGCTGCCTGAAAATGCTGGAGTCGAAGACGCGGCCAGGCATCACGACCGAGGAACTCGACGCTGCGGCGGAGAAGTTCATCCGCTCCCAGGACGCCCGGCCGGCCTTCAAGGGCTACCGCGGCTTCCCCGGCTCGGTCTGCGCCTCGCCGAACTCGATGGTGGTGCACGGCATCCCCGGTCCCTACGAGCTGAAACGGGGTGACATCGTCACCCTCGATGTCGGCGTGGTCAAGGACGGCTGGGTGACCGATGCAGCGATGACCTTCCCGGTTGGCCCGATCGACACCGAGGCGAAGCGGCTGCTTGAGGTCACCAAGACCTCGCTCTTCGCCGGGGCCGAGCAGATGCGCCCGGGCAACCACCTCGGCGACGTCTCCGCTGCGGTCCAGGGGGTCGTCGAGGGCGCCGGAATGTCGGTGATCCGCACCCTGGTGGGCCACGGCATCGGTCGCGATATGCACGAGGAACCGCAGGTGCCGAACTTCGGCAAGCCGGGCAAGGGCCCGGAGCTGGAGGAGGGGATGGTGCTGGCGATCGAGCCGATGGTCAACCTCGGCGGGCCGCTGGTGCGGATGGACGACGACGGCTGGTCCGTCTACTCCGAGGACGGCTCGCTGGCCGCTCACTTCGAGTTCACGGTCGCGGTCACCGCCGAGGGTCCGCGGATCCTCACCCCCTGGCACGAAGCCGAGTAGAGCGGACGAAACATGGGTAGTCTTCTCCTGCGGCCGGGGGCGCCGCAACCGGAGAAGGAGCGAGGCCTTGCGCCGAATCTGCCTGCTGGTCAGCCCCCTGCTTGCGACCGTCCTCGTGCTTGCCGTCGCGCTGGCGCCCGCGACCGGGACTGCGGCCCCACTTCCCTACGGCGCCAATGACGCCGGCGGCTTCCGCAACGTCCTGCCGCCAGGGGAGAACGGACTCGCGACCTTCCCGCAGATCCTCAAATTCAAAGCCCAGGGCGTGCTGCCGCCGCACTTCGCCGACCAGCAGCCGCTATACGAAAACCTCGTCTACGGCAGCCCGGGGCTGACCGAGGCCCAGATCCCCAGCTTCTTCAAGGACGCGACCTTCGGCGTGCCTCCCGGCCAGCTTGAATCGACGGTCGAACCGCGGCCGGGGGTGACGATCCAGCGCGACTCCGCCTACGGGGTCCCGCACATCTACGGCGACACCCGCGCCGACACGATGTTCGGCGCCGGCTACGCGGGAGCCGCCGATCGCCTCTTCTTGATGGACGTGCTGCGGCACACGGGCCGGGCGGAGCTGGCCTCCTTCCTCGGCGGCTCCAACGCCGCAACCGATGCCGGCCAGTGGGGCTTCGCGCCCTACACCGAAGCCGACCTCGAAAAGCAGCTGGCGCAGGCGCCGCAGCTGTACGGCCAGGCGGGCTTGCAGGCGGTCACCGACGTCACCTCTTACGTCGAAGGGATCAACGCCTACATCGCCGCCGCCAACGCCAGCGAAGCGCTGAAGCCAGGCGAGTACACGCTCCTGGGCAAGCCGATGGAAGCCTGGAAGCCGACTGACGTGGTCGCGATCGCCTCGCTGGTCGGCGGCATCTTCGGCCGCGGTGGCGGCAACGAGCTGAACTCGGCCCTGACGATGCAGTCGCTGGTCGCGCGCCTGGGCAAGAAGGCTGGCCGCAAGGCCTGGGTCGGGTTCCGCTCCAAGAACGACCCCGAGGCGCCGACCACGATCGCCAAGGCCTACCCGTACGAGACCCGCAGCGCCTTCGCCAAGCGCGGCCTCGCCCTGCCGGACCCCGACAGCGTGCGCCCGACCCCGACCGCCACCGCCTCTTCGGGCGTGGCCGCCCCGGAGGGGATCGGCAGCGTTGGCGCCCGCCTGCTCTCGGCCCTGAAAGCGGCCGGCCACGCCTCCAACTGGGAGCTGGTCTCCGCCGCCGAGTCGGCCAGCGGCCACCCGATCGCGGTGATGGGACCGCAGGTCGGCTACTACGTGCCGCAGGTGCTGATGGAGGAGGACTTGCACGGGCCCGGGATCGACGCCCGCGGCGCTTCTTTCGCCGGGGTCAACCTCTACGTCCAGCTCGGCCACGGCCGCGACTATGCCTGGAGCGCGACCAGCGCCGGCTCCGACAACGTCGACACCTTCGCCGAGGTCCTCTGCAAGGACAGCTTCCACTACAGCTATCGCGGCAAGTGTCGGCCGATGGAAAAGCTGGAGAAGACCGAGAGCTGGGCCCCGAACACGATCGATCCGACCCCGGCCGGATCGCAGACCCTGGTCGCCTACCGGACCGTGCACGGCATCGTCTACGCCCGCGGCAAGTCGAACGGGCGCAAGGTCGCCTTCGTGCGCCAGCGCAGCACCTACTTCCACGAGGCCGACTCGGTGATCGGGTTCGGGCAGCTGAACGAACCGGGCGTCGTCACCGGCGTCGAGGGCTTCAAGCGGGCGGTCTCCAACATCAACTTCACCTTCAACTGGTCCTACGTCGACTCCAAGCAGATCGCCTACGCGCTCTCCGGCGCCTACCCGCAGCGAGCTCGCGGCGTCTCCCCGGACTTCCCGGTGCTGGGGACCGGCCAATACGACTGGAAGGGGTTCAAGCCAGCGACCCAGACCGCCGACTACCTGCCCTTCGCGAAGCACCCGCAGGCGGTCGACCCGCCCTACCTGGTCTCCTGGAACAACAAGCAGGCGCCGGAATGGGCCGCGGCCGACGACAACTACGGCTACGGGCCGCTGCAGCGCCAGCAGATGATCGCCGACCGGGTCCGGGCCGCGACCAAGGGCGAGGGCAGGATGTCGATCGTCGAGCTGATCCAGGCGATGGAGGAACCGGCGACGACGGACCTGCGCGGCTACCGGCTGCTGCCGGCGATCTTCAAGGCGGTCGGCAGGCCGAGCTCGCCGCAGCTGCGCAAGGCGCTGGCGACCCTGCGTGCCTGGCACCGGGCAGGCGCTCACCGCCGCGATCTCAACCGCGACGGCGTCGACGAGGAAACGCCGGCGATCGAGCTGATGGACGCCTGGTGGCCGAAGCTGGTCCGGGCCGAGTTCAGGCCGGTGCTGGGCGGAGCGGCTTTCGACCAGCTGCAGGGCATGCTGAGGATCGGCGACCACACCGGCGGCTCCCCGGAAGCACCAGATTTCTACGACGGCTGGTGGGGCTACGTCTCCAAGGACCTGCGCACCCTCTTCGGCCCGAAGCCGAAGGGCGCCTACAGCAGGGTCTACTGCGGCAACGGCTCGAAGCGGAAGTGCCGGGCGGCGCTGCAGCGGAGCCTGGCGGCGGCGCTGAAGGTGACGCCGGCGCAGATGTACGGCGGCGGAAACGGCGATTGCGCGGCCAACCCGCAGCCCGCCTGCTTCGACCAGAACCGGCCGCAGGTCACCTCCGGCATCGAACTCCAGCCGTTCCCGTTCCAGAACCGGCCCACCTTCCAACAGGTGGTGACGCTGGTCCAGCGGCTGCCGCGCTGAGCGACCCGTAGAGTGGCGGGCGTGCTCGACCAGGAGACCTTCTCGGCGGTTGACGCGTTCATCGGCGGGACCATCGCCGCCGAGGACGAGGGCGCGCGGGCGGCGTGGGACGCCGCCGAGGCGGCCGGCCTGCCGCAGATCCAGGTCTCGCCGCCGCAGGGCAGGCTGCTGCAGCTGCTGGTCCGGCTGGTCGGGGCGCGCTCAGTGCTCGAGTTCGGCACGCTCGGCGGCTACAGCTCGATCCTGATGGCCCGGGCCCTCGGCGAGGGCGGGCGCCTGATCACGCTCGAGGCCAACCCCGATTACGCCGAGGTCGCCGGCGCCAGCATCGAGCGGGCGGGGCTGGGGGAGACGGTGGACCTGCGGGTCGGTCCCGCGCTCGAGACCCTGCCCAGCCTCGAGCAGGAGGGCGCCGGTCCCTTTGACCTGGTCTTCATCGACGCCGACAAGGCAAACACGCCCAGCTACTTCGCCTGGTCGCTGGAGCGGACCCGCCCCGGCGGCCTGATCGTCGCCGACAACGTCGTCCGCGACGGCACCCTCGCCGACGCCGCCGATCCGGACCCCGCGACCAAGGCTCAGCGCCAGCTGCACGAAACCCTGGCCTCCGAGCCGAGGGTGGAGGCGACGACGATCCAGACCGTCGGCTCCAAGGGCTACGATGGCTTCCTGATCGCGTTGGTTCGGTAGAGCGCTCAGGCACGCCTCGACGGCGAGTCCTCGAAGCACGTCCCCTGCTATCTTTCTCGGTCGGCCCAGAGGCCGGTGGTGGTGTCCTGCCTACCCGACTCATGGGGTAAGTGGGAGTCCTGTAGTCGATACGAGATCCGGAGCAATGAAGGTTCGAGCTTCCGTCAAGCCGATGTGCGAGAAGTGCAAGATCATCCGCCGCAATGGCGCGGTCCTCGTGATCTGCCAAAACCCCCGACACAAGCAGCGTCAGGGGTAGACGATGGCGCGAATCGCAGGGGTCAACATCCCGGTCAACAAACGGATCGAGATCGGGCTCACCTACATCTTCGGCATCGGCCACTCGACTGCGGCCGCCATCCTCAAGGAGACCGGGGTCGACCCCGGGACCCAGGCCAAGGACCTGACCGAGGACGAGGTGATCAAGCTGCGCGAGGCGGTCGAGAACCGCGAGGTCGAGGGCGACCTGCGGCGCGAGCGCTCCCAGAACGTGAAACGGCTGATGGAGATCGGCTCCTACCGCGGCCTGCGTCACCGCCGCGGCCTGCCGGTCCGCGGTCAGCGGACGAAGACCAACGCGCGCGGCCGCAAGGGCCCGCGGCGCCTGAGCATCGCCGGCAAGCGCAAGGTTTAGGGAAAAGGAATGGCTGAGAAAAAACCCTCCAAGGGCCGCGCCCGTCGACGCGTCAAAAAGAACGTCACCTACGGGCAGGCGCATATCAAGACTTCTTTCAACAACACGATCGTCACCCTGACCGACACCGACGGCAACGTGATCGCCTGGGAGTCGGCCGGCTCGGCCGGGTTCAAAGGCTCGCGCAAGTCGACCCCGTTTGCCGCCCAGGTGACCGCCGACGCGGCTGCCAAGAAGGGGATGGAACACGGCTTGGAGCGGGTCGAGGTCTTCGCCAAGGGCGCCGGCTCGGGCCGCGAGACGGCAATTCGCTCGCTGCAGGCGGCCGGCCTCGACGTGACCACGGTCAAGGACGTCTCCCCGCAGGCCCACAACGGCTGCCGGCCGAAGAAGCGGAGGCGCGTCTAGATGGCCCGCGATACCTCCCCGCAGTGCAAGCAGTGCCGGCGCGAGGGCCAGAAGCTCTTCCTCAAGGGTGAGCGCTGCTTCACCGACAAGTGCGGCGTCGAGCGCCGCTCCTACCCGCCCGGCGAGCACGGCCGCGGCCGTCTGCGCCAGTCCGAGTACCGGGTGCAGCTGCGCGAGAAGCAGAAGACCCGCCGCTACTACCAGGTGCTGGAGAAACAGTTCCGCGCCTACTACGACAAGGCTTCGCGCCAGGACGGCGTCACCGGTGAGAACCTGCTGCGGCTGCTCGAGTCGCGCTTCGACAACGTGCTGGTCCGGCTCGGCTTCGCCGCCTCGCGGCGGCAGGCCCGCCAGCTGGTCAGCCACGGCCACTGGATGATCAACGGCCGCCGTGTCGACATCCCGTCCTACCAGGTGCGTCCCGAGGACATCATCTCGATCAAGCCCGGCTCGTCTGCCACCGAGACGATCCAGCGGGCGACGGAACTGGTCTCAACGGTTCCCGCCTGGCTGCAGGCAGATCACGATGCCCTCACCGCCAAGGTCCTGCGCTATCCCGAGCGCTCCGAGATCTCGGCGCCGGTTCAGGAGCAGCTGATCGTCGAGCTGTACTCCAAGTAGCCCGGAAACCGCAATTTCTGAACACGCATACGCAAGGAACTCATGACCACTGATTTCCAGGTCCCCCGAATCATCTCCGAGAAAGCTGACGAACGCCGCGGCACCTTCACCATCGAGCCGCTCGACAAGGGCTTCGGCTACACGTTCGGCAACAGCCTCCGCCGCGTGCTGCTCTCCTCGCTGGGCGGCGCCGCGATCACTAGCGTCCGGATCGAGGGCGTAGCGCACGAGTTCTCGACCGTTCCCGGCGTCAAAGAGGACGTCACCGACATCATTCTCAACCTCAAGGACCTCGTCGTCCGCATGCACACCGACGCTGACGAGGTCGAGGCCCCGCTGGTAGCGACCGGCCCCGGTGAGGTCAAGGCGAAGGACATCGATCTGCCCTCGGGTGTCGAGATCCTCAACCCCGACGCACCGATCGCGACCCTGGAGAAGAAAACCAAGCTCGAGGTCTACCTGACGATCGGCCGCGGCCGCGGCTACTCGCCGGCGGAAGAGAACAAGAGCGACGAGCAGCCGATCGGCGTGATCCCGATCGACTCGATCTTCTCGCCGATCCGCCGCGCCTCTTACGCCGTCTCCGCCGCTCGCGTCGGTCAGCGCACCGACTTCGACAAGCTCGAGCTCGACCTCGAGACCGACGGCTCGATTGAGCCCGGGGCGGCGCTGCGCGAGGCCTCCGAGATCCTGATCAAGAGCCTGGCGATCTTCACCGACGCCGACCGCGTCGAGGAGCTGACCGCGCGCCAGCCGGTCGCGATCCCGGCCGAGGCGCTCGCCTCTGCCGCGGCCGATGGCGCCGCCAGCAGCAACGGCCTCGACGAGATCCTGATCGAGGAGCTCGAACTAGGCGTCCGCTCCTACAACTGCCTCAAGCGCGCCGGCGTGCAGACCGTCGGCGACCTGGTGCGGAAGTCACGCGCGGAACTGAACGCGATCCCGAACTTCGGTCAGAAGTCGATCGAGGAAGTGATCGAGACCCTGCACGCCCGCGGCCTCGACCTCCAGCAGGACTAGAGGCGACGGGAAGAGCTGAGCGGAGAAGACTGTGCGCCATCGCAAGAAGCGAAACAAGCTCAGCCGCGACGCCGCCCATCGTGAGGCGCTGCTCTCGAACCTCTCGAAGCAGCTGATCGAGCACGAGCGGATCAAGACCAGCCAGGCCAAGGCCAAGGCGGTCAAGCCCGAGGTCGAGCAGCTGATCACGCTGGCCAAACGCGGCGACCTGCACGCCCGCAGGCAGGCCCTCTCGGCCCTGCACAACGACAAGTTCATCGTCCACAAGCTGTTCGACGAGGTGGCACCGCGCTATGCGACGCGCCCCGGCGGGTACACCCGCATCGTCAAGCTAGGCCCTCGGCGGAGCGACTCCACCGAGATGGTCTACCTCGAGCTGGTCTAGGCCTCGTACCCCACGGACTCCAGGTAGAGGCCGTGGGGTGGAGCCGTGTCGCCCCCTGCTGAGCGGGGTGCGCCCTCCAGCAGCGCCGTGAAGCTCTCCACCGTGCGCCGCGAGGATGCGACTTCGAGCATCGTGCCGACCAGGGCGCGGACCATGTTGCGCATGAAGGCGTCGGCGGTGATGCGGAAGGCGAGGACGTCGCCGTCGTCCTCCCAGGAGGCGGCGAGGACGTCGCGCTCGAAGCGCACGTGGTCGGTCTGGGTCGGCGTGAAGGCGGTGAAGTCGTGGGTGCCGACGAGGGCGGCGGCGCAGGCGTCGAGGCCGTCGCGGTCGACCCGGTGCGGCCACCAGAGTGCGCGGTCGTGCTCGAACGGCGCCGGTGCCCGCCGGGCCAGCAGCCGGTAGCGGTAGCTGCGCGAGCGGGCGTCGCGGCGCGCGTCGAAGCCGTCGGCGACGACGGCCGCCGCGGTCACTGCGACGTCGCCGTGCCCGACCCCGTTGAGGTGGCGGGCGAGGTCCCCGGGCGGCTCGACCGTGGTCTCGAAGCTGGCGACCTGACCCAGAGCGTGGACGCCGGTGTCGGTGCGCCCGGCGACGGTGAGCGCGATCGGCTCGCGCAGCACGGTCGCCAGCGCCGCCTCCAGCTCGCCCTGGACCGTGCGCTGGCCAGGCTGGCGCGCCCAGCCATGGAAGCCGGAGCCGTCGTATTCGATGTCGAGCCGCACGGTTGGCATCGGGGCAGTATCTCCGACACCTAGAATCGTGCCCGTGCGGATCCTCCTCACCAACGACGATGGCATCAGCGCCCCCGGCCTGCAGGCCGCGCGGCGGGCCCTGCGCGAGCTCGACGACGTCGTCGTCGACGTGATCGCACCCGACTCCAACCGCAGCGCCACCGCCCGCAGCATCACCACCCGCGCGCCGCTCAGCGTCGAGGAGGTCGAGTTCGGCGACGGCCACAGCGGTTACGCGACCAGCGGAACCCCGGTCGACTGTGTCCGCTTCGCCGAGCTCGGATTCCTCGGTGGCCGCCCCGACCTGATCGTCTCCGGGATCAACCACGGCGTCAACCTCGGCGACGACATCACCTACTCGGGCACCGTCGCTGCGGCGCTGGAGGGAATTGTGCTCGGCATCCCCGCTGTGGCGCTCTCCCAGCAGTCCTCCAGCGGCGGCATCGGCTACGTCAGCGGCCGCTTCGACTTCACCGTCGCCGCCGCCTTCACGGCGCAGCTGGTCGGGCAGCTGCAGACCGAGTCGATGCCGGAGGCGACCCTGATCAACGTCAACTGCCCCGCCGGCGAGCCGACCGGGATCGAGGTTACCCGGCTCGGCAAACGGATCTACAACGATGAGCTGAAGCCAATCGGGGAGGTCGGGGAGGACGGCCGCCAGCGCTACGAGATCTACGGCTGGCGCCCCGGCTACGAGGAGATCGACGGGACCGACCTCTACGCGGTCGCCCAGGGCAAGATCGCGGTCACGCCGATCCACTTCGACCTCACCGACCACGGCGGCCTTGAGCGGCTGCGCGGCTGGGGGTTCGAGGAGATGCTGGCGGCGACCGCCCCGGCGGCGTGAGCGCCACCCCCGAGCAGCGCGCCGAGGAGCTGCGCCAGCAGCTTGCTCACCACAATCGCCAGTACTACGTCCTCGACGACCCCGAGGTCGGCGACGACGTCTACGACGCGCTGCTGGACGAGCTTCGCGGGCTGGAGCGCGAGCACCCTCAGCTGCAGACGCCGGACTCGCCGACCCAACGGGTCGGGGCGCCGCCGCTCGAGCGCTTCGAGCAGGTCGAGCACGCCGAGCAGATGCTCTCGCTCGGCAACGCCCGCAATGAGGAGGAGCTGCGCGGCTGGGAGAACCGGCTCGCCAACTACCTGAAGCGGCTTGACATCACCGCCTCCCAGTTCAGCTACACGACCGAGCCAAAGATCGACGGCCTCGCGATCACCCTCACCTACGAGAACGGGGTGCTGGTCCGCGGCGCCACCCGCGGCGACGGCCGCATCGGCGAGGACGTGACGCAGAACCTGCGCACGATCGGCTCGGTGCCGCTGCGGATCGACAAGGCGCCGGAGCTGATCGAAGTCCGCGGCGAGGTCTACCTGCCGATCGCCGCCTTCAAAGCGCTGAACGAGCGCCGTGCCGAGGCTGGCGAGCCGACCTTCGCCAACCCGCGCAACTCAGCCGCTGGCTCGATCCGCCAGCTCGACCCGGCACTGGCCGCCGAACGGCCGCTCTCCAACTGGATCTACGGGATCGGCGCCGTCCGCGGCCTCGACCTGGCGACCCACATGGACGAGGTCGAATGGCTCAGCGACCGCGGCTTCAAGGTCAACCCCGACACCGACCACCACCAGGGGGTCGAGGGTGTGGTCAAGCGCTGCCACTGGTGGGAGGAGCGGCGCGACACGCTCGACTACGAGATCGACGGCGTTGTCGTCAAGGTCGACGAGCGGGCGCTGTGGCGGGAGCTCGGCGTGGTCGGGCGCGAGCCGCGCTGGGCGATCGCCTGGAAGTTCCCGCCGACGACGGCGACGACGACGATGAACCGGGTCGTCTGGAACGTCGGCCGCACCGGCCACCTGGTCCCCTTCGCGATGCTCGACCCAGTCCACGTCGGGGGCGTCACCGTCACCACCGCCACCCTTCACAACGAGGAGGACCTGGCCCGCAAGGACGTGCGCGAGGGCGACGAGGTGGTGGTGATGCGGGCCGGCGACGTGATCCCCCAGGTCGTCTCGCCGAAGCTGCCGCGCAAGAAGAAAGGCGCGCGCAAGCCGAAGCCGCCGAAGAGGTGCCCCCAGTGCGACACGCCCACGGTCAAGCCCGAGGATGCCGTGTTCACGATCTGCCCCAACCGCAACGGCTGCCCCGGCCAGGCCTCCCAGCACGTCAAGCACTTCGTCAGCAAGGGGGCGATGGACATCGACGGCCTGGGCGAAGAGGTCGCCCTCAACATGCTCGGCCAGGGGGTGATCGCGGACGTCGCCGACATCTACGACCTGACCGAGGAGGGGCTTGTCGGGCACAAAATCGGCAAGAAGAGCTTCAAAGAGAAATCGGCGCGCAGCCTGATCGAGGCGATCGAGGCTTCCAAGCGCCAGCCCTTCAAACGTGTCCTCTTCGCGCTCGGCCTGCCGGGCGTCGGCGCGGTCACGGCGGAGGCCCTGGCCGATCACTTCGGGGCGATCGACGCCCTGCACGAGGCCGACCCCGAGGCGATCGAGGAGGTCGAGGGAGTGGGGCCGATCATGGCCGTGCAGATCGCCGAGGCGCTGGCCGACGAGCCGACCTGGGCGCTGGTCGAGAAGCTGCGCGAGAAGGGGCTGCGGCTGGAGGCAAGCGAGTCCGAACGGCGCGCGACCGGCGGCCCGCTGGAAGGCAAGACCGTCGTCCTCACCGGCACCCTGCCGGAGCTGACCCGCGAGGAGGCGGCGACCCTGGTCAAGGCGGCCGGCGGCAAGGTCACCAGCTCGGTCTCGAAGAAAACCGACTACGTCGTCGCCGGTGAGAGCCCGGGCTCGAAGCTGGCCAAAGCCGAGGGCTTCGGGGTCGAGGTCCTCGACGAAGCGGGGCTGCTGGCTCTCCTGAGCAGCTGAAGTCAGAACAGCGGCCGGAGCCCCCGAAGCTCAGCAGCTCACGAGAGCCGGTCGCCGCAAGCTTCCGAAAGTCCGCCGCCGTGGCGACCTTCTGAGCACGTTTGGGGGGAGGGGGTTCGGTACCCCTCTCCCAGAGGCTCAAGGAACCACCATTGAGCCCTGAGAGCGCGATCAGCTGCGCGACGGCCTCTGGGTGAGGGGTACCGAACCCCCTCCACGCATTCCTCTCAGTAGGACGCCACGGCGGCGGCGATTCGGTCCTGGCTGAGGTGGGCGAGGCCGAGGTTGGTGACGCTGCCCATCAGGATCGAGAAGGCCATGATCTTGCCGCTGGTGTTGAAGCAGTATCCGGAGAGGTTGCTGACGCCGCTGATCGTGCCGGTCTTGGTGCGGCAGCGGCCGTAGGCGGCGGTCCCGTGCATGCGGTCGTCGACGGTGCCCTCCTGGCCGGCGAGGGCGAGGTCCTGGATGAACTCCTCGCCGGATTCCTGCTGGCGCATCCCCAGCAGCAGGTCGATCACCTCGCGCGGTGAGGCGCGGTTGGAGCGGGTCAGGCCGGAGCCGTCGGCGACGTGGACGGTCGAGCCCAGGGAGCGGGCGAACTGGGAGACGACAGCCGCTCCGGCCGCGGTGCTTCCGCCGGTTCCGAGCCGGGCGCCGAGCAGCTTGATCAGCATCTCGGCGAAGAAGTTGTCCGAGTAGACGTCGGTGACGTCGACGATCTTGGTCAGGGCGGGGGAGAGGATCGTGCCGATCCGCTGGGCCGAGGCCGGCGTCCGCGCCAGCGCCACCTGGGTCGGGACGTCGATCCCGGCACCGCTCAGCGAGCGCGCCAGCTTCGAGGCGGCGAGCTTGGCCGGGTCGGAGGAGAAGCCGGTGGCGGAGCTGGCGCCGCTGAAGCCGGAGTTGAAGGCGAGCCCGGAGAGCGGGCCGATGTAGGGGCTGGTCGCGAAGCCGGAGTCGAGCACGCCGCGCCGGCGGTCGAAGATCGTGTCGTCGGCGTAGAGGCGCCCGGTGATCCCCTCGATCCCGGCGGCGCGAACCTGGGCCTTGAGCGCGAAGATGTTGGTCCCGAGGCCGGCCAGGTAGCCGTTGTAGAAGGTCGGGGTGCCGAGCGCCGGGTCGCCGCCGCCCTGCAGGTAGAGGCTGCCTTGGAGGACGCCGTCCTCGTCGACCTGGCCGTCGGCGAAGAGCTTGGTTGGGATCCGCGTTTCCGGCCCCAGGCGAGCCAGCGCCGCCGCGGTCGTGAACAGCTTCATGTTTGAGGCCAGCGGGCGCTGGCGCTTCGCGGCCGCGGCGCAGACGACGGCGCCGCTTTCGGCGTCGACAACAAGCAGGCCGCTGGCGCTGCCGCCGCCTTCGCCGAGCCAGGTCCGCATGCGGTCGCAGGTCGGGCTCGCCTGGGCGCTCGCCGCCAGCAGCAGCGCGGCGGCGCAGAGGGCCGCCAGCAGGGTCGCTGCGCGTCTCATCGTCGGTACCAACACGGGCGAGGCGCAAGGTAGCGGCCCCGGCGGCCGGTGCGCCTGGGATAATCCCGTTTGGCATGGGCAAAGTCGTCGCCATGGAGCCGAAACCTCGGCGTAAAGCGCGGGGTCGCAAAAAGCCGTCGAAGACGGCTCTGGTGCTTGGCGGCGGTGGCTTCACCGGCGGCGTCTACGAGATCGGCGCCCTGCGCGCGCTCGACCTGCTGGCGGTAAACAGCACCGTCAACAACTTCGACGTCTACGTCGGCACCAGCGCCGGCTCCTTCGTCGCCTCGATGCTCGCCAACGGCATCACGCCCGACGAAATGATGCAGGTGCTGAACTCCAGCGACCCCTCCGAGCTCGAAGACCTCGACCTCAACCGGGTGCTGAAGCCAAACTATCTCGGCTTCGTCCAGAAGGCGGTGGCGCTGCCGCTGAGGACGCTGGAGCTGGTGCGGGCGCTGGCCAGGGTGGGGGAGCTCTCGGCGATGGACATCGGCGTCGGCCTAGCCGAGGCGCTGCCGACCGGTCTTTACTCCGGCGCCGGCCTCAACGACTACGTCGCCGGCGTGCTCAGCGACGAGGGCCGCGTCAACGACTTCCGCTTGCTCGACACCGAGCTCTACCTGACCGCGACCGACCTCGATACCTGCGAGCGGATCGTCTTCGGCGAGGAGGACTGGAACGACGTCCCGATCTCCAAGGCGGTGCAGTGCTCGACCGCGCTGCCGATCGTCTACAAGCCGGTCGAGCTGAAAGGCCGGGAGATGGTCGACGGCGGCATCCGCTCGACCACCAACGTAGACATCGCGGTCGAAAAGGGCGCCAAGTTCATCATCGTCGTCAACCCGCTGGTTCCCTTCGTCAACGACTTCGAGAAGACGATCCCGACCGTCTTCGGCAACCGCGTCCGCCGCGTCTCCGACATGGGGATGCCGGCGATCGCGAACCAGACCTTCCGCCTGATCGCGCACCAGCGCCTGCACCAGGCGGTCGAGCACTGGAAAGAACGCTACCCGGGCGTCGACATCATCCTGGTCGAGCCCGACCCCAACGACGAGCTCATGTTCGGGACTCCGATCATGGACTACTCGCGGCGCCTGCAGATCGCCCGCCACGGCTTCGAATCGGTCACTGCGACCCTGGCCCGTGATTACGAGCGCTACAGCGAGGTCGCCCAGCGCCACGGCCTCGAGATCTCCGAGCGCCGCGTCCGCCGCGTCGTCGAACGCGCCGCCGAAGTTGAGCCCGAGCAGTCCTCGGCCTGGCGCCGCGTGCTCGAGCAGACCACGTCGGTCCTGCTGCGGCAGTCCGGCGAGGCCTCCTGAGCAGCTTGCGCTGACGCCCGTCGCCATTTAGGTTCCTTCGAGTACCGAAAGGAAACCCGAGTAAAGGCAAGGGGGCGGCGAGGTGGCGAACGGGGTCAGCACTGCTGGGCTGCTGGAGAGATTCGCGCCCCGCCTGCGCTATCACTCGGAGGAGCGCTTTCGCGCCACGCGGGTCGAGTCGCTGATCGAGGCGGCGGGAGTGCCCGGTGCGGTGACCGAGCTGCGCGCCGGGGAGGATGGGCCGGCGATCGCCTCGACCGATTCCGCCTCCGGCCTGCCGGCGCTCTCCGTGGCGACGCTCTCTGCCGCTGGGTCCGAGTACCCGGGCACCGGGGTCAAATCCCACCGCAGCCACTACCTCGCCGGCCAGCTGCCTGACGGCGCCGCCTTTACTGGCACCCCAGTCGCCTACGGTCGTGCTGCGGAGGAGCCCGACGGCACGGTCTGGCTGCAGTACTGGCTCTTCTCCTACGACAACCCGCACCACCTGGTCGGCGACCACCAGGGGGACTGGGAGCTGGTCCAGATCAAGGTCGACCCCGCGCGGGAGCCGGCCGCTGGCGGCATCCTCGCCGCCACCAGCTTCCAGCACGGCGACCAGGACGGTCGCGACGGAGAGGACCTGGCGGCGCTGCTCGATGGTGACGGCCTGCTGCCGGTGATCGTTGCCCGCGGCTCCCACGCCTCCTACTTCGACTTCGAGTACGTCCACTTCGGCGACGAACTGGAGGCGGACGCGTTGGCGGTCCGCCCGGAGGTGGTCGAGATCGACCTCAACCTCGGCTGGCTCAACTGGCCTGGCTACTGGGGCGGGACGCGGATCTTCGACCACCCGCGCAGCCCGCGCGGCCCGATGATGTGCCGGCCGGAATGGTTCGAGCCCCAGGCCCAGCACAACGCCGGCGTCTACCAGCGGGCGCGACGGCGCAAGGAACGGGTCCCCTCGGTGATGGTCTCGACCAGCGCCGCGCCGTCCGGCGGCAGGGTGGCGTTGATCGCCCAGATCGAGGAGGGCGAATCGACCGAGCGGCTGGCTGCGGCGGTGGCGGGCACGGGGCTGGTCGACGCGACGGTCCAGCCCCTGCACGACGGCGCCCTCCCGGACCCTGGCAAGCAGCAGCTGGTGGTGCGGGCGGACCTGCCTCCGGCAGGAGCTAACCCTTTCGACCTGGCGCGGGAGATCGAGGCCGCCGGCGCTGGGGCTTGGGAGGTTGAGCCGGACCTCGACTCGACCATCTTCCGTCCCTCGCCCAACGGGTACCGGATCTGCGAGGCGCTCGGGGCCGAGACCAGCGAGCCGCGCTGGGCGATCGAGCACATCGGCTGCCCCGCCGCCTGGCAGCACTCGAAGGGCGCCGGGGTCAGGGTCGGACACCCCGACACCGGGTACGTCGACCACCCCGAGCTGCAGGGCGCGATCGGTGCCGGCTACGACGTGCTGGAGAACGACGACGACCCCCACGACGTCCTCGTCGGCATCCCGCCGGCGCAGTTCCCCGGGCATGGCACCGGCACGGCCAGCGTCATCGCCAGCCGCGAGGCGAGCGCGGTCGACCTGGCCGGCTCCGCCCCGGAGGCGACGGTGCTTCCGTTCCGCATCTCCCGCTCGGTGATCCTCCTTCGCGGCGGGCGGCTGCTGCGGGCGATCCGCAAGGCGCGCGAAGCCGACTGCCGGGTGATCTCGATCAGCCTCGGCGGCGTCTTCCTCGGCAGCGCCCTGCGCCGGGAGCTCGACGCGGCGACCGCCGAAGGCCGGATTGTGATCGCCGCCGCTGGCCAGCCAGTCCGGTTTGTTGTCGAGCCCGCCTCCTACGCCGCGACGATCGGCATCGGCGGCAGCACCATCGACCGCGAGCCCTGGGAGCCGAGCGCGCGCGGGGAAAGCGTCGACATCTGTGCTCCCGCCGGGCACGTGCCGCGCGCGGTCGCCAAGACCGGCGAGGTCGCCCGTGGCGACGGAACCTCCTTTGCGACGGCGCTGACCGCGGGCGTCGCTGCGCTCTGGTTCGCCAAGCACTCCGACGAGCTCCTGGCCGGGGACCACGCCGCGATCGTGCCGACCTTCCGCTCGCTGCTGAAGCAGGCGACGATCGCGGGCGCGCCACCCGGATGGGACCACGAGAATTGGGGCGCCGGCATCCTCGACGCGGCGGCGCTCTTGGAGCTGCCGCTCTCAGCCGCCAAACCGGAACCGCCGCCTCCCGAGGTCTCCCGCGGCAAGCGGATCCTCAAGTGGTTCGCCCGCCTGGTCGAGGAGCCGGTCGAGGACGTCACCAGCTGGGTCGACCGCACCTTCAGCGGCGCGCCCGAGGAGGCCGCGGAGCGGGTGGGCACGGAGCTGGCCTCGCTGGCGAGCGAGGACGAGTCGGTGCGGCTGGCGGTGAAGAGCGCCGCCGCGGGGGCCCAGACTGGGATGCCGCCGCAGCTGCGGGAGAAAGCCTCAGCCTCGCTCGAAGCCGAGGCTCAGCCGGCGTAGAGCTGCTCGATCTCCTGCTCGTGCTTGGAGGCGACGACGGCGCGCTTGACCTTCAGCGTCGGCGTCAGCTCACCGCTCTCCTGCGAGAGATCGTGGGGGAGGATCGCGATCTTCTTGACCTGCTCGACCCGGGCGAAGTTCTGGTTGATCTGTTCGACGTGGGCCATGATCGACGCGTTGACGTCGGGGTTGGCGGAAAGCTGGGCCGGGGTATCGTCGAGGCCGTTCTCCTGCGCGTAGGCGGCCGCTTCTTCCGGGTCGAGGGTGACGAGGGCGACGAGGTAGGGGCGGCGGTCGCCTACCACCACGCACTGGGAGACCAATGGGTGCTGCTTGATCTCCGCCTCGAGGTTGGCCGGGGTGATGTTCTTGCCGCCGGCGGTGATGATGATGTCCTTTTTGCGACCGGTGATCTTGATGAAGCCCTCGGAGTCGATCTCGCCGATGTCGCCGGTGTGGAGCCAGCCGTCGACGATCGTCTCCCGGGTTGCCTCCTCGTTCTTGTGGTAGCCCTGGAACACGTTCGGGCCCTTGACGAGGATCTCGCCGTCGTCGGCGATCCGCACTTCGCAGCCCGAAAACGGTTTGCCGATCGTGCCGATCTTGAAGTCGTCGGGGCTGGAGATCGTCGCCGCGGTCGAGGTCTCGGTCATTCCCCAGCCCTCCAGCACGAGCACGCCGGCGGCGTCGAAGAAGCGCAGGATGTCGGGATTGATCGGGGCGGCGCCGGAGACGGCGAGACGCAGGTTGCCGCCGAACAGGCCGCGGATTTTCGAGAGCACTTTCTCGTCCGCGAAGGCGTATTTGCGTTGCAGCAGGAAGCCCGGCTTACGCCCGCTCCGTTCCACCTCGCGCATCTTGCCGCCGGTCTTGATCGACCAGTCGAAGATCGCTTTTTTCAGGCCACCCTCTTTCTCCATCGCGCTGGTGGCCATCGTGTAGATCTTCTCGAAGATGCGCGGGACCGAGGGGAAGTAGGTCGGTTTCAGTTCCGCCAGGTTGGGCATGATCTTCAGCGGGTCCCGCTCCCAGTAGGCGATCGTGGCGCCGAGGTCGAAGCTGCCGAGCTGGATCAGCAGGGCGAAGGAGTGGGCGAGCGGCAGGTAGAGGTAGGTGACGTCTTCGCCCTCGATGACGCTGGTCTCGTTGACCATGTCGAGCATCGCCCGGTAGTTGCCGTGGCTGATCACACAGCCCTTCGGCGGCCCGGTGGTGCCGGAGGTGTAGATGAAGGTGCAGATGTCAGCAGGGGTCACAGCCGAGTAGCGCTGCTCCCAGAGGCCGGCGTCGACGGCGTTGCCTTTCGCGGTCAGCTCCTCGCTCGAGATCGCGTCCTCGGCGCTGCCAGTCATCAGCACCACGTGCTCGAGCTTCGGCAGCTGCGAGCGCACCTCGCGCACCTTCTGCAGCTGTTCGTCGTCCTCGACGACGACGACCTTGGCGTCGGAGTTCTCGAGCACATAACGGCACTCCTCCGGCGAGTTGGTCTGGTAGATCGGGACCACGGTGGCGCCGATCGAGAGCGCCGCGAAGTCGTAATAGGTCCACTCGGGCCGGGTGTTCCCGAGGATCGAGACGCGGTCGCCTTTCTCGACTCCCAGCGCGGTCAGTCCGAGGGCCAGCGGCCGGACGATCTCGACGACCTGGTTGAAGCTGCGGTTGACCCACTGCTCGCCGTCCTTGTAGCGCACGGCAGGCATCTCGCCGTAGGCCGCGGCCGAGCGCGGCAGAAGGTCTGCCAGCGTCTTCGAGTGGGTTCCCCTCCCCTCCATTCGGGGAGGAGTCTATTCAGTGACTGGCCGTGGAGCCAGCCCGGTTGGAGCGGATGGACGCCTGATGGCGCAGCGAGGACTCGAAAAGGGTCCTGTCGATTCGGCCGTGGAAGATCGGGACACCCATCTCGACGCACTTGCCGATCACCTCCTGCCGCTCCATGTGCAGCTGGTCGGCGAGCTCGGCGGGCGTCAGGTGATTGGCCATGAAGGACCTCCCGGGTCGTTGAAAGTTGGTAGGCGCATGTTTATCGCTCGACGCGGACGTGTCAATCGGAACTATCCGCACCTTGCGGGATCGGTCGGCGGCGCCGGCTCGCGATAATGGGCGCCGATGTCTGAAGCTGCCGTCAAAGCGGTCCCCCGGAAGGGCCGTATCTGGGTGATCGCCCTTTTCGCTCTGACCCTTTTCGGGGTCGGCTACCTGGTGGTCGAGGTCGCCACCCAGGAGCCCAGCGACGAGGTCGTCCAGATCGACGGCATCGGCGATGCACAGCGGATCTTCGGCGGCGTGCCGCAGGAAGGCGACCGGATCGGGTCCGACGACGCCCCGGTGACGATCCAGGTCTTCAACGACCTGCAGTGCGCCAACTGCCGGGACGACTTCCTCACCACGATCCCGACCCTGGTCGAAGACTACGCCCGGCCCGGCGACGTGAAGCTGCTCTACAGGCATTACTCGAACGGCGAAAACCCGCAGCAGATCGGGTTCTACGGGGCAGAGGCGGCGGCCGAGCAAGGCTATGGCTGGCAGTACACCTATCTCTTCTTCCGCAACCAGGACGAAGCCAAGCGCTTCGAAATCAACCAGGGCTTCCTCGACTCGGTCGCCGGCGGCGTCGAGGAGCTGGACGGCCCCGAATGGGAAGCTGAGCTGGAGAAGGAGGGAGGGCCCGGCGGCGCGATCTCCCAACGGCTCGAAAGCTACGAGGAGCTTGCCCGCGATCTCGGCATTCGCTACGGGCAGGCGGCGATCGTCACCGGCCCGAACGGGACCCGGACCCTGCAGGAAGGGCCGCGGCTGGGCGCAATCGAGCGGGCGATCGAAGAAGTCCAGTAACGGCGTTCAGGCGACGCGGCGGATCCGCGCCCGAGCCCGGCGCGCCAGCACGTCGCCCCACTCGGCGTCGTCGATCCGCCCGGGAGAGGTGGTCGCGAGGAAGTCGCCGAGGATGGCGGCCAGCCCCTCGGGGTCTTCGAGGTTGGGGAAGTGGGCGGCCCGGGGCAGGGTCTCGAAGCGGCAGTTGGGAATCGCCTGCTCGGCTTCGAGCCCGTGCGCGATCGGGATCGTGCGGTCGCGCTCTCCCCAGACGATCAGGGTCGGCATGTCGCCGAGCAGGTAGAGGCGGTCGCGGGCGCTGACTTTCTGGCCCTGGACGTCGATCACCGAGCGCAGCGTCTGCAGGAAGGCGCGGCGGGAGCCGGCCTCCTGCAGCGGGCCCAGCGCCCGCGCGACCGCCTGCAGGTAGACGCCGGTGGAGTTCCCCCGCGCCCGCAGCTGCGCCCCGGCGCCGGCGATCGCGCCGACCAGCCGCGGCCGCGTCGCCACCCGCAGCAGCGTCGCCGAGCCGGGCAGGGCGGCGCCGCGGAGCAGCGGGCTGACCTCATGCCCGAGGCCGCCGCTGGAGATCAGCACCAGGCGCTCGGTGCGCTGGGGGAATTGGTAGAAGAACTGCATCGCGACGCCGCCGCCGAGCGAGTGGCCGACGATCGTCGCCCGCTCGACCCCGATCGCGGTCAGCAGGTCGCGGATGCTGGCCGCGTGGGCGCCGAGCGAGTAGTCGCCGCGCGGCGTCGCCGCGTCGCCGTGGCCGATCAGGTCCGGCGCCACCACGCGGTAGCTGTCCGCGAGCCTGTTCGCAACCTGCTCCCAGTGCCGCGAGGAGTTGATCATCCCGTGGATCAGGACCACAGTCGGCCCGCTGCCTGCGGTGCGGTAGACGGCGCGGTGGCCGTGCAGGTCGACCTCGTGAGCCTCGAACGCGCCAGCGAGTTCCATTGCCGAGACCCTAACGGCGGGTGAGGGGGAGAGTTTCGTCCTTCAGACCCTTATCTCGTCGATGCTCTCCATTCTGTCTATTAATATGGCCATATGGCCAAAAAGCAAGTGACCGCAACCCAGGCAAAGGCAAACATCCTGCGTCTGCTCGACGAGGTTGCCAACGGCCAGGAGATCGAGATAACCCGACACGGGCGGCCTGTGGCGCGGATCGTCCCGGCCCCTGGTACTCATTTCCCAAGTGGCTCGCTGGCTGGACTCGCGAGCACTGCTCCCGGGGTAACTGACGAGGAGCTGTTCTCCATCGACGAGGAGTGGGAGATCACCTGATCGTGGCGACGGTCCTCCTCGACACCCACGTCGTCCACTGGCGGTCGGCGGAGCCAGAGCGGCTCAGTCCCAGCGCCCGTCGGGCACTGGACTCCGCCGATGAGTTCGTGGTCGCGTCGACGACCTGGTTCGAGCTGGCCTGGCTCGTACGGCGCGAGCGAATCCTCATCAGCCTCCCGGTCCGCGCCTGGCTGCAGCGCCTTGCTGAAAACGTTCGCACCATCCCGATCACGCCCGAGATTGCCGCGGCCGCTACCGCCCTTCCCAGCTCGTTCCCCCGCGACCCCGCCGACCGCCTCATCTACGCCACCGCAATCGAGCACGGCTTCCACCTGGTGAGCAAGGACCGCGCCATCCGCGACCACGGTCAGCCGGGAGCGACCGTGATCTGGTGAGGGAGCGTTACGCGTCTGCCTGAGGCAGGTGGGCGATGACGAGGCGGCGGAACTCCTCTGGGGCTTCAAAAGGAGTCAGGTGGCCGCAATCGGGAATCAAGATCGTCTCGGCCTGAGGCAGGCTCGTGCCGAGCCCGTCGACGGCAGTCTTGAAGTCGATGACGTCGTTCTCGCCGGCGGCAATCAGGGCCGGGCACTCGATCCTCTCGAGGAGGCTGGGATCCTCCTCCAGCGGGTCGGGTGCGTGCTCGGGCTCTGGTCCGGAGGCATGGGCCTCGTAGTTCGCTCGCTGCATGGCCGCAATCCGGTTGCGAACCTCCTCAGGCGCCTGCGGCCGGACCCACGCCGAGACCACCGCCTGTACCGCCTCATCGACTTTCCCCGCCTCGAGGGCTCCCTCCTCCGCCTTCCAGGCTTGGAGCAGATCGGGCGACGGGTCAGGTTCCGGGACGGCCGCAGTCGAGAAGAGCAGGAGCGAGCTGATCCGCTCGGGGGCGACCGCCGCGACACGGAGGGCGACCGCCGCGCCGAAGGAGCTGCCGACCAGTGAGGCCCGGTCGACGTCAAGGGCATCCATCGTCTCCAGGACGTCCTCCCAGTGAGCCACAGGTCCCGGCCCCACAGGGGCTTCGCCGAAGCCCGGCAGGTCGACGGCGATCACCCGCTGCCCCGCCGCCGCGAGCGGCTCCAGGTGCTCGTCCCACATCGTTCCGTCTGCGATTCCGGCGTGCAGCAGGAGCAGCGCGGGCCCGTCGCCCGCTTCGGTGAATGGGAGCTTCAATCGGGGCGCCCGGATTTGAACCGGGGACCTCACCGACCCGAACGGTGCGCGCTACCAGGCTGCGCCACGCCCCGAGAGTCGGCCGATTATCTCAGAGCGGGGAGAGGGGGGCGTCCAAGGTCGTCCAGGGCCGCTACTTTGCCTGCTGCACCCGGTTTCCCAGCACTAAGTCGATGAGCAGAAAACTCGCAATCCTCCTGGCGCTCGCGCTTGCGTGCGCCATCCCGGCGTCCGCGCATGCCTACATCCCGCAAGGCTTCATCGGGGTCTCCCCGCAGAGCCCGGCGACGACCTCGGACTTCAAGCTGATGCGCGAAGCGGGGGTCACCAGCGTGCGGCTGCCGCTCAACTGGTCGGCGATCCAGCGACTGAGCCCGCTCGGCGGCGAGCCGGACTGGAGCGGCTTCGATCGCGAGGTCGAAATCGCGGCCGAACAGGGAATCCGGATCATGCCGTTCATCTCCTCGACCCCGGTCTGGGTTGCCCCTGATCCGCTGACCCTGCCGGTCAGCAGCTCCTGGCAGCGCTGGGCCTGGGCCAACTTCCTGCGCGCGACCCAGTATCGCTACGGGCCCGAAGGCGAGTTCTGGGAAGAACGCCCCGAACTCGACGCCTACCCGATCCGCAAATGGGAGATCTGGAACGAGCAGAACATCGTCACCTTCGCCTCCGATCCCGATCCAGTCCGCTACGCGACCTTGCTGCGGATCGCCGGCCGCGTCCTCCACAACGGCGATGCCGGCGCGAAAGTGATCCTCGGCGGCTTCTTCGGCCGCCCGCTGCAGGTCCCGCCCAACGTCGCCACCGGCGACTACCTCTCCCGCGTCTACGGGGCAGGCAACGTCAAGCCCTTCTTCGATGGCGTCGCCCTGCACCCCTATGTCGCCGAGGCACGGGCGATGCGCGCCCAGATCCTCAACCTGCGCCGGATCATGGGCAGCAACGGCGACGCCGCGACGCCGATCTACCTGACCGAGCTCGGCTGGGGCTCTCGCAGCGGCCCGACTCGCTGGGAGCGCGGCCTCTACGGCCAGGCGAGGCAGCTCTCGCAGGCCTTCTCGATGATCTCCACCCACCGGCTCGACTGGCGTCTCGGCGGCGTCTGGTGGTTCACCTGGAGCGACGAGGGCGGCAGCTGCCTGTTCTGCCGCTCCGCCGGGCTGTTGACGGACCAGCGCGAGGCGAAGCCGTCCTGGTACCGCTTCAACGCCTGGACCGGAGGCGATCCGGACATCGTGCCGCGGGCCGATTTCGGCGACGAGCCGAGCCTGGAAGTTCCGGCCGGCTAGGCTGGACTGGACTTCTATCTCGACACAAGGAGACGTTCGATGGCTTTTTCGGTACCCGACCTTCCGTACCCATACGACGCGCTCGAGCCGCACATCGACGAGGCGACGATGCGGGTGCACCACGACAAGCACCACCAGGCCTACGTCGACAAAGCCAACGGCGCTCTCGAGGGCACCGAGTGGGCTGACCGTGACGTCGAGGACGTGTTGAAGAACCTCTCCAGCCTCGGCGACAAGGAGGCCCCGGTGCGCAACAACGCCGGCGGCCACTACAACCACAGCCTCTTCTGGCAGATGCTGAGCCCCGACGGCGGCGGCGAGCCCGGCGGCGATCTCGGCGCGGCGATCACCGAGAAGTTCGGCTCCTTCGACGCCTTCAAGGAGGAGTTCAAAGCGGCCGGGATCGCCCGCTTCGGCTCCGGCTGGTCCTGGCTGGTCAAGGACGCCTCGGGTGCGCTCGCTGTCGTCTCGACCGCGAATCAGGACTCGCCGATCTCCGACGGGGCCACGCCGCTGCTCGGCTGCGACGTCTGGGAGCACGCCTACTACCTGAAGTACCAGAACAAACGTCCCGACTACATCGACGCCTTCTGGAATGTCGTCAACTGGGACTACGTGGCGGAGCGGTACGCCGCCTAGCTAGGCGGCAGGGGCCGGGCGGGCCGCCTCGGGGCGGTCGGGCTCGGCCCCGTCCTTGGGCGGGATCTCCGCCATCGCGTGCTCAGCCAGGGCCGTAATGGTCAGGCTGGGATTGACGCCAACGTTGGCCGGGACCGCGGCGCCGTCGCAGACGAGCAGGTTCTCGTAGCCGAAGACGCGCTGGTGCTTGTCGACGACGCCGTCCTCGGGGCCATGCCCGATCACCGCGCCGCCGAGGATGTGGGCGGTGGTGGGCACGTTCATCAGCGCCTCGGTGGTCGAGCTCTGGGCGATGCCGCCGGTGCGCTTGGCCAGCCACTCGGCAGCTTCGTTGGCAACCGGGATGAAGGTCGGGTTCGGTTTCTCGGGGTCCTGCTCGGTCTGCAGTCGGACATCGCCGGAGCGCTTCAGCTTCGGGCGCAGGGCGATCGCGTTGTCGAGCGTCTGCATCACCAGGAGGATGATCGTGCGTCGTGACCAGCCCTTCGGCCACAGCGTCTTGGCGAAGCGGCTGGGGTGGCGGAGAATCTGGGCGATCAGCTTCAGCGGTCGGGTCACGCGCGTCCCGTCCCCGACCATCAGCGTGTAGAGCAGGCTCATCGAGTCGCCGGCTTTGCCGTAGGTGACGGTCTCGATGTGGGTGTGGGGGTCGGGGTAGATGCTGCCGCTGATTGCGACTCGCCTGGTCAGGTCGTCGCCGTAGTCCTCGGGCACGGTGACGGCGAGGATCATCTCGCTGTTGGTCCGCACCAGCTCCCCGAGGCGGTTGGAGATCTTCGGCAGGGAGCCGCCAAGGCGGCAGCGCTGTAGCAGCCGGTTGGTGCCGAGCGGCCCGGCGGCGACGATGACGCCGCGGGCGGTCACGGTGCGGCGCCCGCGTCCGCTCAGCAGCCCTGAGCGCTCGCTCGCGATCGCGTAGCCCTCGCTGCCGTCGGCGGCGCCGAGCGGGCGGATGTCGGTCACGGTGCGATCGGGCGTGACCGTGACGCCGCGGCGCTCGGCCAGCCAGAGGTAGTTCTTGACCAGCGTGTTCTTCGCCCCGTTCGGGCAGCCGACCATGCAGCGCCCGCACTGGGTGCAGCCGGTGCGGTCCGGGCCCTCGCCGTCGAAGTAGGGGTCCGGCACAGTCTTGCCGGGCTCGCCGAGGAAGACCCCGATCGGGGTCTTGCGGTAGGTGTCGCCGACCCCGATCTGCTCGCCGAACTCGCGCAGCAGCTCATCCGCGGGGTCGTCGTGGGTGTGCTCGACGACGCCGAGCATCCGCTGTGCCTCCGCGTAGTGCGGCGCGAGCTTCGCCTCCCAGTCCTCGAGGTCCCCCCATTGGGGGTCCTGGAAGAACGGGGAGGGCGGCACGTAGAGGGTGTTCGCGTAGCCAAGGCTGCCACCACCGACGCCGCAGCCGCTGACCACGGAGACGTCCTTCAGTGGGGTCAGCCGGAAGATCCCGCGCAGCCCCAGCCGCGGAGCCCAGAAGTACCGCCGCAAATCCCAGGTCGACTTCGGGAAGTCCTTGTCCGCGAACCGCTTCCCGCACTCGAGCACAGCTACGGAGTAGCCCTTTTCAGCCAGCCGCAGCGCGGACACGGAGCCGCCGAACCCCGATCCGACGACGATCCAGTCGTAGTCGAACTCTCGCATCGCCGCCAACCCTAGCCGAAACTGGCTGGTCGGCCAGTCGGCTTAGGCCTCGCCGGGCTCGAGCTGCCGGAAGTCCGAGGTGCGGGCGCCGCAGACCGGGCAGAACCAGTCTTTGGGGATGTCCTCGAAGGCGGTGCCGGGCGGGATGCCGCCGTCGGGGTCGCCGATCGCGGGGTCATAGATGAAGCCGCAGCTCTCGCAGATCCAAAGGGTCGCTTCAGTGGTAGCGCTCATGGTCCGAATTGTAGGAGAGAGCTATTTGTCGAAGCTGACCGAGACCGGTTCGCGCTCGGTGGGGTTCTCGATCTCGAAGAACTCGCGGGCGGTGAAATTGCCGGCGTTGGCGACGATCGAGCCCGGGAACTGTTCGATGTCGGTGTTGTAGGACTGGACGTTGGAGTTGTAAATCCGGCGCGAGGCCTGGATCTCGTCCTCGAGCTCGGAGAGGTTGCGGCTCAGCTGCTGGAAGTTCTCGGTCGCCCGCAGGGTCGGGTAGTTCTCGGCGACGGCGCGCAGGTCGGTCAGGGCCCCCGTCAGGTTGGACTCGGCTTTGGAGGTGTCGGCGACGCTGTGGGCGGACATCGCCTCGGCCCGCGCTTTGGTCGCTTTCTCGAAGACCTCGCTCTCGTGCGCGGCGTAGCCTTTGACCGTCTCGACCAGGTTGGGGACGAGGTCGTGGCGGCGCTTCAGCTGCACGTCGATCCCGCTCCAGGACTCGTCGACTCGGTTGCGCGCGGCGATGATCGAGTTGCGCTTCGCGATGAAGTACAGAACCGCGATAACGATGATCGCGACGACGACGATGATGGCGATGAGCATGGGGCCTCCGTGGTGGTCGACCGGACTTGAGCCAATCCTAACGCTGCCGGGCCCCGGGCCGGGCCGCTTCGCCGCTTAGGATCCGCCGATGGGCGCCAAGCAGGAAGCGCAGGAATGGACCGAGGTGGTGCGCCGCTACGCCGAGCGCAACGACGTCACCTACGAGCAAGTCGGCGGGATCAATCCCAAAGACGCGCCGGTGGCGCTCTGCGTCGGCGGCGTCAACCGGCTCACCGGCCAGCTCTCGAGCGGGTTCTGGGGCTCCTCCTGCGACGCCGACGAAAAGGAGATCGGCAGCCTCTTCAACAAGGCGGTGCTGCCGACCGCGATCCTCGCCAAGGCCCATATGCCCGACCTGGCGCAGGTCGTTCCCGCCTTTAATGTCGAGTCGATCGAGGGGCACGAGGTCGTCACCCAGCGCTTCCAGCGCAAGGTCGAGTTCGAGTCGATCGAGTTCAACCGCCGCTTCATCGCCACGGTGCCGAAGGAGTACGACCCGGTGGCGCTGCGGGAGCTGTTCGGCCCCGGCTTCCTCGAGTGGGTGACGACGATGACCGGGGAGATCGACTTCGGCGTCAACGACCGCCAGCTGTGGTTCCTCTGGCGCCTGCGCGAGCACTCCGAGCCGGAGCTGAAAGCGGCGCTGAAGAACGCCGGGGAGCTATTCAGGCGATTGCAGAGTGAGATGGAGGAGAGCGGCATCAACACCTACCCCGCCGGTCCCTGGCACGCGGGGCTGGAGCCGTTCCCGGCCAGCTAGCTCAGGCGGGCAGGATCTGGTCCGCCGGGTACTCGGGATCGCCCGGGAGGACGATGCGGGCCTTCTCGCCCTCGCCGACCACGACCGGGAGGATTGGCTGCGGCGTGAGGCCGCGGTGGTGGGCGATCGCCTCGTCGGAGTTGGCGAAGCCGCTCAGCGTCTCCAGCTGGCTGCGGGTGGGGAAGGCGAGCGGCAGCTCACCTGCCTCGTTAGCGGCAAGGGCGGCAGCCGGCTCGAACCAGTCAGCGGCGACGATCTCGACTCCGTCGGGCTGGGGCGGGCTGTGGGCGGGCGCCAGGGCCAGGTAAAACCAGGCGTCGAAGCGGCGGCTGATGATCGCCGGCGTGATCCAGCGGGAGAAGGGGACGAGCTCCTCGTCGGCGGGCAGCTCGATCGCCGTCTCCTCGGTCAGCTCGCGCAGCGCGCAGGCCCGGTAGCCGGCGTCGCCCTCGCCCTCGCCCTCGCCCTCGCCGTCGGCCGCGTCGACCGAGCCGCCGGGGAAAACCCAGAGGCCGGGCATGAACTTGGCCTCTTCGGTCCGCTTCAGGAGCAGCACCTCGAGCGCTCGCTGGGAGTGCTTGCCTCCGCGCCGCAGCAACACGATCGAGGCGGCCGGCCGCGGCGTCGAGGGCTCGCCGAAGTTCGGCTCCTCGGCCGGCCCGCGGTGGCGCTCCTCCTCCATCATCGGCCCACCCTAACGGCGCGAACGCATTTGTCCCCGGTATGCGGGGACAAATGCGTCGGGACTAGCCGAGGGCGCGTTCGCGGCTGCGGCGCACGATCGTGCGGTGGGCGAGCCAGGCGAGCAGGACGATCATCGCGATCGGGCCGAGGACCGCGAGGGCGATCAGGGTGACGCCGGCGGCGATGCCGAGGATGTGACCGGCGTCGCCGAGCGCGTCGCCTGGTCCCCAGGAGGAGTCGTCGCTGGATGCGGGGGCGCCGCCGCTCTGGATTCGGACCGAGACGCGGGAGAGGCTGGCGCGGCGGTCGAGGTTGGCGAGCCGGGCGCGGAGGGCGGCGCTGCGGCGGCGCTCGCCGCGCAGCTCGGCTTCGACCGCTTCGCGCTCAGAATCGGTCGCCGCCTCTGAGAGCTGTGCGAGCAGGCCGTCGATCCGCGCCCGCGAGTCCTGCAGGCTCTCGGCGGCGGTGACGGTCGGCGCGGTGATGTCGGCGGTCGCCTCGCGGCGCGAGCGGACCTCGCCGATCCGCGAGAAGGCGGCGAGCGCGTCGCCGAGTCTGCCGCTGGGGATCAGCAGCTCGAAGCTGGCACTTGCGTCGCCGGCGCTGCCGGCGCTGGTGGAGGAGCGGATGACGATGCCGCGGTTGGCGTGGACGGCGGCAAAGACCTCGGAGCTGGCATCGCCGACCTTGGCCGCCTCGACTCCCAGAACCATCTCGGCCGCCCGTTCGACGTCGCGGTGGCGAGGGCTGGACTCGAAGGAGATCCCGGGCGCGCCGGCGCTGCTTTCGACCTGAACTTCTGATTCCTGCACCGAGGGCTGCGCCGCCTCCGCCGCGGCAGTCGCGCCGCCGGTGGCGGGCTCGGAGCTGCGCTTGGCAGCGCGGTCGGGCTTCACGAGCGGGCCCTGGCTGAGCTCCGAGGCGACGGACCGCCGATCGCCGGCGGGCCCGTCGGACCCTCCCTCTTCGACCGCGACCACCGCGGTGGTGAGGACGATCGCGACCAGCGCCGTGGCGCCGACGGGCATCAGGATCTGGCCCGGGCGGAGGGATCGCACCCATGCCAGCGGGCTTGCGGCTGCCGAGTCCTCGGGCGCGCGCCGCGGGAAGCCCGCGGCGGCGCGCTCGTCGAGCTCGGCGGCGAAGGCCGGGCGGGGAGTGGGGCGGAGGGCGGTCAGCGCCCCGGTCAGCTCGGCGTCGTCTCTAAAGCGATCCATTGCAAGCCTCCCTCAGCTTGGTCACGGCACGGTGCAGCTTGGTGCCGGCGTTCGACTCGGAGATGGCGAGCACGGCGGCGACCTCCCCATTCGAGAGGCCGGCGAAGAACTTGAGCGCGATCAGCTCACGCTCGCGCGGCTCCAGGGTCGCCAGGCCGGCTGTGAGGGCGACCCGCCGCTCCGCCTCTTCGGCGCTCTCCTGTGGCCGGGCGCGGTCCAGATCCTCCGGCTCGGCGGCAAGCTCGGCCTGGCGGCCGCGGCGACGCAGCTCGTCGAGCGTGGCGTTGCGGGCGATCCCAAACAGCCAGGCGCGCGGCTCGCCGCGCTGGGGGTCGAAGCGGGAGCGCTTGCGGTAAGCACGCTCGAAGGCGGCCGCGGTCACTTCCTCGGCCGCAGCCTCGTCCCTCAGCATGCTGGCGACATAGGCATAAACGTCGTCGCGGCTGGAGCGGTAGAGCGCCTCGAAGGCGAGGTCCGCCTCGCGCGGCGCCTCCCCTGCGGTTGCGACAAGCGTCTGATCCACGCCCCTACTACGGGCGAGCGGCGAATCCATCACAGCAGTATCACTCTGTGATCTGCATCACACGCGCAACTATTGCCCTTGAGAAATAGTTGCGCTGGTGCAACTATCAGTCGCATGCATGCGAGCAAGGTGAAAGAGATCGCGACCCAGTCCCGGCTCGAGGCCGGCCCCGAGGCGCAGGAGACCGCGGCCCGGCTGACGGCGCTGCTGCGCCACGTCTTCCTCTACGACCGCGGCAACCAGCTGCGGGTGATCGAGGAGTCGGGGCTGTCGATGACCCAGTGCAAGGCGCTGCTGGAGCTGGGCGGCCTCGGTCAGTCGGCCGAGGCCTGGCAGGTCGGCGACCTAGCCGAGCTCTTCGGCACCTCGCTCCCGTCGATGAGCAGGGCAGTCGACGCTCTTGTCAGGGCAGGGCTGGCAACCAGGGTCGAGGATCCTGACGACCGCCGCGCCCGCCAGGTGCGGATCACCGCCAAGGGCAAGGAGCTGGTGGAGCGGCTCGTCGCCGTGCGCCAGACCGGGATCGAGGCGTTTGCGGAGACGCTCACCGCGGCCCAGCGGCGCAAGCTGGACGCCGCCGTTGACTCGCTCATGGACAGGGAGGACATCGCGCAGACCTATAGGCATTTGAAGGGAGATGGACCCGCTTGACCCGTTACAGCCACCTGATCACCGACACCAACCGCAAGTGGTGGACGCTCGGAGCGATGTGCTTCGCGCTGTTCATGATCATGCTCGACAACACCGTTGTGAACGTCGCGCTGCCCTCGATTCAGCGCGACCTCGACGCTTCGATCTCCGGCCTCGAGTGGACGATCAACGGCTACACGCTCTCCTTCGCGGTGCTGCTTGCCACCGGCGGCCGGCTTGGCGACATCTTCGGCCGGCGGCTGATCTTCCTGATCGGGGTCGTCGTCTTCGCCCTCTCCTCTGCCACCGCGGGGTTCGCCCCCGACGCGACCTCGCTGGTCATCAGCCGCGTCGTCCAGGGTGTCGGCGCGGCGCTGATGATGCCGGGCACGCTCTCGATCATCACCGACGCTTTCCCGCCCGAGGAGCGCGGCAAGGCGATGGGCACCTGGGCTGGGGTCTCGGCTCTGGCGCTGGCGATCGGCCCGGTGATGGGCGGTTTCCTCACCGAGCACGTCAGCTGGCGGGCGATCTTCTACCTCAACATCCCGGTCGCGATCGGGGCGGTGCTGGCGACGATCTTCGCCGTGCGTGAGTCGCGCGACGAGTCGGTCGGCCGCCAGGTCGACTTCGCCGGGGTCGCGGTGCTGACCACCGGCCTGACGGCCCTGGTCCTCGCGCTGGTCGAGGGCAACGCCTGGGGCTGGGGCTCACCGGAAGTGATCGGGCTGCTGGCGCTGGCCGCTGTGGCGCTGCCGGCCTTCGTCGCGGTCGAGAACCGGGTCGAGGCGCCGATGGTCCAGTTCGACCTGCTGAGCGACCGCAACTTCCTCGGCGCGGTCGTGGTCGCGCTGGTGATCTCCTTCGCGATGCTCGGCGTCTTCTTCTTCCTCGCCCTCTACATGCAGAACATCCTCGGCTACTCGCCCTTGGAGGCCGGGGTCAGGTTCCTGCCCTCGACGATGATGATCGTCGGCGTCGCCCCGATCGCCGGCCGGCTCTCGGACCGGTTCGGGCCGCGCTGGCTGATCGTCGGCGGCCTCCTGATCCTCTCTGCCTCGCTGTTCAGCTTCAGCGGGATCGCGGTCGACTCCAGCTACCTCGAGCTGCTGCCCGGGTTCATGCTGCTCGGGTTCGGGATCGCGCTGACGATGTCGCCGATGACCAGCGCCGCGATGAACGCGGTGCCGGTGCAGAAGGCCGGTATCGCCTCCGGCGTGCTCTCGATGTTCCGCATGGTCGGCGGCAGCCTCGGCATCGCCATCACCGGGGCGATCTTCCAGGCCTCGGTCGGCAGCAGCTTCGAGACCGCGACCCCGGCGGAGTTCGTCGACGGGCTCTCGCTGGCGATGACGGTCTCCGCCGTGGTGACCGTGGTCGGCGCCGGGATCGCCGTCGCGACGATCCGCTCGCGGGCCGCGAAGCAGTCGCTGGAGGCGGCCGAGGCCGCCGTCAACCCCGGCGGCTCGGCGGTGGCTGCGCGCGAGGCAGTCGCAGTCGGCGACTAGGCTGCCCGAGTTCTCGTGCTGATCCTGCTGCCGCCCTCTGAGGGCAAGATCTCCCCCGCCAAGGGGACCCCGGTCGACCTCGACGCGCTGGCCTACGCTGCGGAGCTGGGCGAGCGCCGGGCGGCTCTGCTCGACGCGCTGGAAGCGCTGCCCGGCCTGCCGCGTGAGCGGGCGGTCGCGGCCCTGGCCGTCTCCAAGGGGCAGGCCGGGGAGGTCGACGTCGACGCGGCGCTGCGAGGGGCGCCGGCGGCGCCCGCGGCCGAGGTCTACGCCGGCGTCCTCTACGAGCGCCTGCGGCTGCCGGAGCTGCCGGCGGCGGCGCGCAAGCGGGTGCTGATCGCCAGCGCCCTCTGGGGCGTGGTCCGGCCGGGCGACCAGATTCCCTATTACCGCCTCTCGGCCAAAGCCAAGCTCGACGGGATCGGCCCCCTTGCCGGCTTCTGGCGCCCGGCGCTGAGCGAGGCGCTGCCGGACCGGGCCGGCGAGCTAGTCGTCGATATGCGCTCCGGGGCCTACTCGGCGGCCTGGAAGCCGAAGCGGGCGACGCTGCTGGCAGTGCGCGCCTTTACCGAGCAGCGTGGCAAGCGCAAGCCGGTCTCCCACATGGCGAAGGCGGTGCGGGGCGAGATCGCGCGGGCGCTGCTGGAGGCGAAGACGCCGCCGGCTGACCCCGAGGCCGCGGCGGCGGTCGCGGCAGCGGCTGGGTTCGGGGTCGAGCTCTCGGCCGGCAGCCTCGACGCGATCGTCAAGGCCTGAGCGCGGGCCAGGTCGCCGCGGCGGCGAGGTCGAGCTGGGGTAGGGCCTCGACCCGGACCTGACCTAGCTCGGCGATCGTCTCGCGGTTGGAGTCCTCGATCGCGGTCGGCTCCGTCGGCCACGGGGTCAGCACGACCATTGCCACTTGCAGGCCGGCGGCGCGAGCGGACTCGATCGTCAGCAGGGTGTGGTTGATCGTGCCCAGGCCCGGGGAGGCGGCCACCACCAGCGGGTAGCCGAGGTCGGTGGCAAGGTCGCGAACCAGGTAGCCCGGCGCCAGCGGCACCAGCAGCCCGCCGACCCCCTCGCAGACCAGGAGCTCGGCGCTCTCGGCCGCCGCCTTCGCCGCCGCGCGCAGGCGCGCCGGGTCGATCTCCTCCCCGGCCATTGCCGCGGCGAGGTGGGGGGAGGCCGGGGGCCCGTAGCGGTAGGGGGCGATCTCCTCGTCGGACTGCTCCGAGCCGGCGGCGCTGCGCAGGAGCTCGTGGTCGTTTGGCTGCGCGGTCGCTTCCTCGAGGCCGGTGACGGCGGGCTTGAAGACGGCGACGCTGGTGCCCTCGGCGGCAGCGGTGCGGGCGATCGCGGCGGCGACGACGGTCTTGCCGACCTCGGTCCCGGTGCCGGTGACGAAGATTCCGCTGGGCATCTGGCCTCGCTAGGCGATCGGTGCTGCCGGGGCGACGATGCCGAGCTCGCGGGCGGCGGCGCCGACCGTCCGGGCGGCCTGCTCCAGCTGATCGGCGTTGTGGGACGACATCACGGTAAAGCGCAGCCGCGAGGTTCCCTCGGGCACGGTTGGCGGCCGGATTCCCTGGGCGAAGACGCCGCCTTCAAGGGCGCGCTCGCAGAGGTCCATGGTCGGCCCCGCCTCGCCGATCCCGACCGGCAGGATCTGCGTCGTCGAGTCGCCGACGGCAAGGTCCTCGGCCGCCAGCGCCCGGCGCAGGGTCTCCGCGTTGGCCTGCAGGCGGTCGACCATCTCCGGCTCGGAGCGCAGCAGCCCAAGGGCGGCCTCTGCGGCGCCGATCGAGGGCGGCGGCGGGGCGGTCGAGAATATGAACGGGCGGGCCGCGTTGAGGAAAAAGTCGACGGTCTCCGCACTGGCGCAGACATAGGCGCCGTAGGCGCCGAGGGCCTTGCCGAGGGTGCCGACGACGACGTCGACCTCGCCGCTGAGGCCCGCGCCGGCCACGGTGCCGCGTCCGCCCGGGCCGACCGCGCCGGTCGCGTGCGCCTCGTCGATCATCAACCGGCAGCCGTGGCGGTGGGCCAGCTCGAGCAGGCCGGCGACTGGGGCGAGGTCGCCGTCCATCGAGAAGACGCCGTCGCTGACGATCAGCGAGCCCCGAGCCCCGGTCTGCTCCAGGCCCCAGGCGAGGTGCTCGAGGTCGGCGTGACGGTAGATGAAGGTCTCGGCCTGGGAGAGCCGGCAGCCGTCGATGATGCTGGCGTGGTTGAGCTCGTCGGAGAAGACGACCTCGCCGCGCCCGGCCAGGGCCGCGATCACGCCGGTGTTGACCAGGTAGCCGGAGCCGAACAGCAGCGCCGACGGGTAGCCCGTGAACTCGGCCAGCTGCGTCTCGAGACGGCGGTGCGGCTCCATGTTGCCGGAGATCAGGCGTGAGGCGCCGGCGCCGGCGCCCCAGGTTCGCGCCGCCTCGGCGGCGGCCTCACGCACCGCCGGGTGGTCGGCGAGGCCAAGGTAGTTGTTGGAGCAGAGCAGCAGCACCGGCCGCCCGTTCAGGGTCACCTGTGGTCCCTGTGGGCCCTCGATCAGTCGCAGGCGGCGGTGGAGCCCCCGGTCGCGGAGCTCCTCCAGCCGCTCCGCGACGTCGGTCACGCGGCGGTCGGGTAGGACGGAGTCCGCTTCGACTTCTTGACCACCCGCAGCTGCGTCGAGGGGTCCCAGAAGTTGGCCTCGTCCTGGTTGTCGACGAGCTCGTCCATCGGCGTCGCCGGCGTCTCGCCCTCGAGCCACCCGGAGCGGTTGTCGGGGCGCGGGTTGGCGCCGTTGTCAGCCTGGCGGGCGACGTTGAGGCCGAGCTCCTCGAACATCGCTCGGTCCTCGGCCGGCTCGGCGCCGAGCGTGGTCAGGAAGTTGCCCATCATCACCCCGTTGAGGCCGGCCTTGACGGCAAGGCCGTGCAGCTCACCGAGGTTCTCGACGCGACCGCCGCAGAGGCGGAAGAGGGCGCCGGGGATGATCAGGCGGAAGATCGCGATCCACTTCACGACCTCCCACGGGTCCATCACCTCGCGGTCGCCGAACTTCGTCCCCTCCTTCGGGATCAGCAGGTTGATCGGGACCGAGGTGGGGTTGATCTCGGAGAGCTCGAAGGCCATCTCGACTCGCTGCTCGGGGGTCTCACCGAGGTTGAGAATGCCGCCGACACAGGTCTCCAGGCCGGCCTCCTTGACCGCCTGGATCGTCCGCAGCCGTCCCTCGTAGCGGACCGTGGTCGAGACCTCCGGGTAGTAGGAGCGGGCCGACTCGACGTTGTGGTGGACCCGCTGCACGCCCGCGTCCTTGAGCGCCTTCGCGCGGTCCGCCGACATATGGCCGATCGAGGCGCAGCGCTTGAGGTTGGTCTGCTCGGCGACCAAGCGAGTGCCTTCGAGGATCTTCTGGAAGTCCCGTTTGGAGAGCCCCTGGCCCTGGGTGACCATGCAGAAGCGGTGGGCGCCGGCGGCCTCGGCGGCTTTCGCGTGTTCGAGGATCTGCTCTGGCCCCATCATCGCGTGCATCGGCGTGTCCGCCTCGGCGTAGCGCGACTGGGCACAGAAGCCGCAGTCCTCGGAGCAGCCGCCCGACTTGGCGTTGACCAGCGAGCACATGTCGGTCGAGTCGCCGAAGTTCTCGCGCCGCACCTCCCAGGCCCGCTCGACCAGGGCGCCGATCTCGTCGTGATCGCTCAGAAGCCCGTAGGCGAGGGCCTCGTCGGGGGAAATCAGTGGTGGCATCGCTGTCTCTTTCCGAGGGTCGGGTTGCCCGGCAAGGCTAGGTATTGAACCGGATGATCGGCCCCTCTGCGAGCAGAGGGGGATCGGCGGGTCGTAGCATCGGACGAATGCGGCGGACGAGAGCGCGACGGCGGCGACGGCTGCTCCTGGCGACTCTGGCCGTCCTCGCGGCAGGTGCGTTCGCGATCGGGGCGGCGCTCGGCGACGGCCGCTCCCCGACGGTCTCGGGCGAGGTCCAGGTCGCCGAGACCCTGCCCCCGCCGCAGCTGGCCGGACAGCGGATCGTCACCGGCCTCAGCGGCACCGCGGTGCCACCGGCGCTGCGCGACGCGGTCCGCCGCGGCGAAGTCGCCGGGGTCGTCCTCTTCGCCGCCAACTTCCCCAGCCGCGAGGCGGGCCGGCAGCTGATCCGCCAGCTGCAGGGGATCCGCCGCCCGCTGGGGCTGCGCGACCCGCTGCTGGTGATGATCGACCAGGAGGGCGGGCTGGTGAAGCGCCTCAGCGGCGCGCCCAGCGCCTCGGCGGCGCAGATGGGGGGCCGGGGCGCTGCCTTCAGCCGCGAGCAGGGCTGGCTTACCGCCGCCAACCTGCGTGACGCCGGCGTCAACGTCGACCTCGCACCGGTCCTCGACGTCGCTCGGCCCGGCGGCACGATCGCCGAGACCGAACGCGGCTTCGGCTCCACCGCGCATAGCGTCGTGGCGACGGCGCTCCCCTTCGCCGAAGGGCTGCAGGCGGGAGGCGTCGGCGCCACCGGCAAGCACTTCCCCGGCTTCGGCGCCGCCACCGAAAACACCGACTTCGCGGTCGAGCAGATCGGCCTCTCGAAGGCCCGCCTGCGGCAGGTCGACGAGGCGCCCTACCGCGCCTTCGCCGCCGCCGGCGGCGAGCTGGTGATGCTCAGCACCGCGATCTACCCTGCCTTCTCCGACCGCCCCGCCGCCTTCACCCGGGCGATCGCCACGGGTGAGCTGCGCGACCGGGTCGGGTTCGAGGGGGTCTCGATTACCGACGCGCTCGGGACCGTCGCCGTGCGCGATTTCGGCGGCCCGGCCAAGGCTGGCACCGCGGCAGCCGCGGCTGGGGTCGACCTGCTGCTGTTCGCCGACCTCGGCTCCGCTCTGCAGGCGCAGCGCGCCCTGGTCGCCGCCCTGCGCTCGAAGCGGCTCTTGCGCCAGCCCTTCGAGGAATCCGCCCAGCGCGTGCTCGATCTGCGCGGCAGCCTCGCCGCCTCCCGCTGAGCCGCTCCTACTCGGCGTCCAGCAGCTCGTCGCGGATCGCCTCGGGGTCGAAGACGCGAACGCCGTCGCGGCCGCCGTCCTTGGCCGAGTACATCGCCGTGTCGGCCTCGGCGACGATCGTCGCGAAGCCGGCCCGCGGGTCCTCGCCGAACATCGCAACGCCGACGCTGGCGGTGATCGGCTCGACCCCGTCGTGTTCGGGCTTGTGCAGCCGGATCGCCTCGGCGATCGCCTCTGCCGCGACCCGCGCCTCGGCCAGGTCACACCGCGGCAGCACGATCGCGAACTCGTCGCCGCCGAGCCGGGCCAGCGAGTCGCTGCCGCGGGTGCGCCGCCGCAGCACGCTGGCGATCTCCTCGATCAAACGGTCGCCGGCGGGGTGGCCGTGGGTGTCGTTGACGTGCTTGAAGTTGTCGAGGTCGAGCATCAGCAGTGCCCCGGTGGTGCCGTCGCGCTGGCTGCGCGCCATCGCCGCCCGCAGGTCCTCCTCGAAGCGGCGGCGGTTCTTCAGCCCGGTCAGCGCGTCATGGCTCGCTTCCTGTTCCAGCTGCTGCATCCGTTCGTTGCGGCGCCAGGAGACGATCAGGGTGCCAAGCAGCGCGGCGAGGGAGATGCCGATCACCGCCAGCAGCAGCGGCAGGCTGACGTTGGGGCGGTTGGGGTCGCGGACGACCAGCACCCAGGTGCGGTCGGCGAAGTCGAGCTGGGCCGCCGCGGGGTCGTCAAACGGCTGGCGCGGACCCAGCGCAACCTGGTGGGAGATGCGCAGCTGGTAATCGGTCTCGTCGGGAAGCGCTGCGTCGACCGGGTCGGTCAGGTCGCCGAGGGCGAAGCTGCCGGAGGCGAACCCGAGCAGGGCGGCGCGCCGCTGGGCGACGGTCGCGGTCGGGGCGCCGTCGCGGTAGATCGCGTTGTAGACGACGACGCCGTCGCCGCCGAGGTAGAGCGGGACGACCGGGGTGACCACCGGCTTGCCGGTGTCGCGGGCGCGGCGCAGGACGGGGAGCCGCGAGGCGTCGCTGCCGAGGTCGTACCCGAGTGCCTGCTCGGTGCCGCGCTTGGCGACCGCGAAGGTGAGCGGGAAGTAGACATCGCGCCCGCTCGCGGGAGTGATCCTCTCGCCTCGCCGGGAGACGATCCGGAACCCGTGCTCTGCTTCGTAGCGCCGCCGCTCGGAGGCCGGCACCCGGGCGATGAAGCCGGCGCCGCGGAGGATGTCCTGTTCGAGCAGGGAGCGGGCGACGAGGCCGAACTCGTGCCGGCTGAGGTCACGCTCGGCCTGGAAGAAGGCGGCGGCGCTGTCCAGCTCCCCGATCGAGAGCGCCGCGACGGCCTCGGTCTGGCGAGCGGCGCGGATCGCCTCCTCGCGTTGCAGCGAGTCGAAGTCGGCGCGGTCGTCGCTGTAGACGATGATCGCCGCCGCCACAGAGCCGGCGGCAATCAGCAGCACGGCGATTAGACCAATCCAGAACCGTTGGCGCATGCCGGCATTTTCGACATGCATCGCCGAGTATTGAAGTTAGGAGGACGTATTTCCAGAAAGCGCTCAGTCGGGCACGGCGGCGAGCGACTCCCAGAGGTACAGCGAGGCGAGGCTGCGGTGCGGTCGCCAGCGCTCGCTCAGCTCCACAACCGCGGTCGGCGTCGGCATCTCATCCATCCCGTACTCGATCTGGATTGCCTTGCGGATGCCGAGGTCGCCGCCGGAGATCACGTCGGGCCGTTCGAGGTGGAAGAGCAGGAACATCTCCGCGGTCCACTGGCCGAGGCCGCGCACGGCGACGATCTCCTCGATCACCTCTTGGTCATCGAGCTCGTCAAGCCGGTCGAGCTCCAGCTCACCGCTGATCACGTGGCGGGCAAGGTCCTGCACGTACTCGACCTTGCGGCCGGAGAGGCCAGCGCCGCGCAGGTCGGTGTCGTCCACCTCCAGCAGCTGCTCCGGCGACGGGGTGGAGCCGTCGAAGATCTCGATCACACGCCCGTAGATGGTCCGCGCCGCTTTGGTCGAGAGCTGCTGGCCGACGATCGCCCGCAGCAGCGCCCCGTAGGCGTCGTTCGGCCGCTCCTCCTGGCGCCGCGCCAGCCGCGTCGCCAGGTCGATCTTGCCGACCCGCTCGATCAGCGCCTCCATCGTCGGGTCGGTGGCGGCGAGCGCGGCGCGTTCGGAGCGGCCGCTCACTTGCCAGTCCAGCTTGGCGGTCGTTTCTCGGCGAAGGCGCGAATGCCCTCGCGGAAGTCCTCGGACCCGAAGCAGGACTCGCGCAGGGCGACGAGGCCCGCCTCCTGCTGCTCGCTCAGCACCGGCGAGGAGGTGAGCAGGTCGATCGCGTGCTTGTTGCCGCGCATCGAGAGCGGCGCGTTGGCGGCGATCGCCGCGGCCAGCCGGACTGAGTCCGACTCCAGGCTGTCGTCGCTGACGACTTCGTTGACGAGGCCGAAGCTCTCGGCCCGCTCGGCCTCGAAGTTGCGGCCGGTGAGGAAGAGCTCCTTGGTCCGGGCCAGCCCGACCGTGTCGAGGAACTTGCGCAAGCCAGTGTGGCCGTAGATCAGCCCCAGCTTGGCCGGCGGCATGCCCAGCTGGGCGCCGCGGGCGCAGATCCGCAGATCGCAGGTGATCGCCAGCTCGAGGCCGCCGCCGAGGCAGTGGCCGTTGATCGCCGCAACGGTCGGCCAGGGGTGCTTGGAGATCGCCTCCATCGCTGCGTGGAAGGGGTGGGCGACGAGCGCCTCGGCGTCGCGCTCGAAGGTCTCCTCGGGGATCGTGGCGATGTCGTAGCCGGCGCAGAAGACCGGCGGCGCGCCGGTGATCAGGACGCAGCGGTTCTCGATCCCGTCGTCGAGCCGCGGCAGCGTCTCGGCCAGGGCGTCGAGCACCTCGTGGTCGAGGGCATTGCGACGCTCCGGGTTGGAGAGGCGAAGCCGGACAACCGCCTCGGCTGGGCGGTCGAGGAGCAGCTTGCCGGAGGCGAGGCGCTCCTCCACGGACCTACTCCAGCACTACGAGGACGTCGCCTTCGGTGACCGACTGGCCCTCCTCGCAGCGGATCTCCTTGACCGTGCCGTCGTCTTCGGACTCGACCGGGATCTCCATCTTCATCGACTCGAGGATGACGACGGTGTCGCCGTCGGCGACCGTGTCCCCTACCGCCACCTCGATTTTCCACACGTTGCCGGTGATGTGAGCCTCGATATCTGCCATGGGCGGGGACAATAGCCGGGCGCGCGGGGGAGAATGGCGCTCGATGCAGAGCGAGCAGGCAGCCCCGATGGCGGCGATCGTCGCCGCCCGCGACGAGGCCGACCGCGTCGGCGCCACCGTGGCGGCGCTGCGCGGCGCCTTCCCCGAGGCCGAGATCTGGGTCGCCGACGACGCCTCCGGCGACGGTACCGCCGAGGTGGCGCTGGCGGCCGGCGCTCAGGTGGTCAGCCGCGGCCGCCCGCACGGCAAGGGCGCCAACGTCGACGCCGCGGTGGCGGCGGCGCTCGACGCCGAGCCGGCACCCGGCCTGGTCCTGCTCTGCGACGGCGACCTCGGCGACTCGGCGGCGCGGCTTGGCCCGCTGGTCGCCGCGGTCGAGGCGGGCGATTGCGACCTCGCGGTGGCGGCCTTCTCGCGCCGCGTCGGCGGCGGCTTCGGAGTCGCGCTCGGCTTCGCCCGCTGGGCGATCCGGCGCCTCTGCGGGGCCGAGACGACGGCGCCGATCTCCGGCCAGCGGGCGCTGCGGGTGGAGACCCTGAGCGCCTGCCTCCCGTTTGCCTCTGGCTTTGGGATGGAGATCGGGATGACCGTCGACGCGGTCCGCGCCGGCTACCGTCTGGGCGAGTACGAGATCGACCTCGAGCACCGCGCGACCGGGCGCACCCTCGGCGGCTTCATCCACCGCGGCGTCCAGCTTCGCGACTTCGCCCGGGTATATGCATCGCGGATGCGAAAGGCTCAGGGCGGGCGGTGATCCTCGCGATCGACCAGGGCACGACCGGGACCACCTGCCTCGTCTTCGACGGCGAGGGCCGGATCGCCGGCCGCGCCTACTCGGAGTTCGAGCAGCACTTCCCGCAGCCCGGCTGGGTCGAGCACGACGCTAGCGAGATCTGGGAGGTGACCCGGCGGGTCGGCGCCGAGGCGATCGCCGCCGCCGGGATCGACGGGGCCGACCTGGAGGCGATCGGGATCACCAACCAGCGCGAGACGGTCGTCGCCTGGGACCCGGCGACGGGCGAGCCGCTGCACCGCGCCCTGGTCTGGCAAGACCGCCGCACCGCCGCGCGCTGCGAGCAGCTGCGCGCCGCCGGTCACGAAGCGCTGGTGCGGGAGCGGACCGGGCTGACGATCGACCCCTACTTCTCGGCGACCAAGATCGAGTGGCTCCTGGCCAACGCCGAGGGAGCGGAGCGGGCGGTCTTCGGCACCGTTGACTCCTGGCTTCTGTTCAAGCTCACCGGCCGCCACGTCACCGACTACTCCAACGCCTCGCGGACGATGCTGTTCGACATCCGCCGCCTGCAATGGGACGCGGAGCTGTGCGACCTCCTGGGAATCGACCCCGAGCGCCTGCCGCGGCCGCTGCCGTCGGCCGGGGCCTTCGGCACGACCTCGGAGTTCGGCGGCGAGGTGCCCGTGATGGGCGTCGCCGGCGACCAGCAGGCCGCCCTCTTCGGCCAGGCCTGCCACAGCCCCGGGATGGCCAAGAACACCTACGGCACGGGCAGCTTCGTCCTGCTCAACACCGGGCCGCGCACGCCGGAGCCTGGGGAGGGGCTTCTGGCGACCGTCGCCTGGGGTCTCGGCGAGGAGGTCGCCTACGCACTGGAGGCCTCGATCTTCGTCACCGGCGCCGCCGTGCAGTGGCTGCGCGACGGGCTCGGGATCGTCGCCGAGGCGGGGGAGACGGAGGCACTGGCGGCCTCACTCGAGTCCAACGATGGCGTCTACTTCGTCCCCGCCCTGACCGGGCTCGGCTCGCCCTATTGGGACCCCTACGCGCGGGGCACGATCGTCGGCCTCACCCGCGGCAGCGGCCGCGCCCACCTGGCGCGGGCGGCGCTTGAGGCAATCGCCTTCCAGACGGTCGACGCGGTGCGCGCTCAGGAGGCCGCCGGCGGCGAGCGCCTGGAGGTGCTGAAGGCAGACGGCGGGGCTGTCGCCAACAGCTGGCTGATGCAGTTCCAGGCCGATGTCCTCGGGGCGCCGGTCGTGGTGCCGGAGATCGCCGAGACGACCGCGCTCGGCGCCGCCTACCTGGCCGGGATCGCCGCCGGGGCCTGGACCCGCGAGGGCGTCGAGGCGATGTGGCGCGAGGCTGCCCGCTACGAGCCGCGGATGGAGGCGCCGCAGCGCGAGCGGCTACTGGCCGAATGGGGGGATGCTGTCGGGCGCTCGCGTAACTGGGCGCGCGACCGGGGTTAGGCACCGTTGGCGGCCCCGGGTCGCCATCTCCCCATGTCCGAGATGAAGCCACAGGTCTACAAGGACCCGCGCCCGGCGGAGTACTTCACGCAGTTCCACGAGGCCGCCCGCAAGGGGGTCGGGTGGACCTACACCTTCGCCCGCATCATCCTCACCCTGCCGACGATCCTGATCTACCGGGTGCGGGGGATCGGGGTCGAGAACGTGCCCCGCGAGGGTGGGATCGTCCTCGCCCCCAACCACTTCAGCCAGATGGATCACTTCTTCGCCGGCGTCTACCTGCGGCGGAAGATCCGCTTCATGGCCAAATCCCAGCTCTTCGGCCCGCCCGTCCTCACCTACATCTACAAGCACGGCGGCGTCTTCCCGATCCGCCGCGGCCACCGCGACGAAGAGGCCTTCAAGACCGCCTACACGATTCTCGACCAGGGCGGGATGCTGCTGGTCTACGCCGAGGGCGGGCGCTCGCGCTCGAAGGAGATGGGTGAGCCGAAACCCGGCATCGGCCGGATCGCACTGGAGTCCGGCGTCCCGATCGTCCCGGTCGCGATCTACGGCTCCGCCCGCGTGCGCGGCTGGAAGCGCTTGCGCTTCCCCAAGGTCACGGTCCAGTTCGGCGAGCCGCTCAGCTTCGCGCTCGAGGAGGGGCCAGACCGCGAGCGCCAGCTGGAGGCAGCGACCGAGGTCTTTGACCGGGTGCGGGAGATGTACGAGGGGCTGGCTACTCGTGATGCGGGGGAAGCTGGGCGTAGAAGTCCGGATCGTGCCCGGGCGTGATCACCACGTCGGGGAACTGACGCCGGAACAGCTTCAGCTCCTGCAGTGAGCGCCGGTAGTTGTGGGCGTCGACCGGGCGGGGGGGCAGCGGCACATCGCCGTCGAGCTGGCCGGCCATGTAGGTCGTATCCCCGCCGATCACGAAGTCGCGCTCGGAGAGGCGGGCGATGACCGACATGTGGCCGGCGCTGTGGCCCGGGGTGTAGGCGAGCCGGATCGAGCCGTCGCCGAAGAGGTCGAAGCAGCGCCCGAAGCTGGCATAGGAGTCGATCCCGGCGCGGTTGAAGTCGACGGTGCGGTAGTCGAAGGCGTAGTCGAAGTGGGGGCGGCGGTAGCCGTTGAGGACCGGTTTCGGTCCGCGCGCGGCGGCCTCCCACTCGGTGTCGCTGACGATAAAGGTCGAGTTGGGGAACTCGGAGATCGCCGAGGTGTGGTCGATGTGCATGTGGGTCATCACCACCACCGGGATCTCGCCTGGGTCGAGGCCGAGGGCCCGCAGCCGCGCCGGCACGTCTTCGCCCGGCTTCAGGCTCGGCTTGCCGATCCGGTTGCCGAGCGCGCCGAAGTTCTCCTTGCCGTCGGTCGCGATCGAGGGGTGCAGGCCGGTGTCGACGAGGATCGCGCCGGCGCTGGGGTGGCGGATCAGGAAGGCGGGCACGGGGACGACGTAGGGCTCGCCCGGGAACAGCAGCTTGCGCATCACCTTCGCTTCGACGAAGCGGCCGCCCGGGCTGACCATCATCTCCCGCGCGAACTCAACCTGGCCGGCGATCAGCACCTCGACCGTCACCTTGGCGCCAGCCGTCCCTCCGGCAAGCGGCTCGTGCAGCGGGTGCGCCTCCACTTGCACCTTCATCGTCTGGCCACATTACCGCCGATCGGGTCGCCTATAGGCTTGCTTAGGGATGGCTGAACGCTCGCATTCGCAGGTGTTTCGGGACGGGCTGCTCGAGGGGCAGGTCTGCGTCGTCTCCGGCGCCGGCAGCGGTTTCGGGCGCGAGACGGCACTGGAGCTGGCCCGCCTCGGTGCCGTCGTGGTCGGCTGCGGGCGGCGGCCGGAGCCCCTGGAGGAGACCTGCAAGCTCGCCGAGGGCCTGCCCGGCAGCGTCGAGTGCGAGCCGCTCGACATCCGCGAGGAGGAGCCGGTCGGTCGCTTCATCGACGGCGTGCTCGAGCGCCACGGCCGCCTCGACCTGCTCGTCAACAACGCCGGCGGCCAGTTTCTCAGCCCGGCTGAGGCGATCACCCCGAAAGGCTTCAAGACGGTGATCGACCTCAATGTCCAGGGCACCTGGCTGATGACCCACGCGGCGGCGACCAAGGCCTTCATCCCGCAGCAGGGCGGCAAGATCCTCAGCGTCACCCTCTCTCCCCACAACGGGATGCCGGGAATGGTCCATTCCGGCGCCGCCCGGGCCGCGGTGGAGAACATGATGCGGACGCTCGGGGTCGAGTGGGCGCGGTTCGGGATCAAGACCTGCGCCCTGGCCGCGGGCCAGTTCGCGACCGAGACGCTGCTGACCAAGTACCCGAAAGAGGTCGTCGACAACGTTGCGCGCTCGATCCCGCTGCAGCGCACCGGTCGGGCCGAGGAGATGGCCTGGCTGGTCGCCTACCTGGCTTCGCCGGCCGGCGACTTCTACTCGGGGACGACGATCACGATCGACGGCGCCCGCGACAACTGGGTCGGCCCCTGGCCGCCCGAGCGGATGGTCTCGGAGAGCGGCGAGCCGGTCTCCGAGGAGCGCCGCTAGCGCGGCTCCAGCACGACCAGCGGGATCTCGCGGTCGGTGCGGGCCCGGTAGTCCTCGTAGCCGTGGTAGGCGGCGACCGCCAGGTCCCAGAGCCGGTCGCGCTCCTCGGGGGCGGCGACGCGGGCGTGGACCGGCACCTGCTTGGAGCCGATCTGCACGCTCGTGTCCGGGTTGGCCATGAGGTTGTGGAACCAGGCCGGGTTCTTCGGGAAGCCGCCTTTGGAGGCGACGATGACGACGTTCTCGCCGTCCTTCACATAGAGCAGGGGGGAGGTGCGCTTAGTGCCGCTCTTGGCGCCGACGTGGTCGAGCAGCAGCATCTTGCCGGGCACACCGGGGATGGTGTGCCCCAGGCGCCCACCCGTCCTCTGGTAGAGGAACGTGTGGACGCCCATGAAGCGGCGGGTGGCAGGCCAGATCTTGTCCGCGACGTCGAGGTAGCGGGGCGGCCTGCGGCTTGTCGCCGTCTGGCTCAGGTGTACATCCCCCCGAACATGCCGCCGGTGACGTTGAGCACCTGGCCGTGCATGTAGTTGGCCATCGGCGAGGCGAGGAAGAGGACCGGGCCGGAGGCCTCGGTCGGGGTCGCGGCGCGGCCGAGCGGGATCACGGCCTGGGCCATCGCCCGCATCTGCTCGGGGATGCCAAGCTCGATCTTCTCGCCGCTGGGGGCGGTCATCTCGCCACCGGACTCTTTGGCGGCGGTGAGGCGGGTTTCGACGAAGCCGAAGGCGACGGCGTTGACGTTGATCTTGAACTGGCCCCACTCCTTGGCCAGCGTTTTGGTCACGCCGACGACGCCCATCTTCGCGGCCGAGTAGTTGACCTGGCCGGCGTTGCCCATCATCCCCGAGGTCGAGGAGACGTTGATCAGCTTGCGGAAGACCTCCTGGCCCTCGTTGCGCTCGGCCTTGGCCGCCTCGCGCCAGTGCGGGGCGAGCGCCCGGGCGACGCGGAAGGGGGCGATCGTGTGGATGTCCAGCATCGCCTGGAACTGCTCGTCGGTCATCTTGTGGGCGACGCCGTCCCAGGTGTAGCCGGCGTTGTTGACGGCGATGTCGACCGTGCCGAAGGCGTCGACCGCGGCGGCGACGAGGTCGTCGGCGGCACCCTCCTTGGTCAGGTCACCGGCGAAGACGGCGGTCTCGCCGTCGATCTCGCTGGCTGCCTGCTCGGCGACGTCGGCGTCGAGGTCGTTGATCAGAACCTTGGCGCCCTCGCCGATGAACAGTTCCGCGGTGGCGCGTCCGATGCCTCGCGCCGAGCCGGTGACGATCGCAGCTTTACCGTCCAGAAGTCCCATCTCAAGCCTTCTCCTCGTAGGTAAGTGGTTCGTGAAGCCGGCCGCGGAGGCTACACGGATCGGTGCGATCTCGACGCCTGGCTGATTAGCCAGTCAGTCTTACGGAGCCGTCGTCCTCGACCGTCCAGTACGGGTTGTGGGCGATCTCCCAGGGGTGCCCGTCGGGGTCGAGGAAGGCGCCGCTGTAGCCGCCCCAGAAGGTCTCGGCCGGCTCGCGTCCGATCGTCGCCCCCGCCGCCCGCGCCTCCTCGATCGCCGCATCGACCTCCGCCGGGGAGCCGAAGTTGAGCGCCAGGGTGATCCCGCCCCAGCCTGGGGAGTCCTCGACGCAGCTGTCCTCGGCCAGTCTGGCGCGGTCCCAGAGGGCGAGAACCATGTCGCCCGCCTGGAAGAAGGCGACGTCGGCGCCGGGCTCGGCCTCGGTCGTCCACCCGAGCGCTTCGTAGAAGCCGCGGGAGCGGTCGAGGTCGGCGACGCCGAGGGTGACAAGGCTGACGCGCTGCTTCACGGCTCGGATTCTGCCAGGCGGCCGGATACGGTTGACGAAATGGGCGACCTCGGTGGGATCTTCGTGCTTGCCCTCGCGGCGATGTTCAACCCGACGCTGCTGGCAGCGACCACGATCATGATGCTGCTGCCGAACACGAAAAAGCTGATGCTCGGCTACCTGCTCGGTGCCTACCTGACGAGCATCACCCTCGGGCTCCTGATCGTCTTTACGCTGAATGGGTCGGGCAGCGTCAACACCGCCCGCAGCACGCTCAGCCCGATCCAGGATCTGGTCGTGGGCGCGCTGCTGCTGACCGTCGGGCTGGTGCTGCGGACCGGCAGGGTGGAGCAAGCGCGGGAGCGGCGGCGGCAGCGCAAGGCGGCGGAGCCGAAGAAGGAATCGTGGCCGGAGCGGATGCTGGGGCGCGGCTCGGCCCGGGTCACCTTCGCTGTAGGGGCGGCGCTGACCCTGCCAGGGGTCTCCTACCTGGCCGCGCTCGACCGCATCGCCGACCTCGACGCCCCGGCCCTGCCGACGGCGCTGATCGTGATCGTCGTCTGCCTGATCCAGCAGATGCTGCTGGAGCTGCCGCTGATCGGGTACGCGACGGCGCCGGAGTGGACCGAAGGCGCGGTCGCCCGCTTCCGCGACTGGCTCGCGCGCAACGGGCGCCGCGCCGCCGCCAACGTCGCGGTCGTGCTCGGCGCTCTGCTGATCGTGCGCGGCCTGATCGACCTGCTGAGCTGAGCGTCGCTCAGAGCTGGCCGACGCTGGCTAGGTACTCGTCGAGCTTCTTCGCCCTCTGGGTGTCCTCGTAGACCTCGTAGTCGCGCAGAAGGCCCCAGGCCAGGTGCCCCCAGATCACGTACCGGTTCTCGTAGATCCGCTCCCCCGCCGGGGTGTCGAGGTAATCGGTGCCGCGGATGCAGATCGTCTGCTTCCAGGGCCAGCCCTTCAGCACCACCTCGTCGGGGGAGATCTGGATCCCGGCGTCGGCGAAGCGCTGCAGCCAGGGCCGCAGCTGCTCCTTGCCCTGCAGCTCGGTCGCCCAGGAGCTGTCGCCCGGGAACCGGAACCTGACGTCCTTGGCGTCCATCTTCAGCGTCGGCTCGATATCCCCGGCGCTCGCCCGCTCCATGTTGCGGGCGATCATCTTCTTGGCCAGCCACGAAAGCATCCGCGCCTCCTCGGGTTGGGTACGGGGACGGTAGCGCTGGTTGGGTCGGGGAGGAGCTAGCTCGTCGCCGAGGCGGTGATCGCGGCGAGCTCGCGCGGCCCCAGCAGGGCAACCAGGGTCGAGCCGTCGACGATCGCCAGGCCGCCCTTGCGCAGCTTCGCCTTGGCGCCGGTGAGACGGGCGACCTCGTCGGAGAAGTCGGGCTCGTGGCCGACCAGGAGGACGGTCCCGCGGCCGGCGGAGAGGGAGAGGGCGTCGAAGGCGCCGCCGGCGAGCTCGGCGGCGGTCTCCGGCACGAGGCCGAGCGCGTCGCAGGCGAGCCGGGCGGTCTCGGCGGCGCGCACCCGGGGGCTGGTGAGGCAGGCGTCGATGGAGGCGCCGAGGACGGCGAGCGCTGAGCCGGCGAAACGCGCCTGGCGCTCGCCCTTGGTCGTCAGGCGGCGGGCTGCATCGTCGCCGTTTCCGTCTTCCGCGTCCCCGTGTCGGAGCAGGTAGATCACGCCTGGATCGTAGGTGGACCCCCACCGGTCAGGGGGGTTGATCGATTTCGTCCGACGGCCGATATGGCTACTATGCCCCGCTTCATGCCCTTGCCCCTTGGCCGCAGTCTCATCGCCACGGTGCTCACGGCGCTCGCCCTTCTCCTGGTCCCGAGCGCCGCGAATCCGGCTGGCCAGATCGTCGTCTACGGAGCCTCTTCGGGCTCGACGCTGACCCTGTCCACGGACGGGAGCCGGATCCTCGTCAAGGGGACCATGGCCCGCAGGGCGCCCGAGGGCTGCAAGATGAAGGTCCACCACCGGCTTGCCGTCTGCCCGCTCAAGGGCGCCAGCTCGGTCCAGGTCGTGATGGGCCCGTCGGGCGACTTCGTCCAGGTCGCAGACCCGCTGCCGCTCTCGCTGACCGTCTACCTCGGCGCCGGCTCGGACAAGTTCATCGGCAACGCCGAGCAGGACACCTGCTATCCCGAAGGCGCCCGCCGCAACCGCTGCGTCGGCGGCCCCGGCGACGACGTCTGCATCACCGGCGAGGACAACAGCGACTGTGTCGGCGGCCCCGGCCAGGACTACTGCCGCCACGGCAACGGCAGCGACGGCTGCTGGGGAGGTCCCGGCGACGACATCTGCGTGATGGGCGCCGGCCAAGACGGCTGCCACGGCGAAGAGGGCAACGACCGCCTCTACGGCGGTCCCAACCCCGACCAGCTCTACGGCGGCCCCGGCTTCGACTACTGCGACGGCGGCCCCGGCTGGGGCAAGTCCCACGAGTGCGACGAGGGCCCGCGGCGCTGAGCGCGCCCCCCAGACCAGCCCTAGGAAGTCCGCGCGTGGTGTAGGAGCCAGCCCGAGGAGGTCAGGGAGATCGTGCGGCGGCGCTGATCCCGATCGTCGACGGTGCTCAAGACCAGGTTGGCATCCTCAAGGTCCTTCACGTGCGGGCGCATTGCCATGGGAGTGTTGAAGCCGAAGCTCTCGTGATCCCCGGGGGAGCAGGACCCGCCCATCTCGATGAGGTCGTTGAAGACCTTCCAAGCTCTCGGCCTCACGCTTCGCGCTGCCTCCTGAAACTTCCCGGCTTGCAGGGCGAGCCAGTCGTCGAGGAGCCGGAGGCGGGCCTGTGGAGAGGTGGGCAGGTGACTCTTCTCGTCCAGCCAAAATGAAAACGCCTCGCACTGCTTCAGCGCATCTCTGAGATTGTGGTTGAGCGCCTCGTAGATGAACTTGAAGCCTTTCTCGTCTACCGGGAGGAAGAAGTCCTCGCTCATCGCGTAGCAGTCGATTCGCCTGCCGACGACCTCGGGGACGTCCGAGCTGGCGATCGGCCCCAGCTCCATGGGGTCGCCGAGGATGCCGTTGAGGCGAGGAGATGCCGCTGCGCTCCGCACGATCCCCCTTGCTCCGCAGAGAACCCACTTGAGGCCGGGGACATTGAGCAAGGAGTCGCGCAGCATCTCGAGGAAGGTGCGCGCGGAATGAGACGTTTCCAGCAGCTCCAGGTTGTCGAGCACGCAGACAAATCCCCCTGCCTGCGATGAGGGAAAGCACTCCGACAGCCATTCGTTGACCGTCGCGGCAAAGCCGTCCTCCGCGAATCCGCGGGCGTCATTCGGGGTGCCTGATCGATTGACACCAGCGCCACCGGGCAGGCTCACCCCAGTCCCATGGAACAACGGCGACTTGAGCCATGCGTGAAGACCCCCGTAGTCGGGGACGGACAGCCCCGCCGCCTTGAGAGTGTCGTAGTGGTGAGCAAATGCTCGAACCACCGCGTAGTAGACGCTTTGACGAAAGGATCCCGGTGCGGTTGCAGGCGTGATCTGAAAGACGTCGTCGAGCGGCAGGAACACCTGTCCCGTACGGTTGGTTTCCGCTCCTCTTTTCGCGATGTAGGCGGTGACCTGAACCAGGCTCGTCTTGCCGACCCCGTTTGCACCCTCGATGGTGGGGTGGGTCTCTGAAGAGGTGATCAGGCGATGGAGGCGGTTGGCTGCTCCCTCTCGGCCAACGAGAAGTTCGGCGCCTTCCTCGGTGGGAGGGATCGCTTTGGTGCTATACGGATTCTCCCGGAATCCGTATTCATTCCAGAGGGTCATTCACCGCGAGGGTACCGTGACAAGGCGTCACAAATACCTAAATGCGAATCTCAGAGCCCCATCGTCTTGCCGACGATCTCCTTCATGATCTCGTCGGTGCCGCCGCCGATGGGGCCGAGGCGGGCGTCGCGGACGGCGCGCTCGATGCCGTACTCGCGCATGTAGCCGTAGCCGCCGTGGATCTGGAGGGACTGGTCGGCGATCTCGAGGACGGCGCGTTGGGTGACGAGCTTGGCCATGCTGACCTCGCGGATGCAGTCTTGGCCGGTGTGGAAGAGGCGCAGGGCGTTGTAGGTGAGTGTGCGGGCGGCCTCGGCGCTGGTCGCCATCTCCGCCACCTGGTGGCGGATCGCCTGGAACTTGCCGATCGGGCGGCCGAAGGCTTCGCGCTCGGTGGCGTAGGCGACGGTGGTCTCTATGAGGCGCTGCATGGCGCCGACGGCGCCGATCGCCATCAGCAGCCGCTCCCAGGCGAAGTTGGCCATGATCAGCTTGAAGCCGCCGTTCTCCTCGCCGAGCAGGTTCTCGGCCGGCACCTCGACGTCGGTGAAGGCGAGCTCGCCGGTGTCGGATGAGTGCCAGCCCATCTTCTCCAGCTTCTGCGCCACCTCGTAGCCGGGCATCTCGCGCTCGAGGACGAGGAAGGAGATGCCGCCGTGGCCGCCGTCCTCGGTCGTCTTGCAGGCGCAGACGAGGAAGTCGGCGCGGACGCCGTTGGTGATGAAGGTCTTGGCGCCGTTGACGACGTAGTGGTCGCCGTCGCGGCGGGCGGTGGTGGAGATGCCGGCGACGTCGGAGCCCGCGCCCGGCTCGGTGATCCCCAGCGCGCCGATCTTCTCGCCGGCGATTCCCGACACCAGCCAGCGCTGCTTCTGCTCCTCGGTGCCGAAGTTGAAGACCGGCGGCAGCGCGATCGAGGCGTGGGCGTTGAGCCCGGCGGCGACGCCGCCGGAGCCGCCGGAGCGGGCCAGCTCCTCGACCCAGACCGCGTCGTGCAGGTGGGTCCCGCCCTGGCCCCCGTACTCCTCGGGGAACTTCAGCCCGAGGAAGCCGAGCTCGGCGCAGCGCGAGTAGAGCTCTCGCGGGAATTCCCGCGCCGCCTCCCACTCGTCGACGTTCGGAGCGATCTCCTTGGCGACGAAGCGAGTGACGGTCTCCCGCAGCTCCTCGTGCTCGTCCCCGAACGGGGGCAGCGTCGCCCGCGCCCCCGTGTCTTTGACGACCGTCATGGGCGACTTTGTTTCCCTATGGCGAACAAACTCGCCCCGCGAGCCCTAGAGCCCGTAGCTGCGGCCGATCACGTCCAGCATCACCTCGTCGGTGCCGGCACCGATCCGGTTGAGGCGGACGTCGCGGTAGGCGCGCTCGATCTCGTACTCCTTCATGTAGCCGTAGCCGCCGAGGATCTGGACGCACTCGTCGGCGACCTCGCAGGCGATCCGCGAGGCGAAGAGCTTCGCCATCGTGATCTCCCGCACCGGGTACTCGCCGTTGCCGAAGCGCCAGGCGGTGGAGTAGGTGAACTGCTTCGCCGCCTCGGTCTTGGTCGCCATCTCGGCGAACTTGTGGCGGATCGCCTGGAACTTGCCGATCGGGCGGCCGAACGCCTCGCGCTCCTGGGCGTAGGTGAGGGTCTTCTCGATCATCCGCTCCGCCCCCGCGTGGCAGCCGGCGGCGGCGACCAGCCGCTCGCCCTGGAGCTCCCAGGCGATGTGGTAGAAGCCCTTGCCGACCTCGCCGAGCACGGCGTCGGCCGGGACGCGGACGTCTTCGAAGGCGAGTTCGCCGGTGTCGGAGGCGTGCATCCCCATCTTCTCCAGCTCGGCGGAGACGCTGAAGCCGGGGACCTTCTCGCCCTTCTCGTCCTTCAGATCGACGACGAACAGGGTGATGCCCGCGTGGCGCTCGCCCGGGTCGGTCTTGCAGACGAGGACGATGAAGTCGGCCCGCGGCCCGTTGGTGATGAAGGTCTTGGAGCCGTTGATCACGTATTCGTCGCCGTCGCGGATCGCCGTGGTGCGGATCCCGGCGACGTCGGAGCCGGCGCCCGGCTCGGTGATCCCGAGGCTGCCGACCTTGTCGCCCTTCAGGCCCGGCTCGAGGTACTTGCGCTTCTGCTCATCGGTGCCGAGCAGGTGGATCGGGGGGAGGACCATGTCGGTCTGGACCGCGAAGCCCATGTTGGTGCCGCCGGAGCCGGAGTAGGACATGCACTCGGCCCGGACCAGCGAGTAGAAGTAGTCGCCGCCCTGGCCGCCGTACTCCTCCGGGAAGCAGAGGCCGAGGAAGCCGAGCTCGCCGGCCCGCTTCATCTTCTCGGTCGGCCAGTAGGTGTCCTCCCACTCGTTGCGGTGGGGCCACAGCTCCTTTTCAACCCAGGACTGCATCGACTCGCGCAGGTCTTCGTGCTCCTGGCTGAAGATGAAGTGCTTGCGCCCGGCTTCGTGATCGGGCTTGATGACGTTGGAGCTGGTTGCGGTCGCCACGGTTTCTCTCCTCCGATTGGAATCCCGAATTGCGAGTAGACAGTAGCACTTCCCACTTTCAGCGCCGACTCGTTATTGTTGCCCGCGGATGAGCCAGGGCAGCTACGAGAAGGTCGCTTACGAGGTCGTCGACGGCGTCGCCACGGTGACGCTGAACGACCCCGAGAAGCGCAACATGCTCTCGGGGCAGATGCTCGCTGAGCTGGTCGACGCGGTCAAGCGGGTGCGCGATGACGAGGCGGCGCGGGCGCTGGTCCTTACCGGGGCAGGCGACAAGGCCTTCTGCGCGGGCGCCGACCTCGGCGGCTTCGCCGCGGACGTGCCGCTGATCCAGAAACACTTCGCCTCCGACCTCTTCCTCGAATTCTTCAGGCTGATGCCGCGCTTGGGCAAGCCCTCGCTCTGCGCCTTGAACGGGCACGTGCTGGCGGGGGGGATGGGGCTGGCGCTCTCCTGCGACCTGGTGATCGCCCGCGAGGGCGTCACCTTCGGCACCCCGGAGATCAACATCGGCGCCTTCCCCTACATGATCATGGCGATCATCTACCGCAACGTCCCGCGCAAGAAGGTCAACGAGATGATGCTGCTGGGCGAGCGGCTGACGGCGGAGGAGGCGGTCACGTACGGCCTCGCCAACAAGGTCGTTCCGGCGGCCGAGTTCGATGCTGCGGTCGCCGAGTGGGCCGGCAAGCTTGCCTCCAAGAGCCCGGTGCTGATGCGGATCGGCCACGACGCGATGTACCGCCAGCAGGACATGGCTTTCGACGAGGCGCTCGAGTTCCTGCGCTCGCAGCTCTCGCTCACCTTCACCACCGAGGACATCGTCGAGGGGGTCACCGCCTTCTTCGAGAAACGTGATCCGCAATGGAAGGGACGCTGATGGCGGCAACCGAGGACCGACCGGAGACCGAGGACAAGCACCTGCTGCCGGGCACGGCGCCGCTGGCCGACCTGACCGAGCAGATGCACGAGCGCCGCGCCAAGGCGCGCCTCGGCGGCGGCGAGGAGAAGATCGCCAAGCAGCACGAGCGCGGCAAGCTGACCGCGCGGGAGCGGCTCGACCTGCTGGTCGACGCCGGAACCTTCACCGAGCTCGGCGTGCACGGCCGCCCGCACTTCGCCCAGCGGGCGATGGACGGGGTCGAGGCGCCGGCAGACGGCGTCATCACCGGCTGGGGCGACATCGACGGCCGTCCCTGCTGCATCGCCGCCTACGACTTCACGGTGATGGCCGGCTCGATGGGGATGACCGGAGAGATCAAGGTCAGCCGCCTGCGCGAGATGGCGCTGGCCAAGCGCATGCCCTTCGTCTGGCTGCTCGACTCCGCCGGCGCCCGCATCCAGGAGGCGACCGGGTCGCTGTTCGCCGGCTCCGGGCAGCTGTTCCGCGAGGAGGTCGAAATGTCGGGGGTGATCCCGATGGTGGCGGCGATGATGGGCCCCTGCGCCGCCGGCACCGCCTACATCCCGGCGCTCTCCGACTTTGTCCCGATGGTCTCCGGCCAGGGCGCGATGGCGCTGGCCGGCCCGCACCTGACCAAAGCCGTGACCGGCGAGGACATCTCGATGGAGGAGCTCGGCGGCGCCAAGGTCCACTGCCGCAAATCGGGCGTGGGGGACCTCGAGGTCAAAGACGACGAGGAGTGCATCGCCGCGATCAAGTCCTACCTCTCCTACTTCCCCGCCAACTGCGAGCAGAAGCCGCCGCTCGCCGAGAGCGCCGACCCGGCCGAGCGCATGTCGGAGAAGCTGATGGAGATCGTCCCCGAGTCCTCGCGCCAGCCGTACGACATGTACGACGTGATCGCCGAGATCGTCGACGACGGCGAGTACTTCGACCTGAAGCCGAAGTTCGCGAAAACCCTGATCACCTGCTTCGCTCGCTTCGGCGGCCAGCCGGTCGGGATCGTCGCCAACAACCCGAAGCACCTGGCGGGGATCCTCGACAACGACTCCGCCGACAAGGCGGCCCGCTTCATCAACCTCTGCGACGCCTTCAACATCCCCCTGGTCTTCCTCCAGGACGTTCCCGGCTTCATGGTCGGCTCGAAAGTCGAGCACGCGGGGATCATTCGCCACGGGGCGAAGATGCTGTACGCGGTCAGCCGCGCCACGGTGCCGAAGGTGACCGTGGTCGTGCGCAAGGCCTACGGCGCCGGCTACTACGTGATGTGCGGCAAGGCGTACGAGCCGGACCTGATCGTCGCCTGGCCGGGGGCGGAGATCTCGGTGATGGGCGCCGAGGGCGCGGTCAACATCATCGGCCGCTCGGCGATCGAGGCCTCCGAGGATCCCGAGGCGACCCGGGAGGCGATGCTGAACGCGGTCCGCCAGCAGATCGATCCCTACATCGCCGCCGGCAACGCCGTGATCGACGACATCATCGACCCGCGCGAGACCCGGCCGACGATCGTCAAGGCGCTGCGAATGGCCCGCGACAAGCACGTCGAGAAGCCGAAGAAACGACATGGGGTGATGCCTGTATGAGCCGTTTCGAGGACCCGGTAGTCATCAGCTGCTCGATCAGCGGGGTGATCGCCAACCGCGACCAGTGTCCCGCGATCCCCTACACGCCGGAGGAGTACGCGGCGGAGGCGCGCCGCGCGGTCGACGAGGGCGCCTCGCAGATTCACATCCACGCCCGCAAGCCCGACGGCACGCCCTCGTATGAGATCGAGGACTTCCAGGCGATCACCGAGGCGATCCTGGCCGAGGTCGGCGACGTGATCGTCAACTACTCGACCGGGGCGATCGGGATCTCGATCGAGAAGCGGCTCGAGTACCTGCGCGCCTGCCGCCCAGACGTCGCCGCGCTGAACATGAGCTCGATGAACTACGCGAAGTACTCGCGGCGGCGCAAGGACTTCGTCTTCAACACGGTCTTCGAGAACAGCTTCGACACGATCATCGAGTTCCTCAAAGAGATGCGGGAGCTCGGGATCAAGCCCGAGCACGAGTGCTTCGACTCCGGCCACGTCGCCAACCTCGACCCGCTGATCGACATGGGCCTGCTGGAGCCGCCCCTGCAGATCTCCCTGGTGATGGGGGTGACCGGCGGCATCCGGCCGACCCCGCGCAACGTCACCTTGATGTCGGACCAGATCCCGGGCGGACCCGAGGGCGAGAACCAGTGGCAGGTGATCGGGATCTCCCGCGACCAGTGGAAGCTGCTCGCCGCCTCGCTGGTGCTCGGCGGCAACGTCCGCGCCGGGGTCGAGGACAACCTCTACCTGCCGAACGGCGAGATGGCGAAGTCGAACGGCGAGCTGATCGCGAAGGCACGCCAGATGGCCGAGGACATCGGCCGCCGCGCCGCCAGCGTGGCCGAGGCGCGCGAGCTGCTGGGCGTGCCCAGACGAGCCAGGGCGTAGGCCGTGGAGACGACGATCCACCGCGCCGGCGTCTCCTGGAGCGGCGGCGAGGGCGACGACGTCCAGGCCCACGACGTCCTGCTCGGCGGTCAGACGCTGCCCAGCTCCTCGGCGCTGGAGCTCGGCGGCAACGACTTCAAGTCGAACCCGGAGACGCTCCTGGTTGGCGCCCTCTCCAGCTGCCACATGCTGTGGTTCCTGGCGCTGGCGCGGAAAAAAGGCTTCGAGGTCGCCTCCTACGAAGACGACGCCGACGGTGTGCTCGAGGGCAAGCGCTTCAGCGCCGCGACGCTGCGCCCACGGGTGCGTTGGGCCGGCGAGCCCCCCGCCCCCGAGGCGATCGAAGCCCTGCACCAGCGCTCGCACCAGCTCTGCTTCATCGCCAACTCGGTCGATTTCCCGGTCGCGGTGGAGCCCCAGTGAGCGGCTCGCTCCCGCTCGCCGACGTCAAGGTCCTCGACCTCACCCGCCTGCTGCCCGGCGGCTTCTGCTCGCTTCTGCTCGCCGACCTCGGAGCCGAGGTGCTGAAGGTCGAGGACACCGGGATGGGCGACTACGTCCGCTGGGCGCCGCCCTACTACGGCGGCGAGGAGCAGCAGGCGCTGGGCACGCGATCGGCCCTTTACCTCTCGCTCAACCGCGGCAAGCGCTCGGTCCGGCTCGACCTCAAGTCCGACGCCGGCCGCGAGGCGCTGCTGCGGCTCGTCGCTTCCTACGACGTCGTCCTCGACGGCTTCCGTCCTGGCGTGCTCGACCGGCTCGGGGTCGGCTACGAGCGCATGCGCGAGGCCAACCCGGCGGTCGTCTACTGCGCGATCACCGGCTACGGCCAGGACGGCCCCTACACGCAGCGCGCCGGCCACGACATGAACTACCTCGGCCTGATCGGCCTGCTCGGCCTGACCGGGGCCAAGGACGGGCCGCCGGTGCAGTCGGCGGGGCAGATCGCCGACATCGGCGGCGGCGCCCTGATCGCCGCTTTCGGGGTGCTGGCGGCGCTGCACGAGCGGCGCCGCTCCGGCGAGGGGCAGATGGTCGACGTCTCGATGGCCGACGGCGCCCTCTCCTGGCTGGCGATGGTCGCCGGCCGCTACTTCTGCGACGGCGAGGTGCCGCGGCGGGGAGAGCAGCAGTTGGCCGGCGGTCTGGTCTGTTACATGCCCTATGAGGCCGCCGATGGCTGGGTCACTTGCGGCGCGCTGGAGCCGAAGTTCTGGGCCGCCTTCTGCAACGGGGTCGAGCGCCCGGACCTGGTCGAGGCCCAGTTCGAGGCGCCGGCCTCGGAGGCTTGGACGCAGGTCGCCGCGGTCTTCCGCTCGCGCAGCCGGGCGGAGTGGCAGGCCTTCAACGACGAGCACGACTGCTGCATCGAGCCGGTGCTCGACCTCGACGAAGCGCTCGACTCCGAGCTTGTGCGGGCGCGCGAGATGGTGGTCGAGCTGGAGCAGCCGGAGCTCGGGACCGTGCGCCAGCTCGGCAATCCGGTGAAGCTGAGCCGCACCCCCGCCGACCCGACCCGGCCCGCGCCCGGTTTCGGCGAACACACCCGCGAGGTCCTGCGCGAGGCCGGCTACGGCGAGGAGGAGATCGAGGCGATGCTGGCCTCGGGCGCCGCCGCCGAGCTGGACGCCGAAGCCGAGAAGCCGGAGTTCATGGCGTGAGCACCGAGGCGACCGAGAGCACCGAGCTGCTGCGGGTGGGCGAGCTGGCCGAGGCATCCGGCGTGCCGGTGCCGACGATCAAGCACTACCTGCGCGAGGGCCTGCTGCCGGAGCCGGTCAAGACCAGCCGCAACATGGCCTACTACCCGCCCGAGTTCGTCGAGCGGATCCGCCTGATCAAGCGCCTGCAAGAGGAGCGCTACATGCCGCTGAAGGCGATCCGCAAGGTGCTGGAGGAGGACCCGGCGCGGGCCAGCGCGATGCTCGAGCTGGAGGACCAGATCCTCGACCGCGCCCTCGCCGGCGAGCGCTCCCGGACCAGCGCCGCCGAGGTGCGCAAGCGCTACGGCGTTCCCGGCGAGGTGCTCGACCGGCTCGAGGAGATCGAGGTGCTGACGCCGAACAGCCGCGGCTACTCGCCCTCCGACGTGACGATCATCGAGGCGATCAGTCGCTTCCGCGCCGGCGGCTACGACGAGGAGATCGGGTTCACCGTCTACGACACCCTGCGCTACAAGAAGGCGCTGGAAGAGCTGGTCCGCCAGGAGGTCGAGGTGGTGATGGACCGGCTCGCCGGCGAGGTGGCGCCCGAGACCGTGGTGGAGATGCTGGAAGCCGGGTCGCAGCCGCTGAAGGATCTGATCGCGGCGCTGCACACGAAGCTGATGGTGGCCGAGCTCGAGCGCCACCGCTCGGGACGCGGCTAGCGCCGCCGGCTAGGCGCGGCTCGCGGCGAGCGCGTCGCGCTCGGCTTCGATGTCGGCGAGGAGGCTGAGCGCTCCGGTCTCCCGTGCCACCTCGGCGCCCTCGTCGAAGGCCGCTAGCGCCTCCTCGTGCAGGCCCGCCTCGACCTGCGCCCGTCCCAGCGCCAGCAGCGCCAGCGGCAGGCTCCAGTGCAGGCCGCGCCGGCGGGCCGTCTCGGCGGCCCACTGGCCCAGCTCGATCGCCTCGGCCGTGCGGCCGGCCCCGCGCAAGGCCTGGGCACGCAGGCCGCCCCGCCAGGCCTCCATCTCGCCGCCGGTCCCCATCGCCTCGCCGTAGATTCGTTCCGCCTCCTCCATCGAGTCCAGCGCGGCCTCGTATTCCTCCGCCGCCAGTTGCGCCCAGGCGAGGTTGGCGATCGCCAGGCTGCGGGAGAAGACGTCGCCGAGGCGGTCGGTCAGCTCGCAGTTGCGGCGGGCGATCGCCAGCGCCCCCTCGATGTCGCCGCGAATCGCCAGCAGCCCCGCCTGGTTGCTGCGGATCCAGCTCGCGGTCTCCGGGTCGTCCTGCTCGAGGGCCACCCTCAGCGAGGCGTCCAGCAGCTCTTCGGCCTCCTCCAGCTGCCCGCGCTCGCGTCGCACCATGCCTTTGCCCATCAGTGCCCAGGCGTGGGGGCTGCCGAGAACGATGTTGGCGCCGACCGCCGGATCGCCCTCGGTCAGCTCCAGCATCTCGTCGAGCGCGCGCTCGAAGCCGTCGAAGTCGCCGGCGCAGAGGTAGGCGTAGGCGCCGGCGCCGCGGATCGCGACCCGCAGGTTGCGGTCGCCGGATTCGTCAGCCAGCCGGTTCGCGTCGGCGGCGTCGGACAGCCACTGATCCATGTGCTCGTGCACGCCGGGTCGCACCGAGACGGCGACCCGCAGCAGCGCCAGCGAGGAGATATCGCCGCGTCGCGTCGCGATCTCCTCCACCTCAGAGGCCAGCCGATCCCGCTCCTCGGCCTCCATCCCCACCCGCCAGGCGTACTGCAGCTGCAGCAGACGCGAGTTGACGGCGAGGGCGGCGGTCTCGTCGCTCTCCTCCAGCTCTGTGGCCAGCTCCATCACCTGGCGCCAGAGGCGCAGCGACTCGGCCGGCCGGCTGTGGCCGGTCCAGTGCGCGGCCCGCGCCGTCCAGCGCGCCGCCTCCAGACCCTCGTCGCCTTCTTCGAAGTGGTGCGCGACCAGGGCCGAGAGCTCGTCGTGGCGGTCCGGGGGGTTGACCTCGATCAGGGCCCGCGCCGCGGCCGCGTGGGTCGCCGTGCGCTGGTCCGCCAGCTGGGTCCCGTAGGCGACCTCGCGGGTCAGCGGGTGACGGAAAGCCAGCACCCGCTGCGGGTACATCTCCGCTTCGTAGAGGAAGCCGGCGTCGACCAGCTCGCAGAGGACGCGGTCGATCTCCTCCGGCTCGAGCCCCGCCGCCAGTCCCAGCGCCCGGCCGCTGAACTCCTTGCCGACGACCGAGGCGACTTGGACCAGCTGCTTCGCGCTCGGGCTGAGCCGGTCGATGCGGGCGGCGAGGACCGCCTGTACGGTGACCGGGACGCCGGCGTCCTCGACTGGGCGCGCCAGTCGGTAGGCCCCGTGCTGGCCCTCGAGGTGCCCGGACTCGGCCAGCTCGCGGACGATCTCCTCGATGAAGAAGGGGTTGCCCTGGGTGCGCTCGTGGATCGGCTCGTCGAGCCCGTCCAGCGAGGGGTCCTCGCCGGCGAGGTCGCGCAGCAGCTCCCCGGTATCGGCCCGGGTCAGCGGTTGCGGAGCGATCGCCTGGAAGGCGGGGGAGTCCTGCCAGGGTGGGGCGAACTCGGGCCGGTAGTTGACCACGACCAGGGTGTTCGCCCCTTCGATCGACCCGATCGATTCGATCAGCTCGGTCAGCATCGTCTTGCTGCCCTCATCGACCCAGTGCAGGTCCTCGACGAGGAGGACCAGGGTCTTGCGCCGACTGGGGTTGCTGACGAGCCGGCAGACGATCTCGCCGAGCGCGCGCTGGCGGCCCTCGGGGCTCATCTGCGGCACCGGCCGCTCGGGATCGGGGACGCCGAGGAAGTCGAACATCAGCGGCAGCTGCTCGGCGAACCCGGGGTCGAGCAGCAATGCCCGACCAGCGATTTTCTCGCGCGCCGCCTGCTCGGGTTCGCGCTCGCCGATCCCGAAGAAGGACCGCAGCATCTGCAGGACCGGCATGAAGGGGATCGAGGTGCCGTGGGCCTGCGCCTGCGCCTCGAAGACCTCGACGCCGTCGTCGCGGCAGTGCGCGACGAACTCGTAACAGAGGCGGCTCTTGCCGATTCCCGGTTCGGCGACGATCCCGACCGCGCCGCCACCGCCGTCCTTCGCGACCTGCAGTGCGCCCTTCAGCACCGCCATCTCCTCGTCCCGTCCGACGAACCGCGAGAGCCCCCGCTCGGCGGCCAGGTCGAGGCGGGAGCGAGCGCTGCCGACCCCGGCCAGCTCGAAGACCGTGACCGGCTCGCTCGACCCCTTGATCTCGAAGGCGCCGAGGTCAGTCAGGTCGAGGAAGCCGTGGGCGAGCTCGGCGGTGTGCTCGGTGACGTAGGCCTTGCCGGGCTCGGCCAGTGCCTCCATCCGTTGCGCCAGCCCGACCGTGTGGCCGATCGCGGTGTAGGCGCCGTCGCCATCGCCGATCGCCCCGGCCACGACCTCGCCGGAGTTGATCCCGATCCGGGTCGAGAAGTTGAGCCCCTGGCCGCGGCGCAGCTCGGCCGCGTACCCGGAGACGTCGTCGAGCATCTGCAGGGCGGCGTAACAGGCGCGCTGCGCGTGGTCCTCGTAGGCGACCGGCGCCCCGAAGATCGCCATGATCCCGTCGCCGGTGAACTTGTCGACGGTGCCGCCGAAGCGGGTCACCGACTCGGTCAAGAGCGCGAAGAAGCGCTGCATGATCTTGCGCCACTCCTCCGGGTCCTGCTGCTCGGCCAGGTCCATCGAGCCGCTCACGTCGGCGAACAGCACCGTCACCTGCTTGCGCTCAGCGTCGTCCCTGGTGGAGTCGATCACGTCTGACGAAGGTTACGCCCCATGTAGCCTGGGCCCGTGCGCTCGGTCCTCGTCACTGGAGCATCCACCGGCATCGGGCGGGCGACGGCGCTGCGCCTCGACGCCGCCGGGTGGCGCGTCTTCGCCGGCGTGCGCAAGGCGGAGGACGCCGAGTCGCTGCGCGCCGAGGCCTCCGAGCGGCTGCAGCCGCTCTTCATCGACGTCACGGATTCCGAGCAGATCGCTGCCGCGGCCGAGCGGATCGAGGCCGAGGCGGGGGAGGGGCTGGGCGGCCTCGTCAACAACGCCGGCCTCGCCGTCCCCAGCCCCCTGGAGACGATCCCGGTCGAGGACTTCCGCCATCAGATCGAGGTCAACCTGACCGGCCAGGTCGCGGTCACCCAGGCGCTGCTTCCCTCGCTGCGCAAAGGCAGCGGCCGGATCGTCTTCATCAGCTCGATCGGCGGCCGCATCGCCTTCCCGATGACCGGCGCCTACCACGCGGCGAAGTTCGGGATCGAGGCGGTGGGGGACGTCTTCCGCCAGGAGCTGCGCTCCTGGGACATCCCGGTCGCGATCGTCGAGCCGGGCTCGATCGACACCCCGATCTGGGAGCGCGGGGAGCGCACCGCCGATGAGATCGGCGGCCGCTCGCCGCAGCGCGAAGCCCTCTACGGCCGCGCGATCGAGCGCTACCGCGAGGTCGTACGCCAGACCGCCGAGCGGGGAATCCCGCCCGAGAAGGTCGCCCGCGCGATCGAGCACGCCCTCACCGCCAAGCGCCCCCGCACCCGCTACCTGGTCGGCCTCGACGCCAAGGTCCAGGCGCGGGTCAAACCCCTGATCCCAACCCGCGTCTTCGACCGCATCGTCGCCCGGGTAATGGGCCTGTAGGACCCCGAACCGCCACGCGTCTGCACCTACACGTCTATAGGACGTGTAGGTGCAGACGCGTGCGGCCGAGACCGCGCGCCTAGCGGCGCGCGGTGACGATGCGGACTCGGGCCTCGGCGGCGGCGAAGCCGAAGACGATGGTCCGCTTGCCCGCGTACTGCAGCAGCGTCTCGATCTTGCCGTCCGCACCGACCGCGACGCCGGGCTGGCGCGTGGTCTTGCCGCCCTTGACGGTCGAGATGCTGATCGCCGTCCCCTCCGGGGCTGGCGCCCGTTTGCCGTCGACCTCGCAGGTGAGGCTGCCGGTGTACCGGTAGGCCTTGCCCTTGCGCAGGGTGACGACGCCCTTCTTCGTGCGCAGCGGCTTCTTCACCGCCATCGCCAGCTGCGGTTTCGCGCAGACCGGCTCTTTCGCTTTCGCGATAGGAGCCGCGGCGATCGTGAACGAGACCTGCTTCGCGGTCTCGATCGCACCATCGCGATCGGTCGAGCGGTACTCGACCGTGTGATTGCCGAGGGCCGAGACCGTGAACGGCCCGGCGTAGGCCTGGAAGCCACCGCCGTCGATCCGGTACTCGGTGCTGGCGACGCCGGCGGCATCGTCGGTCGCGGTCAGCGCCACGCCCACCGGGACGGTGGAGACGCCGTTGACGGGTGCCGGCAGCAGCGTCGCCGTGGTCACGGGAGCGTCGTTGACCAGCACCTCGATGCTGCGCTTCTGCTCGATGTCGCCCTGGGCGTCGGTCGAGAAGAAGGCGACCGTGTGGCTGCCGGTGCCGGTCAGCGTGAATGGGCCGGTGTAGGCGCGCTCGGCGCCGCCGTCAACCGCGACGGTGGTCGCGGTGACTTTGGCCCCGCTGGTGCCGGGCACCGCCGTCAGGGTCACGGTCGGGTCGGTGAAGCGGCCGTTGACCGGGTCAGGCGAGAGAGCCGCCGTGGTCGTCGGCGCGGACTGCTGACAGCCGCCGTTGGCGTCGAAGAACGTCTTGCCACTGGCGCTGGCGACGAGGCCAGGGGCCGTGAGCTGCGGTTTGGTCGTCGTCGGGTCGGACCCCGGCGCCGCGAACTCGGTGTCCCACCATTCGGTGAAGAACGTGTCAAGGCGGTCCAGGCACGCTGGGCTCTGGTTCGGCAAGAACGCGGCGAACTGGGTCTTGACCTCGGACTCTTCGATCGTGCCGCCGCCGAAGTCCCGCTGGATCTTCTTCAGCGCGTCGCTGAAGTTGTCGTGGCCGAGGATCTCGCGCAGGGCGATGTAGGACAGCGCGGTCCGTTCGTAGGTGCTGCCGTTCGCGAACAGGGTCTCCGGCGTCGGATCCGACGGCGCGGAGGTCCAGTCGATTTCGCCGTTGCCCTCCAGCTCGTAGGTTTCTTCGAACTGTTCGACGAGGCTGCCCTCGAAGGCGGCGTCGCCGGCCGGGGTGTCAAGGCCACCGGCGTCTTCGGCTTCTTCGAGTGCGATCAGGAAGTTGCCGCTGAGTTCTGCCAGGCCCTCCTTGAAGAAGGTCTCGTTGTAGGAGGACTCAGAGACGTTGTCACCCCACCACTGGTGGAAGTTCTCGTGGTGGAAGGTCCCGCGCCGCACTCGGCCGTTGTTGATCGCGATCTTCGTCTGCATCTCCTCGGCAAAGGTCCGGTTGATGCCGACGACGATGCCGTTGGCGGTGAACGGGTAGGGGCCGCTGAATCGTTCCTGGAACGCGGTCACTTCTTCGTGGGTCGCGATGATCCCCTGGTTCAGGGCCGCCTGGGCGGGAGTGGCCAGGGGGGTTTCCGCGGTGTGGTAGATCGTGCCGTCGTCCCCGATCCGCTGACTCAGGTCGAAGTTGACGATGCTGCTCGCGACCAGGTAGCTCGCCACCGGCTCCGGCGAGTGCCAGCGCCAGGTGGTCGACCCGGTCGGGAATGCGGCGTCCGGGAGGTTCTGCTTGACGGAGACGAGCTCCCCGTTTGCGATCGCGGTCATCCCCGAGCTGACTTTCTCGGTGAAGTCATAGGTCGGCTTCGCGGTCGGGTGGTTGTTCAGCGGCATCCAGGCCAGTCCGCCGACTGGCTCCGTGACGACGATGCTGTCGATCCCGGCGGGGGTGGTGCTGCGGAACCAGCCCTCGACGGAGCCGTCGCCGTCGGTGAAGACTCCCGGCCTGCCCGAGTACTCGACTTTGACGTCGAAGGTCTCGCCGGCCTGGAGCGGCGCGTCCGGCGTGATCACGAGCTTGTTTGCCGCACACGGCTGACCCACGGCGGCATCGCCTTCGCCGACCGGCGAGCAAGCCGGCGGGTTCGGGTTGGTGGCGCTGACCGGCGTGTCCTGGCCGGACTGGTGGGCGAGCGGATCCGGGTCGTCCGGTCCGTTCGGGTTGCCGGGGAAGGTCGGCTGCGCGAACTTGAACTCGGCTTCCTCGCCGTTGACGAAGACCTTTTCGACTTCCATGTCGGCGCCGGGCTGGGCAGCACCCGGATCACCGGCGGTCTCGCGGGCGAAGTCGAGGCTGAGCTCGCTCAGGCATTCCTCGGCGCGATCGGTGAGAACGACGTTGGTGCCGGGGAGGAACACGGTCTGGTCGCCATCAAAGACGAGGTTGACGCTGGTGTGGAGGCTGGTGTAGCCGCCGTTGCCCTGGTCGGGGTAGAGGTGTTCGCCGGGCTCGGAGAGGGACCGGGCACCGGGCGTGCACGTCGGGTCTGGATCAACGCGGCGCGCCATCGCGGCGCGGACCGCGGGGCCGCGCACGGCGTCCGCCTGGCCGACGACGAGGCGCTGGACCGCGGTGGCGCAGCCGAGCTCGCCCTTGACGTCGGCCCGCTGGATGCAGGCGACGAGGCTGTAGGAGCCGTCGGCGATGCCGGCTGGAACCGAGACCTCGGTGCCGTAAGCCTTGGACTCGCCTGCTGCCACCTCGACGCTCGTCCTTCCCACGGCGAGGGGCTGGTGGCCGCCGAGGAGGAGGTTGACGACGATCTCGCCGTCGCCGTCCTCGGCGCCGGAGTTGGCGACGGTCCCGCTCAGCTCGAAGCTGTCGCCGGCACTTGCGCCGGCTGGGGCGGAGGAGACGGACGTGACCGCCAGGAGCGGGCCGTCGGTGTCGGCGGCCGCGGAGGCGACCGGGGCCGTCTGGGCGGGCGCATCGGACTGCGCGAGCGCAGTCGGGACGATGATCGCGAGTGCCGCGATCAGTGCGATGACGATGCCGGCGTACCGCCGCATCGACGCAAGGCTTCGAGACATGTACCGCTCCTCCGAGATCGTTGAAAAATGCCGGGACCTAGCCTGCTTCTCGATTCGAAGCAGACCTATACGAGCGGCAAGTTACAAGGGAGTGAAACGACACCTCCGAAACGCTTCCCAAACGCTCAGGGATGCTCTAGGTATGAGAAACACGCCTTTTGCAGCGATGTATCCCTGATCTCCGAAAATGGCAGCGGCAAGCGGTGGACACACGATGTATCAACGAGGCGAGTTGAGCAGACCTGGCCCGCGCTCGGGACCGCCGGGAGGGCGGTCATATACTGGCTCGACCGATTGACTGGTCAATCAAACGGCCGGCTCCGCCGGCTGCAGTGGAGGATACGTCTTGCGAGTAGCCGCGGTACAGCTCAACTCCAACGCCGACAAGGCACGAAACCTGGCCGCGGCCGAGCGCCTGGTCGCCGAGGCGGCTGCGGACGGCGCCGAGCTGGTCGTGCTGCCGGAGAAGTGGAACCTCCTGGCGGACGGGCCGGAGCTGGCGGCCGGGGCAGAGCCGCTCGACGGTCCCAGCCTCAGCGCCGCCCGAGAGTGGGCGCGGGCGCTCGGCGTCCACCTGCTCGCCGGCAGCATCAGCGAGCAGCACGGCGACGAGAAGGCGTCCAACACCTCGGTCCTGATCGGGCCGGACGGGGCGGACCTGGCGACCTACCGCAAGATCCACATGTTCGACGTCGATGCCGGCGGCGTCTCCTACCGCGAGTCTGCCTACGAGCAGGCGGGAACCGAGGTCGTGACCGCGCCGCTCGGCGACCTGACCCTCGGCCTCAGCGTCTGTTACGACCTGCGCTTCCCGGAGCTCTACCGGATCCTCGCCCTGCGCGGCGCCCGTCTGATCGCCGTCCCCTCGGCCTTCACGCTCGCCACCGGCCGCGACCACTGGGAGGTGCTGCTGCGAGCGCGGGCGATCGAGAACCAGGCCTTCCTAGTCGCTGCCAACCAGGTCGGCGCGGCGCCGCCCCACTACGAGTCCTTCGGGCACTCCATGATCGTTGATCCCTGGGGCGCGGTCCTGGCGAGCGCCCCCGACGAGGAGTGCTTCATCGCCGCCGACCTCGACCTCGCCGAGCAGGACCGCGTCCGCGAGTCCCTGCCCTCGCTCGCCAACCGCCAGCCGGACGCCTACCGCTGGCCGCAGATCGCCGAGGCGCGCGCCTGATGGCCTCGAAAGCGACGGCGGTCGACAAGCGCCGCCAGATCCTCGACGCCGCCGTCCGCGTCTTCGCCCGCCAGGGCTTTCACGCGACCCGCGTCTCCGACATCGCCGATGAGGCCGGCGTCGCCTACGGCCTCGTCTACCACTACTTCCGCTCCAAGGACGAGGTCCTGAACGAACTCTTCGTCGAGCGCTGGTCGCTGCTGCTGACCGCGATTGAGGAGGCCGACCAGGCCGGCGGTGCCCACCGCGCCCGGATGGCCGCGGTCGCCAGCTTCATCATCGACTCCTACAAGCACGACCCGGAGCTGATGAAGGTGATCATCGTCGAGGTCACCCGCGCCGCCAACTCGTTCGGCCGCACCCACCTGACCGAGATCCGCCGCGCCTACAGCTCGATCGCGAAGATCGTCGCCGACGGCCAGGAGGCGGGCGAGTTCCGCCGCGACATCGATCCCCTGTTCGCCTCGATGGCCTTCTACGGGGCGATCGAGCAGCTGCTCTCGGGCTGGATCTTCGACGTCGCCGAGAACACCGACGCGAACTTCGAGGAGGCAAAGGATCTTCTCGTGACGATGATCTGCGACGGGCTCGAGCCCCGATAGGTAAGGTCGCGAAGCGGGTATGGAAAACGAGATCGTGAAACGACTGATGTGGAGCGGCGTGCTCGCGGCGAGCAGTGCCCTTGCCAGCATCGCGGCGACGCGGCTCGCCGCGATCCTCTGGCGCCGCGTCTTCGACGAAGACCCGCCCGAGTAGCCCAGCTGATGCCGGAGCCGAGCCAAACCCCACCGCCGATCCCGCCCCCCGAGCCAGAGCGCGACCCGCGCTCGGTTGCGGAGATGGTGATCGACGTCACCGAAAACGCCTCGACCCTGATTCGCGAGGAGATTGAGCTCGCCAAAGCGGAGATCTCGGACAAAGTCGGCAAGATCCTGCGCGGCTCGGTCGTCGGGATCGCCGCCGGCGTCTTCGCCTTCCTCGCCCTGATCCTGGTCATGGAGGGCTTTGCCTGGCTCCTGAACGAAGAGATCTTCGACGGCAAGGCGTGGCCCGGATTCTTCGTCGAGGCGGCGATCTTCCTGCTGGTCGCTGCCGGCGCCGGCTACTTCGCCTACCGCTCGGTCCAGGCGGGCGCGCCGCCTGTCCCCGAGAAGGCGATCGAAGAGGCGAAGAAGACCAAGGAGATGCTTGAAAAGGAGGCCGGGTGAGCACGCCCCCACAGCAGCCCCAGCCGCCGCGGCCCGCTGCGCCCGGGGCTCCCGGCCGCACGCCGGAGCAGATCCGCCGAGACATCGACCTGCGCCGGCAGCAGCTGGGCAGCTCAGTCGAGGCGCTGCGCGGCCGCGTCACCGAGCTCACCGACTGGCGCCGCCAGGTGCGCGATCACAAACGTGAGCTGATCATCGGCGCCGCTGCCGTCGGGTTCGCGATCGGCGTCCGCGCCATGCTGCGCAGGCGCTAGCCGCGCTACTCCAGCACTGAGGTCGGCACGGAGCCAACGCCGAGCAGGCCGGGGCCGACGTGGGCGCCAAGGACGGCCCCGACCTCGGAGATGAAGGCCGGGTCGCAGTTGAAGATCTCGTAGCAGTCTTCGATCAGCGCCTTCGCCGTCTCGTCGTCCTGGATGTGCTGAACGACCCAGGCGTCGGCGCCGGAGTCGTGGCGCTGGCGGGCGTAGCCGCGCAGGCGCTCCAGCGAGCGAGCGCGGGTGCGGACCCGCTCGACCGGGGTGATCTCCTCCTCCAGGGTGAGGATCGGCTTGATCTTCAGGGCGCCGCCGATCCAGGCCCTGGCGCCACCGATGCGACCGCCACGGCGCAGGTACTCGAGGGTGTCGATCGCGAACCACATCTTCAGCGACTGCCGCGTCTCCTCGGCGCGGGCGACGGTCGCCTCGGCGTCGGCGCCAGCGTTAGCCGCGGCGGCGGCGCCAAGCGCGGTCAGCCCCATCCCTCCCGCGGCCGAGCGCGAGTCATAGACGTGGATCCGCTCGCCGCCCTTGCCTTCCTCGATCAGCCGCTCGCGGGCCTGGCCGGCGGCCTCGAAGGTGCCGGAGATGCCGGCGGAGATGTGGACCGAGACGATCTCCCTGCCTGCCTCCAGCAGCGGCTCGTAGACGGCGAGGAAGTCGCCGATCGAGGGCTGCGAGGTGGTGGCGCCGCTCTCCGACGCCCGTAGCTCCTCATAGAAGGCGCCGTAGTCGGAGATCTCAGACTCGCGCCGCTGCACGCCATTGACGGAGACGTAGAGGCTGATCGTCTCGATCCCCCGCTCGGCGACGAGCGCGGTCGGCAGGTATCCCGTCGTGTCGCAGACGACGGCGGTCTGAGCGCTCCCGTTCAACGCCGCGATTCTGGCAGACACGGGCGCCTGCGGAGCTGCCGCCGGTACCTAGCTACACTTACTGAAGTGAGCGATACGCCCCAAGCAGCGATCACCCTGACCGACAAGGCCGCCGGCAAAATCGGCGAGTTGCTGTCTGGGCAGGAGGGTGGCAACGAGCAGGCACTGCGCGTCGCCGTCCGCGGTGGCGGCTGTTCAGGCTTCCAGTACGCGCTCGCGTTCGACAAGCCGAAGGACGAGGACCACGTCTTCGAGGTCGACGGCGTGGCCGTCGTCGTTGACAAGGTCAGCATGCAGTTCGTCTTCGGCTCAGAGGTCGACTACGTCGAAGGCCTCCAGGGCGCCGGGTTCCAGGTCAACAACCCGAACGTCGTCGCCGCCTGCGGCTGTGGCTCGTCTTTCCAAGTGAAAGACGACGCCCCAGCAGCCTCCGCCGCCGTTTAGCGCTATTCGATCTGCAGCGGAGGGGACTGCGCCGGAAGGCCGTCGCCGGCTGCCGGGGCCGACGTGGATGCCGGCTGCTCGACGCCGAGTGCTTCGGCCAGCTCGCCGGACTCGAACATCTCCTCGACGATGTCGGCGCCGCCGATCAGCTCGCCGTTGACGTAGAGCTGCGGGAAGGTCTGCCAATCGGAGATCTCGGCGGTGACTTCGCGCAGCGGCTGCAGCGCGGGGAGGACGTCGATCGCGCCGTACTCGACGTCGATCTGGTCCAGGACCTGGACGACCCGCATCGAGAAGCCGCAGCGCGGCATGTCGGGCGTCCCTTTCATGAACAGCAGCACCGGGTTGGCCCCGATCAGCTCTTCGACTTTGGACTTCAACTCTGGATCTGCCATGTCGCTCATTCTAGGGAGGTGCCCCGGTCGGCTCTCGGACCGGTCGCGATCAGGCGGGGACGCTGGTCTTGACCGAGAGCGCGTGGATCGTGCCGTCGTCGAAGCGCTCTTTGACCGCGGCCTTGACCAGCCGGTGCTGGTCGATCCGCGAGAGGCCCTCGAACTGGGGAGCGGAGACCACGGCGCGCAGGTGGTCGCCGTTGCCGGTTTCGTCGGAGACCTCGACGTCGGCGCCCGGGAGCGCCGCCTCGATCATCCCCTTCAGCTCTGCCAGGTCGGCTGCCACGGGGCGGTGCTAGCCGGAGATCTTCTCGCCGAGGGTCTCGAGCATGTCCTCAACCCGGACGAACTTGACCCGGGGGCGGCCGTGCGGCTCGCCGCGGCCGACCTCGGCCTGGTCGATCGCCTGCCAGTCCTCGAAGCTGACGTAACGGGTGCCCCGCTCGCGCAGCAGGTCCTCGACCGCGTCGGGCGAGGGGCTGGCCGGCTCCAGCAGCGTCTGCGACTCGACGTCGGCGAGCAGGTGCTGGACCGTCTCCAGGGCGTCTTTCTTATTGGTGCCGATGACGCCGGAGGGGCCGCGCTTGATCCAGCCGGCGGTGTAGTGGCCGACCTTGTGCCCGGCGTCGTGGGAGTCGAGCACGCGGCCTCCCTCGTTCAGGATCAGCCCGCGCTTCTCGTCAAACGGAACGCCCTCGATCGGGATGCCGGTGTAGCCGACCGAGCGCAGCACCAGGCCGCACTCCAGCTCTTCGCGCTCGCCGCTGTCCTTGGCGCGCAGCGTGCCGCCTTCCTCGACCAGCTCGTTGCGGCCGACGACGATCGATTCGACCTTGCCGTCGCCCTTGATCTCGACCGGGGAGGCGAGGAAGCGGAGCACGATCCGCTGCTTCTTGCCCTCGGGCGTGCGCTGCGAGAACTCGTTCAGCGTCTCGACGTTAACCCGGGTCGTCTTGTCGGCCTCCTCGGACTCCAGGTACGCGGCGCTGGCGGCGTCGAGCTCGACCTCAGCCGGATCGACGATGACGTCGGCGTCCTCCATCTCACCCAGCTCCTTGATCTCCGGGTTGGTGAAGGCAGCCTGAACTGGCCCGCGGCGGCCGAGGACGACGATCTCGCGGATGCCCTTGGCATCGAGCTGCTCGATCGCGTGGTCGGCGGTGTCGGTCTGGCGCAGCTCGTGGTCGGTCAGGGCGAGCATCCGGGCGACGTCCATCGCGACGTTGCCGTTGCCGATCACGACGGCGCGCTCGGAGGAGAGGTCGAAATCTTCCTCGGCGTAATCGGGGTGGGCGTTGTACCAGCCGACGAAGGCGGTGGCGGCATGGCTTCCGGCAAGGTCCTCGCCGGGGATGCCGAGCTGGCGGTCGGTCTCGCACCCGACCGTGAAGACGATCGCGTGGTAGTGCCGCTCCAGGTCCTCGACCTCGAGGTCCTGGCCGATCTTGACGTTGCCGAAGAAGCGGAAGCCGTCGCGGGCGGCCGTTTTTTCGTAGACCCGGGTCACCGACTTGATCTTCGGGTGGTCCGGCGCGACCCCGCCGCGGACCAGGCCGAACGGGGTTGGCAGCCGGTCGAAGAGGTCGACCTGCGCGTGCAGGTCCTCGCCCTTGAGGATGTGCTCAGCGGCGTAGAAGCCGGACGGGCCGGCGCCGACGATGGCGACTCGAAGTGGGTTCTCTTCCGTACCGATCTTGCTCATGCGAAGGCGGAAGAATACGGAAGCGGCTCAGCCGAGCGCAGGAGCGTCGGCGGCGACCGCGCTGGCAGTGCCGTCGAGCGCGTCGAGCGCCTTCGCCACGGACATGGCCACGCAGGTGAAGATCGGCGTCTCCAGCTCGGTGTACTCGCTGGACTCGGTCGGGCGCAGCTCATTGACCAGGTCGAGGAATTCCCCCGGGTCGTCGCCCTCGAACCCGACCACGAACTCCTGGTCGTCGAGGCCGTAGGAGTAGGTGGTGTTGATCGTGATCTCCGGATAGCGGCGGCCGACCTCGATGTGGCTTTTCATGATCCGGCCGCGCTCCTCCGGCGGCAGCCCGTACCAGCGGCGCTGCTTGACCATCGGGTAGAGGAAGAGGTACTTGCGCTCGGAGACGCAGATCTCGGTCCGCGCCTGCTCCTCGGAGTAGGGGGAGCGTTTGGTCATCGCGAGGAACGAGTGCGGCGTCTGCATCCACTTCGCCAGCCCGCTCTGGCCGAGCACGACGTGGAAGGTGTGGATGTCGTCGAGCCGCGGGCTCTGGCTCAAGAGCACCAGGTCGACGTCGCCGCGCGTGCCTATGGTTGAGTAGGCGCGCAGCGAGCGGTCGAGGCCGAAGTCCTCGCAGGCGGCGAAGAATTCCTGCTTGTCCGCGGCGCGCAGCTCGGGATCCCGACGGCGCCAGGCTGGATCAACCTTGAAGAAACTGAACTTGGCGAACGTGCGGTCGGGCATCGAGATCACGATAGCGGTCGTTCTGATCGTCGGGGTGGGTCTGGGTCGGGGGTGCGGGGCTGGGGGTCCGCTTTG
>DASUMA010000012.1:0-5372 GCA_036277915.1 Solirubrobacterales bacterium
GGCCGCCGCGGACGCGGCGGAGAGGTTCGCCGCCGCCGAGCCGGAGCTGGCGGCCGGGCTCGAGCGGATGCGCGACGAGATCCGTGCCGACGACGAGCTCAGCTCCCGCATCCGCCGCAAGTTCGAGATTAAGAACACCACCGGCTACCGGCTCTGCGCCTTCCTCGACGCCGACGAGCCGCTCGAGATCTTCCGTCGCCTCGTGGTCGGTTCCGAGGGGACCCTCGCCTTCGTCGCCGAGGCGACCTTCGAGACCGTGCCGCTGCCGCGCCGGACGACGACCGCCTGGATCCATTTCCCCGGGATAGACGAGGCGATCGCGCCGGTCAGGGACTTCGTCGAAGCGGGTGCCACGGCGGTCGAGCTGATGGTCGCGCCGGCGCTGATCACCGCCGCCTGGAACATGGTGGGCGTCTCCGAGGAGTGGAAAGAGCTGCCGCCTGACTCGGCGGTGCTGCTGGTCGAGTACGGCGGCGCCGACGAGGATGAGCTGGCCGAGCAGGTCGCCCGCGCCAACGAGATCCTCGCCGGCCACGAGACGATCCGGCCGATCGAGTTCACCCGCGAGGCGGAGGAGATCGAGCTCGCCTGGCGCGTGCGCGAGGGCCTGCACGGGCTGATCGGGAAGCTGCGGCTGCCGGGAACGGCGCTGATCGTCGAGGACGTCTGCGTGCCGCCGGAGCGGATCGCCGAGGGAGCCCGCGACCTGCAGGCGCTGCTTGGCGAGCACGGCTTCCTGCCCGGCATCGCCGGCCACGCCTCCGCCGGCAACCTCCATTTCATGCTGACCCCGGACTTCTCCAAGCAGGAGGATCTGGAGCGCTACGAGGCCTTCATGGAGGGCCTGGTCGCGCTCATCGTCGACAAGTACGACGGCTCGCTGAAGGCCGAGCACGGGACCGGAATCAACATGAGCCCGTATGTGGAGCGGGAGTGGGGGGAGAAGGCGACTCGGCTGATGTGGCGGGTGAAGCAGCTGGCCGACCCCGACGGCGTGCTCTCCCCGGGCGTGGTCCTCAACCGCGACCCCGAGGTGCATTTGCGCAACCTGAAGACGACGCCGCCGATCGAGGAGTCCGCGACCTCCTGCGTCGAGTGCGGCTTCTGCGAGCCGGTCTGCCCGAGCCGAGACCTGACGACGACGCCGCGGCAGCGGATCGTGCTGCGGCGGGAGATCGCCCGCCAGCCCGAGGGCTCGCCGGTGCGGGCGGCGCTCCTGAAGGAACAGGAGTACGAGGTGCTGGAGACCTGCGCGGCGGACGGCTCCTGCCAGCTCGCCTGTCCGGTTGGGATCGACACCGGCAAGCTGGTCAAGGAGCTGCGCCAGGCGGGGCACTCCGAGCGGGCCGAACGGCGGGCCCAGGGGGCCGCGCGGCGCTGGGGTGCGGTTGAGGGTGCCTCCCGGGTGGGGCTGCGCTTCGGCGGGCCGATGGCGCGGCGGACCGAGCGCGGCCAAGCGCTGCCGCCGCCGGCTAAGGCGAAGCTGCCGGCGACGCTGCACACCGGCGCCGCCGCGGTCTACGTCCCCTCCTGCACCAACCGCATCTTCGGCTCGGGGGAGGGCCCCTCGGTCCTGGAGGCGATGGTCGAGGTCTCGGCCCGGGCCGGGCTGCCGGTCTGGATTCCCGACGACGTGCTCGGCAGCTGCTGCGGGTTGCCCTGGAGCTCCAAAGGCTTCGCCGCCGCACACGCGGACAAGGCGAACGAGATGATCGAGCGGCTCTGGGCATGGAGCGGGGAGGGGGCGCTGCCGGTCGTGATCGACGCCGCCTCCTGCACCGGCGCGATCGCCGAGCCCGGGGACGGCGTGCTGAACGAGGAGAACGCCGAGCGTCTTGGCCAGCTGGAGATCCTCGACTCGGTCGCTTGGGCCCACGACCGCCTGCTGCCCTGGCTGACCGTCTCCGAGCCGGTTGGCTCAGTTGCCGTGCACCCGACCTGCGCGACCCGCCGCCTCGGCCTCAGCCACCGCCTCGAGGCCCTCGCCTCGACCCTCGCCGAAGACGTCTACGTCCCACCGACGGCAACCTGCTGCGGCTTCGCCGGCGACCGCGGCATCTCCCACCCCGAGCTCACCGCCGCCGCCACGAAGCGCGAGGCCGAGGAGCTATCCGGCCGCCACTTCGACGCCCACCTCAGCAGCAACCGCACCTGCGAGATCGGCCTCGAGCGCGCCACCGGCGACCGCTACGAGTCCTTCCTCATCCTCCTCGAGCGCTTGACGCGGCCGGCTTAGAAACAGCTAGCTGTGGGAGCGGGCAGGATTTCCACGCCCTTCCCTGGCCCACTTCCGACGCACCCACTCGTTCGGGTCCATGTCGCCAATCAGGACGACCTCGACCGTTCCCGGCTCAATGCGCTGAATGTCCTCTGGGCGAACTTTGGCCAAGAACTCATCGAAGTCCCCGGGTTGCGGATCCGGATCCGTCCAAGGATCCCTCTTTTTTTCTTGCGTCTTTCTGTCGGTCATTTCAGCCTCATCCTACGCTCGTCGGAGTCAGAATCCCAGCCGGTAACGACGACCCAGTCAGTCGGGTCGATGGTCATCTCGATGATCAGAGTGAGCGACCGGCCGCCGTTGGTTCGGCCGATCATCATTCGTCGCTCCATCGTGGCGTGCTGGGTTCGGCGATTCACCACCACGGGCCGGTTGTTGAGCAACTCCCGCGCTTCGGATACAGAGATCCCGCGTCGCCCTAGCTTCTCGGCGACGGCCTCCGGGAACAGCATCTTGTGAACGACATCTCGCACGCACCAGGCAAGTCGCCTGGCAGCACGATCTCTCCCCCGGGCTAGCTGCTGCTTGACGCCTTCTCCGCGCCCAGCGCCTTCGCGTCGAGGTCGCGGACGAGGGCGTTGGTTTTGGCGTCGCTCTCCATGCGGCGGTCGAACCAGGGGTTGATCAGGCCGCGGAAGGCGGAGACGTAGCGCCACCACTTGGGGACGAAGACGCGCGGGGCGCGCTCTTCGATGCCGCGGACGAGGCCGGCTCCCGCCTCGGCGGGGGTGATCCGCTTCAGCAGCCACTCGGGGCTGAGGTCGCGGATCCGGTCGGCGTCCTCCTGCTCGAAGGCATCCTGCACGAGTTTCGTGTCGACCCACCCGAAGTAGGCGACGGTGGCGTTGGCGCCGTGCGGAATCAACTCCACTCGCAGGGCGCGGCCGAGCTGCTCGACCCCGGCCTTGGCGACCGCGTAGGGGCTGTTGCCGAAGCCGTTCATGAAGGCGTAGACGGAGGAGACGACGACCATCTGGCCGCGCCGCTCGACGATCTGGGGCAGGGCGGCGCGGGTCGTGCGCCAGACCCCGAGCAGGTCGACCTCGAAGACCCGTTCCCATTCCTCACCGGAGAGACCGCGGGCGGTGGCGAAGCCTTTCTGGGCAATGCCGGCGTTGGCGACGGCGACGTCGAGGCCGCCGAACTTCTCGACCACCTCGGCGACCGCGGCGAACATCGCGTTCTGGTCGGTGACGTCGCCGGCCAGCCCGATTGCCCGCGGGCCGATCCGCTCCGCCGCCTCGCGCGCCTCCTCTGCGCTGAGGTCGAGGACGGCGACCGAGGCGCCGCGCATGTGCATCTGCCGCGCGGTCTCGAAGCCGATCCCGCGGGCCCCGCCGGTGACCAGGGCCACCTTGCCGTTCAGGTCCAAGCGCTCCATCGGTCGTCCACCCTAACGCCGGATGCGCCCTTACGCTGACGCCGTGGCCGATCCCGCCGCCGCCTACACCGCGCTCGCCGCCGCCCGCGGGCTCGAGCAGCTGCCGGCCTTCGGGCCCGGGCAGCTGACGCCGCTGCTCGCCGAGGGCAAGGGCGCCGCCTTGGAGCCGGCGCTGCGCGGCCAGCTCGGCGAGGGGGTCGAGGGCGTCGTCGGCCACCTCGCCTACACCCGCAACAAGACCTTCCGCTTCAACGTCGCCCTCACTCAGATCCCCGCGGCCACCGCCTTCGCCCCGCGCGTCTTCTGCATCCGCCGCGGCCGCAGCACCCGCGACGACGAGTTCTACGGCTTCGAGGCCCGCCACTCGAAGCTCTGGACTGAGAGCACGGCGCTAAACCAGCGCTTCCTCATAACCACCAGCCCCTACCAGGACCCGAGCTGGATGCGGCAGCTGTTCTCGCCGGCCCTGGTCGACTATCTGGCGACCGAGCCGCCGGCCGACTTCTCCTTCGAGCTCGCCTACGGGTCCCTGCTCGGCAGCGTCGAGGACGACGATCCCGGCGCCGACGGCCTCGCGGCGCTCTGCGACGCCACCGCCCACGTCGCCGCGCGGATCGCCCGGGAGTGTGAGGAGTAGCGATGCAGATCAACCGCACCGGCATCGGGCTGATCGCGCTCTTCGGGGTGCTGGGCCTGGCGCTCTGCGTCGGGCCAGCGCTGCTCGGCGCCAACGCCGAAACGTCGCTGATCGTTGCCTCGACCGGCGCGATCTTCGTCCTCACCGCCGGCGGCCTCGCCTGGTACGCGCGCCGCAGCCAGGCCAAGGCCGCCCACAACGACTGGATCTTCCAGAACGGGATCAAGGGCAGCGCGACCATCGTCGAGGTCGGCAGCTCGCACACCACCGTCAACGAGATGCCGCTGATGAAGCTGAAGCTCGCCCTCGACATCCCCGGCGTCGGCCGCACCGAGGTCAGCCGGCGTGAGCTGATGCCGGTCTTCATCGCCAACCGGATGGAGCAGGGCCTGGTTTTGCCCGCCTACGCGAATCCCAAAGACCCGGGTGAGTTCATCCTCGTCTGGTGAGCGCCGGCTGCCGCCGGGCGCCCGCTCCTAGAATCCGCGCCTCGTGCCCGGATTCGACCCCGTAGACCCGAAGCAGTCCTTCCCCGAGCTGGAGGAGCGGGTGCTGGCGCGCTGGCGCGATGAGGACGTCTTCGCCCGCTCGCTCGCCAACCGCGAGGGGGCCGAGGTCTGGAGCTTCTACGAGGGCCCGCCGACCGCCAACGGCCGCCCCGGCTCCCACCACGTGCTCGCACGCGTCTTCAAGGACGTCTTCCCGCGCTACCAGACGATGCGCGGCCGCTACGTCGAGCGCAAGGCCGGCTGGGACTGCCACGGCCTGCCGGTCGAGATCGCGGTCGAGCAGAAGCTCGGCTTCAAGGAGAAGGACGACATCGAGCGCTACGGCATCGCCGAGTTCAACGCCCAGTGCCGCGAGGCCGTGCTCGAGCACCTGTCGGACTGGAGCGCGCTGACCGAGCGGATCGCCTACTGGGTCGACCTCGACGAGGCCTACTACACGCTCGAGCCCGAGTACATCGAGTCGGTCTGGTGGGCGCTGAAGACGATGTGGGATCGCGACCTGCTGTACGAGGGCCACCGCGTCGTCCCCTATTGCAAGCGCTGCGGCACGGCGCTGTCCTCGCACGA
>DASUMA010000013.1:0-39410 GCA_036277915.1 Solirubrobacterales bacterium
GGGACGGGAGGGGGTTACGGAAGCTTCAAAAGCGCAGGCGTTTGCGGCTGTCCAATCCACGCGCTCGACCAACTCGAGTTTCAAGCTGGCGGGGGATGGGGGGCGTTGGTAGGGCCTCCGAACGTTTTGCGGAGGAGGAGAGGGGCTCGAGCGGGCGTTAGCCGTAGCTCTCCCCAGTCGACGAGGTACCGAGTGAGGAGGCCCACCCGACACCCACCGGGGGCGTCAGCCCGCCCTACGGTTTTTTCACGAGCGTCGCGGTGTAGAGCAGCCGCGCGTTCGAGTAGTAGCAGCCGTAGGTCTTGATTTTCCCGACCCCCTGCTGCGGGTGCCCCCCCTGGATGTCTTCCTTGGAAGAGCAGTGTTCGGGGAGGCGGCTGCCGCGCCAGGTGTTGTCGGCGTCGACGTTGAAGGCGAACATCGGGGCCCAGGTGGGGACGGTCAGCGCCACGACCTGGCCCTGGAGGACGGTCAGCGGGTGGTCGAGGGCGAAGATCGGGGTGGTGCCGAAGTAGGGGTTGAGCGTCTCCACCGGTCCCTGGCGGACCAGGGTGTATTTGGGCGGTTTCGAGTCTTCGACCGGGCGCAGGACCGCGATCCGGGCCTGCGAGGGGGAGCCGAGGAAGTCATTGAAGAAGCCGACCTCGTTGGTGGTCGTCTCGGTTTCTGCCGTCGAGGGCTTGGCGAGGGTGATCGACCAGGCGACGATTTTGCCTTCGAAGGGGGCCTCGTAGGGACGGGCGACGCCGCCGGCGATCGCTTGGAACCCGGTCACGTGTCCCTCGACCCGGCAGGGGACAACCTCGACGTTGTTTTCGGTTTTTCCCGGGCACGAGGCGGGCGGCGTTTCCGCCGTCTGGCCGAGCACGATCGAGGTCAGCGGGGCCGAGTCGGCATCGCCGGGCGCGGCGACCGCGACCAGGCCCGCGAAGGCGCAGGCGGCGGCGACCATCAGCGCCCAGGGGCGTCGGGATCGGGTTTTCGTCTCTGCAAGTGGCATCTAAGGGGCAAACACGGGGCCAGGAGCCCAGTTGCGCCGCCAATCTTGCATTCCACGCCGGGTGAATGTCCCCTGCCCGGGCCGTTTGCACGATCCCCGCCAAACCGGCGAGGTAGTGTGCCGGTCCGTATGGAGGCATCGAGCCGAGCAGACGATTTCATCCCCGCCGGTCTCACCTCCCTCGGGATCGAGGCCGACGAGATCGAGCTGGCCGTGATCGGCGCCGCCCACGGCATGTTCTGGCCGGCGATCCTGGATCTGCTGGAGCTCGATACGGAGGGCGCCGCGCCGATGGTCGCCGCCGACCTCTCGCGACCCCCAGCCAGCGCATGAGCACTCTCGACCTCTCCCTGCGCGCCCAGGCGGCGGCAATCGCCGCCGGCGAGACCGACCCGGCGCAGCTGCTGGACGCCACGCTGGAGCGGATCGCCGAGCGCAACCCGGCGCTGAACGCCGTCGTCGAGACCTTCCCGGAGCAATCGCGCGAGATGCTGGCGGCGGCCCCCGAGGGACCGCTGCGCGGCGTCCCGGTCGTGATCAAGGACGAGTGGCCGCTGCCCTGGCGCGCCCAGCGCTTCGGTGCCGCCGAGATGCTCGCCTCCCCCACCCCCGCCGAGTCCGGCCCCTACCGCGCCCTGCGCGACGCCGGCGCGGTGATCGTCGGGGTCGGGAACATGCACGAGCTCGGCGCCGGCAGCACCGGCAACATCTCCGTCTACGGCCCCGCCTGCAACCCCTGGAACTCCGAGCGCTGCCCCGGCGGCTCCTCCAGCGGTCCCGCCAGCGCCGTCTCCGCGCGGATGGTCGCCGGCGCGGTCGGCGCCGACGGGATCGGCTCGATCCGCTTCCCCGCCGCCTACTGCGGCCTGACCGGGCTGAAGCCGACCTTCGGCCGCGCCGCGATGGCCGGCCACCACATGGCCGAGGTCTCGACCACGATCGTCTCCGGCCCGCTCTGCGCCGACGCCGCCGACAGCCGCCTGCTCGCCTCCGCGTTGTTTGGCGAGCCGCTCGCGGCGGGCGAGGCGCGCGGCCTGCGCATCGGCATCGTCCGCGACACCGTCACCGACGACGTCGCCCCGGACGTGCGCGACGCCTGCGAGGAGGCGATCCGGGCGCTGGCCGAGGAGACCGGCGGCGAGCTGGTCGAGGTCGAGCTGGCCGACATCGAGCCGGCGGCGCTGGCGACCGTCCTGATCGCCAACACCGAGGGACTGACCGGCCTCAGCCCGCAGCGCCTCAACAGCCTCGACCCGGAGCTGAGCCCGCTCGGTCGCGGCCTGCTCAAGTACCGGATGCTGCTGCCGGCCGCCGCCAGCATCAAGGCGCACTCGATCCGCACGCTGATGCGCCGCCGCGTCGCCACCGCCTTTGCCGAGGTCGACGTGATCGCCTGGCCGACCGTGCCGGCGGTGGCGCCGCCGCTGGCCGCGCCGCTGGTCGAGCTGCCCTCCGGCACGCTCACCGCCGACGCCGCCAACGTCCGTGGCGCCGGCCTCTCCAACCTCACCGGCATCCCCTCGGTCAGCGTCCCGGTCGGGTTCTCCGAGGGCCTGCCGATCGGCCTGCAGCTGCAGGCCGCCTGGGGCGAGGACGCGCTGCTGCTCGACGCCGCCGAGGCCCTGGAGCGGGCCAACGGGCGGCGCTGGGTTGACTCGCTGCCGCCGCTGGCGCGGGCCGCCGAGACGACGGAGGCCTAACCGTGGCGGCGATCGCGGTGGAGAGCCTGGAGCGCGCCTTCGGCGAAGTTCTGGCCGTGCAGGGGATCTCGATCGCGGTCGAGGAGGGCGAGATCTACGGCTTTCTCGGCCCCAACGGGGCCGGCAAGACGACGACGGTGCGGATGCTGACGACGCTGCTGCTGCCGACCGGCGGGCGGGCCGAGGTCGCCGGCCATGACGTCGTCAAGGAGGCGCGCGCGGTGCGCGCCTCGATCGGCGTCGCCCTGCAGGAAGCCGCGCTCGACCCGCTGATGACCGGGCGCGAGCTGATCCGCCTGCAGGCGACGCTGCAGGGGCTGCCGACGACCGAGGGCCGGCGCCGCGCCGACGCCCTGCTGGAACGGGTCGAGCTGACCGCCGCCGCCGACCGCCGCGTCGGCACCTATTCCGGCGGGATGCAGCGTCGCCTCGACCTGGCCGCGGCGCTGGTCCACGAACCGCGGGTGCTGTTCCTCGACGAGCCGACCACCGGTCTGGATCCCGTCAGCCGCAAAACGATCTGGGAGGAGGTGCGGGCGCTGAACGACGACGGCACCACCGTCTTCCTCACCACCCAGTACCTGGAGGAGGCCGACCAGCTGGCCGACAACGTCGGGATCATCGACAGCGGCCGGATCGTCGCCGAGGGCACGCCGGAGTCGCTGAAGGCCGAAATCGGCCATCCCCATATCCAGCTGCAGCTGGCCGAGGGCTCAATCGCCCAGGCCGAGCAGGTCTGCGCCGAGATCGGGCGCCTGCTGCCGCCGAAGGACGGGCGCAAGGTCCTGGTCGAGGTCGAGAACGGGGCCGCCGACATCCCGCGCGTGGTCCGCGCCCTCGACGACGCCGGGATCGGGGTCGAGTCGCTGGAGCTGGTGCGCCCGACGCTCGACGACGTCTTCGTCGCCAAGACCGGCTACCACCTGGAGGAGGAGAGCGAGGAGAACGCCGAGCAGGAGCCGGCGGAGGCGTGAGCTCGCTCGCCGTCAACGCCCGCGTGGTCCGGGCCCTGGGGATGCGCTCGATCCGCCAGACCTTCCGCCGCCCGCAGCTGATCGCCCCGATCGTGGTCTTTCCCACCCTGCTGCTGGCGGTGCAGACCGGTGGTGCCGGCGGCGCGGTCGAACTACCCGGCTTCCCGCCCGTGCAGAGCTTCCTCCAGTTCATGCTCGCTGGGGCGATGATGCAGTCGCTGATGCTGGCCGGCAACAGCGGTGGCATCGCCTTCGCGGTCGACATCGAGATGGGCTTCACCGATCGGCTCTTCTCGGCTCCGATCCCGCGCTTCGCGATCGTGCTCGGCCGCCTTGCCGGGACCGCGGCGCTCGGCCTCTTCGCCGCGATCTGGTTCTTCGCGATCGGGCTCATCTTCGGCGCCACGATCGAGGGCGGCGTGCTCGGGGCGCTGCTGGCGATGGCGCTGGTCACGGCGGCAGCGCTGGCGGTTGGCGGCATCGGCGCCGCGATCGCCCTGCGCACCGGCAGCGCCAGCGTCGTCCAGGGCCTCTTCCCGCTGGTCCTCGTCGTCCTCTTCCTCTCCTCCGCCTTCTTCCCCCAGGATCTGATGATCGAGCCGGCGAAGACGATCGCCGAGTACAACCCGCTCAGCTTCGTCGTCGAAGGCGTGCGCGAGCCGATCATCTCCGGCATCGACGCCGCCGACACCCTCTACGCGGTGCTGGCGATCCTCGGCATCGTCGTCCTCGGGCTGTGGATGAGCGCCCGTGCCCTCCGCCACCGGCTGCGGGTCGGCTGATGGAAGCGGCGCTGAGGAACCCGGGCTGGCGCGCCAACCTGGCGACGATCGGGGCGCTGATGACCCGCGCCCGCAACGAGCTGGTGCGGGTGCCCGGGGCGGCGATCCCCGGCGTCTTGGCACCGACGATCTTCTTCCTCGGCCTCAACGGCGTCTTCGGTGCGCTGACCGAGCTGCGCGGCTTCGAAGTCAACAGCTACGAGAGCTTCATCATCCCGGTCAGCATGCTGCAGGGCGCCGGCTTCACTGGGGCCGCCTCTGGCGTCAACCTGGCCCGCGACTACGAAGCCGGGTGGGTCGACCGCCTACTGGTCTCCCCCGCCCCGCGCTGGGTCCTGCTGACCGGGACCGTGCTCGCCGCCAGCGCCAGGGCGCTGATCCCGGCGACCTTCGTCTTCGCGATCGCGCTCGCCCTCGGCGCCGACTTCCCCGGCCTCGACGGGATGGCGATCTGCTTCTTCATGGTCGCGGCGATGGCCGCCGTTGCCGCCTGCTGGGGATCGTTCCTGGCGCTGCGCTTCAAGAGCCAGTCGGCGGCGCCGCTGATGCAGGCGGCGATGCTGGGGCTGATATTCCTCACGCCCGCCTACGCGCCGCTGGCCCTGCTGCAGGGCTGGCTGCACGACGTCGCCGAGGTCAACCCCGCCACCGAGGTGATCGAAGCGGCCCGCCAGGGCTTCGTCGCCACCGTCACCTGGGCCGACACCTGGCCGGGGCTGCTGGCGCTCGCGGGGCTGCTGGCGCTGTTCGGCGGGCTGGCCCTGCGCGAGATGAGGCGCACCGCGCTGTGAGCTCCGCGGCCGGCGCCGGCGGCGACGCCCTCGGCCCAGCGGCCGTGCAGCTGGCCGAGCGGGTGCTGCGGAGCAGCTGGGTCGAGGGGGAGCGCGACGGCTTCCGCTACCGCTACACCCGTCCCAGCCCCAGCCGCTATCCCTGGCAGTGGTATTGGGACTCCTGCTTCGCGGCGATCGTCTGGCGCCGCTTCGCGCCGGAGCGGGCCCGGGCGGAGCTGGAGAGCCTGCTCGGCGCCCAGCGGCCCGACGGCTTCATCGGCCACACGATCTTCTGGGGCAGCAAGGTCTCGCTGATCCGGCTCGGCTTCTACAACGTCCGCTCCCGCGCCGCCCTGCAGACGGAGACGATCCAGCCGCCGCTGCTCGCCTGGGCCTGGCGGATCGCCGTCGGCGACCCGGCCACGGAGCCGCGGATCGCGGCGCAGATGGAGTGGCTCGCCGCCAACCGCGACCTCGAGGGCGACGGCCTGCTCTGGATCGTGCAGCCGGACGAGTCCGGCCTCGACGCCTCGCCCAAGTTCGAACCGGTCTGGGGACGGCGCTCGAACGGGCGGATCGGGTTCCCGCTGCTGGTCCGGGCCAACCGCAAGCTCGGCTGGGACGCCCGTCGCCTGCGCGAGCACGGCCGGCCGCTGCTCTGCGAGACGCTGGTCAACACGATGTGGTCGCTCTCGCTGCAGGCGATGGGCCGCCCCTCGGCGACGCCGGCGCTGATCGAGCGGCTCTGGGACGAGCGCCGCGGCCTCTTCCTCGACGAGGTCCAGCCCGGGGGCGCCCGCCCGGGCGTCGTCACCTGGGCCTCGCTGGCGCCGCTGGCCCTGCCCGACCTGCCGGAGGAGATCGGGCGCCGCCTGGTCGAGGAGCACCTGCTGAACGAGCGCGAGTTCCTCACCCCGGTGGCGCCGCCCTCGGTCGCCGCCTCGGAGGCCGGCTACGAACCCGATGGCGGCCACGGCCCGATCCGCCGCTACTGGCGCGGCCCGACCTGGGTCAACTCCGCCTGGATGGTCTGGCTGGGGATGCGCCGCCTCGGCTATGTCGAGGAGGCGCAACGCCTGGCCGAGGGTGTGATGGGGGCGGCAGTGCGCGAAGGACTGCGCGAGTACTACGACCCCCGCACGGGGAAGGGGCTCGGAGCGAGGGACTTCGCCTGGTCAGCCTTAGTGGCTGAGTTGGCGGCGCCTACAGAGTTCAAATAGGCGGCTGGCAAGGACGCAGGGAGCGTGGCGTGCTCTGCACGCGAGCGACTGAGGACGCCGCCAGGCGTCTATTTGTACCTGTAGGTGATTCGACCGCGGTCGAGGTCGTACGGCGAAAGCTCGATCTTCACGCGGTCGCCAGGCAGGATGCGGATGTAGTGGCGGCGCATCTTGCCGGAGATGTGGCCGAGGACGTCATGCCCGTTGTCGAGTTTGACGCGGAACATGGTGTTGGGGAGGGCCTCGGTGATCTCCCCCTCCATTTCGATCTTTTCCTCTTTGGCCATGCGGTCGGAGCGTATCCCAAACCCACTGTTTTCCGGCTTTAACCCCTGCTCTGGCGCAGATGCTCCAGGGCGGCGGCGCGGTCCGAGACCTCGCCCGCGTACTGCGCTGCCTCCAGCTCGGCCAGCAGCTCCCCCAGCTCGGGGCCGGGCTCGATCTCCAGCTTCCGCGCCACCTCGTCGCCACGCAGCAGCGGCTGCGGCGGCCCGTCGCGGTGCCAGTCGAGGCCGGCGGCGATCATCTCGCGGGCCAGGGTGAGGTGGGCTTCGACCATCTCCGGGCTGGCCAGCGGGCCGGCGCCGCGGGCGGAGAGCCGGTCGGCGACGGTCAGCAGGGTGACGTCGACCGAGACCGGATCGGTCGCCCGCAGATAGTCGTGGACCCGCCGCGGCGGCAGCGGCATCTCCGGGATCAGGAAGCCGAGGCGCAGGTGGTGCAGGGTCAGCGCCTGCAGGTGCTGGTTGAGGCGGCGGCTGGCGCGCAGGCGGTCGCAGATCCCGCCGATGATCTCCGCCCCGACCTGGTCGTGGCCGCGGAAGCCGACGAAGCCGCCCTGCTCGGCGCGCGTCGCGGGCTTGCCGATGTCGTGGAAGAGGGCGCCGAAGCGCAGCGCAGTGCCGCGGCTGATCTCGTCGGCAAGCGGCTCCTTCAGCAGCCCGGCGACCTCGACTGCCCGCTGGCCGGCGAAGCGCTCGAGGTCCGCCTCGATCTCCAGCGTGTGCTCCAGCACCGCCAACGTGTGGTCATGGACGTCGAGGTGGTGGTTGGGACCCTGTTCGACCTCCCGCAGCGCGTCGAGCTCAGGCAGCACGACCGGCGTCACCCCGAGCTCGGCGAGCAGCGCCAGGCCGCGCAGCGGGTCGCTGCCGCCGAGCAGCTGCCGCAGCTCGGCCAGCTGTCGCTCGCCCGCCGGGTCGGCCGCGGTCGCCGCCGCGGCGCGGGCAAGCGCGACCGTCTCCGGGTCTACCTCGAGGCCGAGCTCGGCCGCCAGGCGCGCGGCCCGCAGCAGCCGCAGCGGATCGCCGGCGAAGCTGCCCTCCCCCACCACGCGCAGATGGCGGCGCTCGAGGTCGCCGAGCCCGCCGAATGGGTCCAGAGGCTCGCCGCCGGCGAGCGGCACCGCGACCGCCCCGATCGTGAAGTCACGCTCGGCCAGGTCGGCTTCGATCCCGCCGCCGCGCAGGGGGGTGAGGTCGACCTGGCGCGGCGGGGACTCGGCGACGGCGCGCCAGATCCCGAACTCGGCCGAGAGCTCGAAGGAGTGGCCCCCCAGCTCAGATGCGATCGCCCGGGCCGCGGCGCGTGGCTCGCCGGCGGTCGCTAGGTCGAGGTCGGTGATCTCCTTGCCGAGCGCGGCGTCGCGCACGGCGCCGCCGACGATCCAGGCGTCCTCGCCCTCGCCCAGTGCACGCCGCACCGCCATGACCAGCGGCGCCCCGCGCAGGTCGTCGCCGAGGCTCACGCCGGCCGCCGCGGCACCCGGGGGGAGATTCCACAGGTGATCTCGTAGTTGATCGTGCCGAGCCGGACCGCGAGCTCCTCGGCGGAGATCCGCTCCTCATCCTGGGCGCCGATCAGGACCACCTCGGCGCCAGGCTCGACCCCGCCATCAGGACCGAGGTCGATCGTCACGTTGTCCATCGAGACGGTCCCGACCAAGGGACGGCGGCGGCCACCGACCAGAACCTCGGCGTTGTTGCCGAGCGCGCGGCGGACGCCGTCGCCGTAGCCGACCGGGACGACGCCGACGAAGGTCTCCTCCGGCGCCGCCCAGGTCCGGCCGTACCCAGCCGTCGTCCCGGGGGCAAAGGGCTTGACGTCGGCAACGTAGGAGCGCAGCGAGAGCACCGGGCGCAGGCCGTGCTCGGCCGGGTCGCCCTGGAAGGGGTCGAGCCCGTAGAGGGCAACGCCGCAGCGGGCCATGTCGTAGTGCGAGCGGCGGTCGCGGTAGACGGCGGCGCTGTTGGCGGCGTGGACCAGCGTCCCGGGGAACTCGGAGCGAACCGCCGCGGCGACGCGGTCGAAGCGGTCGAGCTGCTGGTCGAAGTAGGCGGAATCGGGTTCGTCGGCGGTGGCGAAGTGGGTCCAGACCCCGGCTAGCTCGAGGTCTGGGTCGGTGGCGCAGGCGCGAGCCAGGGCCAGCACCTCGTCCGGGTCTGGGTTGCCGAGCCGGCCCATGCCGGTGTCGTACTTGACGTGCACCCGGGCCGGCCGGCCCTGGGCGCGCGCCCGCTCCGCCAGGAGGGTGCGAAAGCCCTCACGCCAGAGCGCCAGCTCCGACCCCGCGGCGAGCGCGACGTCGACCTCCTCGGCGCTGAGCGCTCCCATGGTCAGCAAGGGGACCTGGGGGAAGCGAGCGCCGAGCTCCTCCGCCTCGATCGCGGCCGCCACAGCCAGCCGGGTAGCGCCGCCTTCCAGCGCCGCCGCAGCGACGCCCTCGGCCCCGTGGCCGTAGCCATCGGCCTTGACCACGGCGCAGAGCTCCGCGTCCGCGCCGAGCTCGGCCTTCAGCCGGGCGCAGTTGGCCCGCACGGCATCGAGCTCGATTCGGGCGTGCGCCCGCTCCATCGCCTTACTCGTCGTCGACGAGAGCGGCGAGGGCGTCGGCCCGGGTGACCATGCCCGCCAAGTGCCCGTCGGCGTCCACCACGGGAAGGTGGTTGTGGTGCTTGTCGGCGATCTTCTTCGCGACCCGGTCGGCCGCTTCGTAGTCGTGGGCGACGATCGGGTCGGCCGTCATCAGCTCCGAGACCTTGGTGGCGAAGGCCTTTTCGAGCCGCTCCTCGAACCCCTTCATCGAGCCGACAAAGACGATGCCGCCCATGATGTTGAGGTAGTGCGGGAGGTGGAGGTCGGACTCCTCCTCGCTGAGGATCAGGTCGGACTCGCTGACGATCCCGACCACCTTGCGGTCGCCGTCGATCACGGGGACCGCGCCGAGCTCGGACTTGGAGAGCAAGTCGATGACCGCGCGGGCGTCTTCGTCCGGCGTCACCGTCGGCACGTCGGCGTCCATGATGTCCGCAACGGTCTTCATCGCCGCCGAGGTTATTCGACCGCGGCGGCGGCAAGCAGCCCCGCCGGTACCGAGTCGATTACATCGGTGGCGATCACCGCCTCGGCGGAGCCGACCCGGGCGGCGGCGTCACGGCCGGCGCGGGCGTGGGCGACGACCGCGGCGCAGGCCGCCGCGAATGGCTCCAGGCCCCGCGCCAGGAGCGCCGCGGTGACCCCGGAGAGGACGTCGCCGCTGCCGGCGGTGGCGAGGCCGGGAGCGGAGATCGCGTTGACCGCGAGGCGCTCGCCGTCGGTGACAATCGTGTCGTCGCCCTTGAGCACGACGACCGCGCCGCTCGCCGCCGCCGCTTCCCGCGCCGCCGCCAGCCGGTGGGCTGCGATCTTCTCTGAGGGTCGCTCCAACAGCCGCCCGAGCTCACCGGCGTGCGGGGTGAGGACGGTCGCTGCCTGGCGCGCCGCGAGCTCCCCGAGGCGCCCAGCGAATGCGTTGAGGCCGTCGGCGTCGATCACCAGAGGACACCCGACCTTCGGCGCCAGCGCCCGGGCCAGCTCGAGCGAGCCGGGGTCACGCCCGAGGCCGGGGCCGAGCACCCCGGCGGCGGCCGGCTCGAAGGCCTTCAGCACCGCCTTCTCGGAGACCGGGACGAGGCAGCCGTCGCCGCCCGGGCAGGCGGCCGACATCACCTCCGGCTGGGCGATCTCGAAGACCAGGTCGAGGTCGGCGGGGACGGCGACCGTGGCGTAGCCGGCGCCGGCCCGGATCGCCGCCAGCGAGGACATCCGCACCGCCCCGGTCAGCCCGCGCGAGCCGCCGGCAACCGTCACCTGGCCGGAGCTGAACTTAGTCGAGCGCGGGCCGCGGCCGGGGGCCAGCGCGAGCACGGCGGGGTCGATCGTGCCGCCAGCCGGCACCGGCGGCGCCCCCGGTGGGATGCCGATCGGGACCACCCTCAGCTCCCCCGTGTGCCACTTCCCGGGCGCGATCCGCTGCCCGAGCTTGGCGGCATGGAAGGTGACGGTGAGGTCGGCCTCGACCGCGACGCCGGCGATCTCGCCGCTGGAGGCATCGACCCCGGAGGCGACGTCGCAGGCGACGACCGGCGCCCCGCAGCGGTTGATCGCCTCGATCGCGGCAGCCGCAGGCTCCCGCGGCTCCCCGCTGAACCCGGTCCCGAAGATCGCGTCGACGACCGCGCCGGAGCCGGCGAGCCAGGCGTCGAGGTCGTCCGGCACGCCCTCCCCCCAAAGCTCCACAGCCTCCACCTCGAACCCCATCCCTCGCAGCCGCCGCTCGGCAACCAGCCCGTCTCCCCCGTTGTTGCCTTTCCCGCAGAGGATCCGCACCGGCCCCTGCGGCGCCAGCCCGGCTACTGCCTCGGCCAGCGCCGTCCCCGCCGTCTCCATCAGCTCCTCGCCGGGAACGCCCTGCTCCTCGATCGCCCAGGCATCCACCGCCCGCATCCCCTCGGCGTCGAACAGCGGCTCCAGCCACGGCTCCATCCGCCCAGCCTAGTCCTGGACCATGGCGACAGCGGCGGCGTTGTCCCTCGAGTGCGTGAGGGAGATCGCGATCTCGCGCCCTGCTGCGGCTTCGGCTGCACGCCCGCTGAGGCGGACGGTGGGAGGCTCGCCGGCGACGATCTCGATCTCGCGCAGGCTCACTCCCTCGCTCATCCCCAGCGCCTTGACCACCGCCTCCTTGGCGGCGAAGCGGGCGGCGAGGTGGCGGCCCGGCCGGCCCTTGGCGCGGGCGTAGGCCAGCTCCCCCTCGGTGAAGACCCGGTCGGCGAGCCGCGGGTGGCGCTCCAGCGCGCGCTCCATCCTCTCGATCTCGAGCAAATCGATGCCGACGCCGGTCACGGCCGCCCCTACTTCTCGAAGCCGACGATCAGCTTCGCCGCCGTGCGGTCGCCTTCGGGGGCCGAGCCGAGCGCCAGGTAGGCGATCTTCTCGAGGTAGGGCTCGGCCTCTTGGAAGTCGTCGTCGTCAGAGAGGGAGCTGGCGGCGAGCTGCAGCGCCCGCGAGCCGTCGATGTAGGCGGCGATCGGCGTCTCCCCGAGCGCGGCGACCGCTTCCTTGTAGAGGGGGCTGTCGCCGAGGGTGGAGCCCTTGCCCGCCAGCGCCGCCTCCGCGGTCGCCTTCCCGTAGCCGACGACCAGCCGCTTGTCCTTGGCGAGGACGACCAGCGGCTGGCGGCCGAGGTCGGAATTGCGGACGGAGAACCCGCTGGCGTTGCCGCCGACCGCGGTGAAGCCCTCGACCCCGGTCGCCCGCAGCAGCAGGCCGACGTTGGCGACCGTGTTCGCCGCTTCGGCGGCGCTCTTCATGTCCAGCACCAAGGCCCCGGTCAGGGTCTCCTCGCTGCTGCCTTCGATGAAGGCGCCGGCTTCGCCGATCGAGGCGGTCAGCTGGTCGATGTCGATCCCGAACTGCTCCTTGTAGATCTCCTTCAATTCGTGCGGCGCGATCTCCTCGTCGCCTTCCGCGTCGAGGCGGTTGAAGGCGATGCTGACCCGCTGGCCGAGCTCGGAGGAGGAGAGCGCCGCCAGCGAGCTCGCCGGCAGCGCCGCCAGTGCCTTGGAGGCGTCGCCGCCGAACGGCTTCTTGCCGCTGGCGTCGGTGCTGAGCTCGACCACGATGCGGTCGGCCTCAGGCACGACGCTGGCGACCAGGGTCGTGTCTTCGTACTCGAGCCCGGAGACCTCGAGGAAGGTCTCGGCGTCGGAGTCGAGCTCTTCGCCCGATTCCTCGACCAGGGCACCGATGTCGACGTAGAGGTCACCGACGCTGCCGCTCGGCAGCGCGCCCATCGCTTCGGTGAACCCGTCCACCTCCGCCAGCGGTTCGCCGTTGGAGGCGTCGACCACGCTCTTGAAGCTCGGCTCCTCCTGGGCGAAGACGAAGAAGTCGCCGACGACACCGTAGACCTCGCCGTTGTCGGGATCGACCTTGTAGTCGATGCCTTCGTAGGAGCCCTCCTCAGCGGGCTCATCATCGCCCGCGGTCGCCTTGTCGATGTAGGCCTGGGTCGCGGCGGTGTCGGTGCTGGGGATGGCGATGCTGCCGCCCTGGAAGTCGTCGCCGTCGTAGCCGCTGAGGACCAGCCCGGCGCGGTCGCCCAGCCAGGAGGCGACGTCCTGCTGGTAGTCGAACGGTTCTTCGGAGTCGCTCGCCGCATCGTTGATCTCGGTGACGATGTACTCGCCGAGGTCGTCGATGCCGAAGACGCTCTTGGCGAGGGCGTTGAGATCGGCCGTGACTTCGCCGCCGGGGCTGAGGTCCGCTTCGACGTAGACCGAGGCATTGGCGGGCATAACCGTGGCCGGGTCGGGGCCGGAGCCCGAGCCGCCGCCGCAGCCGGCGAAAGCGAGCGCGGCCGCGAGCGCGGCGCCTGGGAGGACGAGGCGGAGCTTCATGCGGCGGCGCATGCTAGCGGCGCGCTCACTCGACGGTGACGGTCTTGGCCAGATTTCGTGGCTGGTCGACGTTGAGGCCGCGGGCGCGAGCGATGTCGTAGGCGAGCAGCTGCAGCGGCAGGATCGCGACGATCGGCTGCAGGATCCAGTCGGTGCGGGCGACCTCGATCGTCTCGTCGGCGACTTCGCCGGCGCGCTCGCTGCCGGCGGTCGCGATCCCGATCGTCTGGGCGCCGCGAGCGCGCACCTCTTCGACGTTGGAGAGGATCTTCTCCAGGACCGGGCTGTCGGTGGCGACGCAGACGACCGGGGTCGAGTCGTCGAGCAGGGCGATCGGGCCGTGCTTCATCTCCCCCGCCGCGTAGGCGTCAGTGGGGATATAGGAGACCTCCTTCAGCTTCAGCGCGCCCTCGAGGCAGACCGGCAGCCCGATGTGGCGACCGAGGTAGAGGAAGAAGTTCTGGTCGGAGTGGGCGGCGGAGACGCCGACGACGCCCTCCTCGCACATCTCCAGCGTCTCCTCGATCTTCGAGGGCAGTCCCTTCAGCTCCGCCACCAGCTCGGCGATCCGCTCCGCCGGCAGCGTCCCGCGCAGCTGCGCCAGCCGCAGCCCCAGCAGGTACATCGCCGCCACCTGGGCGACGAAGGTCTTGGTTGCGGCGACGCTGATCTCCAGCCCGGCGCGGGTGTAGAGGACGGCGTCGGCTTCACGGGTGACCTGGCTGCCCATGATGTTGGTCACGGCAAGGACGGTGGCGCCAGCCTCACGGGCCAGCCGCATCGCCGCCAGCGTGTCCGCGGTCTCGCCCGACTGGGTCATCCCGATCACCAGGTCGCCAGCCCCGATCACCGGGTTGCGGTAGCGGTACTCGGAGGCGATGTCCATCTCCACCGGCACCCGCGCCCACTCCTCGATCGCGTAGCGGCCGATCAGGCCAGCGTGGTAGGAGGTCCCGCAGGCAACAATCACGATCCGCCGCACGTCGCGCAGGAACTCGTCGTCGAGCTCGACGTCGGAGAGGTCGACCCCGTCGTCCTCTGGCAGGCGGTCGGCGATCGTCTCGGCGACGGCGTCGGCCTGTTCGTGGATCTCCTTCAGCATGAAGGTCTCGTAGCCGCCCTTCTCGGCGGCGTCCTCATCCCAGGTCACCTCTTCGGCGCTGCGCTCGACCGGGGCGCCCTCGGCGTCGGTGATGCGGATTCCGCCGGCGTCGATCTCGACGATCTCGCCGTTTTCGATCGGCATCGCGACCCGGGTGTCGGCGAGGAAGGCGGGGATCGCGGAGGCGAGGAAGGTCTCCCCCTCGCCGACACCGGCGACCAGCGGGCACTCCTTGCGGGCCCCGACCAGCCGCCCGGGCTCGTCAGCATGCATGGCGACGAAGGCGTAGTGGCCGCGCAGGTCGGCGTAGGCCGCCCGTACCGCCGCCGCCAGGTCGCCGTCGTAGTGGCTGGCAATCAGGTGGGCGACGACCTCGGCGTCGGTCTCGGAGGTGAACTCCTCGCCCCCGGCCTGCAGCTGGCGGCGCAGGGCGGCGTGGTTCTCGACGATCCCGTTGAGGACGATGTGGACGCGACCGGTGCTGTCGTCGTGCGGATGCGCGTTGGCCTCGGTGACGCGGCCGTGGGTCGCCCAGCGGGTGTGGGCGATGCCGGTCTGTGCCGGGGAGGCGCCGTTGCCGTTGGCGCGCTCCGCCACGGCGGCGCGCAGCTGGGCCAGGTTGCCGACCGCGTGCACGCTCTCGACCTCGCCGTTCTCGAGCATCGAGAGACCCGCAGAGTCATAGCCGCGGTATTCCAGCTTTTCGAGGCCGCTGAGCAGCAGCTCCTCGCAGGGCCGCCCACCGACGTATCCAACAATTCCGCACATGGGGGGCGATTAAGAGTAAACGCCGGAGCGCTCAGGCCAGCTCGGCACGAACCAGGTCGGCAAGCCGATTGCAGACGGAATCGGCTTCCTCGGCGCTCGGCGCCTCGACCATCACCCGCACCAGCGGCTCGGTCCCCGAGGGTCGCAGCAGCACTCGCCCGCGCCCGGCCAGGGCCTCCCCCTCGCGCTCGACGGCCTCCCAGACGGCGGTCGCGTCGGCGATCGCCTCGCGGTCGGCGACCTTGACGTTGACCAGGGTCTGCGGCAGCTTCTCCATCGGCACCGCGTCATCCAGCGCGGCGTCCCCGAGCTCCCGCATCGTCATCAGCGCCGCCGCGATCCCATCGCCGGTGGCAACGAAGTCGGTGGCGATGATGTGGCCGGACTGCTCACCGCCCAGCGCCCACTCGCGGCGCAGCAGCTCGTCGATCACGTAGCGGTCGCCGACCTGGGTGACGGCGACCTCGATGCCGGCCGCCTCCATCGCCCGGTGGAAGCCGTAGTTGGTCATCACCGTGACCACGACGCCGCCGCCGAGCTCGCCGCGAGCATGCATGCCGCGAGCCGAGAGGGCGATCAGCTCATCGCCGTCGTGGACCCGGCCGGAGCCGTCGACGGCCAGCATCCGGTCGCCGTCGCCGTCGAAGGCGAACCCGATCTCCGCCCCGGACTCGCGCACCCGCTCGGCGATCGCGTCAAGGTGAGTGGAGCCGCAGCCGGCGTTGATGTTGCGCCCGTCGGGCTCCGCCCCGATCGTCTCCACCTCGGCCCCGAGTCGCTCGAAGATCGCCGGCGCGGCGCGGTGGGTCGCCCCGTGGGCGCAGTCGAGGACGACGCGCCGGCCGGAGAGGTCGAGGCGGAAGGCCGACTGCAGCTCCCGCAGGTAGTCCTCGAGGCCGCCGTTCAGCTCGCGCACGCGGCCCGGCTCGGCACCCGCGGCCGGCTCGTCCATCAGCGCCTCGATCCGCGCCTCGGCCTCGTCGTCGAGCTTGACGCCCTGCCCGGTGAAGAACTTGATCCCGTTGTCGCCGTAGGGGTTGTGGGATGCGGAGACGACTGCGGCGAGGTCGAGCCCGAGGCGCTTGACCAGGATCGCCGCCGCCGGCGTCGGCAACACCCCGCCGAGCAGAGCATCACCACCCGCGGCGGCGATGCCAGCAGCCAGCGCCGACTCCAGCATCGGGCCGGACTCGCGGGTATCGCGGACGATCAGCACCTGGGGACAAGCGGCCTCCAGCGAGGAGGTGGCGGCGCGGCCAAGGGCGGTCGCCAGCTCGGCGCTGAGGAAGGTTCCAGCCTCGCCCCGAACCCCGTCGGTGCCGAAGAGCTTGCGCCCGGTCGCCAACCCGGCCCCGTCAGCGCTTGCTGAACTGAGGCTTCTTACGGGCCTTCTTGAACCCGGCCTTGCGACGCTCCTTGACGCGGGCGTCGCGGGTGAGGAAGCCGCGTCGCTTGAGGTCGCCGCGCAGCTCGGCGTCGATCTCGGTCAGCGCCCGGGCGACTCCGTGGCGGACCGCGCCGGCCTGGCCGCTGATGCCGCCGCCGTGGACGCGGACGCGGACATCGACGTTGCCCTCGTAGCCGGAGACGGCAAGCGGCTGCTTGGCCATCGTCTGGTGCAGGGGCCGGGGGAAGAACTCGGCGAGGTCGCGCTTGTTGACTTCGAACTTGCCGTCGCCGGGGACCAGGGTCACACGGGCGATCGAGCGCTTGCGCTTGCCGGTGGCGAGGAAGCGGGCGCCGCTCTCGAGCTTCGCCGGGGCGCGGCTCGCGGCCGCGGCATCGGGATCCTCGTCTCCGACCAGCGCTGCCTCACGGCGCGCTTTCTCCTCTTCCTCGGCCTCCAGCCGGGCCTGCTCCTCGGCGCTCAGCGCCGGAGCCTCGGGCTCGACTGCGATCGGCTCCAAGTCGGCACCGGGAATGACGTCTTTCTTCTTCTCCTCAGCAGCCGGCTCCTCAGCGGGCTCGGGCTCCTCGGCGGGGGCCTCCTCCTCGGCGGCCTCGGCCTCAGCCGTGGGCTCCTCGGAAGACTCCTCGGCCACCGGCTCCTCGGCGGGCTCCTCAGCTGCGGGCGCCTCGGCCTCGGGCGCGGACTCCTCGGCGGGCGTCTCGGGCTGCTCCGGCGCCGCGGCCGTGGGCTCCTCGGACTGGGCGTCCTGGCCCTCGGTCGTCTCGTCGCGAGTCTCGTCGTCTGCCATCAATTCGTCTCCATCGGTTTCGGCTGCTGCGCCGCGTGCGGATGATCGGGCCCGGCGTACACCTTCAGCTTGGTCAGCTGCTGGCGAGCGAGCCGGTTGCGCGGCAGCATCCCCTTGACGGCCTTGCGGATCACTTCCTCGGGGCGACGCTCGAGCATCTCCCCCAGGGTCCGCGACTTGATCCCGCCCGGGTAGCCGCTGTGCCGCCAGTAGGTCTTCTGCGCCAGCTTGTCGCCGGTGACGCGGATTTTCTCGGCGTTGACGACGACGATGAAATCGCCGGTGTCGATGTGCGGCGTGTACTCGGGCTTGCGCTTGCCGCGCAGAGCGTCAGCGATCTGCGTCGCCAGGCGCCCCAGGGTCTTGCCCTCGGCGTCGACGACGTACCAGTCTCGCTGGCGGTTGGCGGGTGTGGCTACAAAGGTCTTCATCGCGCAAAAACCGCGCGGGTCAACCAGCGCGGCCGGGGGATAGTAGCCAACCTCGCGTCTATACTGCCGCGCCAGCAGTGCCGAGTTCCTCACGGACGTCCGTGAGGGAGCGGAGGAACCGAGGAGACCGAGGCAGGTCTCAGGGGCGAATCGGACGAATCTCAGTCCGTAGCGCATCTCTTTCAGCGCGAGCCCGACAGCTAACTCCGCAGGCGATTGGAAAGAGAGGCTAGCGGTGCGCAGGATGCGAGGGACCCGGTCGCAGGCGGCCGGCAAGATTGGCGTACTGGCGACGATGGCGCTCCTCATCGTCCCGGTCGGCGACGCCCCCGCGGCGACCACGGGCGGCGCCCCGACGCCAACCGCCGCCGTCGCGCCCGCCCCAGGCAGCGGGCCCGGAGCCCCGGCCGCAGCGCCCAGCGCCGGCACCCTCTCGGTGATCAGCGCCGAAACGGCACCGGTCAAGTCCTTCTTCTACGGCTACCGCCTGCCGCGCCTCAGCTACGCGATCGCCAGCAGCCAGCCCTACAACGACATCCGCATCGACGTGCTCAACAGCGTCGGCGAAGTCGTCAAGACCTTCTACCGCGAAGACCGCTCGCCCAACGTCACCTACCGGATCCGCTGGGACGGCACGACCAACGAAGGAAAACCGGCGCGCAACGGCCGCTACAGCTTCCAGATCGCCGCCCAGACCGCTCCGCCCCCAGCCCCAGCCGCGCCCCCTGCTGCCCGCCCCGCCACCACCTCGACCACGCTGGGCCTCAGCTTCACCCTCTTCGGCTACACCTTCCCGATCCTCGGCGACCACGAATACAGCCTCGACGCGGGTCGCTTCGGCGCCGGCCGCTCCGGCCACACCCATCAGGGCCAGGACGTGATGGCCGCCTGCGGCACGCCCCTCGTCGCCGCCCGCGGCGGCACCGTCCAGTACTCAACCTGGGACGACCTCGCCGGCAACTACATCGTGATCGACGGCAAAGGCACCCCCTACGACTTCATGTACGCCCACCTGGCGGAACCTTCGCCGCTGCAGCTAGGCGAAACCGTCCGCACCGGCCAGCCGATCGGCATCGTCGGCGACACGGGCGACGCCCAGGGCTGCCACCTCCACTTCGAGATGTGGGCTCCTCCCGGCTGGTACGAGGGAGGCTCGCCGTTCGATCCGCTTCCATACCTCGAAAAGTGGGACGCGTACAGCTGACGCGGTCTAGGGACTGCGGCACACCGGAGGGGTCCGGGTATCCCTCCTCACTCGGTACCTCATCGATTTGATGGATGCGGGCTAACGCCCCGCTCGAACTCCTCTCCTCCTCCGCAAAACGTTCGGAGGGACACCCGGACCCCTCCCGAGTAACGGAAGCCCTAGACAACAGAGGAGCCGAACCCATGCGCCTTCCATGGGAGCAGCGGCTCTAACGCGGAGTGGGCTCGCACCCCAGCTCGTCGCCTGAGCTTCCGTGGACTTTGATCGCCAGATGGAGATCGTGGTGGGACGGGGTGGGCGTCGGGGGTGCCTCCGAACGTTTTGCGGAGGAGGAGAGCCCCGACCGGGCGCCAGCTATGGCGTCTGAGTCGACGAGGTACCGAGAGAGGAGGTACCCCCGACGCCCACCCCGTCCCACCCGCTAGCTCGAGCACCTCTCGCAAGTACCCCGCAACACCACGTCGTGGGCGGTGACGTTGAAGTCCATGTGATCGCCAAGCTGGTCGATTGCTCGCTCCAAAGACGGGTCCTCGAAGGGCACCATCCGACCGCACTTGCCACAGATCGCGTGGTGGTGGTGATGGCCGGTGGGGTCGACGCGCTCGTAGCCGGCGGTGCCGCGGGAGACCTCGATGCGCTGGACCAGGCCGAGCTGCTCGAGCTGCTCGAGGGCGCGATAGACGCTGGCGCGGCCTACCGGGGGGCGGCGGCGGCGGAGTTCGTCGTCTAGGTCGAGGGCGGTGACGGCGCAGTTGTGGCCCGCCAGGGCCTCGACTACGGCGGTGCGGGCGCCGCCGCGGCGGTGGCCGGCGTCCTGCAGGGTCTGGAGGGCGTGCTCGGCCCAGGCGCTGTCGGTGCTGGTCGCCATCACTCGATCGTAGCCCCCGCCTGGGCCACTTTCGGCGATCCCGGCAGGCGCAGTTGGCGGGCCGGGAGTGAGAGCAGGTAGGCGGCGACGATCGCGAGGGCGACGGAGGCGCCGCCGGCCGTTCCGGCGTAATAGGAGAGGTAGAGGCCGGCCAATCCCGCCAGCACCGCGATCGCCGCCGCGACGGCGATCATCGGCCCCATCCGGCTGGTCAGGTTGCGCGCGGCCGCGGCGGGGCCGACGAAGACGGCGACGACGAGCAGGTTCCCGAGGCCCTGGACGGCGACGACTATCGCCAGCGCCAGCAGCACCGTCAGGGCCGCCTCCCAGCGGCCCGGCGAGAGCCCGAGGTCGGCGGCGGCCCCGCGGTCGAACCCGGTCGCCAGCAGGCGCGCGTGCAACAGCGGCAGTGCCACCGCGAGCAGGACGAGCAGCGCCGCGGAGGCGACGAGGTCGCCGTCGGTCGGGCCGAGGATGTCGCCGAACAGCAGCGACTCGATCCCGGGCGGCGAGTCCGGGGACAGCGCCAGCAGGGCGCCGAGCCCGAACATCGTCGTCACCACGACCGCCACCGCGAGGTCGCGGCTGACGCCCTGGACCCGCGACGCCAGGGCGATCGCCAGCGCCGCCAGCACCACCGCCGGGGTCGCCCCGAGGAGCAGCGGCAGCCCGGCGATCGCGGCGACCACCAGCCCCGGGAACAGTGAGTGGGCGAGCGACTCGGTCGCGTAGGAGAGCTCAAAGAGGACGACCCAGCAGCCGACCGCGGCGCCGGCCAGGGCCAGCATCGTCATCTCCGCGACGGCGCGCTGCATGAACGGCTCCTGGAGTGGCTCGAGCATGGTCAGTGGTGGTGATGGTGTGGGGGCAGGATCGCCCGCGAGCCGGTTCCGGGGATCTCGACGATGGCGCCGCCGTAGGTGGCTTCGAGCACTTCGCGGTCGAGCACCTGCTGCGGCGGCCCGACGGCGATCTGGCGGCCGTTGACGCAGAGGACCGAGTCCCAGCGCCGCGCCTGCTCGAGGTCGTGGGTGGCGACGACGATCGCGTGCCCTTCGGCGGCGAGGGTCGCGATCAGCGCTTCCAGCCGCTCCGAGGCGGGGTGGTCGAGACCGCTGAAGGGCTCGTCCATCAGCAGCACGCGCGCGTCCTGGACCAGCGCCCGGGCGATCAGCACCCGCTGGCGCTGGCCGCCGGAGAGCTCGCCGAAGGTCTCCCCCGCCAGCCGCTCGAGGCCGACCCGCTCCAGCGCCGCCAGCGCCTGCTCGCGCCCCTCCCGCCCCGGCCCCCGCCACCAGGGCAGGCGCGAGAGAGTCCCCATCGCCGCCACCTCCAGCGCCGAGACGGGGTAGTCGAGCCGCGAGCGGTCGGTTTGCGGGACGGAACCGCAGGATGTGGTGACCCGCAGCGTCCCGGCCCGCGGCCGCAGCTCGCCGAGCAGGGCACGCAGCACGGTCGTCTTGCCGCCGCCGTTGGGGCCGAGCAGGGCGAGGCGCTGCCCCGCCTCGAGGCGGAAGGAGACGTCGGTGACGGCGGTGGGCCCGGTCCCGTAGCCGAGCGCGAGCCCGCTGGCCTCGATCAGGGGCTGAGCGGGCATCCCCGCCTCCCTCCGGTGAAACCGCGCACGATCGCGTCGGCGTTGGCCGCCTCCATCGTCAGGTAGGTGGCACCGTCGGAGTCCGCAGGACCGAGCGTGTCGCCGTAGAGCTCATAGTCGGTGGTGGCCCCGGTCTGCCGCGAGATCGCCTCGGCGACACTGGCGCTGAGCGAGCTCTCTGGGAAGACGGCCTGCACCCCTTCGCGCTCGATCAGGTCGATCAGGTCGCTGACGTCCTTGGCCGAGGTCTGGGCCTGGGTCGTCTGCGAAGGGATGACGGCGCCGACGACGTCGATCCCGTAGCGGTTGGCGAAGTAGCCGAAGGCATCGTGGTCGGTGACCAGCTTGCGGTCCGCGGCCGGGACGGCGTCGATGCAGGCCGCGATCCCGGCGTCGAGACGCTGCAGGCGGCCGAGGTAGGCATCCGCATTGCGCCGGAACTCGGCCCGGCGGGCGGGGTCGGCGGCGGCCAGGCGGCGCTCGATCTCGCGCACGGCCGCCTCGGCGTTGCGCGGGTCGTGCCACCAGTGGGGATCGAAGCGGGAGGCCTCCTCGCCGCTGTCCTCTCCCGGCAGCCGCTCCGGCACGCCGGCACCGAGGTCGACGACGGTCGCGTCGCTGCCGCTGTCGGAGACGATCTCATCGATCCAGGAGTCGAGATCGTCGCCGCTGGCGAAGACCAGCTCCGCCCCGGCCGCCGCCTCGACGTCGCTCGGCCGCGGCTCGTACTCGTGCGGGTCGGTGTTCGGCTCGAGCACCTGGTCGACCGCGACCGCCCCGCCTCCGACCTCGCGCACCCAGTCGCCGACCTGGGTCGTGGTGGCGACGACCTCGACCCCGCCGTCGTCATCAGGCCCGGCGGCGCCGCAGCCGGCGGCGAGCAGCACCAGGGCGAGCGCCGCAGCGGCCACCGCGGCCTGGCGGCGGGGAGCGCGACTGAGCGTCCGGCCCAGCGCCACCAGCGCGAAGAGAGCACCGGCGACGCAGGCGATCGTCGCCCCGGGCGGCGCGTCGGTTTCGACTGAAAGCCAAAGGCCGAGCGCGCCCTCGACTGCAACCAGGGCGACGCTGGCGATCTGCCAGCTGCGCATCCGGCCGGTCAGCAGGCGGGCGGTGGCGGCGGGGACGACAAACAGGGAGGCGACCAGGAGCGCCCCGACGGCAGTCAGCGCCGCCGTGGTCGCCAGCCCGATCAGGCCGAGCAGGAGCGCGTCCAACAGCCGCGCCTCGCTCCGGCTCGCCGGCCGCGCCCCGGGATCGAACCCGTGCGCGAGCCAGCGCCGGCCGACGAGGGCGTTGGCCGCCAGCGTCGCCGCCGCAGCGACCGCGGCTAGCCAGAGGTCGGAGCCGTCGATCAGCAGCAGGCTGCCGAACAGCAGGGTCTCGACGTTGGCTCCAGATCCGAAGACGTCACTGGCTAGCAGGACCCCGCCGGCGAGGCAGGCGACGAGGACGAGGGCGACAACGCTGTCGCGGCCCTGGTCCCGCCCGCGGCCCAGCGCCGCGTTGCCGAGGGTGAAGGCGACGGCGGCTGCGAAGGCGCCGAGCGGCGCCGCGAAGCCGAGGCCGTCGGCGAGGACCAGCCCGGGAAAGGCGGCGGTGCCGACCGCGTGGGAGAAGAAGGCAAGCCCGCGGAGCACGATCCAAGTGCCGAGCAGACCGGCCGGGAGGGCCAGGATCAGCAGCTCGAGCAGCCCGCGCTGGACAAAGGGGAGTTCGAGCGTCTCGAGCACCGCCACAGAGCATAAATGAGAATGAATCTAATTTGTATTTAGACCGCGGTTGAAATCACAAAGCAAAGAAACTGGAACGAGCTCCAGCACTCTGCAGGTCTCTACTTTTGGTCAGGGAGTACCACCGCAATGGGAGGGAGGTGAGAAGTGAGGATCACCCAGATCGCGACCGTCGTTCCGGTGAGCTCAATCGCCAAGTCCGGCTGAGACTTTTGGCTAGCGGTACAGCGGAACGCCCGTAATTTGGGTGTTCTGCTTTGGGGTAATACTCGCGGAATTAATTTAAAAACATTGAGCAGGGAGTAGACCTAGAGGGGACCACCCCACCCGAAGGAGCCACCCTTATGCAGAAGAGCACCGAAACCATCGACCAGCGCCTGGTCAGAGCGCTGGCGCACCCGCTGCGAGTTCAGATCCTGGAAATCCTCACCGAGCGTGTGGCCAGCCCGAACCGGCTCTCCGAGCAGCTCGGCATCGGCCTCACGCATGTCGCGTACCACACCCGTGCGCTCGATCGCTGGGGCTGCCTGGAGCTCGTCGACACCGCGCAGCGGCGCGGCGCCACCGAGCACTTCTACACCGCCCAGCCGGACTCGTTCGTCGGCTGCCGCGGCTGGCGCACAGTGCCCCAGCCGGTGCGCGGCGGCGTCACCGGCGCCTCCCTGCAGACGTTCATGGACAAGGCGGTGCGGGCACTTCAGGCCGGGACCATCGACGGCCGCGAGGACACCACTTTCAGCTGGATGCCGGTCCGGCTCGACCAGCAGGGGTGGGACGAGATCAGCGCGATCATGCAGGAGGCGACCGATCGCGCCCTCGACGCCCAGCGCCGCAGCCGCCAGCGCCTGGCCAAGCACAAGAGCGAGGGCGACGCGATCTCAGCGGTGGTCGGCTTCGCCCATTTCGAGACCTGCGGCACCGCACTCGAGACTTAGCGGGGGCCTACTCCCACTCGATCGTCGCCGGGGGCTTGGAGGAGATGTCGAGGGCGACGCGGTTGACGTCGCGGATCTCGTTGATGATCCGGTTCGAGACCCGCTCCAGGAGGTCGTACGGCAGGCGGGCCCAGTCGGCGGTCATCGCGTCGTCGGAGGTGACCGCGCGGATCACGATCGGGTAGGCGTAGGTGCGGCCGTCGCCCTGGACGCCGACCGAGCGGACGACGGGCAGGACGCAGAATGACTGCCAGAGCTGGCGGTAGAGCTCGGCGGCGCGGATCTCCTCCTGCAGGATCGCGTCGGCGGCGCGCAGGATGTCGAGCCGCTCTTTGTTCACCTCGCCGCCGACGATCCGGATCCCCAGGCCCGGGCCGGGGAAAGGCTGGCGCCAGACCATCCGCTCCGGCAGGCCGAGCTCGGCGCCGACGGCGCGGACCTCGTCCTTGAACAGCATCCGCAGAGGCTCCACCAGCTCGAACTCGAGGTCGTCGGGCAGGCCGCCGACGTTGTGGTGGGACTTGATCGTCGCCGCGTGGTCGGAGCCGCCGGACTCGATCACGTCCGAGTAGAGCGTGCCCTGGACCAGGAAGCTGACGTCCTCGAGCTTCTCCGCCTCCTCCTCGAAGACGCGGATGAACTCGGCGCCGATGATCTTCCGCTTGGCCTCCGGGTCCTCGACGCCGGCCAGCTTCGCGAGGAAGCGCTCTTCGGCTTCGACGTGGACCAGCGGGATCCCGAACTGGCTGAAGGCCTCGACCACCTGCTCGGCCTCGTTCATCCGCATCAGCCCGTGGTCGACGAAGACACAGGTCAGCTTCTCCCCCACCGCCCTGTGCACGAGCATCGCCGCGACCGAGGAGTCGACGCCGCCGGAGAGGCCGCAGATCACCCGGCCGTCGCCGACCTGGCGCTGGATCCGCTCGACCTGCTCGGCGATCACCGACTGCGGCGACCACTGCTGCTCGCAACCGGCGACGTCGCGCAGGAAGCGGGTGAGGATCTCGGTCCCGTAGGGAGTGTGGACGACCTCCGGGTGGAACTGGATGCCGTAGAGGCCGCGGTCGGGCATCTCCAGCGCGGCCACCGGCGAGCTCGGGCTGGAGGCGAGGGCGGCGAAGCCCTCCGGCGCCTCGAAGACGGCGTCGCGGTGGCTCATCCAGCAGCTCTGCTCCTTGGGCAGGCCAGCTAAGAGCCGGCCGCCGCCGTCGCGCAGGACCAGCTCGGTGCGGCCGAACTCGCCCGACTCGGCCGACTCGACCCGGCCGCCCAGGGCCAGCACCATCGCCTGCATGCCGTAACAGATGCCCAGCAGCGGGATCTGCAGGTCGAGCAGCTGGGTCGGGAACTCCGGCGCCCCCTCCTCGTAGACCGAGGCGGGCCCGCCGGAGAGGATCAGCGCCTTCGGGTTGCGCTCCCGGATCTTCTCGATCGAGACGTCGGACGGCAGCATCTCGGCGAACACCCCGCACTCGCGGATCCGCCGAGCGATCAGCTGGGAGTACTGGCCCCCGAAATCGAGGACCAGTACCTCCTCCACCGCGGCGCTAGTCATCCGATACGGCGACTCCCGCGGAAACCGCGGCCCTTCCGTTGGACCCCATGCCGACTGCCTGCTCGTTCTGGAGCTTCTTGCCCTCGCTCATCAGCGCCGGCGCGACCATCACCTCGGCCCGCTGGAAGGAGCGGATGTCCTCGTAGCCGGTCGTGGCCATCGAGGTTTTCAGCGCCCCCATCAGGTTGAAGGTGCCGTCGTTCTCCTTGGCCGGTCCGAGCAGGATCTCCTCCATCGTCCCGTCCTGCTTGGTCGAGACGCGGGTGCCGCGCGGCAGCGAGGGGTGGAAGGTCGCCATCCCCCAGTGGAAGCCGCGCCCGGGGGCCTCTTTGGCCCGGGCGAGCGGCGAGCCGATCATCACCGCGTCCGCCCCGCAGGCGATTGCCTTGGAGACGTCGCCGCCGGTCCGCATGCCGCCGTCGGCGATCACGTTCACGTACTCGCCGGTCTCCAGCATGTGCTGGGCCCGGGCGGCGGCCACGTCGGCGATCGCGGTCGCCTGGGGAACGCCGATGCCGAGCACGCCGCGGGTCGTGCAGGCCGCGCCCGGGCCGACCCCGACGAGAACGCCGACCGCTCCGGTCCGCATCAGGTGCAGCCCGGTCGAGTAGGAGGCGCAGCCGCCGACCACGGTCGGGACCGGCACCTCGGCGATGAACTCCTTCAGGTTCAGCGGCTCGACCGTGGTCGAGACGTGTTCGGCGGAGATCACCGTGCCCTGGATGACCAGGATGTCGAGACCTGCCTCGACCGCGACCTCGTAATGCTCGCGCACCTTCTGCGGGGTCAGCGAGCCGCAGACGACAGCGCCGCGCTCCTTGATTTCGGCCACGCGCTTGCCGATCAGCTCACCCTTGACCGGCTCGGTGTAGATCTCCTGCATCAGCCGGGTCGCCTCGTGCTTCGGCGCGGCGGCGATCGCCTCCAGCCGCTCCTCGGCGTTCTCGAACCGGGTCCAGATCCCCTCCAGGTTGAGCACCCCGAGGCCGCCGAGCTCGTTCACCAGCACCGCGGTGTCGGGGCTGACCACCCCGTCCATCGCCGATGCGACTAGCGGCAGCTCAAAGCGGTAGGGGCCGAGGGTCCAGCTGATGTCGATGTCGTCGGGATCGCGGGTGCGACGCGACGGGACGATTGCGATGTCGTCGAATCCGTATGCGCGCCGCCCCTTCTTGCCGCGACCAATTTCAATTTCCAAGTTAGTCCTCCAGGGCTGGCGTTCTGAAAGGCCAGACTACACTTCCGCGGGGACCTCCAAGTCGTGCACGGCGACCTCGCCGAGCAGCCGCTCGACCTGGTTGCGGTCGACCGTGCCGGCGCCGAAGTGCTGGGTCGACTCGGCCCCGCAGGCGACCCCGTAGGCAAGGCACTCCTCGGGGCTGTGCTCGTCGTAGCGGGCGGCCACGTAACCGGCCAGGAAGGCGTCACCGGAGCCGACCGTGGAGACCGGCTCCAGCGGCTCGGTGTGGACTTCGAGCAGGCGCCGCTCCGAGCCCTCCCCGACCGCGGCGACGCAGCCTTCGGGGCGGGTGATCGCCGCCTCGGCCGCGCCCAGCCGGACCAGCTCATGCAGGCCGGCCGCGAGGTCGGATCCGTCGGCGAACTCCTGCCCGACCAGCTCCTCGGCCTCGCGCTCGTTCGGCGTCACCATCGAGGCGCCGGCGCGGATCCCGGCCAGCATCGCCTCGCCCTCGGCGTCGAGCACGACGGGGACGCCGCGGCGGCCGAGGTCGGCGATCAGGCGGGCGTAGAGGTCGTTGCCGGAGCCCGGCGGCAGCGAGCCGGCGAGGACGCAGACCTTAGCCCCGCTCGCCAGGTACCCGATCCGCTCGAACAGCTTCTTCACCTCGACTGGGCTGACCGCCGGGCCGCGCTCGTTGATCTCGGTCTGGTCGCCGGAGGTGGGGTCGATCACGGCCAGGTTGATCCGGGTCTCGGCGGCGATCCGGGTGAAGTCGGTGAGGACCGATTCCTCGCGCAGCTGTTCCAGCACCCGGCTCCCGGTCGGGCCGCCGACAAAGCCGCTGGCGATCACCGGCCGCCCCAGCAGGGTCAGCGCGCGAGCGACGTTGATGCCCTTGCCGCCGGCCACGGTGCGGCTCTCAACCGCGCGATGGCGACGGGCGAGGCGGAAGTTGGGAACAGCGACGGTGCGGTCGATCGCCGCGTTGAGCGTCACGGTGAGAATCACGTTTGCTTCACCAGGGTCCGCCCCCTCGATCGTGTCAGCGGGTCCGCCGGAGGGCCAGCAGGACCGCCCCCATGAGTATCACGAACACTGCGATCAAGATAATGGTCAAGTTGTCCGCGACCAAAGAGCGGACGCGGTCGAAGCGGCTGGCCTCTGGGATCGAGCGACCGGCGCGCAGCTTCACGGTCCCGGCCCGCAGACCGTCGACGTAGACAGTCGCCCGACCGAGCGCGGCACCACGCCGAATCGGCCCCTCGACCTCCCCCGGAGCACGCACTTTCACGCTCAGCTCCTGGCCACGGCGGGCGCCGACGACGAGACTGCTGGCGGCACGCAGCGGCAGCTCGCCGCCGGAGTATCGGATCGAGGGGTCGGCGAGGTCCTCCCCGGCCCGAATCGGGTGGCGCTTGCGGTACTGGGAGAAGCCGTATTCGAGCAGGGCCAGGTTGTCGGAGTAGCGCGTTTCATCGGTCGGGGCGGCGATCGCGACCGAGATCAGGTCGACCCCCTTGCGCCGGCCGGAGCCGACGAGGACGTAGCCGGCGCCCCAGGTGTGCCCGGTCTTGACCCCGGTCACCCACGGCTCCATCAGCAGCAGCTCGTTGATCGTGTTGATCCGGCGTGGCGGCTGCACGCTGCGCAGGACGACGCTGCGGGTGTCGGAGATCTGGGCGAAGGCGGGCATCCGCAGCAGCCGCTGGGTCAGGGTCAGGAGGTCGCGGGCGCTCGAGTAGTTGCCCTTCTGGTCGAGCCCGACCGGGTTCGCGTAATGGGTGTCGGAGAGCCCGAGCGCGGCGGCATAGCGGTTCATCTCCCGCACGAAGCCCTCGATGCTGCCGGCGGTGCGGATCGCCAGCGTGTGGGCGGCGTCGTTGCCGCTGCGCAGGATCAGGCCGTAGATCAGATCGCGGACGCTGATCTCCTGCCCGGTCCGCATCCCCAGCAGTGACTCGCCGTATTCGGCGTCGTAGGGGGCGGCTCTAACGACCTTGTCGAGCGGCATCTCCTTCAGCGCCACGTAGGCGGTCATCAGCTTCGTCGTGCTGGCGATCGACAGCCGCTCGTTGCCCGCCTGGGAAAGCAGGACTTCGCCGGTGCGGGCGTCAATCAGGCCCCACGCCTTGGCTTCGATCCCGAGCTTTTCGGCCGGGGTTTCGGGCTTCGGCTTTGGCTTCGGTTTCGGCTTGGCCTTGGACCCGGGCTTCGACTTCGCCCCACCATCCGGCTGCTTCTCCGCAGCCAGCGCCGGTGAAGCCGTGGCGACGCACACCAGCGCCGCCGCCAGCAGGGCGACGGCGCGGAGCAGGCGCCTCATCGCAGCTTCAGCGATTCGCCCGCGATCAGGATCTGCGGGTCCACTTCGGGGTTCAGCGCCAGGATCTCCTGCACCGGCACCCCGGTGCGGTGGGCGATCGAGGTCAAGGTGTCCCCGGACTGGACCACGTACGTCTTTGCCTTGGTGCGAGGCCGGTCTTGCTGCTGTTGCTGCTGCTTCGCGGTCTGACCCGAGCTGCGATCGCCACCGCCGCCGTTGTCGTCGCTGCTCGCGGAGGAGAGGACCACGATCACGATCAGGACCGCGCCGATCAGGGCGAGGACGGCGAAGATCCGGGCGGGAGCGCTGGTTCGTCTTTCCATTGAACGGGGCCTGAAAAGTGGTCAGGAGCGGGTGATCGTAGCCACGACGGCCGTCATCGGGCGACAGAAACGTCCCAGGTGGCGGCGCGCAGGCGCTCGGCCGCGGCGGCCGGGTCGGGGTCGGCAGCGATCCCGCGCGAGACCGGGACGATGGCCGAGGCGGGCCCCGCCGTGAAGGCGGCGCCGAGCAGCTCCGGCCGGCCGCCCTGAGCGCCGACGCCCGGGATGAGGAAGACGGAGCGCGGCATCAGCTCCCGCAGGCGGCCGATGTGAGCGGGCTCGGTGGCCCCGACCACAGCCCCCATGCCGCTCAGTCCGGAGCCCCCGAGCAGCCGCTCGGAGAGGCCGTCTACAAGCTCGGCGAGGCGCTCGTGCAGCGGTGCGTCCGGCGCCAGCAGGTCCTCGACGTCGGCGGCGCCAGGGTTGCTGGTGCGAACCAGGGCGAAGACTCCTGCCCCCGCCTCGGCGGCGCCGGCGATCAGCGGCTCCAGCGCGTCGCGCCCGAGCAGCGGGTTGGCGGTGAAGGCGTCGGCGCCGAGCCCGGCGACCGGCCCCCAGGGAGTCGGGGTCTCGCCGACCAGCGCCTGCGCGTAGGCGGCAGCGGTGACGGGGACGTCGCCGCGCTTGCCGTCGGCGATCACCAGCAGGCCGGCGTCGCGGGCCGCGGCGCAGACCTCGGCGAGTGCGGCCCAGCCCGGGGCGCCGAGGCGCTCGAAGCAGGCCATCTGCGGCTTCACCGCCACACAAGCAGGTCCGGCGCGGTCAATCAGACCGCGGCAGTGGGCGACGACAGCGGCGGCCGCAAGCTCAGCGGCGGCGCCCCGATCGCCCGCCGACGCCCCCTCCCCAGCCAGCTTGGCCGGGTCGGGGTCGAGGCCGAGGCAGATCTGGCTGCGGCGCTCGTCAACGAGCGCCGCCAGCCGATCGGCGAACTGCGTCAGGGAATCAGCCGCCCTTGACCTTCGTCTTCAGGGCCGAGCCAGCGGAGAACCGGGGCACTTTGCCGCCCGGGATCGTGATCCGCTCGCCGGTGCGCGGGTTGACACCCTGGCGCGGGCCGCGCTCGGCGACATGGAATTTGCCGAAGCCGGTGAAGCTCACCTCGTCGCCGGAGCTAAGCGCACCGGTGATTGCGTCGAGAACAGCGTCGACAGCGTCGCTCGCAGCCTTCTTGCTGCCAAGCCGGTCGTCGCCAGCAAGTTGGTCCAGAAACTCAGCCTTGGTCACGTCGGAAATCCTCCTCGGGGTTTGAAGATCGGCGCAATCTAACAGCGGTCACGGCGTCACCGTGGGACGCTCAGATGCCTTCTGTCACGAACCGCTGATCGCCATCTCCGCGACCAGCAGCGGCGGCGTCCGCACCGAGCCGCCGAACGGGACCCAGCGCGCCTCGGAGCCCGCGGCGCGCACGGCCCCCAGCATCGCCACGAGCTCGCCGGCGATCGTGAACTCGCGCACCGGCTCGGCCAGGGCGCCGTCGCGGATCTCCCGGCCCGAGGCGCCGACTGAGAAAACGCCCGTCACCGGGTTGACGCCGGAGTGCAAGCCGGCGACGTCGGTGACGTAGACGCCGTCCCCGGCCTCGGCGAGCAGCTGCTCCTCGGAGAGCTCGCCGGGGGCGACCAGCAGGTTCGAGGCGGCGACCGAGGGCAGCGAGCGGTAGCCCTGGCGCGAGGCGCTGCCGGTCGAGGCGCCGCCCTCGCGGTTGGCGGTGTAGGTGTCGTAGAGGTAGGAGCGCAGGCTGCCGCCCTCGATCAGCGCCGTGCGCCGCCGCGGCACGCCCTCGGCGTCGAAGGGGGCCGAGGCCGGTCCCTCCGGGTCGAGGCCGTCGTCATGGAGGACGAACGCAGCACTGGCCACGTCCTCGCCGAGGCGCGCAGCGAAGGGCGAGCGGCCACGCTGCACGGCGCGGGCGCCGAGGGCGCCGCCGATCAGGCCGGCGAAGCTGGCCGCCACGGTCGGGTCGAGGACGACCGGGCAGGAGCGCGAGGCCGGCTTCGAGGCGCCGATCATCGCCAGCGCTCGGTCCGCGCCTTCGGCCCCGATCGCCTCCGGGTCGAGTCCGTCGGGCCCGCGGGCGAGGCCGAAGCCGAGGCCGGTCTCGCGGCTGCCCTCACCCTCGGCCAGGGCCTGCAGGTAGGCGAAGCAGGTGGTGCTCTCATACTCGCCGGCGACCCCGGCCGAGGAGGCGATCGCGACCCGCTCGGCGACGTCGGCGTAGACGGCCTGCTCGACCGCGACCAGGCGCGGGTCGGAGGCGAGCGCGACCCGCTCCACAGTCAGCGCCAGCTCGGCGACCTCGGCGGTTGAGCGGGCGGCCAGCGAGGGGTCGCTGAGCCCCGCTACCGACTCGATCGGCGCCGGCGTGGGCGGGGCGGCGAACTCGTCGGGATCGGCGACCCGGGCCGCCTCCGCGGCGTCGGCGGCAATCGCCGCGACGCCGGGCTCGGAGAAGTCGGTGCCGTAGGCGTAGCCGACCCGGCCCTCGATCCAGGCGCGGATCCCGATCCCACTCTGACTGGCGGCGCTGAGGCTCTCGACCTCACCACCGTGGACCCGGAGCTCACGCCCGTCCTCGTGCGAGGCGTAGGCCTCGGCGTCGCCGGCACCGGCGGCGAGCGCCGCCTCGACGGCGCGTCGGGCGCTGGCCGCAAGCTCGCTCAACGCTCGGTCCCGCCGACCGTCATCGCGCCGACCCGGACGTGGCCCTGGCCGGTCCCGACCGGGACTTTCTGGCCGCCCTTGCCGCAGATCCCGGTCTTCATGAAGAAGTCGTCGCCGACCGCGTCGATCGCCATCAGAGCCTCGAGGCAGTTGCCGATCAGGGTCGCGCCGCGGCACGGCCGGGTCACCTTGCCGCCCTCGATCAGGTACCCCTCGGAGACGCCGAAGACGAAGTCGCCGGTCGCCGGCTCGACCTGGCCGCCGGCGAAGGAGACGGCGTAGAAGCCGCGCTCGACCTCGGCGATCATCTCCTCTGGGGTGGCGTCGCCGGGGGCGATGTAGGTGTTGGTCATGCGCGGGATCGGCAGGTGGCGGAAGCTCTCGCGGCGGCCGTTCCCGGTCGAGGCGACGCCGTCGCGCTCGGCCGTCAGGTGGTCGTAGAGAAAGGAGGTGAGGCGACCGTCCTCGATCACCTGGGTCTTCTGCGTCGGCGCGCCCTCGTCGTCGATCGCGTCGCTGCCCCACTCGTTCGGGAGGCGGCCGTCGTCGTAGGCGTTGAGCAGCGGCTGGGCGACCTGCTGGCCGAGCTTGCCGACGTAGACGCTGGCGCCCTTCTGGATGTGGTCGGCCTCGAGCCCGTGGCCGGTCATCTCGTGGAAGAGGACGCCGCCGAAGCCGCCGCCGACCACAACCGGCATCGAGCCCGAGGGCGCCGGCCCGGCGTCGAGCAGGGTCAGAGCCTTGCGCGCGGCCTGCTCGGCGATCAGACCGGGATCGTCTTCGAGCAGCTCGAAGCCGCGGTGGGCGCCAAGCGTCTCCGCCCCGGTCTCGACCGTGCCGTCGCGGCGGGCGACCGCCTGGGCGCCGATCCGGGTGCGGGTTCGGTCGTCGCCGCTGAAGAGTCCCTCGGAGTTGGCGACCGTGACCTCGCGCCGGGCCTCGGCGTAGGAGGCGGTCAGCTGGGCGATCTCCTTGCCCTGACCGCGGGCGCGCTCGTCTAGCTCGCGCAGCAGAGCACCCTTGCGCTCGGCCGCGACCTCTTCGGGGCGCCGCGCGATCGGCAGCGGCGCCTGCTCCACTGCCTGCAGCGGCCGGGCCTCGGTCCGCTTCCCCCGCAGCGCCGCCGCGGCTTCGTCGGCGGCGCGCTCGAGATCGGCCGGGTCGAGCCCGTCGACGTGGGCGAAGTAGGTGGTGCCGCCCTCGACCACGCGCACTCCGGCCCCCTCCTCGGAGCCCGACTGCACCGACTCAATCCGCGACTCGTCGATCGACATCGAGAGCCCGTGGCGGCGTTCGGCGAAGACCTCGGCGAAGCGCCCGCCGTTGGCCAGAGCTCGCGACAGGACCCGCTCGGCGACAGCCTGGTCGATCAGCCCGCTCACGGCTTCGGCCGCTTTCCCGCGACCTCGATCAGGCGCCCGGCGGCGACGAACAGCTCGGCCCCGGCGGTCGAGTCGCCGGCGTGGTCGCGGCTGCGCCCGCTCGGGTAGTAGAGGCGGGCGAACGGACGGCGGGCGATCTTGCGCCGGCGCATGAACGCGGCCGCCTCGTCGGCGTAGCCGGAGACCCGGTCGAGCAGGATCCGGTGCGGCTTAGGAGGCATCGGCCCTTCCCCGCGCCAGGTCGCGCAAGGTCGCGCGCATGTCGAAGAGCATCAGCGAGGCGAGGGCGAAGCGGTCGGTCACGGCGACCGCGGCCAGGCCCTCGTGGCGCAGGGCAAAGACCTCCCCCTGCTCGGTGGCGACGTGGACCTGCTCGACCGGCTCGTCCCCGGCGGCATCGGCCGCGGCGAGCAGCGCCGCCGCGTCCTCGCTCCAGCGCTGTGGCTCGCCGGCGGCGGCCAGGACGCTGCCCTCACGGTCGAGGATCGCCGCCCCGCGCAGGTCGGGCGAGACCTCGGCGAGGAAGGCCAGCGCCGCCTCCGCGGAGTCGCCGGAAACGGCCTCGGTTGCGGCGGCGTCGGGCACGTCGTTGAAAATACCGACCGTGCCACTCGCCCGAGCCTCCTGGATCACCGTCGTCGTCGTCTGCGCCGTCGCCGCGGTGCTGTTCGCCTTCAGCGGCTACACCGGCTACGCGATCACCCTGGTCGCCGTCGGGCTCGCCGCCGGCGTCAACCTGCTGCCGCCTCCTTAGCCCGAGCGGTAGGGACCGCCGGCGCCGTTCTCGGGGTCGTGGAAGGAAGTCTCCGGCTCGACGTGGATCAGCACCTCGGCCTGAGGGATCTCGGCCTCGATCGAGGCCCGCATCAGGTGCGCGAGCTCGTGCGCGCGCTCAAGGCTGGTGCCCGAGCGGTACTGAACGTGGAGGTCGACGTGGCGGCGGCTGCCGGCGCGACGGCCGCGGAGCTTGTGGTACCCGGCGACCTCCGGCGTGCGGGCGCTGGCGATCGCCGCCTCGATCCGGTCCATCTCGGCGTCGGGCAGGACCTCGTCGACCAGCGCCGCGGAGGAGCGTCGGATGATCCTGATCCCAGCCCCGACGATCGCCGCAGCGACGACCAGCGCGGTGATCGAGTCGATGGAGGCGTAGCCGGTGATCTCGACTAGGGCGAGGCCGACGAGGACGCCGGCCGAGGTGAGCGCGTCGGTGCGCAGGTGGGCTGCATCGCCTTCCAGCGCCGCCGATTCGTGCGCCCGCGCCTGGCGCATCAGCACTGCCGAGACGCCGAGGTTGGCGACCACCGAGAACGCCATCACCGCGATGCCAACGCCGAGCGAGTCCACGGTCGAGCCGTCGACCAGCCGTTTGGTCGCCTCGAAGACGATGATCCCGGCCCCGACCAGGATCAGCATGCCCTCGATCGTCGCCGCCAGGTTCTCGACCTTCTCGTGGCCGTAGGGGTGGTCGGCATCGGCCGGCTCGTCGGCTTTGCGGACCGAGACGAAGGCGACCACCGAGGCGACCAGGTCGATCAGCGAGTGGACCGCCTCGGTGATGATCGCGATCGAGCCGGTGATCGCCCCGGCGGCGAGCTTGAGCGCGATCAGCAGCGCGTTGGAGGCAATCGAGAGTCCAGCGGCACCCTGTTTGGTGCGGATCACCGCACGCCTTCGGGCAGGCCGAGGTGCCGGGCCAGCATCCGCGTGGCGCGGCCGCGGTGGCTGATCTCGTTCTTCTCCTCGGCGCTGATCTCGGCGAAGGTGCGCTGGTCCTCGGGCCCGGTGTCGTCGGGGACGAAGGAGGGGTCGTAGCCGAAACCCCCCTCCCCCTGCTTGCCCTCGATCAGGCGGCCCTCGCAGCGGGCTTCGAAGACGTGCTCGGCTCCGTCGGCGTCGATCAGCGCGATCGCGCAGACGTAGGCGGCGCGACGGTCACCGCCGGCGGCGGTGACCTCGCGCAGCAGCTTGTCGAGGTTCTCCTCGTCGGTCGCGCCCTCGCCGCCGTAGCGGGCCGAGTAGATCCCCGGTGCCCCGCCGAGGTCCTCGGCCGCGAGCCCGGAGTCGTCGGCAATCACCACCGCGCCGGTCGCCGCGCGCGCGGCGCGCGCCTTGATCAGGGCGTTGGCCTCGAAGCTGTCGCCGTCCTCGGGCGGCATCTCGAACCCGGGCGGCAACGGCTGCAGGCCCACCCCGGGCAGAAGTTCGTGCATCTCGGCAAGCTTGTGCCGGTTGGCGGTCGCGAGGATCACGCCGCCCGCTCCTGCACCTCCCGCAGGCGCGCGATGCCACCATCGGCCAGCGCCAGCAGCTCGTCGAGGGAGGCGCGGGAGAGCGGCGTCCGCTCGGCCGTGGCCTGAACCTCGACCAAGCCCCCCTCGCCAGTCATCACCACGTTGGCGTCGACTTCGGCGTTCGCGTCCTCGCCATAGTCGAGGTCGCAGAGCGCCCGACCGTTGACCATGCCGACGCTGACCGCCGCCACCGAGCCAGTCAGCGGCATCGTCTCGATCGCCTTCTTGTCGAGCAGCCGCTGGAAGGCCTGGCGCAGGGCGACGTAGCCACCGGTGATTGCCGCGCAGCGAGTGCCGCCGTCAGCTTCGAGCACGTCGCAATCGACGTAGACGCTGCGTTCGCCGAGCGCCTTGAAGTCGACGACGACCCGCAGCGAGCGGCCGATCAGGCGCTGGATCTCGACCCCGCGCCCGTCCTGCTTGCCCTTGGAGATGTCGCGCTGCTTGCGCTCCCCGGTCGAGGCCGGCAGCATCGCGTACTCGGCGGTGACCCAGCCTTTGCCCTTGCCCATCATCCAGCGCGGCACCGTCTCGGAGACCGAGGCGGTGCAGATCACCCTGGTTTTCCCGATTGAGATCAGCGCCGAGCCGGAAGCGCTTTCGACGAAGCCGGGGTCGATCGTCACCGGGCGGATGTCGGCGGGGGCGCGGTCGTAGCTGCGGGAGGCTGGCATCGGGCGAGTCTTTCACGCCCGCGGCACGACGCGCAGCCCACGCTGGCCGAAGTGGGCGTCGAAGGCAAACGCCTCGTCCGTGCCCTCGCGCTCGAGCAGGGCGAAGGAGGTAGCGTCGACGTAGCTCCAGCGCTTGTCGCCGTGGCGCTCGAGGATCTCCCAGGCCTCGCCCTCGACGTCCTGCTCGAGGCGCACCAGCTCGATCGCGCCGCTGGCGCGGAAGCGCCGCCCCCACTCGATTGCCTCCGCCCGCCCAACCCGGACCAGCAGCGCCGTGTAGGTCTCGGCGAAGACGTAATTGGAGGTGAACAGGGAGACGCCCTCGGAGAGAAGCCCCGAGAGCGCCTCCCTGGCCCGGGTGTGCTCGGCCTCGGCCGCGTTGCGCAGCGCCACGAAGGCGCTGGTGTCGACGAAGACGGACCTCATCGGCCGTAGAGGTCGTGGTCGAGCGTGGCGACGCTGGTCCCCTCAGGACCGCGCCCCGGCGCCGACTCAACCAGGTAGCTGAGCAGCGGATCGGCAGCTGGATCCCGGCGCCGCAGGCGCTCGGCGTCGATCAGATCCCGCACGACGGCGGCGATGCTGCCCGACTTCCCGGCGCGCTGGCGCAGCCAGCGGTGCTGGGCCTCATCGAGATATAGCTGGGTCCGATGCTTCATGCTGTCATACAGCATACGCCGCAGTGCGGACGGCATCGGCGCTGGGGCAGTTGCAGTTGCGTCGATCGTGGCCATGTGTGTCCCTCTCCCGGTGTCCAAGTCAGCGGCTGCGGGCGGCACCAGGGCCGCCCGTCCCCTATTTGAAGGCGACCTTGTCCACCGCCTCCTTGATCTTGTTGACGATTACGTCGGCGAGCTCGGTGCCCTGCTTGCCTTGAAACCCCTTCATCCCGGCGACCATCCCGACCATCAGCAGCGAGACCAGCAGGATCAGGCCGACGTACTCGACCGTGCCCTGCCCGGCCTCCCCCTCGGCCAGCCGGCGGATTCGCCGCACTCGCATGGCGACGACGGCGTGCAGGTACCCCATCAGCGTGTAGATCATCGATTCCTCCCCTTCGCGGATTGCTCAGGGGATCGTCGAAGTCAGAGGCGCACGGAACAAGACTCTCGAGTGCCAATTGGCGCGCGAGAGAGTGAATTCTCTGTGCCTAATGGACCGGCGGACCGGATCTGGCCTAGCTGGTGGGTCCGAGCACCCTGCTCAGCAGCTCCAGGGCGCGGCCCCGGTGAGCGTCGAGCTCGGTGATCAGGGCCTCGGCGTCGCGGGCGCGAACCGCGGCGACGATCCGGTCGTGGGCGTCGATCGCCTCGCTGCGTCCCTCGGGCGCGTTGTAGTACATCGCCCGGTACGTTTCGGTCGAGTCCCAAAGCAGCCGGATCAGGCGCAGGGTGTGGACCTGGTCGGGGGTCTCCAGCAGGGCGAAGTGGAAGCGGCGGTTGGCGTCGAGCTCGGCGGTGACGTCGCCTTCGGCAGCAGCGTCGACGCATTCGCGCGCCGCCATCTCCAACCGCTCCAGGGCGTCCTCGTCGAGCAGCGGCAGCGCCCGCCGCGCGGCCTGGGACTCGAGCAGCTGCCGCAGCTCGTAGATCTCCCGCAGATCCCCGAGGTCGAGCTCGGCGACGAAGTAGCCGCGCCGGGCCAGGTAGCGGACCTGTCCCTCCTGCTCCAGCACCGCCAGCGCTTCGCGCACCGGCGCGACGCTGATCCCGAGCCGCTCGGCGATCTCCTCCTGCAGGACCCGGTCGCCGGGACGCAGCTCACCGGCGATCATCGCCCGCCGGAGCGCCTCGACCGCGTGCTGGGCGGCGGTCCCGGGCGGCGCCGCGGCCTGCGGCTCGCCGATCACCGGAACGCCTGGTGCCCCGTCAGCGCGCCGCCGACCACCAAGGCGTGGACGTCGGCGGTGCCCTCGTAGGTGACGACGGACTCGAGGTTGTTCATGTGGCGGATCACCGGATACTCGAGCGAGATCCCGTTGGCGCCGAGCACTTGGCGCGCGGTGCGGGCGACCTCGAGGGCCCCGTCGACGTTGGCCAGCTTGCCCATGCTGACCTGCTCCGGCCGCAGGGCGCCGGCGTCCTTGAGCCGGCCCAGGTGCAGGGCCAGGAGCGTCGCCCGGTTCACCTCGGTCGCCATCTTCGCCAGTTTCAGCTGCTGGATCTGGGTCGCGGCGATCGGCTTGCCGAAAGCGACCCGCTCACCCGCGTAGTCAAGCGCCGCTTCGAAGCAGGCCCGGCCGGCGCCGGCGGCGCCGAAGACGATCCCGAAGCGGGCCTCGTTGAGGCAGGAGAGCGGTCCCCGCAGCGAGTCGGCCTCCGGCAGCATCGCGCTTGCCGGCAGGCGCACGTCGTCGAGCACCAGCTCGGAGGTAATCGAGGCCCGCAGCGAGAGCTTCTTGTGGATCTCCGGGGCGCTGAAGCCCGGGGTGTCAGTGGGGACGACGAAGCCGCGCACGCCCTCGTCGGTCTGCGCCCAGACCACCGCGACCGCGGCGATCGAGCCGTTGGTGATCCACATCTTCTGGCCGTTGAGGACCCAGTCGTCGCCGTCGCGGCGGGCCCGGGTCCGCATCGCGCCGGGGTCCGAGCCGGCGTCGGGCTCGGTCAGCCCGAAGCACCCGATCGCCTCGCCGGCGGCCATCCGCGGCAGCCACTCCTGCTTCTGCTCCTCCGAACCCCAGCGCCAGATCGCGTACATCGCCAACGACCCCTGCACGGAGACGAGGCTGCGGACGCCGGAGTCGCCGGCCTCGAGCTCCATGCAGACGAGCCCGTAGGCGGTGGCGCTGGCCCCGGCGCAGCCGTAGCCCTCGAGGTGCATGCCGAGCACTCCGAGCTGCCCGAGCTTGCCCGCCAGCTCGCGCGGCAGCATCCCCTTCTCGAACCACTCCCCCACGTGCGGGATCAGCTGCTCGCGCACGAACGCGCGCACGTTGTCGCGGATGAGCCGCTCCTCGTCCGTCAGGCCGTCGCCGAGGCGCAGGAAGTCGAGCGCGTCGATCGGCG
>DASUMA010000014.1:0-35434 GCA_036277915.1 Solirubrobacterales bacterium
GTGCCGCTCCCCGCGGCTTGTACTTTTTCGGTGTCCGCTGGAGGCGTCAGCCACACCCTCATCACCGAAAAAGTTGAGCGGGGAGCGGCACCCGACCCCGCCCCTGTCCCACAACCACCCGGACCCCTCCCAGGTCACCCCCCTTCTTCACCAAATCTTCTCCAGATCGAAACAGGTGCTTTACCGGCCCCCGGCCGTGCTCGGCGAGGCTGCGGGGGCGATGCTGGCCGAACCGCCGATCTCGCCCTCCCGGGGTGAAGCCCATGTCCTCGCCAATCTCGAGATCCGCCCGGCCGAACTGCAGGTGCTGGTCGACGGCAGGCGCGCCGGCTTCACCGTGCGCGAGTTCGAGCTCTTCTTCCTGCTCGCCAAGCGACTCGACAGCGTCGTCCAGCGGCCGGAGATCTACGAGCTGATGTGGGGCGGCGAGATGCCGCGCCGCGACCGCTCAGTTGACGTGCTCGTGCGCAAGGTGCGCGGCAAGCTGGAACGGGTCGCGCCCGAGTGGCGCTACATCCACACCCACTTCGGGATCGGCTACCGCTTCACGCCGGAGCGAGTCGAATAACGGGATAGAGGCCGCGGATGACGGCGATCGCGACCACCCCGCCAACCAGCTGCACGAGGACGAAGGCCGAGACCGAGGCTGGAGCGATACCGGCGAAGGTGTCGGAGAACATGCGCCCGACGTCGATCGCCGGGTTGGCAAAGCTGGTTGAGCTGGTGAAGAAGTACGCGGAGCCGATGTAGGCGCCAACCGCAGCTGGCGCCAGGTTGCCGCGTCCGCTGCGCGCCAGGGAGAAGATCACCAGCAGCAGCCCTACGGTCGCGATTACCTCGGCGAAGAGGTGCGCACCTGAGGCCCGGTGGGTGGTCGCGATGCTGATCGCCGAGAGGTCAAACATCAGATTGGCTGCGACTGCCCCGGCGATGCAGCCGGCGACCTGGGCGGGGATGTAGGCGAAGGCGTGGCGCCAGCGCAGCCCGCCGAAAGCGGCGTCGACCAGCGAGACGACCGGGTTGAAGTGGGCGCCTGAGACTGGACCGAACATGAGGATGAAGGTGAACAGGCCAGCCGCCGTCGCCGCCGCGTTCTCGAGGAGCTGCAGACCGGTGTCGCCGGGCGAGAGCTGGGCGGCAGCGATCCCCGAGCCGACCACCGTTGCGGCTAGGAAGGCGGAGCCGAGGAACTCGGCCAGCAGACGTCGCGGGAGTGGGACGGGGACCATCTGGCCGGATCCTAAGCATTGACAATTACGATTTCAATAGATATATGTAAATAGATGCCTGTCGATCTGGAGTTGGAGCCAAAGACCAAGCGCCCCGTCGGGGAACCGTGCTGCGAGCCGGTTGTCTACCCCGACGTGCAGCGCGAGCAGGCGCAGCGAATGGCTGCGATCGCGAAGGCGCTCGGCGATCCTGTTCGCCTGCAGTTGGTCGACGTGCTGCGAAAGCATGCGGGCAAAGTCTGCGTCTGCGAGCTGGTCCCTCTCTTCGACCTCACCCAGCCGACGATCTCTCATCACCTGAAGGTGCTCCGCGAGGCGGGCATCGTCGGCTCCGAGCGCCCTGGCCTGTGGGCCTATTACTACGTGATCCCCGATTCCCTGAAGGAGTTCTCCGCGTGGCTGAGCTGACCGAACCGCTAGGGCCGCACAATGGCTAACGCGCTGTTCGTCTGCCTGCACAACGCCGGCCGCTCGCAGATGAGCCAAGCGCTGTTCGAGCGGGGGGCTGGGGGTCGTCACGAGGCGCGCTCCGCTGGAACGACTCCCGGCGAGCGAGTACACCCCGAGGTGGTCGAGGTGATGAATGAGCTGGGGATCGACCTGGCCGATCGCAGGCCCAAGCTCCTGTCCACTGAGGACGCCGAGTGGGCCGACGTCGTGGTGACGATGGGCTGCGGCGACAAGTGCCCCTACGTGCCCGGCGTCCGCTATCTCGACTGGGACTTGCCCGACCCGAAGGGCCAGGACATCGGGTCAGTCCGTGTGACCCGCGACGAGATCGCGCGGCGGGTGGAGGCTCTGCTCAGCGACCTCGATCGCCGTTGACGCTGCTCTGGGCGGGCGCCGCGCGCACGCGGCGCTTGGCGCCGGGTCCGCCGCGCAGGGTGGCGCCGCCGATCGCGGCGATCAGGACCAGCCCCAGCAGGTAGGGCGGGACAACCGAGCCGCTCTCTTCGCGGGCGTCGTAGCGGGAGAAGGCGTGCGATTCCTCCACCGCTGCCTCCTCCTCCTCCTTTTCTTCCACCTGGTAGCTGCGGCCGGGGGCGCTGCCGGGCGGCAGTGGACGCACGACCGGGGGCGGCGGCGGCAGGATCGCCGCCGGCACCGCCGCGACCAGCGGCGCGATCGGCGGCAGGAAGCTGCCCGGGGTCAGCGGCGCCGGCGGGATCACTTTGACCGGGGTCGGTGCCGGCGAGGTCGGCTGCGCCGGGGGCGCCGGGGGCGTGAAGTCGAGCGGCGGCTGGCCGCCGGGCGGGGCCGGCGGCGGGGGCGGCGGGGCGGCGTTCGCGGCCGTCTTCTTGAAGCGGTCCGGACGCAGCGGCCGGGTGCCGCAGGGGCGGCGGACGCTGCCGTCCTGCACCGTCACCTTTTCCGAGTAGGAAAAGCCGCCGGCGCTGATCGTCACCGTCGTCGTGCCGGCGTTGAACGGGCAGAGCAGTCCGGAGCTGTGGTCGGTGACGACCTTGTCGTTGGCGTCGAGGAAGGGCTTGTGCAGGTTGGTCGAGGCCGGGTCCTGGCGGACGAAGTCGGCGATGTCATCGTCGGAGGAGGTGAAGGTGTACTCGGGGTTGACCCGATCCGCGCAGCCGGCTACCAGGCACTGTTCCGGCGGGAATGCGGTGTACGGGGTCGAGCCGGCGGGGTTGGGGATGCCGGACCCAGCCGAGGCCGCGCCCCAGCGGTCGCCGCCCAGCGGCCGCCGCCCGAGGCCGTTGAAGAGGGCCGGGATCGAGCGCCGCAGGAGGGTGCCGTCGGTCGCTTCCAGGGTCAGGTCCTGGATCACCGGGATCAGCCGCACCCCGACCGGGGCCCGGTTGCTGGCCGGGTCGCGCTGGGAGGCGTCGACTTCCAGCAGCATCACGCCGCTGTCGCCGAACAGCGAGTCGGGCGCGTCGAGGCCGACCACGCCCGAGAGTTCCGAGCGGTAGCCGAGGGTGCCGGTGCCGAAGCTGGGGATCGTCGTCCCGCCGCCAGCCGGGATCCGGATCACCCGGTTCTCTTCGGGACGGTCGAAGAGATAGGCGGAGGCGCCCCCCTCGACCAGGACCCGCGCCACCTGGTTGGCGTCCTCGGCGACGTTCAGCCGCGGCGAGAAGCTGGCGTTGAGGCTGCGGCTGCCCATCACGATCGTCGCGATGCCGCGGGCGCGGGCGTCGGCGAGCACCGCTTCCAGCCAGGGCAGCTGCGCCTCGGGCGGGTTCTGGAAGGGGTCCGAGAGCGCCAGCGAGCCGTGCGAGTTGTCGATCACGATCACCCGCACCGTCCCCCCCGCGCCGGCGCTGTCGAAGGCGTAGTGAGTGCGAGCACCGCCGGCCGAGGCGCCGCCGGGGATCCCGGCGAAGCCGATCCCGGGGGGCGCCGCGCCGGCGCCGAAGGGAGCTTGGAAGCCGCTGAAGGAGCCCTCGAAGACCGCCGAGCCTTCGCCGTTGGCGACGTCGCCCGAGCCAAGCGCCGGGTAGACCGGCACCCCAGGCTGAGAGCCGAGCAGCTGCGCGTAGCGAGCGCCGTCGGCCGGGCCGAGCCCGGTGGCGACGCGGTTGCCGGTGTAGAGCAGGGCGCGGGGCGCGGCGACGCCCTGCATCGAGGCGACCAGGCGCAGTGCCGCTTCGATGTTGCGGTCGGGCCCGATCGCCTGCCGGGCCAGGGACGAGCAGGCCTGCGCGCAGGTGGCGTTGCCGGCGACGGCGAAGCGGACCGGGCCGGCCGGAAGCGGGACCGCCGTGCCGGTGGCCTGGACCGGGGCCGACTCCGGGCCGGCGCCGAAGCGGGCGATCGAGGCGGTCCGCACCCGCGCCCGCACAGCGGCGCCGCCGCCGCTGGCCGAGGTGCCGCGGCCGGTCGAGTCGGCGTGGCCGCTCCAGCCGCCGAGCGCCCAGCCGCGACCGGAGGGGTCGAGCAGCAGCGCCAGCACCGGGTCGCTCTTCAGCGGCCGGTCGAAGCTGGAGCCGGAGAAGCTGGTCCGCTCCTCGTCCTCCCAGCCCGACGCGGTCTCGCGCAGTACGTAGCCGTCGCCGGGCAGGGCGAAGGGCGGCAGGATCGGCGGCGGCACGTTGGGGTCAGGCGGCGGGATGTCGTCGGCGGGTGGGAACGGCAGCTGCGGGACCACGGAGACGACCGCGTGCACGCCGCCCCCGTCGCGCACCGCCGCGGCGGCGATCGCGGTCGAGCCCGGCAGCGGCTGCTTGGAGAAGCGCCAGGGGGAGCCAGGGGGTCCGTCGCGCTCGATCACGACGTCGCGCCCGGCGGCGACGGCGCCGCCGTCCGGAAGGCCGGCGACGGCGAAGATGAACTGCTGGGCGCCGGGCACGCTGTGCAGGAGCGCCGAGGCGGCGGCGTCGATATGCCAGCCGGCGCCGTCTTCGACCAGCAGGTCGTCGCCGGCGGCGACGATCGCCTCGCTGCCGGCGAAGGCGATCGAGGTGAAGCTGCGGCCCGCGAAGCCCGGCGGCAGCGGGTCCTGGTCCCAGCTCTTGCCGTAGCGCAGGAGGACGCCGTCCTTGCCGACCGCGAAGCCGCGGCTCGGGTCGGCGGGGTCGAAGGCGACACCGGTGAGGTTGCCCTCGAACCCGATCGGGATGCCGGGGTCGGCGATCCAGAGGCCGTCGTTGGCGTTCCACTGCCACATCGCCCCAAGGTCGCCGACCGCGTAGGCGTGCCCGGGTTCGGGCCAGGCGACGCCGCGCAGCAGCGGCTTGCGCACGGAGCCGCTGGAGCTGAGCAGGAACTCACGCTGCCAGCCGCGGCCGGGCGTGTAGCGGGCGACGCCGCCGTCGACGCCGACCGCCAGCGCCGGCGAGCCGAGCGCACCAGCGGCCGTGCCCGGCGCGGTCACCGCCGCGGTCAGCGGCGCCCGCAGGGTCAGCGGCCACTGCCGCAGCTGGTCGGGAGCGCCGCGGCCGGAGATCTCGACCGGCCCGTCGAGCCAGCCGCCGTCGGCGTTGTAGAAGGCGCCGCCGGCGCGGAAGTTGCCGCCGCCGCCCTGCAGCCGTTCGAAGGCGCTGCCGTTGAGGCGCAGGTAGGTGCCGCCGTTCGATTCCTCGCTGCCGTCGAGGTCGAGCGGGTTGGTGATGATGCGCCCACCGAAGCCGGGGCCGGGGAAGGCGAAGCTCCGGTACCCGGCCTGGCGCGAGAGCTTGACCCCGAGCGGGTTGGCGCAGAGGCCCGGGTCGTCGCACCAGGAGCCCGTCACCCCACCGGTCCCGATCGAGTAGAAGAGGGTGAGGTCGCGTTCGGCTCCGGCCGTCGTCCCGTGCAGGTCGATCCAGACCCCGTCGCTGCTCACGGTCAGCGGCTGGGCGGCGGCGTCGAGCGGCGCCAGCCCGGAGATCCCCAGCCCAGGGTTGTCGCGTTCGGTCAGCTGGGCGGCACCGATCCCGTGCTCGACCCATTCCGGGCCTTCCGGGCCGGCCGTGCGCTGCAGGAGGACGAAGGAGCGGTTCAGGGACGGGTTCGCTTCGGCGATCGCCCAGGCGTTGCCGAGGCCGGTGGCGTCGATCGCGACGATGCGGAAGGCGGTCTCCGAGCCAGCCGGGATCTTCACCGGCTCCCGGGTCCAGGTGGTGCCGTCGAAGTGGAGGACGCCGTCGACGATCGAGCGGCCGACCGGGGCGAAGAAGAGGCCGGTCTTGCCGTTGGCTTCGTCGAAGGCGGCGTCGGCGACGCGGCCCTCGCCGAGGTCCCCGGCGAGGGCCTCCGCCGGGCGTTCGCCTTCCGCCGGGAGCAGGACGGTCGCCGGCGGCGCCGGCAGCACCCGCCAGGAGCCGCCCGGGTCGTGGCCGAGCGCGACCAGCTGGTCGGCGACCGGTTTGCTGGTGTCGCGCCCGACCAGGACGCCGCCGCCGCGGCGGGTGATCCGGGCCGAGAGCCGGTTCGGTGCGGGGCCGCGGTAGGGGTTGCCGGAGGCGTCGACCGGGGTGTCGAAGACCTGCCACCCGTTGCCCTCGGTGTAGCGGAGGAAGGCGAGCTGGGGACGGAAGCTGGAGGAGCTCGGCTGCGGGCCGAAGCGGACCGACCGCGACCCGACTTCGGCCGCGCCGACCGCCAGCGGCAGCTGCCGGTATCCCCAGGCCTCCCCCGGCTCGCCAGCGGGGGCAGCGCCCATCAGGTTCATCACCGGGTCAGCGGTGCCGATCAGCGGCAGCGGCCCGAACCCGGGCGGGGGCGGCGCGCCGCGGCCGCTGGCGGCCGCCAGGGTGAAGCCGACTGCAGCGGCGAGGACGGCGACCGCCAGCAGCAGGCGCCGGCGGTTCGCCTGCACCCTCGTGCTCGTCGCAGCGTTCACTTCTTCAGCTCTTTGGTTTCGAACGAGAGCTTGGTCGGGTAGCGCTCGCGGCTCAGCTGCAGGCTGAGTGAGTGACGGCCGCGGCCGAACCGGCGCTTCGGCGTCCGCGCCACGGTGGTGCCGCCGCGCTTGGCGACCAGCGCCACCTTCGCCGGCCGGGTCACGGTGAAGCTGACGTTCAGCGTCAGCCCGTCGAGCTCGGAGCGGATCGCCTTCAGCAGCGGCGGCTGGCGCTTGGTCTTGCCCTTCACCGGTTTCGCGTCTTCGACCGGCGCCGGGGCGAAGAGGTTGGAGTCGTCGACCGGGAGCGCGTCCGGCACGAACTGTTCCGCCGCCTCGTTGGGGCGGAAGTCGATCAGGCTGGCGAAGCTGGGGTCGGTGTCTTCCGGCAGCTGGGTGCCATCGGTGAGGTGGAAGAGCCAGCCGCCCCAGGTCGCCAGCCAGCATTCTTCCGGCGCCGGGCAGGCGATCCGGGCGGCGCTGCCGCGGCCCGCCCCGGAGGCCGGCAGCCGGGTCGTGGTCGTCGTTCCGTCGGGCGCGATCCGGGCCACCGTTGCCTTGCTGTTGGCGCTGCGGCGGTCGGCAAAGGGGACTACGGTGGCGATCGCGTCGTCGCTGCCGGGCATCGCGGCGACGTCGCCGAAGCGGTCGGTCGGGCCGAATTCAGCACCGCTCAGCGGCACCTCCTGGAAGGCGCCGCCGACCAGCCGCGCCGCCAGTGGCGGCCGCGGCACCGTGCTGCCTTCCGGCGCCGAGGGACCCGATGCAGCGCCGCCGCCGACCGCCCAGAGGTCGGTGCCGTCGCTGTCGAGCGCCAGCAGCTCGGTGCCGTCGGCCGGCACTTCGCCGAGCGGGGCCGGGAGGAACGAGTCGTTGGCGAAGGTGGTGCCGGTGATCCGGTGCAGCAGCCGCGGCGTGCTCTCCGGCGCCGCCAGCTCAACCGGGTCGGTGCGGTTCTCCCGCGCTCGCCCGACCACCGTGCTCTCGAACAGGCCGCCAGCGTGGAACTCCATGTCGGTCACTCCCCTGCCCTGCGGCCCGTAGACGGTCTGCAGATCGGACCCGTTCCAGTGCAGGTGGAAGGCCCCGACCCGCTCGCCGAGCGCGTCCTGGGAGCCGATGCCGCCGAACCAGCAGTCGCTGGGGCCGTTGCAGGTGGCCGAGTCCATCACGCGGAACGGGTCCGCGGCATCGACCCGGGTGCTGAACGAGCCGACCACCTGGCCGCCCTTGAAGCGGCAGAGGGCGAGACCGGAGCCGGCGCGCGGCAGGCTCGGCACGCTGACCACCCAGAACTCGTCCGGCCCCGCCCAGGCGATCCGGGCGGTGTCGCCGGAGCCGCCGCAGACGCTCGCCAGCTGGTGCCAGGTGCGGCCGTTCCAGGCGTAGATGCCGCGCGGGATCGTGCTGTTGCCCTCAACCGTCAAGAGGCCCCGGTTGGGGGCCCAGAAGGAGAGGTCGCCGGGAGCGCCGAGCGGCACGTTGAACGGGGACCCCTGCGGCGGCGGTGGCTGCTCCAGCCGCCAGATCGGCTCCGCCGCCGGCGCGCTGCTCGCGGCGATGGCGCTGGCGATCACGGCCATCGCCGTCGCCAGCGCCGCTTTGACCCAGCTACTCACCGTCGGTCTGGGCCTCGAACTCGCCGGTCTGGGCCTCGAACTCCCGCGTCTCCCCGTCCTCGTCGCGGATGCCGCCGAGGGCGAGCAGGGTCGGCTTGACAGAGGTGAGCACGGCGTCGAGCGCGTGGCCGGAAAGGGTCTCGGTCTCGACCAGCGCGTTGGCGGTCTCGTACACGGCGCTCCAGTTGGCGCGGAGGATCTCTTCCGCCGTCGCGACCGAGTCCTTGATGATCCGCTCGACCTCGCGGTCGATCAGCTCCAGGGTCGCTGGGCCGACCGAGCCGAGCTCCTGCAGCGAGGCGCCGAGGAAGACCTCGCCCGCCTTCTCGCCGATCGTCACCGGCCCGAGCTCATCCGACATTCCGTACGAGGTGACCATCTGCCGGGCCATCGCGGTGGCGGCGTGGAGGTCGTCGTGGACCCCGGTCGAGGCGACGCCGAACTCGATCTTCTCGGCGGCGAAGCCGGAGACGATCGCGATCAGGTGGCGGCGCATGTCCGGCTCCTGCATCACCACCGCGTCGCGGTCGGTGAGCATGTTCGCGGCGGTGCCCATCTGGCGGCCGCGGGCGACGATCGAGAGCTTCTGGGTCGAGGTCTTCTGGCCGGTCGAGCGGATCACGACGGCGTGCGCGGACTCGTGGATCGCGATCACCCAGCGCTCCTCCTCGGTCAGGACGTGGCTCTTGCGGGCCGGTCCGGCGACGACCCGGTCGATCGCCTCCTCCAGCGTTGCCTGGTCCATCTCGGTCTGGCCCTCGCGCACGGTCAGCAGCGCCGCCTCGTTGATCACGTTGGCGAGCTCGGCGCCGCTGAAGCCCGAGGTCAGCTTCGCGATCTGCTCGAGCGAGGTCCCCGGCGCCAGCGGCCGGCCACCGCAGTGCAGGGTGAGGATGTCGAGGCGGCCGTGGACGTCGGGCACGTCGACGGTCACCTGGCGGTCGAACCGGCCCGGCCGCAGCAGCGCCGGGTCGAGGATGTCCGGCCGGTTGGTGGCGGCGAGGACGACGACGCCGGCGTCGCCGCCGAAGCCGTCCATCTCGACCAGCATCGCGTTCAGCGTCTGCTCGCGCTCGTCGTTGCCCTGGCCGACGCCGGCGCCGCGCTTGCGCCCGGCGGCGTCGAGCTCGTCGATGAAGATCAGCGCCGGCGCCATCTTGCGGGCTTTGGCGAAGAGGTCGCGGACACGGGCGGCGCCGACCCCGACCAGGGACTCGACGAAGTCCGAGCCAGAGAGCGAGAAGAAGGCCGCGTCGGCCTCCCCCGCCGTCGCCTTCGCGAGCAGGGTCTTGCCGGTTCCGGGAGGGCCGACCAGGAGCACGCCCTTCGGCGCCCGGGCGCCGACTTTGGCGTATTTGCTCGGGTCGGCCAGGTAGTCGCGGATCTCCCGCAGCTCGGCCACGGCTTCGCCGGCGCCGGCGACGTTGTCGAAGGTGGTGCGGTCAGGCGCCTCGGCGCCGCGCTTGCGGCCCTTGCCGGTGAACTTGGAGAAGCCGGCGAACGCGCCGGCGCCGCCGTCCTGGCCGATCCGGGTGAAGAGGACGAAGAGGCAGACGAGCAGCAGGATCGGGATCAGGAACTGGACCAGGATCTGCTTCGAGGGCTTGTCGGCCTGCTGGTCGACGGTGACGATCGCGCCGCCCTTGGTCAGCTGCTTGATCAGGCCGTTGGTCTGGGCGTCGGAGCTCGGGTAGGCGGCGTAGACCTGGCGGCCGTTGGCCGTGTCGATCACCACACGCGAGTCCTGGTCGAGCAGAGTCGCGACTTCGACCTGCTTGTTGTCGGTCAGGCGGATGACCTCGCTCAGCGCCACCTTTTCGCCATTGGAGGCGGGTTGGATCTGGCCGAGCAGGTTGAAGAAGAGGATCGTCAGCACCAGCGAGGCGACGATCAGGCCGGTGTTGAGCGGGTCCTTGAGGAACCAGCGGCCGACCGCCGCGAGGCGCTCGCCAAGGGCCTTGGCGGCTTCCTTGATGTCAACGTGCGGCGGTTTCACCGGCAGGCGACTCGAGGCCCTCTTGGCCGGACTGTCCTTGCGCTGGTCGTTCATCTGCCCCTTCGTCGCTTTTCGGTTTGGGTGGATTTCGTTCGGCCCCCGGCACCGGCACGGCGCCCGGGCTCGCGGGGAGCCCGGGCGCCGCTTTGCGCCGGGGGATCGGGACTAAGAGGAGAGGCTCAGGCGCCTTTCCCTTTCTTCGTGAGCTTCAGCGTCACGGAGCTGTTGGAGGTGCTGGCCGTCCCGCCGTTGGGCGTGAAGGTCAGCTTCAGCGCCACCTTGAGGCTGCCGGTCTTGGCGAGCAGCTGCTTCGCCGCGCCGGTCGGCTTCAGGGTCACGTTGTAAGTGCCGGCGGCGCCAGCGGTGAGGACCACGTGCCCGGCTTTGATGCTCTTCTTGCCGGACTTCGCGGTGCCGAGGACGTCGAGCGTGCCGGCGCCGGGCAGCTTGACCGAGACGGTCGCGCTGCCGGCTTTCGACGAGATCGACTTCTTCAACAGCGAGAACACGTTGCTGGGCGGAGCCGGAGGGGTCGGCGGGGTTGCTTTCGGGTCGGTCTTGGGGTCTTCGACCGGCGGGTTGTCATCGCCACCGTCGCCTGCCTTGTTCCACCCGATCGTTTTGACCGCGGTCCGGGACAGCTCCAGCAGGTCATTCGGCAGCGCCGCGTAGTCCTGGCCGGAGAGCTGGGCCTGCGCACCTTCGGTGACGATGTTCTCGAGGTAGTCGCGGACCGTGCGGGCCTTTTCCTCCTCTTCGGCGGAAGCGCCGAAGACCTTGGCGTAGTCGTCGAACGCGATCACGTAGGTCAGCGTGCAGATGCCGTACCCGGTGGTGGCGTTGACGCCGGTCGTTTTCGACCAGTCGCCGAGGCTGTCGGCGGGGGTGTTTTTGAACAGGCCGGCCGAGGTGCAGTTGGCGCCTCGCTGGCCGGGAGCCGCCAGGGCGGTGGTTTTGAACCCGTTGGCTTCGTCGAGCGTCGGCTCGGTGAAGCCTTCGCCGTTGGTTTCCGCGGCGGAGCCGACGGCGATGCTGCCGTTCTGGACCTGGGTCCAGTACGGAGTGGTCGGCGCGGTTGCACCGGCCGGGTTGACGGCGAGGGTGCCGGTCCCGGAGCTGTTGTTGCGGGCCGTGAGGATGTCGGCGTAGCTGATGCCGCCGTCCGTTTCGACCAGTTTTTTGACCAGTTCGCCGGCGCCGTTGGCGCAGGCTGAGGTCAGGTGATCGGTGGTGTCGGCCTGGGAGCCCGGGCCGGTGGCGCCGGCGCAGTCAGCGCGAGCGCCGACGACCGCGTTAGGCCACTCGCGGTTGCCGTTGGCGCCGGTCTCGAACGCCACGGTCCAGCCGCGGGCGCCGTTGATCGTCCGCAGGTAGTCCTTGAACCCGAAGGTCGTGCCGGATTTGTCAAAGCGCACGACCCGGGTGATCGGGATTTCGCAGTCGGCGTCGCCAGCCAGTTCGGGGAAGGCGTCGCTCCACTTGGCGTTCTTCTCACCAGCCCAGACTTCCTCGAACAGTTTCTTCGTGAAGCGGGCGCGGATCAGCCCTTTGGCGCCGGCGTCCGGCACCGTCTGGAATTTGTCGTTGAGAGCTTCCGGGTTGCAGTTGTCCGGGAAGTTGACCAGCGGCGCGATCGCGCCGGCGGCCACCGGGAAGATGTGGGCCACGCCGTCGTTGCCTTCGTTGCCGTCGGCGATCAGCGGGCCGGCGCCGCCTTCTTTTTCGGCGCCTTTGTTCATCAGGTTGACCTGCGCCGGGGTCGGTGGGTCGTCACTCGCCCAGAACCGCGAGGTGCCGGCGCGCAGCTGTGCCGTTTCGATGCCGGCGCCGCTGCCGTTGGCGTTATAGGTGACCTGCAGGCTCGGGTCACCGCAGAAGTTCTCTTTGAACCGTTTGTTGAACAGTTCCTGCGCCCCTTTGGCGAAGCTGGCGCCGTTGGCGTTGGTGCTGACGCCGCCGCATTTGGGGACGGTGAATTCGGCGCCGGCCGGCGGCACTGCCGCGACTGCGCCAAGCGCGCTGACAGCGAGGGCGATTACGGCAGCCCGCGCCGTGCGACGGCGCCTCGGCCGCGCACTCGAGGTCTGGCTCATGCGAGTGATTCCTTTCATTGACTGACCCATTCCGCGCCACAGTTCCGGGCCGGATATGGCTCTGTCAAGCGGGTTCACTGAACTTCTACGAACTCGTTACATCACTGTTTCCAGCCCGTAACCAGATCGTCTCCAGGCGGTGACAAGGGGGTCACCAGCGCTCCTCTTGGAGGGGCTTTTCGAACCGCTGCGGGGCGCGCTAGGCGGGGAGCTGCTCGCGGCGGCGGAGAGCGGTGTTCAGCATCGAGGTGACCTCGCTCGGGAGCTCCCCGGCGGAGGGCACGGCGGCGCCGATCAGGCCGGCGGCGCGGAAGCCGTAGAGCGGGGCGACGAAGCCGAGCTCGCGGATCTTGCGGACCAGGGCGATCGCGTCGCGGGTCTCGGCCCCGGGGCCGCAGACGACGATCGCGGTCGGGTCCAGCGCCCCGAGCGCCCGCTCCAGCCGCTCGTCGCCGAGCTCGTTGGAGAGGACGAGGACGCGGAAGCCGGCACGGCGCAGGGCGAGGTCGAGGGCCTGGGTGTGGACCTCCTCGGCGTCCTGGCCCGGGCTCGAGTCGAGCAGCAGGATCCCGGCCGGGCGCGAGGCGGCGGAGGCGAGGCGGCGGGCCCCGTGCAGCCAGCCCGTGGCCCAGCGGGCGGCGAACTCGAGCTCGGCCTCGCGGCCGGGGTCGGCGGCAAGGCGGTCGATCGCTGGCAGCAGCAGCTCCTCGACGGTCCGCTCCAGCGGCCGCAGGGCCAGGCTTTCCTCGACCGCGCGGTCAGCGGCGCCCTCGTCGAAGCTCTCGAAGGCGGCCAGCAGGCCATCGCCGCTGGCCGGCTCGGCCTGGCGCTGGCGCGCCAGCTCGATCGCGGAGGAGATGTTGCCGGTGTGGGCGAGCGCGTCGCGCAGCGTCTGCAGCTCGACCAGCTCGTAGTTGCGGTGGTTGCCGACCGTCCGCTTCGGCGTCGGGTAGCCGTAGCGGCGCTCCCAGCTGCGCAAGGTGTTGGGGCTCACGCCGAGAACTTCGGCGGCGGCGTTGGTGCGGATTCCTGGCATTTCTGGCTTGGTCTTGGAGGTGCGTGGGGCGGGTGGTTACGCGGTCACAATTCGACTCGCCGGAGGATCTTCCCACCGGAAACCCGGGTTTACCGCCGTTATCGGCAGATTTGAAGAATCTGTGAGAGATCTTGCACAAGTTCGGGACAGCCTCAGCCACGCGTCTGCATTTACACGTCCTATAGACGTGTGAGAGCAGACGCGTCAGGCAAGGGCGCCGACGCCGACCGGCTGGCCGACGGCGCGGGCGCGCCAGAGAGCGGCGTCGGCCTTGCGCAGCAGCTCCTCAGCGTCGGTGCCGTGCTCGGGACAGGCGGCGACCCCGGCGGCGACGTCGATCCGCAGCCCCCCCGCCTTCTCGAGGTCGTCGAGCAGGCCGAGCAGCCGCTCCGCCATCTGCACCCCTTCCACCGTGCGCAGGTTTGGAGCGAGGACGCAGATCGCGTCCTCCTCCAGCCGGAAGGCTTCGTCGACGATGCGGATGCTGTCGCGCAGGGCCGCGCCGAGAATTGCCAGCACCGTCTCCTGCCCGCCGCCGGCGTCGCCGTTGCGCGTCCCCGGTCCCGAGGCATCGAATACCGCCAGTGCGAACGGGTGCCCGTAGCGCCGGTTCGTCTCAATCAGCTGCTCGAGCCGCCGCCGCATATGCCCGGGCGCGTAGAGGCTGGGGAGCTCCCTCAGCGCATCCCCTCCTCCCACCTCCTGCGTTCGCACTTTCGGCCGCATACCGTCCTCAATTGCGAACTCGTCGGAGGGAGTAGCGATCTCGGCCCCGGCGACCGCGTCGACCGCGTTCGCGGCCACCGCGCCGAAGTCCTCGGCCAGGCGTTCGGCCGCGATCGCGAAGGCCTCGCCGTCGCCGAGCTCGTTCCTCAGCTTGCGCAGGAGCGCCGCCTGCTGGGCCGATACCTCGCGCGCGATTCGCCCTGCCTGGCCCCCGCCTGAAGTGTGCGAATGGTCCGCCACGGGCTGACCTTGGCGAACCGGGCGGACAAAGATTTACAAAATGTCCGCAATTTGCGAGACGACACCCGTCCAGGACGAACGTTCGGCTGCCGCGATTTCCGCGGACTCGGTCCGACTCAATCGATACTGCGACGGCCCGCGAGGGCCTTGCCCAGCGTCACCTCGTCGGCGTGCTCGAGATCGGCGCCGACCGGGAGGCCGCTTGCCAGGCGGGTGACGCTGACCTGTCCCCGCAGCCGCTCGGCGATGTGCAGGGCGGTCGCCTCGCCAGTCGTGGTCGGGTTGGTCGCCAGCACCACCTCGGTAACGCCACCGCGCCCGACCCGCTCGACAAGCTCACGGATCTTCAGGTCCTCGGCATCGACCCCGTCGATCGGCGAGAGGGCGCCACCGAGCACGTGGTAGAGGCCGCGATATTCGTGAGTGCGCTCGAAGGGGATCACGTCGGCCGGCTCCTCGACCACGCAGATCGTCGCCCGGTCGCGGTCGGGGTCGGCGCAGATCCGGCAGCGCGGCCCCTCGGCGAGGTTGAAGCACTCCTCGCAGAGGCCGACCTTCTCCTTCACTTCGCGGATCGCGTCGCCGAGCGCGAAGGCCTCTTCGTCGGGGGCGCGCAGCAGGTGAAAGGCGAGCCGTTGCGCCGTCCGCTGCCCGATCCCCGGCAGCCGCGATAGCTCGGCGACGAGGCGAGCGAGCGGTGCCGGACCCTCGCTCAACCCAGTCCCGGGATGCCGCCCGGACCGCCGAGGCCGCCGGTGATCCCGCCCATTTTCGAGCTCGCAAGCTCCTGCGCCGCGCGCAGGCCCTCGTTGACCGCGGCCTGGACCATCTCCGCCAGCATCTCCGACTCCTCGGGGTCGATCGCCTCGGGGTCGATGACGATCTCCCGCAGGGTCAGGTCACCGCCCATCTTCACCTTGACCATGCCGCCACCGGCGCTGGCCTCGACGACCTCGTCTTTGAGCTGCTCCTGGGCCTGCAGCATCTGGTCCTGCATCTGCTGCGCCTGTTTCATCAGGGCATTCATGTCGAAGCCCCCGGGACCGCCTCCTCGAGCCACCTAACTGACCTCCTCCGCGTCGAACTCGTTCTTAAGTCGTTCCATCAGCTCGTCCTCGTCGACCCCGGCGTCCTTGGCCGCCGGCTCGCCCTGCGGCTGCGCCGCGGGCTCCTCCTCGCCCTCGAGCAGAACGTAGGTCGGTTTCAGCGCCTGGCCCGCGACCGCCTCGAACGCGGCGGCGACAGCCTCGCGCCGCTCCGGCGACTCGGCCTTCTTTTTGTTGAACGTCTTATCCGCCGGAAACCCGATCTGCAGCCCCTCCTCGCCAAACGCCACCGGCCGCGCTCCCTCGAAGGTCGCCGCCAAGGCCGGCGCCGTCTCCCCCAACTTGGCCAGCACCGTCGGCCAGATCCGCGAGATCTCCTCAAGAGACAGGTCGCCCGCACTCACCGGAGGCTCCTCAACCGATGCCGGTGGTTCAGGGTCGGGCTCGGCCGGCGACTCTGGCTGCGCCGCTGCCTCCGGCTCGACAGCTGCCTCCTGCTCGGCCTCCTCCTCTTCGGCAACAGGTGGGTCCACTGCCGCCGGCACGGGGTTGCCGGCGGGTGGCGGAGGCGGAACGGCGGCCGCGCCCCCTCCACCCAGCTGACTCTCCAACTTCTCGATCCGCCGCAGCAGTCCCTCGGTATTCGGATCCAGATCCGGCCGCGCCGCCTTCAGCAGCGCGATCTCGACGGCCATCCGCGCGTCGTCCCCCTCGCGCACCGCGGTCAGGGCGTCGGCCAGCTCGTCGATCGTGCGGACCAGGGTCGCCGGTCCGACGGCGCTCGCCTGGGCCTGCAGGCGGGCTTCGTCGGTGGCGGTAACTACGAAGGAAGGCGGAACCTCGCCGGTGGTCTGGGCGACGAGCAGGAAGCGCAGGTGGGCGAGCAGGTCGCGGGCGAGCTGCGAGGGGTCGCGGCCGGAACGAGCCATCTTCTCGACGCCGAGCAGGACCGCTTTCGGGTCGGAGGCGGCGACCGCGTCGACCGCGTCGAAGAGCAGCTCGGCGTCGGCTGCGCCGAGCATCTCCAGCACGTCGTTGAGCCCGACCTGGGCCGCGCCCGAGTCGGCCCCGCCGAAGGCGACCAGCTGGTCGAGGGTGCCGAGGGCATCGCGGAAGCTGCCCTGGGCGGAGCGGGCGATCATCGCCACCGCCCCCTCCTCGACCTCGATCGACTCCGAGGCCGCGACCCGGGTCAGCACCTCGGAGATCTGCTCCAGCGAGGGCCGCTGGAAGTCGAAGCGCTGGCAGCGGTCGGCGATCGTCGCCATCACCTTGTGCGACTCGGTCGTGGCGAGGACGAAGACGGTCTTCGGCGGCGGCTCCTCCAGCGTCTTCAGGAAGGCGTTCCATGCCTCTTTGGTCAGCATGTGCGCCTCGTCGAGGATGTAGACCTTCCAGTGGCCGCCGGCGGGCGCGTAGGCGACCCGCTCGCGCAGGTCGCGGACGTCGTCGACGGAGCGGTTGGAGGCGGCGTCCATCTCGATCACGTCGATCGAGGTCCCGGCGGCGATCGTCAAGCAGGACTCGCATTCCCCGCACGGCGTCACCGTCGGCCCGCCGCGCTCGCAGTTCAGCGAGCGGGCCAGGATCTTCGCCATCGAGGTCTTGCCGGTCCCGCGCGAGCCGACGAAGAGGTAGGCGTGGTGAACCTTGTCCCGCTCGACCGCGTTCCGCAGGGTGCGGACGACGTGCTGCTGCCCCACGACCTCGTCGAAGGACCCGGGGCGGTGGCGGCGGTAGAGGGAGGTCGACTCGGCGCTCATCAGGTCTTCGGCCAGTGTATCCACGGCCCACCCGCGCCCCCGGGGCGGCTCCCGGTACCGTGCGCGCGTGCCACCGAGGGTCTCCAGCTGGCTTGCGCCGGCCGCCTGGGTCGCCGCGGTGACGGCGGCGCTGCTGCTCGTCTTCCCGGTCGGCTTTCCCAATTACGACACGATCTACGCGCTGGTCTGGGGACGCGAACTGGCGCACGGCCAGAGCCCCGACGTCGGCGCCGCGCTGCCGCCCACCCCGCACCCGCTGACCGAGCTGATCGGGCTCCTCTCGACTCCGCTTGGCGACGGCGCGATCACCGTGATCATGGTCATCGCCTACGCCTCCCTGGGCCTGATCGCCTGGCTCGTCTACTGGCTCGGCGCCCGCTGGTTCGACCGCTGGGTCGGCGCCGTCGCCGCCGCGATCGTCCTCACCCGCGCCCCCTTCCTCTCCAACGGCCTGCGCGCCTACATCGACCTCCCGTACATAGCCCTTTGCCTGGGAGCGCTGGCGCTCGAGGCTCGCCGCCCGCGCACCGGATGGCCGGTGCTCGCCCTGCTGGTCCCCGCGGGCCTGCTGCGCCCGGAGGCCTGGCTGTTCGCCGTGGTCTACTGGGCCTGGCTGGCCTTGGAGATCCGCAGCGGTGTGAGTTATGACCGCATAGAGGACAAAACTCACACCGGAATTCGGCTCGGGCGCTGGCGCCTCGACTGGCGCCGCGAGCGGGGTACCCAGGAGCTCGTCTGGCTGGCGGCGCTGGCCCTGGCCGGTCCCGTTCTCTGGGCGCTCTTCGACGCGATCACCGCGGGCGACCCGCTGTACTCATGGACGGGGACCAAAGAAACCGTGGAGACGCTCGAACGGCAGACCGGTCCGGTTGACCTCGTCTTATATGGACCCCGCCGGCTCGGCGAGGTGCTGCAGTGGCCGGGGATGATCGGGGCCGCCGGTGGGCTCGCGCTCGGCCTGATGCTGATGCGCCGCCGCTCGGTGCTCGGCGCCGCCGCGACGGCGCTCGCCCTTCTCGCCTTCGCGCTGCTCGCCTGCGGCGGCCTCGCGATCCTCCCCCGCTACACGATGCTCGCCGCCGCGATCCTGGCGATCTTCGTTGCCGTCGGCCTGCTCGGGTGGCGGCTGCTGGAGCGCGGCGATCCCTGGCGCCGCCGCTGGCAGGTCTTCGCCGCCGTGGTCGCGCTGATGTTCGTCGTCTGGGCCCCGAACCAGTGGGACCTCGACTCCCGCGTCGACACCGACCTCACCAACCAGGCCCGGATCGAGCGCGACCTCACCGACCTAGTCGATGCCGGAGCCTTCGAGCCGCTCTGCGGCGAGGTCGCCGTCCCCAACCACCGCGCCGTCCCCCGCCTCGCCTTCGGCCTCGACGTGAAGCCGACCCAGATCGTCAGCGCCAGCGAGGAAGGCGCCCCGACCCGCGGCTACTTCGTCGCCCCCGCCTCGGAGTTCGTGATCCACAACTTCATCCTCGACCCCGGCGACCCGACCGACTTCTCGCTCGACGTCCCCGCCGGCTTCAAACCAGTGGCGGCAAACGAGTCCTGGAAGGTCTACCGCCGCTGCTGAGTTCGCACTTCCTCCCGCTATGCGGGATTAAGTGCGAATCGGCCTACCGGCCGATTCGCTCGACGACCTCGACCGCCGCATGCGTGGCGGCGGCGAGGTCGGGGTCGGTGAGGTCAACCGCGGGCGGGAGCTCGACGTGGAGGTCGTTGGAGGGGTCGAGGCGGGCGCGCAGCGCCGTGCTGCGGGAGTCGAGGACGTGGCCGCCATGGCTGCGGTCCTCGCTGATGAAGTGCAAGTGGTAGCCGGCGACCTCGATCCCCTCGACGTAGGCGGGGAAGCGGAAGCCCAGCATCGTGCCCTCGACGTCCGCCAGCTCAAAGACGTGCTGCTCGGCGACGACCTCGGTCAGCGGCCGGTATGGCGGGTGCTGGCGCGGGACCGAGCGAGCGCGGACGAGCTCGAAGCGGCCGTCGAGGCGGATCGCGCAGGAGGTGGCGCCGGCCGGGACCAGGGCGTCGAGCCGGGTCAGCAGGCCGCTGTGGTCGAGCGCACCGTCCGCCGCCTCGATCCGCACATCGACCTCGGGTTCGAACCGGGTCACCACCGCGAACGGGGTCAGCGCCTCGGGCGGGACCGGGTGCACGGCGCCGTCGACGTCGGCGCGGAAGAACTCGCCCTCGAGCGCGATCATCTCCCCGTCGAGCCCGTTCAGCGTCCCCAGCCCAAGGTCGCCGCGTTCGGCCAGCTCGGCGAAGCTGAGGTCGCCCTCGTAGGCGCCCTCCAGCAGCGCCCCGATCGTCGAGGCCTGGAAGAGGACGTGCCGCTCCCGCTCGGCGTGCAGGTCGGCCCGGCGCATCGACTCCACGTGCAGCGATCTGATCCAGCGCTCGTCGAGCAAGCCGCCAGTCTCCCGGATTCGCCGACGATAGGCTGGCGCCGGTGTCTGGCGGATTCAAGCGCTCCTCGCGCTTCGGGATTGTCGGGATCTTCGTCGTCGCCGCGATCGTCGCGGCGATCGGGCTGACGCTGGGGGAAGGCGACTCGAACCCGAAGCTGGCGCTGGGCCTGATCTTCGGCGTCGTCGCCGTCTACTGCGTGATCCTCTTCGCCCTGCAGCGCTCCGACCTGGAGCGGACCGCGTCCGGCAGCGCCGCCGCCAGCAGCCGCGCCGCCGCCGAGGGCGGCCGCGAGGTCGAGAACCCGACGACGATGGAAGAGCCGGAGCTCTGGGCGGCGCTGGCGACCGGGCCGATCGACGCCGACGCGGTTCGCGCCCGCACCGAGATGTGGGACGCCGGGCGCCGCAGCATCCGGCTGGGGATGATCGTCACCGCGCTGATCTTCCTCACCGTGCCGCCGATCTACTTCCTCGAATCCTTCGTGCCGCTCCTGATCGGCGGGCCGCTGATCGTGATCGCCGCCCTCTACGGCTCCTTCCGCGCCCTTGCCCCCGGGGGCGAGATGGACTCCGGCTACGAGCGGGTCGGGCGGGCGATGGCGCCGCTGGGGCTGGAGGTGACGGAGCGTCCCAAGGTCTCGATCGAGACCCGCGACGCGACCAGCGGCCGGGTCGGCCCGCGGGTCCACGGCGCCCTGGTCCTGAGCGGGCAGCGCCACGGCCGCGCGGTCACGGTGCGGCTCGGCGGCGAGGAGCGGACCGGGGCGAGCGAGATCGTCGTCGCGGGCGCCACAGAGCCCTTCGAGGCAAAGTCGCGCGACGGCCGCGTCCGCCCCACCGACGGCGCCCCGGAGGCGATCGTCGCGGCGCTGAAAGCCGTCCCCGCCTCGACCCGCTGGAAGAAAGTGACGGCGAGCGGCGGGCCCGATGGCATCGTCATCGCCCGCAAGGCCGGCGCGCAGAGCGACTGGCTCTGCGACCTCTGGCTGGCCGAGCGGCTCGCCTCCGCCTGAGCCGCATCGGAGCTTTTGCCCCCCACAGGGGGGACAAAGTCGGGAGCGGGCCGAGACCCCGACCATGAAAGCATCAGGGGTCATGGCAGCAATCGAACTCAGCGGCGTCGTCAAGCGCTTCGGCCCGATCACGGCCGTCAATGGGCTCGACCTCGACGTGCCGGAAGGCATCTGCCTCGGCCTGCTCGGCCCCAACGGCGCCGGCAAGTCGACGACGATGCGGCTGCTCACCGGCCAGGCAATCGCCGACGCCGGCCAGCTGCGTGTGCTCGGCTACGAGCTGCCAGGGGAATCGAAGCCGGCGCGGGCCGAAATGGGCGTCGTCCCCCAGCTCGACAACCTCGATGTCGACGTCACCGTCGAGGACAACCTCGCCGTCTACGCGCGGCTCTACCGGGTCAAGGACGTCGGCGCCGCGGTCGACCGCTGCCTCGACCTCGCCCGCCTGCGCGACCGCCGCCGCGACGCCGTCGACAAACTCTCCGGCGGGATGCGCCGCCGCCTGCTGCTGGCCCGCGGGCTCGTGCACGAGCCGCGCCTAGTCCTGCTCGACGAGCCCACGGTCGGGCTCGACCCGCAGATCCGGACCGAGCTCTGGACGCTGATCGGCGACCTCAAATCCCGCGGCACCACGATCCTCATGTCCACCCACTACATCGAGGAGGCCGAACGGCTGGCCGACGAGGTGGCGGTGATGCACCAGGGCAGGATCATCAGCCGCGGCCGCCCCGCCGACCTGATCGCCGAGCACGCCGGCCGCCAGACCGCCGAGGTCTACGCGCCCCCGGAGCGCCTGGCGGAGCTGCGGGTCAGCGCCGAGGGCGCCGGCCTGCGCGTGCGCCCGGCCGGCCCGGCGATCGCGATCGTCGGCTCCGAGCGCGCCAACGACGGCGCCGTCCCCGAGGAGGCCGTGATCCGCGCCGCGACGCTCGAGGACGTCTTCGTCCTCCTCACCGGGGAGGAGGCCGAGTGAGCGCCAGCGCCAACCGCACGATGCGACGGCTGGAACCGGCGGCGATCGCTGGGGTGATGAGCCGCGAGGTCGCCAACTTCCGCACCTACTGGCGCGGCACCACCTTCTCCAGCGTGCTCGAACCGCTGGTCTACCTGCTCGCCTTCGGGCTCGGGCTCAGCGCGACCCTGGTCGACGAAGTCGAAGGCGTCCCCTACATCCAGTTCGTCGGCACCGGGATGGTGGCGACGGCGGTGATCTTCTCCTCCGCCCTGCCGGCGATGTTCGGCACCTTCGTCAAGCACCGCTTCCAGAACACCTACGAAGCGATCCTCGCCGCCCCGGTAGACGTCGAAGAGCTGGTCAGCGCCGAGATGCTGTGGATCGCGACCCGCTCCGCCGTCTACGGCTGCGTGCCGTTGATCGTCACCTTCTTCTGGGGGCTGGACCCGGAGCCGGGGATGCTGCTGGTGCCGCTCTTCGCCTTCGTCACCGCGCTCGGCTTCGCCGGATTCGGCGTCGCGATGGCGGCGACCGTCGCCAAGATCGACCAGTTCAACTACGTGACGGCGCTGTTCGTGACGCCGCTCTTCCTCGTCGCCGGCACCTTCTTCCCGATCGACGGCCTGCCGGAGGGCGTGCAGATCGTCGCGCAGCTGAACCCCCTGCACCAGCTGGTCGAACTGGTCCGCGGCGGCGCCTTCGGGTTCGAGGCGGTCGACCTGCTCCGCTTCGCCTTCCTCGTCGCCTTTGCCTTCGCCACCTGGCGGGTCGCAATCCGCCAGATGCGCAAGCGCCTCATCGACTGAGGCGAAATATGGACCGTGCACCCGTCCTTCGAAGCGAGGTCACCGGGCGTGTTCGTCGTTTTAGGCTCGGGCCGGGCTCTCCTGCGGCACCCGCGGCATCCGCTTAAGGCTGCTTCCTTCCGGACCTGACCTGATTCGCGTGCCCACGTCGCGCAGGACCCGGCCGTCAACGCCGCCGCGACGCACCGGCCCCGACGGCCAGCCCCTCGAAACGGTATTCGGCCCCGCTAAGCGGATTTCGGGTTACAAGGCACCGCTGATTCCCCGCCTAGCACGGTCCACTGGCCATCCTACCCGGCTCGCCATAGGATCGGCTCCGCCTTGGTAACCGTCGATACCGACTCCTTCTTCGCGATCGTCGTCGTCGCGGCGATCGCCGCGATCACGGTGGCGACGGTGCCGAAGCGCTTCGCGCCGCCGGTCGTGGTCCTCGAGCTCGTGCTGGGGATCCTGATCGGGCCCGAAGTCCTCGACCTCGCGCACAAGGACGACTTCATCGAATTCTTCTCCGACCTCGGGCTCGGCATGCTCTTCTTCTTCGCCGGCTACGAGATCGACTTCAACCGGATCAAAGGCGTTCCGATGAAGCTCGGCGCCTGGGGCTGGCTGCTCTCCGTCGTCCTCGCCTACGGGCTCGGCGGCGTCCTCGCCGCCGCCGGTGTGGTCGTCTCCTACCTCTACACCGGCTCGGCGATGGCGACGACGGCGATCGGGACGTTGATCCCGATCCTGCGCGACAACGGCGACCTGAAGACGCCCTTCGGCACCTACCTGCTGGCCGCGGGCGGCGCCGGCGAGTTCGGCCCGATCCTGCTCGTCACCCTGGTCCTCTCAACTACCAATCCCCTCCACGAGGCGGCGATCCTGCTCGCCTTCGTCGCCCTCGCGCTGGTCCTGGCGGTTGGCTCGATGCGGTACGCCTGGCGCGGCTGGCCGGCGCTGGAGCGGACCTTCGAGGCGAGCAGTCAGCTGGCGGTGCGGATCACCGTCGTGCTCGTCTTCGGCCTCGTCCTGCTGGCCGGCAAGCTCGGCCTCGACATCCTGCTCGGTGGCTTCGTCGCCGGGATGATCACCCGCCTCGCCCTCCAGGGCCACGAGCTGCAGGTCTTCGAGTCGAAGCTGACCGCCGTCGGGTTCGGCTTCTTCGTCCCCTTCTTCTTCGTCGCCAGCGGCATCTCGTTTGACCTCGAGGCGCTCGGCTCGGCGGCGGCGATCGGCAAGCTCGTCCTCTTCTTCTGCCTCTTCCTCGTCGTCCGCGGCATTCCCGCCATGCTGCTCTACCGCGGCGTGCTCAACGTCCGCGATCGCGCCGCCCTCGCCTTCTACTCGGCGACCGAGCTGCCACTCGTGGTTGCGATCACCACGATCGCCACCGAGGGCGGTCACATGCGCGCCTCCACCGCCGCCGGCCTGGTCGGCGCGGCGATGCTCTCGACCCTGATCTTCCCCTTCGTCGCCGCCGCCCTGCGCAGCGGCGCCGAACCCGTCGCCGCCGTATCATCACCCGTCCCGGGCGCGTAGCTCAGTGGGAGAGCGCTCGCTTCACACGCGAGAGGTCGCTGGTTCGAAACCAGCCGTGCCCATAGGTTGAGTCGGCTCAGGCGCCGCTCTATGCACGGGCCGTTGCAGGGGGTTGTGGGGCCGAGCTTCCCTTCCGACCACTAAGAGATGCGCCCCTTCGCAGCAATCGGCGCAGCGGCACTGGTTGCCCTCGCCCTCGTCGTCCCGGCTCGCGCCGGCGCGTCTCCGGCGAACGTCGCCGCCCTGCAGTCGGCCCTGCAGCACCTGCAGCTATACAAGGGCGACGTCGACGGGATCCGCGGGCCGCTGACGCGGCGCGCCGTGGTCGCCTTCCAGCACCGCCGCGGTCTCGCCGCCGACGGCATCGCCGGGCCGCGGACGCGGAGAGCGCTTGGGTGGCGCGGGCGCCCGGGGCTGGGCAGCCGCACGATGCGGATCGGCAACCGCGGCTGGGACGTGGCGGCACTCCAGTACCTGCTGCAGCGCGGGGGCTATGGCGCCGGCAGGGCGGATGGCCTCTTCGGGCCGCTGACGCAGGCAGCGGTGACGCGGGCGCAGAGCGCCGCCGGGATCGGCGCCGACGGCCTCGCCGGCCCGGCGACGATCGCCTCGCTGCGCGGGCACGGGACCGCGACCGCACCAAGCGCTCCCACTCCGGGCGGGCCGGTCAGCTTCTACCGGCCGGTCTCTGGGCCGATCGGCGATGGCTTCGGCGCTCCGCGCGGCGGCGGCCGCACCCACCAGGGGCTCGACTTCCCGGTCCCCCAGGGGACCCTGGTCCAGGCGGCCGGCGTCGGCACGACGATCTTCGCCGGCTACAACGCGGCCGGCTACGGCAACCTCGTCGTCGTCCAGCACCGGCTCGGCTACACCACCTGGTACGCCCATCTCTCCTCGATCGCGACCTCGGTCGGCGCGCAGGTCGAAGGCGGCACCCCGCTCGGCTACGTCGGCTCGACCGGCTACTCGACCGGCCCCCACCTGCACTTCGAGGTGCGCCGCTACGACACCCCGATCAACCCGATCCCGCTGCTGCTTGGGAGCACCGCCGCGCGGCCGCTCAGCGGGGTCCAAGCCGACAAGCTCGAGTGCGGAGCGAGACGACCCGCTGCCGGCAAGCCGTCGAAGGCCGGCGACTGGATCGCCCGCGAGGCTCTCTGCCGGTAGCTGAAGCCCCTCTGTCAGGCCAGACGCGCGATCAGGGCCGGCAGGTCGCGATGGTCGTCGAGAACATGGTCGGCTTCGGCACCCGGATCCGGGTCGTCGTTGAGGGCGCGGTAGCGGACCGTGCCCATTCCGAGCGCCTGGGCGCCGGCGATGTCGGTGCGGCGCAGGTCGCCGACGTGGACCGCCTCGGCGGGGGTGGCGCCGAGGGTGTAGAGGGCGGCTTCGAAGATCTCGGGGGCGGGCTTGTAGTGGCCGACCTCGTCGGAGAAGCCCCAGCCAGAGAAGTGGGTCAGCAGGCCCTCAGCCTCGAGGATGCCGCGCAGCAGCTCGCCGCCGGTGAAGCCGACGTCGCAGACGATGCCCAGCCGCAAGCCCTGCTCCGAGAGGGCTCCCAGGCACTCGCGGATGCCGGGTGAGAGCTCCAGCTGGGCGCCCCGGCCGGCGCCGAGGAACGCCGCCGCGACCTGCTCGCCAGCCTCACCCTCGGCACCGAGCGCCAGCGCCAGCATCTCCGCTCCCTGGCGCGGGTGGAAGTGCAGGCCTTCGGACCAGGAGCGGTGGTAGCTCTCCCCCACCTGGTCGAGATGGGAGGCCAGCAGCCCGGCCTCGACCTCGAGCCCGTGCGCCTCGCAGGCGGCGATGACCGCCTCCTGGCGCGCGGTTTCCATCGCGCCGCTCGGGACCGAGGCGATCGTGTTCCAGAAGTCGAAGGTGACCGCTTTCACCGGGGTGGACATGCGGCGGTCACGCTACCTGTCCCGGGCACGAAAAAAGGCCCCGCCAGGTGGCGGGGCCTCTCTTGGTGAAACGGGGACCGCGAGCTACTTCTTGGCGCGCGGAACCTTCAGCGCCAGCTTCTTCGTGGCCTTGGCCTTGTTGCCGGCGCTGTCGGTGCTGGTGATCAGCGCCTTCACGACCAGCTTGCCGCCCTTGGCCAGGGTGGCCGCCCGCTTGTTCAGCGGGATCCGTACGGTGGTGATGGCACCGGCGGCGAGCTTGGCGCTCGTGCTGCCGAGGACCACGGTCCGCTTCTTCTTGCCAATGCGGACGGCCTTGGCGGTCTTCAGCGTGACCCGGACCTTGCAGCCGCCGGTCTCGGCGACCGGGCAGGTCAGCGGCAGGCGGGCAACCAGCCGCTTGCCGACCATCGTCACCTTCGCCTTGCCGAGCCGCGGCAGCAGCGCCTTCCGGTCCTGACCGAGTGCGTCGATCTTCTCGACCCCATCGACCTTGTCGAGGGTCAGCGCGTCGGTCTGGGCGCTGTCGGTGCCGGCGTCGCCGTGGACGAAGTCGGCGACCCCGTCGCGGCTGAACAGCATGTCGTTGCCGCCGTCACCGTGCAGGTCGTCGACACCGTCACCGCCGGTGACGGTGTCGTTGCCGCCGCCCGCGTTGATCGTGAGTGCGGTGCGACCAGCCAGACCGGCAGCGGCCGGGCTGAATTTGTCATCGCCGGCGAGGCCGTTGACGATCAGCCGCTCGGCCGAGAGGTCGATGCCGAAGGCACCGGCTCCCTGGGCGTTGGGCAGGCGGTTCAGCTGGACGCGGCCTGCCTCGGCGCGGGGGCCGTAGGTGTAGACCTCGTTAGCCGCGTCGTTGCCGTTGCTGACGACCGTGTCGACGCCGGCGTCACCGGTGTTCTTGTCGGTGCCGTCGCCGTTGTTCCAGATCATCGTGTCGTCGCCGTCGCCGCCGTTGGCGACGTCGCCGCCTTTGCCGCCGACCAGCGTGTCGCTGCCGGCGTCGCCGTTCTGGACGTCGACCCCGTCACCGCCGGTGACCGTGTCGTTGCCAGCGCCCGCGTTGACGGTGATCGTCGTGCGGCCGCCGATGCCGGCAGCAGCCGGGTCGAATTTGTCGTTGCCGCCAAGGCTGTTGATGACCAGGCTCTCGGCCTCGAGGGTGATGCCGAAGGCACCGGCGCCCTGGGCGTTGGGGGCACGGTCGAGGCGGACACGAGCGGCAGCCACCTCCGGGCCGTAGGTGAAGACCTCGTTGGCGGCGTCGCTGCCGTTGACGATGCTGACGTCGTTGCCGTTCCCGCCGATATTGCGATCGCTGCCGTCACCGTTGTTCCAGATCATCGTGTCGTCGTCAGAACCGCCGTTGGCAGCGTCTTCGTCTTTGCCGCCGATCAGCGTGTCGTTGCCGGCGGAGCCGATGAGAATGTCGATGCCTTCGGCGCCGACGATCCGATCGTTGCCGTTGCCGCCGTCGCCGGAGAACTTAAGATCGGCAAGGCCGGTCCCGACCGGGGCGATCGTGTCGTCGCCATCCTCCAGACTGGCTTCGAGGTGCTCGGCCGCGAAATCGATGGTGAATTCCGGCGCGCCCGCGGTCCGCTTGAGCAGAACCCGACCCTGCGGTTTCGCTTCGTAGCTGTAGGTCTCGCCCGCCGCGGCGCCGATGCTGGCCACGATGTCCTCGCCCTCGCCGCCATCGTTGACGTCGTTGCCGTCGCCGGGATTCCAGAACATCCTGTCGTTGCCGGCGCCGCCGGATATCACGAGCTCGTTGCCTTTTCCGCCGGTGAGCGTGTCCTGACCGTCGCCGCCGCGCAGCTCGTCGACGTCGTCGCCGCCGTTCAGGACGTCGCCGCCGTCAGCGCCGGTGATCGTGTCGGCACCAGCGCCGCCGTTCACGGTCAGCAGCGTGCGGCCGTCGATCGGGGTCGCATTGGCGGGACTGAACGAGTCCGCCCCGCCGAGGCCGTTGACGACGAGGAGCTCGGCTTCGAGGTCGATGCTGAAGGGACCGGGCGTGACCCGTTTGAACACGACACGACCGGGGGCACCAGCCTCGTAGGTGTAGATCTCGCCCGCGGCGTCGTTGCCGTTGCTGAGGACCGTGTCGGTGCCGGCCTCGCCGTCGTTGACGTCGCTGCCCTCGCCGTTGTTCCAGATCATCGTGTCGGCGCCGTCGCCGCCCTTGACGATCGTCTCGTTGCCTTTGCCGGCGGTCAGGGTGTCGTTGCCGTCACCGCCGCGCAGCTCATCGACGTCGTCGCCACCATTGATGATGTCGTTGCCGCCACCGCCGGTGAGCTTGTCTTCGCCGGCCTCGCCGTTGATCGTCAGGGCGCCATAGCTGGCGGCAGCCAGAGCGCTGGCGTCAACCGTGTCAGCTTCGCCGCCGGCGTTGACGACGATCTGCGCGTTGGGCCCGGCGTCGAGCGCCGTGGCAACGCCGTTGACCGCGATTTTGTTGTTGACGACGCTGAGGATGATCTGGTCGGCCGCGGTGCTGGTCACGTTCAGGGCGTTGCCCTGAACGTCAGACGTCACCGCCGCACCCGCGGCCACAGGGATGGCCAGCGGCGCGAAGGACGCCGTGGCGACCAGCAGGGCCGCCAGCTTCGAGGAACGGAACATCGGAGTGATACCTCCAGGGATCGTGGGGTTGCCACCGTGGGGTCGGTGGCCGAAAAGGTGTCTGCCTTTAGTGACGACCTGGAGGCGCGGTTCTTCCCGCACACCGAGCTTTTAGCTGCGCTTGAACAAAAAGAGCCCCGCCGAGGCGGGGCTCTTTTCCCACTGGAACGTGACTTGGGCTACTTCTTCGGCTGCGGGACCTTCAGCGCAACCAGAGCGGTCGTGTTGACCGTGTTGCCGGCGCTGTCGGTGCTGGTGAACAGCGCCTTCGCCGCGAGCTTGCCCCCCTTGGCCAGAGCCGAGGCGCTCGCCTTGAGCGGGATCTTGGCGGTAGCCGTGGCGCCCGGGGCGAGGGTGACGTTCGCCGAGCCGAGGACCACGATCGCCTTCACCGCGCCGAGCTTGACCGCTTTCGCCGTCTGCAGGGTGACGCTCACCTGGCAGCCACCGGTCTCGGTCGACGGGCAGGACAGCGGCAGCTGCGCGAACAGCTTCTTGCCCGCCTTGGCCACCTTGGTGGCGCCGAGCGTCACCGGGGTCGCTTTGGTGTCGCCGGGTTTGGGCTGCTCGGGCTGTTTCGGCTCCTCTTTTTTCGGCTCTTCAACCGGCTCTTCCGGCGGGGCCGGGGCGTCGATGTCCTCGACGTCGCTGACGCCGTCGATCGGGGCCGCGTCCACCTGGGCGCTGTCGTTGCCGGCGCCGCCGCGGACGAAGTCGGCGACCCCGTCGCGGGCGAGCAGCTGGTCGTCGCCAGCCTCGCCGCCGAGGACGTCGTTGCCGGCGCCGCCGGTGAGGACGTCGTCGCCCTCGCCGCCAAGGAACGCGTCCTCCTCGTCGGCGCCGGTCAGCTGGTCATCGCCGGCGCCGCCGTTGGCGGTGACGGTCAGAGCCAGACCGGGCGAGACGGTGAATTTGTCGTCACCGGCATCGAGGTTGTTGGTCACTGCCTCGATGCCCCCAGTGGTCTCGCCGCCGAGCACGTTCGGGAACGCGACCGTGAACGGGACCAGGTTGGTGCGGGCGAACACGGTCTGGCCGTTGACGACCGAGAGCGTGGTCAGGTCGGCGCTCGCCGACGAGCCGTTGGACTCGAAGGTGTCGACGCCGATGCCACCGTTGGCGGTGTCGGAGCCGTCACCGTTGTTCCAGACGATCAGGTCGTCGCCGGCGCCGCCGCTGTGGACGTCCTGGTCTTTGCCACCGACGAGGCGGTCGTTGCCCGCGTCGCCGTTGAGCGTGTCTTTGCCGTCGGCGCCGACGATCGAGTCGTCTCCTTCACCGCCGTTGACGGTGATCGCCAGGGCCTGCAGGCCCGGGATAGTGGGGCTGAACTGGTCGTTGCCGGCATTGCCGTCGACGATCAGCTTCTCGGCGGTGAGGTCGATGCTGAAGGCCGGCGCGGTGGTGCGCTGGAACAGCACCCTTCCGTTGGCCGGGCCGTAGGTGTAGACCTCGTCGACCGGGGCGCCGATGCTCTGCACGGTGTCGATGCCGGCGTCGCCGTCGTTGACGTCGGACCCGTCACCCGGGTTCCAGGTCATCGTGTCGTCGCCGTCACCGCCGGAGACGGTGTCGGCGCCCTTGCCTCCGGCCAGGGTGTCATTGCCGCCTTCGCCGCTCAGCGTGTCGTCGCCCTCGGCGCCCGTCACCACGTCGTTGCCGTCGCCGGCCTTGATCGTGATCTCGACCGTGGTCAGGCCCGGCGCCGCCGGAGTGAACCGGTCGTTGCCAGCTTTGCCGTCGACGACCAGGCTCTCAGCATCGAAATCGATGTTGAAAGCCGGGGCGCTGGTGCGACGGAAGAGGACGCGACCGTTGCCCGCCGGGGCGTAGTCGTAGACCTCGTCGCCGGGGGCACCGTTGCTGACAACCGTGTCGACACCGGCTTCGCCGTTGTTGACGTCGGACCCGTCACCCGGGTTCCAGGTCATCGTGTCGTCGCCAGCGGCGCCGTTGGCGGTGTCGTCGCCCTTGCCGCCGGTCAGCGAGTCGTTGCCGGCTTCGCCGTTCAGCGTGTCGGCACCGTCACCACCAGTCACCTGGTCGTTGCCCGGACCGGCGTTGGCGACAACCTGCACGCCCGAGGGCGCAACCCGTGGGGCAGCGAGAATGTCGTTGCCGTCGAGCAGGTTCACTTCCAGCGTCTCGGCCGTGAGGTCGATCGAGAAGGGCGGGGCGCCTTCGGTCCGCTGGAACAGCACGCGGTTGTTGACCGTCTCGTAGGTGTAGGTCTCCGCAGCGGCAGCACCGTTGCTGACGACCTTGTCGTTCCCGGCCTCTCCGTCGTTGACGTCGTTGCCATCGCCGGGGTTCCAGGTCAGCGTGTCGTTGCCGTCCCCACCCGCGACGTTGTCGTCGCCTTTGCCGCCGAGCAGCCGGTCGTTGCCGGCGCCGCCCTGCAGCTGGTCGTTGTCGTCGCCACCGTTGAGGGCGTCGTCGCCGTCAGCGCCGGTGATCGTGTCGGTGCCGGCACCGCCGTTGACGGTCAGCAGCGTGCGCCCGGCGATCGGGTTGGCGTTGGCGGGGCTGAACGAGTCGGCGCCGCCGAGGCCGTTGACGACGAGGTTCTCGGCCTCGAGGTCGATGCTGAAGGTGACGTTGCTGGTCCGCTTGAACAGAACGCGGCCCGGCTGATCACCCGCCTCGTAGGTGTAGGTCTCGTCAGCGGCGTCGTTGCCGTTGCTGAGGACCGTGTCGTTGCCGGCTTCGCCGTTGTTGAGGTCGGAGCCGTCACCGTTGTTCCAGGTCATCGTGTCATTGTCGGCGCCGCCGTTGGCGACGTCGGAGCCTTTGCCACCGACCAGCGCGTCGTCGCCGGCATCGCCGTTGAGGATGTCGGAGCCCTCGGCGCCGGTCATCAGGTCTTTGCCGTCGCCGCCATTGGCGATCAGCGAGAGACCGGCGAGGCCGGTGCCGACCGGAGCGATCGTGTCGTCGCCGGCCGCCAGGTTGACTTCGAGAATCTCAGCCGTGAAGTCGATGTTGAACGCAGGCGCGCCAGCGGTGCGCTGGAACAGCACCCGACCCTGCGGTTTGGCCTCGTAGGTGTAGGTCTCGGCAGCGGCAGCACCGTTGCTGAGCACCGTGTCAATGCCTTCACCACCGTCGTTCTTGTCGTTGCCCTCGGCGGCATTCCAGATCATCCTGTCGTCACCGGCGTCGCCGGAGACGATCAGCTCGTCGCCTTTGCCACCGGTGAGGCTGTCGTTGCCGTCACCACCGCGCAGCTCATCGACGGCGTCGCCGCCGTTGAGAAGGTCGTCACCGGCATCGCCGTTGAGGAGGTCGCCGCCGTCGCCACCGGTGACGACGTCGTTGCCAGCGCCGGCGTTGACGGTGATCAGGGTGCGACCCGCCAGCCCGGTGCCGACCGGGCTGAGGCTGTCGTTGCCGCCCAGCGAGTTGATCACGAGGCTCTCGGCTTCGAGGTCGATCTGGAAGGCGACCGCAGTGGTCCGCTTGAACAGCACGCGGCCCGGCACGGTCCCTGCCTCGTAGGTGTAGGTCTCGTCGGCATTGTCGTTGCCGTTGGAGAGGACCGTGTCATTGCCGGCCTGACCGTTGTTGACGTCAGAGCCGTCGCCGTTGTTCCAGGTCATCGTGTCGTCGCCGTCGCCGCCGTTGGCGACGTCAGTGCCTTTGCCGCCCACCAGCGAGTCGTTGCCGGCGTCGCCGTTCAGGGTGTCGGCACCCTCGGCGCCGGTCACCTGGTCGTTGCCTTCGCCGGCGTTGGCGATCAGGGAGAGACCACCGAGGCCGATCCCAACCGGGGCGATCGCGTCGTCGCCGGCCAGGAGGTTGACTTCAAGGCGCTCGGCCGTGAAGTTGATCGAGAACGGACCGGCGCCAGCGGTGCGCTGGAACAGCACGCGGTCGACCGGCGGTTCGCCCTCGGTGATCTTCTCGTAGGTGTAGGTCTCGGAGGCGGCGGCGCCGTTGCTGAGCACGGTGTCGATGCCTTCGCCGCCGTCGTTGCGGTCATTGCCCTCAGCCGCATTCCAGATCATCGTGTCGTCGCCGCCTTCGCCGAAGACGACCAGCTCGTTGCCTTTGCCGGCGGTCAGCGTGTCGTTGCCGTCGCCCCCGCGCAGCTCGTCGATCGCGTCCCCTCCTTTGAGGACGTCGTTGCCGAGTTCGCCGTTGAGGAAGTCGGGACCCTCGGCCGTGGTCACGGCGTCGTTGCCTTCACCGGCGTTGACGATGATCGACAGCGCGTTCAGGCCGGGACCCACCGGACTGAGGTTGTCGTCGCCGCCTCGCGCGTTGACTTCCAGCCTCTCGGCCGTGAAGTTGATGCTGAAGGCAGGAGCACCGGCGGTGCGCTGGAATAGCACGCGGTCGACCGGCGGTTCGCCCTCGGTGATCTTCTCGTAGGTGTAGGTCTCAGCCGCGGGCGCGCCGTTGCTGAGGACGGTGTCGATGCCTTCGCCGCCGTCGTTCCGATCGCTGCCCTCGGCGGCATTCCAGATCATCGTGTCGTCCCCGCCTTCGCCGAAGACGACAACCTCGTCGCCTTTGCCACCGGTCAGCGTGTCGTTGCCGTCGCCGCCGCGCAGCTCGTCGACGTCGTCGCCGCCGTTGATCAGGTCGTTGCCGCCGCCACCCGTGAGGATGTCCACGCCGGCATCGCCGTTGATCGTCAGGGCGCCGTAGTCGGCCGCCGCCAGGGCGCTCGCGTCGACGACGTCGTCTTCGCCACCGGCGTTGACGATGATCTCCGCTCCCGCACCAGCCGCGAGGCCGGTCGGGGCGCTGTTCAGGGCGATCTGGCGGACGCCTTCGACTTCAACGACGCTGAGGACGATTTGGTCGGCACCGTCGCTGGTCACGGTCAGGACATTGCCCTGAACGTCAGGCGTCGGCGTCGCACTGGCCATCACGGGGAAGGCCAGCAGTGCAATCGCCGCCGCGGCGACCAGCAGTGCCGCCAACTTGGAAGATCGGAACATCGAGTTGTACCTCCAGGGTCGTTGCCGCCAGCCGGCGGCGAAAAGTCGGGTCTAGGCAGCAGAGACACACGGAGGCCCCGCTTCTTCCCGTCCCAGACAAATTTTTTTTTGCCCGCCCTGGAGGGCGCGGCGAACCTGCGGTTCTACTGGTCCGGCTGCGCCAGCACCGAGAGGATGTTGCCGGCGGGGTCCTTGAACCAGGCCACCCTGGGGCCACCCTCGGTGACGATCCCGCGCTCGTCCTGGGGGAACTGGTCGTAGCGCTCGAAGCTGACGCCGCGCTCGGTGAGGCCGTCGACAGTCGCATCGACGTCCTCGACGGGGAAGTTGAGCACGGTGTAGGTGGCCGGCACGTGGTCCTCTTTGCGGTAGACGAGCGTGTCGCGGCCGCCGCCCAGCTTGAGGACGATCAGGCCGTTCTCCTCGTCCAGGGTCTCGGTCGGGATCCCCAGCACCTCCTCGTAGAACTGGCGCGCCCGCGCCACGTCGTCAACCGCGAACCCGTTGTAGGCCTTGCTTTCGGCGAGCATCGTCGCCTCCTCTCGATCGTTTTCGGTCTCCCCCTACCCGTTACGACCGGCCGGGAGGCCGAAACTCATCGCGCTTCGACGACGACCGCGAGGCCCTGGCCGACGCCGATGCAGAGCGAGGCGAGGCCGTAGCGCCCACCGCTCGCCCGCAGCTCCAGCGCGACCCGGCCGAGGACCCGGGCGCCGGAGGCGCCGAGCGGGTGGCCGGCACGATCGCCGAGCCGAGGAACGGCAGGAACTGGAGCGGCAGCGGCGCGTTGCTCGCGGTCTCGACGCTCTTGGTCACGAGGCCGAAGGCGGTCGAGAGCCAGGTCAGCGCGAACGTCACGAGCGCGAGCAGCCCGATCGCCCCGGCCCATTCGAGCGGGCCCGCCGTCGGGCGGAAGCCGAGCGCGAGCGCGACCGCGATGACGAACGCGATGCTCGCCAGCGTCTGGATCATGCTCCCCACGACGTTGCCCGTGAGCACGGAGCCGCGGGAGATCGCCATCGTCCGGAAGCGGTTGACGATCCCCTCGGTCATGTCCGAGCACACGGCCACCGCGGTGGCGGTGGAGCCGGCGGTCGCCGCCATCAGCAGGATCCCGGGGGCGATGTAGTCGATGTACGCGCCGCCGCCGATGCCGGCCGCGAGCGCGTCGCCGAACGCGTAGTTGAACAGCAGCAGGATCAGGACCGGGCCGCCGATCGTGGCGACCGTCATCGACGGGTAGCGCAGCGCGTGGCGCAGGTTGCGCCGCAGCATCGTCGCGGAGTCGGCGAGGGCGTAGGCGCTCATGCCGCGACCTCCTCTCGGGTTCCGGTGAGGGTCAGGAAGACATCGTCGAGATCGGGCGTGTGGACCGTGAGGTCCTCGACCTCGATCGCCTCGCGGTCGAGCTCCTCCAGCAGCGCCCGCAGCGCGGCGACGCTGCCGTCGTTCGGGATCTGGAGCGTCAGCGCCGCGTCGTCGCGCGCCGCGGCGCCGAGGCGGTCGGCCGCGAGCGCGAGGCCGCCCGGATCGGCGAAGCGCAGCCGGACGTGGCCGCCCGGGATCCGGCGCTTGAGCTCGTCCGGGGTGCCCTCGGCGATCAGCCGGCCGTGGTCGAGCAGCGCGATCCGGTCGGCCAGCTCGTCGGCCTCGTCGAGGTACTGCGTGGTGAGGAAGATCGTCACGCCGCGGGCGACGAGCCCGCGGATGATCTCCCACATCGTGCGGCGGCTGCTCGGGTCCAGCCCCGTGGTCGGCTCGTCGAGGAAGATGACCTGCGGGTCGCCGACCAGCGTCATCGCGATGTCGAGCCGCCGGCGCATGCCGCCCGAGTAGGTGGAGGCCGGGCGCCGCGCCGCGTCGACGAGGTCGAAGCGGGCGAGCAGCTCCGCCGCGCGCCGGCGGCCCTCCGCGCGGCCGAGCCGGTGCAGGTCGGCCATGAGGATCAGGTTCTCCTCGCCGGTCAGCAGGTTGTCGACGGCCGAGAACTGGCCCGTGACGCCGATCGCGGCGCGGACGGCGTCGGGATCGCCCGCAACGTCGTGCCCGGCGACCCGCAGTTCGCCGCGTCCGCGCGGATCAGCGTCGAGAGGATCTGGACGATCGTGCTCTTGCCGGCGCCGTTGGGGCCGAGCAGCGCGAAGATCGTGCCCTCGGCGACCTCGAGGTCGATGCCGTCGAGCACGAGGTGGTCGCCGTACGACTTGCGCAG
>DASUMA010000015.1:0-163362 GCA_036277915.1 Solirubrobacterales bacterium
CGAGGACGGCGTCGGGGCGCACGTCGCGTAGGATGCGGCGCGCCGCGCCCACCGCGGCGGCCGCCTTGAGCACCGCCCGCGCCGCCTTGAGCGGGTTGCTGCGGCTCAGCCCCTCGACGGCGATGGGGCGCAGCTCGTAGCCCGCCTCGGGCACCATCACGCGCTCGGCGCGCTCGCCGCCGACGAAGACGACGTGCGCGCCCTCAGCCCGCAGCGCGTCGGCGACGGCCAGCGCCGGCACCACGTGCCCCGCTGTCCCGCCCGCGGCGATGACGATCGTCGGAGCCATGGCGGCGGGATCCTTCCACGACGCGCAGATGGGCACTGCCCCCGGCGGCGACGTTGAGCAGCAGGCCCATGCCGGCCAGCAGCACGGTGAGGTTCGTCGCTCCGTAGGAGATGAAGGGCAGCGGCACGCCGGTCAGCGGCGCCAGCCCCATCACCGCGAAGAGGTTGATCGTCGCCTGGACCAGGATCAGCGAGGTGAGACCGGCGACCAGCAGCTTGCCGTAGCTGTCCTTCGCCTTCTGGGCGACTTTGAGCCCGGCAAAGCCGAACATGGCGAACAGCCCGACGACGCCGACGATCCCGATCAGGCCGAGCTCCTCGCCGATCACGGCCGAGATCATGTCGGTGTGGGCCTCGGGAAGGTAGAAGGCCTTCTGCACCCCGTTGCCGATCCCGACCCCGAAGATCCCGCCGGATCCGAGCGCGATTTTCGCCTGGGCGGCCTGGAAGCCGGCCCCTTCGGCATTGGCGCCGGGGTTTAGGAAGCCGGTCAAGCGGGCCATCCGGTAGGGCTCGACGACTGCCATCAGCAAGGCGAGGACAGCAATCCCGGCGGCGATCAGCGCCAGGTCCCGCGGCCGCGCCCCGGCAGAAAGGAGGGTCGCGGCGACGGCGAAGGTGACGACCATCGTCGTCCCCATGTCCGGCTCCAGCATCATCAGCATGCAGGCGGCGCCGGTGACCAGCAGGAACGGCATGAAGCCTTCGATCGACTGCGCCCGCTTCGGCTTGCGGGCGATCAGGTCGGCGCCGTAGAGGACCAGCGCCACCTTGGCCAGCTCCGAGGGCTGGATCTGGAGGAAGCCGGAGCCGATCCAGCGGCTGGCCCCGTTGACGCTGTTGCCAGCGACGAGCACAACCACCAGCAGGAACATCGAGCCGCCCAGCAGGACTGGAGTCAGGCGCCGCACAGCGACCAGCCCGTGGCGGGCGATGACGTGCATCGCGATCAGCCCGACAGCGCCGAACATCAGCGTCCGCTTCAGGTAGAAGGCGCTGTCGGAGAGGCCGCCGTTCTGCAGCACCCGGGTGGTCGAGCTGGCGGAGAAGACCATCACCGCGCCCAGCGCCAGCAGGCAGAGGGTCGCGGTCAGCAGCAGGTTGTACTCGGTGGAGACGGCCGCGCGGCGGGCGCGCTTCTTCGTCTTCCCCTTGCCCTTGGATTTGGACTTGGGGGCGCGGCCGAAGCGGCCGAGCGAGAGGGCGCCGGTGCTCACGCGCCCAGCTCCCGGGCCAGCTCGCGGAAGCGGTCGCCGCGCCGCTCGAAGTTCTCGAAGGCGTCGAAGCTGGCGCAGGCCGGTGAGAGCAGGACGACCTCGCCCGGGGCTGCCGCGCCGGCGGCGCGGCGGACCGCGTCCTCGAAGTCCTCGCAGCGGTGCAGCTCGACCCCGGCCTCGATCGCCGGCGCCAGCTCCTCCGCCAGGCGATCAGCCGAGGCACCCGCCAGATAGCAGGCGACGCAGCTCTCGCGGATCGGGTCCAGCAGCGGCGCGTAGGGCTCGCCCTTCTCGCTGCCGCCGAGGATCACGTGGACGCCACCCTCGAAGGCACGCAGGCCGACCACGGCGGAGGCGACGTTGGTCGCCTTGGAGTCGTTGACGAAGCGGACACCGCCGGCCTCGCCGACCGGCTCCAGCCGGTGCGGGACGCCGGCGAAGCTGCGCAGGCCCTCGCGCACAGCGTCGCGGTCGAGCCCCATCGCCAGCGCCGCCGCCGCGGCGGCCATCGCGTTGGCGACGTTGTGCTCGCCGAACAAGCCGAGCTCGGTGACCGCGAGCAGCGGCTCCCCGTCGTAGAAGATCGTGCCCTCGGCCAGCGCCACCTCGCACTCGGGGCCGGCACCGGTGCAGAAGGCGACCCGGCGGGCGCAGCCGCCGAGGTCGGTGCCGGCGAGGGCGGGGTCGTCGGCGTTGTAGACGGCGACGTCGTCGTTGCACTGGTTGGCGAAGATCCGCAGCTTCGCGGCCAGGTAGGACTCGAGATCGGGGTGGCGGTCGAGGTGGTCGGGAGCGAGGTTGAGAAAGACCGCGCACTCGGGTGCGAAGAGGCTGGTGTCTTCGAGCTGGAAGCTGGAGGCCTCGCAGACGACGGTCGCGTCCGTCTCGACCGAACCAGCCAGCGAGGAGAGCGGCGTGCCGACGTTGCCGGCGACCGCGACCGGCTCACCGGCGGCGCGGTAGAGGTGGCCGAGCAGCTCAACCGTGGTCGTCTTGCCGTTGGTGCCGGTGACGGCGAGGAACCGGTTGGGAATCGCGCGCCAGGCGAGCTCGACCTCACCGACCACGTCGATCCCCCGCTCCAGGGCGGCCGCGATCACCGGCGCCTCCCGGGGAACACCCGGGCTCTTGACGACGGTCCGCGTCCCCTCGAGCTGTGCAACTCCATCCGTATCCAGGACTACTTCGACACCGAGGTCCCGCAACCCTGCCGTCCCCTCGGGAAATCCAGAATCGACCGCGCGCACCGCCTCCCCCCGCGCCGCAAGCAGCCGCGCCGCCGCCTGCCCGGAACGAGCCAGGCCGACGACGAGGAATGGGCCCCGCGGAAGCGGCGGTCGCGTCTCCTTCGGCGGAGGAACGGTCATCTGAAGCTGATTCGCGCTCGGGCGAGCGGACCCTGTACTAGCGCCCGATCGACTGCTGGTACAGCGTGAACCCGATACCGGAGCAGACGGCGGCGATGATCCAGAAGCGGAGCATGATCTTGGTCTCCGACCAGGCCATCATCTCGAAGTGATGGTGCAGCGGGGCCATCAGGAGGACACGGCGGCGGAAGGTCTTGAAGGAGAAGACCTGGATCGCGACCGAGAGGGCCTCGATCACGAAGATGCCGCCGATGATGATCAGCAGCACCTCGGTCTGGGTCATCACGGCGAGTGCCCCAATCGCCCCGCCTAAGCCGAGCGAGCCGGTGTCTCCCATGAAGATCGAGGCCGGGAAGGCGTTGTACCAGAGGAAGCCGATGCAGGCGCCGACCAGGCAGGCGGAGAGCAGGGCCAGGTTCTGCTGCTCGTTGGCGACGAAGGAGATCGCCGTGTAGGCGAGCAGGACGATCGCGCAGGAGCCGGCGGCGAGGCCGTCGAGGCCGTCGGTCAGGTTGACCCCGTTCGAGGTGCCGGCGATCACGAGGAAGACGAGGACGAAGTAGAGGACCGGGCCGAGGTCGATGCTGGCGTCGCCGATGCGGAAGTAGAGAATCGGCTTGAGGCCGACCTCGTGGCGGGCGACCCACCAGAGGCCGAGGGCGAGGATCAGCTGGCCGAGCAGCTTCCAGCGCCCGGAGAGCCCGAGCGAGCGGCGTTTGACGATCTTGATGTAGTCGTCGGCGAAGCCGAGCGCGGCGCAGCCCATGGCGACCCCGAACACGGCGAGGCTCTGCGCGTCGCGGTCGGAGAGGACGAGGAAGGGGACGCAGATCGAGGCAAAGACGATCAGCCCGCCCATCGTCGGCGTTCCCGCCTTGGCGTGGTGCTCCTGCGGTCCGTCCTCGCGGATGTGCTGCCCGAACTCGCGCACCCGCAGGTACTCGATGAACTTCGGCCCGAGGAAGATGCAGATCAGCATCGCCGCCATGCCGGCAATCAGAACTTCGCCCATCAGCCCTCCCCCACCAGCTCCGGCAGCTGCGCGGCGACCGCCTCGAGGCCGGCCGAGCGCGAGCCCTTGACGAGCACGGCGTCGCCGGCCGAGAGGTGCGCGGCGAGCAGCTCCGCCGCCTCGTCGGGGTCGGCGACCAGCTCGTCGGGGTCGTAGTCGCGGGCCGGCTCGCCGACGCCGATCACCAGGTCTACCCCGGCGGCGCGAGCGTGCTCGCCGACGCCGCGGTGGTAGGCGACGGATTCGGGACCGAGCTCGCCCATCTCGCCAAGGACGGCGATCGTCCGCTCCGCGCCTAGGGTGGCGAGATGGTCGAGCGCCGCGCGCATCGACACCGGGTTGGCGTTGTAGCAGTCGTTCACGAGGACGATCCCGTCGCCGAGCTCCACCCGCTCTCCGCGGAAACGAGAGAAGCCTATGTTCGCAGCGCGGTCGGCCATCTCGGCCGGCGCGGCGCCGAGGGCGACGCCGGCCGCGATCGCGGCGAGGGCGTTGGTCAGGTTGTGAGCCTCGGCGAAGGGAAAGTGAAAGCGGGCCTCGCCCGCCGGAGTCGAGACCAGCGCCTCGGTCACCCCCTCGGCGACGCTCACCTTGCTGGCCGCGACGTCGCCACCAGGGCCGAAGCGGAGCAGGCGCGCGACACCTCCGAGGTGGGGCTCGAGCTCCCCCGCCTCAACGGGCGCCACCGCGGTCCCGTCCGGCGCCAGCGTCGCCAGGATCTCCGCCTTGGCGGCGGCGATCGCCTCAACCGAGCCGAGCAGCTCGACGTGGACCGGGCCGACGTTCGTGATCACAGCGACGTCGGGCTCGGCGATCTCCCCCAGCTCGGCGATCTGGCCGGCGCCGCGCATCGCCATCTCCAGGACCAGCGTCTCGGTGTCATCGGGGGCTTCGAGCACGGTCAGCGGCAGCCCGATCTCGGTATTGAGGTTCTCGCGGTTGGCGTGGACCCGCCCCGGCAGCAGCGCCCGGGCGATGTCCTTGACCGAGGTCTTCCCCACCGAGCCGGTAACGCCAACCACCCGCGCCCCCAGCGCCCGCCGCCAGGCCCGCGCCAGCGCCTGCATCGAGGCCAACGGGTCCTCGACCACGAATACCCAGCCCGCCGATTCGCGATTCCTCCCGCTATCCGGGATGAACTGCGAATCGGCGCTGGTGGCGCCGACGACCACGCCCCAGGCGCCGGCTTCGAGCGCCGCCGGGGCGAACTCGCCGCCGTCGCGGCGCTCGCCGCGGAGGCCGAAGAAGAGGTCGCCGGGGCCGGTTTGGGAGGAGTCGATCGTCGCCCGGACCGGGGACTCAGCGACGCCCTCGGCCAGAACCTCGGCTCCAAGCGCAGCGGCGATCTCCGCGGGACTCAGCCTCACTCGACGCTCCTCAATCGCCCCAGCTTCACGCCGCGCTGCCCAGCTTCCGCAGCTCCTCGCGGGCGACCTCGCGGTCGTCGAAGGGGATCTTGCGCCCGTCCTCAAATTCCTGGCCCTGCTCGTGGCCCTTGCCGGCGATCACGACCATGTCGCCCGGCGCCGCCCGCTCTAGCGCCAGGGCGATCGCGGCGCGGCGGTCGCGCTCGACCTCCAGCTCGGCCGCCCCCTCGGCGCCGGCGGCGACTTCGGCGACGATCGCCGCCGGGTCCTCGGAGCGCGGGTTGTCGGAGGTGACGACGGTCAAGTCGGCCAGCTCGGCCCCGGCCCGTCCCATCTTCGGCCGCTTGTCGCGGTCGCGGTCACCGCCGGCGCCGAAGACGGCGATCAGCCGCCCCTCGGTCAGCCGCCGCGCCGCCCGCAGCACGTTCTCCAGCGAGTCCGGCGTGTGCGCGTAATCGACCAGGACCGAGAACCCCTGGCCCTCGTCGATCGGCTCAAACCGGCCCGGCACCCGCGCCGCCCGCGCCAGCCCGGCCGCCGCGGTCTCCGCATCGATGCCGAGCGCCCGCGCCGCCGCGAAGGCGCCGAGCGCGTTGGCGACGTTGAAGTGACCCGGCAGCCCGGTCCGCAGCCGCGCTCCCCCGACCTTGAACTCGGCGCCGCCGGCGTCGAAGCCGACCTCGCAGGCGCTGTAGTCGGCGGCTGCCCCTTCGGCGGAGAAGGTGACGCACTCGAATTCCTCGGCCAGGCGAGCGCCGTAGGGGTCGTCGACGTTGACGATCGCCGTCCCCGGCCCGGCCTCGAACAGCTTGCGCTTGGCCTGGAAGTAGTCCTCCATGTCGGCGTGGAAGTCGAGGTGGTCCTGGGTCAGGTTGGTGAAGAGCGCGACCTCGAAGTGGATCGCGTCTGCCCGGTGCAGCGACATCGCGTGCGAGGAGACCTCCATCGCGCAGGCGCGGTCGCCGCGCTCGAGCATGCGCCGGAAGGTCGCCTGCAGGTCGATCGCCTCCGGCGTCGTCCGCTCGACCGCCTCCTCCTCGCCTCCGACCACCTGCTTCACCGTCCCCAACAGCCCGGTCTGGATCCCCGCCGCCTCGAGGATCTCCCGCACCAGGAAGGCCGTCGTCGTCTTCCCATTCGTCCCGGTCACCCCGACCGTCCGCAGCGTGGCGGTCGGGTCGCCCTCGAAGCGCGCCGCGATCGGCGCCATCGCCGCCCGCGAGTCGGGCACCACGACCTGCGGTACGGCGACATCGAGCTCTTCCTCGACCACCAGCGCGACCGCCCCAGCTTCCACCACTGCGGTCCCGAAGTCATGCCCATCGACCTTCTCCCCGCGCACGCAGAAGAAGAGCGTCCCCGGGCCGGCCTTGCGGCTGTCGTAGGCGAGGTCGGCGATCTCAACCGCGGCGTCGCCCGCGATCCGCGCCCCCTCGACAGCCGCGGCCAGCTCCTCCAGTCTCATAGCCGCGATTCTAGGAAGCGGGCCGGGTGCCCTATTCCTGCGGCACGCCGAGGTAAGGGAGGGCGAACTCGGCGATTTCGCCGAAGGCTGGCGCCGCCACCGAGCCGCCGTAGATTTCCCCCTGCGGCTGGTCGACGATCACCCCGACCAGCAGCTGCGGGTTCTCGGCCGGGGCGAAGCCCATGAAGGAGGCGACGTATTTGGTCTCTGAGTAGGTCCCGTTTTCGGCCACCTCGGCGGTACCGGTCTTGCCGGCGAGGCTGTAGCCGGGGACGCTGACCTCGGACGCGGTACCACCCGGCGCGAGCACGCCCTCGAGCATTTCCCGCACCTGGGCGGCGACGCCGGCGTCGATCACCCGGCGCCCCTTCGGCTCGTGGATCTCTTCCTCGCCGATCCGCTTGATCAGCTGCGGCGGCCGCAGCATGCCGCCATTGGCGATCGCCGTGTACCCGGCCATCATCTGCATCGGGGTCACCGAGAGCCCCTGCCCGATCGGGAGGTTGCCCATGGTCGAGCCGGAGTATTCGTCCAGCGGCAGCAGCAGCCCCTGTTCCTCGCCCGGGAACTGGACCCCGGTCGGGCGGCCGAAGCCGAAGCGGTTGATCCAGCGGCTGAATTTCTCGGCGCCGAGCCCGAGCCCGATCGTCACCGCGCCGACGTTCGAGGAGTGGGCGAGGATCTGCGCCACCGTCAGCGTTTCGGTCCCGCGCGGGTGCGAATCTTCGATCGTGCGGTCGGCGACTTCGATCGTCGGCGCCAGCGTGAACGCCGTTTCCGGGGTCACCTGTTTTTCCTCCAGGGCGGCGGCGACGGTGAACGCCTTGAAGGTCGAGCCGGGCTCGTAGTTGAACCCGGTCGCCCGGTTCATCAGGTCTTCGCTGCTGGAGCTGGAGAGGTCGGTCGGGTCGACCGGCGGCCAGTTCGCCATCGCCAGGATCTGCGAGTCGCGCGGGTCGATCACGATCGCCGTAGCCCCCTTGGGCGAGTACGTTTCGCCAATCCTCGCGAGCGCTTCCTCCGACCGTTTCTGGATCACGGGGTCGAGCGTCAGTTCGATGTCTTCGCCGTCCTCGGCTTCCTTCACCGTGTCCAGCCGGATCGGCTCGCCGAGGGCGTCGTTGACGACGCTGCGTTCGCCGTCTTCGCCTGCCAGCACGTCTTCCTCGCCCAGCTCGAGCCCGGTCAGGCCCTGGTTTTCGGAGCCGACGGCGCCGATCACCTGCGCCGCCATGTCGCCCTGCGGGTAGGTGCGGCGGCTGTCGGGGAGCTCGCCGATCCCTTCCAGGTCGAGCGCTTCGACCTGCGCCGCAGTGCCGAGGTCGACCCGCTGGGCGATGTACTCGAAGCCGGTGTCAGCGCTCAGCGCTTCCAGGATCTCGCCCTTGGGCTGATCGAGGATCGGTGCCAGCTGCGCCGCCGCCTTCGGCGGGCTCTCCACCTGGTACGGGGTGGCGTAGATCGTCGCCGCGTCTTCGGAGGAGGCGAGCTTGTTGCCGCGGCGGTCGAGCAGGTTGCCGCGCAGGCCCGGCACTTCGACGATCTGGGTCTGCTGCGCGAGCGCATCGGAGGCGAGGCTGGAGCCCTGCACGCCCTGCAGCCAGAAGGCACGGCCGACGATGACGAGAAAGCAGAGGAGAAAGGCGGCGAAGAGAAGTCCGATTCGCCGCTCGATCAAACGCATCCGGGCCTGCTCCTAGCCCGCCGCGGCGAGTCGTGCCGCCGCCTGGGCGACGTCGTCGGCACCGGCGTCGATCACCTGCGGCTCGTCGTCGGTCGACATCGTCAGGCCGAGCGCGCCAGCCTCGTACCGGATCCGCTCGGTCGCGTAGCGCTGCGCCTCGCGCCCGCCGAGGACCGAGTTCTCCTTTTCGAGCGTGGTGATCTGCTCGGTGATCTGGCCGGAGGAGGCGGCGAAGCTGAGGGTGATCACGTTGAGGGTGACGATCCCGGCGAGCAGCACGCCGAGCACGCCGATCCAGGCGCGACCGCGGGTCATCCGCACCATCAGGCCGGAGTCCGGCAGCTGGCGCATCGCGACCGCGGTGCGGCCGACCGCGATCGGGATCAGCTGGCCGCCGGCGGCGACGCGGCTGGTCCGGGTCTTGGGACGGGCGCGCTGAGGAGCGCGGGCGGGCGCGCGGCGCGTTGGCGCGCGGCGAGCCGGAGCCCGGCGTGCGGGCGCGGTCGCGGCGGCGCGGCGCGCGGGCGCAGCCTTGGTCCGGGGCGAAGCGGGACGAGCGGGAGCCGGTTTGCGGCGGCGCGGCGGCGTCGTCCGCGAGGGCGCGGGCGCCGGCGCGGTCTTGCGTGCGGGAGCGGCGACGGCCATCAGCCGGCCCTCCCCGCCGGCTGCTCCTCGGCGATCTTGACGGCGACGCGCAGGTGGGCCGAGCGCGAGCGCGGGTTGGCCTCGACCTCCTCGGGCCCGGGCGCGACGGCGCGGCGGGTCAAGAGCTCGGCCTCGGGCTCGTGGCCGCAGACGCAGACCGGCAGCTCCGGCGGGCAGACGCAGCCGCGCGCCTTGCCGGCGAGGAACTGCTTCACCGGCCGGTCCTCGAGCGAGTGGAAGGAGATCGCGCCGAGGCGGCCGCCGACCGCAAGCGACGTCCAGGCCAGCGGCAGCGCTTCCTCCAGCGCCTCGAGCTCGCCGTTGACGGCGATCCGGATCGCCTGGAAGCTGCGCTTGGCGGGGTGACCGCCCCCGAACCGGGCCGCAGTCGGCATCCCGGACTTGATCGCGGCGACCAGCTCGGAGGTGGTCGAGAGTGGGCGGCGGCGGACGATCTCGCGGGCGATGCCGCCGGCGTAGCGCTCCTCGCCGAAGCGCCGCAGAACCTGGGCGATCCGCGACTCCGGCCACTCGTTCAGCAGGTCGGCGGCGGTGAAGCGCTGCCGCGTGTCCATGCGCATGTCGAGCGGCGCGTCATAGGAATAGGAGAAGCCCCGCTCCCAGGCGTCGACCTGCATCGAAGACATCCCCAGATCCATGTAGATCATGTCTGGGCGTATGCCTTCGCCGCGCAGGGCGCGAAGACCTTCCGCGAAGTCGGCGCCGATGAAGCGGGTGCGGCAGGGCGCGGCGGCGGCGAACTCGGCGAAACGCGCCTCGGCGGCGGGGTCGCGGTCGATCCCGATCAGGGTCCCGCCGGAGCCGAGCTGCTCGGCGACAAGGCGGGCGTGGCCGCCGGCGCCGAAGGTGCAGTCGACTGCGGTCTGCCCGGCGGCGGGCGCCAGCAGCGAGACCAGCTCGGGGGCGAGGACCGGCTCGTGGCTCATCGGCACCACTCCAAGGGGCAGGTGGGCGTGGATGGGGGTCGGCTGGGCATGGAGTCTCATGGTCACGCAGTCCCGGCGGCGGCCAGGCCCTCGGCGATCTCGGGGGCGGCGGCGTCGAGCTCCTCCTCCTGCTTGGCCCAGGCATCGGCGTTCCAGATCTCCAGGTACTCCCCCGCCCCGATCACGACGCAGTTGCCGTCGAGGCCGGCGTGCTCGATCAGCGGTTTGGGGACGCGGATCCGGCCCGCGGAATCGAGCTTCTCGTCGAAGGAGCCGCCGTGGAAGCGGCGGCGCAGCGCCCGCGCGTCTTTGCCGAAGGGGCTGTGCGGCGAGAGGAAGCGGTCGGAGAGCTGCTCGAACTCATCGGTCGTGTGGACCCAGACGCAGGGGTCGAAGCCCTTGGACAGAACCACCCCGTCGGAAAGCGAGGCGCGGAAGCGCGAAGGCACCGTGAGCCGATCCTTGGAATCGAGACTGTGCTCGTAGAGACCCCGAAAAGCCACCTCGGCGAGTCCTTTCTGAGCGGAGGGGGGAAAGAAGTTGGACCGGAGTGATGAGGTGGGAGGAGCCTCACCACCCCGGTCCTGAGCTTCAACTCGATCGCCACAATAACCCACGCTCCCCCACTTTGCAACACCACCTCCCTCTGCAACCCCGTTTGCATCCGGCCCGTGCGCCGGTAGGTTGCGCCCGGTGAACGCCCCCGGGGACGCCAAGGCGCTGCGCCGCTTCTATTTCGACCGCCTGATGCGCAGCAACTGGGCCGGGGTGCTGACGCTGCTCCTGGTGGTGGCGGTCGCCAAGGGGGTGACCGTCTCGACCCCCGGCCCGGCGCTCTCGATCGGGGGCGGCGTCCTCGCCTTCGCCCTCGCAACCGGGATCGCCTATGCGGTCGCCGGCCGGCGCGCCGGCAGGGACTTCTTCGCGAGCTACGCGCGCTCGCGCGATCTCACCCTGGGCGGAAAGGCGCCGCTGCCGGGCGCGACGCCGTTGCTGCGACGGGGCGAGGACCGCTACGCGGTGATCTCCTGGAGCGGGGAGCTCGGCGCCGGCGTCAGCGGCAGCCTCGCCCTCTTCACCTGGGAGAGCAGGGTCAACACCGCGAAGCACAAGTCGACGACCTACTTCAACTACACCGTCGGCCTGGTCGAGGTCCGCGAGTGCGCCCACCTCGTTCCCGAGCTCTACTGTCAGCGCAGGTTCGGCCCGCGGGGGCTCGACGGCCTCGAAGACGCGGTGATCGCCAAGCAGCGGGTCGAGTTCGAGAGCCAGGTGCTGACCGAGCGCTACGAGGTCTTCGCCGGGCCCGGCCAGGACGCGATCTGGCTGCGCCGGCTCTTCAGCCCCAGCTTCATCGTCTGGCTGGCCGAGTCGGCGCCGGAGTGGCTGCGCTTCGAGCTCGTGGACGGCTGGCTCTGCTGCTACGTCAAGGGCCACATGGAAACGGCTGCCGAGCTCGACTCCCTCGCCCTCGCCACCGCGACGGTCGCCCGCCGCCTGCGCGAAGAGTCGGAAGAGACGCTGCGTCAGACGATAGGTTCGGCTCCGTGAGCGCGCCCGACGACGCCAACGACCTGCGCGGCTTCCACTTCAAGCTGCTGATGGAAAGCAAGCTGACCTGGGTCCTGCTCGCGCTCTTCACGCTCGCGGTCGGCGGCGGTGTCACGGCGCTGGTCTCCCCGCTGATCGGCCTGGCCGCGGCGGCCGGCGCCCTGCTGCTCGGCGTCGGAATCGTGCTCGCGATCGCCGACTCGCGCGCGGCCGACTCCTTCTTCGAAACCTACGCGGCGCAGAAAGGCCTGACCCTGGGAGGGCAAGCGCCGCTGCCGCCCTCGACCCCGCTCTTGCGCAAGGGCGACGAGCGCTACGCCAACCGCACCCTGACCGGCACGATCGCCGAGGGCGTCGACGGCAGCCTCGCTCTCTACACCTACGAGGAGGAGAGCTATGACTCCAAGGGCAACAAGCAGACGAGCTACTACCGCTACACCCTCGGCCTGGTCGAAGTCCCTGAGTGCGCCAGCTTCGTCCCCGAGCTCTACTGCCAGCGCAAGTTCGGTCTGAAGGCACTGGAGGGACTGGAGGATGCCTTCCGCGGCTCCAAAGACCGGGTCGAGTTCGAGAGCGAGGCGCTGAGCGACAAGTACGAGATCTTCTCTCGCGAGGGCCAGGACGCGGCCTGGCTGCGCCAGCTCTTCGCCCCCACCTTCATCGTCTGGCTGACCGAATCGGCGCCGAAGAAGTTCGCCTTCGAGCTGGTCAACGGGATCCTCTGCTGTTACGTCAGCGGCCACAAGGAGTCAGCCGCCGAGCTCGACACGGTCGCCGCCGCGACCGCCGCCGTCGCCAACCGCCTGCGCGAGGAGTCGATCGAGTAGCGCGCGGTTCCTTATGCACCCCTGACGTACATAAGGAACCACGCGTTGATCAGAACCCGGCCAGCAGGGTGCCGGCGTTGGCGATCAGGCCGGCGGCGATCATCAGCAGGACCGAGGGCACGAGGACCAGGGCGACGACCAGCTGGATCTTGGGAGCGGCGCGGGCGGCGCGCTCCTCGACTGCACGGCGGCCGTCGCGGCGCAGGGCACTGGCCTGACGGCGCAGCGACTCGGCCAGCGGCGAGCCGAAGCGGCGTGAGCGCTCGATCGCTGCGACCAGAGTCGCCAGCTCACTGCCGGGAACGCGATCGCGGAGCGAGTTGAGGGCGGCGCCGAGCGGGGCCCCGCAGGAAACCTCCGCAGCGACGATCCGCAGCTCCTCCGCCAGCGGCCCCTCCCCCGCCCGCGCCAGCTGCACCAGGCCGTCGCCGGGGCCACGGCCGGAGGCGGCGCTGACCGCGAGCAAGTCGAGCGCGTCGGGCAGGGCGCCGATCAGGCGGCGCCGGCGCCGGCGCGCTGCGCGCTCAAGCAGGGCATCGGGGACGAGGAAGCCGGCGGCCGGCATCCCGACCGCGACCAGGATCGCGGTGCGACCCGACGCCGCCGGTGCGGCGAGCAGCGCCGCCAGGCCACCACATGCGGCCCCGGCGAGCTTCGCCGTGAGCACGGCGCCAAGCGGGAGGCGCGGCGCCAGGCCGGAGCGGCGCAAGCGCTCCGGCACACCCAGCCGCAGCGCCGCCCTGGCGGAGCGACCGCCGAGACCGAAAGGCAGGGCTGGAAGTTGGCGCCCCTGCCGCCCCGCCGCCATCTCTCGCACAGCGGCCAGCCCGAGCAAGACTGCGAGCGCGGCCAACCCCGCGGCGCCGCTCACTCGGCCACCTGGGCCAAGCGACTGATCGCGATGAAGCCCGCCGCCTGCAGCCCCGCAGCTAGCGCCAGCAGCACCGCCGAGGCCGGAGCGCCGAGCAGCTTGGCTATGAAGCCGGGCTGGACGAGCTCGGCGAAGAGGGCGCCGCCGCTTGGCATCGCCACGACCAGGAGGCCGGTGAAGCGGGCTTGGGCAGTGGCCGAGCGGGCGTCCTCGGCGGCGCGGTCGCGCTCGGCGGCAGCGGCGGCGAAACGGCGCAGCAGCCCGGCCAGGTCACCGCCGGCGAGGCGCTGGCTGAGCAGCACCGCGGCGAGCGCGTCGACCCGCTCCGAGCGCATCCGCTTCCGCCATGCCGCAACCGCCCCCGCGGTTGCGGCACCGAGGTCGAGCTCCGCCCCGAGCCGGGCCAGCTCCGCCGCCGGCGGTCCATCCAGATAGGCAGCGGCAGCCGGCAGAGCCGCCCGCAGCGAGCGCCCGGCGCCAAGGGCGTCGGCAACGGCAGTGGCGACTTCGGGCAGCGAACGCTCGACCGCGGCCCGGTAGCGGCGCCGTCGACTGGAGATCGCCCAGGCGGCAAGCGCCGGCCCGGCAACCGAGAGTGGCAGCGCCACCGCGAACCCGCCGAGAAACCAGCCGCCGAGGACCGCGGCGCCGGCCCCGAGTGCCGCCAGCCGCCGTCGCTCCGAGATCGAGGGCGCGTAGCCCTCCAGCCCCGCCCGGCGCAAGGGCTCCAGCGCCAGCCGCAGCCAGCGCGCCGCCGCCGGGCTGGCAAGCACCGCCTCCCGTACTGCCAGCGCCAGCAGCCCGCCCGCAAGTGCGCCAACCGCAGCAGGCAGCAATCCGGCCGTCGCCACCTCAGCCCTCGACCTCGACCAGATCAGTGACGCGGCGGCGGCCATCACCGTCGCGGACAAGGTGGACGACCAGGTCGACGCCCCGCCGCACCTGCTCGGCGATCGTCGCGTGCGGCAGGCCGAGCCCGGCCATCAGCGCCAGCGTCTCCAGCCGTCGCAGCGCGTCCGCAGGCGAGCTCGAGTGGACGGTCGAGAGGGCACCGTCGTGGCCGGTGTTGAGCGCGGTCAGCAGGTCCAGCGCCTCGGGGCCGCGGACCTCGCCGATCACGATCCGGTCCGGGCGCATCCGCAGTGCGTTCCGCAGCAGGTCGCGGATCGTCACCTCGCCCCTGCCCTCGACCCCCGCCGGCCGGCTCTCGAGCCGGACCACGTGCGGCTGCTGCAGCCGCAGCTCCGCCGCGTCCTCGATCGTCACCAGCCGCTCACCGGCGGGGACGAAGCTGGAGAGGGCGTTGAGGAGCGTCGTCTTGCCGGAGCCGGTGCCGCCACTGACGAGGATGCTGCGCCGGGCCCGCACTGCCTGCTCTAGCAGCCGGCACTGCTCTTCGCTGATCGTGCCGAGCTCGACCAGCCGCTCCGGCCCAGGACGCGCGGTCCCGAAGCGGCGGATCGAGACGACCGGCCCGTCGAGCGCCAGCGGCGGGATCACGACGTTGACCCGGGAGCCGTCATCAAGACGGGCGTCGACCATCGGGCTGAGCTCGTCGACCCGGCGCCCGAGCGGCGCCAGGATCCGCTCAATCGCGTTGCGCAGCTCTTCCTCGCCGGTGAAAGCGACGTCGGTGGACTCGATCCTGCCGCCCCGCTCTACATATACGGACCCCGGCCCGTTCACCATCACCTCCTCGACCGCGGGGTCGGCAAGCAGCACCTCGAGCGGCCCGAGGCCGATGCTGTCGCGGACGATCCGCGCCGCGACCTCATCCCGCTGGACAGGGCCGAGGATCGCCGCCTCGTCCTCCACAAGCTCGACTACCGCCTCCCGCAGGTCCCCTGAGGCAATCTCTCCGGCCGCCGCCTCAGCCCGCCGCTGCTCGACCAGACGCAACCGGATCGAGGCGGCCAGCTCGGCGACCGCCCGCTCGTGCGTACTCATTCCAGCCCCCTCGGGATGAGCGTGACCTGCCGGGCAAAGCTCTGGGCGGCGATCAGCCGCAGCGCTTGCGCCCGAGTGAGACCGAGGGTCGCGGCAGCGATGCCGCCCGGGCCGGGGCCGTCCGCACCCGGGCTGAGGGCCAGCAGCGGCACCGCCGCGGCAGCTACGTAGGTGCGTCCCGGGCCGGAGCCTCGCGGTTCGGTGGTGACGACGACATCCACCCGTGCACCCGTCCCTTCACCGCCAACGACGGCGAGGGCATCAGCGCCGCTGACCGCGATCTCGACCGGCTGGCGGCCACGGCCGAGTGCCGGGTCACTGCGCCCGGCTCGAGGCGGCTGCAGCTGGGAGACGAGTAGGTAAGAGCCGGCCGGGATCGGTGCCTGCGGGGCCAGCCCGACCGCTTCGGCCGGCGCAGCGAGGGCGCCAGGCGGGACGAAGCGAACGGGAACCCGGCGCACCTCGAGCCCGGCGCCGGCAAGGGCAGGATCGATCGTCTGCCCCTTGCGCAGCGGCTCGGCGGCGACGAGTACTGGCTGCAGCTCACCGTAGCCACGGGCGACGCTGCTCCCGTAGCCGTCGGCGATCGCCGCGGCGCCGGCCGCCGCGATCAGCGCCGCGACCAGGAAGGCCAGTGAGCGCCCGCGCCGGCTCAGCAAGGCCCCTCCCCGCTCAGCAGCGGCAGGTCCAGCCGCGCCTCGGTCCCGGCCGCCGTGGTTCGCAGCGCGAACTCGCCGCCGTGGGCGGTGGCGGTGCGCCGCACCACCCGCAGGCCGTGGCCGCGGCGGCGCCGACCGGAGATCCTGGCAGTCAGACTCGCGGGCCTGAAGCCGCGCGACGCCGACAGCGAGCCGCGGCCGGAGTCATGGACCGCGAGCCGCAGCCAGCCAACGCCGAGCGTCGCCCGCAGCTCGATCCGCGGGCCCCCGTGCTCGATCGCGTTGACGATTAGGTTGTCGAGCGCCTGGGCGATCTCGCACGCGTCGCCGCAGATCTCCGCCGCTGCCGCGCACCAGCGGAGCTCCAGCGAGCCACCGGCCGCCTTCGCACCGGCCTGCCACCGGCTCACCGCCGCCTCCGCCAGGGATCGTGCCGCCAGCGTCTCCCGCGCCGAGGCCGGCGCCGCGCCGTTGATCTCGCGATCGAGCCGCTCCAGGGCCGCCGCGGCCATCTGCACCGAGGCCCCGAGCCGGTCGCCGCCGGCAGCGCCCCCGCCGGCCGGCGCGGCGAGCGCCAGCGCCTGCAATGGCCGGCGCAGCTCGTGCAGCGCCTCGTTGAGGACGGTGCGGCGGCGGCCCTGCCAAACCGTCTGCGCGGTGATGGCGGCGGCCAGCGAGAGCTCGAACGGCCACGCGTTCGCTATCTGCGCCAGCTCAAGCGGCAAGGTTCGGCCTCGGGTCGGAGAGTCATCGCCGACCTAAGTCAGCGGCCGCCGGGAATCTCCCCCCAGTGGCCGGCGCCAAGCGCGCAAACTGCGCGCCCACCGGCCCAAGGCGGTCTCGGCCAGGCGCATCGAGACGGCGGGCGCGCTTGATTAGGACCGCCGTCCCAACCTTTTCGTTTCATCAAACGGTGCAACCGTGGATGCCGCATTGGGGTTTTTCCAGTCTGGAACTCCCGAGCGTGCCTCGAAGTACCCGACCGTTCTGGAATGATTGAATTAGAAACTCGGGTGGAAAGCGCCCGAAAACAACCAAAGAGCCCACCCCTCAGGCCTTCCAACGATTGGAGGAACCTCCCTTGCCCCAGGCCCGTACCACCCCGGAGGGCATTACCCAGCAGCTCGCCAAGGCCCTCGCCCACCCCCTGCGCGTCAGCATTCTCACCTCGCTGCAGCGCGGGATCTCCAGCCCCAACCAGTTGGCTCAGGAGCTCGGCGAGCCGCTTGGCAACGTCAGCTACCACGTCAAGACGCTGCTCGAATACGACTGCGTCGAACTGGTCAAAACCGAGCCGCGCCGCGGTGCGGTCGAGCATTTCTACCGAGCGACCGAGCGCGCCTTCTTCAGCGATGCCGAGTGGGCGAAGATCCCGGCCTCGGCTCGTAAGGGCATCTCGGGCGTAATACTGGCCTCGATTGGCCAGGACGCGACCGAGGCGATGATCGCCGGCACGATCAACACCCGTACCGACTCGCACATCACCCAGACCCAGCTCCTACTTGACGAGCAGGGATGGGGCGAGCTCAACGAGGTTCTGGCCGACGCGCTCAACCGCGCGATCGAGATCCAGGAGGAGGCAGCCAACCGGCTCGCCGACGAGAAGGCCGACCCGATCCCGACCCGCCTCTCGATCCTCCACTACGAGGCAGCGGCGAAGAAGGACTAGCAACGCCGTATCAGTCGAAGATCCACCGCCGGGCAATGGCAAGGGACCCGGCGGTGGTGACTCGACTCGGTGGGAATCAGCCGTCGATCAGGCGGTAGCCGATGCCCCAGCAGTTGATCACGTAGCGGGTGTGCTCGGGGTCGAGTTTGCGGCGCAGGCGGCTGGCGTGGGAGTCGAGAGTGCGGGTGCGGTCGTTGCTGCGGAAGCCCCAGACCTGCTGCATCAGCTCCTCCTTGGAGAAGACGCGGGTCGGGTCGGAGACGAGGATGCGGAGCAGAGCGAACTCTTTCTTCGCCAGGGGGATGTCCTCGCCGTGGATCGTGACCCGGCGGCCGATCGGGTCGAGGATCAGGTCGCCGACCCGGATCGGGCCGTCGCGGCGGCTGGCGCGGCGACGGAGGACCGCGGTGATCCGAGCGCGGAGCTCTTCGTAGCGGAACGGCTTCGCGACGTAGTCGTCGGCGCCGGAGTCGAGGCCCCGGATCCGGTCGGTGTCCGCGGTGCGCCCGGTGAGGATGATCACTGGCAGGTCAGGGTCGAAGCGGGAGTCGACCCCGTCGGCCTCGCGGATCTCGCGCAGGACGTCGAGCCCAGACGCATCGGGCAGAGAGAGATCGAGCAGCAGCAGGCTCGGCTGGTTGTAGCGGCAGAGGCGGAGCGCGTCTGAGGCGCTCGGCGCCGGCAGCACCCCGAAGCGGTCGGCCGAGAGGTGGTCGCAGAGCAGTTCCAGGGTCACGGTGTCGTCCTCGCAGACGACGACGCTGGCGATCTCTTGCCTTCGTGGCAGCATCGCCGACCTAAGTCCCGGGCGCCGCAAGCTCTCCCCCCTCGGCGGAGGGAATCTCAAGCACAGCGGCGGCGCCACGGTGCCAGGCGACGCGCCGCGGCGGCACCTGGCAGCGGACCGACAACACCCGCCCCCGAGCATCGAGGAAGACGAGGTCGAGCCGGAAGCGCATGCCGAAGGTGTGGACGCTGGCGCAGCGCGGCAGCACCAGGCCGGCGCCGGCCGCGGCGCGCGGGAGCAGGGCGAGTCCGAGCAGGCGGGCGCGAAGGCCGGCGGCGATGGGGACGTCGCGGCCGCAGACTCGCCGCCGCGGGAGCGGACGCAATCGAGCGGCGAGTCTCTCCTCGGGCTCCATCCCCACTCAAGGGACCCCAGCTCCGGAATCTCCCCATCGAGTGATGTATTTCCCACCCCAGAGGGTCGGTAATGCATCACTCGATCTCCCCCGCCGGGTGCAAACGTGCGTTCAACCCACGCCACGGCCAGGCACCGAGATGGGATGATCGGCAAGATCCTTGACCTGCTCGTGCAAGGGCTTGCGCGAGTGGGATGGCTTCAACTCATGGATAAGAAGACGACCCGCCGAGGGAATTACGAGTCTGGCTCCGATTACGTGCTCGAGTACGGGGAGCTCCGCTTCGCCTTCAACGAGGAGGACTTCGCGCAGCGGGTCGAGCAGGCGGCTGTGAAGCTGGCCTTTGTCGACCAGGGATTGAGTCAGGAGGAGATCGACGATCTCCTCGACCTCGCCGTCAGCGGCGAGATCGCCGAGCCCAGCTCGCGCCTCGGCGAACACATCAACGAGAACTGGGAGGAGCTGGTCGGCCCCGCCAACCGCTCCCTAGTCCATTGGATCCGCCGCCTCGTCTTCCGCGGCGCCTGGCTCGACCAGCGGGTCAAGGAGGGTGAGCTTGACATCGTGTTCGACGAGCGGACCCAGACCTTCGGCTACATCCAGCCGGATCGCAGCAGCGAGCTGATCGAGCTCTCGAAGGAGCCCAGCTGGCGCCGTATCGCCTATCGGCGGTAAACAGGCGGGAGGGTCCGCGGGTAGGGCCTTCACTTAACTTTTTCGAGAACGGGTTCTGCTCGTCCGCGGATCGCTGCGCCGAAAAAGTACAAGACGTTTCGGCCCTACCCGCGGACCCTCCCGTCAGCTTCCCGCAGGCTAGCCTGCGGGTCGCTCGATGGCAGCGACCACGGTGAGCGTGCCGCCGCCGGCGCCAGCCTGTACTCGGCCAGCGTCGAAGAATTCCTTGGCTGAATCTGCGTCGCCGTAGGCGGTGGCGAGGCGGGTTAGGGAGTCGACTAGGAGCATTACGTCTTCGCCGCTGTTTGCGCGGTTTGCGGCCTGGGCGAGGGCGTCGCTGGCGTGGCGGGCCTGGCCGGCGGCGACGATCTCGGCCTGCGGGGCCTCGCGCTTCCAGTCAGCGAGCTCCTCGGGGCCCGGGTCGATCAGGAGGACGACGGGGTCGGGGCCCTTGGAGTCAGCGGCGAGGTCGGCGGCGACGCTGCGCAGGAGCGCGGTGCAGGCCTCGCGCGTCTCCGCGGCGAGGATGGCCTGGCGGCCGGCGGCCGGGGGCAGCAGCAGGTCCTGGATCGTCACGCCCTCCTTGCGGCGGCCGAAGCGACGGCGGCGGCGTTTGCGGCGGGGGCGAGAGTCGTCCGCGGCCGGGGGCGGCGTCGCGGGGGAAGCGGGGGGCGCCGGCTCGGGAGCGCGCTCGGGCGGAGTCGGCTCGGGCCGGGACTCGCGGCCACCCTCACGGCCGCTGCCGAGTGCCTCGTCAGCGAGCGCGTCGCCCTGGCCCTCGCGGCGACGGCGACGGCGTGGCGGCCGCTCGCGGTCGGAGCCGGAGGAGCGCTCGCGCTGGGGACGCTCGCGCGAGGAGCGACCGCCCTGCGAGCGATCGCGCTGGGGCCGGTCGCGCTGCTCGGAGCGCGAGCCGGAGCGACCGGAGCCGCCGCGGGAGCCGCCCCCTCCGGAGCCGCCGCCAGAGCCGCCGCCAGCGAGCTTCTCGATCAACTCGTTGCGGGACAGCATCCGGTAGCGCTCGACGCCGGCCTCGGCGGCCAGCGTGTGCAGGTCGGACAGGTGCTTGGATTCCAGCTCAGCCTTGTTCATCGAGGCGGCAGGTTATTCGACCGGCCCGCCCGGCGCGGCGGGATCGACTCCCTCCGCCGCCATCGCCGCCGGCCACGCCTCAGCCTCGCGCTTGACCTCACGCCGCGACCAGCCGAGCTCCGCGCCCAGCTGCTCCGCCACCGGGCGCACCGCGTCGGCGCCGCGCAGCTGCGGCGCCGCGAGAATCCCCAGCCGGGTCCGGCGCAACAGCACGTCGGCGACGCTCCGCGCCTGCTCGTGACGAGCGGCGACCCGCACCTCGGCCAGCAGGTCGGGACGGCCGGGGACGATCGGCTGCCCCAGCTTCGGGTCGTCGCGGACCAGGTTGAGGACGTTGCGGGCGGCGTGGCCATAGCGGAAGGCGAGCTGGGAGAGCGCCGCCTCCCCCACCCCGTCCGACGCCAGCAGGTCGCCCGGCCGCGCCTCCATGCCGAGCGGGATCTCGGCCGTGTGGCAGGGCGCCTCGCGCCCCTGCCGCTCGACCAGGCGGTCAACGGTCTGCTTCGCCATCCGCCGCCAGGTGGTGAGCTTGCCGCCGGTGATCGTCAGCATCCCCGAGGAGGTCTCGTAGAGCTCCGCCTTGCGGGAGATGTCGACCGACTTGCGCGGGTCGCCGGTCGAGATCAGCGGCCGCACGCCGGCGTAGGCGCCGACCAGGTCGGAGTCGGTGAGGGAGATGCCGAAGAAATCGTTCACCGCGTCGAGCAGGTAGGCGACGTCGTCGGCGCCGGGGCGCGGGTGTGTGATGTCGCCGTCGAAGTCGTTGTCGGTGGTGCCGATCAGGGTGCGCCCGTACCAGGGCAGGGAGAAGATCGCCCGGCCTTCGCCGGCGGGGACGATGCAGGCGGCGCGGCCCATCGGCAGGTCGGCCTGGTCGAGCAGGATGTGGGTGCCGCGGCTGGGAGCGATCCGCGGCACGTCCTCCTCCTCGACCACCTCCTCGGGCCGGATCTGGTCGGCCCAGACGCCGGTCGCGTTGACGACGTGGTCGGCCCGCACCTCGGCCCGCTCGCCGGAGGCGGACTCGACGAAGGCGACGCCGGCGGCGCGGCCGGCGTCGAAAAGGACCTCGGTGACGTCGGCGCCGTTGAGCGAGACGGCGCCGAAGCGCTCGGCCTCGCCGAGCACGGTGAGCACCAGGCGCACGTCGTCGGTCTGGCAGTCGTAGAAGAGGTAGGCGTCCTTGGGGTCGCGGGGAGCGAGCGCCGGCACCAGGTCCAGCACCTCCTCGCGGTCGATCGTGCGGTGGCGGTCGGGTGACCAGTAGAAGTCCTCGTCCTCCTCCTTGGCCGAGCGCATCTCGCGGCGGCTGCGACCGACCCGCGTGGTCGCCATCACGTCGTACATGTTGAGCCCGATCCCGAGCTGGCGGGAGCGCCGCTCCTCCCCCAGAGAGGGAACCAGGAACGGCGTCGGGTAGACCAGGTGCGGCGCCAGCTGCACCATCAGCTGCCGCTCCAGCAGCGCCTCGCGGACCAGGCCGAGGTCGAAGTTCTGCAGGTAGCGGAGGCCGCCGTGGACCATCTTCGAGGAGCGGCTGGAGGTGCCGACGGCGTAGTCGCCGCGCTCCAGCAGCGCCACCGAGTAGCCGCGCGAGGCGGCGTCGAGAGCGACCCCGGCGCCGGTGATGCCGCCGCCGATCACGACCACCTCGAAATGCTGGCCGGCGATCTCCTCCAGTGCGCGGGCCCGGGTCAGCATCAGTCGAGGTAGGAGACGGCGCCCTCAGCGCCGGGCCGCTCTGGCGCCGGGCGCTCCTGGCGCGGGTGACCGAGATGGAGCAGGCCGATGACCCGCTCCTCGTCGGGGATCGAGGCCGCGGCGCGGCCCGCCGGCTCGCGCAGCAGCGCCGGCGTGCGCCAGTAGCCGGCGAGGCCGCGGGCGTGGGCGGCGAGCAGGACGATGTAGGAGGCGACGGCGGTCGCGTGCAGGTCCTCCTCGTCTTGAACGGGGTCGCCGCTGAGCCGGGAGGAGACGACGACCAGGGTCGGGCAGCGCTCGAGCTTTGTCGCGCCCTCGGGCCCAGCGACCTGCTGTAGCCGCTCCAGCGTGCGCGGGCCGACGACGCGGAAGCGCCAAGGGACGGTGAGGTGGTGGTTCGGCGCCCAATTGGCGAGCTCCAGCAGCCCGTCGAGCTGCTCGCGGGAGAGCGGCTCCGGCGCGAAGGCCTTGTGCGTGCGGCGGGTGCGGATGGCCGTCTCGACGTCCATGGCTCGAGGGTATCTGCCGCCGGGCCCGGCCTAGATCCCGTAGCGCCAGCGCATCCAGCCGCGGCGGCCGGCCCAGGCCGCGCCGAAGAGCAAGCCGCCGGCGGCCAAGCCGAGGCCGGCGGCGCCAAGCGTGCTGCCCAAGTCGTCGCTGCTGGCTTCCGGTTCAGATTCGGAGTCGAGGCGGACGGAGTCCGGCGGTGCGGGTGCGGGACCGGGGGTGCCGGGCCCCTCTCGAACACGCCCCCCGGACGGTTGCTTCGCGGCTGGCGCCTTGGGGGCTTTGCCCGGGGGGCGTTGAGTGTTCGCGAGGGGCCCGGCACCCCCGGTTTCGGATCCGGACGGCGGGACTACGGGGGCTTCGAGGCCGGGAGCGGGAGCTACGGGCGAGGAGGGCAGGACGCCCGGGGTCGAGAAGCTGGATTGGGACGGTTTGGGTGCGCGCGGTGGCGTCGAGATCGGAAAGGGGGCACTCGACGCCGCCGGGATGGCTTGGGCGGTGGTGCGGACTGGGTTCTCGTCGCTTTCGCCGGAGTAGCGGTAGTGGCCGTCGGTTTCCTGGTGGGCGGTGAGGTAGTCGAGGGCGCTGGCGCCGCCGCGGCGGAAGCTGGCGGGGTCGCCTCCGGCGGCGACGATGCCCTGGACCGCCCAGGCGGTCGACTCGGTATTGACGGCACCCTCGGTGCCGGGGGCGAAGCCGCCTCCCTTGCGCTGGGTGTTGCGCAGGAAGGAGAGGCCGGCTTTGGAGGCCTTGGTGCCGGGTGAGAGCGCCTGCAGGACGGCGCCGGTTGCGTTGGCGCTGCTGGGAGCGCCGGCGCTCTCCCCCCAGCCGCCGTCATCGTTCTGGGCGCCGTGCAGCCAGCCGAGGTTCGCTTCGACGCCGCCGGTCGCGCCGGCGGTGCGCAGCGCGATCGCCGCCAGCGCCGTAGCGCTGGGCTGACCTTCGAAGGAGCCATCCCCGCGCTGCTTGGCTCGCAGTCGCGCGACCAGGTTCTGGCCGCCGAAGTCACGCGGGTCGGCGCCGGCGGCCTCGAGGGCGAGGACGGCGCGGGCGAGGTCGCCGGCCAGCGTCACCTCGCCGAGCCGGCCGCGGAGGAAGTCGACGGCGCTGCGGCTTTCCTTGGCGACGTCGAACGGGTTGACCCCGGAGGCCGCCAGCCCGAGCATCGCCCAGCAGGTCGTGTCCACCCGCGAGGCCTGCCCCGCTTCAGCGCCGTAGCCGCCGTCGCCGTTCTGCTGGCCGACGAGCCAGACGCTTGCGGTGCCGACATCCGCCGCCGCAGAGCCAGCCGGGACCAGCAGCGCGAGCGCGATCAAAGCCAGCGTTCCCCTGACGCTTCCCATGGCAGAAGTTCATCAGAGTGGCGCCCGGATTTTCGTCCAAGCGAGGTTTTTACTCAGCTAGCCTGCCTTCACTCAAAGAACTTTGTTGTTTCTAACGACTCAAGACCGAATCGAGGCAGACATGAAATGGGGACTCCGCCGGCCCGGCCCGGCTCTGGTGATCGCTTGCATCGCCCTCTTCGCCGCGCTCGGCGGCACCGTATACGCAGCGAAGAAGCTCGACGGGCACGCCGTGAAGATGAAGTCTCTCCCCGGCAACCGCCTGGCGATGGCCTCGGTCCCAGGCAACCGGCTGAAGCCCGGCGCGATCCCCGGCAACCGGATCGCGCCGGGCTCGATCACCGGCACCCAGATCGACGTCGCCACCCTCGGCCAGGTCCCCAGCGCCGTCCACGCCGACAACGCCGATTCGGCTCACGATGCGGAAACGGCGCTGGTCGCAGCCAACGCCCACGACGCCAAAACCGTCAACGGCCACAGCGCCGGGTGCACTGCGGCCACCCGCTTCTTCGCCGGCGCCTGCTGGCAGGTCAGCACCAGCGACTCGGCGCTGAGCGCGCCGGCCGCGGCGATGGCCTGCGCCAGCCAGGGCGGAGAGCTGCCGGAGGCGCTGGAGCTGGCGGCGTTCTCGCAGCAGGCGGGGATCGCGCTGGATGGCGGGGGTGAGTGGAGTGGTGACTTGACCAATTTCTCCGGCCTCGACGTGTATGCCGTACTGACGATCTCCCCATCAGCACAAGTCGGATCAGCGCCGTCCACCGCCACCAAGCGCTACCGCTGCGTGATCCCGCTCCTCACCTGACCTCGGCGCGAAAACCAACTCGCCTGCGCCCACCCGAGGAAACTCACCGTCTATTGTGCCCGGCGATGCGCTCTGGCTCGTACCCGGCAAGCACGCGCGTCGCGGGGGCTCTCGCGGCGCTTGTCGCCGTCGTAGCGGCGGCCTGCTGCTGCGCCTCCTCGGCGCTCGCCGCGACCTCGGCCGCCGAGCGCGGGCTGAGCCCGGCTGAGGCCCGTGCCGAGGCGAAGGTCCTGCGCTACTGGACGCCGGAGCGGATGCGCAACGCCCGCCCGCTCGACCTCGTCGTCGACGGCCACGGCAAGAGCCACCTGCGAGTCGGCAGCCCCGAGCCGGCCGTCGCCAGCGCCAGCTTCCTCGCTGTCCCGACCCCGGAAGTGGCGCCGTTCTCGGTCAACGGCAGGATCTTCATCCGCCGCGGCAACCTCGCCGGCTTCTGCTCGGGGACCGCGATCAACTCCCCAACCCGGCAGCTGGTCCTCACCGCCGGGCACTGCGTCAACAGCGGTCCCGAAGACGGACACCAGGCGATCTGGTCGGATCACCTCATGTTCGTCCCCGCCTACACCGGCGGCGCCGCCCCGTTCGGCGCCTTCGTTGGCCGCCGCGGCACCTTCCGGGCGCCGAAGAACTGGACCAAGGGCGGCAACCCGGACTTCGACCTCGGCGCCTTCCTCGTCAACCCCAACCCGGAAGGCGTCAACCTCGCCGACGCGGTTGGCGGCGGCGCCTCGATCGCCCTCGGGCTGCCCCGCAAACAGGAATTCCAGACCTTCGGCTACCCGGGCGAAACCAAGCGGATGCAGTCCTGCACCTCCCCCTACGTCGGCGACGACGCCCTCACCTACCCCTTCGCCGGCCCGCCGACCCTCGGCATCCGCTGCCACTGGGCGCCGGGCGCGAGCGGCGGCGGCTGGCTGATCGCCGCCGGCACCCAGATCAACGGCGTCAACAGCTACCTCCACCTCAACAACAAGTCGCACACCTACGGTCCCTACTTCACCCAGGAAACCGTGGGCAAGCTCGTCGCCGGTCTCTAGCAGCGCCCCTAGGCGGCGCTTTCCGCGCCGGACTCCTGCCCCGGTCCCTCGCGCAGCCAGTGGAAGGCGATGACCGAGAGCGGCTCGCCGAGCTCACGGGCAAGCTCGACTGGGCTGCCAGCTTCGGCGACGTGCTCGCGGACTGTCTCTGCCAGTGGGCGTTCTCGCTCGCGCAGGCGGCGTGGGTTGAGGTTGGGGGGCGGCTTGATCATGCTCAGCTCTCTCCAAGGTTGCAGGGATGCCTGCAACGAATACGGAGTGCGGCGCGGATTGGATCAGGAAAACCGGAAAACAGGTTTCAAGCGTCGAGCAGGCGGCGGTAGAAGCGGTAGTCGCGCCGGTCGGGGCGCAGGTTCGAGGCCAGCGCCAGGTGGTGGCGGGCGCGCTCGAGGTCGCCGGTCTTGCTGAGGGCGCGGCCGAGGCAGAAATGGGCGTAGTCGTCGACGTGGTGGGACTCGACCACCGCCTCAAACTCGACCACGGCCTGGGCGAAGCGGCCGGCGCGGTAGTAGGCGCGGCCGAGCGCCTCGCGGACCGAGGACTTCTCCGGCGCCCGCCTCGCCGCCTCGGCCAGGGGCGCCGTCGCGTGCTCGAAATCCCCGTCCTCGAGCAGCTCGATCCCGCGCCTGTACAGCGTGTAGGTGGGCTCGATCCCTGCCTCTGAAGACATCTGACAAGTGTAGGAGCCACGCCAAGGAGCTCCTCGACCTTTGCCTGGGCTAGCTGAGCGTGCGCACAAAGACGAGGCGGGTGCCATCGGCGTCGGCGGAGTCGCGCTCGGGGGCGCGGCGGTAGCCGAGCGATTCGTAGAGCCGGTGCGCCGCGACCTGGTGGGTGCGGCTCCAGAGCGCGATCGCGCTCGCCCGCTCCGCGCGTGCCTGCTCGATGCAGAGCTCGGCCAGGGCGCGGCCGGTGCCACGGCCCCGGGCCACCGCGGCGACGACCAGGCGCGCCTGTTCGGCCTCGCCCTGTCCGGCGACCGCGTGGGCTTCGCTGGAGAGCGGGCGGTAGACGATGATCCCGTCGAGCCGTCCCTCCTCCCCCTCGGCGACGAAAGCGCGGCCGTCGGCGGTCGCCTCGAAGTAATCCGCCTCCACATAAGGGGTCTTCCGCCCTTCCGGGCCGGTGCCGGTGTACCCCTCGGTCCAGAGCGCTGCCACCGCAACCGCGTCGGCTTCTCTGCCCGGTCGGATCCGCACGCGCACGAAAATAGCGCCCCAGCAGGGCAAAATGGGCCGCCTGCTACCTTAGGTAGTCGGGTTTGGACGCCCCCGCCACCCGAGTTCGTACCCCTTCCTGCCTGAGGAGCAAATGAGTACTGCGACTGCAAAAAAGTGGACCTGCGACGAGTGCGGGGTCGCGATCAGCCAGATGAGCGGCCAGCGAGTCGAGCTGCCGGAGGCCTGGGCGAGCTCGAAGAGCGGCACTTACTGCCTGCTCTGCCGGCGCGAGCGGGCGGCGAAGGCCGCGCTCGACGCTGCCCCTGCCGACGCCACCCTGGAAGCGCGGGCGAAACTGCGCCGCGCCGCCCTGATCGAGTTCGAAGTCAGCCGCCGCCCCGAATGCGGCGACGGCGTCATCGCCAAAGCCTGCCGCTCTTCCGTCTCCGCGGTGGCCGCGGCGCGCCGGCGCCTGAAGCTGCCGCCGGCCGAGCACCCACGCGGCTAGCCAGATAGCGGTACTGCGCGAGACCGAGTTTCGGCGGCTCTTCTGGGGCCGCACGATTTCGATGATCGGCGACGGGATCGCGCCGGTCGCGATCGCCTTCGCCGTGCTCGGCCTGACCGGCTCGGCGACCGACCTCGGGATCGTCTTCGGCGCCCGCAGCCTGATGATCACGGCGCTGGTCCTGGCCGGCGGTGTCTTCGCCGACCGGATCTCGCCACGGGTGGCGATGGTCCGGGCTGACCTGGTGCGGCTGGTTGCCGGCGGAACGATGGCGGTGCTGCTGATCACCGGCAGCGCCGAGATCTGGCAGCTAGCCCTGCTCTACGGGACCCAGGGCGCGGCGACCGCCTTCTTCAACCCGGCCTCCGACGCGATCCTCCCCCAGGTCGTCGCGCCAGCGCAGCTGCAGCAGGCGAACGCGCTGCTCAACCTCTCGCGCTCGATCGGCCACACCGCCGGCCCGGCGCTGGCCGGGGTCCTGCTCGTCCTCGGCACCCCGGGGTCGGCGCTCGCCGTCGACGCCGCCAGCTTCGGGCTCAGCGCCGCCTTCATCTGGCGGCTGCGGACGCCGCGGCCGCGGCGCGAGGCGGAGCCCGCCTTCCTCTCCGAGCTGCGGCACGGGTGGCGCGAGTTCTCCTCCCGCACCTGGCTGTGGACGATCGTGCTCTCAGCGGCGATCTCCAACGCCGTCTTCTTCGCCGGCTTCCAGGTGCTGGGACCGCTGGTCGCCGAGGACTCGCTCGGCGGCTCCAGCGCCTGGGCGCTGATCGCGACCGCCTTCAGTGCCGGCTCGGTGCTCGGCGGCCTGCTGGCGCTGGTCGTACGCCCCTCGCGGCCGCTTCTGATCGGCGAGACTGCGGTCTGCACGATCGGGCTGCCGGTGATGCTGCTCGCCGGCCCGGCCTCGACCGCGGTGATCGCCCTCGGCGCTCTCGTCTCCGGCGCCGGCATCAGCCTCGCCACGATCCTCTACGAGACGACCGTGGTGCGGAACGTCCCCCAGGCCTCGCTCTCGCGTGTCTACGCCTACGACTGGTTCGGCTCGCTGGCCCTGGAGCCGCTCGGCCTCGCCCTGGTCGGCCCGATCGCCGCCGGCCTCGGCACCTCGCCGACCCTGTGGGCCGCAGCCGGGGTGACGACCGCCTGCCAGATCGGTGTCCTCTGCGTCCCCAGCGTCCGCCGCATGCGCGCCCCCACTTCCCCAGCGCCCATTCCCCCCACCCGCCCGCTCGATCCCGGCGACTAGCTGGTGCTCTCGGCGAGGTGGGCGAGCAGGCCCGCCATACCGCCGTCGGCGTGGACACCCCGCTGAGTGTCGGCGCCGTTGCCGTGGTCGAGGATGCGCTCGATCTCGCTCAACGCCCCGGCGCCGCCGAGCTGGCGCGCGTACTCCCCCGCCTCAGCCAACCGCTGGCGCCCAAGCTGGCGGGCCGGCGCGGTCGTCTTCCCGTCAACCATCAGCCGCGCCTCGAGGCCGTGGCGGTTGGCCTGGAAGGAGGACTCCTCGATCGCCTCCCGCCACAAGCCCGGCTCCGAGGGGCGGTCGATCTCCTTCGCCGCCAGGGCCTGGATCAGTGCAGCGATCGCGACGTTGCCGGCAACGCCGGCCTGCACGTCCATCCCCCGCACCTCGACGGTGCCGAGCCGCGGGTGCGGCCGCACGTCCCACCAGAGGTAGGTGTAGTCGGCGACCCCGGCGGCGACGATCAGCTGGTCGGCGACGCGGAGGAACTCGTCGTAGTCGCTGAAGGTGCGCGGCACTTCGAAGCGCGGGTAGCTGGCGACGGCGGCCGAGCGGGCGCTGGCGAGGCCGGTGTCGGCGCCAGCGCGGAAGGGCGAGTTGGCGCCCAGCGCCTGCAGCAGCGGCAGGTGGTAGCGGAGCGCATTGGCGACCTGGATCGCGGTTTCGGGATCGGGCATGCCGACGTGGACATGGAGGCCACAGGGCGGCGTGTCGAGAACCCCGGCGAGATCCCTCTTGACGACGTCGTAGCGCGGTTTCGAGACCAGCCGCGGCGCGGAGTCGTCGTCGGGGTGCAGCCCTGCGCCGAGCAGCCCGATCCCGGTCTCCCGCACCGCCCGCCGCAGCCCGGCCAGCTCCGACGCTGCCTCGTCCGCGCCTGCGCAGATCCCGGTCTTGAGCTCGATCTGGGTGGCGAAGATCTCGGTGCTGACCCGGCCCCGGCGCTCCGGGCCGAGCGCCTCCAGCACTTGCTCAGCCGCAGGCACCAGGCAGCAGCGCTCGTCGACCAGGAGCAGCTCTTCCTCGACCCCGAGCGAGAGCGGAGGCGAATCTCCGAAGCGGTGGTCGTCGCGATCGGTGGCGGCGTCGAGCGCGGGCGCGGACATCGGTAAGGAATCCCTACCCGCCCAGCCCCCGGAGTACCGCCGCGGCGGCGTTGTAGCCGCACATGCCGTGGGCGCCGCCGCCCGGCGGGGTCGCGGCGGAGCAGACGTAGACGCCGGGAATCCCGGTCGCATAAGGGTTGAGGGCGAAACGCGGGCGGACGACCATCTGCCGGGGGGTGTTGGCGCCGGTGATCACGTCGCCGCCGACGTAGTTGGCGTTGGCGGTGGCGAACTCGCCCGGGGAGATCGTGGCGCGGGCGAGGATGCGGTCGCGCAGGCCGGGGGCGAAGCGCTCGATCTGGTCGATCACGACCTCGGTCGCGTCACCGTCGTAGCCGTGGGGGACGTGGGCGTAGGCCCAGACCGGGTGCACGTCGCCTTGGGAGCGGCCAGGGTCGGCGAGGTACTGCTGGGCGACGAGGACGAAGGGGCGCGCCGGCATCCGGCCGCGGTTGACGTCGCGCTCGGCGGCGACGGTTTCCTCGAAAGTGCCGGAGACGTGGACGGTGCCGGCGCGCCGGGCGGCCTCCAGCGTCCACGGCACCCCGCCCTCGACCGCGAGGTCGACCTTGAAGGCGCCGGGGCCGTGCTTGTAGCGGCGGTAGGCGCGGGCGACCCCGGAGGGCAGGCGGCCGCCGGCGAGCTCGAGCACCCCGGCCGGGGCGAGGTCGAGCACGACAGCGTCGGCTGCGGGGAGCTCGTCCAGCGAGCGGACCGGCAGGCCGGTCTCGATCCGCCCGCCGTGCTCCCGGATCACGCCGGCGAGCGCATCGGCGATCGCCTGCGAGCCGCCGCGGGCGACCGGCCATCCGATGTGGTGCCCGGCGCAGATCATCGCCGTCCCGATCGCAGCGCTGAGCGGCCAGCTGAGCTTGCCGAAGGAGTGGGCGGCGACACCGCCGAAGAGGGCACGCGCCGCCGGCGTCGGCAGCGCCCGCGCCACCGCGGTCGCCGGCAGCCCGGCGACGGCGCCGAACCGGGCCAGCGCCAGCGGGTGGCTGGGGACCCGCAGCAGCGGCTTGTTGAAGTCCTCGGCGATCGCCTCGTAGCGGCGCGAGGAGGCGTCGAAGAGCCGCCGCCAGGCGGCACCGGCCTCCCCCAGCCCCGCCGCCGTCCGCTCGATCGAGCGCACCATCGCGCCGCCCCCGCCCCCGTCCAGCGGGTGTGCCAGGTCGACCTCGGGCCAGGCCCACTCGAGCCCGTGTCGCTCCAGCCCCAGCGTGGTCATCGAGGGCGCCCCGACCGCCATCGGGTGGACGGCGCTGCAGACGTCGTGGACGAGCCCGGGCAGGGTCAGCTCGGCGCTGCGGGTGCCGCCGCCGATCGTCTCGGCGGCCTCGATCACCGTCACCTTCATCCCACGGCTGGCCAGCACCGCCGCGCAGACCAGTCCGTTCGGCCCGGAGCCGACGACGATCGCGTCGCTCATGCCGAGGCGGCGGTCGGCCGATTGCCACCAGGCTCCGGCTCGACCGGGAACGGCTCGCCGCCGAGCCAGGGCTGGCGCCCGACCATCTCGCGCACGTCGACCCAGCCCTCCTCGACCAGCCCCGTCGCCGCGTCGAAGATCCGGTAGCGCTGGCGCGGTTCGTGCGCCGGCTGGGACTCCAGCATCACCACCCGCAGCTCCCCCGGCTCAAACTGGCAGCGCTCCTGCACCGCCTCCAGCAGCCGGTGGTTGTGGAAGTGGCCGTCGCCGAAGTTGTAGCCGAGGACGACGCCGGCGACCAGCTCACCCTCGCGCACGTCGTAGGCGTCCACGTCATCCACCGCGCGTCCCACTAGGCCGTTCAGCGCCCGCCCGTGCGAGTGCATCGAGCGGAAGGCGAGGCCTTTGTAGACGAGCACCTCGATCATCTCCGGCTCGTAGAACTTGGAGAGCTGCTCGGTGACGATCGGCGCCGCCTTGACGATCCCGGTGTCGAGCTTGCGCTCCGCCTCACCGTCCTTGCGGAACAGCCACTGGCTGGTCGCCCAGTTGCCCGCGTAGTAGCGCATCGCCGGCAGGAAGGAGACGAGATCGGGGCGGAAGTTGCCGAGCACGGGGAAGCCGACGCAGGTGACGGCGAGGATGACCAGGAGCAGCGGGTCGTCGAGGGTCGAGAACGGCACGTCGCCGTTGTGACCGAAGAGGAACAGCAGCCCGAAGATCATGAACACGTTCCACTCCAGCGGCACCGCCAGCGGGAAGGTCGAGAGGATGTGGAGGTGGAAGATGATCATCCCGGCGACGGCGATCGTCCCGATCACACCGCCGCTGGTGACCAGCAGGAGCAATGGCAGGGTGAACTCGATCACCGTGCCCATGTGGGCGGAGAGCTGGCCGATCCGCGACGGCAGCAGGTCCTGGGGATGGTTGCTGTACAGCTGGCGCTTCGCCCGGCGCGAGCGGTTCCAGGGGGTGTTGCTGATCATCACCGTGACCACGAAGGGAAAGTGGCGGTTCAGCTTCGAGGAGGCGGCGCCCCACCAGATGCAGACGAAGACCAGCTGGCAGGCGATCACCAGGTTGGTCAGCGGGAAGAGGAAGACGATCATCAGGTTGCCGTAGACCTCTGAGCGCGCGGCGAGGAACGGGACCTTGTCCCGCAGCCCGAGCGCGACCAGCAGCGCCAGAGCGACCCCGACCGCGGCCGGGTCGAGGCGGCCGGCGAAGCCGGCGCCGGCGTCGACCTCGGCGCCGATCAGCAGGTAGAGCAGGCCGGCAAGCAGGCCGGCGTACAGCGCCACGTCGAGCAGCGTGCGCGTGTTGCCGCGGGTCAGCGGCACCTTCTCCGGCCATGGCGGCAGCCGCACCGTCCCCGGCCGCAGCCAGTAGAGGACGCCGCCGATCATCGGCGAGAAGCGCAGGGTCAGCGGCAGCGAGCCGGCGCCAAGGCCGAGCACCTCCCAGAGCATCGTCCAGACCACCGCCTTCTGGAAGACGATCGGTTCGTACCACCACTCGCCGAGGTCGCCAAGCCCTCCCAGCCCTGACGTCGTCGCCGAGATCAGCAGCAGGCCGCCGAGCGCGTAGACGACGATCTTGACCACGTAGAGGAGGTAGACGAAGGAGGGGGTGCCGAACCCGTTCAGCGCCCAGTCCTCGGTCAGCGGCCGGATCCGCTCCAGGTGGGAGAGCTTGCGCCACTCCTCGTACTCGAACGGCGGCGGCGAGGGCTGCAGGAATCCCATCTCCGGCTGAGCCTATTCGCTCAAGTTGTCTCGCGCGAACGCCGAAAGAAAACTGTCTTGGCAGCGGATCCAGAGCTACTTCCACGCCGTCTCCTGCGGGTTGCCGCCTGCCTGGCCCTGCTGCTGATCCTGGTCGTCGCCAACTACCTGCTGCACAGCGAGGAAAACCCGTTCAACCCGATTGCGCAGGCGGCCGGGCGGACGCAGCAGATGCCCGGAGCCCGAACCAGGATTGAGGCCACCTACACCTCCGCCGGCCTGCCGCACCCGGTCGTCGCCACCGGCAGCGGCGTCTACAACGCCCGCACCAACCGCACCCGGATGACGCTCTCTGTTCCCTCGCCCCAGCTGGGCAAGATGGAGGTGGAAGCGGTTGGCGACGACCGCACCGTCTACGTCCGCTCACCCCAGATCAGCGCCGACCTGCCGCCCGGGCGCCAGTGGATGGCGATCAAGCCCTGGATGGGACGGACCGAAGCGACCGCGATCGCCGGCAACGGCGACACCGAGGGCACCCTGGAAATGCTGGGAGCAGTCGGCGGCGACGTCGAGTCGCTCGGCCGGGAGCGGCTGCGCGGGGTCAGCACCGAGCGCTATCGCGGCAGCATCGACCTGCACCGCTACGCAGACCGGCTTGCCGCCGCCGGCGAAGGCGCGGCAGCCCGCCAGTACGAGCGTCTGGCCGAGGAGATGCCCGAGCCGGTCGCCGTCGAAGCCTGGATCGACGACCACGACGTGATCCGGATGATGCGGATGACGATGACTTTGCCGACCAGCGGCGAGACCGCAGCGGTGACGATGGACATGCGGATCGAGTTCTCCCACTTCGGCGTCGCTCCGAAGGTCCACCTGCCGAGCCCAGCGCAGACCTTCGACGCGACCCCGCTGGCGCGGATCGAACTCGGCCTCTTCGACGGCCACTCGGTGGGGCCGCTGAGCCCCAAGCCCGGAACGCCGGCGCTGACCGCGGCCGCCCTGCGCCGCCGTGCCAACACGATCTGCGCCCGGGTCCTGAACCGGATCGAGCCGCTGACGCGATCCTCGAAACCGGAGCTCGAAACGCTGGAACGGCTGTCCGCAAGCGGCTTCGACAGCGCCAGCCCCGAGGCCGTCGAGAAGGCCTTCCGCGATGTCGCCTACGCCTACTTCGAGCCGGTGCTGCGGCGCTTCATGCCAAGCCTGCATCAGCTCGGCCGCCTCGCCCCGCCACCGGAGCTCGCCCCGCTCTACCGGCGCTTCCTGCTCGCCACCGCCCGCGGCGCCGAACTGATGGAAGCGACGTCCCGCGCTTACGAGGTCGCCTCCTTCGGCTCGATCAGCAAGCTCAAGGTGCCGACGGACCGGGCCTCCGCCGAGTCGGATGCGACCGCCCGCACCCTCGGGATCGAGCGCTGCATCTCTTCCTCCTGATTGTGTGTTCCTAAAAGGCGGCGGGCGCACTCGGATCGGCCTCAGTACTGGGCAAATCCCCTGCACGGTGCGACTAAACGGTTGTTCTCCTGCTTACTCGTAAACGGGTGTTCAGTCTCGTTTGCACTTTGCAGGAGTCCCCCCTAGGTTGCCCCAGCCCAGCGGGACCAGCGAGGACTTATCGGCCTCCCTCTCGCCCGGCGAACCAGCCATGAAGCCCGACCGGGCAACACCCACTTCGCAGGAGCGTTCGTCGCTCCCGCTCGCGAAGCTAAAAGACTGGGTGAACATAAGACTGATCCTGGTCGCGATCGCCCTCGTCTTCCAGATCCTCTCGTTCATGAAACTGAGCGGGCACGACTACGTCGGCATCCCCTTCGTGCCCGGTCCGAGCGAAGAGGTCCCGGCGAGCCTCGGCTCCTCGGACTCACTTGAGCTCAGCGGCCTCGCGGCGTCTGAGATCAACGCAGCCGCCCCGGCGGGCTCCTTCGTCGCGGTCGAGGGTCCGGGGGGCGGCGCGGAGTCGATCTCGATGGTGGCTGGCGCGAGCCCGATGGGCTCGGGCCAGGGAGGCGGCGGCGCTGCCGGCAGCCCCCAGAGTCCGCAGGCGGCACCCGGCAGCCCCGACCGGCCCGCGTCCGGGACCCCGGGCGCAGCAGGAGGCGGCAACGGCACGAGCGGCAGCGGCAACAACTTCGGCGGTGTCGTCGGCAGCCCGATCGGCAATCACGGTGGCAGCGGCGGCGGATCCGATGGTGGTGACGATGGCCCGGCCGACGCGCCCAGCGGTGGTGGCGACGACAGCCCCAGCGATGGGCCCAGCGGCGATGGCGGCTCGAGCGGTGGCGGTCCCACCGGCGGCTCCGGCGGCAGCAGCGGCCCGACCGGCGGTCCCGGCGGCAGCGGCGGGATCCCCGCCAGCAACGGCGGTGGTGGCGGCGACCCAATCGGCGAACCGTCCGCTGGTGGTGGCGGTGGCTGCCTGGTCGCCGGCGGCTGCGAAAGCGCCGGCGGTGGGCCGAGCCCGACCGAAGAAAGCGTCGGCGGCGAGATCGAAGGCAGCGGCGGCGGGCTCATCCCCGCCAAGCCGAGCGACGGCACTACCGAGGATCCCCTGCCGCCCGCCGAACCCGCCCCCACCGGCCCGGCGACGCTCTGAGGCCACCCCCCCAACCGGGGGGAAACGGATCCTCGCGCCGATCAGCTACGCCTGCTTGAGCACGGGAATTTCCCGGCTGGGTCAGGCGTCCACGTACCTATACAGCTATTCGACACCGATCCTTGACACGTCGGTTTGTTAATTGCTTTACTGCCGCTCGCCGAGTCTCGCCGGCCAGCCCTCGAGGTTGACCGGCCGGCCCGGAGCCAGGGAAAAAAGTGAGGTTCGCAAGCCACCGCGGGCCTCACACGGGAAAGGACAGAACTCACGTGAGAAGCCTGGGACGGGTCGCGTCTGGTACGCGGTCGATCACTCGGTCGTACCCGAACATTCGTCGTTTTGCGACGACGATCGCGGCTCTGGGCTTGGTCCTCTGCCCCGCCGCCGCAAGCGCCGCACTGCCCGACGGCCGCGCCTACGAGCTGGTCTCGCCGGCGCAGAAGCTCTCGGTCGACGTCCACCAGGCGCCAGAAGAAAACGCCTTCAGCCCGATCCTCTCCCCTGACGGCGAGACGATCGCCTTCACCGTGCTCGACGGCCTTGACGGGGGCACCTCGAACGGGTTCATCAACGCGTTCCGGGCCACCCGCGGCGCCCAGGCATGGGGCATCGAGCAGCTCAATTCCCCTATCTCCTCGGTTGTCGGGGTCAATGCCGCCTTCATCACCGCGGCCGACTCGGAGCTGAAGAGCTTCCTGCAGCTCGGGCCGCCGTCGGAGCCGCTGACGGACGATGCCGCCGACGGCGTCGCCAACCTCTACCTCCGCACCGACGAGGGCTTCCGCCTGATCACCGTCGGCGCCCCGGCTTTCGAACCCTTCTTCGAAGCACGCCCCCTGGCCCATTCCGCCGATCTCGGCCACGTCCTCTTCACCACGAGCCAGCCGCTCAGCCCCACCGACCCATTCGAAGCGCTGTACGACTGGAGCACCGAGACGGGTCAACCGGTTCCCGTGCAGGAACTCCCGGACGGCTCCGACAGCTCCGAACCGGTTTCACTCGCGAGCCCGCCCGAAACCCTCCCCCAGCCCTGGAACCCGGTGTCGAGCGACGGCTCACACGTCTTCTTCGTCACCGGCGGGCAGCTCTACGCGCGGATCGACGGCACGGAGACGAAGCAGGTGTCGGCCTCGCAGACCGAAGCCGACCCCAACGGCCCGCAGCCCGCGGCCTTTCGCTTCGCATCGACCGACGGGTCTCGCGCCTTCTTCAGCAGCGCCGAGAAGCTGACCGACGACGCGACGGCAGAACCCGGCAATGAAGACCTCTATCGCTATGACGTCGCCACCGAAACGCTGACCGACGTCACCGTCGCCGCCGGCGGGGCTGGGATCCAGGGCGTGCTCGGCGGCTCTGAGGACGGCAAAGAGCTCTACTTCGCCGCCGGCAACGATCTCGGCGGCGATGCCGAACCGGGCGAAAGCAACCTCTACGTATGGCAGGACGACGGCACTGCGAAGGGCACGATCACCCACATCACGACCGGGGTCGACGCCTCGAACTGGTCGGTCTTCGCCTCACCCTTCTTCAGACTGACCTCGCGGGTCACCCCCGACGGCCAGAGCGTCCTCTTCGAGTCCTCGAGCCAGCTGACCGCCTTCCCCAACGAAGGCCACCTCGAGGCCTACCTGTTCACGATCGGCGGCGGGCTCGAGTGCGCCTCGTGCAACCCGGCCAATCCTCCGGCCCCGGCCACCGCGGACGCCCTGGCGGTCGGCACCGGGGACACGGTGGCCCTGGCCAGGACCCTCAGCGACGACGGCAAGCGCGTCTTCTTCAGCACCGAAGAAGCGCTGGTCGCCGAAGACACGAACGACCAGCTCGACGCCTACATGTACAACGCCGAGACCAACACGGTGGCGCTGATCTCGCCTGGAACCGGCCCCTTCCGCGCCCTCTTCGCCGACGCCAGCGCCGACGGCAGCGACGTCGCCTTCACGACCCGCGAGTCGCTGGTCGGAATCGATACTGACCGGGCGATGGACGTCTACGACGCCCGCGTCGGAGGCGGCCTCCCCCAGGGCGCGCCGCCGGTTCCGGTCCCGTGCGCGGGTCAGGAGTGCAGGGGCCCGATCGCGGGGCCACCTCCGCCGCCGCCCGCCGCCGCGAGCACGACCGCAACCGGCGCCCAGGCGAAGCCGAAGAAGCAGCGCAAGCACAAAAAGAAGCCCAAGCACAAGAAGCGCTCGGGCAAACGAAACGGGCAGCGCTAGCCGCGGCTGAGAAGAGGAGCTAAGACCATGAATCCCAAAGTCACCAAGCTGTTCGCCCTCGTCTTCGCCGCCTGCGCGCTTTTCGCGACCGCGGCCGCCAACGCCGGCGCGTTCGCGATCGAAAAAGTCGACGGCTCGACCACGAATAACGCCGGTGAGAGCGACACGCAGGCCGGCAACCACCCGTTCGAGTTCACGACCGAAATCAAGTTCCCGAGCAAGCTGGATGGCGCTCCCGAACCCCAGTCGATTCCCGACGGGAACTTCAAGACCATCAAAGCGCTGCTCCCGCCGGGCCTGATCGGCAACCCCCAGGCGATCCCGCAGTGCACGCTGGTCGAATTCCAGGAAATGGAAATCGCCGGCGAAAACGGGAAATGCGCGAACGAGGCGGCGATCGGAATCGTCAGCGTGCTCGAATCCTTCGGCACCACGCAGGAGGCTCCCGTCTACAACCTGCAGCCGAACCCGGGCGAACCTGCGCTGTTCGGCTTTCACATCTCCACCACCAGCGTCTTCCTGCACCCGAACGCGCGGACGGGGGGCGACTACGGGATCACCGTCAGCATCCCCAATCTCTCCCAGGCGCTGTCGCTGGTCGGGACCACGCTGACCCTCTGGGGCGTGCCGGCGGACAAAGATCATGACTCCGAACGTGGCACCTGCATGGCGACCGCGGGCGTACCCGACCTCTGTCCAAGCGCAGAAAGGGACGCCCCGAAACCGTTCCTGACGACGCCGACCTCCTGCACCGGCCCCATGCTCACCGAAGCCCAGGCCGACTCCTGGCAGGAACAGGGGGACTTCAAGAGCGGCAGCTTCCTCAGTCATGACGGCGCGGGGAATCCCGTCGGCAACACCGGCTGCGATCAGCTCGAGTTCGAGCCGACCTTTGACGTCGCCGCCACCGATGGCAACGCCGACTCGCCGACCGGGATCGAGATCGGGATTCACGTCCCCCAGAACGAAGTGTTCGACGAGCTCGCCACCTCGCACCTGCGAAAGGCCGCAGTGACGCTGCCGGCCGGCACGGCCGTCAACTCGGCCGCGGCCAACGGGCTCGCGACCTGCTCCGAAGCCCAGTTCGGGTTGAAAACGGCGAACCGGGCGACCTGTCCGGAAGGCTCGCGCATTGGCGCGGTCGAGATCGTCTCGCCGATCAACGAGCACCCGCTGCAGGGCGGCGTCTTCCTCGCCGATCAGGGCCGCAACCCGTTTGGCTCAGTCCTCGCGATCTACCTCGAGGCGGAAGCCGACGGCGCGCTGATCAAGCTCGCCGGCAAGGTCGAGGGCGACCCGCAGACCGGTCAGGTCACGACCACCTTCGACGACAACCCGCAGCTTCCGTTCAGCGACATCGCCGTCAATCTCTTCGGCGGCAATGCCGGCGTGCTGACGCTGCCGAACGGCTGCGGCACCCACACCGCCACCGCGGTCCTCTCCCCCTGGTCGGGGACGGCGCCGGTGACGCGACAGAGCTCGTTCACGGTCGATGCCGGCCCGGGCGGCAGAGCCTGCCCGAACAACGGCTTCGCGCCGCGCTTCAGCGCCGGCACGATCGACCCGCGGGCGCGCCAGTACAGCCCCTTCGTGCTGCAGCTCACCCGTGACGACGGCATGCAGCGGCTGACCGGCGTCGACGTGACGCTGCCGAATGGCCTCCTGGCCAACCTCACCGGCATCCCCTACTGCCCGGACACGGCGCTGGCCGCGATCCCGACCGGGGCCGGCAACGGCGCCGCGCAGGCGGCGACCCCGTCCTGCCCGGCGGCCAGCCGCGTCGGCAGCGCCAGCGTCCAGTCGGGCACCGGGCCCTCCCCGGTCTTCGTCGACACCGGCCGCGTCTATCTGGCCGGTCCATACAAGGGCGCCCCGCTCTCGCTGGCGGTCGTCGCTCCGGCGCTCGCCGGTCCGTTCGACCTCGGCAACGTGGTCGTGCGGGTGGCGCTGCGGGTCAATCCCGAGACGGCCCAGGTCGAGGCGATCAGCGACCCGATCCCGACGATCCTCGCCGGGATTCCGCTGAACCTGCGTGACCTCCGCATCAACCTCGACCGGCCGCGCTTCACGGTCAACCCGAGCAACTGCACCGAGAGCGCCGTGCGCGGGGCGATCGCCGGCTCCGGCGGCGCCCTCGCCGCGGTCTCCAGCCGCTTCGGGGTGACCGGGTGCAACGCCCTGCCGTTCAAGCCCAAGGTCGGTCTGCGGCTGAAGGGCGGGACGAAGCGGAACTCCTACCCGGCGCTGACGGCGACGATCGCCTACCGCCCGGCCGATGCCAACCTGGCCGCGGTCTCGGTTGCGCTCCCGCGCTCCGAGTTCCTCGCCCAGAACCACATCCGCACGGTCTGCACCCGGGTCCAGTTCGCAGCGGGCGCGGTCCCGGGCGCCGGCTGCCCGAAAGGCTCGGTCTACGGATTCGCGAAAGCGACGACGCCGCTGCTCGGCGCGCCGCTCGAAGGGCCGGTGTACCTGCGCTCCTCGAGTAACAAGCTGCCTGACCTGGTGCTGGCGCTGCACGGCCAGATCGAGATCGTCCTGGTGGGCCGGATCGACTCCTTCAAGAAGGGGATCCGGACCACCTTCCCGACGGTGCCCGACGCTCCGATCACCTCCTTCACCCTGGCGATGAAGGGCGGCAAGAAGAGCCTCCTGGTCAACAGCCGCGATCTCTGCGAGAGCAAGAACCGCGCGACCGTGAAGATCGCCGGTCAGAACGGCGCCACCGCCAACAGCACCCCCGCGGTCGCCAACGGGTGCAAGAAGAAGCGGAAGTAATGAGCTTGACGCTCCGGCTGGCCGTCAGAGCCAGCCGGAGCGTTTGAAGCGCCGGTACAGCAGCAGGCAGGCGATCGCGATCACGAGCAGCACCGACGGGTAGCCGAAGCGCCACTGCAACTCCGGCATGTCCTCGAAGTTCATCCCGTAGATGCCGGCGATCATCGTCGGCACAGCGAGGATCGCGACCCAGGCGGAGATTTTCCGCATGTCTTCGTTCTGGCGCACCGAGACCTGGGTCAGGTTCGCGTGCAGAGCGCTGCCGAGCAGCTCGCGGAAGGCGGCGATCCGGCCCTCGACCCGGCGCAGGTGGTCGTGGACGTCGCGGAAGTACTCGGTGAGGTCGTCGGGGACGACCGCGAAGTGGCCGCGGACGATCTCGTCGAGCGCGGCCGAGAGCGGGGCCGCTGCCCCGTAGAAATCCAGCACCTCCCGCTCCAGCTTGTAGATCCGCTCGGCCGGGTTGTCGCGGTCCTCGGAGAAGACCTGCCGCTCGACCTGCTGGACGTCGACGTCGACGCCGCCGGCCGCGACTTCGTAGTTGTCGACGACGTGGTCGAGGATCGCGTAGAGGGCCATGCCGGGACCGTGGCGCAGCAGCTCGGGGCGGTGCTCGATCCGCTCCCTGACCGAGCGCAGGTCCCCCTCCCCATGGCGCACGGTGATGATGAAGTCAGGGTTGACGAAGAGCATCAGCTCACCGATCTCGATCACCTCGTCGGAGTCGACGTACATGGCGGTCTTGACGACGACGAAGAGGGTGTCCCCGTAGAGCTCGACCTTCGGGCGCTGATGGGCTTTGATCGCGTCCTCGACCGCAAGCTCGTGCAGGTCGAACTCGCGCGCCAGCGCCTCGAACTCCTCCTCGGTCGGCTCGAAAAGCCCGATCCAGGCGAAGGTCTCCTGTTCACGCGCAGCCTCGACCGCCTGCTTGAAGTCGAGGTCCTCGCCGCAGCGAAGGCCGTTTTCGTAGGCGGCGCAGTTGACGATCACACGCCGATTATCCGCCCGCGGTCGGAGGGTTCCACCCCACCCAGATGTTTGCCGCAAGCCCACCCCGGGGATCACAGTGGAATCTCAAACCCGAGGGAGGAACAACCGTGACCATCGTCTGGATCCTCATCGTCATCGTCCTGGTTCTGCTCGCCATTTACCTCTTCCAGCGCGTGCGCTGAACCAGCGCGGCGCCTGGTCCCCTAGCGGGCCAGGCGCGGTCGGGATATGGTCGGCGGTATGCGAACGTTCGTTGTATCGCTGTGCGCGCTGTGCCTCTTCTGCCTCGCGACGACCGCCCAGGCGGTTGCCGCAACGCCGGTCGAAGGCATCTGGAGCGCGTCCACCTCCGCCGGCCTCCCGATTACCTTCGAAGTCAAAGCCGGCCAGATCGTCAACGCCCGCTTCAAGTTCCGCTGGGGCTTCTGCGGCGTCTTCGAAGGAGGCGAAAAGAAGAGCGTCCCGATCGAACCCAGCGGCCACTGGAAATTCCCCGACCTCCGGGGCCCCTGGATCGAAGGCGACTTCCTCGAGGACAACATGGTCCAGGGCCAAGTCGTCGCCCCCAGCCGCATGCTGCCCAGCTGCCCGGAAACCAAAGCCAACTTCATCGCCGCCCCCGGACCGGACCTGCTCCCCGAAAAGGAGCCCGAAGTCCGACCCACCAAAGTCCGCGTCCCCCGCAGCATCACCAACGACCAGCTGGCCACCCGCCCCCACAAAATCACCCTCTCCGCCGACGGCTCCTTCTACGTCTACAAGCTCCACTGGAAGTCCTTCGGCAGCGACGAAGCCCGAGCCGTCGGCCGCGCTTATCTCCGCTACGGCTGCTCAACCTGCCCCAACCGAGAAGTGAAACGCCCCCGCGTAGGCATCCGCCTCGTCCACCTCGTGGACGAAGGCAACTTCCGCATCTACGAGCACCTCAGCTACGTCCTCCAGGGCCCAGTCCCGCGAGGCTTCGAGCACCGCGGCGCGCAGTCGATGCTGCCTTAGCGACGCTTTTCGTAATTTGGCTGCCTCAGCAGGGCGTCTGCACCGCGCTCGGTCGAGCCGCAGCGGTCGGTCCGCTGAGCGTGATCACACCTTCGTATTCGGTCTTCAGGAAGGGGGGCTTCTTGATCGGCGTGTCGACCATCATCAGGAACCCAGTCGCGCCCGCGAAGGCGCCCGTTCCACCCGTGACCGGATGCGCGCAGGTGCCAAGCTGCACAGCGTCCTCGGAGTCGAGTTTTGCCCAGTAGCGAAAGCTGAACTTCATCGTCCCGCTCGGGTCGCCGGCACAGGAGCCGTCGAGCTTGCGGTCGATGCAGCCGCTGAAGGACTCCGTTCCCTTCCCCCGGAACACCGGTTTCGACGCGACGACTTTGAACGAGGTGATCTTCCAGCTGCCGATCAGCCCACCGCTCATCTTCGAGCCTTTTTCGCTGACGATCTTCTGTTCACCGGAGACCGAGAATTGTTCACCCGAGACAGGGATCGCTCCAGCCGTCGTGGCCGCGACGAGAATCGCGAGAACGACGAGACCGGAGAAGCCTGCACCGAGTCGAAAGGTAGTGCTCCCCATGAGATGTCCTTTCACTCAACCGAACCACGGTTCACAAAGGATGCTCATTCGAGGCTATTCCCGGGCCGTGCGCTGAGTCAATGCGCCCTAACAGAAGAGACCGCGCTCCAGGCGCGGTCTCGCGAGGTACCGCTACGGGGATTCGAACCCCGGTTTCCGGACTGAGAATCCGGCGTCCTAGTCCCCTAGACGATAGCGGCGAGGAAGGGGCAGTTTAGCGAGCCGGGGGGTTGGGGTGATCGCTGGGGCGGGAGCCGGTGATGGAGGGGCAACCGGTAAATTGCCTCGTCCCGCGGCTGTGGCGGAACTGGTAGACGCGCACGGTTCAGGTCCGTGTGGGCGAAAGCTCGTGGAGGTTCGACTCCTCTCAGCCGCATAGGCGGCCTGGGCGAGATGCTCAGGCCGGCTGCGGGGCCGGGGCGGCCTTGGTCGCGCGGGCGGCGTTGGCGGCGATCTCGTCGGTGAAGGTCGGCCAGAGCTGGCGCGGAAGGTCGTGGCCCATGCCGTCGATCATCTTCAGGCGGGCTCCGAGGATGGCGCGCGCGGTGGCGCGGCCGCCGGCGGGCCGGACGAGGTGGTCGCTGCGGCCGTGGATCACCAGGGCCGGCGCGGTGACGTTGCGCAGGGCGCGGGTGCGATCGCCGGAGGCGATGATCGCGTGCAGCTGGCGGGCGACGCCGGCGGGGTCGTGGCCGCGGTCGTAGGAGCGGCCGGCGAGCTCGCGGATGTAGTCCTCGTCGAAGGGGAAGCCTGGAGAGCCGATCACCTTGAAGGTTTTGACGGCGCGGGAGACGACCTGGTCGCGGCTCAGCGGCGGGCTGCCGAGGAGGACGCCGAAGGCCTTGAGGCTCGGCAGCCCGGTCCAGCGGCTGCCGGTGGTCGACATGATCGAGACCAGGGAGCGAACGCGCTGGGGGTGCTCGATCGCGGTCGTCTGCACGATCATCCCGCCCATCGAGGCGCCGACGATGTGGGCCGAATCGATCCCAAGGTGGTCCATCAGGCCGACCGTGTCGCGGGCCATGTCCTTAAGCAGGTACGGGGCGGTGGCGCGGCGGCCACTCAGCATGTCGAAGCGGCTGGGCACGCCGGCGGCGCTGAACTTGGTCGAGCGGCCGATGTCGCGGTTGTCGAAGCGGACGACGCGGAAGCCGCGATCGACCAGCAGCGAGCAGAACTCCTCGTTCCAGGCGATCATCTGCGTCGCCAGGCCCATCACCAGCAGCAGCGGCTCCCCCGCGGGGTCACCCATCTCCTGGTAGCAAAGCTCGATCCCATTGACGGGTGCGATCTGCTCTTCGCCGAAAGCGTGCATCCGGGCAGCTTATCTGGGCTGGCTGCACGGCCAGTGTCGAGTTTGTCAACCATAGGTTGACTAAGTCGACACGCCCCGAGATTCGGGTTGGAGTAGAACCCACGGATGCGGACGGCGATCATCTCGGACCTCCATCTTGGGCTCGCCAGCGGTGGCGATGTCTTGCGGGACCCCGGGGTGCGCTCGATTCTGCTCGAGGAGATCGCGGGGGCTGACCGGGTCGTCCTGCTCGGGGACGTGGTCGAGCTGCGGGAGCGCTCGCTCGGCGCCTCGCTCAACCTCGCCCGGCCCTTCTTCGAGGACCTCGGTACCGCGCTCGGCGAGGCCGAGGTGGCGATCGTCCCCGGCAACCACGACCACCGCTTCGCCGAGCCGCTGCTGGACGACCTCTCGCTCGCCGGCGGCGCCGCGCTGGAGCTGGAGACGCGCCACGCCCCAACCGCCGGCGCCACGGCCGCGATCGCCGAGTGGCTCGGCCGGGCCAAGCTCGAGATCGCCTACCCCGGGCTCTGGCTGCGGGACGACGTCTACGCCACCCACGGCCATTACATGGACGCGCACCTCTCCCTCCCCCGTGCCGAGTGCCTCGCGATCGCCGCCCGGATGCGGATCAACGGCCCGCTGCCCAACCCTGCTGCCCCTGCTGACTATGAGCGCCTGTTGCTCCCCCTCTACGGCTTCGTCTTCGGCCTCGCCCAGGTCCGCCGCGCCGCCGTCGCCCGCAACCAGGCCCGCACCTCGGAGGCCGCCTGGGAGCTCCTGGCCGGGACCGAGGAGGGCGACAGCCGCGGCCGCCGCGCCAGGATGGCCGCCGCCCGCGCCGGCTTCCCGCTCGCAATCAGGGCGATCAACCGGCTGCTGGATGCCGAGTTCGAGGCCGACATCTCCGGCCCTGGGATCTTCCGCAGTGGCCTCGCCGCCGCGACCGAGATGTCACGCCGGCTCGGCGTTGACGGCGCCCACGTGATCACCGGCCACACCCACCGCGGAGGCCCGATCGGCGAGGAGTCCTGGCCGCTGCCCGGCGGCGGCAGCCTCCACAACACCGGCAGCTGGGTCTTCGCCTCGATCTTCCACCACCCGGGCCACCCGCCCAACCCCTACTGGCCGGGCACGGTCACCTGGGTCGAGGACGAGGGCCCGCCGCGCCGCGTCCAGCTATTGCTGGAGCGCTCGCACGGCGAGCTCACCGACCTGGTGGAACGCGCCAAGAACGCGACCGCCTAGCCCTCCGACCGAAGCCAGTCGGCGACGATCGTGCCGATCTCCTCGCCCGCGTCCTCCTGCAGGAAGTGGGCGGCATCGGCGATCGCTCGCGGCGGCGTCAGGTTGAGCTGGCTGGAGACACGCTCGCCAACGCTGAACGGCAGGATCGGGTCGGAGTCGGCCCAGAGGACCAGTGAGGGACGGTCGTCGTCGCGCAGCCCGTCCGCCACCCGTTTGCCCTCGACGGCGCCGACCGCGTCGGGCGTGGTCGGCAGGATCTGCGGGAAGGCGCGGGCGCCCGCCTTCGCGGCCGAGTTCGGATAGGGCGCGTCGTAGGCGGCGATCACCGCGTCGCCGGGGTCGTTCTTGCAGCCGCCGCGGATCAGCGCCCCGATCGGCACGTCCTCGTTGTCACGGACGAAGTCGCGGAAGGCGAACCAGGCGTCGCTCATCCGCTGGTGGCCGGTGAAGGGGCCGGTCTCCATGACCACGATCTTCGAGAAGCGGTCCGGGTGCTCGACCGCCAGCCGCAGCCCGATCGGCCCTCCCCAGTCGTGGACGACCGCGGTCGCATCCCGCACGTCGAGTTCCTCCAGCAGCATCGCCATCAGCTCGACGTGCCCGTCGTACGTGTACCAGTCGACACTGGTTGGCTTGTCGGAGCGGCCGAAGCCAGCGTAATCGGGAGCGATGCACCGGTAGCCGGCGTCGCGCACCGGCGGGATCACTTTGCGCCAGAGGAACGACCAGGTCGGCTCGCCATGAAAGAAGATGACCGGCTTGCCCTCCCCCTCGTCGAGGTGAGCCAGGCGCAGCCCGTCGACCTCTCTATACACGGACTCGAACGGGTAGTCCGGCAGTCCTTCCAGCAGCTCGTCCGGCGTGCGCACCGCGTCGACGCTCATCCCCACCAACCCCCTCCGTAGCTCTCTCCCGGGCCCGGCCGAAGCCGCTTTCAGACCCGCTTTCGCTCCCCCGATCCTAGTTCCCCTGAATCCATATCGGGATTCTCTACTTTGTTGGTAGACATTGTGCTACTCTGCCGACCTTCCATTTAGAAGTAAGTCAGTCAACAAAGGAAGGAACTTAGATGCGGAACGCTCGCAATACCCGGCGGCGCAGCGTGAAGGTCGGCCTCTCGGCCGCCATCCTCACGCTGCTACTCGCCGTCTTCGCGATCGGTTGTGGAGGCAGTGACGACGAGGCAACCGGCTCCGGCGACACCGGCAGCAGCTCCGGCGGTAGCGCCAGGCTCGACGTGGTCGGCTACTCCACCCCGGAATACGTCTACTCGGAATTCCTCGAGCCTGGCTTCGAAGGAACCAGCGAGGGTGCGGGCGTCAGCTTCAGCAACTCATTCGGTGCCTCCGGCGACCAGAGCCGTGCGGTCGTAGCCGGCCAGCCGGCCTCGATCGTCCACTTCGCCCAGGGCGGCGACATGGAACGGCTGGTCGAAGAAGGCGGCCTCGTCGCCAAAGACTGGGCCAGCGGTCCTTACAAAGGCATCGCCCAGAACTCGGTCGTCGTGATCTCGGTCCGCAAAGGCAACCCCGAGGGGATCGAGAGCCTGCAGGACCTGCAGGACGCCGACGTCGACATCGTCACCCCGAACCCGTTCAGCTCCGGGGCGGCCCGCTGGAACATCATGGCCGTCTACGGCACCGCGATCAAAGAGGGCGCTTCGCCCGATGAGGCGCTGGCTCAGGTGAAGACGGTGCTCGAGAAGACGGTTGCCCAGCCCGGCAGCGCCCGCGACGCGCTCGCCACCTTCACCCAGGGCGAGGGCGACGTGCTGCTCGGCTACGAGAACGAGGCGATCAAAGCGATCGACGAGGGGGAGGACATCGAATACATCGTCCCGCCCTCGACGATCCAGATCGAAACCCCGATCGCGAAGACGACCGACGCCCCGGAGCCTGCCGCGCAGGACTTCCTCGATTTCATCTGGTCGGACGCCGGCCAGGAAATCTGGGCGGAGAACGGCTACCGGCCGGTCAACCCGAAACTCGTAGACGAGAAACAGTTCCCGACCCCGGCGACGCTGTTCACGATCGACGAGTTCGGCGGCTGGAGCAAAGTCAACGACGACTTCTTCGACGACGAAACCGGTTCCGTCGCGAAGATCGAGACGGAATTGGGCGTCTCCACGAGCGGCTGATTCATGGAGGCTAACCCGGCAGCCCTCCCCCCCTCCGCAGCGTCGACCCGGGCAGGCATCCGCCTGCCCGGGCTCGGCGTCGGCATCGGCCGCGGCTACGTGGTCATGTACCTGAGCCTGATGGTGCTGATCCCGCTGGCGGCGCTGGTGGATGAATCGCTCACCTCCGGCCTCGGCAACTTCTGGGACCAGGTGACCTCGCCGCAGGCGGTCCGCTCGCTCGAGCTGACGATGATCTGCTCGCTGATCGTGGTCGCGATCAACGCGGTCTTCGGCACGATCATCGCCTGGATCCTGGTCCGCGACGAGTTCCCCGGCAAGGCGGCGGTCAACGCGATCATCGACCTCCCCTTTGCCCTGCCGACGATCGTCGCCAGCCTCACCCTGCTGGCGCTCTACGGCAACGAGAGCCCGTTCGGCATCGACATCGCCTTCACCCGCGCCGCCGTCGTCGTCGCCCTGCTCTTCGTCACCCTCCCCTTCGTGGTCAGGGCGGTGCAGCCGCTGCTGATCGAGATGGACAGGGAGATGGAGGAGGCGGCCGCCTCGCTCGGCGCCAGCGGCTTCACCGTCTTTCGCCGCATCATCTTCCCCAACCTGATTCCCGGCCTCGCCGCCGGGGTAGCGCTGGCCTTCGCCCGCGCCCTCGGCGAGTTCGGGTCGGTCCTGATCTTCGCCGGCGGCCTGCCCGACACGCAGGTCTCCTCGGTCTTCATCAGGGCCCAGGTCGAGTCCGGCAACGAGCCCGGCGCCTCTGCGGTCTCGATGGTCCTGCTGCTGGCCTCGCTGCTCTGCCTGGCGACGATCTCGCTGACGCAGCGCTGGGCAAGCCGCCACGAACGCTCCACCGGCGGAACCCTGGTGATGCCAATGGCAGGCGAGATGCCCGCCGACGGCGAGCGAGAGGAGGGCGACGATGAGCGCGCATAGCGCCGCCGCCCGCGGCATCGGCTCCGGCCGCGGCAGCCGCTGGACGCTCCGCGCCCTCGGGCTCGGCTTCCTGGCCCTGCTGCTGGTCGCGCCACTGGTGATGATCTTCTACAAATCCTTCGAGGACGGCCTGATGCCGCCGCTCGAAGCGATCACCTCCGAGAACGGCCTCAACGCGCTGAAGCTGAGCCTGCTGATGGTCGCGATCGCGGTGCCGCTGAACACCGTTTTCGGCGTCGTCTGCGCGATCCTCCTGGTCCGCCACAAGTGGAAGGGCAACGCGTTGATCGACGCCGTGATCAACCTTCCGTTCGCCCTCTCCCCGGTGGTGATCGGCCTCGCCCTCTACCTGCTCTACAGCACCAACGGCGGCTGGTTTGGACCGGCCCTGGCCGAAGTGGGGATCGAAGTCCTCTTCTCGGTGCCGGGAATGGTGCTCGCCAGCATCTTCGTCTCGCTGCCCTTCGTGGTGCGGGAGACGGTCCCGGTGCTACAGGAGATCGGCACCGAGCAGGAGCAGGCCGCGTCGACGCTCGGCGCCAACACCTGGCAGACCTTCTGGCGGGTCACCCTGCCGGCGATCCGCTGGGGCGTCGCCTACGGGGTCGTCCTCACCACCGCCCGCGTGCTGGGCGAGTTCGGCGCGGTGACGATCGTCTCCGGCTCGATCTCCGGCCAGACCGAAACCCTGCCGCTCTTCGTCAGCAAGCAGTTCGAGGCCTTCAACGAGCCAGGTGCCTACGGCGCCTCGATCGTGCTCGCCCTGCTCGCCCTCTCCACCCTGCTCGCAATGAACCTGCTCAAACGAAAGGAGGACGCCTGATGGGAATCTCAGTCGAGGGAGCAAGCAAGCGCTTCGGTGACTTTCAGGCGCTGGACGACGTATCGATCGAGGTACCGGACGGGTCCCTGACGGCCCTGCTCGGACCCAGCGGCAGCGGCAAGTCGACGCTGCTGCGGGCGATAGCCGGCCTCGAGACGCTCGATGGCGGCACCGTGCTGATCGAAGGCGAGGACGTCTCCAAGAAGCCGACCCAGAAACGCGAAGTCGGCTTCGTCTTCCAGCACTACGCCGCCTTCAAGCACATGACCGTGTTCGAGAACGTCGGCTTCGGCCTGAAGATCCGCAAGTGGAAGAAGCCGCAGATCTCCGACCGCGTCCACGAGCTGCTGCGGTTGGTCCAGCTCGACGGCCTTGCCGGCCGCTACCCCTCCCAGCTCTCCGGTGGCCAGCGGCAGCGGATGGCGCTGGCGCGGGCGCTGGCTGTGGAGCCGCAGGTGCTGCTGCTGGACGAGCCGTTCGGCGCGCTCGACGCCAAGGTCCGCAAGGACCTGCGCACCTGGCTGCGGCGCCTCCACGACGAGATGCACGTGACGACGATCTTCGTCACCCACGACCAGGAGGAGGCGATGGACGTCGCCGGCCAGCTCGTGGTGATGAACGAAGGGCGGGTCGAGCAATCGGGGACCGCGGATGAGCTCTACGAGAACCCGGCCAACGAGTTCGTGATGAGCTTCGTCGGCGAGGTCAACCGGCTCGGCGACGACTTCGTGCGCCCGCACGACATGGACGTCGTCCTCGACCCCGACGAGCGCACCCAGGAGGGCCTGGTGCAGCGCATCGTCGCCCTCGGGTTTGAGATCCGGGTCGAGTTCGTGCTCGCCGACGGGACCGAGGTATGGGCCCAGCTAACCCGCTCCGAGCTGCAGCGGCTGGAGCTGCGGGAGGGCCAGATCGCCTACCTGCGCCCGGTCCAGGCAAAAAGCTTCAACGGTTCATCGCCGTCTGACACCTCCGGGGCCTCGACTCCCCTGGGGTCCCAAGACGGCGGCGACGCAGAGGTATCTGCAGCCGTCTGAAGAGGCGACGGGCGGGGCGCGCTTTTGCCGGGTGGCGCCCCGCCCAATTCGCCGCGCGCGGTTCCTTTTGCACGCCCTGCGTCCATAAGGAACCGCGGGGCTAGGCTGCTTGCTATTCTTGACTTTCATTGTCAAGAAACTATAGAAAGGAGCAGGGATGAGCAAGCAAGTGCCCACGACCACGTTCGTGTCGCGGGGCCGGATCGCGGGACTGGTCAGGGACGAGAGTCCCGCTGGCACCGGTCAGAACCGGACCAGCCGGGCCCACCAGCCGGGCCAGACGGCCGCCGACGACGCGCTGTTCTACCGCGCCCGCCTGATCCTCGGCGACGGTCTCCCCCGTCCCACCCGCTGAGGCCGAGCATGGACGACCCGGCGTGTGAAGAACCCTGAGCCCGGACCGCGCTCCGAACTACGGCGCGGTCCGGGCCCTGGGGAGCGCAGGCGCTACTTGCCTTTGCTCGTGCCTTTGCTGCCACCCGTTGAGCCGCCGGTCGTCGGCTCCTCGAAGACCGGACCTTCCTCTGGCTGTGGGTAAGCCTCCGCCGAGAGGCTCCAGCCTTTGAGGGTGAAGGTCACGTCTTTGGCGCCGGCGTACTGCACCGCCACCGTGTGACCGCCTTTGGCGAGCACCGTGGTCTGCACGACCGTGTTCTGCAGCGGCACCGGCGTCGGCGAGGCCGCGGTCGAAGCCGTGAAGTTGACTTTCCCGGTCGGCTGGCCATCGACCAGGATCTGGATCGGGCACGCTTTGTCCGCTCCGGGTTTGGCCGCCGTGCAGGTGGCCTGGCCCGAGAAGCTGATCACCACAGAGCTCGCCGTCGCTTTCGTCGCGAACGAGGTGAACGCGCTCGGGATGTACCCCGCGGTGGTCGCGGCGAGGGAGAACGTCGCGGTTCCGGCGGCAATCCCCGCCACCGGCTGCTGCGGCGCCGTCGCTTTCGCCACGTACAGGTTCGACGCCGCCTTTTTCTTCAGATAGAGCGTCGACGCTTTCTTGTTGGTCACGTAGACCTTGGCCGCTTTCTGGTTCGTCAGGAACGACTCAGCGACCGCCGGCACCACCGTCGCCGAGACGGCGACCGCGGCCGCCAGAACGACGACGGTCGCCGCTCGAGGGGTGGAAAGCCTTCTCTTCAGCAATTGATCCTCCATGTCAGTGGCCCGCCGAATCGCCCTTCTGACGCCGGCTGACAGCCATTCTTTACTAAGAAGGTCAATAAACTACAGAAACTGGTAGCCTAAGTCGATCAAGTTGGTCAAAAAACTCTAGTTAACCCGGCAGGAAAGGAACCACCACTGATGAGAATCAAGACCCTCGCCATCGCGGTGATCGCCCTAGCGGGGCTCGCCGTGCCGGCGTCGGCTGGTGCCGTGACCTACATCGGGTCGGGCTCCGTCGCCGCGCAGCCCGTGCTGCAGGCCCTGTTTTCCACTTACACGAAACAGGTGAATCCGAAGGTGAAGTTCGTTTACACCGCCAACGGAGGCAACGCCGGAGTCAAAGACGTTCAGAACGGGACCAGCCAGTTCGCGGGCAACGCCCGCACCCCACTCCCCAGTGATGCCGGGACCACCTACATCAAGATGTTCATGGACGGGCTCTGCCTGGATGTGAACTCGAAGAACCCGCTCAACAACATCACCATCCAGCAGACCCACGACATCTACCGGGGTCTGATCACTAACTGGGCCCAGATCCCCGGCTCACTCGACACGACCATCTCCCCGGTCGGGCGTGACACCAACGGAGGTACCTACAACTTCTTCCTCCAGTCGGTGCTGAACAACGAACCGCCGGCGTCCAATGTCAACGCGCTGACCGCCGATGGCCTGGTCGTCAACGCGGTCAAGCAGGACATCAACGCGATCGGCTACGCCGGCCTCGCCTGGCAGGGCAGCAAGAAGCTGAAGACCCTGAAAGTCAACGGCATCCCCTGCACGCCGAGCAAGATCAGCGTCGAGCCGCTCAAGTACCCGCTCTCCCGCTACCTGTTCTTCGTCCTCCCCGGCGATGGCAGCACGAGCCCGAAAGGCCTGCTCAAATTCGTCGACTGGATGCGGCGCAGTGAGCTGGCCGGCGAAGTGATCCTCAAAGCCGGCGGCGTTCCCGCCTTCAACAAGGGCTTCTAGCCCTTGCAGGAGGAGCTCACCCCCGAGTACGGCCCGAAGTGGCCGGACCAGCGCGTCGAGCGGATGCTCGGCGCGCTGGTCTGCATGCTCGTCGGCCTGCTGCTGGCGCTGATCGTCACCGTCTTCGTCCGCGGCTGGCCCTCGTTCGCGCACAACGGCCTCGCCTGGTTCGGCTCCGGCGGCAACGTCGATGACCAGCTCAACGCGATCTTCCTCTCCGGCCAGTCCGGAGCCGAATACATCTACACCTTCCACGCCTGGCCGCTGATCTGGAGCACGCTGCTGATCACCGGCGGCGCGGTCCTGATCTCGCTCTTCTCCGCCCTCTTCGTCGCCGTCTTCATCGTCGAGTTCGCGCCGGAGTGGATGAGCAACGTGCTGCAGCCGGTGGTCCGCTTCCTCGCCAGCGTCCCCTCGGTGATCTACGGCCTGCTCGGCGTCCTCGTCCTGGTGCCGTTCATCGGCAACGACCTGATCAGCGAGGACCAGAAGGCCTCGGTCGCGGGCATCATCTCGCTCACCGGCTACAGCCTGATCGCCGGTGTCGTCGTGCTGGCGCTGATGATCGCGCCGCTGATGGTCTCGATCTTCTCCGACGGGCTGCGCTCGGTGAAACCCGGCTGGCTCGAAGGCTCGCTGGCGCTCGGCGTCAACCGCTGGCGCACGACCTGGAAGATCGGCGTCCGCGCCGCCCGCCCAGCGATCGTCGCCGGCACCGTGCTGGCGACGGCACGGGCGATCGGCGAGGCGGTGATGCTGGCGATGCTCTCCGGCTCGGTCGGGTTCGCCCCCAACCCCGCCGACGGCCTGATCTTCATCTTCGAGCCCTCGCGGCCGCTGGCGCCGACGATCGTCAAGAACATCGACCAGCTGAGCTCGCCCCCCGGCGGCGCCACCCTCTTCTCGATCGCCACGGTGCTGCTCTTCTCGGCGGCGATCTTCTCGCTCTGCGGCTACGTGGCCCGGCGCTCGATGCGGAAGTACGGGACCGCCTGATGGAGGGCTCGGTGACGATCCCGCCGGTTCCAAAGCCGGTGGCGGCGCCCCCTGGCTCAGGCGGCAGCAAGGGCGCGGTCGAGGGCAGCGCGACCTGGCGGCTCGCCGACCGCATCGGTCTGGCGATCTGCTGGGGCCTGGGCCTGCTCTTCTGCGCGCTCGCGGTGGCGATCGTGCTCTACCTGCTGGTCCAGGGGGTCAAGTACCTGCGGCCGGAGATGCTGACTACGCCCGCCGCAGCTGGCTTCACCCAGGCCGAATCGGGTGGCTTCTCCGACGCCCTGATCGGGACCCTGATCGTCGCCGTGATGGGGATCTCGCTGGCCCTGCCGCTTGGGGTCGCGACCGCGGTCTGGCTGGTCGAGTACGGGCGCCCGGTGGCGCTGGCCCGGATCACCGAGTCGACGATCGAGGCGATCGCCGGCATCCCCTCGATCGTCCTCGCCCTGTTCGGCACGGTGATCTTCTCCAGCACCGCACTCAGCTTCCTCAGCCGCAGCTCCGAAGGCGTCGTCTTCGGCCGCTCCTTCTTCGCCGCCTCGGCGATGCTCTCGCTGGTCGCGCTGCCGCTGATCGTCGCCAGCACCCGCGAGGGGCTGAACGCGATCCCGCGCCACGTGCGCGAGGCCTCCTACGCGGTCGGCAAGACGAAGGCGGCGACGACGCGGCGCATCCTCCTCCCCACCGCCAAGCCGCAGATCGCCACCGGCGCGATGCTCGGGCTCGGGCGGATCATCGGCGACACCGCGATCATCGTCGTCCTCCTCGGCGCCACCCAGAACTTCGCCCCGGTCGAAGACGCCGTCTTCCCCTTCAACTACCTGCGCGGGGCCGGCACCACCCTGACCAACTTCGTCTACGAGGCCTCCCCCACGGGGAACCTCAACCAGCCCGAGAAAGCCTACGCGGCGGCTTTCGTCCTGCTGCTGATGGTCCTGGCGCTGAACGCCGCCGTCGACATCGTCCACCGCCGCGCAAGAAAGGTAGGAACGTGGAGTTCCTGAGCCCACCACCACCGCCGATCCGGCGCTTGCCGCTCGAGGATCCGCCGGCGGCCACCGAGGCGCTGCCGCTGCCGGCCCCGAACGGCAACGGCCACGCCGCGCCCGGACGCAGCGGCTTCACCGCGGCAAAGCGCTCGATCAGCGCCCCCCAGTTCTCAATCCGGCGCATGGAGATCGACAAGGTCTCGGTCTTCTACGGCGCCAAAGAGGCGGTCAAATCGGTCTCCCTGCCGGTCCGCCAGGGGGAGGTCCTCTCGCTGATCGGCCCTTCGGGCTGCGGCAAGACGACGCTCCTGCGCTCGCTTAACCGGCTGACCGAGCTGACCTCGCAGGCGCGCCTGACCGGCCGCATCCTGCTCGACGACGTCGACATCCACCAGATCGAGCCGACCCTGCTGCGGCGCCGGGTGACGATGGTCTTCCAGCAGCCGAACCCGTTCCCGATGAGCGTGTTCGACAACATCGCCTACGTGATCCGCGAGCAGGGCTCGCGGCGGATGCGCAAGAAGGCGCTGGAGCCGGCGGTGCACAGCGCCCTCGACCGCGCCGGCCTTTTCGAGGAGGTCAAGGACGACCTCGACCACCCGGCCCTGAAGCTCTCCGGCGGTCAGCAGCAGCGGCTCTGCATCGCCCGCGCCCTGGCGGCCGAGCCGGAGGTGCTGCTGCTCGACGAGCCCTGCTCGGCGCTGGACCCGAAATCGACCCAGGTGATCGAGGACCTGATCGTGAAGCTGCGCGACGACGTCGCGGTCGTGATCGTCACCCACAACCTGCAGCAGGCCTACCGGATCGCCGACCACGTCGCCTTCATGTACCTGGGCGACCTGGTCGAGTACAACAGCGCGACGACGCTCTTCGGCTCGCCGCGGGAGCAGCGCACGAGGGAGTACGTGAGCGGTGCTTTCGGCTAGCGCACAGCTCCCCCGGCTGGCCGTCGCCGCCTGCTGCGGCGCGCTCCTGCTTGGGGCGGCCGCCGGCTGCTCGACGACGCAGGAGAAGGCGGCCCGCCACCAGGCCGAAGCCAAGCGCATCCTCGAGGCCCGGGAAGAGCGCCAGCAGAAAAAGAAGCAGGCCAAGAAGAACGAGAAGAACGACGGCAAGGAGGGAAGCGCCCAATGACCGTGACGCCCCCCGGATACGAGCCCTGCGAGGAGTGCGGGGCGCCGATGGATCCCCAACAGCGCTACTGCGTCGAGTGCGCCGCCCGGCGCGGCAACGGCGCCAACCCCTCCTCGCGGTACTTCGCGGCGCTGAGCAGGAAATCGCGCCGACCGCTGACCGGACCTCCGAAGAAAGAGAAAGCGCCGGCGAGCAGCCGCGCAGCCGCGGTCGCCTTCTTCGCCCTGCTGCCGATCGCGGTCGCGCTCGGCGTCATCGTCGGTCGCGGCAGCGGTGGGGACGGCGACAGCAGCGAGGCGCTGCTGCAGGCGCTGCGGGCGCAGGAGGCGACCGCCGCGACGAGCGCTCCCTCCGGGGGAGCGACCGCCACTGCCACCGGCAAGAAAGACGGCAAGGCGAAAGCCGGCAAGGCAGCGCCGAAAGGCGAAGGCAAGGTGACGAAGACCGCCAACGGCGACGTCCACGAGGTGACGCAGTTCAAAGCGTCGGCCGAGAAGGAACAGGAAGACACGCGCCTGGTCGAAGAAAACCCCGAACAGGTCGGCGACGACTACATCAAGGCCCAGCAGAACCTGCCGGACGTGGTCGTGGTCGGCGGCGACGGGGGCGAGGCGCCGGCGAACGGAGCGGAACCATGAGCGAGTCGCCTAAACAGGAGAGCGTGGACCTGGTCGGCCAGCGCGACCGGCTGCTGGAGAAGTTCACGGTGATGCAGGCGGACCTCGGCGGGGCCTTCTACGAGATGGCGATCCGCGACCACGTCCGCCTCGACGTGCTGACCCGCAAAGCGGCGGAGCTGCAGCGGGTCGACGCCGAGCTGACCGCGGTCGAGCGCCTGCTTGAGATCGAGCGCTCCGACGCCGCCGGGCACTGCCCCAGCTGCGGCTCGCCGTTCCGCCACGGGGTCCGCTTCTGCGACCAGTGCGGCAGCTCCCTGTCTGCAGCACCGGCAGAGCCTGCTGCGCCGGCGCCGATCCCACCGGCCGCCCCCACGCCTACCCCGACCACAGAGACCGCCCCGTGACCTGGCTCGGCGCCATCGCCGGCAAGGCGATCGCCGCAGCGGCGACCATCACGGGCAAGAAATTCGCCCTCATGGTCGCCTCCTCGCTGGTCGCGACGACCGGGATCGTCGGGGCGGCGCTGACCAGCAGCGGCAACGACCTCGGGCCGCTCTCCGCCCTGGTCGGGCGCAGCCTCGTCTCCAGCGAAGCGCCCGCCGCGGCCGAACCCACCGAGCTCGATGAAACGGCGGCCGAACCGGCCGGCGGGTCCTCCCTACCCGCGTCGGGCGGGGAAGCGGCCTCCTCCGGGCCGCTTCCCTCGCCGCCGCCCTCCGAACCGGAGACGGTCCCGGCCCCAGAAGCCGAAGAACCGGCCCCACCGCCCGCGGAGCCCGAGCCCGAACCGGGCCCAATCCAGCATGTCTTCGTCATCTCCCTCGCCAGCCCCGGCTACGAGGCGGCGTTTGGCGCGGCCCCGCAGATGCCTTACCTGGCCGGGACCCTGCGCCCGCAGGGCCTGCTGCTGAGCGGCTACTCGGTGCTCGACGACGCCGCCCTGCCGAACTCCCTGGCGGCGGTCAGCGGCCAGCCACCGAACCCGGCGACCGGGGCGGACTGCCCGACCTGGCAGGAATTCCCGGCCGGGGCCGCGGTCAGCTCCAGCGGCGTGGTCCGCGGCAGTGGCTGCGTCTACCCGGTGGAAACGCTGACGATCGCCGACCAGCTGGTCGGCGAGCAGCTGACCTGGCGCGCCTACATGGAGGGCATGGCCGACCCGGCGACGGGTCAGCCCGACAACTGCGTCCACGCCGAACCGGACGCGGCCGAGGTGCCCGTGACCGGCGGCTACGCGGCCCGGCTCAACCCCTTCGCCTACTTCCACTCGCTGCTCGACCTCGGCGACTGCGCCACCAACGACGTGCCGCTGGCCGAGCTGGAAAAGGACCTGCGCAAGGCCGAGAAGACGCCCAGCTACGCCTATATCTCCCCCAACCTCTGCAACGCCGGCGTGACCGGCCAGTGCCCGGCGGGAGCCCCCGACGGCGCCGCCAGCGCCGACGCCTGGCTCGCCGCCTGGGTCCCGAAGATCCTCTCCTCCCCCGCCTTCAAGAAGGACGGGCTGCTGATCGTGACCTTCGGCCAGGTCAACCCTGCCCCGGTCGATCCTGCGACTGGGGTGCCGCTCGCGGTCGCATCGCCGCTGAAGACCGGCGCACTGCTGCTCTCCAAGCAGGTCAGCCCCGGCGCTACCGACGCAGTTGCCTATGACCCCTACTCGCTGCTGCGCTCGGTCGAGGACCTCTTCCACCTCGACCCCCTGGCCCGCGCCGGCGCCAGCAAGGTGAAGTCCTTCGCACCCGCCGTGGTGCCGCAGAACGGTGGCGACTAGGCTTCCCGGGATGAACGGGAACGAGCAGGGCGGCGAGCCGATCACGGCTGCCGGCATCGAGGAGCTGAGAGCCGAGCTGACGGAGCTGGAAGGACCGGCGCGGCAGCGGATGGCGGCGCGGATCAAATCGGCCCGCGACGAAGGTGACCTCAAGGAGAACGCCGAGTACCACATCGCCAAAGAGGACCAGGCGCACATGGAGACGCGGATCAAGCGCCTGCGCGAACGGCTCGACAACGCCGTCGTCGTCGAGGTCGACGCGTCCGCCTCTGACGCCTTCGCCTTCGGCCGCACCGCCGAGGTGCTGGACGAGTCCAAAGGCGAGACCAACGTCTGGACTCTGGTCGGCTCGACCGAGGCCAACCTGGCTGAGGGCCGGCTCTCGGCCGAGTCCCCGATCGGCCGCGCGCTGATGGACGCCAAGGTCGGCGCCACGGTCACGGTCGAGACGCCGAAAGGCGAGCGCGACTTCAAAGTCGTGAAGCTCGTCGGCTGACCCCGACCAGCGCCGCTCACGCTCAAATTCTCTTTTTTCGTCCGCGCTAGTCGCCTATGTTCTCCATAGGTCTGGCTACGCAACCAAAGAGAGAGGGAGAGTCATGAACGGGGAACCAACGCTCAGCGGGTGGTGGGTATTCGCAGGCGTGATGCTGATAGTGGCGGGCATCCTCAACATCGTCTGGGGCATCGCCGCGATCGGTGACGCCAAGTTCTTCACCGACGCCGGCACCTTCATCATCAGCAGCCTCCACACCTGGGGCTGGATCATCATGATCCTCGGCGTGCTCGAGCTGATCGCCGCCTTCTCGCTCTTCGCTGGGGGCGAGTTCGGGCGCTGGTTCGGGATCGCGATCGCGGCGCTGAACGCGATCGGGGCGCTGCTCTCGATTCCCGCCTACCCGTTCTGGTCGCTGGCGATCTTCGCCCTCGCGATCATCGTCATCTACAAGCTCGCCGAAGGGCCCGAACCGGTCAAGTGACGAACCCGTGCTGAGGCTGCGCTCATCGGTCGGCGCCGAGCGCGCCGACCGCTTCGGCGCCCTGCTGCGAGAGCTGGAGGGCGTCCGGCGTGTGGTGCAGCAGCCCGACGAGGCGTCGGCGGCGAGCTCGGTCGTGTTCGTCGCCGACGTCGAGCCGGCCGCCGCCGACCGCCTCGTCGACGCGATCCACGAGCTCGAGATCGGCGCCGAGGACTACCTCCTCACCAAGGTCGAGGTGGTGGCGCCGCTTCGGCACGGGATCGGCCCCGGCGACGACGGCCGCGGCGGCTTCGCCTGGGTCGAGGTGATCGGGCAGGCGCGGGCCAACTCGCGGCCGCTGGCCCGCTACCTGGCGCTGATCAACGTCGCCGCGGTGATCGCCGCCCTCGGCGTGATCACCAACAGCTCGATCCTGATCGTCGGCGCGATGGCGGTCAGCCCTGACCTGCTGCCGATCTGCGCCACCTGCGTCGGCATCGTCGCCGGCCGCCGCCGCCTCGCCGCGCGCGCCTTCGTGACGCTCTGCCTGGGCCTCGGGCTGGTCGTGGTCACCGCAGCGGTCCTCAGCCTGGCGCTGAAATGGACTGGAGCGCTCCCCGACGGCTTCCGGGTCGAGCAGTCGAGCCTCTCGACGCTCGCCCACACCGACTACTCGACGGTGCTGATCGCGCTGGCCGCCGGAGTCGCGGCGATGCTCTCCTTCGAGACCCGGGCCAGCGCCGCGGTCGGGGTCGCGATCTCGGTGACGACGATCCCCGCCTCGGCCTACCTCGGCGTCGGGCTCGGGGCCGGCGGAATCGAGGAATCACTGGGGGCGCTGGTCGTGCTGGCGATCAACGTCTCCCTGCTGATCGTCTCCGGCAGCCTGACGCTGCTTATCCAGCGATGGCTGCCGAACCGGAATCGGGAGCCGGTTTAGCCGGCTCCGCCACCGGCTTTGCGACCCCGGCCGGGGCGATCGGCTGCGACCACGGCGCCGGCTCCGGCCGGCGCTCGTCGTAGATCACGAAGGTCTTCGACATCCGGTCTTCCCAGGTCCTGCGCTGGGCGCCGAAGACGCCGAGGAAGCCGATACCGAAGGTGGCGACAGAGAGCGCCAGCCCGATCCCGCGTTTGAGCGAGCGGCCGAACGAGAGACGCCCGGCGCCAAGGCGGATCCCGAGGAACCGCATCCCGGGCGTCTGCCCGGCCAGTGACCAGAACCCGACGAGGTAGACGGCGCTGATCCCCACCCAGGCGGTCGAGCCGACCGCGATCGCGAAGCTCGAGGCGTCGCCCCCGCCGCCGCCGAAGGCGTTGACGAGCAGGGTCGCGAGGGCGACCGCCGCGGTGAAGCCGAGGTTGACGAAGACGCCGTCGATCGCCATCGCCAGGGCGCGGCTGACGACGCCGGCGTGGTCGGTCGGCTCGGTGCGGCGGCGGCGGAAGAAGATGCGGCGGACGATCCGCTCGACGCTGTCGTCGAGGTTGCGGGCGACCTTGCCGATCGCGCGGCCGATGTCCTCGAGCAGCCCGGCGCCCTGGGCGCTGATCGCGGCCCTCACCTCGGGCGCCTCGGCGATCCGCTCGACCAGCTGCTGCGCCTCCTCGCTGGCCAGGAGCCGGCGCCAGACCTCGTCGACCAGCTCCGAGTCCATCGCCTCCAAGAGGGCGCGCTTGACCGCCTCGCTGTCGAGCGCCTCCTGGACCGCGTCTTCGACGATCGGGCCGCGCAGGACCCGGGCTATCGCCCGCTCGACCGCCGCACTCTCGACTGCGGCGACGATCGCCTCCTCGGCGGCGACTTCGACCGCGCGGTCGAGACCGGTCGCCTTGGAAACCGAGCGGGCGGCGCCGACGCCGACGCCGAGCAGGCGCGCAGAGAGCGGCAGGTGGCCGTTTGGCGAGTGGCCGTTCTGACTGGGATCGGCGGCCGTGGAGCGCGTGGTAGAGCCGTTTTCCATCCGCGGCGAGTATACGTCTGGGTGGGCTTTACGGCGACGTTTTCCGCCTGCACTCAGGCGGCGAGGTGCTCGAGCAGACGCTCGAGGAAGGGCACCTGGCCGGCGATGATCTTCTCCCGCGCCGCCTCCAGCCCGAACCACTCGGCCCGGTCGACCTCGGGGAACTCCTGCTGGCGGCCGCTGCGCGGCGGCCATTCCATCTCGAAGCCGATGCTCTGCAGCGTCGCCGGGTCGAACTCGGCCTCCGCCGCCCAGGCCTCGACCAGCTTGCCGGCGCGCTGGCGCACCTGGCCGAGATCGATCAGCTGCGCGGGGTCGAGCCGCGGCGGCGCGCCCAGCTCCTCCTCGAGCTCGCGCAGGGCGCTATCCCGCGGCTCCTCGCCCTCCTCGATCTCACCCTTCGGGATTGACCAGGCGCCGCTGTCTTTCTTCGCCCAGAAGGGCCCGCCCGGGTGGACCAGGAGGAACTCGGTCTCGCCGCTGCCGCGACGGAAGAGGAGGATGCCGGCGCTGCGCTTGGTCGCCACGGCGGTCACCTTTGCAGTTCCGCAAAGGTGACCGCCGCGCGAGCGCTATTCGCCGCCCAGCCGGTAGGCGACGAGGGCAGCTTCCTGGCCTTCGGCCGTCGGCAGCCCCGCCGGGACGACGACGGTGTCGCCGCTTACCGCGACCCCGGTGTTGGACCCCGCCGGCAGCGCCCCCTGCCAGACTTCGCCGCCCGTTTCGGCGTCAACCGCGTGCAGGGTGCCGTCGAAGGTGGCCACGAAGACGACGTCGTTGGCCACGGCCGGCGCGCCGAAGGCGGCGGACGAGTATTCGTTCCCCCACTTCACCTTTCCGGTCTTGACGTCGATCGCGACCAGTTCGCCGCTCAGTTCTTCGCCTTCCTGGATTTCGCCGCTCTTGCTGACCACGATCGGGTGGTTGACGACCGGGACGAACACCGTCGTCGCGCTCGCCGCCATCGGCGCGATCACGCCGCCGAGCGTGCCGGGGGCGACTTCCGTGCCGGGCTTCAGCTTCGAGTATTCGCCGCGCATCGCGTAGAGGCCGTCTTCGTCGTGGCCGGTGTGGGTCCCGACCGGCCGCTTCCAGACCGGCTTCCCGGTCTTGACGTCGACCGCGACGACGATCCCCGACTTGCCGGAGCCGATCGCCAGCTCCTTGCCGCCGGCGTTGACCAGGATCGGCGGGTTCTGGAAGTCCCAGTCGTAGAGGTCGTGCGGCGTCAGCTGGAAGTACCAGTCCATCTTGCCGGTCTTAGCGTCCATCTTCACCATCGAGTTGGTGTAGAGGTTCGGCCCGGGCCGGCTGGCGCCCCAGAGCGCCTTGCCTTCGCCGGGGTACGGCGCCGGGTTGCCGGTGCCGAAGAACATCGAGCCTTCGCCGTCGAAGGAGGGCGGGTACCAGAGGCCGCCGCCCGAGTTGATCTTCTTGTCACCCCAGAGGCTGCGCGGGACGGTGTCGAAGTGCCATCTCTCCTTGCCGGTCTTGGCGTCGAGCGCGTACAGGGTGCCGACGCCGCCGCCCGGGTATTCGGAGCCGCCTTCGACTCCGGTCGGCACCGTGGAGACGTAGGTGAGTCCTTCGTGGTGGCCGGGGGCGATGTCGACCCCTTCGTTCGGGCCGCGGGTCAGTTTGGTCGACCACACCTCTTCCCCGGTTTCCTGGTCGAGCGCGAAGGCGTTGGTCGCGGTCGCCCCGAAGACCATGCCTTCGGCGACGACGACCCCGTTCGGGCCCTGGTCGGGTGATTCGTATTTCTTCGTCCAGATCTCATCCCCGCTCTCGAGGTCGATCGCCTGCACGTTGGAGGTCAGGTCCTGGGTGTAGACGACGCCGTTGACGATCACCGGCGTCGCCGACATGCTGCCGTAGCTGGCTTTCGCGGTCAGCGGCACCGACCAGGCTTCTTCGAGGCTGGCCGCGTTGCTGCCTTCGATCGGCCCTTCGACGAAGCGGGTGCTGGCGAGGTCGACGCCGGGATACCCGGTGCCGGTGAATTCCCGGTCACCGGAGTCCGACCCTCCGCCGCAGCCCGGCAGCACGACCGCCAGCGCCAGCAGCGCCAGTGCCACCAAGCAGGCAGCGCCCGATCTGATTGACAACCCCCGCATCTGATCCTCCCTACTCGATTGACAAGGACTGGTCTGAGAGCTCGGCCTCGTGCTCCGGCGACTCACCGCCGAGCCCCGGCAGCAGCGGCTGCAGGACCCGGTTGGAGAGCAGCCCGAGGGCGCCGAGGTTGGCGAAGCCCGGGCCCTGGCTGAGGCCGGCGAGGCCGGGGATCTGCAGCCGCGGCTCCATGCCGCGCAGCTCGAGGTTGCGGCCGATCGGGACCTCGGCCCCGCGGGCGCCCTCCCAGAGCGGCCCGACGCGGCGCTCGATCTCCTCCCGCATCCCAGGGCCGAAGAGGTTGCGCAGCTGCGCCAGCAAGTCGAACCCGGTGCAGTTGACGACGTACTCGTGCTCGGCCTCGATCTCCCCACCCGGCGCGGTGTACTCGAGGCGCACCGCCTCGCCGGAGCCGGCGCCGACGTCGGTGACGCGCCCGGTGACGAAGCGGCAGCGGTCGTCGTAAGCGATCGCCGAGAGGCTCGGCGGGTCGAAGACGCCGCGGTCGGAGTGCTTGACGAAGTCGCGCCTGGCAACCGGGTCGAGCGACTCCCATTCGACCTCGTCGGGGTTGGAGAAGACGCGGTTCTCGAGGAAGCTCTCGCCGCGCGAGAGCGGCAGCACCGGGGTGTAGATCGTGAACCGTGCTTGCGGCCGGAAGCCGCGCAGGAACATCACGCAGCTGAGCGCGCTCTCGCCGCCGCCGACCACGGCGACATCGCAGGGGCGGTCCTCCGGCAGGTGGGCGAAGTCCGAGCGCCTGCTGTCGCAGTGGAAGACCCGCGAGGCGACGCTGGGCTCATGCGGGAAGGCGCGGTGAGTGCCGGGGCCGGTCAGGACCAGGGAGCCGCCGGCGCAGCGGAAGGAGCCCTCCGAGGAGGCGACCTCGACCTGCCAGCGGCTCTCGGCGTCGAGCGAGATCTCGGTCACCTGGCCGTGCAGGAGGCGGATCCCGTCGCTCGCTTTGGCGAGGACCCAGCGTAGGTACTCGCCGTAGTCGCGGTGGCGGACCGAGGGCGAGCCGGCGTCGATCCAGCGCGCGTAGCGGCGCCTGGAGATCATGTAGCGCTGCCAGGAGAAGTCGAGGGTGCCGGCGTCAAGCCCGTCGCCGGCGTCGCCGAACTCGCGCCAGCTCTGGTACGGGAAGCCGATGTCCTTGATCGGCGTCACCGCTAGCGGCTCCTCGCCCGAGGTCATCCCGTTGAGCCCGAGCCAGGAGGCGGCCGGCTCGGTCCCCTCGACGATCGTCACTGAGATCGGCCCGTGGCCGAGCTGGTTGAGGACGTGGACCTTGGTCGCGATCCCGGCCGCCTTGGCGCCGGCGCCAACGATGACCAGGTCGGCCGCGGGTATCGGGCTGCTCTCTGTTGCCATCGTGGTTAGGCGGGGATCGGGTTCGGGGACGCCGGCTGGCCCGCCGGTCGCGGTTCGGCAATCACCAGCGCTCGCTGGTCGGGGCTGAAGGAGATCGCGCTTTTCCGCATCTGCTCGAAGCGGTCGTCGGCGGGCCGCAGCTCGACCTCGGCGAGCACGGTGCGCAGCACCCGCTTCATCTCCATTTCCGCGTAGCTAGCGGCGAGGCAGCGGCGGGTGCCGCCGCCGAAGGGGATCCAGGCGTAGGTCGGCGGCGGGCCGGAGAGGAAGCGCTCGGGCAGGAAGCGCTCGGGCTCGGGGTAGAACTCCTCGCGGTTGTGGATCAGCGGGATGCAGGGCGCCACCGTCGTCCCCGCCGGCAGGTCGTAGCCACCGAGCGTCATCGGCTCCAGCAGGCGCCGCACCACCACCGGCACCGGCGGCCGCATCCGCAGCGTCTCCCGGATCACCGCGTCGAGGTAGGCGCCGTCGCCGCCGGCGACAACTTCCTCACGGGCGATCTCGAGCTTGTCGGGGTTGCGCATCAGCCGCTCGAAGATCCAGGCCAGCGAGGTCGAGGTCGGCCCGTCGGTGAGCAAAGTCAGGAGTTCGTCGCGCAGGTCCTGCTCGCTGAGCCGCGAGCCGTTTTCGTAGGTCGCCGCGGCCAGCATCGAGACGACCCCGACCGGCGCCGCCTCGGGATCGGCGCGGCGCGCTCGCGCCTCCTCCATCACCGCCTCCTCAACCGGCCCCATCGCCTCGCGATAGCCACGGCTGCGCGCCAACCGCTCGGGCCCGTAGAGAGCGAGCTTGGTCAGGTTGCGCGGCACGTTCAGCCACCGCGTCAGCGCGGTGAGCCGGCGGCGTATCTCGTCGAGGCGGCCTTCGTCGGGCCCGAATACCGCCCGCATCACCACCTCCTGCGTGACCGCCTGCATCCGTGGCCAGAGCTCGAAGGGCTCGCCGATCGGCCAGCTGGCGACCTCGCGCCGCGCCACCTCGGCCATCATCGCCGCGTCGGCGCCAACTGCCTCACCGTGAAAAGAGGGCAGCATCAGCTTGCGCCGGGTCATGTGCTCCGGTTCTTCCAGCAGCATCACCGAGCGCGGTCCCAGGACCGGCTTCAGCAGCGGGTTGGCGACCGCGACCCCGACCGCGCGGCCGGCGGTGAAGACGCGTTTGACGTCGTCGGGGTCGCAGAGCAGAACCCAGTCGCCCCAGCGCAGGATGCGCAGGGTGAAGGTGTCGCCGTAGCGGCGGTGGCACTGCTCGAGGAAAGGCAGCGGCCGGCGCATCCAGGCGACCGCCTGCAGCGCCCGCGGCCGCCGCGGCCCGGGCGGCAGTGCGCTCATTTGGCGACGCTCCCGTCGGCTTCGGCGGCGAGCCGGTCCATCAGCTCGTCCTCGGCCTTGCAGGTTGCGGCGATCAGGAGATCGAAGAGGTCGGCCATGAAGTCCGCCGGCAGGCCGGCCTCGGCGCCGCGCGCCAGGTAGCGCGCCCGCACCTCCTCGACCCGGTTCGGCTGCATCATCGGGATCTCGTGCTCGCTCTTGTAGACGGCGACCTCGCGGCAGATGTCGAAGCGCTCGCCGAGCAGCCGCGCGATCTCGTCGTCAATCACGTCGAGGCGCGCGCGGAAGGGCTCGAGACCGCTCATGAGGCGACCCCGTGTCGAGTTTGTCGGCTATATGCCGACAAACTCGACAAATCCGGAGGCTCAAGCAAGCCGGAGACGAAGGCAAAGGCGCAATCGCTCAAGGTAGGCAGCGCATAGCCGCCCTCCTGGACGACGCAAATCGGCAGGCCGCTAGCCGCGAGCAGGGCGCCGACCTCGGTGAAGATCTCCGGCGGGAAGTCCCAGGTGCCGTGGGGGTCGCCGGCGACGGTGTCGAAGCCGAGGGAGACGACCAGCGCCTGCGCCTCCTCGGCCAGAATCTCGACCGAGACCGCGACCTCGTCGAGGTAGCTGGCGTGGTCGGGGCACTCGGCGAAGGCGACGGCGCGTTCGCCCTCGACCCGCGGCAGCTGCTCGCCCGGCGGCAGGTTGGTGACGGGCGCCGCGTGCAGCGAGTGCAGGGTGACGTCGGGCATGCGCTCGGCCAGGGCCGAGGTGCCGTTCGGGTAGTGCAGGTCGAGGTCGAGGATCCCAACCGGCGTCAACCCGCCGCGGCGCAGCGTCTGCGCCGCGGCCGCGGCGGAGTTGAGGTAGCAGTAGCCGGCCATCCAGTCCGGTCCGGCGTGATGGCCGGGCGGGCGGCAGACCGCGTAGGCGAAGCGGGCCCCTCCGTTAAGCCGCTGGGCCGCCGCGATCGCCGTCCGCGCCGCCTCGTGGGCCGCCTCGACCAGGCCCACGGTGACCGGGATGTCGGGCTCCAGCCCCGGCGGGGAGAAGTCGGGGAGGACGACCTCGCCGTCCTCGGCCCGCAGCCCTCTCAGCGCCTCCAGGTAGGAGCCCCGGTGAAGTTCGCCCAGGGTCGCCTCGGCCGCGGGCGAGGCGACTTCGGGCGCCTCGAAGCGCACCCCGGGGTGGCGCCCGAGGCCGTCGCGCACCTGGTCGAGCCGGGCGTTGCAGTCGCGTCCCGGCAGCCTGCTCTCGCCTTCGCGCACCCAGAGCGAGTCCGCGCCGGAGCCCTGATGCTGCTCGATCGCGATCATCTCCCTCACAGCAGCCTCCGCATCCGCGGCCCCAGCTGCTCGAACCCGTTGCGTTCGTAGAAGCCGCGGGTGGCGGCGATCGCGGCGAAGGTCTCGCGCGGCAGCCCGACCTCGATCCGGGAGACGCCCGCAGCGCGGGCAGCCGCTGCGACGGCCTCGACCAGGTCGGCGCCGACGCCGCGGCTGCGCCAGTCAGGGTCGGTCCAGAGGTCCTGGATCGTCAGGTAGCGGCCGGGGACGTGGATCGCCCGTCCCCAGCTGGCAGCGAGCACCCCGACCGTGCGCAGTTGTCCCCGCATACCGGGGACAACTGCGTTCGGATCCTGCTCCGCCTCGGCGACGAGCAGGACGCCGACGGCGGGATCGTCGAGCAGCGCCGTCACCTCGGCCTCGAGCGCGGCCCGGTCGGGCCGCCGGCCGCCGAGCTCGAGCAGCAGCGCTTCGACGCCGTCCACCACCGCGGCAACGTCCTCGCGGGTCGCCTCACGCACCCGCACCCCGGTCGCGACCGGCTCGCTCACACTCGCGCCGCCGGCTCGAGGTTCACGGTCCAGGCCACGTCGCGCTCGTCGCTCCCGGTCACCATCTTCGCGATCGCCGACATCGGCGCCCGCGCCTTCAGCAGGATCTCCTCGAACTCCTCCTTGGGATCGGACTGCATCACGATCGCACCGCCGGCGCCGATCGTGGTCTTGCCCGGGCGCATCACGATCGTGCGGATGACGATGCTGAGGTCGGTGCTGCCGTCGGCGCCGAAGTACCCGATCGCGCCGGAGTAGACGCCGCGCGCCTCGTCCTCGAGGTCGTCGATGATCTCCATCGTCCGCTCCTTCGGGGCTCCGGTCATCGAGCCGCCGGGGAAGCAGGCGCGCACGCACTCGACGGCGCTGCGCTGCGGCTCCAGCGAGCCGGTGATGGTCGAGACCACCTGGTGCACGGTCGCGTAGGGCTCGACCACCATCAGTTCCGGCACGCGGACGCTGTCGACGTCGCAGACCCGGCCGAGGTCGTTGCGCAGCAGGTCGACGATCATCAGGTGCTCGGCCCGGGTCTTTTCGTCGGCCGCGAGCTCGTCGCGGCGGGCGGCGTCCTCGGCGGGGTCGTCGCTGCGCGAGACCGTCCCCTTGATCGGCCGCGCCTGCACGGTGCGGTCGCGGTCGACAGAGAGGAAGCGCTCGGGTGAGGAGCTGACGATCGCTCGCTCGCCGAAGCGCAGGAAGGCGGCGAACGGGGCCGGGTTGCTGCGCCGCAGGTAGCGGTAGAGCTCGAACGGGTCGGGGCTCGCCGTGGTCGAGATCTGGTCGGTGAGGCAGACCTCGTAGGACTCGCCGGCGGCCAGTTCGGCCTGGCTGCGGGCGATGTCGGCGAGATATTGCTCCTGCCCCCGTCCGCACTGGAAGGAGACGGTGGAGCCGGGCTCCTGCGGCGGCGCCAGCGGCCGCCGCTCGGGCGGGTCGGCGATCGCCGCGGCGACCACGGCGGCGGCGCCGTCGAGCCAGCGCTCGCTCTCGGCGTCCTCCTCGCGGCCGATCGCAAAGACGTGGGTGCGGTGGTTGACGTGGTCGACCGCGACGACCCGGTTGGCGAACATCAGGGCCGCGTCGGGCATGTCGGAGGAGTGCACGTTGGGCGAGCCGCAGTCGGCCTTGAGCTCGTACCCGAGGTAGCCGACGTACCCGCCGACCAGGCCGCGCTCAATCCCCTCCGGCGGCGTCACCGCGTTGCGGGCGACCTCCTGGTCGAGCAAATCGAAGATCGAGCGCCGCTCGACCGTCTCGCCGCGGGCGTGGTGGACGGTGACCTCGCCGGCGTCGACGTCGTAGCTGAGCAGGCAGCGGTCGGCCCCCACCGTGGCGCCGAGGTAGGAGCACTGGGCGAGCCAGGTCGGGGCGTCGGCGCTGTCGAGCCAGAAGGAGTTCTCGGCCTCGCCGAAGAGGCGTTCGTAGAGCTGCTCGGTCGGCGCCTCACCCTCGAAGCTGCGGGACCGCAGGACCATCCCGCCCTCTCCAGCCCCCGACTGGCGCGGCGCCGGCCGCTGCCCGGCCTGCGCCTGCGGCGCGGATTCGGTGGGACGGGGCCGGCGGTGACGGCTGGCAAGCGAGTAGAAGTTCTCGGCGATCGCGTGGCCGTGCTCGGTCGCGATCGACTCGGGGTGGAACTGGACCCCCCACATCGGCCGGCTGACGTGCTCAACCCCCATCACCACTTCGTCGTCATCGCACCAGGCGGTCTCGATCCCTTCCGGGCCGACTTCGGAGGTGATCGCCAGCGAGTGGTAGCGGACCACCGAGAAGTTCTGCGGGATCCCGGCGAAGAGCCCGTCGTTGTTGTGGCGGACGTGGCTGAGGCGGCCGTGCATCGCCTCCGGGGCGGTGCCGACGCCGCCCTCCAGGAGGTTGCCGATCCCCTGGTGGCCGAGGCAGATCCCCAGCACCGGGATCTCGCTGTAGCGGAGGATGTCGCGGCAAACGCCAAAGTCATGCCAGCGTTCCGGCCGCCCCGGGCCAGGCGAGAGGACGATCGCGTCGAAGTCCGAGCGCGAGAGCACTTTCCAGGAGACGGCGTCGTTGTTGACCACCACCGGCTCGGAGCCCGAGGCCGCCGCCAGCAGGTGGAAGACGTTGTAGGTGTAGGAGTCGTGGTTGTCGACCAGCAGGGTCCGCATCACGCCCCCTCCAGCCCGAGGCCGCGGACGCCGCGCTCCAGCACCGGCACCACCACCCGCTCGACCTCCGGGGCGCGCTCGGCGCCGCGGTACCAGCGGGCGAAGTGGGAGAGGTAGCGGGACAGCGCCACCGTGTCGAAGGTCTCCACGGCGCTGCGCAAGTGGACCCGGTAGTTCTCCGACTGGACCACAGCGAAGCGGTAGTCGGGGTCCTCGGCCGGGCGGGCGCCGCTGAGCTCGGCGCCGCCGCCGCGGTGCGCGAGGCCGCAGGCGAGGTCCCAGCCGAGGCTGCCCTTCTCCTCCCAGAGCAGCTTCTCGGGCTCGAACTCGACCCGCTTGTTAGTCGGCTGCATGAGGAAGTAGCCGAGAGCGATCTGCGCCGCCACCCGGTCCGGGTGGGGATGGCGCTTGCGGACCCGCGCCCGCTCCGGCTCCGCCTCGAGCTCGCCCTCCAGCCACTCGGCCAGGTCGTCGATCAAGAGCGCCCCCTCCTCGCTGGAGGTGATCGCCCGCTTCTGGCGGGCGACCATGCCGTGGAAGACGTCATGGGTCGGCGGGCCGCCGCCCTTGGCGCTGCCGGCGCCGTTGCCGCCGGCGACCCCGAGGTGGTCGATCAGCTTGCGGCGGCAGGTGACGTGGGCGACCCACTCGGTGCCGCAGACCTGCAGCGAGACGACGTCGTCGAGCTCGGGCGCCGCCGACCAGTAGGCGAGCGCGCGCATGTGCTGGGTCGGGAGGCCGTCGGCGCGGACCAGCGGCATCTCTTCCAGCTCCTGGCGCTCGGTCTCGTACATGACCATGCGATCGCCGCCGCGCCGCACCAGCTTGCCTTCGGAGAGGCCCTGGTTGGTCAGCTCGGCGACCTCGGGCAGGAAGTCGGACTCGAAGATCACCTTGTCGAAGGCGACGCCGAGCCGGGCCAGGGTCTTGCGCTGGCCGGCGATCACCCAGGCTCGCGTCTTCGACCAGATTTCCAGCGCCTCCTGGTCACCGGCGAGCACCCGCATCATCAGCTCGTCGGCCTCGTCGTTGTACATCGAAGCCTCGCGAGCAACCGAGTCCTCGGCGCTGTCCTCGGCCTGGTCGCCGTTGGCGCGCCCCGCCTTGACGTAGTCGGCGTAGCAGTAGCCGACGAAGTGGTCGCTCTTCTCGCCGCCCTCGGGCCAAGCGTGCTGGTCGCCGCCGCGGCTGACGATGCCGGCCATCGCCTCGCCCATGCTGCGGCCGACGTCGCAGATCAGACTGCGGTTCTCGACCCGGGCGCCGGCCTGGGTCAAGGTGGCGGCGATCGCGTTGCCGATCGCGAGGTTGCGCAGGTGGCCGATGTGCAGCGCCTTGGTCGTGTTGGCGCCCCAGAAGTAGACGGCGTAGCTGCCGCCGGCCGCGAGGTCGGCGAGGTCGGAGTCGCCGCGCTCGCCGGACTCGAGCTCGGCCCCGGTGCGCTCGACCCAGCCGTCGTCGAGGCGGACGCGGGCCTGATCGCCCTGCTGGGAGATCGAGTCGACCCAGGGCTCAGCCTCGATCCGCTCCAGCGCCGTGACCGCCGCCGGGTCCTCGCGCCAGTCCGGGACCCGCGGCACCAGCATCAGGTCGAAGCCGGCATCGGGCCGGTGCGGCGTCCGCGCCGCCCACAGCGGCCGGCCGTCCCCGTCAACCGCGATCTGGTCCAGCTTGTCGAAAAGGTTCTCTCCCATAGCCCCGTACTCGCTTGCCGCGTTTTGCGAATACACCGGCCGGGGCTCGAACCCGGATCTACGGCTTACAACGCCGTCCCTTTAACCGATTAAGGCACCGGTGCTGGCTATGGTCGCCCCCGAATCAGTAACCCTGATTGGTCGAGCGAGGCGCGAGCATAACACCCAATTTCTCTCGCTACAAATTTCTTGATCAAAACCCCTGCAAAGCGGTTGAATCCAGAGGTACCGATTGGAGTAAAGATGCAGACCAATCAGGTTCGGGACCCGACCGGGTCAGGCCAGGCGACGCTCGAAGACGCACTCGAGCCGGCGCTCTTCCTCGTCGCCGGGGACGGTCTTGTCGAGCTGCATCGTCGCCTCGCGCCCGTCGATGCGGAGCGTCGCCACCTGGTTGTCGAAGTAGGGGCCGTCGGCAAGGCGCCACCGGATGCCCGGGTCGGGGACGCCGGCCGCGCGCCCGAGGGCGCGCATCGCGGCGACGAAGGGGCGGCTGAACCCGGCCCGGATCACGCGCCGCTCTTTCTGGTCGAGGGGATTGCGGTAGGGCGAGCAGACCGCCTGGTAGGCGCCGCTCTGCACCCCAGCGCCGGGCCGGAACCCGATCTCCACCAGGTAGGCGTGGTGGACGTCGCCGGAGAGGACGACGATCGAGGCCGGCGCCCGCCCGCGCTGGCCGGAGCCGACCTCCTCCAGCAGCTGGCGCATGCGCGCGAAGGAGTCCTGAAAGGAGGCCCAGTGGTCGAAGTCAACGGCGCGCCGGGCTTGCTCGGAGAGCTTCGCGGCGAGCCCGCCCCAGACGCCGTCGCAGAGCCGCTCGTTCCAGGCCTCGAGGTGGTGGAAGCCGGGCGAGAGCAGCAGCGGCACGGTGGTGGCGAGGACCAGGTGGTCGAAATCGCCGCTGGCGTGCTCAGCGATCCACTCCCACTCCTCCGTGTCGACCATCGAGCGCCGCCCCGGCTTCAGCACCCGGCCGGCTCGCGACTCGACGAAGATGATCCGGGTGCCGCCGATGTCGCGGCAGTAGCTCCAGCGCACGCCGGATTCGGTGGAGGAGACCTTGGCCGCGAACTCGCGCAGGACCGAGGTGGCGTGGGCGTTGCCGCGGACCCGCGGGTAGAGGTCGTCTTCGTCGAGCGCCCGCGGCGAGAGGTTGCCGAGGTGCTGGTGGACCCAGTAGCTCATGATTCCCGAGGTCGCGCGCCGGTGCCACCAGGACTTCCGCCGCATCTCCTCGACCCAGCTTTCGGAGATGTTCCAGTCGTCGCTCATGTCGTGGTCGTCCCACTGCATCGAGGTCGAGACCGTGGAGAAGAGCCAGCGGATCAGTGGGTCGGTCCAGGCCTCCTCGTAGAGCCAGGAGTACTCCTCGTAGTCGGTCACCTCCTCCCCGGGCGGAGTTTCGGTGCCGCGCCGCTGGTGGATCCGTTCGCGGGTGCGCGGGGAGGCCTCGTCGACGTAGACCTGGTCTCCGAGCAGGAGCAGGAGCTCCGGCCACTTGTCGCGGTCGCTGCGGGTCATTTCCCGCGCGAGCACCCGCAGCGCGTCGAGCTCGAAGCCGTCCTCGTGCTCGTCCTTGGTGAGCACGTAGGGCTCCTCGTGTGGCAGCGCCACCCGGCAGGAGCCGAAGCAGACGTCGAGCGGGCGGTCGCGGCCGAAGGTGCGGATCACGCTCGGCGGCAGGTCGGAGCCGGGCGGCGGCCAGACCTCTTCCCCATCGAGCTTCACCCCGTACTCGTAGAACCCCGCCGGCTCCAGCCCCTCGATCCGGACCAGCGCGTAGTGGTGCTCCTCGACGCAGAAGGTCGGCTCGGTGCGACCGAGGATCTCAACCTCGCAGGCAGCGTCGGTCTCGACCCAGACGGTCGCCTCGGTCTCGCCGACGTAGCGCAGCAGGGGTCCAAGCCGAAGATTGGCCACGATCCCCTATCCATCCCCAGCTCGGGGCCCCCTCAAACTGCCGAACCCCCATGCACTTTGTAGCCCAGAGGGCTACAAAGTGCAGTGCGGACGGCTAGATGCGGCCGGCCTCGAGCAGGCGGCTGAGGAAGCGCTTGGTCTCCTCGCGCTCGGGCGAGGAGAGGACCTGGGAGGGCGGGCCCTGCTCGATGATCCGGCCCTCGTGCAGGAAGGCGACGCGGTCGGCGACCTCGCGGGCGAAGCTCATCTCGTGGGTCGTGATCAGCATCGTCATCCCCTCCGCCTTGAGGTCGCGGACGGCGGCGAGCACCTCGCCGACAAGCTCCGGGTCGAGCGCGCTGGTCACCTCGTCGAGCAGCAGGGCCCGAGGCTTGCCGGCGAAGGCGCGGGCGATCGCGACCCGTTGCTGCTGACCGCCGGAGAGGCCGTCGGGGCGGTCATCCTCGCGACCCTCGAGGCCGAAGCGGGCCAGCAGCGCCCTCCCCCGCTCCTCCGCCTCGGCGCGGCCGACGCCGTGGGCGCGCCTCTCCCCCAGGACCACGTTCTGCAGTGCGGTCAGGTGCGGGAAGAGGTTGTAGGCCTGGAAGACGAGAGCGAGCCGGCGGCGCACGGCGACCGGGTCGACTGCAGGGTCGGTGATCACCTCGCCATCGAGGAAGACGTCGCCGTCGTCGATCTCCTCCAGCAGGTCGATGCAGCGCAGCAGGGTCGACTTGCCCGAGCCAGAGGCGCCGATCAGCGCCACCGCTTCGTGCTCGGAGACCTCGAGGTCGATCCCGCGCAGGACCTGGCGCTCGCCGTAGGCCTTGGTGACGCCGCGGATCTCCAGCACCGCGCTCACCGCACCGCCCCCTCGGCGCCGCCGCCCATCCGCTCGACCACCCGCGCCAGCGGCACGGTGACCGCCAGGTAGAGGAGCGCGGCGGCGATCAATGGCGTGAAGTTGAAGTTCTCGCCCTGGATGATCTGGGCGATGCGGAAGGCCTCGGCCGGGCCGAGGATCGAGACCAGGGCGACGTCCTTCTGCAGGGCGACGAAGTCGTTCAGCAGCGGCGGCGCCAGGCGGCGCACGGCCTGCGGCAGGATCACGAACCGCATCGCCTGTGATTCGGAGAGGCCGATCGCCAGCGCCGCGTCGCGCTGGCCGCGGTGAACGGAGTTGATCCCGGCGCGGTAGACCTCGGCGACGTAGGCGCTGTAGGAGAGGCCGAGGGCGATGCCGCCAAGCACGATTGGGTCGGTCGGCAACCCGGTCAGCTGCAAGGCCGGCACCCCGAACCCGACCAGGTAGACGAGCAGGATCGTCGGGGTGCCGCGGAAGACGTCGACGAAGACCATGCCGAGCAGTCGCAGGGGGAAGAGCGCCGCCGCGCTGCTGGTCCGGACTAGGGCGATCGCGAGGCCGGCGATCAGCACCGCGACCTCGACCACCATGAACAGCTTCACGTCCAGCCAGAAGCCCTCCAGGACTTCCGGGAAGGAGTCCTTGAAGACGGTCCAGTTGAAGAAGGTCTCCCGGACTTCGGGCCAGCCCGGGCTGGTCAGGACCCAGGTGGCGAGGCCGCCGAGGACGACGACGGTGGAGACGGCGGCGATCGCCAGTCCGCGGCGCTCCTTGCGCCGCTTCGCGGCCTCGCGTTCGAGGCGGCGATCGCTGATGGCGGCGGTCTCGGTCAAGCGACGGACGGAATTCTGACGCGAGCTGGACGTCGCCGCTGGGCGATGCGCCGAATCAGTCCAGTTCGGGCGCGCCGGCCGCCTGGCTCATCCAGCGGTTGGTGAGCTTCTGTAGCTCACCGGTTTCGCTCAGGGTCTCGACCGCCTGCGAGACGCAGGCGGTGAGCGGCGAATCCTTCTCCAGCAGCGCCCCCCACTCGTCGCCACCGGGAGCGCTGAACTGGCCGACGACGGTGGCTGCCGGGACCTGCACCGCGGTCAGGTAGAGCGCGGTCGGGAGATCGACCGCGACGGCGTCGATCTGCTCGTTCTTCAGGGCCGTGACGACGTCGGTGGAGTTGTTGAAGACCTGGGGCTGCTCGCTCGGGTCGATTTCGTCTTCCACCGCCTCGAGGCTGCTGGTCCCAATCTGGACGCCGATCTTCGCGTCCTTGAGCTCTTCCAGCGAGGTGGCCGAGGCGGCGTCGGAGTCCTTCAGCGCGACGATCGCCTGGTTGGCGGTGTAGTACGGGGTCGAGAAGTCGACCTGCTTTTCGCGCGGCGCGGTGATCGAGATCTGGTTGACGTCGAAGTCGAAGTCCTTCGGCCCGGGCGCGTAGGAGGAGTTGAACGGCTCTACCGTCCACTCGACTTTCTCCGCCGGGTAGCCGAGCCGCGCGCCGATCGCGTAGGCGACGGCGCTCTCGAAGCCTTCGCCGTTGGTCGGGTCGTCGTCTTCGAAGTAGGGCGGGAAGGCCGGCTTGTCGGTGGCGACGGTGAGGACGCCGGGCTTCTGGGTCTCGAGCTCGCTCGGCACGCAGGCGTCGGCCGACGCCGAAGCCGAGGTGCTGCCGGTCGAGGAGTCGTCAGAGCTGCCGCAGCCGACGATCAGCAGCAGCGCGGGGACGAAAAGAAGGGTGGCAAGAAGCTTCTTCATCGGCGCGAGGGGCGCGATCCTATGTCAAAAGACGGTGAAAGGTGCGCCGCGGGGACCAATCAGCTCGGCGGGTGTTCGGCCGCCCGCTCGCGCGCTTCGGCCTTCTGCTCCAGGGTCATCGCCCCGGGATGCCCGTCTCCCGGCCACGGCGAGAGGACCAGGAGCAGCCGCGCATCCGCCCGGGCGGCCACCGTGCGCCGCTCGCCGGGCTCGAACTCGAGCAGGTGACCGGGCCCGGCGCTGACGCTCTCGCCATTTGCCGAGACCTCGACCTCACCGGCGACGACGACCACCCGCGCCCGCTCGTGCACCTCGTGCTCCTGCATCTCCTCCCCAGCCGGCAGCAGGATCAGGATCGTGCGCGCGTCCTCGGCCGAGGCGAGGATCTGCGGCTGGTGCGGCTCCGCCCCGACGCTCTGCAGATCCCAGCTGCGCATGTGTCTGTTCTACCAGGCTGGCGGAATTTCGTCAGACGACCTAGGCTCGGTATGTCTCGGAGCGACGAGAGGAGGACGAGATGTACGCACGAGTAGTCCGCTGGGAAGGCGGCGATGCGAAGGCGCTGGAGGACAGTGCCGCGCAGATCCGGGAGCAGTCGGCGGACGGTCCGCCGCCCGGGGTGCCGGCGAAGGAGTTCTTCCTCCTTCAAGACACCGCTGCCGGCAAAGCGGTGGCGATCATGCTGTTCGAGAGCGAGGAGGACTACGACCAGGGCCACGAGACCCTGGAGTCGATGAGCCCGCCCGGCGACGGGATGGGAACGCGGGTCTCGGTCGAGAAGATGGAGCTCGCGGTCCACGTCGAGGCCTGAGCCCCGGCGAGTGTCAGGTTCGGTCGAACGCGCGGCGGAGGAAGCGGAACCGCTTCGACCTGAAGACGTCGGGTTCGACCGGGCCGAGCACGAGCCGTGCGCCCGCGTAGATGAGGATGAGGCCGCAGAGGATGATCACCGGGAGCGGCAGCGGGCTGGAGCCCGAGCCGCTCTGATCGCGGGTATCGGCAACTGGCGCGGCGAGCGCGGAGGCCGGGCTGACCGTGCCGACCTCCGGGCGCGCGACCAGGGTCGCGTCGTCAAGCCCGGCTTGGCCGACCGGCTCGGGGCGAGGCGTCACGGGGTCGGGAGCCGGGGGCGCGACCGGCTCCGGGTTCGCCGTGCGCGGCTCACTGGCCGGCTCTTCAGCAGCCGGCGTCGCAGGGGGAGGTGAGGTTTCCGGCTCTGCGGTTTCGCCCGAGCTACTGCTGGGAGGCGGATCGCTGGCCGGCTCAGCCGGCTGGGAGCTGCCGCCGCTGCCCAGGGAGCTCCCGTGCTGGGTCGGCGCGGACCCGCCGCCAGAGCTTCCCGTGCTGGGTGACTGCGGGACCCATCCGGTCGAGCCGGGGGTGGTTGCCGGTGGCGTGCTTTCCGGCGCCGGCGCCGGTTCCGCGGTCGGGGTTTCGGTCGTCGCTTCAGCCCCCAGCACTCCTGCGGGCGCGGCCAGCAGGCCGATCGCCGCGGCGATCGTGAGCAGCCCGAGAAAGCGAGAGCGGCGCAACTTCTTCACCTGTTGGTTTCTTTAGCCATAGTGGAATTGATGGACGGATATTCTAGTCCTGTGTCGCCGAGAGTTGCCAGAGAGAGTCGCTAGGAGCCGCAAAAACCTGATGATGGGAATTTCTCGCCAAGGCCTGCTTGGTGGACTGACCGGCACCCTGATTGCCGCCCTCGTCCTCTCGCTCGCAATCGCCTCCGCAGCCGCCGCCTCGAGTCTCAGCCTCTCCGCCTCCGACGCGGGCATCGGCGGGGCGATCGACGCGAAAGCCCAGCTCTCAGACGCCCCCTCCGCGTCGGGTGAGATCTCCTTTGAGGTCTTCGGCCCCGGCGACAGCGACTGCTCGGGGCCGGCGCTGAGTCCCGCGCCGGCCGCGGCCACGGTGAGCGGCGAAGGCGAGTACACCTCCGGGGAGATCACCCCGCCCAGTGCCGGCACCTACCGCTGGAGCGCCCACTACTCGGGCGACTTCGAAAACTCGCCCGCCGACTCCAATTGCTCGGCGATCTCGAGCGTGAGCAAAGCGAGTCCGGGGATCAGCGCCAGCGCCAGCTCCAGCGTCGTCGGCGGCGCGATCCACGACGAGGCGACCGTCACCGGGGGCTTCAGCCCCAGCGGAAACGTGGTCTTCTCGGTCTACGGGCCCGGGGACACCGACTGCTCGGACGCCCTCGCAACCTCGACCATCACCCTCCAAGGCGGCGAAGCCACCTCATCAGACTTCACCACCCCGCAAGCCGGAGATTTCCTCTGGACGGCGGCCTACCAGGGCGACGCCAACAACAAAGGGGTCAGCACCGAGTGCGAGGAATCCGGTCAGACCTCCACGGTCAGCAAAGCGTCGCCGTCGCTCTCGGGGGTCGCGACCGCCGCGGTCAAAGTCGGGACCACGATCACCGACAGCGTCACCCTCAGCGGCGGGTTCTCCCCCGGCGGCGAACTCGTCTTCCGCGCCTACGGCCCGGACAACGCGAGCTGCTCGGGCACCGAGACGTACAAAGCTACGGTCACGGTCAGCGGCAACAAAACCTACTCGCCCCCGGGCTTCGCGCCCGGACCAGGCGTCTACCGATGGAAAGTCAGCTACGAAGGCGACGGGAACAACCAGACGGACAGCCTCGGCTGCGGGTCCAGCGAACAGGTCTCGACCGTCAGCAAAGCCGCGCCGAGCCTCAGCGGGGTGGCGACCGCGACGGCCAAGGTCGGGACGACGATCACCGACAGCGCCACCCTCAGCGGCGGCTTCACGCCCAGCGGCAACTTGGTCTTCCGCGCCTACGGCCCGAGCGACCCAAGCTGCCTGGGCACCCCGGTCTATGAAAAACCCGTCGCGATCACCGACAACGGCGTCTACTCCCCGGCCGGCTTTGCGCCGTCGGCGCCGGGTGCGTACCGGTGGACCGTGAGCTACGCGGGCGACGCCAACAACGAATCGATCAAACCAGAGTGCGGGGCCACTAACCAGACCTCCAGCGTCAGCAAAGCGTCTCCGACCCTCGGCGCGGTGGCGACGTCCGTGGTCAAAGTCGGGTTGACGATCACCGACAACGCGACTCTCTCGGGAGGCTTCGCGGCTGGTGGGCAGCTCGTCTTCCGCGCCTACGGCCCCGACGATAAAACCTGCTCCACGCCCGTCTACCAGGAAGAGGTCGCGGTCAACGGCGACGGCCCCTACTCCCCGCCGGGCTTCGCGCCGACCAAAGCGGGGCTGTACCGCTGGACCGTTAGTTACTCGGGCGACTCGAAGAACGATGCGGTCAGCACCAGCTGTGACGCAGACAAACAGTCCTCGGCCGTCGGCATGGTCTCGGTGGTCCTGACCGCGACCGCCACCAGCGGCACGATCGGGACCTCGGTGAGCGCCACGGCGACGCTCAAAGAAGGCGCGATCCCGACCGGGCAGATCACCTTCAAGGCCTTCCCGCCCGGCGACCCCAGCTGCTCCGGCGGCGCGGCCTTCAGCTCGACCGTCGGCGTTACCGGCAACGGCACCTACCGCTCCAGCCCCTTCACCCCGCCGCGGGTCGGGGCCTTCCGCTGGACCGTCGCCTACTCGGGCGACCCCAACCACAACCTGGCGACGGTCGGCTGTGGCAAAGCGACCTCGAGCATCTCCCAGGCGAAGCCCTCGATCGCCGGCGCGGTCAAGCAGCGGATCGTCGTCGGAGCCAAATTCCGCGACACGGCGACGCTGCTCGGCGGCCACGCGCCGGGTGGCTCGATCACCTTCCGGATCTACGGCCCGGTCGCCTCGGGCTGCGACAAGCCGGCCTTCGTCGACACGGTCGCGATCATCGGCAACGGCAAGATCAACTCCGACCCCTTCACCGCCCTGCGCCCCGGCCGCTACAGCTTCCTCGCCAGCTACTCGGGCGACGCCTCGAACCAGGCGGTCAGCGAGCCCTGCGACTCGCCGGCCCAGGTTGTGGTCGTGCAGAAGCGAACGCCGCGGGTGAAGCCGCGGGCGCTGCTGATCGACCGGCGGCGGATCTCGATCCGCGCCAGCCTGGCGGGCAGCGTCTCCCCCACCGGCAGGATCACCTTCAACCTCTACAAGCCGGGCGACAAGCGCTGCAAGCGCAAGCCCGCGTTCAGCGGCGGCGTCACCGTGAAAGCGAACGGCACCTTCCCGCTGGCCCAGTACATCGCGACCAAGCGAGGCGTGTACAGGCTCAGCGTCGGCTACTCCGGGGACCAGCGCAACCAGCGCTTCAAAGGCAGCTGCGGCGGCGCGCAGTCGATCCGCATCGAGTGAGCGGGCCGGCCGCGATCCCCGGGGCGCCGCTCAGACTTTGTAGCCACCGTCGACGCTGATCACCTGGCCGGTGATCCCGGCGCCGTCGGGACTGGCGAGGAGCACCGCCATCGGCGCGATCTCCGCCGGCGCGAGGACGCGCCCCTGCACGGTCTGGACCGCGGCCTTCGCCTCGGCCGCGGCGACGGCGTCGTCTCCGGCCCAGCTGAGCAGCGCCGTGTCGGTCCATCCCGGGCAGAGGCAGTTGACGGTGACCTCCGCCGGCAGCTGCCAGGCCAGGGACCGGGTGAGGCCGACGAGCCCGTGTTTGGCGGCGCTGTAGGCGATCGTGCCGCCGCCGTGCGTCCCGTAGACGGAGCCGATGTTGACGACGCGGCCGTAGCCGCCGGCGACCATGTGCGGCAGGGCGGCCCGCGAGGCGTAGTAGGCAGTGGTCAGGTTGAGGAAGAGGTTCTGCTCGAAGAGCTCGTCATCGTGCTCGAGCGCGGCCAGCTTCCCGACCTCGCCGACCAGGCCGCCGACGTTGTTGAAGAGGACGTCGAGGCGGCCGCGCTGGCGGTGGACCTCCTCGACGGCCTGCTTCAGGGCGGCGCCATCCATGCAGTCGACGACCAGGGCGAGCCCGTCGCCGCCGAGCTCACGCGCCTCGGCCACCACCGCGTCCAGCTGGCCGGCGCTGCGCGAGATCACCGCCACCGTTGCCCCCTCGGCGGCGAGGCCGAGGGCGATCGCCCGGCCGATCCCGCGACCGCCGCCGGTGACGACCGCGACCCGGTCGCGCAGCCTGCCCTCAGCGCTCGAGCCAGGCACGCCGCTCCTCCAGGGGCTGGGAGAGGTAGTCGCGGAGCGCCGGCGCGGCTTCGGCTGACTGCTTCGCCCGGTAGGCGCTGTCGAGCTCGAAGTCGAGTGCTACCGAGAGCGGCACGCCCTGGCTCTGGTAGACGATCTTCTTCGCCATCGCGACTGCGGTCTGCGGCAGCGCCGCCATCCGCTCGGCGACCGCGATCGCCGTCGTCAGCGCGTCGTCAGCGAGCAGCTCGACGAGGCCGACCTCGTAGGCCTCATCCGGGGTCAGCGCTTTGGCGCCAGCGCCCAGCAGCATCGCCTGGCCGGGGCCGATCATCCGCGCCATCCGGGTCAGCCCGGTGCCGCCCGGGACGATCCCGAGGCGGGTCTCGATCAGCCCGTAGCGGTGGTCGGCCCGTTCGCCGACGCGGATGTCGGCGGAGAGGGCGAGCTCGAACCCGACCCCCATCGCGTCGCCGTTCAGCGCGGCGACGATCGGCATCGGCGCCTTGTTCATGTCCTGGGTGAGGACGTGGATGCGCCGGCTCCGGGCCGGCGACTCGATCGGCCCCTCCGGCTCGACCTGCTTAAGCAGGATCCCGTCGACTTCGAAGTGGGTGATGAACTTGCCGGGCCGGCCGCCGGCGAGGACGACCGCCGGGACCTGCCGGGCAGTCCACTCCGCGACCAGCTGCTCCAGCTGGCCGATGTCCTCATCCGTGTAGTAGCTCATCGGCGGCCGGTCGAACCGCGCGACGACGACGCCGCTGTCCCCCTCGGAGACCTTCCACATGAATCGAGGGTATGCGCCAATCGGCGCCGGTTCAGGCGCCGGTGGCGGAGAGTTTGTCCACTTCGCCGAATCGCGCGGCGCGGTGGCTGGCGCCGGCGCTCAGGCGCGGTGCCCGAGCAGCCAGTAGGTGGCCATCGGGCCCTTGCCCTTGACCTCGATCGTGCCGCGGCGGCGCAGCTCGTAGCCGTCGCGGAGCGCCTCATAGGCGCGCTCGGTCACCTGGATCGCGCCAGGCTCACCGTGGGACTCCATCCGACTCGCGGTGTTGACCGTGTCGCCCCAGAGGTCGTAGCTGAACTTGGCACGCCCGATCACGCCGGCCACTACCGGACCGGTGTCGATCCCGATGCGGACCTCCAGCGGCACGCCCGCGCCCTCCGCGCAGCGCTCCGCCTCGGAGCCCATCTCGAGCGCGAGGTCAGCGATCGCCTCGGCGTGGTCCTCGCGCGGGGCGGGGATGCCGCCGGCGACCATGTAGGCGTCCCCGATCGTCTTGATCTTCTCCACCCCGTGGCGGGCGGCGAGCTCGTCCCAGGCGGCGAAGACCCGGTCGAGCAGGGCGACGACGTCGGCCGGCGGCAGGTCCCGGGCCAGCGGGGTGAAGCCGGCGATGTCGGCGAACAGCACGGTGGCCGAGCCGAACCCGTCGGCGATCACCTCCTCCGACTCCTTGAGGCGCTCGGCAACCGAGGCCGGGAGCACGTTCAGCAGCAGGCGCTCCGACTTCGCGCGCTCGACGGCGAGTTCGGCCAGGGCCCGCTCGCGGGCGCGGACGAAGTACTGCAGGAGGACGTAGGAGGTGGTGCAGACGCCGAGGAAGTTGAGGACGAAGAAGGAGATCTCGACGCCGGTGGGGATCTCGGGCGCGCCGTCGGAGAGGGCGGGGTCGATCGCCCCGGAGAACACGACCAGCGCCGCGAAGGCGAGGAACCAGGGGACGGCCTGGCGGGCGCCGACGAAGAGAAGCGCGCCGACGGGACAGGTGAAGGCCCAGAGGGCGACCGCGGAGGAGGCAGCGAATCCTCCCAGGCTCCACTGCAGAGCGAAGGGCAGCAGCAGGCTCATCAACAGCTGGCTGACCCGGAAGAGCTGGAAGCGGCGGGTGCGGGCGAACGTGAGCAGGCTCGCGCCCGAGGCCAGCTGGTAGGCGAGCGGGATCGCTGCTGAGACCCAGAGGCCGAGGATCGCGTAGGTGCCGACCCAGACGAACGCGAGGGTGGCCATCAGGCTCGAGGAGAGCACCAGCACCGACTTGCGCAGACGCAGCTCCCCGCTGTCGGTCGGCAGACTGCCGAGCGCGGTCAGCTTCTGCAGCCAGGCGGGCAACCTGCTCATATGCCGGACCCTATGTTCCGTCGCACAAAAGCCGCGATGCCCAATCCTGGCTGGTCGGCGTCTCCCTGGCTAGAGTCGCGGCGTGGATGCCCCGGAGACCCGCTACGCGCGTAGCGGGGACCTTGCCATCGCCTACCAGGTGTTCGGCGACGGCGACGACGAGATCCTGCTGAGCGGCGCCAGCGCGTCGAACATCGGCACCGTCTGGGACGTGCCCGAGGCCGCGCGGCTGTACGAACGGCTCGGCCAGTTCGCGCGGGTGATCCTCTACGACCGCCGCGACTCGGGACTTTCGGACCCGATCCGGGACGACCTCACGCTGGAGGCGCATGCCGACGACGCGCTGGCGGTGATGGACGCGGTCGGGGCTCAGCGGCCGATGCTGGTCGGCAGCGTCGAGGGGGCGCGCTCGCTGGCACTGCTGGCGGCGACCCGGCCCGAGCGCGTGGGCGGGCTGATCGCGTTCGCCCCGAGCGCGCGTGGCGCCGCGGCGAGCTCGCCCGAACTGGCGGACTCCGCCGCCCAGGCGATCGCCGAGATCGTCGACTGGCCGGGCCCGCTGCCCGAGGTCTACACCCCGCAGTGGGCCGCCGACCCGGTCCGCAACGAGCGCATCCGGCGCTACTTCCAGACGGTGGCGACGCCGCGCCAGGCGGCCCGGCTGCTGCGCATGTCGCTGACCAGCGACATCACCGAAGTCCTGCCCTTGGTCCAGGCGCCGACCCTGGTCCTCTACCCCCGCGACCTGAAGCTCGTCCCGGTGCAGACGGTGAGCGAATTCACCGAGCTGATCCCGGGTGCGCGGCTGCAGCAGATCCCGGGGGACGCGGCGATCAACTTCGCCCTCGACGTCGAGCTGGTGGCGGACCTGGTCGAGGAATTCGTCACCGGCACCCCGCCGGCGCCGCCGACCAACCGGATCCTGGCGACGGTGCTCTTCACCGACCTGGTCGACTCCACCGGGCTCGCGGCGCGCGCGGGCGACCGGGCCTGGGCGGGCGTGCTGGACCGCCACCTCGACCGGGTCGGCGCGGCGATCACCGCGCACGGCGGCGAGCTGATCAAGACCACCGGCGACGGCGCTCTGGCCCTGTTCACCGGCCCGGCCCACGGCGTCCACTGCGCCGACCAGGTCATCAAAGAGGCCGGCGGCCTCGGCCTCGCCGTCCGCACCGGCCTGCACACCGGCGAGGTCGAGCGCACCCGCGACGACGTCGCCGGCCTCGCCGTCCACCTCGCCGCCCGGATCATGAGCCTCGCCGCCGCCGGCGAGATCCTCGTCTCCCGCACCGTCCGCGACCTGGTGATCGGCAGCGACCTCAGCTTCAGCGACCGCGGTGAGCACGAGCTCAAGGGCATCCCCGACCGCTGGGCCCTCTACGCAGCGCGGCGGGGCTAGAGCAGGGAGAAGACGACGCCGACGGTGGCGGTAACGGAGGAGGCTCCGGGCTTGGTCGGCGGGCTCGAGGCGCAGTCGCCGGCGGCGAGCTTGCCAACGGCTCCGGTGCCGCAGACTGGCGCCGCAGCGGCCTTGTCCTCGAAGGGGATGATCTCGGCGTTTCCGCCTTCGCTGATCGTCAGCGCCGGGCCGAGAGCGGCGCCGGCTTGGGCGGCGAGCGCCGCCGCCTTGACCTTCGCCTTTTCGAAGGCGGCGGCGAGGCCCTTGGCGTAGGCGGCTTCGGTGTCGCCAACGAAGTAGGTGGGGCCGCGGACGCCGGTGGCCCCGGCGGCGATCGCGGCGCTGACCAGATCGCCGGCGCGCGCCGGCTCGTGCAGGGTGACGCCGACCCCCTCGCTGGCGCGGAAGAGGGTCTTCCTGCCGCGGGTCCGCTTGTCGATCGAGATGCGGCCGGTGCGGACGTCCCCAGCGCCGACGCCGGGGATCGACCCGACCGCGGCGATGACGCCGCGCAGCTGCGCGGAGACGGCACGCAGGGCGCCGCCGCGGGTGCTGCGCTCGAGGCTGACCGACAGGCCCACCGAGGCGCTGTCGTTCGGCACCCTGATCGTCGCCGTCGCCTCAACCGAGACAGTGCGCTCGGCCGCCGGCGCAGCGGCTGGCAGAACCGTCAGGGCCAGCGCAGTGATGAGCGTTATTGCGAGCGATCGGCGCCGCATCCCCATCCCAGGCTACCCGTCGGGTCAGCCGCCCAAAGCGCGTCTGACCAAGCCGAGATGACGGCCGACCTTCGGCCCGAGGATCGCCGCCAACAGGGTCAGCGCGAGCCAGGGCCGCAGGTGCGGGCTGATCCGGCGGATCCGCCCCTCCTCGTCGAGCTCGAAGACCATCGCGTCGGTCATCCGCAGCGGCCCGATCCGCGCTTCGCCGACGACCACCCGCGTCTCCCCCTCCCCGACCGTCCGCGTCCAGCGCAGCCCGCGCAGGGATCCGTAGACCGCGGAGAGCAGCACCCGCACGTCCTCCTTGCCACGGAAGACCATCCGGCCGGAGATCGGCGAGACGACCTCCACCTCGGGTGCAAGCGTAGCCATCAGGCCGTCCATGTCCCCAGTCTCAGAGGCGGTCCGGTACCGCGCGACGGAATCGTCCACTAGCCCTCCCCCTCCCTGACCAGGTCGCGCTCGATCTGGTCGGCCTCGAAGAGCTCGTGGACGAGGCGGATGGCGATCGAGCCCTCGCCGACCGCCGAGGCGACGCGGTTGATCGAGCCGTGGCGGACATCGCCGGCCGCGAAGACGCCGGGCATGCTGGTCTCGAGCGAGAGCGGGCTGCGCTGCAGCGGCCAGGCACCGCAGGTCTCCACATCGGCTCCGGTGAGGATGAACCCGCCGTCTTCCTGTGCCAGCTCTGGAGGCAGCCAGTCGGTGTTCGGGTGGGCGCCGATCATCAGGAAGAGCTCGTCGGTCTGCACGGTCTCCGTCTCGCCGCCGCAGCGCAGCACCAGCCAGTCCAGCCACCCGTCCTCGCCGGCGCCGCCTCCGACCACCTCGGTCCCGAGGCGGACCTCGACGTTGGGCGTGGCTTCGAGCTGGCGGACCAGGTAGTGGGACATCCCCTTCTCGAGGGAGTCGGAGCGGACGACCAGCGTCACCTTGCGGGCGAATTCGGCCAGGTGCAGCGCCGCCTGGCCCGCCGAGTTGGCGCCGCCGACGACGTGGACCTCCTCGTCAACCGTCGTCGGCGCCTCGTGGGCGGAGCCGCCGTAGAAGACGCCCGACCCGACGAGGCCCTCGAGCTCCTCGACCTCGAGCCGGCGATAGGTGGCGCCGGTGGCGAGGATGACCGCGCGGGCGCTGACCTCGCCGCCGTCGGAGAGGCTGAGCTGCAGGCGGTCGCCCTCACGACGGATCGCGGTCGCGTCGTGCATGAAGGCGAACTTGGCGCCGAATACCCAGGCCTGCTCGTAGGCACCCTCTGCCAGCCGGCGCCCGCTGACGCCGCGGGGGAAGCCGAGGTAGTTGCGGATCAGCGAGCTCGAGGTCGCCTGGCCGCCGATGCCGCCGTCGTCGACGACCAGCGTGCGCAGGCCCTCGGAGGCGCCGTAGACCGCGGCCGAGAGCCCGGCCGGCCCGCCGCCGACGATGATCACGTCGAATTCACGCCGGTCGGGGTCGATCGTGGCCCCAGCGGCGCTTGCAAGCTCCAGGTTGGTCGGGTCGGTCAGCACTGTCCCGTTCGGGAAGACCACCAGGGGCAGCGTCCCGCCGTTGCCCGACTCGGCGACCACCGCGCGCCCGTCAGGCGAGTCGGCGAGCAGGAACGCGTGCGGCACCGCGCAGCGCCCGAGAACCTCCCGCAGCTCATGGGCTCTCCCGGTCCAGGACTCGCCGACCACGTGGACGGTGTGCGGAGAGACCCGCCGCGCGTTGGCCCACTCGAGCAGGAAAGTCGAGACCGACTGGTGGAAGAGCTCGTCCGGCGACTGCGACGGCCTGATCACGTAGTACTCGATCTGCCGTTTCGCCATCGCTTCGAAGATCTCCCCAGCCGTCTCCCCGTCTCCCCAGCTCCCCCACTCGATCAGCAGCCCCCGCTGGGCATGCGCATGGAGATCCCGCACCCTTGCCAGCAGCTCGCTCCCAGACATCTTCCCGAGCGAGTGGGCGGCGAGAACAAGCGCCACGTCCTCCCCAGCCTCCTTGAGCGCCGCGAGCTCGGCCATCGCCTCCTCCGCCGAGGAGACGCAGACGACCCGGTAGCTGCGCGAGTAGCGATCGACCAGCTCCCGCTCGACCTCTCTGAGCGCACGCACGTCCGCATCGACCGCGACTAGGACCGGTTTCATCAGACGAAAATACGGCCCCGGCCGCGCGGCGGCAAGCGCGAGTTCGTCAGCGGCGCTTGAGCGCCGCGAGGATCTCGGCGGTGGCGCGTTCGCCCGACTCGACGGCCCGTTGAGGTAGCCCTAGAAGTCGATCGAGCTGGGCTCGCCGGCGAAGTGACAGGTCCAGTGGTCGACCGTCGCCCGGCCGTTCCAGTGAGCCGAGATGCCGGGCAGCACCGGCTCCAGCTGGCGGGGACGTAGGCCCGGATCCAGTCGGCGATCGACTCAGGAGAGCTCGTCGAGGCCCTGGGCCACCCACTCCTTGAGCCCATCGGAAGCCAGGAAGGGCGCGCCTTCGGCTTCGGCCCGCTCCAGCACTTCTGCGGCCGAGGCGCCGGCCTGGAGACCCGCGTAGAGGTAGACGAGGGCGGAAGAGCGAGGACCGGCGCGGCAGGTGACCAGCGTCGGGCGGGGCAGCCGATCGAGGGCGTCGAGCTGTCGCTTGGCCAGGTCCATGTCCATCACCCGCGGCGGGTCGGAGACGACGTTGGCCGACGCGGGCACCGCCGCCTCGACGCTGGCATAGGACATCCCCCCGTCCATCGCCTCGAACTCCTTGCCGCAGAGATAAAGCCAGGAGGCTGCGCCGGCTTCGCGCGCGTAGGCCTCAGGGTCGGCGATCGGACCGCGGTTGTAGATGAGGTCACCAGGACCGGCGAAATCACTCATCCTGCGGCACTCCTTTGTGGATGAAGGCACGGAACTCGCGACCGGCCAGGTCCACTGGTTCGCCCCCGAAGATCGGCATGGAAATTGACCCCTTCCAGGTCCCCTGGCCCTTGTGGCCGTAGCGGGTGAACTTCGCCGAGCCAGTGAATGGCGCGGGCGGCCGCAGACTCGCGGTGCCCCTCTCGAGGTTCCAGCGGAAGGCACTGGACCTCATCGCCATCTGCACGCCGCGGGCGACAGTCATCCCTTCGCGAGCCTCGGCCAAGAAGGCGAAGAGCGCGACCTTGTGCGGCCCGCGCTGCCCATTGTCGAGGACGTAGACCTCGCGCCACTGCCTCTCAGCACGCGAGCCGGCTCTCGCCTGCAGGGTCGCCCCTTCGTCCGAGTAGAAGGGGTGATATCGCATGGCGCGCCGGGCGAGCCGTTTCTGCGAGCAGCTCTTCGGCTCGGGGTAAACCTGGAAGGAGCCTTCGGCGTGGCCGGCTTCGATGTGGACGTAACCGTTCTCACCAGTGAAGACGAAGGTCCCGTCGAACACGGCTTCACCGTTTTCGGAACCGGTGCATTCGACGCTCCCATTACGCTTCGGAGCAAAGCGGTAGTCGAGTTCGCCGAGAGCTCCAAACCGCGCCGTCACCCGCTCTGCCGTGACCACCGCCGGCGTCGAGTAGTAGGCGACCTGCGAGCCGTGGCTGAGTGACAGCAACGCGCTCACGTCGCCATCGTTGTTGGTGACGTAAACCCCGACGGAGAAGCCTTCGGCTTCCAGGCCGAAGGAAAGTTCGCGCTCGACTTCGCGTTCGGCGCCCGCCGCGAGGGCCGGAGCCGCGACCAGAAAGCCGGCGAGGAGCATGCCGGCGATGACGAGAGCACGGCGCATTGGGGGAACCATACGTCGGTCGACCCCCGACAGCCGACTATCCGTCGCCCTCGCGCACTCTGAACCCAATGGGCCGCTTCGTGCTGGGCGGCGGTGCAATCAACTGCCGTAGCGCTTCGAAGATCTGACGAAGCTGCTCGTCGTGCTCGCCCAGACGCGCCCCAATGTCCATTTCCATCTGATCGAGCCGCTCCTGAAGCTCTTGGAATGAGCTAGCGACACGCCGCAGCTCCACGAACGCCCGCATGATCTCGATGTTCACGGCAACGCCCGGTCGCTGCGCAGCACGCCAGAGCATGGCTTTGACCTGCTGGACCAAGACCCTGGTCTCGACGCCATAGAGATCTGCCAGGTCTTCATCAAGCATCACCTGCCGGTCGCGAACGACAAAGATCCGCTTCTCGATCGTCGGTCCGACGACGACCTGAACCTCTGCCCTCTCTCCCACCGCCCGTTGAGCGGCTCCCTTTGAGGAGCCTTCCGAACCGGTTTGCGTTCGGGGCGCAGGAGGTATCAATTAAGTCAGAGCTAGAGGAGGTTCAAGATGTGCACGGGCATCCGGTTCAGCGACCGGGAGGGCAATCTCTACCTGGCGCGGAACCTCGACTGGACGAGCGGCTATGGAGAGCAGGTCGTCATGACGCCTCGGGGGTACGCACCCAAGTCACCGTTCGATGCGGTGGCCGGCATCCGGCATGCGGTCATCGGAATGGGCATCGTGGAGGAGGACACGCCGCTCTACTTCGACTGCGGCAACGATGCCGGCGTCGCCGTGGCGGGCCTCAACTTCCCGGGGTACGCCGAGTACGCCGCTGAGCCTGCCGAGGGGGCGACCAACGTCGCCGCGTTCGAGTTCCCGCTCTGGGTGGCCTCGCAGTTCGAGAGCGTCGACGAGGTCGAGGCGGCGCTACGTGATGTCGCCATCGTCGATCAGCCGATCAACGAGAAGTACCCGAGCTCCCTGCTCCACTGGATCATCGGCGACTCGGAGCGCGCGATCGTGGTGGAGTACACCGCCGGCGGCATGCACGTCTTCGACGACGACGTCGACGTCCTCGCCAACCAGCCGGGCTTTTCCTGGCACCACGAGAACCTGCGGAACTACCTCAACGCGACGCCGGATTTCCCCGAGGACACCGTGCTCGGCCGAGCGCATTTGGAGCCCTTCGGATCGGGGTCGCACATGCGGGGGATCCCGGGGGACTACTACTCATCGTCTCGGTTCGTGCGTGCGGCGTATGTCAACGCCCACTATCCGGAGAAGTCGACCGAGGAAGAGAACGTCAGTCGCGCGTTCCACACCCTGCAGCAGGTCGCGATGGTGGACGGATGCGCAGCCATGGGCTCGGGCGAGTTCGAGAAGACCATCTACACGGGGCTCTTCTCGTCCCGGACGGGCACCTACTACTGGAACACCTACGAGGATCCGGCCATCCAGAGCGTCGCGATGGCGGACCACTCGCCCGACGGGACGGGGCTTGCCGTCGTGTAGTTCGATGTCGTTGACGACGAGAACGGCCGAGCCAGAGTTCGCAGAGCCGTTCGAGACCTTGGCCACGCTTCAGGGCACGCCGCCGTCGCGGAAAAGTCGGAACGGCGACCCTTCTTCTTCGGGCCACGGTTCCGATAAGAAGCTTCTAGTCGCCTTAACCGGACGGCATTTGAACCGCGTCAGACAGTTGACCCAGGCTTCGCCTCCTCGTCGTTCTCTCGGACCCTGAAGCCAACCGGCCGCTTTGGCCGCGGCGGCGGAGCAATCAGTTGTCGGAGGGCGCTGAAGATCTGCTCCAGTTGCTCATCGTGCTCACCCATCCCCCGTTCGATTTGCTCCAGCCGTTTCTCGATCGCGGCATAGGAGTTGGCGATCCGGCGCAACTCCACAAACGCCCGCATGATCTCGACATTCATGGCGATGGCCGTCTTACTGCGCAAGACCGAGGAGAGCATGGCCACGCCTTGCTCGGTAAAGACGTAGGGCGCATAGCGACGGCCACCGCGTCCAGTGTTTGAGGTCGCAATCTGCGACCTCAAAGCCGCAGTCTCGTCTTTACAAAGCTGAAACATGAAGTCTTCCGGGAAGCGTTCGAGGTTCCGCTTCACCTGCTCGATCAGCCGCTTCGTCTCGACGCCGTAGAGATCGGCGAGGTCTTCATCGAGCATCACTTGGCGCTCACGGATGACGTATATCCGCTGCTCGATCACGGGCGTCGCAACCAAGGCGACCGAAGGGTTCCCCTGTCCCGATCTGCCATCTCACGAAGGATGGCAGATGCGCCGGAACTTATTGTCTGAGATCGGGGAGACAGGATTTGAACCTGCGACCGCTCGGCCCCCAGCCGAGTGCGCTACCTGACTGCGCCACTCCCCGTTGGGGTAACTGCATTCTGCCGAATCGGGCAAACTGTCGCTGAGGCGGGTCGCGGGTTGGTCCCGGTCTCGCTCGTGCGGCGGTAGCTCAACGGTAGAGCCTCAGCCTTCCAAGCTGATGACGCGGGTTCGATTCCCGTCCGCCGCTCTCGATTCGGTCCCGTTCGATGCCGATACGGGACCCAGATGCGATTGAGCCTGGGAAGACTCGCGGCGGCGACCTTGGTGCTGGCCTGCCTGGTGCTCCCGCTTGGGGGTTGTGGCGGGTCGGGGGACGAAACCGGGGAAGGTCCGCAGCTGGCGACCGGGCGGGGATACGTGGACTGGCCGTTGTTCGGGCGGGTGCCGCAGCGGACGCACTACCTGCCGGCGACGAGCCGGGCGCTGGATCCGCCGCTGAAGCAGGCCTGGTCGATCAACACGCACGGGCTGATCGAGTTTCCGCCGGCGATCCATGACGGGGTCGCGTACGTGATCAACAAGTTCGGCAACGGCAAAGCGGTGCGGCTGCGCGACCGCAAGGTGCTCTGGGAAATCAACGTCCATCCCAGTGACAAGGGCAAGCCGGAGGACGTGACCGCGCCGGTGTATTCGGAAGGGCGCGTCTATGGGACCTTCCTCGGCGGCGACGTCGCCGCAGGCGATGCCGAGACCGGGCGCAAGGTCTGGGTCCGCGACCTCCACACCCACCTCGAATCCTCCCCGCTGGCGGTCAACGGGACGCTCTACTTCGGCACCGACTCGAGCGAGGTGGTGGCGCTGCGGGCCTCCGACGGCAGGACCCGGTGGCGCTTCGACGCGCCCGGGGCGATCAAAGCCAGTCCCAGCATCCACAAGGGGCACATCTTCGTCGCCGACTACCAGTCCTCGATGTTCAGCCTCGACGCCAAGAGCGGCAAGCCGATCTGGCGGACCAACACCTCGAAGGTGGCGCCGTACGGGCGCGGCGGCTTCTTCTCCTCGCCGGCGATCGGGTTCGGCAACGTCTACGCGGCCCGAGACGACGGCACCGTCTACGCCTTCGACGAGAAGACCGGCAAGGTCGCCTGGTCCTTCCCGACCGGCGGCTACGTCTACGGCTCGCCGGCGCTGGCCCAGGTCCCCGGCACCCCGCCGACCGTCTACATCGGCTCCGAAAACGGCCGCTTCTTCGCCCTCGACGCCGCGACCGGCAAGGTCCGCTGGCGCTACGACGTCGGCGGCCCGGTCCCCGGGACGGCGACCGTGATCGGGCACACGGTCTACACCTCGAGCTTCAAGACCGGCCGCACCGTCGGCATCGACGTCCGCACTCACAAGCCGACCTTCCGCATCCGCCAGGCCGGCTACACGCCGATGGTCTCCGACGGCAGGCGCCTCTTCCTGATCGGCTACTACACGCTGATCGGGCTCGAACCCACCTCCCGCTGACTCCCGGTTTGAGGAACCGGCGTATTCGCCATCCAATAAACGCTTGATAACTCAAGATAATTTTGAGCACGTCGATGGCGGAGTAGATCCCGAGCGCCGGCCCGCCGGCAGAAAGGTCCTCCATGAGCCACCGAACGAAGATCCTGCGCACGCTGGTCGTGCTCGGACTGCTCGCCTGCATCGCCGGCGCGGGCGTCTTCTCCGCCTTCTCGAGCCAGACCGACAACCCCGGCAACGTCGTCACCGCCGGGACCGTGACCCTGGCCGACAACGACGCCGGCTCCGCCCTCTACACGCTGACCGCCGCCAAACCGGGTGACAGCCAGACCTCCTGCGTCAAAGTCACCTACACGGGCTCGCTCAACGCCAACGTGCGGATCTACACGCCGAGCACGATCGGCGCCCTCGGTCCCAACGTCAACCTCAAAATCGAGCCCGGGACCCAAGCCTCCCCCAGCTTCCCCAGCTGCACCGGGTTCACGCCGGACGCCGGCGGGGCGCTGTTCGAAGGCACCCTCTCCAGCTTCGGCAGCGAAAAGAACAGCTACGCCAACGGGGTCGTCGACTTCCCCGGCGCCGGGACCAAATGGGTGACCAACGACGCGGTCGTCTACCGGGTGACCGCGACGCTCTCGGCCAGCGCCCCCGACGCGGCGCAGGGCCAGACCACTGGCACCCACATCATCCGCTGGGAGGCTCAGAACCAGTGACGATCACCCGCCAGCTGGCCCGTGGGGCCGGCTGGGCGGCCGTGATCGCCGCCGCCGCGCTGGTGGCGGCGATCGCCCTGCCGCTCTGCTTCGGAGCCCGCCCGCACACGGTGCTGACCGGAAGCATGGAGCCGGCGATCTCGCCCGGCGACGTGGTGATCGAGGAACGCATCTCTCCCACGTCGGCTGAGGTCGGCGACGTCGTCACCTTCCGCGACCCCGAAGACGAGAGCCGGCTGATCACCCACCGGGTGCGGAGCATCCGCCGCGCCGGGTCCCACCTCTGGTTCATCACCCAGGGGGACGCCAACAACACCACCGAGCGCTGGCGGATCGCCACCGGCGGCGACCTCGGTCGGGTCACCTACAGCGTGCCATGGGTCGGCCACGTCGCCGTCATCACCCGCACCCCGCTCGGCCTGGCGCTGCTCCTGATCGTGCCGCTGGTCCTGCTCGGGGCCGAGGAGCTGGTGCGGATCTGGCGGCCGCGACCGAGCGGAGCGGGAGATGCGCCGTAGGCTGCCGGCACTCGCGACGGCGGGCCTCGCCGTCCTCGCCCTGGTAGCCGGGGGGATCCCGACCGCGCTCGCGGCCTTCGGCTCCCGGGCTGAAAACGGGGGCAACAGCGTCACCGCAGCGAACGACTTCCGGCCGCCGCTGGTGAGCGCGGTGGCAATCCAGAAGAGCACTGCCGGCAGCACCGTCGCCGGCTTCGTCAAACAGGGCGGCGGCTACTTCGTCTACGCCAACGTCGGCGCCGACACCGGCAACCCGGCCAGCGGGATCGCCGGCGTGCAGGCGAACGTCGCCACCGTCACCACCGGCTCGACCGCGGTACCGCTCGTCGCCGGCAGCTTCAGCGCCGGCGGCGTCGCCTATGGCTACCGCAGCGCTGCCCTGACCGCCGACGCGGTCCTAGCGGAGGGAGCGAAAGCCTTCACCGTCAGCGCCGCCGACAACGCTGGCAACGCCAGCTCCCTCGGCGGCTCGGTCACGGTCGACAACACGACGCCGAAAGCGAGCGACGTGCAGACGACCAACGCCGGCACCAGCGGGCTGGCAGAGCAGGGCGACTCGCTCCTGCTCACCCTCAGCGAGCCGATCGACCCAGGGTCGGTGCTCACCGGCTGGACCGGTGCCGCGACCAGCGTCGTCGTGCGGATCGTCGACAACGGCCTGCTCGGGCTGCCGCTCGGCAACGACGTTGTGCAGGTCTTCGACGCCACCAACGCGACTGTGCTGCCGCTCGGCTCGATCGACCTCGGCCGCGGTGACTACGCCAGCGGCCTGCTCGGCGGCAACCTCCGCTTCGGCGCCACCGGCACGCCCTCGACGATGTCGCTCAGCGGCAACGTGCTGACGGTCGTCCTCGGCACCTACGGCTCCACCGGCCTCGACCCCGTCCGCGGCACCGCGGCGGGCAACGGAACCTCGACCTGGACCCCGACGGCGACGCCCTACGACCGCGCCGCGAACGCGATGGCGACGACGGCCGCGACCGAGACCGGCGCCGCCGACAAGGAGTTCTGATGGGGCGCGTCCTGCCGCTCCTCCCTCTGCTCGGCCTGGCCAGCGCTGCCACAGCGCTCGGGCTCGGCGCTTCCCCGGAGCCGAGCAGCCACGCCGCGCTTGCCGCCAGCACCAGCGGCAGCTTTGTCAGCTCACGGGACGGGCAGCCGATCTTCGCGGCGACGGGGCTGGCACCCGGCGACAGCGTCCGCGGCACGGTCGAGCTTTCCTACGACGGCGAAGCTCCGAGTGAACTCACTCTTGAGCAGGACAACGTGGTCGACGAGCCCGGGCCCGGCGGGGGCGAGCTCTCGCGGCGGCTCTTGGTTCGGATCGCCGACGTCACCGTCCCGGCCGAACCGGGCACCGTCTACACCGGGCGGCTGGCGCCGATGCCGCCGCAGGCCGTCGGGCGCCTCGCGCCCGGGGACTCCCGCACCTACGAGTTCGCCGCGACGCTGCCGGACGACCCGCCGGACACCTCGACGCAGAACGACGTCCAGGGCGCGAGCGCCAGCGTCGGCTACTCGTGGACGGTGCGGGAAGCGACGGCGGCGGAGCCCGCGCCGGCCGCCCAGCCCCCCGCTGCAACGCCACCATTGGCCCCCGGGGCCGCGCCCGGGCCGCTGCGCCTGAGGATCGTCCGGGTCGCCAACCGCATCCGCCGCGGCCGCCTGCTCGTCTGGGCCCGCTGCGACCGGCCCTGCCGGATCGCGGCCCACGGCCGGCTGCGGGCACGCGGGCCGCACGGGGCGAAGCAGGCCGCTCTGCGCCCGCCGCGCCGGCCGAGGCTCAGCGGCGGGGTGCAGCGACTGGCGATCCGCGTCCCCGGTCGCTACCGGCGGTCCCTTGCCAGGAGCAACGGCCCCGCCCGGGTCAGCGCCCGGATCGTCCTGCGGGCGCGAGCCGCCGACGGGGCTACGGCACGACGAGCGCGGTGGCTGCGATTTCCCGGGACGGGGAGGCACCCGGGTCGACGGGCGGATGGGTGACGTAACTGCCCGGCTCGCCCGTCTCAGGGAAGATGGTGACCATGCCCGCGCCCCGCCGCCAGAAAAAGCAAGCCGAGCGCGGCGATTACGGCTGGGTGATCTCCTTCGGCTGCAAGTCCGCCGGCGAGCTCCGGCGGCTCAAGGTGGACACCGACCCGGCCTCCGACACGAGCCCGATCGAAGTGCCCTGCTCCTGCGGCGAGACCCACCGCGTCACCGTCTCCCCGTACCGGCGTCGCCGCTCCGCCGACGAGCCGTTTGACCTCGAGGTCAAATCGCTCGACGAGCTGCGCTGAGGATTAGCGCAGCTTCAGGACCCGGGTCAGCGAGCTTGAGGCCGTGTTGCCGGCGGCGTCTGAGCTGGCGATCCGGACCCGGACCGGCAGCTTGCCGCGCTCCAGCAGCGCCGCCGCCCGCCGGTTGAGGCGGATCTTCGTCACCGCGGATGCGCCAGGCGCAACGTCGATCTTCGCCGCGCCAAGCTTGACGATCGCCTTGCGGCCACCGAGTCGGACCTTCCTCGCGGTCACGACCGTCACCGCGGTCCGACAGCCGCCGGCCTCGGCGGCTGGGCAGGTAACGGGGACCGTCGCGACCAGGGACTTGCCGCCCTGGGTGAGGGAGAGCTGGCCGAGGCTGGGAAGCAGCGCAAGCTTGTCCGGGGCCGGGGGCTGCGGGCGCTCGGGTGTCTGGGGGTCCGGTTTCATCGGACCTGGATCGATCGGGTCGCCTGGATCCACGGGGCCGGGGCTTCCGGGATCCGGGTCTTCGGGATCGCCCGGGCGGCCCTCCCCATTGACTTCCTCGACGCCCTGGACGGCGTCGATCGGGTCGGCTTCGGCGCCGTCGACGCCGACTCCGCCAGTCACGACGTCTGCCTCGCCGTCGACGGCAAGCAGCCTGTCATCCCCCGCCAGGCCTTCGAGGCGGTCGCTGCCGCCCCCGCCCGTCAGGGTGTCGTTGTCGGCGTCACCGAGGAAGAGATCCCGCTCATCGCCCCCGGTCAGATGGTCGTCCCCGGGCCCTCCCGCGGCGAAGACGGTGATGTCGGGCATGCCCGGGGAGACGACCAGCTCGTCGTTCCCGGTCTCCCCCACGATCGTGAAGCCCTCGATGTGACCGTTGCCAGACTGGGCCCGGGTCGCGATCTCGAACGGCTCGCCCGGGGCCAGCGTGCCCTCGAGCGTCGTCACCCCTGCGTCGCGCGAGAGCCGGAACCCGTCTTCCCCCTGGGAGCCGGCCACGATCAGGCCATCGCCTTCCCCGGGGGCATCGGGGAAAGCCAGCACTTCGTCGTCGCCTTCGCCCGGTCCCCAGGTGATCGTGTCGTCACCCGGCCCGTCGAACAGGCGATCGGCACCGGGGCCGCCGCTGAGCGCGTCGTTGCCGTTGCTGGCCGCCAATTCGTCGTCACCGGAGCCGCCCTTCAGGGAGAGCCTGGTGAGAGCGCCGACCCCCTGCAGGCCTTCCTCTTCGACGCTGTCGCGGCCGCCCATGGTGTCGATCGAGAAGGTCTCGACGTCGAGCAGTTCGATCTCGAAGGCCTTGACGCTGCCGTCGGGTGGTTCCAGCCGACGCAGGAGGACCCAGCCGGGCTGGATGGTGCTGGGCCGGTAGCGGAGCACGTCAGGGAGGGTCGGGTGGCCGCTAAGCAGGACTTCGTCGCGACCGGCCCCGCCGATGTCTTCGTCGCGGCCGTCGCCGTTGAACCAGAACATCTTGTCGTCGCCGCCTTCCCCGACGAGGCGGTCAGCATCAGCGGCCCCGAAGAGCCGGTCGTTGCCATCGGCGCCGGCCAGCAGGTCATTTCCCGGACCGCCGTCGAGGTCGTCGTCCCCGTTGCTGCCACCGAGCTGGTCGTCTCCAAAGCCGCCGTCGATCCGCAGGTGGGTGAGCGTGCCGATCCCGACCGGGCCTTCGTTGGCGCTGAAGTCGTTGCCGCCTTCGAGGTGGATCGCCGTCGTCTCGACGTCGAGGAGTTCCATCTCGAAGGCTCTCACGGTCGGGGTTTCCTGCCGGCGGAGGAAGACCCAGCCCGGCTGGCGGGTGCTGGGCCGGAAGGAGAGGTTGTCCGCCTCGGTCAGGTGGCCGGTCAGCTCGAGCGTGTCGTCGCCGAACGCGCCGACCACTTCGTCGCTGTTGTCGCCGTTGGCCCAGGCGAAGACGTCGTCGGCGCCGCCGCCGATCAGGAAGTCGTCGCCGGTCCCTCCCCTCACCACCATCGAGGTGTAGTCGGCTGACCCCAGCGTCCCGGCTTCGAGCGTGTCAACGCCGGCGCCGGCGTTGACGGTGATGAAGACGCCTCCCGCCTGCAGGGTCGTCTCGACGTCGTTGACCGCGATCTTCCCCGTCGGCCCGACGCTGAGCCCGATCTGGTTCGCCTGGTCGTCGCCGGTCACCGTCAGGCTCGCCCCTTCGACCTTGACCTCGATCGCCGCTGCGGCGATCGAGGGGAGCGAGAGGAGCAGCGCCACCACCACGCCGAGCGCCAGCCCAATCCGCCGCACGGGCGGAGAGGTCGCGACTGCATCGGTGTGGGTGGGCCACATCGTCATCGCCTGCTCCTACGACCGCAGACGCGCGAGCGTTCAGATCCTTCCCGCCAAGTGATCGGGATGAAAGCGGGGCAGCCAGGACTCGAACCTGGAATCGCCGGTTTTGGAGACCGGTGCCTTAGCCAGTTGGGCCACTGCCCCTCGGTGACGGATCGTAGCCAGTCGGCGCTCTATCTCGTGCCGAGATGAGTGCGGGCGGAGGGACTTGAACCCCCACGATCTTTCGATCACCAGGACCTAAACCTGGCGCGTCTGCCAAATTCCGCCACGCCCGCGTGGCCGCCCCAACCGGGGCTTAACGCGGCAAGACGCCGCCGCGTCGCTGACAGATTCTATGATCGTCGGCATGGCAGTTGGAGAGGTGAGGCCGGGGTACGAACTCTGGCGCCCTAATCGGGAGAAGGCCGGGTCGGTCACGGCCAAGATCGTGATCGCGATCCTGATGCTCGCGACCGCGGTGATCGCCGCGGTGATCGCGATTGGCGGCTGGTCGCTGCTGAAGGGCGGCGGCGGGATGGGCGCGGTCTGTGTCATCTACGCGATCCTCTACGCCTTCTTCGCCTTCCTCGTCGCCCGCTGGAACCGCGGCATCCTGCCGGTCGCGGCGGCGCTCTCGATGATCCTCGCGATCTTCTGCGGGGTCGGCGCCAACAGCTGGTTCGAACGCGACAAGGCGGGCTTCGACGAGGCGCTTCTCCCCTCCTCGCTGCTCGGCGTCCTGGTCGTGATCCTCGGCCTGCTGCAGCTCGTCCTCATCGCTGCCGCCTTCTACGGCTTCAACCAGGGCTGGCACGTCGAGGAGGAGCGCCCGATCGGCTCCGGCGAGGACTACGGCGCCGGCGCCAGCGGCACCCCGCAGCCCGCCTGAGCGCCCAGGCAGACCACCATGCACTTTGTAACCCTGTGGGTGACAAAGTGCATCGAGGTGCCGGAGGTGGGACTCGAACCCACAAGCCCGCAAGGGCAATCGATTTTGAGTCGATCGCGTATGCCAATTCCGCCACTCCGGCTCGGAGCGAACGATAGCCCCCGGCATAGACTCCCGGCACCTTGACCTCACCAACGCCTCAGACCCTTTGGATGCCGTCGGACCAGATGGTCGAGCGGGCGCGGTTGACCGAGTTCATGCGCTGGCTGCGCAGCGAGCGCGACCGTGACTTCGGCAGCTACGAGGACCTGTGGCAGTGGTCGGTCGACGACCTCGACGGGTTCTGGCGGGCGATCTGGGACTACTTCGAGGTCCAGGCCGACGGCGACCCGTCCCCCACGCTGGGCGCGCGCGAGATGCCCGGCGCCGAGTGGTTCCCGAACACGCGGCTGAACTACGCCGAGCACGTCTTCGCCGGCAAGGACGACGCCGAGACGGCGATCCTTCATGCCTCCGAGCTGCGCGAGCTCCAGGAAGTCAGCTGGGGCGAGCTGCGCTCGCAGGTGGCCGCGGCGGCGGCGGCCCTCCGCGGCATGGGCGTCGAGCAGGGCGACCGCGTCGTCGCCTACATGCCGAACATCCCAGAGGCGATCGTCGCCTTCCTCGCCACCGCCTCGATCGGCGCCATCTGGTCCTCCTGCTCTCCCGACTTCGGCCCCGCCAGCGTCGTCGACCGCTTCGCCCAGATCGAGCCCAAGGTCCTCTTCGCGGTCGATGGCTACCGCTACGGCGGCAAGGACTTCGACCGCCGCGAGACCGTCGCCGCCCTACAGGAGGCGATGCTGAGCCTCGAGCGTACCGTCGTCCTCCCCTACCTCGACCCGGACGCCGACATCTCGGGCCTGGCCGGCGCCACCACGTGGGCCGACGCGCTGGCGAGCGGCGCCGGTGCCGAGCTCTCCTTCGAGCGTGTCCCCTTCGACCACCCGCTCTGGGTCCTCTACTCCTCCGGCACCACCGGGCTGCCGAAGGCGATCGTCCAAGGCCAGGGCGGGATCCTGCTCGAGCACCTGAAGAAGCTCCACCTCCACGTCGACGCCCACCCCGGCGACCGCCTCTTCTGGTTCACGACGACCGGGTGGATGATGTGGAACTTCATCGTCTCCGGTCTCCTGACCAAGGCCGCGATCGTGCTCTACGACGGCAATCCGGGCTACCCCGACATGGGCGTGCTCTGGGACCTGGCCGAGCGCGCCGGGGTGACGATGTTCGGGACCAGCGCCGCCTACGTCGCCGCCTGCATGAAGGACGGGGTCGAGCCCGAGGCCGGCCGTGACCTCTCGCGCCTGAAGGCGCTCGGATCGACCGGGTCGCCGCTCTCGCCGGAGGGCTTCGACTGGATCTACGAGCACCTCGGCGCCGACACCTGGCTCTTCTCGACCAGCGGCGGCACCGACCTCTGCACCGCCTTCGTCGGCGGCTGCGCGCTGGCGCCGGTCTACCGCGGCGAGATCCAGGCGCGCTCGCTGGGCGCCGCGGTCGAGTCCTGGGACGAAGAGGGCCGGTCGGTTATCGGCGAGGTCGGCGAGCTGGTCGTGACCGAGCCGATGCCCTCGATGCCGGTCCGCTTCTGGGGCGACGAGGACGGCTCCCGCTACCGCGAGAGCTACTTCGAGATGTGGCCCGGCCGCTGGCGCCATGGCGACTGGATCGAGATCACCGAGCGAGGCACCGCGATCATCTACGGCCGCTCCGACTCGACGATCAACCGCGGCGGCATCCGCATGGGAACCAGCGAGATCTACCGCGCCGTGCTCTCGATCGACGCCATCGTCGACGCCCTCGTCGTCGACCTCCCCCGCCCCGGCACCGACGGCTGGATGCCGCTCTTCGTCGTCCTTCGCGAGGGCGCCGAGCTGGACGCGGACCTGCCGCGCGAGATCGCCCGCCGCGTCCGCGAGCAGTGCTCCCCCCGCCACGTCCCCGACGAGGTCTTCGAGATCGCCGAGGTCCCCCGCACGCTCAGCGGCAAGGTCCTGGAGGTCCCGGTCAAGCGGATCCTGATGGGCACGCCGGTGGAGAAGGCCGCAAGCCGCGACTCGCTGGCGAACCCTGCCGCGCTGGATTACTTCGTGGCGATGGCCCAGCGGCTGGAGTCGGCCCCGTAGCTCAGCCGCGCGCGCTCAGCGCAATGGCGTCCAGCTCACAGGATCCATTGCCGTCCGAACCGTGGAAGATGACCGTGGTCACGCCGAGCGGGGTGACCCAGACCGCTTGGCCATGAAGGATGCGGGTCGGCAAGGTGAAGGTCCGGACCCCACCCGTGCCGAGCCTTGCGCCGTCGAGCGTGATCCCCGGCTGAGCTCCAAATTCTTCAGGGGGGTTGTTCACGATCCCGAAATTGATGTTCCCGAATTCCGGGCTGGCATTGACAAATTCAACTCGCATCCTCCCGCCACAGGCAAGGGCCATTTCGAGCCCGTTGCCAAGCTGCACCGTCGGTCGCTGACCGTCAAGTGGCGTCACCCTGAATGGAAGAATGGGTGACCCGCATTGGGTTTCCCCCTGCTCAGATATGGATTCGACTGAGGACTGGGGCAGGCACTCGTCGCTGATCTTGCGCTGATAGTCCCCTGCCGATCGACCGCCGAGCTTGTCGGCGTCGCCGGTCGAGCCCGCCCGGGCCGCCTCGGTCGCGGTCAACGCTTGCACGGCCCTGGTCGCCTCGCTCGCGGTGGTCGCGAAGTCGGCCTTGGCCGCGTTGGGCGCCCTTAGGGCCTGCATCGCTTTCGCCGTCTCCGTGACCCGCAGTGCCTCGACAACCTTCCCCGTCTCACGAGCATGCGCTGCCGTCTCCGCCCTTTCGGCGCTCTCCGCGCGTTTGACACTGGCCCCGCCGATCTTCGAGTCGAAGACCTTGGTCGCGATCGTCGTCACCTGCTTCTTCTGCTTCTTGGTGAAGACGCCGGCGGCAAAGGCCGTGCCGGTGAGGGAGACGGCCAGGGCGACCAGCGCGATCACGGTTGCTGGGGAAAGGCGTGGTTTCATGCCGATCTCACCGGGAGGTGGTCAGCACGGTGCCGGTCAGCTCGCAGAAGCCTCCCCCGGCAGAGTGAAATAGGTGCAGGAGGAGCGTCGAGGTGGCCGTGTCACCCGCGGGAGACCAGATGAACTGGCTCTCTGCTCGGTCCGCGGTGACGCGGGAAAAGCTCTCACCCGGCCGGAGGACCGCCCCTGAGGTTTCGGAGGTGTTCCCGATCAGCACGAAGCGGTTCAAATTGCCGTTCGCCTGACCGTTGTTCCTCAATTCCAGCGACACAGAGGGGGTCGTGCAAGTCACGGTCACGCCCAGTCCGTTGCCGAGATCCACAGTCCGCGCGGAGGCAGGGCCCAGTTCTATCCGCACCGCTCGAACGGGGCTCGCGCAGGCCACAGTGCCGTCGGGTTCGATCCTGGAGATCGTCTCCGGAGGCGTGCAGCTACCCCCCACCCTGCGCTGGAACTCCCCCGCGGATTTTCCGCCCAACTGGTCGGCATCGGCCGCGGTCGCAGCCCGCGTCGCCTCATCCGCTCGCTCAGCTTCCGTCGCCGTGGCGGCTTCGGTCGCCTTCGTCGCTTCGTCGGCTTTCGTCGCCACGTCGGCCCGCGCCGCCTCGGTCGCCCGCACCGCTTCCGTCGCTTTCGTGGCTTCGGTCGCTTTGTCGGCCGTGAGCGCTTTGTCGGCCGTCTCGGCCCTGCCCGCCGTCTCCGCCCGTTTGACGCTGGCGCCGCCGATCTTCGAGTCGAAGACCTTGGTCGCGAGCGTCGTCACCTGCTTCTTCTGCTTCTTGGTGAAGACGCCAGCGGCGAAGGCGGTGCCGGTGAGCGAGACGAGGAGCGCGATTACGGCGATGACGGTGGCGGGAGACGGACGTAGTTTCATGCCCGTGCGTACGAAGAGTCGCCGGCGCTCGTTCGAGCGCCGGCGACAAAAGGTCTATCCGTCCAGGCGCTCAGCCGAACGCCGTTACCGCCGTCCCAGTCACCTCGCAGAAGTTGCTGCGTTCGAAGGTGTGGAGGCTGAGGGTGGTCACGCCCGCCGAGGTCATCCAGATGAACTGGCCCTCGAGACGTGGGGCGACCAACTCGATGTGCCGCTGCCCCGGAGCAAGGGTTTCACCCGACACCCTGGTGGACCCCGTCCTCAACGCGAAGTAGTTGACGTTGATGTTTTCCGCGGTGGTGTTCACGAGCTCCACCTGGGACGGAACGTTGTCCGCGCAGCTGACGACTACCGTCAGGCCGTTGGCGAGCGGGACGGTCTTCCTTTCCTGCTGGAACGCGAAGACCCGGATTCCCTGCACAGCCTGGGCGGAGCAGGTCACCTGGCCCTGGGGGTTGATACTGGCGACCGACGTTCCAGCCGCGCAGCCACCCTGGATCGCGCGCTGGTATGCGCCGGCACCGAGGCCGCCAAGCTGTTCGGAATTGCTGGCGGTGGTCGCCCGCGTCGCCGCCAGCGCGGTCGTCGCGGTGTTCGCCCTCGCCGCCGTGTCTGCGCTGGCCGCAGTGGCCGCGCGTTTGACGCTGGCGTCGCCGATCAGACCATCGAAGACTTCCGTCGAGAGCTTGCGGATCTCCACTTCCTCCTCCGGAGTGAAGATGCCGGCGGCGTAGGCGGTGCCGCCGCCGAGGGCGGCGACCAGTGCGATCACGGCAATGACCCCTGCCGGGGAGAACCTGAGCTTCATGAGACTCTGCCTTTCGTCGTTCGAAAATCGAAGCACTATGGACGGCGCACCCTCGCAGGTCTCGGAGCGCCCGTCATCAGGCATGCGTCCAACCTGCCGGCGCGACGGAGAAGTTGCGCGCTAGCCGCGCTGCCAGTCGACCGGACCGGCGCGCAGCACGTGGGCGCCGAGCGGGCGGCCCAGCACCTCCTGCGCGGCGCGCGAGGCCTCGATCAGGCGCGGCAGGTCGATCCGGGTCGCGACGCCCATCTCGTTCAGCATCGAGGCGACGTCCTCGGTTGAGACGTTGCCGGTCGAGCCGGGCGGGACCGGGCAGCCGCCGAGCTCGCCGAAGCTCGACTCGAAGGACTCGATGCCCTCTTCGAGCGCGGCGACGACGTTGGCGAGGCCCTGTCCGCGGGTGTTGTGGAAGTGGGCGGTCAGCTCGACACCGGTCAGGCGCGCGCGGGCGGCGGCGAATAACTCGTGGACCTGGCGCGGGTTCGCCATCCCGGTGGTGTCGCCGAACCCGACCTCCTCGCAGCCGGCGGCGGCGAGGCGCTCGGCGATCTCGAAGACCCGCTCGGGCGGCACCTCGCCCTCGTAGGGGCAGCCGAACGAAGTTGCGATCACGCCCTCGCGGCGCAGGCCGGCCTCCCCCGCCCGCGCCAGCGTCGCCTCCAGCCCGGCCAGCGAGTCGGCGATCGAGCGGTTGACGTTCTTCTGGTTGTGCGTCTCCGAGGCCGAGAGGAAGACGCTGACCTCGTCGAAGCGATCGCGCATCTCCAGCGCCCGGTCGAGCCCGCGCTCGTTCGGGATCAGGACCGAAAAGGAGACCCCCTCGCGCCGCTGCACCGCCGCCAGCACCTCAGCCGCGTCGGATAGCTGCGGGATCACGTCGGGCCGGACGAAAGAGGTGATCTCCATCCGCGTCAGCCCGGTGGCCGAGAGCATGTCGATCAGCCGCACCTTGTCCGCAGTCGAGATCGTCTCCGGCTCGTTCTGGAACCCGTCGCGCGGGCCGACCTCGCGGATGCGAACGCTGCTGGGAAGCTCGAGCATGGACGAAGCTTATGCAGGGCCACCGCGCGGCTCGGGTCCAGCGGCGGGATCGGCCTGCGCTTCGAGACGACGGATGGTCTTGACCAGGGTCGCCCGCACATCCTCGGCTTCGTAGCGAACCTGAGCGTGGGTGAAGCGGAGGTGGGTGAATCCGGCCGCGGTGTGGGCCTGATCGCGGCGGTGATCGCGGACTTGCTGGGTAGGGGTCCGGTGATACCGCAGTCCGTCGGTCTCGACGACGAGCCCGAGATCGGGCCAGAAGAAGTCGACGAGGTAGCCGTTGACCCGGCGCTGGGTCTCTGGCACCGGCAAGCGGGCGCGGCGGACCAATCGCAGGAACCGGCGCTCAAGCTCGGAGTCGGTGAGGAGGAAGATGCGATCGCCGAGCAGTGCCCGCAGCGATCCCACCCCACGCTGGCCTGGGTAGCGGGCGAGGGCCGCGAGCAGGGTGACCGGGTCGACCAGATCCAGCTTGTCGGCGTTGTTGACGAGGCGTTCGAGCCCGGCCTCGTCAGTCCGGGCCGCCTGGTCGATGATCGTGCGGACGGGGTTCGTGACCGCAATCCCGAAACGCTCCGTGACGTCGTCCTCCCTCAGCTTCGGTCGGCGGTGAACCCTGATTCCAGGCCGTCGGCGGGGTGAGGCGAACGGCACTGAGACCTCGACGCAGCTGCGCAGCTCCCGTCCCAACCCCCATAGCGCCGCCGCGCTGCTGTGGCTGAGCGCCGCCCGCGAGCCGCAACTCAACACCGCCGCCATCCACCGCCCCTCGCGGCTGAGCTCGGGACGACCGACCGCGTAGATCCCAGGCTCCAGGGGATGTAGCCGACCGTTCGCGCGGCGATGTTCAATCGCGCGTTCCGTCATCCCCAGCCCAACAAGCTGCCGCCGAGCAACAACCCCATGCTGCCGATCAACCAGCCGCCAAACCGCGTTACTCATCGAGTGATGTTTTTCCGACCCCATAGGGTCGGTAATGCATCACTCGACCGAAATTCTCCCCCCCGGGGCGGGCGTCCGAGGTGCGGGGCTGGGGTTCAGACCATGCCCAGGCCGCCGCTGACGCCCAAGGTCTCGCCCGTTACGTAGGTGGCGTCGTTGGAGGCCAGGAAGGCGACTGCGGCGGCTACCTCGTCGGGTTGGCCGAGGCGGCCGATTTGGGTCATCGATTCCATGTTGGAGATCAGGCGTTCGCCGATCTCGCCGGCGTCTTTGGCCTGCATCAGGAGCGGGGTCTCGATCGGGCCGGGGGCGACGGCGTTGGCGGTGACGCCGTAGCGGGCGCTTTCGCGGGCGATCGTCTTGGTGAAGGCGATGACGCCGCCCTTGGCGGCGGAGTAGACGGCCGAGCCCTTGGAGCCGACCCGGCCGGCCTCGGAGGAGATGTTGACGATGCGGCCGTAGCCGGCGCCCTGCATCGAGGGCAGCGCCGCGTGGGTGCAGTTGATGACGCCGCCGAGGTTGACGGCGAGCACCTTCTGCCACTGCTCGGGATTGGTGTAGACGAAGAAGCCGAACTCGTCGGTGCCGGCGTTGTTGACGAGGATGTCGAGGGTGCCGGCCGTCTCGACCGCGGCGCGGGCGGACTCGAGGTCGGTGACGTCGAGCTCGACCGCGTGGCCGTTGGCCTCGCCCGCGACCTTCTCCGCCCCGGCGACGTCGACGTCGCCGACCCAGACCTCGGCGCCCTCGGCGGCGAGGCGCGCGGCGATCGCGGCGCCGATCCCGCTCGCGCCCCCCGTCACCAAAGCCTTGCGTCCCTCCAGCCGCATCGGCCGGGGAGCATAGACTGGCGCGCCCGTGTCCGATCTCCCCCCGATCCCGATCATCGGCGGCACCGGCGCCCTCGGCGCCGGCCTCGCGACCCGCTGGGCCCAGGCGGGCGCGCCGGTCGTGCTCGGCTCGCGCTCGGCCGAGCGGGCGGAGGAAGCGGCGGCCAAGGTCCGCGCGGCGGTCCCCGGCGCCGATGCCACCGGGCTCGAGAACGACGAGGCGGCGACCAAGGGCGAGATCGTCTTCCTCACCGTCCCCTTCCGCGCCCAGTCGGAGAACTTGAACAACCTGCGCGAGGCGTTGCAGCCCGGCCAGATCCTGGTCGATTGCACGGTGCCGCTGGCCGCCGCCGTGAGCGGCAAAGCGACCCGCTCGCTCGGGGTCTGGCAGGGCTCGGCCGCGCAGCAGGCGCAGGAGATGGTCCCCGAGGGCGTCACCGTCGTCGCCGCCCTGCACACGGTCGGCGCCCCAACCCTGGCCGACACCGAGGCCGAGCTCGGCGAGGACGTGCTGGTCTGCGGCGACAAGAAGGCCGACAAGGCGCGTGTGGCGCGGCTGATCGAGCTGATCCCCGGCCTGCGCGCAGTCAACGCCGGCGCCCTGGAGATGGCGCGGATCGTCGAGCAGCTGACGCCAATGCTGATCTCGGTCAACAGCCGCTACAAGGCGCACGCCGGCATCCGCCTCACCGGGCTCCCCGACGCCGACCACTGGGCCTAGGCCGGATGCGGGTCGCGCTGCTCGCCGGCGGCACCGGGGGCGCCAAGCTCGCGGCGGGGATGCAGGAGGAGCTTGGCTCCGACCTGGCGGTGATCGTCAACACCGGCGACGACGTCGAGGTGCTCGGCGTCCACGTCTCCCCCGACCCCGACCTGGTCACCTACTGGCTCAGCGGCGAAATCGACGAGGAGCGCGGCTGGGGCCTCCGCGACGACGCCTTCACCGTTTTCGAGCGGCTGCAGCGGCTCGGCGCGCCGAGCTGGTTCGGGCTCTCCGACCGCGACCTCGCCGCCTGCCTGTACCGGCGTCAGTTCATCGAGGAGGACGGGACGCCGACCGCCGCCCAGGCTCAGATCGCTCGCGCGCTCGGGGTCGAGGCGCGGGTGCTGCCGATGGCCGACACCCCGGTCCGGACCAAAGTCCTCACGGCCGCCGGGTGGCGCGGGCTGCAGGAGTACCTGATCCTCGACGGCGGCACGCCGGCGGTCGAAGGAGTCGAGCTCGAGGGGATCGCCGAGGCGACGCCAACGCTGCAGGTGCTGGACGTGCTGCGCACCGCCGACGCGATCGTGATCGGGCCATCCAACCCGGTGATCAGCATCGGCCCGATCCTCGCCCTGCCGGGCATGCGCGAGGCGATCGCCGACGCGCCGGCACCGGTCGTCGCCGTCAGCCCCTACGTCGCCGGCGCCGTCGTCAAGGGCCCGACCGACCGCTTCATGGAAGGGCTGGGCCGGCCGACCACCGCGGCCGGGGTGGCCTCGCTCTACGCCGGCCTGATCGACGCGATGGTCGTCGACGAGGACGATCCCGACCCGCCGCCGGCCGAGATCCCGACCCTGGCCGCGCCGACCCTGATGGAGGGACCGGCGGGGCGCGCCCGCGTCGCCCGCGTCGTCCTCGACTACGCCGCTACCCTCGGCTAGGCCTTGAACGCCACCGCGGTCCTCCCCGTCAAGCGCCTCGACGCCGCCAAGCAGCGGCTCGCGCTGGGGCTCGACCGGGAGCGCCACCGCGAGCTCGTGGCGGCGATGGTCGCCGACGTGCTGGAGGCGATCGGTGGAGCGCGGACGATCGAGCGCACGATCGTCGTCAGCGGCGACCCGATCGCCCAGGAGCTGGCCGCCGAGGTCGGCGCTGAGGTCGTCCCCGACCCCGAGGACGCCGGCCACTCCGAGGCGGCGCTGGCGGGGATCGCCCGGGCCGAGGTCGAGGGCGCCGAGTGTGTCGTCCTGCTGCCCGGCGACTGCCCCCTGCTCGACCCGCGCGAGCTCGACCGGCTGCTGACCGGGCTGCCAGAGAGCTATGTCGGGATCGTCCCCGACCGCCACGGCACCGGCACCAACGCGCTGGCGCTGGCGCCCCCGGGCGCGATCGCACCCGCCTTCGGCGAGGGCAGCTGCCAGCGCCACGTCGACCTCGCCCGCGCGGCGGGGATCCCGTTTGGGGTCGAGGAGCTGCCGTCGCTCGGCCTCGACCTCGACACCCCCGCCGACGTGATCGCCCTCACCCGCAAGCTGGCGGCCCAACGGGGCCGGGCGCAGCGGACCGCCAAAGCGCTGGGGATATGAGCGGCGAGCTTCGGGTCCTCCCTGTCGAGGGGCTGCCCGAGGTGACCGAGGGAATGGAGGTCGGCGCGCTGATCGGCGAGCGGATGGCGCTGGAGGACGGCGACGTAGTGGTGATCTCCCAGAAGATCGTCTCCAAGGCAGAGGGACGGCTGCGGCGATTGGCCGAGGTGGAGCCGTCCAAGAAGGCTCTCGATTTGGGAGACAAGCTGGGTAAGGAGGCGGCGCTCGTGGAGCTGATCCTCTCCGAGAGCCGGGAGATCCTCCGCGCGGAGCGCGGAGTCCTGATCACCGAAACCCACCACGGCTTCGTTTGCGCCAACGCGGGAATCGACAGCTCCAACCTGCCCGACGACGGCACCGTCTGCCTTCTCCCCGCCGACCCCGACGCCTCGGCTCGCGCCATTCGAGCCGAACTCGCGGGCCTCGTGGCGGTCGTCATCGCCGACAGCTTCGGCCGCGCCTGGCGGCTGGGACAGGCCGAGGTCGCGATCGGTTGCGCCGGCCTCACCCCACTCGACGACTGGCGCGGGCGTGAGGACGCGTCCGGGCGACCACTGGAGGCGACCGCGATCGCAGTTGCCGACGAGGCAGCCGCGGCAGCAGACCTCGTCCGCGACAAGGCAAGCAGAGTGCCGGCTGCGGTAATTCGTGGCCTCAGCCGCTACGTCACCGCCGAAGATGGACCCGGTGCCGCCGCGCTGCTGCGCCCCCGCAGCGAAGACCTCTTCCGCTGATCGCCCCAGGGCCCAGCGGGTCCCTCCCGCCACTGCCCTGATCCGCTCCGACCTCCTACCTGCAAGTAGAGGTCGGTGCGGATCAGGGCTGGAGCACCGCCGCCCCGCTGAAACGCCCAGCGCGCAGATCGTCGAGAGCTTGGTTCGCCTCGGCCAGTGGGTAGGCAGCGACCTCGGTCCGCACAGGCACCTGAGGCGCGAGCGCGAGGAACTCCTCGCCGTCCGCCCGGGTCAGGTTGGCGACCGAGCCGAGGGTGCGCTCGCCCCAGAGGCTCGCGTAGGGGAAGGCGGGGATGTCGCTCATGTGGATGCCGGCGCTGATCACCCGGGCGCCCTTGGCGGTGGCTTCCAGGGCGGCGACCATCAGCGCCCCGACCGGGGCGAAGACGATCGCGCCGTCGAGCTCCTCCGGCGGGCGCTCGCCTGAAGCCCCCGCCCACGCAGCGCCGAGCCGGCGGGCGAACTCCTGGCCCTCCGCGTCGCCCTCGCGGGTGAAGGCGAAGACCCGGCGTCCCTGGTGCACCGCAACCTGGCAGAGGATGTGGGCGGCCGCGCCGAACCCGTAGAACCCGATCCGCTCCGCCTCGCCGACCAGCCGCAGCGCCCGGTACCCGATCAGTCCCGCGCAGAGCAGCGGCGCGGCCTGCAGGTCGGAGTAGTCGCCAGGAAGGGCGAAGCAGAAGCGCTCATCGGCGACGACAAGCTCCGCGTAGCCGCCGTCGAGGTCATACCCAGTGAGCTGCACCCGGTCGCAGAGGTTCTCGCGCCCGCTCGTGCAGTACCGGCACCTTCCACAGGTCCACCCAAGCCACGGCACCCCGACCCGGTCGCCGAGAGAGAACCGCTCCACCCCCTCGCCCGCGCCGACCACGGTGCCGACGATCTGGTGCCCGGGGACCAGCGGCAGCTTCGGCTCGGTCAGGTCCCCGTCGACGATGTGCAGGTCGGTGCGGCAGACCCCGCAGGCATTGACCCGCAGCAGCACCTGCCCCGGCGCTGACTCGGGATCGGGGAGCTCGGCGATCCGGAGTGGCTCTCGCTGCCGCTCCAGGACCATCGCCCGCATCGGCCTAGTAGGTCTCGACGATCTCGTAGAGCGTGGTGCGCTGGGCGGGCTCGCGGCCGGCGGCGCGGGCGGCCTCGATCAGCTGCTCGGGCTCGAGGCGGACGCCGTGTTCGGAGCCGGCCATGCGGGAGATGTTCTCCTCCATCAGGGTGCCGCCGAGGTCGTTGACGCCCCAGCGCAGGGCCTCGGTCGCGCCCTCGAGGCCCATCTTCACCCAGCTCGCCTGCAGGTTGGTGATCGACCGCCCCAGGGCCAGGCGGAAGGCGGCGGTGTGCTTGAGGTTCTCCCGCATCGAGATCTCCTCGATCCCGTGGGTGCGGCCGAGCATCGTGTTGAAGGGGATGAAGCTGAGCGGGACGAACTCGGTGATGCCGCCGGTGCGCTCCTGCAGGGCGCGGACGACTCGCATGTGGCGGGCAAGCTCGCGTGCCTCCTCGATGTGGCCGAACATCACCGTCGAGGTCGAGCGCAGCCCGGCCCGGTGGGAGGCTTCGATGATCTCGACCCAGCGGTCGGCCGGGAGCTTGTTCGGGGAGATCCGCTGGCGCACACCGTCGTCGAGCACCTCGGCCGCGGTGCCCGGGGTCGAGCCGAGCCCGCACTCGAGCAGGTATTCGAAGACCTCCTGCGGCTGCTTCCCGGAGCGCTCACAGGCCCAGTTGATCTCCATCGGCGAGTAGGCGTGCAGGTGCAGCTGCGGCGCTACGTCCTTGGCCAGCTTCAGCCAGCGCCCGTACTCCTCCAACGTCAGGTCGGGATGGATCCCCCCCTGCATACAGAGCTCGGTAGCCCCGAACTCGACCGCCTCCCCGATCCGCGCCGCGAATTCGTCCTCGCTCACTTCATAGGCATCGGGCGACCGCTTCCCCTGCCCAAACCCGCAGAACGCGCACCCAACAATGCAGACGTTCGTGAAGTTGATGTTCCGGTTGACGACAAAGGTGACCCGATCCCCCGCCAGCTCCGCCCGCAGCTCATCCGCCGCCACCCGCATCTCCTCAATCGCCTCGGGCCGCGTCTCCGAGAAAAGCGCCGTCAGCTCGTCCTCAGTTAGCTCTTCGCCCTCGCGCCCTTTGGCGATCGCCCGCTCCGTCAGCCCGGCTTCAAGCTTCTCTTCGGACCGCCTGCCGGACCCTTTCCGCGGAATGAAGCTCCAGTACTTGAGCTTGATCACGTCCAGAACCCCCTGCTCCATCCACTCGGGATCCATGTACTGCGGGTAGACGCAAAGCCGCTCGGTCAGCGCATACCCCCGCGGCGCCAGCTCCTTCCTGACTTGATGCGGTGAGGGAAACGGCTCCTCCGGCGAAATGTGATCCCCATTCGCGGACAGCCCACCCAGATCGGTGGCGCCAGCTTCAACCAGCTCCGGCCACCAGTCCGCAAGATTCGGCGGCACCTGGACCCCCACATCCGGCATCAGCCGCTTGCACTCCCCAATTAAGCGCTTGATGTCATCAACGTCAACCGGCGTCGCCCACTGGGGGAGGGGTGAGGCGCCCTCCGAACGTCTTGCGGAACTTTGCGACTCCGTCAGCACGGACGACTGCCCCGGCTCCTCAAAGGATCCGAGAGAGGAGGGTGCCTCACCCCTCTTCCAATGGGCCCGCGCGGCCTGATCGGCGATCTCACCAACCTCCGCCCCGTAATAACGCGGATGCGGCACGAAGTTCTGCAGGATCACCTCCTGGAGATGACCATGACGCTCATGAACCCGCGCCAGCGCTTCGAGCGATTCGACGCGCTCGTCCTCGGTCTCCCCTATCCCGACGAGGATCCCGCTGGTAAACGGGATCTTGAGTTCGCCGGCAGCCTCGATAGTCGCCAGCCGCCGCGCCGGGTGCTTCGTCGGCGACCCAGCATGCACCGTGTCCATCAGCCGCTCGGAGACCGACTCCAGCATTAGTCCCTGCGATGCCGTTACCTCGCGCAGCCGCGCAAGATCAGCCTCGTCCAGCACGCCGATATTCGTGTGCGGCAGCATCCCCCGCTCGAGCGCCCGCTCGCATGCCCAGATCACATAGGAGGTGAAGTCCTCGTGGCCCCACTCGGCCAGCTTCGCCGCAACGACAGGGTTGATCTCCGGCCGCTCGCCGGTCAGCACCAGGAGCTCCTTGGTGTTCCGTTTCAGCGCCTCGTCCAGCTGCCGCTCGACCTCCTCAGGCGCGTGGATATGGGCCTGGTGGGTCGCGAAGGCGCAGTACTTGCAGTAGCACTGGCAAGTGCGCGACAGCGACAGCGTGAAGTTCCGCGAGAAGGTGACCCGGCGCACGCTGGCGAGGCTACCGAACGCAAACGGGGCGGCTGCTGGAGCCGCCCCGTCGGAAGATGAACGTGATGTCCGCCCCTACGGCTTCGAGGGCGCGGCGGCAGCGGTGGTGCGCTGCGGCGGCTCGGTCGGAGCCGGGCCGCCAGCCTCGATCACGAAGCGCCAGACGCCAACCGCGAGCAGGGAGCCGACGATCGGGCCGACCAGGTAGGGCCAGACGCCGCCCCACTCGTTGCCGACCAGCGCGGCGCCGAACCAGCGGGCCGGGTTGTAGCAGGCGCCGGTCAGCGGGCCGCCGACCATGACCAGGAAGACGAAGGTGGTGCCGATCGCCAGCGGGCCCCAGTCCTTGAGGCTCTTTTTCGAGAAGACGACCGAGAGGATGACCAGCACCAGGGCGAAGACGCCGATGCCCTCGACCACGGCGCCGGCGAAGTTGTTGGCGAGCAAGCCGCTGATTTCCCCCGCGCCGTAGTTAGTGGCGCGACCCTCGTCCAGCAGCAGCCCCTTGGTCAGGAGGGCGCCGAGGACGGCGCCGGAGAGCTGGGCGAGGATGTAGATGACCGCGTCGAGCGGGCTGATGCGGCGGATCGTCGCCGCCGCGAGCGTCACCGCCGGGTTGAAGTGGCCGCCGCTGACGACTCCGAACATGCAGATCACGCCGAACAGGGTCAGCCCCTGGACGAAGCCGACCACAGCGTAGTCGGTGCCGAACTGGGGTTGGCTACCCGTCGAGACGAAGAGAGTGACGACGCTGGTGATGAAAAAGACCAGCAAAAAGGTGCCAATCAACTCAGCAAGGTATGCGGATAGCCCTCGTTCCTGCACTCGTTCCTCCTCCGTCTCCCGTGATCAGGTAAGCGGCGGGCAGTGTACTCACATTCGCTAAATCGAATAGCTTTCCGCGCCGCATGAGACGAGCTGTCGCGCTGCTGGCGGCCGTCGCTCTGCTCGCCGGCCTTGCCGGCTGCGGGGATGACGGCGCGGAACCGGGCGTGCCGAAAGGCGCGACGGTGCTGCTCGATTTCATCCCCAACGCGGTCCATTCCGGGCTCTACGCCGGGCAGGCCGAGGGCTTCTACGAGGATGCCGGGGTCGACCTGAAGATCCAGCAGCCGGGCGAATCGAGCGACGCCCCGAAGCTGCTCGCAGCCGGCAAGGTCGAGTTCGCGATCCTCGACATCCAGGATCTCGGGATCGCCCGCCAGCAGGGCGTCGACCTGGTCGGGATCGCGGCGATCGTGCAGCAGCCGCTCGGCTCGGTGATCGCCCGCTCAGACCGCGGAATCGCCGGCCCCGGGGACCTCGAGGGCAAGACCGTCGGCGTCACCGGCCGCCCCTCCGACGAAGCGGTCGTCGACTCCGAGGTCAGCGCCGACGGCGGCGACCCGGACAAGGTGAAGCGGGTGACGATCGGGTTCAACGCCGTCTCCTCGCTCGCCGCCGGCAAAGTCGACGCCGCCACCGCCTTCTGGAACGCCGAGGGCGTCGCCCTGCAACAGCAGGGCGTCCCGGTGCGGATCTTCAAGCTCGGCGAGTTCGGCGCTCCCACCTTCCCCGAGCTGATCCTCACCACCTCGCGCAAGACCCTCGAAAAGGACCCTGAGCTGGTCGAAGCGATGATCGAAGCGACCGAGGAGAGCTACGAGCTCGCCGCCACCGAGCCCGACCAGGCTCTCGACGCCCTGCTCGCGGCTAGCCCCGAACTCGACCGCGCCGAGCAGCAGGCGCAGATGGACGCGCTGGGCTCAGCCCTGAAGCCCGCCCCTCTCAGCACCGCCGTACTCGGCCCCTGGGCCGAGTGGGCGACCGAACTCGGGATCCTCGAACGCCCCGAGCTCGACATCGACGAAGCCTTCGCGTTCGACCTGCAGCAGTAGCTACGACTCGCCCAGCAGCTTCTCAACCAGCTGCGGCAGCTCGCGCGACATGCGCGAGCGGGGCACCACGAGGTCGAGCCCGGCGGCCTCGGCCGCGGCCCTGGTCTCCACGTCGACGTGGGAGTAGTAGCCGAGCACCGGGATCCCCAGCCCTGCGAGCGCCTCGGGCTTCTCGACGTCGAGGTCGGCGACGATCAGCTCGGCACCGTCGAGGGAGGCCTGCTCCAGGGAACGGGCGAGAAGGACGTGGTGGCCGGCGGCGGTGAGGGCCGCATCGACCCGGCTGGCCAGCATCAGGTCGTCGGCGATGCTGACGACGCGGGCCACTAGATGGAGCGGCGCTGGCGAAACTCCTCGCGGACGCTCTCCGGCCGGCCCCACATCTGCACGACCTCAGAGCGACCCTCGCGCACCTCGGCGACCCGCATCTCGCCGACGACGCCTTCGCCGTCGAGCTTCTCCAGCACCCCGCGGACCGTCTCCGCCGCGGCGGCGTGGCCGAAGCTGTTGGCGACCAGCAGCCGCCAGTGCCACTCGGCGTGGGAGTAGACCTGCGCGTTGACCTGGCTAAGCGCCACCGCGGTGTCGATGTACTGACTCTCGTCGCCGATCCGCAGGTCGACCTCGAGGTCGGTCCAGTCGGGCGGCAGCGCCTCGACGATGCGCTGGAAGTCTGCGGCAAGAGCCATGGACGGCGAAGCCTAGCTGGGCGGAGGCGCGAGGTCGGGACCGGGGATGGCGCTGCCATGGGGATCGTGGCTCGGTTCGCCGAGCTTCGCCGCCATCAGCGCCTCCAGCTCCTCGGAGATGTAGTGCTCCAGCACCTCGGCCTCCTCGTGCACGCGGTCGCTGGGCATGCCGAGCGCCTCGGAGAGGTAGGCCTCGATCAGCCGGTGGTGACGGATCACCTCCAGCGCCACCCGCTCCCCGGTCGGAGTCAGGGCGACGCCCTTGTAGGGGACGTAGTCGACCAGGCCGAGGTCGGCGAGCCGCTTCAGCATCGAGGTCGCCGTCGCCGGCGTCACCCCCAGCCGCTGCGCCACCTCGCCGTTCAGCACGAGCCCGTCGCGGTCCTGGGAGATCGCGTAGATCGCCTTTGCGTAGTCCTCGATCGCCTCGGTTCCGGGCGAGCGCCGCGAGCGGCCTGCGTCCTCGGCGGCCATCAGATCGACACCAGCAGGCTGGTCAGGTAGAGCACGGCGATGCCGGTCAGCATCCCGGCCACGGTGGACGGGGTCAGCAGGCGCCCGCTGGCGTCGCGCATCGCCGGAGAGATCTGGACGATCACGCGGACGATCGCGCCGACGCCGACGCCGAACAGCAGCGTCGCCAGGCTCGGGTTGAAGGCGGCGGCGCCGATCCAGGCGCCGAGGATCGCCGGGGCGCCGGCCAGCAGCCCGAGCCCAAGCAGGCGCCGCAGCGAGGGCGGCCCGCCGCCGCGCAGCGGCGCCACCACGGCCAGCCCCTCGGTCGTGTTGTGGATCGCGAAGCCGACGACGAGGAAGGCGCCGAGCGCGAGCGCACCGGTCGCATACGCCGAGCCAATCGCCAGCCCCTCGCCAAGATTGTGCAGGCCGATCCCGAGCGCAACCAGGAAGGCCATGTAGGCGCCACCCGCAGCGACGCCGGTGCCGTCCGACCCCCCTTCCCGGCGGCGGCCGCGGTCGGAGAGGTAGGCATCGACCCCGGCCAGCGCCAGGTAGGCGACGAGGGCGCCGAGGAAGACCAGCGCGGAGCCGCCGAACGCCGTCGGCGCCTCGGCGGCGATGTCGAGCCCCTCCAGGGTCGCGTCGATCGCGAGGAAGGCGAGCAGGCCGACGGTGAAGGCGATCACGGCGCCGATCCAGGCGCTGCTGAGCCGGCGCATGAAGGGCAGCCAGAGCATGCCGAGGCTGATCGGGATCACCCCGACGTAGATCCCCAGCAGGGCCATCAGGGCGAAGAAGTCGAGGTCGGCGTCGGGCGTTTCGGTCGCGACCGGGATCTCCGCTTCGACCGTGCCGCCGGTCGAGGTGAGGACGAAGATCGAGTAGGCCTCGCCTTCGATCCAGGGGTAATCGATGACCACCGTGCTGGAGCCGAGTCGGCCGATCTCGCGCCCGCCTTCAGTCGTGAACGGCGAGTAGGCGTCGTTGACCGCGACCTGAGCGACTTCGATCGCGTCGGGACCGTCATTGCGCAGGGTGAGCTCGATCTTGCCCGGCCGCAGCACCGTCTGCTCGACCGCCACTTCCTCGATCGGCGGCCCGGTGCGCTCGCCCAGCCCCGGCCCGCCGAGCAGCGCGAAGGCGCCGATCGCGGCCGCGACCAGGGCCAGCGGGATCACCGCCAGCGCCCAGGACGGCAGGCTGGCGCCGACGCCGCGCTCGGCTCGGGCTCCCGCCTCCATCAGGCCGGCGCCCCTCCCCAGGGCAGCTTGCAGTAGGCCGCGGCGGCCCCGGCCGCGGTCAGCTTCGAGGGATCGCCGACCCGGAAGAACCCGGTCCAGCCGAGCTCGGCGAACTCGCTGACGTGGGCGTGGAACATGTAGTCGCCGTCGTAGGGGAACTTCATCTCGAGGATCCCGCGCTGCCCCTGTCCCTGGATCACCGTGTCGGTGAACTCGGTCGGCTGCAGCCTGGTCCCGGTCGGGAAGTAGTCGAAGAAGTTGGCGTGGACGTGGAAGGAGTTGACCGGGTCGTACTCGAGGATGTTCACCAGGTAGATCCGCACCGGGCTGTCGCGCTTCACCTCGATCGGCTCGTTGACGTAGTGGAAGCCGACCGTGTTGACCGCGTAGACCTCGTTCGATAGGTCAAAGTTGGTGTCGAAGCCGTTCATCACCATCACCATCTCGTCGGCTTCGGAGCGGCCCTGCTTGGGGTCGATGATGAAGGCGCCGTAGAGGCCGCGGGAGATGTGAGCGGCGAGCGGGGCGACGTGGCAGTGGTAGAGGTGGAGGCCGAACGGGGTCGCGTCAAATTCATAGGTGAAGCTTTCGCCCGGCAGGATCTGGCCGCCGCCTTCGGCCTCGCCGATCCCCGGCATCCCGTCCATGTTCGCCGGGTGCAGGCCGTGGAAGTGCATCGTGTGGGGATGTTCGGAGCCGTTGATGAATCGGATCCGCAGCAGCTCCCCCTCGCGGGCCCGCAGGGTCGGGCCGGGGACGCGGCCGTTGTAGGTCCAAGCCTCGAACTTGACCCCGGGCGCGACTTCGATCTCGCGGTCCTGGGCGACGATCTCCCATTCGCGCACGACCCGGCCGCTGGCGAGGCGGCGGGTCTTGCCGTAGTCGAAGTCGCGCAGGAGGTCGGTCGGGTTGAAGCCGTTGGCGCGGTGATCGACGCCGCGGCCGGGGGCGAAGGTCGCGTGGGCGAAGTTCTCGTGACCGGCGTGGCCGCCCATCGCACCGGCGCCACCGTGAGCTCCGTGGGCGTCGGCAGGGGCAGCGATGGCGCTGCCGCCGAAGTGGCGCTCCGCAGCCAGCCCGCCGAGGGCAACGGCGGGCGCGGCCAGCGCGGCCCCGCCGAGCAGGCGCCTGCGGCTGATGCCCTTGTCGTTCTCGTTCTTCATCGCTGGAGATTTTGACACATCTAAAAGATGGATTTCGATACGTCTAAATCAGCCCGGTGGATCACATTCATAAAATCGGCCCATGAGCCCTGAGATCGCCGTCGAGCTCGACGCCCAGTACCGGCAGCTGCGCGAGGAGTGCGGGCTGCTCGAGCGCGCCGGTCGCGGCGTCGTCCAGGTCGCCGGCCCCGACGCGGCCGAGTACCTGCAGGGCCAGCTGACCAACGACGTCGAGGCGCTGGAGCCCGGCGACGGCCAGTACGCCGCCCTGCTCGACCGCAAGGGCCACATGCAGACCGACCTGCTGGTGCTGCGCCCGGGCGCCGAGGAGATCCTGCTGGAGACCGAGCCGGAGGGGCTGGCCGCGACCGTGCGCCACCTGCAGATGTACTCGATCGGCCGCGACGTCACTGTCACCGACCTCAGCGCCGAGCGCGCCGTCCTCTCGCTGATCGGCCCCCGCAGCGCCGAGCTCGCCGGCAGCGCGCCGCTGCCGGAGCACGCCTGCGAAGCGCTCACCGTCGGCACCGTCGAGTGCCTCGCCGCCGGGACGGCCGCTGGGATCGACCTGATCGTCCCGACGGCCGAGGCCGCCGCCCTGGCCGAGTTCCTCCGGGGCGCCGGCGCCGCGCCCGTCTCCCCGGAGGCGGTCGAGATCCTCCGCGTCGAGGCCGGGATCCCCCGCTTCGGGGCCGAGATGGGGACCGAGACGATGCCGGCCGAGGCGGGCATCGTCGAGACCGCCGTCAGCTTCACCAAGGGCTGCTACATCGGCCAGGAGACGGTCGCCCGCCTCCACTACAAGGGCAAGCCGAACCGCCACCTGCGCGGCCTCCGGCTCAGCGCCCCGGCCAGTGCCGGAGCCGCCGTCCGGCTCGGCGAGAAGGAGGTCGGGACGCTCGGCAGCGCCTGCGTCTCCCCCGCCCTCGGGCCGATCGGGCTGGCGATCCTGCGCCGCGAGGCAGAGCCCGGCGCCACGGTCGAGCTAGGTGAAGATGGCGTTACGGCTCAAGTAGTCGGCCTCCCCTTCGGCTAGATTCCGCCGCGATGGGTCGTGGGAGAGCCAGGTCTGCTGGGCGGCGGCTTCAAGCGCGCGCGCTGGTCCTTGCCGGCGCCCTCGCGGCGACGGCGCTGATCGCCGCCGGCTGCGGCGCCGAGAGCCACCCCAACAACCCGCGCCCGGGCGTCTCGGTCCGGGTCAGCGTCACGATCAACCCGAAGGGGATCACGGTGACGCCGCGCTCGATCGGCAACGGGCCGGCGAAGACCCAGCAGATCCCCCAGAACCAGAACCACCCGCAGCCCTCGACCGGCGTCCGCGGGCCGCTCAACGTCACCTTCGTCACCGCCAACCAGACCGACACCGACTCGGCCCTGGAAGTGCGCGGGCCGACCAGCACCAGCTCCGGCCCGATCTTCTCCCGCAGCCCCGGCTCGCTGCAGGCCGACCTCAAGCCCGGCGTCTACACGATCACCGCCAAGGGAATCACCAGCGCCCGCCCCGGCAAGCTGGTCGTCGGCAGCTACCGCGCCTCATCAGAGAACGACGTTCTGTTGCCATAACGCCGAGCGGCGGCGTCTGACCCGGTTGCCAGTATCGGCGGGTGACCATCGTCCTTGCCATCGCAGTCGTCCTGCTCGCCGCGGGGCTCTTCTACGCGCTCGTCGCGCGGCGCGAGGAGCCGGTCGAGCAGCCCGACTTCTCGCAGGCCGTGCAAGAGGCCGCTGCGCGCGCCGTGGCCGAGTCGCTGCCGAGCCTGATCCAGGCCAACGACGAGGCGCGCAAGCTCGACGCGAAGACGGCCGAGGCGGCGCTGGAGAGGCGCCAGGCGGAGATCAAGAGCCTGACCGAGCGGATCGCCAAGGGCCAGGAGAAGATCGAGGCGGAGGTGCGCCGCCGCGGCGAGACCGACCTGCAGACCCGCACCCTGCTCAAGCAGATGGGCCAGACCGTCGGCAATCTCAACTCCGAGACCGCCGGGCTGAAGAAGGCGCTGCGCCAGCCGCAGACCCGCGGCCAGTGGGGGGAGCTGCAGCTGCGCCGCTGCATCGAGATCGCCGGGATGACCGAGCACGTCGACTTCGAGCTGCAGGAGACGCTGCGCACCGACGACGGCAACCTGCGCCCGGACGCCCGCTTCCTCCTGCCCGAGGGCCGCAGCTTCGTCGCCGACTCCAAGGTCCCGCTCGACGCCTTCCTCGACGCCCAGGAGGCAGAGACCGAAGCCGAGCGAACGGTGCAGATGGAGCGGCACGCACGGCAGGCCCGCGAGCACGTCCGCGCGCTCAGCTCGAAGGACTACCAAGGGCAGTTCAAGGCCGGTGAGATGCCGGACCTGGTGATCTGCTTCATCCCCAACGAGCCGGCGCTGCACGCCGCCTTCGTCGCCGATCCGACCCTGTTCGACTACGCGCTGGAGCGCAACGTCCTCCTGGTCAGCCCGACCTCGCTGATCGGGCTGCTGCGGACGATGGAGCTGGGCTGGCGCCAGGAGCGGATGGTCGCCGAGGCGGCCGAGATCGCCGAGGCGGCGGCGACCCTGCACTCGCGCTTCTCCAAGTTCCTCGGCGACTTCGAGAAAGTCGGCCGCGGTCTCAACACCGCCGCGACCGCCTACGACGCCGCGGTCGGCTCGATGGAGCGGCGGCTGCTGCCGCAGCTGCGCAAGGTCGAGGGCCTCGGGATCGCCCCCGGCAAGGAGATCGAGCCGCCGGAGCCAGCCGAGATCACGGTCCGCGCGATAACCGCGCCTGAGCTGCACGAGAACTCCGAAGCCGCCTGACGCGGACTAGGATTCGCGGTCCCTCAACGATCAACAGCGGGAGGAACCGTTTTGGCAGTGGACACGAGCAAAGTCGCGACCTTGGACGTGGAGCCCGGCACGCTGCCGGAGACGATGGCCGCCTGGGTGATCCGCCAGGAGCGCGAGGGCGAGCCCAAAGACGCCTTCCAGCTGGAGCAGATCGAGGTCCCCGAGCCCGGCGCCTTCGAGGTGATCGTGCGGGTGATGGCCGCCGGCGTCAACTTCAACAACGTCTGGGCCTCGCTGGGCGAGCCGGTCTCGGTCTTCGGCTACGGCGACCACCCCGAGTACGGCCACCACATCGGCGGCTCCGACGCCTCCGGGATCGTCTGGAAGGTCGGCGAGGGCGTGACCCGCTGGAAGGTCGGCGACGAGGTCGTGGTCCACTGCAACCAGGCCTCCTACGAGGACGTCGAGGTGCACGGGCTCGACCCGATGGCGGCGCCGAGCCAGCGGATCTGGGGCTACGAGACCACCTGGGGCTCCTTCGCCCAGTTCACCAAGGTGCAGGCGCAGCAGCTGCTGCCGAAGCCGCGCAACCTCTCCTGGGTCGACTCCTCCTCCTACGGCCTCACCTACTTCACCGCCTACCGGATGCTGATGGACCAGTGCAAGCTGCAGGCCGGCCACAACGTCCTCATCTGGGGCGCCGCCGGTGGCCTCGGCGTCTTCGCCGTGCAGCTCTGCAAAGCCGCCGGCGCCAACGCGGTCGGCGTCGTCTCCTCGGACGAGAAGGGTGAGCTGATCAAGCAGCTCGGCGCCGTCGACTACATCAACCGCAACGAGTTCGGCGAGATGATGCGGACCGACGCCAACCTCACCGATCCGGCCGCCGACAAGGAGCGCTTCAAGGCCTCGCGCGGCTTCGCCAAGCGGGTCAAAGAGATCCTCGGCGACGCCCCCGACATCGTCTTCGAGCACGTCGGCCGCGCCACCTTCCCGACCTCGGTCTTCACCGTGAAGCCGTTCGGCAAGGTCGTGATCTGCGGCGCAACCTCCGGCTACCAGCTCGACTTCGACGTCCGCTACCTGTGGATGAAGCAGAAGCAGATCATCGGCTCCCACTTCGCCAACGCCTACGAGTGCATGCAGGCGAACCAGCTGATGGCGGAGGGCAAGGTGCGGCCGGTCCTCTCGGAGACGATGGGCTTCGACGGCGTCCCCACGGCGCACCAGCTGATGCACGAAAACAAGCACCTCGGAAAGATCTCGATCCTCGTCGGCGCCGAGTCCGTGGACGAGGGCCAGCACGAGGATGGCCCGGGCGCGATCCGCGCCGAGGTCGGAGCATGAGGGCGCTGGCGCCTTCGGAAAGGAAGCACTGATGGCGGAGGTCTGCACCCTCGACTGGCACGTCGCCCCCTTCCGGGCCGACCGCTGGCTCGACGTCTGGGAGCCGGCGGCGGCGAAGATGTCCGCCTACGGCGGCAAGAACTGGTCCCTGACCCGCTCGATCGACGACCCGCTGGCCTTCCAGCAGAGCGCCGAATGGGAGAGCCGCGCCGACTTCGAACGGTATTGGTTCTCGGAGGAGATCGAGGCCGCCCGCGAGGCGACGATCGACTTCTACGACATCCCGATGCTGCCGAGCTGGCACACGGTCGTCGCGGCCGAGTAGCGCAGCGCCTCGGTCAACCAGCGGGCGGCGCCAGCACCCGCCACTTGAAGGCAACGGGGGTCGGGTCGATCGCCCCGGCCTCGACCGCCCGCACCCTGAAGGCGTGCTTGCCCGGCTTCAGGTTCCGGTAGACGCGCGGTGAATGGCAGTTCTTGTAGGGCCCGCCGTCGATCCAGCACTGGAAGCGGGCCCCGGCCGGGTTCGAGCTGAAGACGAACCTGGCGGTGGTCGCCGTCCCCACCCGCTTCGGCCGCTTGCGCAGGCGGGTCTGCGGCGGGCCCGACGGCTTCGGGCCGACCTCTTCAGTGCCTCTGTAAGTCGCCCGGTACGTGTCGGAGTCGGAGGCGACGATCGCGTGCACCCGGTCGCCGCCGTCGGACCAGCTGGTCCAGGGCACCAGGGCGCCGCTGACCAGCGCGCTCGGCGGCGCCGTCAGGGTCAGGTGGGAGCCCTCGATCGCCCGCACCGAGTAGGGCGTCGGCTGCGAGAAGAGACCGGCGCCGACCGTCAGCCCCGGCGGGCTCGACTCGATCTGCAGATCAACCGTTCGCGGGTAGATATCGACCGCCGTCGTGGTGCTGAGGCCGCGCTCATCGGTCGCGGTCAGGCTCAGTTCAAGATAGGATGGGTAGTCGTGATCCGGCGCGACGAAGCTGCCGCTGTCGGTTGCCGGGAAGACCTGGCGCGGGTGAGCGTGGCAGGCATCGGGGCAGTGGTAGAGCCGCAGCTTCCAGTAGAGGCCGTCCTCGGGCACCTCGTCACCGGCTTCCTCGGCGTCCTCGGCGTGGCCGGCGAAATCGATCTCCTGCCCGACCGCCCAGGTCAGCTGCGGCGTGGGCTGCTCGATCGCCGGCTCGGGCGGCGTGTCGTCGGGGTAGACGGTGAGCCGGGCGACGTTGGACTTGCCGTTGTCGTCGCTGACCAGGACCGAGACCTCGACGTTCTCATCGCCGTTGAAGGTGGTGGTCCGTTTCGGCCCGGTCGCCGCGGCCTCGAATTTGCCGTCGCCGTCGAGGTCCCAGCGATAGGTGAGCGGGTCGCCGTCGGGGTCGGTGGAGGCGCCAGCGTCGAACGCAACCTGCAGCGGAGCGTCGCCCCAGCGCTTGTCGGCCGCGAGCCGCGCGACCGGGGCGTGCGGGTCGTAGGAGATGCGGTGGATCGTCCCGCCCTCCTCGCTGCCGAACAGCTTCACGTAGTAGAGGGCGCCGTCGGGCCCAGTCTCGAGGTCGACGCCCGGGTAGAGCCCGCCGCTGGACATGAAGGTCTCGGTCGCGAGCGGGTCTGGGTGGCCGTCGTCGGGCGGCATTACGTAGATGCAGCCGCGCACCGGGTCGGCGAAGAAGAGCGCGCCGTCGTAGGCGTCCGGGAACTGGTCGCCGCGGTAGACGGTCAGCCCGGAGATCGCCGAGCCCAAGCTCGACGAGCAGCCGTCTTCGGGGATCACGCTCTGGCCGTGCCGGTAGAGGAAGAACGGCATGCTCGCCTCAGCCGACCCGGTCGCGGCGTAGAGGCCGTTGCAGATGCTCAACCCCAGCGCCTGGTAGCTCGGCTGCGGTCCCGGCCCCTCGTAACAGGGCCAGCCCGAGTTGTAAGCGGTGGAGGGCACGGTGGGGAAGCGGTCGATCTCCTCGTAGGTGTTCCAGCCGACGTTGCTGGTGTAGATCTCCGCCGTCTCCGGGTCGATCGCGAAGCGGAACGGGTTGCGGAAGCCGAAGGCGATGATCCGCCGCTCGTTGGGGTCCCCGCTGCCCGCCATCGGGTTGCCGGCCAGCCCGGCGCCGGTGTCGGGATCGATCCGGATCATCGTCCCGTCGAGTCCCGTCGGGTCGCCGTGGGTGCGCACGTCCTGGGAGCGCAGGGCGCCCCCCTCGGCGCCCGGCGGCGTCAGCGCGGTCCCGACCCCAGCCGGCGGATCGCCGCAGATGTTCTTCTGCGGCCACCCGAACTGGCCGTAGTCGGGGTCGTAGAAGCTGGCCCCGTCGCCGCCGCTGGCATAGAGGGCGCCGCCGGGGCCGAAGCGCAGGTCGCCGACCGAGTGCGAGGAGTATTGCTGGCACCAGTCCTCAACCAGGACTTTCTGCAGCGGCTTGCCGAGACCGTCGGTGACCGCGTGGTCGCCGGCGCCGCCTTCGCCGGCGCTGAGCCGCACCAGGCGGCCGCTGACCGGGCACTCGTCGACCTCGGTTTCCTCTGGCGGCTTGGCGTCGCAGGCGTCGCCGCTGTGATCGGGTTCGCCCCATTTCGGCGCCGGGGCGGGGTCGCCGAGCAAGTGGTCGTAGGTGTACAACGCGTAGACGTAGGGACGGGCTGGGAACTGCGGGTCCACTTCCAGCCCCAGCAGGCCGCGATCGGCCGGGTCATAGACGTCGGTGCGGAGGTCGGCGAAGACGGTCGACGAGGTGTCGTCGATGTCGTCGAAGACGAGGATCCGGCCGCTTTTCTCGGCGACGAAGACGCGCCCGGCGGGGGCGAAGCGGAGCGCCGTCGGTTCGGTTAGCTCGGTCAGCACGACGTCGTCGCGAAAGCCGCTCGGCACGACCGCGGCGCTGGCGCCAGCGGTCAGCGCGAGCAGGCCGGCGAGCAGCACCACTGCCGCGGCGACGCGTCGGGGAGCCGGCTTCAGCAACGCTCGAGCGGCGCCATCGTCAGCCCCGCTCCCTCGAGCAGCTCCCAGTAGTGCTCGGCCGGCTCGCGCGGGCCGGTCCAGACGGTCGCCTGGCCGCTGTTGTGGATCCGGTCGGCGATCTGGTGCCCCTGATCGAGGCTGACTCCGGGCAGCACTCGTGCCAGGGTCTGGGCGACGTGCTCGAAGGTGTTGTGGTTGTCGTTGCGCACGATCACCCGCCAGCTCCCGCCCATGTCTGAGCCGGGTCCAGAGGTGCGTGGACGCTCGACCGTCTGCGTCGACATCGCCCGCCATTATGCATCCCATCAGCCGTCCGCAGGACAGCCGCTTCCCCTACCTGCCGGGTATCGACGCGCTCCGCGCCCTTGCCGTCCTGGCGGTCTTCCTCTACCACGCGCGGGTCAGCTGGGTACCAGGAGGCTTCCTCGGGGTCGACCTCTTCTTCGTGATCAGCGGCTACCTGATCACCTCGCTGCTGCTGCGCGAGCTCCGCCGCGACGGCCACATCAAGCTCGGCCGCTTCTGGCTGCGCCGGGCTAGACGGCTGCTGCCCGCGGTCGGGGTGCTGGTGGCGGTGACGATGGTCCTGGCGGCGATCTTCGAGCCGGACCGGATCGACGCCCTGCGCGGCGACGCGGTCGCCTCGCTCGCCTACTTCGCCAACTGGCATTTCGTCTTCAGCGACCAGTCCTACTTCGACCAGTTCCAGCGGCCCTCGCTCTTCACCCACCTCTGGTCGCTCTCGGTCGAGGAGCAGTTCTACCTCTTCTGGCCGCTCGTCTTCGCCGCCGGGATGAAGCTCTTCGGCCGCACCCGGCTGCTGCTCGGGGTGGTGGCCGGCGCGCTCGGCTCGGTCGCCCTCGCCTGGATCCTCTTCGACCCCGGCAGCGACGCCTCCCGCGTCTACTACGGCACCGACACCCACGCGGTTGGCCTGCTCGCCGGAGTCGCTCTGGCCCTGGTCTGGAGCCCGGTCGAGCTGCGCCGCCACCGCTCCGGCCCGCTGGTCGGCCCGATCCTCGACGCGGTCGGGGTGCTGGCCCTCGGCTACGTCGTGCTCGCCTTCCTCGGAGTCCACGACTACGACCTCTCGCTCTACCACGGCGGCTATCTCTGGCTAGCGCTGGCCTGCACGGCGCTGCTCGCCGCCCTCGCCCACCCGGCGGCGCGGCTGGGCGCCCTGCTTGGCACCCCGCCCGCGCTCTGGCTCGGGCTGCGCAGCTACAGCTTCTACCTCTGGCACTGGCCGGTCCTCGCCCTCACCCGTCCCGGCCTCGACGTCGACCTGCCCCGGGGGGTCCTGATCCCGCTGCAGCTGGCGCTGGTCCTGGCCCTCGCCGATCTCTCCTACCGCTACGTCGAGCTGCCCTTCCGCGGCAGGGCGAAGCTGCCGCGGGTGCCGGAGAGCTGGATGCGGCGTGCACGGCCGGCGCTCGCGGTCGCCACCCTCGCCGTGGTCGTCCTGATCGGTTGGAGCGGGCTCTTCGCCGCCGATGACCAGGGACCCCCAAGCGCTGCCGCCTCGACCGCGACCGTCGCCCACGTGACCGCCAAGCGTCTCCCGCCGGGCCAGCACCCAGATCCCCTGGGTCCGCCGACGCCAAGCCCGGTGCGGGAGATGCGGATCGTCGCCCTCGGCGACTCGGTGATGATCGGGGCCAAGGACCAGCTCGCGGCACGGCTCGGCCCCGGCTTCTCGCTCAGCGCCAAGGTCGGCCGCCAGGCCGACGAGTTCGTCGAGATCGTCCAGCGGCTGCGGCGCCAGGGCCACCACCCCGACGCGATGATCATCCAGATGGGCAACAACGGCCCCCTATACAGCGACGAGATGGAGGCGATCCAGAAGGCGACCGCGGTGGTCGGCGAGCTCTACCTGGTCAACGACCACGCCCCGGTCAGCTGGCTGGCCGAGTCCAACCACGCGCTAGCCGAAGCCGGCCACGACTGGCCGCACACGACCTTGATCGACTGGAAGGCCGCGGCCGAATCCCGCGACGGCCTACTGTGGGACGAAATCCACCTGACCCCTCGCGGTGCCCGTCTTTATGCGCGGACCATCGCCGAAGCCATCGAGGCCTCTCCCCCGCCACAATGAACCCATGAACGAGCTGAACGGCGACAGGACCGCCTGGCTGCGCTGCTACCGCTGCTGGTCGCAGAACCTCGAGATCCAGATCCACTACGACGCGATCCGCCGCGTCGACCCGGAGTCCGGCGTGCTCGCCGAAGGGGTCGACGAGGTGCAGGAATCCGTCGCCCAGTGCCTCGACTGCATGCACGACCAGCCGCACCTCACCTTCGAAGGCGACCGCGTCGTCCCGATCGAAGACCGCTGGCCGCGGATGGTTGCCGGCACCCCCTGGGTCGCCTCCTGCACGGTTACCGTCGACCAGGACCGGGTCGAGACCTGCTCCGGCCCGGAGGCAATCGAGTTCCTCACCTACGGCGCCTTCGGCGACGCCGGCGTGCGCGAGTTCTTCACCCACGTCCGCTTCCACAAGCACGACGACGAGCAGATCGTCGTCCACCTCCTGGTCGAGCTCTACGCCCGCTCCGCCCAGGAGGCGACCGAGGTGCTCGAAGACGCCGCCCAGGGCCTGCTGGAGATCACCTCGCTGGCGGAGGAGTCGCGGCCGCCCGCCCACGCGTCCGACGAGGCTCACTGACTCGATGAGCTCCGGCAACGGCGCCGCGCCGCCGCGCGAGTGCGACCTCGCCGTCGTCGGCGGCGGCATCCTCGGCACCGCCGTCGCGCGTGAGCTGCTCGCCCGCCGCCCCGGCGCCAGCCTCTGCCTGCTGGAGGGCGAAAACCGGCTCGGCCGCCACCAGACTGGCCGCTCCAGCGGCGTCATCCACGCCGGCATCTACTACGAGCCCGGCTCGCTGAAGGCCCGGCTTTGCGTCGAAGGGGCGCGGGAGCTCTACGCCTATTGCGACGAGCGCGGGATCCCCTACGAGCGCTCCGGCAAGCTGGTCGTCGCCGCCGGGGAGGACGAGCTGGGGCGGTTGGACGAGCTCGAGCGCCGCGGCCGCGCCAACCAGGTGCCGGGACTGCGGCGGCTCGGCGGCGAGGAGATCGCCGAGATCGAGCCGCACGCCCGCGGCGTCGCCGCCCTGCACTCGCCCAACACCGGGATCGTCGACTTCGTCGCCGTCGCCGAGTCCTACGCCGAGGACGTGCGCCAGGCCGGCGGCCAGGTCCACACCGGCGCCGCGGTCGCCGGTGCCAGCGCCGCCAACGGCCGCATCACTCTGCGCCACGCGGGCGGCACCACCAGCGCCGGCGCCGCCGTCTTCTGCGCCGGGCTCTGGTCCGACCGGCTCGCGGTCGCCTGCGGCGCCCCCGCCGACCCCCGCATCGTCCCCTTCCGCGGCGGCTACCTGAAGCTGCCGCCCGAAGCGGCGAAGCTGGTCCGGGCCAACGTCTACCCGGTGCCCGAGCCCGACCTTCCTTTCCTCGGCGCCCACCTGACCAGGACCATGGCCGGCGAGGTGCTGATCGGGCCCAGCGCCCTGATGGCCCCGGCCCGCGACGCCTACCGGCTCGCCACCCTGCGGCCGCGCGACCTGGTTCAGACCCTGGCCTGGCCCGGGACCTGGCGCCTCGCCGCCAAGCACCGGCGGGCGGCGGCGACCGAGCTCCACCACGCCCTCAGCCGCCGCTCCTTCGTCGCCGAGGCAGCCCGCTTCGTGCCGGAGCTTCGCGGGGTCAAGGCCAAGCCCGGACCCGCCGGAATCCGCGCTCAGGCGCTCGGCCGCGACGGCAAGCTGGTCGACGACTTCGTCGTCCACCGCACCGAGCGCGCGATCCACGTCCGCAACGCCCCCTCCCCCGCCGCCACCTCATCCCTGGCCCTGGCCCGCCTGATCGCCGACGAGCTGGAGGCGGCCGAAGCCTGACGCGTCTGCATTTACACGTGCTATGCACGTGCCACAGCAGACGCGTGCTTAGAAGGGGGCGGGGACGCGGACTACGACGTCGTCGATGCTGGCGATGACGCCGTCGGCGTTTTTTGGGGCGCCTACGGCTACTGCGGAGGCGCGGCCGGTCAGTTCGGAGGCGAATTCATCCGTTGCTTCGACCGCGACGGTGCGGCCGACGAAGCCGAGGATCTTGGCCTGGCCACGTTCCGGGCCACTGGTCACGTTGAGCACCTGCAGGCGCAGGACGTTGGCTTTGTTCAGGCCCAGCACGGTGGTCACGTTCTTGGCGATCGCCAGGTACTTGGTCCCTTCCGGGGTGACCCGGGCCAGCTGCACCTTGCGCTGCAGCGGGTAGACCAGCAGCGCGTACTTGGCGCCGGCGCCGGCCCGCAGCTCAACCGAGAGGTAGGCCTTTTTCTGCAGCGCCGTCGGGGTGCCGCTGAGCAGGCGCCCGGTGGCGGCGATCTCGAGGTCGCGGCCGAGCACCGGGGTACGGAAGGAGCAGAGTTCGGTGCGTTTGCCGACCGTGACCCGGAGCGCGTCGTCGGCGCCGCCGCGGGCGCAGACGCTGCCAGTCAGTTTGATCAGCTGCGCGCGCTGGGCGGTCGATTCCATCCCATTGCGGTAGATGCCGACCATCGCCGCGCTGGCGAGCGCGGCGCAGGCGAGCAGCCCGAGGGCGGTCGCGGCAAGGATGGTGGCTATCGGTCGCTTCTTCATAGGCGAGGTGCGCAAGACGCCGTCGCAGCCTAAACACAGCGCGGGCCGGAAGATGCGGGGCGAGGCCGCCTGAACGGGGGATTTCGGTCCCCGCAGCCACAACGCACCCACCGCAAATATCATTAAGCGCATGAGCGACCACCGACTTCCCGAGCGTGACCGCCCCTGGGTGATGCGCACCTACGCCGGCCACTCCGACGCCAAACGCTCCAACGAGCTCTACCGCGGCAACCTGGCCAAGGGCCAGACCGGCCTCTCGATCGCCTTCGACCTGCCGACCCAGACCGGCTATGACCCCGACCATGTCCTCGCTCGCGGCGAGGTCGGCAAGGTCGGCGTCTCGGTCGCCAACAAGGGCGACATGCACCAGCTTCTGGACCAGATCCCGCTGGACGCGATGAATACCTCGATGACGATCAACGCCACCGCCGCCTGGCTGCTCGGCCTCTACGTCACCGTCGCCGAGGAGAACGGCGTCAGCCGCGACAAGCTCACCGGGACCACCCAGAACGACATCATCAAGGAGTACCTCTCGCGCGGGACCTACGCCTTCCCGCCGGAGCCCTCGATGCGGCTGATCGCCGACATGGTCGCCTTCAGCGTCAACGAGGTGCCGCGCTGGAACCCGACCAACATCTGCAGCTACCCCCTGCAGGAGGCCGGCGCGACTCCGGTACAGGAGATCGCCTACGCGCTCTCGACCGGGATCGCCGTGCTCGACGAGGTCAAAGCCCGCGGCCAGGTCGCCGACGCCGACTTCCCCAAGGTCTTCGGCCGCATCTCCTTCTTCGTCAACGCCGGCATCCGCCTGATCGAGGAGATCGCGAAGCTGCGCACGATGTCCGCGCTGTGGCAGCAGATCGGCCGCGAGCGCTACGGCGTCACGGACGAGAAGATGCTGCGCTTCCGCTACGGCGTCCAGGTCAACAGCCTCGGCCTGACCGAGGCCCAGCCGGAGAACAACATCCAGCGGATCGTGCTGGAGGCGCTGGCAGTGACGCTGAGCCGCGACGCCCGCGCCCGGGCGCTGCAGCTGCCGGCCTGGAACGAGGCGATGGGCCTGCCCCGCCCCTGGGACCAGCAGTGGAGCCTGCGGATCCAGCAGGTGCTCGCCAACGAGACCGATTTGCTCGAGTACCCCGACATCTTCACCGGCTCGGTCGTGATGGACGGCCTGGTCGACGAGCTGACCGAGGGCGCGCGGGCGGAGATGGCCGTGGTCGAGGAGCACGGCGGCGCGGTCAATGCCGTCCCCTACATGAAGGCGCGCCTGGTCGAGTCCCACCGCGAGCGGGTCGCCCGGATCGAGCGCGGTGAGCAGAAGGTGATCGGCCAGAACAGCTTCACCGAGACCGAGGACTCCCCACTCACTGCCGGTGCCGACGGCGGCATCCTCACCCCCGACCCCGAGGTCGAGCGCGAGCGGATCGCGGCCCTGGAGGAGTGGAAGGCTGGGCGCGACGAGGCCGCGGTGACGGCGGCGCTGGAGGAGCTGGCGCGGGTCGCCGGTGACGACAGCGAGAACATCATGCCGGCGACGATCGCCGCCGCCAAGGCGGGGGCGACGACCGGCGAGTGGGCGGCAGTGCTGCGCGAGGCGTTCGGCGCCTACCGCGCTCCGACCGGGGTCGACGGCGCCGCCCCGCCGAGCGACCGCGAGCAGCTGGAGGAGGTCCGCGCCAAGGTCGACGAGGTCTCCGAGCGGATCGGCCACCGGATCAAGATCCTGGTCGGCAAGCCCGGACTCGACGGCCACTCCAACGGCGCCGAGCAGGTGGCGCTGCGGGCCCGCGACGTCGGCATGGAGGTCATCTACCAGGGCATTCGCTTAACCCCGGAGGAGATCGCCACCTCCGCCCTGCAGGAGGACGTCGACGTGGTCGGGCTCTCGATCCTCTCCGGCTCTCACCTGGAGCTGATCCCCGAGGTCGTGCGCCTGCTGCGGGCCGAGGACGTCGACGTGCCGGTGGTGGTCGGCGGGATCATTCCCGTCGCCGACGCCGAGCGCCTGCGCGAGGCCGGGGTCGCTGGCGTCTACACGCCCAAGGACTTCGACGTGAACCGGATCATGGCCGAGATCGTCGCCCTGGTCGGCGAACGCGCCGAGGCCGGAGCCGCTGCCTGACGCCACTGCTGGGAGTGCTTGCAGCGCTCGAATGAGTCCCACCGCAACTACTGGGTAGTTGGAGGGCTCTCATACATACGTCCGTCCAAACCCCTAAATCCGGCGACGCAAGGCGGATTGCGGGATTCGCCGACGCAATCCTGTTGCCGATATGTGACCAGCAATGGAGATTTTGTCGTACGCCCTTTATGTTTTGGGGGACGCCAGAAAACTCCGGAACATCCGTAAGGCGACCCCCTTCGCCCTCCGAGAGAAAGTCGCGTTTTGCAGTTTCAGTTTGACCCCATAGGCAGTCTCGGCCCAGGTCAACTCAAAGACCGTCGCGATTGCCGCCCGGTGCCCTGCCCCACGAACCGATAAACCGCCCATGGAGAGCTCAACCGCTTCGCACACCCAGGCCGAGACCGAGGTCGAGGCCCAGGCAGTAGTCAGCCAGCCCCCGGGTGTACCGGCGACCCCCGCTGGCCAGCGCGGCGCGGTGCTGGCAAAAATGCTGCTCCTCGGCGACACCCTTGCCGCCTGCATCGCCGCCGCCCTGGCGGTCCTCGTAGTCGGCTTCAACGACTGGGAGGGGCTCTACTTCGTCGGCGGCGCGGTCCTGCTCTGGCCCGCTGCCGCCTTCAGCATCGGCCTCTACCGCGGCGACCAGCTCGCCAGCTGGGCCTCGGCCGTGCCCGAGGTGCCGCGCAGCGTCGTCGCCGTGCTGCTGATCACCTGGCCGCTCTACGGGATCGCCTCGGCCAGCTCGATCCACGACCCGGTCCTGCTCACCTTCCTCACCGTAATCGGGATCGGCGCCTTCGCCTCGATCTCCCGCACCGTCGTCCGCGCCGGCCTGCACCGCTCCGAGGAGCTTCGCCAGCGGACCCTGATCCTCGGCTCCGGCGTCGTCGCCGGGCAGGTGGTCGAGAAGCTGACCAAGAACTCCCAGTTCGGCCTGGTCCCGATCGGGATCGTCGACGACGACGTCTACGCGGTCGGCTCGCCCGACCTGCCCTGGCTCGGCCGCTTCGCCGACCTGCGCGAGATCATCGACAAGCAGCAGGCCGAGCGGGTGATCATCGCCTTCTCCCGAGCCAGCCACGAGGAGCTCCTCGAGTGCATCCGCGCCTGCCGCGACGCCGGCGTCGCCGTCGACGTCGTCCCCCGCCTCTTCGAGTTCCTCGATGGCGTCCGCGCCCTCGACCAAGTCGGCGGCCTGCCGCTGCTCTCGATCGGGATGCCGACCCTGACCTCGGTCTCGATGGCCGCCAAGCGGGTGCTCGACGTGCTCGGCTCGGGATTGCTCCTGCTCGCGGTCTCACCGCTGATGATCGCGATCGCGATCGCGATCAAGCTCGAGTCGCGCGGCCCCGTCTTCTTCCGCCAGCCCCGCGCCGGCCGCGGCCGCACCAGCTTCCGGTTGATCAAGTTCCGCTCCATGTACACCGACGCGGAAAAGCGCAAGGCGGAAATGGAGAGCCTGAACGAAGCCGAAGACGGGGTCATGTTCAAGATCCGCAAGGACCCGCGGGTGACTCGCGTCGGCCGCATTCTCCGCCGCTTCTCGCTGGACGAGCTGCCGCAGCTGTTCAACGTCCTGGTCGGCGAGATGAGCCTGGTCGGGCCGCGGCCGCTGATCTTCCCCGAGACCGACGCCCTGGAGCAGGAATGGCACCTGCGCCGGCTGGAGCTGCGCCCTGGGCTGACCGGCCCGTGGCAGGTCTACGGCCGCTCCCAGAATCCCTTCCAGGAGATGGTCCGGTTCGACTACCAGTACGTCGCCGGCTGGTCGCTGGCCCGCGACATCGAGATCCTCCTGGCCACCATCCCCGCGGTGATCTCGGGGCGTGGCGCCTACTAGCGACCACTCCGTCGCGCTCGCCCACGACTACCTGCTGACGATGCGGGGGGCGGAGCGCACCTTCGCCGAGATCGCGGCCTGCTGGCCCGAGGCGCCGATCTACACGCTGCTCTATGACGCCGACGCGGTCGCCGACGGCTTCGCCGGGCGCGACGTGCGGACTTCGGGGCTGCAGCGGCTCGGGGTCAGCCAGCGCCGCTTCCGCTACCTGCTGCCGCTCTTCCCCGCCGCCGCCGAGCGGCTGCCGGTCGGCGAGTACGACGTCCTCGTCTCCAGCAGCAGCGCCTTCGCCCACGGGCTGCGCCCGCGGCCCGGCGCGGTCCACGTCTGCTATTGCCACAGCCCCTTCCGCTACGCCTGGTTCGAGCGGGAGCGGGCGGAGGCGGAGGTGCGGCGGCCGCTGCGGCCGGCGCTGCGGTGGCGGCTGAACCGGATCCGCGCCTGGGACCTGGAGGCGGCTGGCAGGGTCACCAACTACGTCGCCAACTCGCGCATCACCCAGGAGCGGATCGCCGAGCTCTACGGGGTCGAGTCGGAGATCGTCCACCCGCCCGTCTCGATCGAGCGCTTCTCCCCTGGGCAGCCCGAGGACTTCCTCCTCTTCGTCGGCCAGATCGTCCCCCACAAGCGGGTCGAGGTCGCGCTGGAGGCAGCCCGGCTCGCCGGCCGGCCGATCAAGATCGTCGGCGAGGGGCCCGACCAGGAGCGGCTGGAAGCGCTCTACGGCGGCGATGGCGCCGAGTTCCTCGGCAGCGTCCCGGATTACCGTCTGACGGATCTATATTCTCGCTGCATCGCCCTGGTCGTCCCCAACGTCGAGGAGTTCGGAATCGCCGCCGTCGAGGCCCAGGCCGCCGGCCGGCCGGTCGTCGCGGTCAACCGCGGCGGCGTCCGCGAGACCGTGGTTCCCGGCGAGACCGGGGTTCTGGTCGACGGCGAGGACGCCGCGGCGCTGGCCGAGGCGCTGCGCGACACCGACTTCACCAGCTTCGACCCGGCCGCGATCCGCGCCAACGCCGAGCGCTTCAGCGCGGAGGCCTTCCGCGAGCGGCTCACCGGACTGGTCAAGCGCTACGCCGGCGAGCAGAGGGTCTACGCGTGAGCGGCGGCCCGGTCCTGATCACCGGCGGCGCCGGCTACGTCGGCGCCGAAGTCGCCGCCGCCCTGCTCGAGGCCGGGCGCGAGGTGCGGGTGCTCGACTCGCTGCTGCACGGCCAGCAGCACATCGCCGACGAGCTCGAGGGCAAGGGCGCCAAGGTGAAGATCGCGGACATCCGCGACGCCGACGCGCGCCGCGAGCTGCTGGCCGGGGCCGAGGCCGTGGTCCACCTGGCGGCGATCGTCGGCGACCCCGCCTGCGCCCGCGACCCGGAGCTCGCCCGCGAGACCAACGTCGAGGCGACCCGCGGCCTCGTCGCCGACGCCAACGAGGCCGGCGTCAAGCACCTGATCTTCGCCTCCACCTGCTCCAACTACGGCCGCATGGCCGACCCCGAGACCCCGGTCGACGAGGAAGCGCCGCTGGCGCCGGTCTCGCTCTACGCCGAACAGAAGGTGGAGATCGAGAAAATGCTGCTGTCCGACGGCAGCGGCCCGACGACGCCGACCTGCCTGCGCTTCGCCACTGTCTACGGGGCGGCGCCGCGGATGCGCTTCGACCTCACCGTCAACGAGTTCACCCGCGAACTCTGGGCCGACCGTGACCTCGAAGTCTTCGGCGAGCAGTTCTGGCGCCCCTACGTCCACGTCCGCGACGCCGCCCGCGGCATCGTCCGGGTGCTCGACGCGGGCCCCGACGAGGTCGGCAACGACGTCTTCAACGTCGGCCACAGCGACGAGAACTACCGCAAGCTGGACCTGGTTGAGATCATCGGCGAGGCGGTCCCGCGTGGCAACGTCAGCTTCGTCCACCGCGACGAGGACCCGCGCGACTACAAGGTCTCCTTCGCCAAGATCCTCTCGCGGCTCGGCTTCGAACCGGAGATGCGGGTGCCCGACGGCGTCCGCGAGATCGCCAAGGGCCTCGATGACGAGGCTTTCGGCGACCCGTTCGACGCGATTCACCGCAACACCCCTTAGCGCCGCGCCACTCCCGACGCACCTGTCCCCGGTATGCGGGGACAACTGCGTTCGGAGCCTTTGCTTGCGTCCGTGCAGCGGTTTTGGCTCTGCAAGCGGGTTTGCGCGGTCAAAATAGAACTAGTACATACGTCCAGTTGGCCTTGCTTTTGCGGGGTAGGACAGGTCCGCGCGCCGATGGGGCGGCATGCAGCGCGCCCCTCACACACTCCTCCTCGCCCTGGTCGCGATCGCTCTCGCCTGCTTTGGCACCGGCATCGCCGCCGCCAGCGACGGCGCCGCGGGGACCCGCGTCGGCAGCGCCAGCCCGGCCGCCGCTGCGCCCGCCGGCGCCAGCAGCTGCAAGAGCCTGGCCGCGCGCAAGGCCCGCGCCGCCGCCCGCAAGGCGAAGAGCCCGCGGGCTGCGCGCCGCGCCGCGCGGCGGACCCGCGCCAAGGTCCAGCGCCGCTGCCAGCTGCGCCAGCGCCGCGCCGCCAAGCGCAAGAAGGCCAAGACCAGCGCGCTCCCGACTTCGGTCAGCGGCCAGCTGACGATCGGCGTCGACGGCGGCTACGCCGGCTGGAGCGACACCGAAATCCAGGAGCGGGCCGAACTCGGCGCCGCCGTCACCCGCCACGAGTGGGACCCGGCCGAGCCGGTCGACGAGCAGGACGACGTGGTCGAAGTCGCCGCCGGGACGATCCGCACCCGGATCCACGCCCTGCTCGGCGGCAACCAGCTCGGCGACCCCGCCCACTACCGCGACTGGGTCGTCGCCTTCGTCCAGCGCTACGGCGTCGGCGGCAGCTTCTGGGCCGAGCACCCCCAGCTCGACGCCTCGCGCTTCGCGATCACCACGATCGAGCTCGGCAACGAGCCCTATTTCGGCGAGATGTCCCCCGAGCTCTACGCCGACACGGTGCGGCCGACGCTGGAAGCGATCAAGCAGCTGGGCCTGCCGGTCTTCGTCGTCCTTCCCAGCCGCGTCTACGGCAGCAACACCTCCTGGATGGACACGCTCTACAAGCGCATCCCCAATCTCAACGAACTCTTCGGCGCCTTCGCCGACCATCCCTACTGGTACGGGCACGACCCGGCTACCGTCGACGCCGCCGGCCCCTTCGGCCGGATCGAGAAGCTGCGCCAGCGGATGAACGAGCTCGGCGCCAACACCAAGCCGATCTACATCACCGAGTACGGCGAGTCGACGGCCAGCTGCGGCGAAGAGTGCGTCGACGAGGCCACCCAGGCGGCGCACCTGCAGCAGATGATCGACGCCGTCGCCAGCCGCCCCGACTGGGGCGTGAAGATGCTCTCGCTGTTCCAGCTGCGCGACCGCGGCACCAACAGCGGCGACCGTGAGCTGCAGTTCGGGATGCTGCGCCAGGACGGCTCGGAGAAGTCGTCCTACGACATCGTGCAGAGCGCAATGCAGCAGTTCCGCGGCTAGCTCGGCGCTTCCTTCCAGCCTCTCGGTACTCGCAAATACGCCTGCAGCTAACCGCGAGTACCCATAACTCTGTGACTGCCCTGGGTCATCTGTCCAGAGTTCTCGAGTTCAGCATTGTTGAGCGGTCTGGCGGTCGACAAGCCCTGCATGCCGACCGCCAAGAGCCTCACCTCATCGCCCCTCCGCACTGCCCTCCTCGCGCTTCTCCTCGGCGTCTTCCCGGCCCTCGTGGTCAGCGCCGCCGCGAGTGCTGAGACCCCCGCGCGAGCCGACGCGGTCTGCGCCAAGCGCGCCGCCGCGGCCCCCGCCGCCAAGCGCCAGGCCGTGCAGCGCAAGTGCCTCAAGGCGATGGCCCAGGGGACGGCCTCGAAGCGGCGGAGCTCCGACACCACCGCCCCCAGCGTCAAGTGGCAGGCACCGACCGCAGGCGCCACCGTCAAGGGCAACATCGAAGGGGCCAGCTGCGTCGCCAGCGCCAGCGACAACCGTGGCGTGGTCAAGGTCGTGATGAAGGTCGACGGCGCCGTCCTCAACACCGAGATCGCCACTCCCTGGAACTGCCACTTCGACACGACCAAGGTCGCCAACGGGTCCCACACGCTGAGCGCCACCGCCTTCGACGCGGCGGGCAACTCGCGCACCGCCTCGATCAGCGTCAACGTCGCCAACGTCTCCTCCCCAGCCCCCACCGAGCCCACCCCGGCGCCGGCGCCTACCGAGCCGGCTCCCGGGCCCACGCCCGCCCCTGAGCCCGAGCCGGCCCCGGCGCCGTCACCGGAGCCCGCGCCCGCCGGCGACACCACCGCCCCCAGCGTCAGCTGGCAGGCCCCGACGGCCGGCGCCACCGTCAGCGGCAACATCGAAGGCACCAAGTGCGTCGCCAACGCCAGCGACGCCGGCGGCGTCGACCGCGTGGTGATGAAGGTCGACGGCAGCACCCTCAACACCGAGATCGCGGACCCCTGGAACTGCCACTTCGACACCACCAAGGTCACCAACGGGTCCCACACCCTCAGCGCCACCGCCTTCGACGACGCGGGCAACTCGCGCACCGCCTCGGTCACGGTCAACGTCGCCAACGTCCCGACCCCGTCCTCCGCCCCCGCCCCGAACCCCGAACCGGCTCCGGCGCCCGCCCCGGCTCCGAGCCCCGGCGTCAGCGGCATGATGGTCGGCCTCGACGCCGGCAACTACGGCAGCACCGGCGCCAGCGACGTGCGCGGCGCGGTCAACACCGTCCGCTACGAGACCGAGCGCGGTCTCAGCGGCCTCGAAGCCTTCAAGAAGGCCGGCCTCCGGGTCCAGCTGAACTTCTCCGGCCCGTACAGCACCGGCGGCGTCTGCGCGCTCAACCAGAGCAGCTGGGTCGCCGACACCCTCGCCTACTACAAGGCCAACACCACCCCGACGATCTCGCCCACGATCGAGGTCCTGAACGAGCCCGGCGGCACCTGGTTCTGGGGCTCCAACGCGATGAGCAGCTCCAACGCGGTCTGCTACCGAGACCTGGTGAAGAAGACCTACGCCGCCTTCCACGGCGCCTACGGCTCCTCGGCGCCGAAGATCCTCGCCACGATCGACGGCCCCGGCGGGCTCGCCTGGGGCAAGGCCTGGCTGACCTCCGACTGGGCCACCTACGTCGACGGCTTTATCGTCCACCCCTACGGCGGCACCGGCTCGAAGACGAGCTCGGCGCTCGGCAACCGGGCCCTGATCGAAGGCGCCCGCTCGCTGACCGGCGGCCCGATCTACATCACCGAGGTCGGCTGGCCGACCGCGATCACCCAGTCCGCCACCGGCGACAGCCTGCAGTGGAGCGAGGCCGACCAGGCAACCAACCTGACCAACTTCATTGCCTGGTGCAAGGGCACCGGCTACGTGGCCGAGGTCATCTACTTCAACTACCGCGACTTCGGTAGCAGCAGCTGGTACGGCGTGCTCCGCACCGACGGCTCCAAGAAGCCCGCGTACGAGGCGCTGCGCCAGGCCGCGGTGAAATACGGCGCCTAGCGGGAGAAACGGGGTCCCGCCGCAAGGAGGCGGCTCCGCCGATAACTAAAGAGCGACATATCGGTCGCTAAAACCGGGTAAGTTTGTGGACGAATATATGAATGTCCACAGACCAGTCCTGTTGGCACTTGCCGTGCTTGCCGCCGTCCTGACCGCAGCAAGCGGGCTCTCGCTGGCTTCGCACGACGAGCGCAAGCGGTTTGGCGGGCTGGCCAGCGCCGTCCTCGAGCACGGCCAGAACCGGCTTGCCCCCGGGCATCAGGCCCAGCGCCGGCACACCGCGGTCCACTACCGGCGCGCGCTGCGCAAGCACCGGCGCGGGGCACCGGCCACGGTGCCGGGAACGGCCGCCGCGCCTGCTGGCGGAGGCCCGGCTCCAGGCTCCTCGGCAGAGCCGGGCTCCCCCACTGGGAAACCGGACCTGAGCCCGCCGACCGGATCGCCGCCGGCCACGCCCGGCGCGGTCGATCCGCCGCCGGCCGAGGAGCCGCCCGCGGAGCCCCCGGCCTCCGAGCCACCGCCGCCGCCTCCCGCCGGCGAAGAGCCTCCAGCTGAGGAGCCGCCGGTGACGAAACCGCCCGAAGGCCCGGCCGAGGAACCCGAAAAAGGAACGGGCGGGGTCGATCCGTCCCAGCCGGTTCCCCCGCCCCCGCCGCCGCCACCCGCCCCCGCCGACACGCTGACGATCTCGATCGACGGCGGCTACGCCGGCTGGAGCTCGACCGAAACGCGGATGCGGACCGAACTCGGCGCCGCCGTCACCCGCCACGAGTGGGACCCGAACGAGCCGGTCAACGAGCAGGACGACATCGTCGAAGCCGCCGCGGGCACGATCCACACCCGGATCCACGCACTGCTCGCCGGCAACGAGCTCGGCGACCCTGCGCACTACCGCGACTGGGTGGTCGCCTTCGTTCGCTACTACGGGCCCGGCGGCAGCTTCTGGACGGCGCACCCGAACCTCGACGCCTCGCGCTACGCGATCGACACGATCGAGCTCGGCAACGAGCCCTACTTCGGGGCGATGTCGCCGGAGGAGTACTCGGCGACGGTGCTGCCGACCCTGGAAGAGATCAAGCGACTCAACCTGCCGGTGCGGGTGGTGCTGCCCGTCTACGTCTACGGCCACGACGACGACTGGCTCGAGATCCTCGCCGAGCAGGTCCCCAACCTCTCCTCCCTGTTCGACGCCTTCGCCTTCCACCCGTACTGGTACGGGCACCATCCCGCCACCGCCGGCGACGAGAGCCCGTTCGGGCGAATCGAATACCTGCGCGAGCGGATGGACGAGCTTGGGTTCGCTTCCAAGGAGATCTGGCTGACCGAGTACGGCGAGTCGACCGCCAGCTGCGGCGGCGAGTGCGTCGATGAGACCGAACAGGCCGCGCACCTTGCGGCGATGATCGACGCGGTCGTCGCCCACCCCGAGTGGAAGATCCCGATGCTCTCGATCTTCCAGCTGCTCGATCGCGGCACCAACAGCGGCGATCGCGAGCTGCAGTTCGGGCTGATCCGCCAGAACGGGACCCCGAAGCCGTCCTACGCGATCGTCCAGGCAGCGATACAAGCCTTCGACTAGCTCCTTCCCAGGCACGCCGCCGTTCCGATCCCGGTCCGTGGTGCGCCTTATACTCGCCGCGCCGCCGCCCTTTTTGTCGGCAAACTCGCCCGATGAGGACCGCGATCGCCACCTCATTCACCCCCACCCTCGACTCGGGCCGCGCGCGGCGGACCTACGGGATCGTGCGGGCGCTGGCGGCACTGGGGCCGGTGGACCTGGTCTACGGGGCCTTCGGCGCCGAGCAGCCCGACCCCGCCTACGGGGAGATCGAGGGCCTGACCATGCACCGGGTCGAGCGCCCCGGGACCATGGCGCGGCTGCCCGCCTACGCGCGGGCGCGGATGCGCGGCGTGCCCGAGGACTTCGCCCGCGGGATCTGGCCGCGGGTGGCGGCGCGGGCAGCGGAGCTGAGCGAGGGCAACGATGAGACGCGACTGATCGCCGAGGGGCCAGTCGCCGCGGCGGCGCTGCTCTCGGTCGCCGGGCGCCGGGCGGCCGTGTACAGCGCGCACAACCTCGAGTCCACCTTCCGCCACCGGCTCGACGAAGCGGGGATGTCACAGGCGGCGCTGGAGCGCTTCGAGCGGCTGTTGCTGCAGAGCTTCGCCGAGAGCTGGATGGTCTCCCCGGCCGACATGGAGGGGGCGGCGGCGCTCGCCCCCGAGGCGCAGCTTCGGCTCGTCCCCAACGTCGTCGACGTCGCCGCGATCGAGCCGGCGCCGCCGCGCAGCGGCGAGCGCGGCGTCCTCTTCGTCGCCGACCTCTCCTACGAGCCCAACCGCGGCGCCCTCGAGTTCCTCGCCCGCGAGGCGATGCCGCGACTCTGGGAGCGCGCCCCCGACGCGGTGCTTACGATCGCCGGCAAGGGCAGCGAGAGCTTCGAGGCCGGTGACTCGCGGGTGCGGCCGAGCGGATTCGTCCCCGACCTGCGCCAGCTCTACCTCGATGCCGGCTGCGTCGCGGTGCCGCTGCTGGAGGGCGGCGGCTCCCCGCTGAAGTTCGTCGAGGCGCTGGCTTACTCGGTCCCGGTCGCCGCCACCCCGCGCGCCGCCGCCGGCCTCGAGGTGCGGGCCGGCGAGCACTACGCCGAGGGCGAGGCCGACGGCGAGTCCTTCGCCGCAGCGATCGAGCTCGCGCTCGACCCCGCCCGCGGCAATCCGCTGGCTGCGGCCGGGCGCGAGCTGGCCGAGCGCGAGTACTCGATCGAGGCGCTGGAGCGGCGCCTGGCGCAGTGAAGATCGTCTCGGTGATGACCGGCGCCGCCCCCGGCGGCGCCGAGTTCGCCGCCGTCGAGCTGCTCGACGCGCTGATCGGGCGCGGGCACGAGGCGGTGATGCTGAGCGACTCGCCCGAGATCGGCCGCGACACCCGGGTCGGGGTGCGGCCGCTGGAGCTCGGGCCGAAGCTCTCCGGCGCGGACTGGCCGAAGCTGATGCTGCGCTGGCCGGCGCTCCGCCGCCGCCTGCGCGAAGCGCTCGAGGCCGAGGCCCCCTACGACGTGCTCCTCCTCCACTACAAGAAGGAGCAGCTGCTGGCCCCCAGTCTCCCGGCGGCGCTGCGCCCCCGCATCGCCTGGTGCGAGTGGGGACCGGTGCCGCGGCAGATGCGGCAGGGGCCGGGGCGCTGGGCCTACGCCCGCGCCGGGCGCGGGGTCGGCGCGGTGATGGCGATCTCCGAGGGGACGCGCGAGTCGGTGATCGCCGCCGGCGTCGACGCGGCCAAGGTGACGGTGCTGCCGAACGCGATGCGGACCGAGGAGATCCGCTTCAGCGCCGAGGGGCGAGCCCGGGTCCGGGCCGAGCTCGGCATCCCCGAGGGTGCCTTCACGGTCGGGTGCGTCTCCCGCTTCCATCCGAAGAAGCGCAACGACGTCCTGATCGAGGCGGTCGGCCGGCTCGGCGACGGGGCCCACCTGATCCTCGCCGGCGCCGGCGAGACCGAGGCGGCGCTGCGCGAGCAGGCCGGGGCGCTGCTCGGCGAGCGCGCCCACATCCTCTCCACCCCGGGGGCGGAGATCGGCGACGTGCTCTCCGCCTTCGACGTCTCCGTCTTCTGCCCCAGCCCTGCCGAGGGCCAGCCGCGGGCGGTGATCCTGGGGATGCTCGCCGGCCGCCCCTGCGTCTCCACGGGGGCCGAGGGCGTGGTCGGGCTGATCGAGGACTCCTACGGCGCGATCGTCTCCCCGGAGAACGACCCCGAGGCGGTCGCCGCGGTCCTGCGCGGCTACGAGGGTGACCCCGAGCGGGTGCGGCGCGAGGGCGAGCTGGCGGCGCGGCGCGCGGTCGAGCGCTTCGACCGCGCCGTGGTCGCCGAGCAGGCCGAGCGACTGATGCTGGGCGCGGGCTGATGGCGCTGCGGGTGCTGGTGATCGACGAGGGCGTGCTCGGGCACCGGACGCTGAAACGGCAGCTGGAAGCGTCGCTGGCGGGTCAGTCGGGAGTCGAGACGACCTTCGTCACCGTGCCGCCACCCTCGCGGCTAGGCCGGCTCTGGCTGCGGCGCTGGGGGCAGCTCGGCGACGCTGACCTGCACGGGCTGCGCTGGCGCCTGCGCTGGTCCTGGCAGGCCCGGCGGCTGCTGGTGCGACACCGACGCGAGGCCGACGTCGCCCTGATCGTCACCCAGGCCTCAGCGCTGCTCATGCGCGGGCCAATGCGCCGCACTCCCTGCGTGCTCTCGATCGACGCCACCGTCGGCCAGTTCACGGCGCTGGAGTACCAGGGGCCGGCGGGTCGCGGCACCGGGTTGCAGCTGCGGCTGATCGCGCGACTGGAGCGGCGGGCGCTGCGCGGCGCGGCGGCGCTGATGCCGTGGACCGAGTGGAACGCGGATGCGCTGCGCGAGGAGTACGGGATCGAGGAGGGGCGGATCGCGACGCTCCACCCAGGCCTCGACGCCGGCTGGTGGTCGCAGGCGGCTGCCGAGCGACGCCGGCGCGAGCCGGCAGGCCCGCTGCGCGTTCTCTTCGTCGGCAACGACGTCGAGCGCAAGGGGCTGCCGACCCTGGTCGAGGCGGTCGGGCAGCTCGGCGGCGAGGCGGTGCTTGACGTCGTCAGCGGCGACGAGGTCCCCGCCCACGACCACGTCGAGCTGCACCGCGGCGTCGAGTCCGGGACCGACCGCTTGCGCCAGCTCTACGCCGGCGCCGACGTCTTCGCGCTGCCGACCCGGGCCGACGCCGTGCCATGGGCGGTCCTGGAGGCGATGGCCGCCGGGCTCCCCGTCGTCGCCTCCGCGGTCGGCTCGATCCCGGAGCTGGTCGGCGAGACCGGCGAGCTCGTCCCGCCCGGCGACCCCGAGGCCCTGGCCGCGGCCCTGCGCCGCCTGCGCGACCCGGAGCGCCGCCGCTCCCTCGGCGAGCAAGCCGAGGCCCGCATCAGCGAGCGCTACGACAGCGCCCTCCAAACCCAGCGCCTCCTCACCCTCCTCCGCACCGCCTCCCCAACCCCCATGCACTTTGTCGCCCACAGGGCGACAAATAACATGGAGGACCGGGGCGAGTTGGGGGCGCTGCGGATGCGGCGGCGCACGTTCGTCGCAGTGGGGGCCGGGGCGATCGCGGTGGCGGTTGCGGTCCCGTACCTGGAGCTGCTGCCGGGGGAGGAGTTCGAGCAGCTGGTCGCCTCGCGGCTGGGGATCGAGGAGGAGCTGGCGGAGCAGCTGCTGGCCCGGGCCAAGGAGGAGTACGGCGAGGCCGAGTACGACGCCCGCGCCACCGCCTTCGCCCTCGCCGTCCGCGACCCGGCGGCGGCGGTGATGCCCGCGGACGCGCGCCGCAAGGCGATCGACGGGCTGCTGGCGCCGATGCTCTCGGGGCCGACCGCGAACCTCGCCTACGCCGTCACCGGCTCCGACCCTGGCAGCCCCGCCTGCGCCGGCCTGGTGCGGTCGAGTTGAAGACGATCGAGACCGACATCGCGGTGGTCGGCTCCGGGATCAGCGGCCTGCTCGCCTCCTGGCAGCCGCTGCAGGCTGGCCTGCGGGTGACGATGCTGGAGCGCGGGGCGCTGAAGACGCACGAGGAACAGCTCGCCGACGGCGAGTGGGCGGCCGACGTCCCCGGCGCCGCCCCGAACAACGAAACCGCGCCGGGCACCCCCGCCTACCCGTGGAGCTACGTCTACGGCGTCGGCGGCTCCTCCCTGCACTGGTCCGGCGCCACCCCGCGCTTCACCGCCGCCGATTTCCAGATGCGCTCCAGCTTCGGGGTGATGAGCGACTGGCCGCTCTCGCTCGAGCAGCTGCTGCCCTTCTACCGCGCGGCCGAGGAGGCGCTGGGCGTCGCCGGCGCCCCGGCCGATCCGGCGCCGGCCGCCGGCGCGCCGATCCCCGGCGCCCGCGCCCTGCCGCCGCACAAGCTGAGCCCGACCGACCTCGCGGTGGCGCCGCACCTCTCGCCCTTCCGGCCGCTGCCGCAGGCGCGTCCCTCGCGGCCGCTGCAGGGCCGGCCTGCCTGCTGCGGCTCCGCCACCTGCGAGCTCTGCCCGGTCGACGCCCGCTTCTCCGCCCTCAACGGGCTCGACCCGGTACTGAGCCACCCCGGCCTTGGGCTGCTGCGCGAAACCGTCGTCGCCCGCCTGCGGCCCGGCGCCGGCGACCGGATCGAGGCGCTGGAGGCGATCGGCGCCGGCGGCGAGCGCGTCCTCATACGGGCGCAGCGATTCGTCCTCGCCGCCAACGGGATCGAAAACCCGGCGCTGCTCTTGCGCTCCGGGCTCGACGGTCCGGCGGTCGGCCGCTACCTCTTCGACCACGGCCACACCACGCTCACGGTCAGCCTGCGCCGGGCGCTGCAGCCCGGTCATGGCGAGACCCTCTCGACCGGTCTGTCCGAGTCCTTCCGCGAAGGCGATTTCCGCGCCCGCCGCTCGGCCGCAATCCTGATCCCCTTCAACCCCGGCACCCCGATCGCACCCCTGGTCGCGGACGGGGTCGAGGACCGCGACTCGGGCGCCGACGTCCGCGCGGCCGCGATCGCGCGCTGGCGCCGCACCCTCGCCCTCGACATGCTGACTGAGGACGTTCCTCAGGCCGAGCGCCGGGTCACCCTCTCGCCCAACCGCGACTCCTTCGGGCTGCCCCTGAACCGCACCGCCTACCCACCCTCGACCGCGTATGAGCGGGACGGGATCGACCGCGTCGCCGCCGCCCTGGAGCGGCGACTGCAGCCACTTGGGGTCGAATCGGTCGCGGCCGAGCCCGGGCCGCGCGGCGGCCACCTGATGGGCACCTGCCGGATCGGCGCCCCCGGCGAGGGCGTGGTCGACCCTGACCTTCGTCACCTGGAGCTCGGCAACTTGTTCGTCGCTGGCTCCTCCGCCTTCCCGACTTACTCGCCGGTCCACCCGACCCTGACGGTCGCTGCCCTGGCGCTGCGGCTCGGGGGGCTGCTCGCCGCCGAGGGACGCTCATGAGCGCGACGATCAGCGCCTGCGTGATCGCCCGCGACGAGGAGGCGCGGCTGCCCGACTGCCTTGCCAGCCTGCGCTTCTGCGACCAGGTGGTCGTCGTCGACAGCGGCTCGGTCGACCGCACCCGCGAGCTCGCCGCCGCCGCCGGGGCGAAGGTGGTCGAGAACCCCTGGCCCGGGTTCGCCGCCCAGCGCAACGTCGCCCTCGACCACGCCAGTGGCGAGTGGGTGCTGGAGATCGACGCCGACGAGCGGGTCAGCCCGCAGCTGGCGGCGGAGATCGAGGCCTTCCTCGCGGCACCACCGGCCGCGGTGCGGATGGGGGCGATCCCGATGCGCGACGTCTTCCTCGGCGCCCCGCTCGGCCCTTCGACCCGCTACCCACGCTACCGGCACCGCCTCTTCCGCCGCGGCGCCTTCCGCCACGACGAGTCCCGCGGCGTGCACGAGGGTCTCTGGCCCGACGGGCCGGTCCACCCCTTCAGCGGCGAGCTCACCCACCTGCTCGCCTCCTCCTGGGGCGAGGCGGTGCGCGACGCCCGCGCCTACGCCCGGCTCGAAGGCAGCCAGCGCGGCCGCCCGGGCGCCGCCGAGGCGGTGGTCGGGATCCTCATCCGACCCGCGGTCAAGCTCGCATACCGGGTCGGGCTCTACGGCGGCTGGCGCGACGGCTGGCGAGGCATCGGCAAGGTCTGGCTGGAGTGCGCGGCCGACTCGCTGGCGACCCTCCACCGGCTGCGCCACGGCGTCGCCGGCGGCGCCGGCGGCTTCGGCCAGGAGCCGCCCCGGGTGGGCCCGGTGCGGATCGCCGGCGTCGCCCTCAGCGCCCGCGGTGCTGGCCAGCTGGCGCCCTGGCTGCAGCGGGCGGCGAAAGCCGGCGCCGACGTGGTCCTGATCGGGGCCGAGCCGCCCGGCGACTCCTCGGTCCGGCACCGGCCGCTCGCCGGCGGCCGCCCAGGGGCCCTTGCCCGCGCGATCGACGCCGAGGACCAGCTGCGGCCGGTCGACGCCCTGCTGCTCGCCGGCCGCCGTGAGCGCGCCGCTCTGAGGCTGCTGCCCGGCGCCCTGCGCGGGGCGACCGCGCCGCTCTCCCCCGCGGCCTCGCCGCCGGAGGCGACCGCGGCCTTGCGGGTGCAATCCCGCACCCAAGAGCCGGCCTAGCCGGTGGCTATTCTGTCGGACGGGTGCCACTTTCCCCCGGTGGGCCTGAGGCTGGCGAGATTCAAGTGAGGCCGCAAGCGGCCCGATAGCTCAAACGAACCCCGTGGAACTTAATCCTCAACTCCGGCTGATCTGGGCAAACAAGCGCTGGCTGGCGCTGTTCGCGATCGTCGCCGCGCTCGTCGTCTACCTGATCTCCGCCTCGCGAACGGACGAATTCGAAAGCAACGCCCTCGGCCAGATCGTCTCCACCAGCCAGGCCTCGGGCCAGGTCCTGAACGAGGAAGAACTGCTCAGCCTCTCCAACGTCTACGACGAGCTCGCGGCGACCAGCACCGTGCTCGCGATCGCCCACGAAGACCCGGTCGTCAAAGACCAGATCCCCGAGTTCAACGAAGCCGTCGACGTCTCGCCGGAGTCGCGGATCGGCGTGCTCAGCTTCAAGGCCGTCACCGACGACCCCGATCTCTCCGCCGAATGGGCCAACGCCTACGCCCAGGCCTTCGCCAGCTACCTCGGCGGTCTCCAGGTCGACCAGCTGAAACAGGCGCTGGCGCCGCTCCAGGACCAGGTCAACGAGATCGAATCCGAACTGGAAGAACTGCCGATTACCGACCCCGACCGCGGCGCCCTCGAGGTCGAGCTGCGCGCCCTGCAGGAACAGATCGCCGCCCAGACCTCCAACCCCGGCGACTCCCTGCGGATCGTCGAGCAGGCTGCTCCCAACCCCAACCCGGTGGCGCCGACGCCGAAACGCGACGCGATCCTCGCATTCATCGTCGCCCTCCTGCTCGGGGCCTGCGCGGTCTACCTCCGCGACCTCTTCTTCGACCGTTACGGCTCCGCCCAGGACGCCGCTCGCGACCTCGGCCTGCAACTGCTCGGCGAGATCCCGAAAGGGCGCAAAGACACCCCGGTCGAGGCCTTCCGCAGCCTGCGCACGGCGATGGTCTTCGCGCTCGAGCGGGCCGCCGGGCACGAAGCCAACGGCTCCGGCGGCATCAGCGGCGGTCGCACCGTGCTGATCACCGGGGCCGAGTCCGGCTGCGGCAAGAGCTACGTCTCCTCCAACGTCGCCCGCACCCTCGCCACCGAAGGGCGCCGGGTCACCGCCGTCGACGCCGACCTGCGGCGCCCGACCCTGCACGAGATCTTCAAAGCCACCCTCTCTCCCGGGCTCAGCGACCTGCTCGTCAACGACCCCCAGCCGGCTTTCTCCGAGGTCACCGTCAATGTGCGCTTGCCGCAGGGCGCCGCCGGTGACGGGGCGCTGCAGCTGCTGCCGGCCGGCTCCCACACCGAAGAGGCGGTCGAGTCGCTCTCCTCGCGGCGCATGGGCGAGGTCGTCGAGCTGCTCCAGAGCGACAACGACGTCGTCCTCTTCGACAGCCCGCCGACCCTGGTCGTGGTCGACCCGATCGTGCTCTCACGCTACGCCGACGGCGTCGTCTTCGTGATCGACTCGCGCCACACCCGCCGGCGTGAGGCGCGGCGGGCGATCGAGGCCCTGCGCGCCACCGGCGCCCCTCTGATCGGCTTCGCCTTCAACCGCTCCAGCGCCAAACAGACCCGCTACGAGGCCTACCGGCCGCGCAACCCGCGGCGGAGCAGCGGGCACCCCCAGGAGACTCGGGTCTGAGCCGTCCGACCCTGGCGCTGCCGGCACCCGGCCCGGCGGTCGCGGTCGCGCTCGCCGGTGCCTTCACTGGCGTCGTATTCGCCGCGGCGCTGCAGACGGCCGGGGCGAAAGGCGCCGTCGCACCGCTCGTCCTCCTCCTCTGCATCGTCCTGCTGCGCTTTCCCGAGGCCTCGCTGGGACTGCTGCTGGCCGGCGCGGTCCTCGCCGAATCCGAAGCGGTCGGCGTCATCCCCTCCGGCGAACGCTTCTACGAACAGGTCGTCTCCAGCTTCACCGCCCCCGACGTGCTGCTGCTCTTCGGCCTCGCCGGCGTCGTCCTGCGCTTCGTCGCCACCGACCTGCGGCCGCGCCTGCCGGACCCGCTGACGCTGCCGCTGCTCGTCCTCGGGATGGCGACGATCGCCGGGGTCGCCACCGGGTTCACCTCCGGGGTTGAAGTCGGCGACCTCTTCCACCGCAGCGCCCACGTCGGCTACCTGATCCTGGTGCCGCTGCTGACCGTCAACGTGCTGCGCGACACCCGCGCCTTGAAGATCTTCGCGGTCGGGTTCGCGGCGCTGGCGTCGCTGAAGGGGCTGACCGGGCTCTACGCGGCTTTTGCCGGGGTCGGCGGCGCGGTCGAAGAAGAGACCGCGACCTTCCTCAGCCCGCTTCCGAACATGCTGATGCTGGTCTTCCTGCTCGGCGCCGTCGCCGCCCGCGTGCGGCGGGTGCAGATGCCGGTCTGGATGATGGTCGGGGCGCCGATGGCAGCGCTGGCGCTGCTGCTCTCCTACCGCCGCTCCTTCTGGATCGCCGCCGTCTTCACCCTGATCGTCGTCATCGTCATCGCCAGCCGCCGCCGCGGCCGCGCCGTGGTCGCGATCTGCGCCGTAGGGCTCGCCCTCACCGTGGCCGCCGCGGCGACGATCGGCTCCTCCTCGTCGGACCCCTCCTCGAGCCCGCTGGCTGAACGAGCGCAGACGATCAGCCCCGGCGGCCTCGGCAGCAATCGCGGCGACCGCTACCGGATGGACGAGCGCGCCAACGTGATCGAAAACATCGAGGCCCACCCGCTGACCGGGATCGGGCTCGGGGTCGAGTGGGAGGTGCACCAGCCGCTGGCCGAGGCGCATGACCGGCGCTATGCCCACGTCGCCTTCCTCTGGTACTGGCTCGCCTTCGGGCCGCTGGGCGCGATCGCCTACGTCCTCCTGCTGGCGGTGGCGCTGGCGACGGCGGTGAAGATCTGGCGAAGACACCCTGACCCGGCAATCCAGGTCTGCGCGATCGCCTGCTTCGGATCCTTCCTGGCGCTGGGGATCGTGGAGCTGACGGCCACCTTCACCGGGGTCGAGCCGCGGCTCTCGCTCCTGGTCGGGGGCATGCTCGGCTGGTTAGCCGCCGCCTGGCACGACCTGCCGGCGCGATGAGCAGGGAGCACACCCACGCGACCCGGGTCGGGAACCGCCGGGTCGCCGCCGACGTCGGCATCCAGCTCGGCGGCCAGGTGGTCAACATCGCCCTCGGCGTCGTCACCACGGTCGTCCTCGTCCGCGCCCTCGAGGCGACCCGGTACGGCGAGTGGGCGACGATCCTGGCGGCGATCGAGCTGATCGCGATGGTCGGCAACCTCGGCCTCGAAACGGTCGCGATCCGGCTCGCTGCGCAGGAGCCCGAGCGCGAGGGCGCCTGGGTCGGCGCAGCGACCAGCCTGCGGCTGGCGATCTCGGTGCCGATGCTGGCCGTCTTCGTCGGCGTGCTGGCGCTGCTCGCCTCCGACAGCGAGATGATCGCCACCGGCCTGGTCCTCTCGCTCGGCTTCCTCACCACCGCGATCTCGACCCTGCGGATCGTCTTCCGCCTCCACGTCCGCAACCACGTCACCGTCGCCTTCACGACCCTGAACAGCGTGCTCTGGGCCGGCTCGGTGATCGCGATCGCCGCCACCGATGGCAGCATGACCGCCTTCGCCGTCGCCTTCATGGCGATCGCGATCATCGTCCAGGGCGGGCAGGCGCTGATCGCGCTGCGCACGATCCACGTCCGCTGGGAGGGCGCGCGCGAGCTCTGGCCGCGGCTGCTCGGGATCGGGATCTCGGTCGGGATCGCCGCCACCCTGACCTTCGCCTACGGCCGCATCGACCAGATCCTCGTCTACGAGCTCGCCGGCGACAGCACCGAAGTCGGCGTCTACGCAGCGATGTACAAAATCCTCGACAACGCCGGCTTCCTGCCGATGGCGCTGATGGTGACCCTGTTCCCGATCATGGCCGGGCTCTACCCGTCCGACGAGCCGCGGCTGCGGCGGATGATGCAGGTCGCGATCGACTACCTGACGATCGTCGCCCTCGGCGGCCTGGCGCTGACGATCGCCGCCGCGGAGCCGATCATCGAGCTCCTCTACGGCGCCGACTACGTCTCCGGCGCCACCGTGCTGACGATCCTGGTCGCGGCCTTCATCCCGATCTGCATCGGCAACGTCGCCGGCAACATGGTCGTGGCGATGGACCTGCAGCGGACCTACATCTGGTTCGCGCTCGCCGGCCTCGCCCTCAACGTGCCGCTGAACCTGCTGCTGATCCCCGAGCTCGGGATCGAGGCGGCGGCCTGGATCACGCTGGCGACCGAGGTCGTGGTCGTCTCGCTGAGCCTGGCGATGGTGCTGCGACGAATCGAGATGCGCCTCTCGCTGCGCCAGATCGGTCTGGCCCTCGTCGCCGCCACCGTCGCCGGGCTGGCGGTCTGGGGCCTGCGCCAGGCCGGCGCCGGGGCGATCGTCCTCGTCCTCGCGATGACCGCCCTCTACCCGGCGCTGCTGCTGGCGACGCGGGCGCTCGACCTCGAGCAGTTGCGGCGGGTTCTGCGCGACCGCAAAGCCAAGGAGGCGACGTGAGCGGGCGCCCGCTGCGGATCGCGATCGACGCCAACGTGCTCGGCGGCGACTGGGGCGGCATCCCCAAGTACCTGAGCCGGATCGCCACCGAGCTGATCGCCGGTGGCGACGAGATCGAGCTGCTGGCCAACACCCGGCGCCTGGAGACTACGGTTGCCGGCGCCCACGAGGTCGGGATCCGGGTCAAAGGCACGCCGATCTGGCGCGAGGCTTTCCTGCCGCTCTGGCTGGCGCGCGCGAAGGCCGACGTCTTCTGGGCGCCGGAGAGCGTGCTGCCGCGCCGCTGCCCGGTGCCGAGCGTGGTCACGATCCACGACCTGGCGGCGCTGCGCTTCCCCGGGATCAAGCCCGAGGCCCACGTGCGGCTGTTCGAGACCAAGGTCAAACGCTCGGTGCGCAAGGCGACGCGGACGATCGCCGTCTCGGGGACGACTGCCGCCGACGTCGAGAGCTACTACGGGGTCGGGGCCGAGCGTGTCCGGGTCGTGCCCAACGGCGTCGACGCGGCCTTCTCCCCCGGCGACCGCGAGGCGGCGCGGGCGGCGGTGGCGGAGCGCTGGGGAGTGACCGCACCCTTCGTCCTCCACGTCGGCGCCAACGAACCGCGCAAGGGCGTCGACCTGCTGGTCGAGGCGGCGGCGCTGGCCGCGCGCGAGGGAGCCGAGTGGCGCTTGGTCCTCGCTGGCTCCTCCGGCTTCGGCAGCGAGGAGGTCGAGGCGGCAGCCCGCGCCAGCGGCGTCTGCTCCCTGCTCGGCCCGGTCGCCGAGGAGGAGCTGCTCGACCTGATGCGCGCCGCCGGCGCCTTCGCCGCGCCCGCGATCTACGAGGGCTTCGGGATCGCTCCGCTGGAGGCGATGGCCTGCGGCACGCCGGCCGTCGTCGCCGCCGACTCCGGCGGGCTAGAGGAGGTCAGCGGCCCGGCCGCGATCGTCGTCGCCGAGCGCACGCCCGAGACCTGGGCCCGGGCCCTCGGCGAAGCCCTGGCGCGCCCGCCCGAGCTAATCGAGCGCGGCCTCGCCCACGCCACCCGCTTCCGCTGGCCCGAGGTCGCCGCGCAGACCCGCGCCGTCCTCGCCGAGGCAGCCGCCTAGCCGAGGGCGGCTTCGATCTCCTCGATGCGGGCCTCCCATGAGTGGGCGGCGGCGGCTGCGGAGCGCTCGCGGCGCACCTGCGGGGAGTCGGCGGCGAAGCAGCGCTCAGCCGCCGCGACCAGCGCCGCGGCGTCGGCGACGGTCTCGATCTCCTCGACACCCTCCAGCGCCGGCAGCGGCGTCGCCAGAACCGGCAGGCCGGCGGCGAGGTACTCGTAGACCTTCATCGGGAAGACGCTGCGGGTGAGGTCGTTGATCGCGTAGGGGATGAGTCCGGCGTCGGCGCCGCGCAGAACCTCGGGCAGCTCCGCCTCGGGCCGCGGTCCGACCAGGTGAATGCTGGCAGCGCCGTCCAGCGCCGAGAGGTCGCCGCCCGGGTCGCCGGCGCCGCGCGGCCCGACGAGGACGATGCTCCACTCGGGCCGCAGCCGCGCCACCTCGGCCAGCAGCCCGGCGTCGAGCTTGGTCGCGACGATCGCGCCCTGGAAGACCAGCCGCGGCCGTGGCAGCGCCTCCAGCGCCGGGTCCACCGGGCCGGGATCGAGGGCCGTCGCGAAGGTTGGCGTGTCAGCCACGTTGGGCGCGTAGAGGACATGTCCGGAGAGCGTCCGCATGCGCTCGTCGAGCGCCGGGGCGCTGGCGAGGACGAGGTCGGCGCGACGAGCGAAGCGCTCCTCCGCGGCGCGGAAGCTCTCGGCGTCGACCCCCTTCTGGGCGGCGACGTCGTCGACGCAGTGGTAGACGACCAGCGCCGGGTCGAGGACGTCGAGCAGCGCCTCGGCCTGCGGCACGTAGGCCCAGAGGATCGGCGCCCGCATCCCCAGCTTGCGTGCCGCCCGCTTCACCTGGAAGCGCAGCAGCCACTGATTGAGGCGCCGCACCGCCGCGTAGGAGTGCAGCGGCAGGACCAGCGGCGCGAGCACGTGCAGGCCGTCGGCGGGGCGCGCCCCGCGCAGGCCCCGCCGCAGCCGCCGCCAGAGGCGGCTGAGGTCGCGCCCGGCCAGCTGCGGCCGGCGCAGTCCCAGCGACTCGACGAAGAGGACGTTGCTCTCGGCCGCGAGGCGGCCCATCAGCTGGTGCTGGTTGATCGGCAGCTCGGTCGCCCAATCGGCCGAGCCGACGCAGACGATGTCGCGGCCGGCCAGCCTCATCCGGGCGGAGAGCCCGGCAGCAGCCGCTCGCGCATCCGCTCGAATTCGTCCATCGCGGTCTCGTAGTCGTCGTGGCGGCCGATGTCGAGCCAGTAGTCGTCCTCGCTGCGACGCGCCCGCACGGTCTCGCCGGCGTCGAGCAGCTTCAGCACCAGGTCGGGGAAGTCGAGCCGCTGGTGCGGCTCGATCAGCTCCACCGCCCGCGGCGAGAAGGCGTAGACGCCCATGCTGACCTCGTAGTGGTAGGTCGGCTTCTCGATGTACCCGGTGAGGCGGTCGGCGTCGTCGGAGTCCTCGAACTGGAGAACGCCGAGGGAGACCTGGACCTCGCGCTGGTGGGCGGCGATGCTGGCGGCCGCGCCGGAGGCGCTGTGGGAGGCGAGGAAGTCGCCGTACGCGAGGTCGGTGAGCACGTCCCCGTTCATCACCAGGAAATCCTCGTCAAGCCCCTCGAGCAGGGCCAGCGCCCCGACCGTGCCCAGCGGCTCATCCTCGCGGAAGTAGTCGATCGCGATCCCGAACCGCTCGCCGTCGCCGAAGAAGGCCTCGATCAGCTCCGCCAGGTGCCCGGTGACGATCGTCAGCCGCTCGAAACCGTGCAGCTTCAGCTGGCGCACGATCACGTCGAGGATCGGCCGGTCGCCGACCGGCATCAGCGGCTTCGGCAGCACGGTCGTGTAGGGACGCAGCCGCATCCCCAGACCGCCGGCAAGTACCACGGCTCGCTTCACGCGGCGAAGCCTAACCACGGCCCCGGCGTCTGACAGAACCGCCCCGTAGACGGCAACCCGGGACACCAGGCAGAGGTGCCCCGGGATGGTCGTCTTTACGGAAGCCAGAAAATCAGGATTTGGCGCCGCGGCCTCCGGTCGAGGTTGTTGTTGGTGCCAGCGGCGTGAAGGGATCGGTGCTGCCTTTGTTACGGCCGCTCAGTGTCACGCTGGCTTGGAGCCCGGCTTTGAAGCCTTTGCATTTCAGCGTGTTCTGCGCTGTCGTTTCGGCGTGCGTGAAGTTGACTGTCGCGCCGTTCGGGACGCCTCTCACGCTTCCGTTGCAGGACCATGTGCCTTCGATCGCCGGGATTTTGACTTCGCATGTGACGAAGAAATTCGCGATGTTGCCTTTGTCCGCGGCTTCGACTTTGAGGAAGTGGCCCTGCCCCTCCGTCGTCGCTGTCAGTTCCCGGCTGTGGACAACTTCGTTTTCGCCCTCTTCGAAGCCACTGCCGTCTTCTTTATGTGTTGTGACTTTGCAGCCGTTCCCAGCTGGCTGTGTCACTTTGGCTTCTGTGAATGTAAGGGTGCCCTGGCCGTGAACGTAATGCTCGAGCGTGGGGCTTTTCTTGTTTTCCATCCAGCCCGCGCCGTGGATGCCTGTCGCCGAGAGTTCCAGCGGGATTCCCCCGACCGTCAATCGCAGTCGTGCGGGCGTATGCGTCGTTGTTTCCTGGGCGGTCTTCGCGTTGGTCACCGTCACCTCTGTTGTCAGGTTCTCCGGGACCGGCACGTGACCGTAGATAGGCGACGCGTTACCCGTGGTCAGGCAGTGCTCGCCTCTCAGGACTCCCGCGCCCTGCACGCATGTGAAGGCTGTTGTGCCAGCGGCCGAGGCGCCCTGGGCTGCGAAGGCGCTGGCGAGCAGTGCGCAAAGCATGCAGAGGCCGATGGTGGCTCTACGTCCGTTCATTTTGATGCTCCCTTGGTTGGGTATGAGTGAACCCGTCTGCTGAGACGGGCGACTCGAGAGTCCCAGCTCAACCCGCCGTGTCAATCGGCCAAAGGGCGAGCTCGCCGTGACGGCGCTGGCACGCTCCCAAGCGAGGCCCGGCGCGGCCTATCCGGCGTCTGACAGAACCGCCGCCGCCTGGGGGATCATGCCCGGGTGAGCGACGACGAGCGACGCAGCGCCGCCCTGCACCTCTGGCCGCACAAGCCCGGCGACGGCGCGCCGCCCCAGCGCGGCCTGGCGCCGCGGCTGCCGGCCCGCCAGCCCTGGCGCTTCGCCCAGGCGCTGCGGGCGCGATCGGGCCGGCTCCGGTGGGAGCACGACGTCGTCCCAAGGCTGCAGCGCTTCCGCCACGCCGTCCTCGGCGAGGCGGCGGCGGGGCCGCCACGGGCGCTGGTCCGGGTCGACGAGTTCCCCCACGCCCGCGCCTTCGACCCCGCCGGGGAGTTCGGCACTGATGCCTTCCACCGCTTCCACGCCGTCCTCGCCGAGGCCGGAGTCCCCTACCTGCTGGCGATCACCCCCCACGTCTCCCGCGATTACCTCGACCCCGACCTTGCCGAGCGCCGCGACCTCGACCCGGGTGAGGTGGAGACGCTGCGCGCGCTCCCGGACGACGGCGTCGTCTTCGGCCTGCACGGCGCCGACCACCGCACCCGCCACGCCCATCCCCGCCACCACTCCGAGTTCTGCGGGCTCGACCCGACCCGGACCGCGGAGCGAGTCGACGGCGCCCGCGCCGTCTTCGACCGCCAGGGTCTGCCGACGCCGGTCTTCGTCCCCCCCTTCAACCGCTTCGACGCCGCCCAGTACCCGCTGCTGGCCGAGCGCTTCGAGGTCGTCTGCGGCGGCCCCGAGAGCGTCCGCCTGCTCGGCTGGCAGCCGACCCCGGCCTGGCACGGCGAGGCCGTGTACCTGCCCTCCTACGCGCCGCTCTACGGCACCGCAGCCGAGGCGGCGGCGGGACTCGAGCGCCTGATCGCCGGTGAAGCGGGCCTCTGGGCGCCGATCACCCTGCACTGGGGCTGGGAGCTGCGTGACGACTTCGCCGCCCTACGTCGCCTCTGCGCGCTGCTGCAGGACTGCGCCGCCAGCTGGACCGAGTTCCTCTCGGCGGCCGCCGAGAGCCGCGACGCCTAGCTCAGGCCGCGGCTTCGCCGAGGCTCTCGCGCAGCGCCCCAACCACCCGCTGCAGCCGCTCTTCGCCCAGGTGCGGGTAGAGCGGCAGCGTCAGCTGCGTCCGCGCCGCCCGTTCGCAGCGCGGCAGCTCGGTCTCCCCCGCCCCGTAGGCGGTGAATTCGCTGATCGAGGGATACAGCACACTGGTCTGGACCTTGTGGCTCTCGGTCAGCAGCTTGCGGACCGGGTCGCGCAGCTCGGCGTCCTCGAGCATCACCGGCATCACGTAACAAGAGCTGGCGTCAACCTGCTCGTCCGTATAAGGGAGCACCAGGCCCTCGACCTCGCCCAGCAGCTCGCGGTAGCGGTGGGTCAGCGCCCTCCGCGCGGCGATGTCCTCGGCGAGGCCGGGCAGGCGGGCCGAGAGCAGCGCCGCCCGCGGCTCGTCGAGGCGGTAGTTGTAGCCGACCTCGACCACGTCATAGCCGAGCGCGTGGCCGCGGTGACGGTCCCAGGTCCCGGTCGTCATCGCGTGCGAGCGGCGGCTCCGTGCGAGCTCGGCGACCTTGTCGTCGGCGGTCGCCAGCAGGCCGCCCTCGCCGCAGGAGAGGATCTTGTTGGAGAAGAAGCTGAAGGTGCCGGCGAGGCCGAAGGTCCCAAGCTTCTGGCCGGAGCCGCCGGGCTGAACCGCCTCGGGACTGTGGGCGGCGTCCTCGATCAGGGCCAGGCCGTGGCGGTCGCAGATTTCCTGCAGCGGGCCGAGCGGCGCCGCGTAGCCGCCGTAGTGGACTGCGCAGACCGCCTTCGTCTTCGGCCCGATCCGGGCCTCGACGTCGGCCGGGTCCAACCCGAGGTCCCCCTGGCCGGCGATCTCCGCCAGCACCGGCGTGGCGCCGCAGTAGCGGACCGCCGCCGCGGAGGCGACGAAGGTGATGCCGGGGACGATCACCTCGTCGCCGGGGCCGACGCCAGCCGCCAGGTAGGCGAGGTGGAGGGCCGAGGTGCAGCTGGAGACGGCGATCGCGTGCGGGGTGCCGAGGTGCTCGGCGAACTCCTCCTCGAACTCCTTGATCCGCGGCCCCATCGTCAGCCAGCCGGAGCGCAGCGTCGCCGCAACCGCGTCGACGTGGCTCTCGTCGAGCTGGACGTCGAAGACGGGTATCGGGTCGCTCGCCGGTCCGGAATCCATCGTCGGACAGATTCAACCAACGAGCCTGAAATCCCTGCCTGCTGGTTTCGTTTCCATCTGGACGAATGTTTTGTCAGACATAGACGAAGGTTGCGGGATACTCGGCGATTCCATGCAAGGCAGAGGGATGAAGGTGCTGGCCGTGCTCGGCGGGCTGATGTCGATCCTGCTCGTCGTCGGCGTCCTCGCCGCGGCCGAGGTGATCAACCTGCCGGGGAACCTGCGGACCGAGCTCGGGTTCGCGGAAGCGACCCCAAACCCACCCTGCCGCCTCGGCATCTACCGAGAATCCCCGCACAGCCCGAAGCCAGGGCCGGGCCAGTGGCGGTTCGAGCCGGAAGCGCCACGGGCGGCGGTCGAGGGATCGGCGATCGCGATCGGGCCGGTGATCTACGCGACCAACGGCTCCTATCCGGGCGATCTGCACCGGGTGATCGCCTACGACACCCGCACCCGCGAGTGGAGCGAACCGACCCAGACGCCGATCGGCCTCAACCACAGCCAGGCCGCCACCTACAAGGGCGACCTCTACCTGGCGGGCGGCTACCTCGACGGCGACCAGCCGACCAACGAGTTCTGGAAATACGACCCCGAGAGCGACGAGTGGACCCAGCTGCCCTCGATGGTGAAGCCACGCGGCGCCGCAGCGACCGCAGTCGTCGGCGACAAGCTCTACGTCGCTGGAGGCGCCCCGCGAACCTTCGGAGTGACCGCCGAGGGCTCTCCCTACGGGACCTTCGAAATCTACGATTTCGAGACCGAACGCTGGAGCGCCGGCCCCGACATGCCGGTCCCCCGCCACCACCTGGTCGGCGCCGGCCTCGACGGCAAGCTCTACGTCGCCGGCGGCCGCGCCGGGCTGCTCGACACCAACAACACCGTCCCCCCGATCGGCGAGTTCGACCGCTACGACCCGGCCACCGGAAAGTGGGAACGCCTGCCCGAAATGCCCTTCCCCGCCGGCTACATGGGGATCGCTGCCGCGGCCGGCCGGATCGTCGTCGTCGGCGGCGAGGACCAGGCTGGCTGGGAGAACGGCGGCGGCTGGACCACTCCCACCGCCTGGGCCTTCGACCCGGAGGCCAACCGGTGGCAGCGCCTGCCCGACCTCCACATCGAGCGCCGTGGCATGGGCGCGGCGGCGGCCGACGGGCGCGTCTACGTGCTGATGGGCAGCTACTGCCCGGGAATCAAGCCGACCGGCCCGGTCGGGACCCACACGGTCGAGTCGCTCCCGTACTCCACCGTGCGCAACGGCTGAGATGCTGTTTCTGCCGACGGAAAGCGGTTTAATCCCGGTCCGGTGAAGCTGCTCGGAGCACTCCTGGCCGTGATGGCGACCCTGTTCGTAGTCGCCGTCCTCGCCTACGCGGACGTGGTCGACCTGCCGGGATCGTGGCGGACGGAGCTCGGCTTCCAGGAGGCGACGCCGGACCCGCCCTGCCGGCTCGGCATGTACCGCAAGAGCCCCGCCACGCCGCCGCCCCTTCCGGGGCACTGGCAGGACGACCCGGAAACCCCGCACAGCCAGGTCGAGGGCTCGGCGGCGACGATCGGGCCGAAGATCTACGTCACCGGCGGCGCCCGCCCCGGCAACCTGCACCGGGTCCTCGTCTTCGACACCCGCGACCACCGCTGGACGCAGCCGGCGCAGCTGCCGGTCGGGCTCAACCACAGCCCCTCGGCGGTGCACGACGGCAAGCTCTACCTCGCCGGCGGCTTCCTCGAAGGCGAAGCCGAGACCAACCGCTTCTTCCAGTTCGACCCGGCGAAGAACCAGTGGTCGGAGCTGCCGCCGATGAAGCAGGCGCGCGGCGGCGGCGGCGCGGTCGTGATCGGCGACAAGCTCTACGTCGTCGACGGCGGCGCCCAGCCCTACAACGTCGACGTCGCCAAGGCCCCGAAGCCGGTGATGGAAGTGTTCGACTTCAAGACCCGCACCTGGTCGCCGGCGACGCCGCCGCCGCTCGGCGTCCACCACGTCGGCGTCGCCCTGCTCGACGGCAAGATCTACATGGCGGGCGGTCGCCTCGTCGAGGAACAGTCGAGCGACGAGTTCGTCCGCTATGACCCGGCAACCGACCGCTGGACCCGCCTCCCGGACCTGCCGCTGGGGCCGACCTCCTCGCTCGTCGCGGTAGCCGCCGACGGCAAGATCGTGGTCCTCGGGGGCGACGACGAGGCCGGCTGGGAAGACGGCGGCGGCTGGGTCACGCCCACGGCCTGGGCCTTCGACCCGCACACGGGCCGCTGGAAGCGACTGCCGGACATGGACGTCGAACGCCACGCCTTCGCCGCGGCGACGGATGACGGGCGGATCTACGCGATCGGCGGCAGCATCTGCCCCGGCCTTAAGCCGAACGGCCCGGTCACCACCAGCACGGTCGAATCGCTGCCCGTCTCCGCCGTCGGCCACGGCTAATCCGACCTCGCGGCAAAGCGTCGGCGATACTGGGCCTATGAGGGGGTTCAGGCTCCTCGGCGCGCTGACGGTCGCGATGCTCGTCGTGCTGGTCATCGGCGTCCTCGCCGCGACCGGCCCGATCGACCTTCCGGGCCAGTGGAAGGAGACGCTCGGCCTCAGCGACGCGTTCACCTACCCGCCCTGCAAGCTCGGGATGTACCGCGAAAGCCCGCACAGCCCGAAGCCGGGCCCGGGCCAGTGGCGCTTCGAGCCGCCGGCGCCGCGGGCCCCGGTCGAGGGCAGCGCCGTCGCGATCGGCCCCGTCATCTACGCGACCAACGGCGAACGGCCCGAGAACCTGCACACGGTCCTCGCCTACGACACTCACACCAGGACCTGGAGCCAGCCGACGCGCTCGCCGGTCGGCCTCAACCACAGCCAGGCCGCCACCTACCGCGGCGACCTCTACCTGGCCGGCGGCTACCTGAACGGAGACGACGCGACCAACAGCCTCTGGCGCTACGACCCTGTCGCGAACGATTGGCAGGAGCTGCCGCCGATGGGCCTTGCCCGGGGCGGCGCCGGCACCGCCGTGGTCGGCGACAAGCTCTACGTCGCCGGCGGGGCGCCCCAAACCTTCGGCGTCGCCCTTACCGGCAGCCCCTACGGCCGGCTCGAAATCTACGACTTCGCGAGCGAGACCTGGAGCACCGGGCCGGACATGCCGGTCCCCCGCCACCACACCGTCGCGATCGGCCTCGGCGGCAAGCTGTACGTGGCCGGCGGCCGCGCCGGCCTGCTCGACACCAACAACGACACCCCGCCCTCAGCGGAGTTCGATCGCTTCGACCCCGTCAAAGACGCCTGGGTACGGCTCCCTCAGATGCCGCTCGGGGCCGGCTTCGTCGGCATCACCACCGCCGCCGGCAAGGTCGTGATCGTCGGCGGCGAGGACCAGCAGCACTGGGAGGACGGTGGCGGCTGGGCCTCTCCCAGCGCCTGGGCGTTCGATCCGCGGACCAACCGCTGGCAGCGCCTCCCCGACCTCCACATCGAGCGCCGCGGCTTCGGCGCCGCGACGACGGGCGGCCGCGTCTACGCCCTGATGGGCAGCTACTGCCCGGGACTGACGGCGGCCGGCCCCCGCGGCACGAAGACCGTCGAGTCGCTGCCGGTCGCCGCCGTGCGCCGCGGCTGAGGCCTACCCGTGCTCGCGGCGCGGGACCAGAACCAGGCGCTTGAACTCAGCGACGAGGACGCCGTCCTGGTTGAGGACCCGGGTGTGGACTTTGACGACGCCGCGGTCAAGCTTCGATTTCGACGGCTTCACGTCCAGCACCTCGGTCTCGCAGAAGAGGGTGTCGCCGTGGAAGACCGGGTTGGGGTGGCTCAGCTCTTCGGTCGCCAGGTTGGCGATCGCCTTGCCGGAGACGTCGGAGACCGACATCCCCAGGGCCAGCGAGTAGACGAGCGGCCCGACGACGACGTTTTTCCCCTGCTGGGAGCCTTTGGCGTAGACGTCGTTGAGGTGCAGCGGGTGGTGGTTCATCGTGATCAGGCAGAACAGGTGGTCGTCCGACTCGGTCACCGTCTTGGCGGGCCAGTGCTTGTAGACCGCGCCGACCTCGAACTCCTCGAGGTAGCGGCCGTAGGGATGGGCGCCGCTCGCCTCGCGCGCGGCCTGGTCGGTCTCCACGGTGTGCTCGCTCATAAGGGGGCGATCCTACGTCCCGACTGAGGCGCGGCGAGCCGGTCGGCGGGTACGGTCACGCGTCCATGCGCAATCCCCGTGCCTTCGCCAAGCCGCTCGCGCAGGGCGCCCCGGACCCGCTGCTGGAGATCCCGGTCACGCCCGCGCGGATGATCCACTTCTTCGACCCGTCCAACGAGAAGATCGTCGGCAAGCTGCCCGAGCTCGCG